>NZ_JYLL01000032.1 GCF_001439695.1 Pseudomonas veronii
TAGGGGACTCTCGATTCCATGACATGGCCAGTTACCTCCTGGCCATGATTAATACATGTAAACGATGTCTCCGGTTTCAAACGTAAAGGATGTCTCCGGTCTGTACCGGGGCAAGCCCCCTCCCACAGGGTTTTGCAGGGCAACGAGTAGTTTTCGATACCACCGAACGCGAACGGATTGCGACCGCTTACCGCTGATCTCAAGCCGACAAATATCTCAATGTGGGAGGGGGCAAGCCCCCTCCCACAGGGTTTTGCAGGGCAACGAGTAGTTTTCGATGCCACCGAACGCGAACGGATTGCGACCGCTTACCGCTGATCTCAGGCCGACAAATATCTCAATGTGGGAGGGGGCTTGCCCCCTCCCACAGGGTTTTGCAGGGTTCTGAAGTTACAGCGGCATCGTGTAGTGCAACGAGTAGTTTTCGATGCCGTCGTTATGGTCGCTGAGCCCGGCGTTGGAGTAGTGCATGGCACGAATGCCCACTTCATGCCCGCCGTTAAAGCGCAAACCGAAACCCAGGCGGTCTTCGAACTGGAAGGCCTGGCCGAGGTTGTTGTCTTCCAACCGCGTGCGGGAGAATGCCGCCACCCCGATCCCGGCCTCGATGTAAGGCTTTACCGATTCCCCGGCGAACTCATACACAAATACCGGGGAGAACGACAGGCTGCTCGCGCCTGCACGGTGATCACCTTCCCAATAGGTGTATGCACCACTCCAATAGCCGGTCAGGCGACCGACGTCGCTCTGCATCCAGCTCTTATCCCAATCCGACGTCAGCCCCAATCGATAGGTGAGCGTCGAATCACCGGTGGCCCCCAGGCCAAACTCAAGGCCGGCGGCCTGCGCCGAAAAAGAGTGTCCCACCACAACGGCCGCAATCGCGGCCAAACAGAACAAGCGCTTCATAAGAAACATCCTTTCCGAACGAAGTTATAGGTTTTTACACAGGGAAATCTCGCTTATAGAAGCCGACTCACTGTCAGAAATTCAGCGTCTAACGGCGAATTTTGACGAAATTTTCACGAGCCGAAGCTTCTCACAACTCCGGGATGTTTCCATAGTGTCGGTAGGATATTTCTTAGATGACACACATCGCCGCTGGTCCAGAACTGGGCAGGGCCCGGAGTGCCGGCGGCCAGCAGATCGCGTTCGCCGAGCAGGCGCTTGAGTTGGCGGGCCACGGCGGCGCCGGTGTCGATCAGGCTGATGCCGGGGGGCAGCATCTGCGCCAGGAGCGGCTTGAGGAAGGGGTAGTGGGTGCAACCGAGGATGATGGTGTCGCAGCCGGCGCTGAGCAACGGTTCGACATAGCTTTGCAACAACTGGCGCAGGGCCGGGCTGCCCAGGTCGCCGGTTTCAATCAGTTCCACCAGGCCTGGGCACGGCCGGGTGATCACCCGCACATCGGTGGCGAAACGGTCGAGCAACGCGGCGAACTTGGCGCTTTGCAGGGTGCCGGTGGTGGCGAGTACGCCGACCACGCCACTGCGGGTCGCAGCGGTGGCGGGTTTGACGGCGGGTTCCATCCCCACCAGCGGCCAGTCGGGGTAGCTCTTGCGCAAGTCGGCCACGGCAGCAACGGTCGCTGTGTTGCAGGCAATCACCAAGGCTTTGGCGCCGCGCTCGCGGAAAAACGCCGCAACCCGGTGTAAACGCTCGCAAATAAAGGCCGGCGTTTTCTCGCCGTAGGGGATGTACCCGCAATCGGCGACGTACAGCAGCGACTCATGGGGCAACAGTTGCTGGATTTCCTCGAGCACCGTCAACCCGCCGATACCGGAGTCGAACACACCGATCGGTGCATCCTTAACCATGCTGCGCCCCACACACACTGCAACCGGGATCGCGCTTGACGCGCAACTCACGGAAACGCGTGGTCAAGGCATCGATCAGCAACAAGCGTCCGACCAGGGGCTCACCGAAACCGGCGAGCAACTTCAATGCTTCCAGGGCCTGCAGGCTGCCGACCAGACCGACCAGCGGGCCGACCACGCCGGCTTCGCTGCAGGTCAGTTCGGTGTCGCTGCCGTGCCCGTATAAACAGTGGTAGCACGGGCTGTCGGCGCGCCGCGGGTCGAATACCGACAGTTGCCCATCCAGACGGATCGCCGCGCCGCTGACCAACGGCTTGCCGGCGGCCACGCAGGCGGCGTTGACCGCTTCACGGGTGGAAAAGTTGTCGCTGCAATCGAGCACCACATCCACCGCCGCCACTGCCGCGGCCAGGGAGTCGGCATCCAGCGCAGTGCGATGGGTGAGCAGTTTGACCTCGGGGTTGAGCGCGGTCAGACGGCGGATGGCCGAATCGACCTTGCTCAGGCCGACACTGTCCGTGTCATGGATGATCTGGCGTTGCAGGTTGGTCAGGTCGACGGTGTCGAAATCCGCCAGATGCAACTCGCCGACCCCGGCCGCCGCCAGGTACAGCGCCACGGGCGCGCCCAGGCCGCCGAGGCCGACGATCAAGGCGCGACCGTTTTTCAGGCGCAATTGGCCGTCGATGTCGACCTGTTTCAACAGAATCTGTCGGCTATAGCGCAACAGCTCCTGGTCGCTCAGCATGGCCGGTGCCCCAGGCTGATGCGTTCGTGGCCGCCGAGGTCGATGCGGCTGTGGACGCCTTCAAAGCCCTGACTCAGCAGCAGGTCACGCACCGCCGCGGCCTGGTCGTAACCGTGTTCCAGCAACAACCAACCGCCCGCGTTGAGGTGGGCCGGCGCCTCGGCGATGATCAGCCGCAGGTCGTCCAACCCATCATGGCCCGCCACCAGCGCGCTGGCCGGCTCAAAACGCACGTCGCCGGCCGCCAGGTGCGGATCGTTGGCGGCGATGTAGGGCGGGTTGCTGATGATCAGGTCGTAGGTGTGGCCTTGCAACGCGCTGAACCAATGACTGTTGAGCACAGTGGCATTGTGCAGGTTCAGGCGCTGGCGATTGCGTTCGGCCAGGGCCACGGCTTCGAGCACGCGGTCGACGGCGGTGACGTGCCAGGCCGGGCGCTCGCTGGCCAGGGCCAGGGCGATGGCGCCGCTGCCGGTGCCGAGGTCGAGCACCTTGGCCGGCGTGGCGGGCAACAATTCCAGGGCCGCCTCGACCAGCAGTTCGGTGTCCGGGCGCGGGATCAGCGTGTGGGGCGCGACTTCCAGGTCCAGCTTCCAGAAACCTTGCTGGCCGAGGATGTAGGCCACCGGCTCACCGGCGCGGCGGCGTTGCAGGTAATCGGCGAAGGTCAGCGCGGCTTCGCTGCTGACGATTTTTTCCGGCCAGGTGTGCAGGTAGCTGCGGGACTTGCCCAGGGCAGCCGCGAGCAACAGCTCCACGTCCAGGCGTGCGGTGGGCGAGTCGGGCAGGTCGGCGGCGCGCAGAAGGCTGGCGATGATGGTCATTTATTCACCTATCGCCGCCAATTGGTCGGCCTGGTATTCGACGAGCAACGGCTCGATCACCGCGTCGATGCCACCGGCGAGAATCTCGTCCAGGGAGTAGAGCGTGAGGTTGACCCGGTGGTCGGTGACCCGGCCCTGGGCAAAGTTGTAGGTGCGGATGCGCTCGGAACGGTCGCCCGAGCCCACCAGCAGTTTGCGTTCACTGGCAATCGCGTTGGCGGCGGCGCTGGTCTGCTGGTCATTCAATTTGGCCGACAGCCAGGACATGGCCCGCGCCCGGTTCTTGTGCTGCGAACGCTCTTCCTGGCATTCAACCACGATGCCCGACGGCAAGTGCGTGATGCGGATCGCCGAGTCGGTCTTGTTGATGTGCTGACCACCGGCACCGGATGAACGGTAGGTGTCGACGCGCAGGTCCGCCGGGTTGATCTCGATGGCTTCCTGCTCGTCCGGCTCGGGCAACACCGCCACGGTACACGCCGAGGTGTGGATACGGCCTTGGGATTCGGTGGCCGGCACCCGTTGCACGCGGTGCGCGCCGGACTCGAATTTCAGCTTGCCGTACACGTTGTCGCCTTCGACGCGGGCGATGACTTCTTTATAGCCGCCGTGTTCGCCTTCGTTCTCGGACAGGATCTCGACGCGCCAGCCACGCCGCTCGGCATACCGCGAGTACATGCGGAACAGGTCGCCGGAGAAAATCGCCGCCTCGTCGCCGCCGGTGCCGGCGCGGATTTCGAGGAAGACGTTGCGCCCGTCGTTGGGGTCCTTGGGCAGCAGCATGCGTTGCAGGTCGCCTTCGAGCTCGGCCAGTTTGTCTTTGGCTTCACGGACTTCTTCCACGGCCATTTCACGCATGTCCGGGTCGCTGTCCTTGAGCAGGGCCTGGGCGCCCTCCAGGTCGGCTTGTACTTTCAACAGGTTCTGATAGGTGAGCACAATGGGCTCAACTTCGGCGTATTCCTTGGAATAAGCGCGGAACTTGGCCTGATCGGAGATGACCTCGCCGTCGCCGAGCAACGCAGTCAGTTCTTCGAAACGGTCCTGGAGCACGTCCAGTTTGTTGAGCAGTGACGCTTTCATTACGGTTTTTTATCCGAAGAGCTATCTGACGCGCCCTCACCGAGGGCAAAGAGTTCCTGCGCCATGGCCAGCGCATCGAGGCGGCCTTCGGCAGTGAGTTTTTTCAGTTGTACGCTGGGAGCGTGCAGCAACTTGTTGGTCAAGCCGCGGGCCAGTTGCATCAGCACGTCTTCGGCGTTGCCGCCATTGGCCAATAAGCGCTGGGCCTTGCTCAACTCCTCGTCGCGCAGGCGTTCGCCCTGCTGACGATACGCCTTGAGCACGTCCACCGCCGCCAGTTCGCGCAGGCGCACCATGAAGTCTTCGGCGCCGACGCTGACCATTTCCTCGGCGGCCTGGGCTGCGCCCTGACGGCTCTTGAGGTTTTCGGCGACCACTTCGTGCAGATCGTCGACGCTATACAGGTAAACGTCGTCCAACTCGCCGACTTCAGGCTCGATATCCCGGGGAACGGCAATATCCACCATGAAGATCGGCTTGTGCTTGCGCAGCTTCAGCGCGCTTTCTACCGCGCCTTTACCCAGGATCGGCAACTGGCTGGCGGTGGAACTGATGACGATGTCGCTGCGCACCAGCTCGGCCGGGATATCGGCCAGCAGCACGGCGTGGGCGCCGAACTGTTCGGCGAGGATGCTGGCACGCTCCAGGGTGCGGTTGGCCACCACGATACGCTTCACGCCGAGGTCGTGCAGGTGACGGGCGACCAGGGTGATGGTCTCGCCGGCACCGATCAGCAAGGCCTGGCTGCGCTGCAAGTCGCTGAAAATCTGTTTGGCCAGGCTGACGGCGGCAAACGCCACGGACACCGGGTTTTCCCCGATGGCGGTGTCGGTGCGTACCTGCTTGGCGGAATTGAACGTGGCCTGGAACAGGCGCCCCAGCAGCGGCCCCACGGTGCCAGCCTCACGCGCCACGGCGTAGGCGGATTTCATCTGGCCGAGGATCTGCGGCTCGCCCAGGACCAGCGAATCGAGACCGGACGCCACACGCATCATGTGACGAACTGCCGCATCGTCCTCATGCACATAAGCGCTCGCGCGCAGGTCATTGAAGTCCAAATGGTGGTAATCGGCCAGCCAGCGCAGCACGACATCCGCTGAAAGATGCTCCTGCTCTATATAAAGCTCGCTGCGATTGCAGGTGGAAAGGATCGCAGCTTCGCGGCTGTCGGTGAGTCGGCAGAGCTGCTGCAAGGCCTCAACCAACTGCTCAGGCGTAAACGCCACGCGCTCGCGCACGTCTACGGAGGCAGTCTTGTGGTTAATACCGAGTGCGAGGAAGGCCATTCAATATCGCTGATGATGTCGGGAAGCCGACAATTGTCCTACTTCGATAGATTCAGAACAACCACCGTCGTCTATTGTCCCTATACGTTGTGCCTATAAAGGCATCCACTGAGACTCGGTTATGTTTGGCCGAAGGCTTGTGTCATGATGATCCGACCGCAGGTTAGTCGTCCTCTTCCTATATGAATAGATCCTCCGCGTTGCTCCTCGCTTTTGTCTTCCTCAACGGCTGCCAGGCCATGGCCCCCGTGTCGACCGACGGTACACCGCCGGTGGAAGAGAGCACCCCAGCCCCTGAAAAGCCCAAGGTTTACTCCTCGTTCACTGAAGATACGGTGTACAGCCTGCTGACCGCAGAACTGGCCGGCCAGCGCAATCGTTTCGATATTGCGCTGGATAATTACGTGACCCAGGCCATCAATACGCAAGATCCGGGCATCTCGGAGCGGGCGTTTCGCATCGCCGAGTACCTGGGGGCCGACCAGGCTGCGCTGGACACCTCGCTGATCTGGGCGAAAAACGCGCCGGACGACCTGGAGGCACAACGGGCGGCAGCCATTCAATTGGCGCGCTCGGGGCGCTACGACGACTCCATGACCTATATGGAGAAAGTCCTGCAGGGCAAGGGCGACACGCATTTCGACTTTCTTGCGCTGTCGGCGGCCGATACCGACCAGGACACGCGCAACGGGCTGATGAAGAGTTTCGACCGCCTGCTGCAAAAACACCCGAAGAACAGCCAGCTCGTGTTCGGCAAGGCCTTGCTGCTGCAGCAGGACGACGAAGCCGAAGCCGCGCTGAAGCTGCTGGAACAGAACCCGCCGGAAGAAGGCGAGATCGCGCCGATCCTGCTGCGCGCACGCCTGTTGCAGAACCTCAATCGCGGCAAGGAAGCGATTCCGCTGCTGGAAAAAAGCATCAAGAAGTACCCGGACGACAAGCGCCTGCGCCTGACTTACGCGCGCACGCTGGTGGAGCAGGACCGCATGGAGGACGCCAAAGTGCAGTTCGCCAACCTGGTCCAGCAATACCCGGACGATGACGAATTGCGCTACTCCCTGGCGCTGGTGTGCCTGGAAGCCAAGGCCTGGGACGAGGCCAAGGGCTATCTGGAAGAGTTGATCGAGCGCGAAAGCCATGTGGACTCGGCGCACCTGAACCTCGGCCGCATCGCCGAAGAAAACAACGACCCCCAGGCCGCCCTGCTCGAATACGCCAAGGTCGGCCCCGGCAACGACTACCTGCCCGCCCAGTTGCGCCAGGCCGACATCCTGATGAGCAACGGGCGCACCGACGAGGCGGAAAAACGCCTGGTCGCGGCGCGCGAGGCGGAACCGGACTACGCGATCCAGCTGTACCTGATCCAGGCCGAAACCTTGTCGGCCAACAATCAGGCCGAGCGCGCCTGGAAAGTCTTGCAACAAGCCTTGCTGCAATACCCCGACGACCTGAACCTGCTCTACACCCGTGCGATGCAGGCGGAAAAACGCAATGACCTGGCGCAGATGGAAAAAGACCTGCGCCTGATCATCAAGCGCGACCCGGACAACGCCATGGCGCTCAATGCCCTGGGCTACACCCTGTCCGACCGCACCACGCGTTACGCCGAAGCCAAGGTGCTGATCGAACAGGCCCACAAGCTCAACCCGGAAGACCCGGCCGTACTCGACAGCCTGGGCTGGGTGAACTACCGCCTGGGCAACCTGGACGAGGCTGAGCGCCTGCTGCGCCAGGCGCTGGAGCGCTTCCCCGACCAGGAAGTCGCCGCCCACCTGGGCGAAGTGCTCTGGGCCAATGGCAAACAGCGCGAAGCCCGACAAATCTGGGAAAAGTTCCTCAAGGAACAACCCGAAAGCCCCATCCTGCGCGGCACCATCAAGCGCCTGACCGGTTCCGAGACCCTTTAAGTTTATGTTCTTGCGCCACTTTATCGTTTTCAGCTTCATCGCCTTGCTCGCCGGTTGCGCGGGCTTCGGTGCCCGCGAATCCGTTGAGGGCCAGGGCAACCCGGCGCAATGGAAACAGCACAAGGCCCAGCTCAGCAGCATCGATGGCTGGCAGATCGAAGGAAAAGTCGGGGTACGCGCGCCGAAAGATTCCGGCAGCGGCACCTTGTTCTGGCTGCAACGCCAGGACTACTACGATATCCGCCTGTCCGGCCCATTGGGGCGCGGCGCCGCCCGCCTGACCGGCCGACCGGGGCAAGTCAGCCTCGAAGTGGCCAACCAGGGTCGCTACGAAGCCGTCTCCCCGGAGGCGCTGCTGGAAGAGCAGATCGGCTGGAAACTGCCGGTGTCGCACCTGGTCTGGTGGGTACGCGGCTTGCCCGCCCCCGACAGCAAAAGCCGCCTGAGCCTCAATGGCGACAGCCGCCTGGCCTCCCTGGAGCAGGACGGCTGGCAGGTCGAATACCTGAGCTACGTGCAACAGAGCGGTTATTGGCTGCCCGAGCGGATCAAACTGCACGGCACCGACCTTGATATCACGCTGGTGATCAAGGACTGGCAACCACGCAAGCTGGGGCAATAACGTGACCGTAGAGAAACTGACCCTGCCCTCCCCGGCCAAACTCAATCTGATGCTGCACATCCTGGGACGCCGCGAAGACGGCTACCACGAGTTGCAGACGCTGTTTCAATTTCTCGACTACGGCGATGAACTGACATTCGCCGTGCGCGACGATGGCGTGATCCGACTGCACACCGAATTCGAAGGGGTGCCCCACGACAGCAACCTGATCGTGAAGGCCGCGAAAAAACTTCAGGCGCAATCGGGTTGCGCCCTGGGCATCGACATCTGGATCGATAAAATCCTGCCCATGGGCGGCGGCATCGGTGGCGGCAGCTCGAATGCCGCGACCACACTGCTGGGCCTGAACCACTTGTGGAAGCTCGGCTGGGACCTCGATCGCCTGGCCGCACTGGGCCTGACACTGGGCGCCGACGTCCCGGTTTTCGTGCGTGGGCACGCGGCTTTTGCCGAGGGCGTGGGAGAAAAACTCACCCCGGAAAACCCCGAAGAGCCTTGGTATGTCGTGCTTGTCCCGCAAGTATCTGTAAGTACAGCAGAAATTTTTTCAGATCCACTGTTGACACGTAACTCTCCTCCCATTAAAGTGCGCCCCGTTCCCAAGGGAAACAGTCGAAATGACTGCTTACCGGTTGTAGCAAGGCGTTATCCAGAAGTACGTAACGCTTTGAATTTGTTAGGTAAATTTACCGAAGCAAAATTAACCGGCACTGGAAGTTGTGTGTTTGGGGGCTTCCCAAACAAAGCTGAAGCTGATAAAGTCTCGGCCCTTCTTACAGAGACCCTTACAGGGTTTGTAGCGAAAGGAAGCAACGTTTCGATGTTGCATCGCAAGCTGCAAAGTCTGCTCTAAAAGGAACCGAGTACTGGGTACTCGTTGCAACAGATACAGGGGCGTCGCCAAGCGGTAAGGCAGCAGGTTTTGATCCTGCCATGCGTTGGTTCGAATCCAGCCGCCCCTGCCATTTTCCTTTACTCATCCAGGTTACCCTCAGCCTCTAGGTACTGCGCGTGTCCAAGATGATGGTCTTTACGGGGAACGCCAACCCCGATCTGGCTCGACGTGTTGTTCGTCAGCTGCATATCCCTCTCGGTGACATCTCTGTCGGTAAATTCTCCGACGGCGAAATTACCGCCGAGATCAATGAAAACGTCCGCGGTAAAGACGTCTTCATTATCCAGCCGACCTGCGCTCCGACCAACGATAACCTGATGGAACTCGTCGTGATGGCTGATGCCTTCCGCCGCTCCTCAGCGACTCGAATCACAGCTGTAATCCCTTACTTTGGTTATGCCCGTCAGGATCGCCGTCCGCGTTCCGCACGTGTGGCTATCAGCGCGAAAGTCGTGGCTGACATGCTCACCGTGGTAGGCATCGACCGTGTTCTCACGGTTGACCTGCACGCTGACCAAATCCAGGGGTTCTTCGATATTCCGGTAGATAACATCTACGGCTCCCCCGTATTGGTGGATGACATCGAAGACCAGCGCTTTGAAAACCTGATGATCGTGTCCCCGGACATTGGTGGCGTCGTGCGTGCACGGGCTGTCGCCAAATCCCTGGGCGTTGATCTCGGGATCATCGACAAACGCCGCGAGAAAGCCAATCACTCTGAAGTGATGCATATCATCGGTGATGTCGAAGGGCGTACCTGTATTCTGGTTGATGACATGGTCGACACCGCCGGCACCCTGTGCCACGCGGCGAAAGCCTTGAAAGAGCACGGTGCGGCAAAAGTCTTCGCCTACTGCACACACCCTGTGCTGTCGGGCCGAGCGATCGAGAACATCGAGAACTCAATGCTGGACGAACTGGTGGTGACCAACACCATCCCGTTGTCCGCTGCAGCTCAAGCCTGTCCGCGTATCCGCCAACTGGATATCGCACCGGTAGTTGCCGAAGCGGTTCGCCGCATCAGCAACGAAGAATCGATCAGCGCGATGTTCCGTTAAGGGTCAAACCTTCGGATCACCTCACTGACGAAAAGCGCCCCGCCCCGGCATATTGTCGGGGCGGGGCTTTTTTGCCCATATCGCCTTTAGCGCTGGTCGCAAACGCTGGGGCGAATGTGGTTATTTTGGAGATACAACATGAACGAATTTATTCTGAATGCTGAAGTGCGTTCCGACCTGGGGAAAGGTGCGAGCCGCCGCCTGCGTCGTCTCGCAAGCCTGGTTCCAGCTGTAGTTTACGGTGGCGACAAAGCCCCTGAATCCATCAGCATGCTGGCCAAAGAAGTTGCCAAACTGCTGGAAAACGATGCGGCCTACAGCCACATCATTTCGCTGAACGTCGGCGGCACCAAGCAGAACGTCATCATCAAGGCCCTGCAACGTCACCCAGCTAAAGGCCACGTGCTGCACGCTGACTTCGTTCGCGTCGTTGCCGGCCAGAAACTGACCGCCGTCGTGCCTGTGCACTTTGTTGGTGAAGAAGCTCCGATCAAAAAAGGCGGCGAAGTTTCGCACGTTGTTGCCGAGATCGAAGTGACCTGCCTGCCGAAAGACCTGCCTGAGTTCATCGAAGTCGACCTGTCGGCTCTGGAAATCGGCGAAATCCTGCACCTGTCCGACCTCAAAGCCCCTAAAGGCGTTGAGTTTGTCGCACTGGTTCACGGTGATGACAAAGCGGTTGCCAACGTTCACGCTCCACGCGTTGCTCCAGAAGCTGAAGAAGGCGCTGCAGAGTAATTCACTCTGTATTGCCGGAGCTTGAGGAAACATCGCGGACCGAAACGTAGCGAGAAAGCGGGCGATAACGCGACGTTTACTCTTGAGTAAATGATCCCTTGTCGTCCACTTTCGCCGCACTCAGGTCGGCATTGTTATCCACAACTCCAAAGGAAGGGCCCCTGTCGTGACTGCCATTAAACTGATCGTTGGCCTGGGAAATCCAGGCGCAGAATACGAACAGACCCGGCATAACGCGGGGGCCCTTTTTGTTGAGCGCATCGCCCACGCCCAAGGTGTAAACCTGGTGGCCGATCGCAAGTATTTCGGCCTGACCGGACGCTTTTCGCATCAGGGTCAGGATGTTCGTCTGTTGATTCCCACCACCTACATGAACCGCAGCGGCCAGGCTGTCGCGGCGCTTGCGGGGTTCTTCCGGATCAAACCCGAAGAAATCCTGGTGGCCCATGACGAACTGGACCTGCCTCCCGGCGTTGCCAAGCTCAAGCAAGGCGGCGGGCATGGCGGGCACAATGGCCTGCGCGACATCATCGCGCAGCTGGGCAATCAGAATACCTTTTACCGTCTGCGGCTCGGCATTGGCCACCCAGGCGTTGCCAGTATGGTTTCAAATTTCGTCCTGGGTCGTGCGCCACGCGCCGAACAGGAAAAACTCGATGCCTGCATCGACTTTGCCCTCGGCGTGCTGCCGGATATCCTCGCCGGGGAATGGAACCGCGCGATGAAAAACCTGCACAGCCAGAAGGCCTGACTCTTTTCCGAGGGGAAACACCATGGGATTCAATTGCGGCATCGTCGGCCTGCCCAACGTCGGCAAATCCACCCTGTTCAACGCGCTGACCAAGTCCGGTATTGCGGCGGAGAACTTCCCCTTCTGCACCATCGAACCCAACAGCGGTATCGTGCCGATGCCGGACCCACGCCTGGACGCCCTGGCGGTGATCGTCAACCCCAAGCGCATCCTGCCGACCACCATGGAATTCGTCGACATCGCCGGCCTGGTGGCCGGTGCGTCGAAAGGTGAAGGCCTGGGCAACAAGTTCCTGGCCAACATCCGCGAAACCGATGCCATCGCCCACGTGGTCCGCTGCTTTGAAGACGAGAACGTGATTCACGTCTCCAACAGCGTCGACCCGAAACGCGACATCGAGATCATCGACCTGGAACTGATCTTCGCCGACCTCGACAGCTGCGAGAAGCAACTGCAGAAAGTCGCGCGTAACGCCAAGGGTGGCGACAAGGACGCCGTGGTCCAGAAAGGCCTGCTGGAGCAGCTGATCGCCCACTTCACCCTGGGCAAGCCGGCACGCAGCCTGATGAAGACCATGGGCGCTGACGAGAAGGCCGCAGTCAAGGGCTTCCACCTGCTGACCACCAAGCCGGTGATGTACATCGCCAACGTCGCCGAAGACGGCTTCGAGAACAACCCGCTGCTCGACGTGGTCAAGGCCATCGCCGACGAAGAAGGCGCGATCGTGGTTCCGGTGTGCAACAAGATCGAAGCGGAAATCGCCGAGCTCGATGACGGCGAAGAAAAAGACATGTTCCTCGAGGCTCTGGGCCTGGAAGAGCCTGGCCTGAATCGCGTGATCCGCGCCGGTTACGAAATGCTCAACCTGCAGACCTACTTCACCGCCGGTGTCGAAGAAGTCCGCGCCTGGACCGTCAAGGTCGGCGCCACCGCGCCACAGGCCGCCGGCGTGATCCACACCGACTTCGAAAAAGGCTTTATCCGCGCCGAAGTGATCGCCTACAACGACTTCATCCAGTACAAGGGTGAAGCCGGTGCCAAGGAAGCCGGTAAATGGCGCCTGGAAGGTAAGGAATATATCGTCAAGGACGGCGATGTGATGCACTTCCGTTTCAACGTGTAAGCGTTGTCGGAATCAAAGAAGCCGCGTTTATTCGCGGCTTTTTTGTGGGCGCTTTGAAGGCAAGCGAGCCATTCGATCTGAACTCTCGGCAATAAATGCATGGCTAACGCTAGAAAAAGGCATTGGGCGGGTGACCAGACCTTCCCAATGCCAAACGACCTGATTTAATTTGCCTTGAATCGCTTAACCCAGGGTGTTCAGACACACCACCTTGGGCTGGGTCATTTCCTCATAGGCAAAGCGCACCCCTTCCCGGCCGAGGCTGCCGTACTTGGAGCCGCCAAACGGCATGGCATCGAAACGATAGTCGGACGAATCGTTGATCATCACGCCACCCGCCTCGATCCGCCGCGCCGCACTCATCGCCGTCGCCAGATCATTGGTGAAGATACCCGCGTGCAGGCTGTAATCGGGTTCATTGGCCAACGAGATGGCCTCATCGAAGGTTTCGAAAGGCTGCAACACGACCACTGGGGCAAACACTTCGTTGCGCCACAGGCGACTGGCATGATCGACATTTTCCAGCACGGTCGCGGCGTAGCACGAGCCCTCGCGCCGGTGGCCGCAAAGTAACCTGGCGCCCTCCTCCAACGCTTCGTTGACCACCTGCTCGGCCTTCTGCGCCGCTTGGGGGGTAATCATCGGGCCGATGTCGGTGCTGGCAAGCAATGGGTCTCCGGTCACCAGTTTCTGCGCCAGGCTGACGAAGTGCTCGCGAAAACGCGCGTAGATCGACGCCTGGATCAGCAGGCGCTGAGTGCCGATGCAGTTCTGTCCCGCCGCCCAGAAGGCCCCGGACAGACAACTGTCGACGGCGGCCGCAAGGTTGCAGTCCGCCATGACGATCACCGGCGCATTGCCGCCCAAGTCCATGGCGAGCTTCTTCAGGCCGGCCGTGCGGGCAATCTGCTCGCCGGTGACGAAGCCGCCAGTAAAGGAAATCATCCGCACCTCACGGGAGGCGACCAAGGCCTTGCCCAGTTCCGCGCCGCCGGTGGCGACGGTGACCACCGACTCGGGCAACCCGGCCTTAACCAGACACGAGACCAATTTGATGGCCGACAACGGCGCCAGCTCAGACGGTTTGAGAATCACCGCGTTGCCGCCGGCAATGGCCGGACCGAGCTTGTGCGCCACCAGATTCAATGGATCGTTGTACGGGGTGATCGCGACGATCAGGCCCAGCGGCTCGCGGGAGAACCAGCCCTGGCGCGACTCGGAGCCCTCATAGGCATCGAAAGGCACCACTTCCCCGGCATTGCGCCTGGCCTCTTCGGCAGAAAGCTTGAGGGTGTTGACGCAGCGTTTGACCTCTTTTTCCGCCTGTTTGAGGGTCTTGCCGGCTTCGTCGACAATCAGCCGGGCAAATGCCGGGGCATCGCGTTCGATGTGCAAGGCGGCCTGTTCGAGAATGCGTGCCCGACGATGACGCGGCAGTTCGGCGCAGGCTTGCGCACCGCTGCGACCCTGCACCAGCAACTGCGGCACCTGCGATGCACAAACATCCGCTACGGTCCCGATAACAGTCCCGTCAAAGGGGTTGAAGACTTCGATGTGCGGCGCCACGGCAGCCAGCGCAAGACTCGATAGTTTCACAGGCGTTCTCCTAGTTGTGCGCAACAGACTGATGGATGCTGATGATGTCCGACAGCAACGCAAACGCTGTTTCCGTGCGCCCAGCTCCCGGCCCCGAAACCGTCACAGCGCCGAGCAGATCGGTGGCGAACGACACGGCATTGGTGGCGCCGCAGATACCGGCCAGCGGATGATCATGGTTCAACAGGCGCGGCTCGACACTGGCACTGACCGAACCATCGGCATGACGCGTGGCCGCGCCGATAAGCCTCCAGCGTGCTCCGTCCTGCCGGGCTTTTTCGATGTCGCCAAGGCCGAGTGAGGAAATACCGCTGCAACTGACATCGTTGACGTTCAGCTTGGCGTCCAGCAACTCGTTGGCCAGAATCACCACCTTCAGACGTACATCATGCCCCTCGATGTCCGCCGTTGGGTCGGCTTCGGCATACCCCAATGCCTGCGCCTCACTGACCGCCTCGGCGAAACCCAGGCCGCCTTCCATGCGGGTCAGGACGAAGTTGGACGTGCCGTTGAGAATCCCCTCGAAACCGACAACCGAACTGCCCGCCAGCAACTGCCTGGCCAGGCGGATCACCGGTGTGCCGCTCATCACCGAACCTTCGTATTCAAAGACGACGTTATTGCGCTGGGCCAGGTCTTTCAGCTCGCCACCGTGCAGGGCAATCGGTCCCTTGTTGGTGGTGACCACATGTTTGCCGTTCTCCAGCGCCCAGCGGCAGAACGAAGTAGCCGGCTCACCATCCACCGGGTTGGTAAAGGTCGCTTCGGCAATGATGTCCGCACCGGACGCCTTGATCACCGCTTCGTTGAGGGCTACGGCTTCGCCCCCCGGCAGTTGCGCGAAAGCGCCCTTGACCGCTGGAAGATTGGCCAGCAACGCGGCATCCAACCCGTCGCGACCGATCACCGAACCGAGGAACAGATCAGTGACGCCGACGATTTTCAGGGTAAAACCCAGTTCGTTTTTCCAACTGTCGTTACGCTCGGCAATCAGCTGAGCCAGCGCCCGGTTGACACCACCGAAGCCGACCAGCGCCAGTTTGTATTCAGTCATTTTTTATTGTCCTTGATCTGGGTGATGGGTTGTTGGGCACTAGATTAGGGACACGTCCTGGGCAGTGAAATATGCCAATTTGCTCTATTTCATGGGCGTTTTGACCAGTGCCTGGGCAAAGCGTCCGGGCATAAAAAAAGCCAACCGAAGTTGACTTTTTCACAGCAAAAAACCGGCTAGACAACAGACGATAAAACGAATGAAGTCACCGTGTTTTCCACGCCCGGCAGCGCGGAGATTTCATTCCAGACCTTATGCACCCGCTCCGGGCTCGCAGCGCCGACGCGCAGCATCAGGTCGAACTCGCCGCTCATGACATCGCACTCGATGACTTCCGGTATTGCCCGCAAAGCCTGCAGCACATCCGCGCCGCGCATGCGGTCGTAGCGATAGACAAAAATCACCGCATTGATGCTCGAAGAGGCTTGTCGCCCCTCCCCCGTTCGCACCGTATACCCCTGTATCGCACCGTCGCGCTCGAGCCGTTCGATCCGTTGGCGCACGGCATTGCGCGACAGATTGACCTTGGTCGCCAGCTCGGCGTGGGCCGCCCGGGCATTGAGCCGCAGCTCAGCGATGATACGTTCATCGAGCGGGTCCAGAATGCGCTTCACTTGACCTCCTGCGGCAACGCCGTCACAGCGCGCCGAGCAGCTGATGGATGGTGTCGAGGTCGTCCGGTTGAATCCGGTAATGCTGTGCCGATCCCTGCTCCGCGAGCGGGCTGTGTTGCGCCGGCGCACCGATCCCCAGCTCGCCGAGCAGCACGGTAGATTTGGCCGGTGAGATTTCCCCCAGGGTGACCATCGGCGCGACCAGGCTGCGGCGGTACAGTCGAGCTGCCAGGACGCCGGTGGCGGTGTGAGGATCAATGACGTAACCGGTGTCACGGTACAGCGAGGTCATTTCCTGCAGGGTTTCGTCATCGCTGACCGCGTAGGAGTCGATGATCATCCGCGCCTGCAACCAGAACTCGTTGGCGATGGTCATCTCGCCGCTGGATTCGAACGCTGCCATCAGCGCGCTCACCGCCTGATCGTCATGCCCGTAGAGCTCCCAGAGGAAACGTTCAAGGTTGGAAAAAATCGACAGGTCCATGGCCGGCGACAACGTCTTGTTGGTTCGCAACCTGGAGTAGTGGTTCTTCAGAAACAACTGATGCAATGCGTCGTTCTGATTGGTCGCAACGATCATCTGGGTGATCGGCAGGCCCATTTTCTGCGCAATGTAACCGGCATATACCTCGGCAAAACTCGCGGCGGGCACGCTGAAACCAATCAGACGCTGAGCGCCTCCCAGTTGCAGCACGGCGTGGAAATAAAACACCAGTTGCGCCAACACACTGACCCAGTTGCTGGAGTTGAAACTGACTGCCTCGTGCTGCGTGCATGGCCACTGCCGGAACAGCCGGTTCACGATGGTCTGGCACTCATCGAAGCTACCGTTGACCGCGAACGTGTGGACATTCGGGTGAGCCACCGCCTGCAGATGCTGCAACTGATTCTGTGGTACGCCGGATGCCGGATAGAGCACCACCACGACGGTGTCGTTACAGTGCTTGAACGCCTCGATGGCCGCCAGCCCGGTATCACCGTTGGTAGCCCCGAGCACCACCGCGCGTCGCTGGCGTTTGTGCAGAAAATACTGCACCAACTGCGCCTGCAACTGGGCGGCAAAATCCTTCGAGGAACGGGTAGGTCCGTGGAACAGCTCCAGCACCCACTCGTTGCGGTCGACCTGATGCAAGGGCGCCACGGAGCGATGACTGAAGCGGCTGCTCGCCTCTTTGAGCATGCGCTTGAGATCCACCTCAGGGATGGCCCCACCCACAAACGGACTCATGACCCGATAGGCCAGTTCGTCATACGGCAAGATCGACCAATTGGCCATGTCCTGGGGTTCGAACAGCGGCAACTCGAAGGGCACGAACAGTCCGCCGTCCTCGGCAATACCGGATAACACGACCTTTTCGAAATCGACCTGCATGGCCGAACTTCGTGTACTCACATAGTGCATGGTTGACTCCGGCCATTCATTTGTAACGATGTGCCTGCTCGACCAGCCAGGTAGAAAACATGACCGCATCGGGATGCTGGTCGGCCCCCGAACCGCGTACCAGATAAAACGATTCGCTGGCTTCGATGCGCTGGGCGAAGGGTTCAACCAGACGCCCGTCCTGGAGCATCTCGTCGACCATCGAGGAGCGGGCCAGGGCAATCCCCTGCCCCAACTCGGCCATGCGCAAGGTGCAGATCAGCGTGTCGAACTGCATGCCGGTCGACGAATCGACGGTGTCCGCTCCGACCATGTTCAACCAGTAACCCCAGCCCTCTTCGTAACCCAGAACGTGCAGCAACGGATGGTGAGCCACGTCGGCCGCGACCTTCAGCGGCGAGCGCGCCATCAGGGCGGGCGAGCAGACCGGAAACAAGGTGTCCCAGGTCAGGCGTTGCGAGACCAGGCCGGGCCATTGACCATGACCCCAACGAATTTCCATATCGTCTTCGCCATCCAGCTCCTTGACCCAAATGTTGCTGATATAGCGGATGTAGACATGGGGATGAGCCTGACGAAAGTCGACCAATTTGGGCGCCAGCCAATGTACGAAAAACGCCAGGCTGCCACGCACCTTGATCGGTCGGCGTTTGTGTTGGCCAAAAATCTCGTTGGTCCCCACCGCCAGCCGAGTGATCGCATCCTGCACCACCGGCAGATAGGCTTGGCCTTCCTCGGTCAGCCCCAAGCCACGGGGCAAGCGCTTGAACAGCGCCACCCCCAGATGGCTTTCCAATTGGCGGATCTGCTGGCTGACCGCGCCCTGGGTCAAAAACAGTTCCTCGGCGGCGTGGGTAAAGTTCAGACAGCGGGCAGACACCTCGAATGCCCGCAGCCAGTTCAATGGGGGTAACGGCTTTTGCTTCATGGTCTGGACCTCATTGACGCCCCCCGCACCGAGCACGCTTGCCCACCCTGCCTAGAATGCATCGGACGGTTGTGCCAAGGGGGCAAGCGACAAGCGTCGCTCGCGGCTCTTGCGGGTAATGTAATACACGAAGTAGCACCAGGCGATGAATGGCAAACCGAAGTACAGCGCCACCCGCTGCTCGGGGTCGAAAGCGATCCCGACGCAGGCCAGGCTGCAGCAGGCCAGCGCTCCCAGAGGTACCCACGGATAACCCCGGACGCGGAACTTGAGGTCGCGGACATCACCGCCATTGGCCACATAGTGACGGCGGAATGCGATCTGGCTCGCGGCGATGCTCATCCACACCACCACTACCGCCAGCCCGGAAATCGACACCAGCGCCAGATAGACGGTGTCAGCGGCAAACACACTACTGAGCAACGAGGCACCGCCGCCGAACATGCTCAATACGATGGCATTCAACGGCGTCCCCGTGCGGGTCAGGTTAGAGAACTGCTTAGGCAGGTGTCCCTGATCGCTTAAGGTCCAGAGCATCCGCGAAGCGGCGTACAACCCGGAGTTGGCCGCAGACAACAGCGCCGTGATGATCACGAAGTTCATGATGTCGGCGGAGTAAGGAATGCCGATGTAGGTAAATACAGTGACGAACGGACTCTCCACCAAACCGGCCTGCTCGCGGGGCAACAGCGTCGCCAGGACGAAAATGGTGCCGACGAAAAAGATCGCCAGACGCAACACGGTAGTGCGAATGGCCCGCGGCACATTGCGCTGAGGGTCCTTGGTTTCACCGGCAGCGATACCGATCAACTCCGTACCGGAGAAGGCGAAGGACACCGCCAACAGGGTCATGGCAATCGACATGAAACCGGTGGGGAACAAGCCCTCGCGGGTGAAGTTACCCAGGCCGGCACTGTGCGCCTGATCGATATGCAACAGGCCGAGAATCGCCCCGCCGCCGATTATCAGGAACACCACCACCGTCACTACTTTGATCAAGGACAACCAGAACTCGGTCTCGGCAAACAAACGCACCGAGATCACGTTGGTCAGGAACACCACGCCAGCGAACAGCGCACTCCAGATCCACACCGGCGTGTCCGGGAACCAGCGCACCATAAGAATACCGGCGGCGGTGAATTCCGAGCCGATGGCCACGGTCCACGTCAGCCAATACAGCCAGGCCACGGTGTAGCCGGTACCTGGGCCAAGAAAGCGCGTGGCGTAGGTGCTGAAGGAGCCGGTTTCCGGCATCTGCACCGCCAACTCGCCCAGGCACATCATGACCATGTAGACCATGAGGGCGCCGATGATGTAAGCAATGACCGCACCTAACGGACCGGCCTGGTTAACGGTGTATCCGGACGTGAGAAACAGCCCGGTACCAATCACGCCGCCCAATGCCAACATGACAATATGGCGCGTCTGCATTTCCTGTTTGAAACTGGCACGCGGGTTGATTTGCTGTTCTTGTATGGACATGGTTGTTCTCATGAAAGTTGGCGGGGCACGCATTAACGTCTGCGCTGAGTTACTGGGCAGAGTCAAAAAATGTCGCCACTGGGTTTTATTATTATTCCGCTTCATGAACGCCTCACTAACGGCCCTGTCGTGAGGGAGTAACGTTAAAACTTCAACTGGCTACCTCAGTGCATGTTTCATTGATTGAGGGCTGTTTGCTTGCTGGTAGCTGTTCATCCCGTGAATGCCTGACAAAGGCAAACGCCTGCTGCAGATCGTCGAGCAAATCATCGGTGTCTTCGATGCCGACGGAGACGCGTACCAGCCCTTCGGAGATACCCAGGGCCAGACGCTCCTCCAGCGTGTTCTCCACATGGCTGGTGGTCCGCGCCGGACCGTAAATGGTTTCCACCGCGCCCAGATTGCCCGCGCAGTGAGCAAAGCGCAGGCGCGGCAACAGCACCTTGACCGTGTCCATGCCACCGACCAGGACAAAACTGACGATGGCACCGAAACCGGACATTTGCGCACACGCCACAGCGTGGTTCGGGTGGCTGGTCAAGCCGGGATAATTCACCGACGCCACCAACGGTTCGGTGCAGAGGAACTCTGCCAGGGCACGGGCACTGTGTTGCTGCTGACGCAGGCGCAGCACCAGCGTTTTCATGCCGCGGATGATCATGTAGGCCGAGAAGGGATCGAGCGTCGCACCGTTGATTTCCCGGTAATGACGAACCTTGGCCATCAACGATTCGCTGCCGCATACCAGGCCGCCGAGCACATCGCCATGACCGCTGAGGAACTTGGTCGCGCTGTGGATGACCACGTCCACGCCCAGCGCCAGTGGGTTTTGATTCAGCGGCGTGGCAAAGGTGTTGTCCGCCACCACCACGGCACCGACGCGCTTGGCCGCAGCCACCAGACGCTGGATATCGAGGATTTTCAGGGTCGGGTTGGTCGGTGTTTCCAGGTACACCAACTGGCAGCCTTTGGCGATTTCACGCTCGATCTCCTCGTGATCGAACGTCTCGCACAAGGTCACCTCGACGCCCATGCGCGGCAGGAACTCTTCGAAAATCTTGTTGGTTCCGCCATAGCTGTCCTTAGTGGACACCACACGATTGCCGTGGGCCAGGAAGGTGTAAAGCACACTGCTGATCGCCGCCATGCCACTGCTGAAGGCCACGGCGGACTCAGCATGTTCCAACTCGCGGATTTTGGCTTCGAGGGTCTCGACCGTCGGGTTGCTCATGCGGCTGTAGATAAAGCCCGGAGCATTGCCCAGAGCAACGTCGTACCAGACGTCGATGTCGTCGTAACCGTAAGCGGCACTGACCACGATAGGTGTTTGAGTGGCATTGTAGGGGTGCCTGACTTGCTCCCCACCCCAGACCGCCCGGGTCCCCGCTCCGGCATTTTCAAGCCTTGTGCTGTCAGGTTTATTGTTCATTAAGACTACTCGCACTGAGAGTGGTGAATGTTGAATCATTAATCGGATCTGGCGGCCAATATATTGAAAACCCGTGCGCCCGAGAAACGATGTTATCGGTGCCAAAGGGCTGTTTTTTTTAATGGCTATCCATGTGCGGGGTGAGGGGGTCCAGCCCTGGTGGGTTTTTGTGCGGGCAGTGGGCTGTCTAGCTGGCTGATTTAACGTGCAAACGTTGATTGCGGTAGAAGCCGAACTATAAAGGGCGATGCATCAAGATAGTGAAACATCGCCACACATTATAAAATAACGAGAATTCTAGAACACACACCGCAACATAACTGCACCCTCATCAAACATCCCAACTATTCCTCATCACTCTAAGATTTATCTTACACCAACCACGGGCAACTACCCCGAGCAGCGCTTGCAACTTTATAGTTCTTGCGATTCAAATACCCGAGCGACTCTACAGCTCAAGCAGCGCATCATGACAACACTAAGCTTTCCTGTTTAACTGCGTGCCGGCCCATAGGTTAATTGCCCTCCCTGACGTGGCAACAGTATCGGAGCACAACACGATGTCGACGCTCTGCGAAAACGTTCTTATAACGGACATGACCTTTAGCGATTGCCCGGCCATCGAAACGACCGTGAACAATACGGCCGTTCTCGATATCGATATTCTCCTCTTGGGAGAAACCGGCACAGGTAAAGATACGTTGGCGCAACGCATCCATCAGCTGTCTCGTCGCAAAGGAAACTTCGTTGCAGTTAACTGTGCCGCCATCCCGGAAACCCTGGCCGAAAGCCAACTGTTCGGCGTCAACAGCGGCGCCTACACGGGCGCCATGCAATCTCGCGCGGGGTTTGTCGAAGCCGCTCATCTGGGCACCCTATACCTCGACGAAATCGACAGCATGCCGCTGTCGCTGCAAGCCAAGCTGTTACGTGTACTGGAATCACGCGGGGTCGAACGCCTGGGGTCTACACGATTTATCCCGGTAGACATGCGTGTGATCGCCTCGGCCCAGCACGCCTTGCACGAAATGGTCGAGCAAGGCACTTTCCGACGCGACCTCTACTTCCGTCTGAATGTGGTCAATATCCACCTACCAGCCTTACGGGATCGGCGAGAGCGGATCATTCCCTTGTTCCTGGACATGATTGAGCAAGAGGCCGATCACTTCCGGCTCGCCGCGCCGTCGCCCCCTAGCAAGCAGTTATTGCAACAACTGCTGTGCCACCCGTGGAAGGGCAACGTGCGCGAACTGCGCTCGACGGCCAAGCGCTTCGTGTTGGGCCTGCCGCCGTTATCCACCGCGGTGATCAACCGACATGAACTTGAATTGAACCTGAAGACACGATTGCAACAGATGGAGAAATCGTTGATTGAAGAATCGCTTCGTCAACACGACCACTGTGTGGACAGTGTGGCAATCGCTTTAGGCGTCGCCAAGCGAACGCTGTACCACCGAATAAAGCATTTGGGAATATCACTCAACTGAAACAGGGTGCCGCCCCTGTTAACGCAATAACATCTTTTGAAACATACCTTCCCGCAACATATGGAACGCATGAATCCGTTTAGCCACATAAGTCATGGAACAGCGATACAGGTGTGCAACAGCGTCTTTTGATGTATCGCTGACTCCAGTGAAACTAACGTCAAGCACGGAGAAAACAACATGACTATCGGTTCGATTGGCTCGTATTCTGGCGCCTCCTATGGTGGCGGTGACGCCAACAATATGTCTGCTGATGAGGCAGATGCTGGTATGGAGGCTGTAGAATCAAAGAAGCGCAAAGATGGCGTAAAAAACGCATATAAAGCAGCAGAGAACGCTAATACCAACGGTATTAAAGCAGCCGCTGACATGCTCCGCCTGTAATAGCTGAACGCTTGCTGGCCTTCTCGACAGTCGATGCCGGGAAGGCCATACCGCCACGAGCGTTGTCATATACACGCTCATCTTCTAACCCTTATCTGACAGGGCAACATGATGATAGGCAGCATCCGCACGACTGAAATCAATCAACTCCCTGGCACCTCGGGCATACAGGAGGCCTCCCACTCGGCCACCGATGTCAGCTTTTTCAACTCAACGCTCATGCCTTCCCCAGTTGCGAATACCGCGGTCGATCATGCGCTGCCACCGAATGTGCTTTCCGAAGCCGCAGGCAAGCTCAATTCCATGACTGAGCGTATGACCAAAAGCCTGCGGGCATTAAGCAGCAAGAACAAACTGGAAGAGGCGCGAAAATATCCGGGGCAACTTTCCGACGCACTCCTGCTGACGCACATGTTGTCGAAGAGCGTCGGTAAAACCGCGCAGTGCATCGATAAAATCAGCAACCTCCAGTAGGCCAACATGACTCGCCCGTGGCTTATCCTAGTAATCCTGTCGCTCTCATTCTTGCTCAATGCCTGCAGTGACCGTGTCGAACTTCATCGTCAGTTAACCGAACAAGAGGCCAATGAGGTCGTTGCGGAACTGGCGGACAAACATATCCGCGCCACCAAGGTTCCCGCGAAAGATGGCGTTGTGGTGGTGGTCAACTCAACCGATATCGGCCGCGCTGTGCGAACGCTGGAGGCCGCCGGCCTCCCGCGGGTCGCGCGCGCGACGCTGGGCGACACCTTTCGCAAAGAGGGGGTTATTTCCACGCCGCTTGAAGAACGAGCACGCTACATCTATGCCCTGTCCCAGGAGCTGGAGACCACGCTGTCGAACATCGATGGCGTCATCGTGGCTCGCGTACACGTGGTGCTGCCCGAGCGCGTCGCTCCGGGGGAACCGGTACAACCCGCCTCCGCCTCGGTGTTCATCAAGCATGACCCGCGACTCGACCCCGACAATATCAGGGCCCGGGTGCGCAGGATGGTTGCAAGCAGTATTCCGGGGATGACCGCCGCGGTGGAAAACCCGCAAAAACTGACGGTCGTCTTCGTGCCGGCAACCGCTTACTTAGAGCAGCAACGGTTGGCTTACTTCGGGCCGTTCCTGGTTCCGGGAGATGACATCGGTTTTTGGCGGGCCAGTGTGACATTCGGGCTGATCGCCCTGGCGCTGATGATCGCGGCGGGCATGTTCTGGCATAAACGCACACAAAGAGCCGCAGACGCGCTGTCAGACGGCCCATCCCCGGATGCGCCTGTCCAGGCCCGCAATGAGTAATCTCTCATGGGCCCAATGGTGGTCCGCGCCCTGGTTGTGTGCCCACGAAGACTGGAAAGCCCCCGTTCAACACGCCGCGCTGAATGAGCTGCACCGCAGCCGGCAGGTCGTCACGGGCACGCCTTATGGCGTTGCCCCTTGCCTGCCGCCAATGCCCGACCCCGCACTTCTGCAACTGGCACTCGCCCCCACGGATCAACTCGACCTGGGGCTCGCCCTGATTGACGGCATCTGCCGTCCCGCCTATGCCACCGCACTCGATGACAACCATCGACAGTGGTGCAACAGGCTGGCCAAGGCCCTGCCCCTGGATATGGTGCAACCCGATAATGACCCGCTGCAATTGCTCCGCGCCTGGGTCACGCCGGCCACCTGGCAGCGCATCCGGTTGCGCTTTGCGCGCCGGCGCATTTTGGATCTGGACGAAAAAGCCCTGTCGCTCGGCGACTCCCATAGCCGCCTCGATACCCTTTGGCATGCGGTGGCGTGGCGCATTGGCGCGATGAACAGGAACAGTAGCGCTGCCGCCTCAGAGGGGCACGGAGATTAACGATGTTATGCCGATATAAAATCAGCTCGCCCGGGGGCGCGCCGCCCTTGCCGGGGAGCCTGATCTCTTGCGAAACACTGGCGAGCTATACCCAGGCCAGCAATGTGGTGGACCAGGCAAAAGCCGAGGCCAGGCAGTTGCTGAAGACGGCACACGCCCAACGTGAAGCGCTGCTGGAAAAAGTCAGCGTTGAAGTATGGCAACGTGCCAATGCACAACTCAAACGCTGGGAAATCGAGCGTCAGGCCCTGTGCGACAGCCTTGAACAATACGCCACCTCGATCGCCAACCAGGCGATTCACCTGCTGCTTGAAGACACCCCCGCGCCCCAACGCATGGCCGCCCTGATCAAGCAATTACTGGCGAGCCATGTGCCAGCGGTGAAGGCAACATTGGTTTGCCACCCGCTCGAATTGGAGGCGGTGCGGGCATGCCTGACCAACCGCGGCAGCACGCACTGGACACTGCGCGCCGACGATACGATCAAACTGCAATCGCTCATATTGACCACCGAAGAAGGGGACTTCCGGATTGACTGGACGTCCTTGATCAATATTTTCATGAAGCCCGATGACAGCCCTTCAGACAACGGGTTTTAAACACACTTCATGAAATAAAAATTGCCGCACATGGAACCAATTCGAAATACAAACCAAAAAGGAGAACATCCCAACGGAGTGAATCCATGAACTATTACGACGGTTACAGCAATCGGCTTTTAAACGACGCAAGGGAGGTTAAACGTGACCTCAACCTCGCCGCAGAAACCAATTCCGGGTCTGAAGAAGACCTTGCCTTTTTTTTCGATCTTGTCGCCAAGCATCGAACTTCCGAATACGTCTTCAATGAGCATGCCCGCGTCAAACATATGCTCCTGAAGTCAGGCCTGGACAGCGGTCAGTAACTTGAACGCGCTGCTGGCCGAGTGTTTGAAACGCGGCTCCGGAGAATTGAGGTTATTCGAAAACAATGACGAAATTATCCTGCGTCATTGTTCGAACAGCCTGTTGCTCAGTGTCCAGTTGACGCCACTTCGCCCGGACAAATCATTGCTGCTGAGCTGGCTGCGACTGGGCGAGGTCAGCCTGGAACACTTTCCAGGCGCTCTCGCCCAGGCGCCGGCCAGTGGCGCGCTCTGGCTGATGCATTGCCTGCATGACAAGCACGACGAACAGCAGCTGCAGCTCTGCCTCGAGTCCCTGCTCAACCAACGCGATACCTGGCGCGCCACCGTCGCGCGCCTCCACAGACCGGCGCCTCGACGCAACCCCACCTCCCTACGTTCGTTGCTGTACTAATCAGAGAAGCTTCTATGCATAACAAGATCCACAAGCGCGACAGCTTGCGCATTGACCCGCCCGAAACTTCATCCAGACGCGCCGATTGGCGGTGCCTGATCGCCCTGACCTGCTTGCTGGCCCCGGCGCCAGGCGCCCTCGCCGCCATCCCCGCCGAATGGAAGAACACGGCATACGCCTATGAAGCCCAGCACAAGCCGTTACGTGAAGTCCTGGAAGATTTTGCCCAGACCTTCGGCACCCAACTCCAGATCGAGGGCCTGCTGGAGGGCAACGTCAACGGCAAGATACGCGCCAATACCCCGCAGTCGCTGCTCGACAGGCTGGGCGTTGAACACCGCTTCCAGTGGTATCTCTACAACAACACCCTGCACATCAGCACCCTCGATCAGCAAGAGTCCGCACGCCTGGAGGTGTCGTCCGAAACCATTGCCGACCTCAAGCAGGCGCTGACCGATATCGGCCTGCTCGACAGTCGTTTCGGCTGGGGCGAATTGCCGGAGGACGGTGTCGTCCTGGTCTCCGGCCCCCGGCGCTATATCGAACAGATCAAGCAGTTCAGCAGCCAGCGCCGTTCACCGGACGAAAAGCAGAGCGTGTTGAGCTATCCGCTCAAGTTCGCCAACGCCGCGGACCGCCAAATGGAATACCGCAACGAAAGAATCACCATCCCCGGCGTGGCTACCATGCTGCGCGGGCTGCTCGACCCACGCAATCCCGCGATGCTCACCGGCATGACTCAGCGCTCCCCCGCGCAGTCCCAGCCCGCGCCCCTGACGCCGGCGTTCCCGCGCCTGAGCAACCCGCTGCTGGGGCAGATGCTCGGCACACCCGCGCCAACCGGGCCGGTGGACGCCGGCATAGCGCTGACGTCGCGGGCGCCGGTCAACCCCAGCCGAATCCGCGTCGAGGCCGATGTGCGCAACAACGCGATTCTGATCTATGACCTGCCGGAGCGTCAGGGGATGTACCGCGAGCTGATCAGTCAGCTCGACGTGGCGCGCAAACTGGTGGAAATCGACGCCATCATCCTCGACATCGAACGCACCCAATTACGTGAGTTCGGCGTCAACTGGGGCTTTCAAAACAGTCGCTTCCGCGGCGGGGTCAACATGGCGCCCGGCACCTCATCACAATTGTCGATCGAAAACCGCGACCGCTTTTACGCCGACGTGCGCGCCCTGGAAGCGCGCGGGCTGGCAACCATGGTCTCCAACCCATCGGTGCTCACCCTGGAAAACCAACCGGCGGTGATCGACTTCAACCGCACCCAGTACCTGACGGCCGGCAGCGAGAACGCGACCATCCTGCCGATCACCGTCGGCACCAGTTTCCAGGTCGTGCCTCGCGTCATCACCAGCCGCGGTGGCCATCAGATCCACCTGGCGGTGGACATCGAAGACGGTAACTTCGACGAGTCCAACCCCGAACGCATCGGCCCCGATGTGCGTCGGGGCAAGGTCAGCACCCAGGCCGTCATGGCGGAAAAACGCTCCCTGGTGGTGGGCGGTTTCCATGTAACGAACAGCGCGGACAAGCAAAACAAGATCCCCTTGCTGGGGGACATTCCGTTGCTGGGCAAAGCGCTGTTCTCTTCGACGGAACGCCAGAACAACCGGCGCGAACGTTTGTTCATTCTCACCCCGCGCGTGATCGGCGATCAGTCCGACCCATCGCGTTACTTGCCGCAGGCCGACCAGAGCGAGTTGCAGGCCGCACTCAAACCCCTGGCACGGCGCTTGGCCCCACATCAGCCGGTGATCAACCGCAGCGACATCACCAGCATCCTGGCGCATCTGGTCAGCGGGCAAGTGCCCAAAGCCTTCAAGGCCGCACCGATGCCGCTGGCGTTGAACACGTTGTGTACCCCTCGCGAGCTGTTGGCGCTCAATACCGAGCGCAGCCAGTGGTACGCCGGCCCGCAGTTCAACGTGGC
Organism: Pseudomonas veronii; assembly: GCF_001439695.1. Classification (GTDB taxonomy): domain Bacteria; phylum Pseudomonadota; class Gammaproteobacteria; order Pseudomonadales; family Pseudomonadaceae; genus Aquipseudomonas; species Aquipseudomonas veronii. Next base: position 28,279 of record NZ_JYLL01000032.1, read on the forward strand.
GGTGGTGGTGCTGCGCAATCAGTACAAGCGCAACGTCCGCATCGATGAAAAAGAATGCAGCAACTCCGAGACCCTGGCGGTCACCGTCTGGCCACGCGCCTGGCTCAAGCCGGGCGAAGAAGCCGAAGTGTTCATCGCCATGCGCCCGGTGGTGAAGGATGAACACCTGAGTGTGCCGCGCCCGTCCCTGCTCACGCCAACCCGGAAGACCACGCCATGAAGCCAAGACTGTTGTGCGCCACCCTGATGATTACCGCGTTGTTCATCAGCGGTTGCACCCCGACCTGCAAAGGGGACTCCTGCTCACGCCCACAATCGACCAGCGATAAATTGGTGATCTGGTGGCCGCCGCACATGCGCGTCGAACCCGGCCCGGCCGGGGAGCGTTCGGACTATCAAACGGTGTCGCTGGAACGATGAACGCCGGGAGGGTGCCGGACGATGAGCGGCATCGGCAGGCATTCTTCGATAGCCTGGTGAGCGGCGATGCCGCTCACCTGCCGTTGTGCCTGGGCATCGCCCTGCACACACGGCACGCCAACGCCCGCCCGGGGTTGGCATTGCACATCAGCCAGGCGGCCTTGCAAGCCGGGCAACTGCAACGCGTGCTGGAACGCCGTTTCGATCAGGCAGTGGTATTTGATGGCTGCTATATCTACCTCGATGCCCAGGGCGCACTGGTGATCTGGCACGCCCTGCCCGCCGAGCTTCAGGCCGTGGATCAAGTCCTCAGCCGAATGCTGTCGCTGGCCGACCTCGACGCCTTGGATGGTTTTGCCAACCGCTGATCAGCGCTGCTCCAGCTCCGGCAACTCGAGGGTTTCACGCTTGGCCTCATCGTCGAGGTCGCGCAAGGTACGGTAGATCAACGCCACCGCGTGCAAGGTCTCGCGCGGAATGCCCGCCCCCAGTTTTGCCTCGTACAGCGTGCGCGCCAACCATACGCATTGAATCACCGGGACATCCGCCGCCTTGGCTCGATCAATCAGCTTACGCGCATTCGCGTCCGTGCCCTTGGCCACCAGTTTCGGCAGCGGCGTTTGGCCGGGGCGGTAATACAACGCGACGGCAAAGTGCGTCGGGTTGACCACCAGCATGTCCGACTCCTCCAGCTTGGGCAGCTTGACCTTGGGTTCTTCCTGGGCCAACTGATAAGCCAACGAGCGCCGCTGGCCCTTGACGTGGGGATCGCCCTCCATGTCTTTGTACTCTTTGACCACCTCGACCTGAGTCATACGCATGCGCTTGGCAAAAAAGTACTTCTGCAACGTCAGGTCGATAAGCGCCAGCACCAGCAGCACCCCCAGACACGCATGCAACAAGTGCCGAAAGAGTGTGATCAGCGCGAGGATGTAGGTTTGCAGATCGCTGTTGGCAAGGTTGATCAGGGCCCCCAGCGACGGGCCAATCACCACGTACAGTATCAAGCCCAGGAGCAATGACTTGCCGATGCCCATCAACAAGTTCATGAGGGATTGGGCGGAGAACATCTGCTTGAGCTGGGTGAGCGGGTTCAACCGGTTGAAGTCCAACTTCAGGGATTCGGGGGCGAACAGCAAGCCGAACTGCATCCAGCTGCTGATCAGTTTCACCCCGATCGCGACCCCGACCATCAGCAGGCCGAAGGAGAAAAACAACACCAGCGCCTCCGTCAGCACTTCTTCCAGGGCGCGCGCAAAGGGTTGCCCTATGCGCGCCAGCGGCAGTGCGATCATCTGCTGGAAGCGCTGCATGCTGGTGTCGGCCGTGAACAAGGCGATCTCACTCAAGGCCGTCAGTACCAGCAACTTACCCACGTCCTGGCTCTGCGCGACTTGGCCTTTCTTGCGCTGGTCACGCAGTTTCTTGGCACTGGCGGGGTGTTTCTTTTCCCCTGAGTCACTCATGTAAAAGGCCCCTTGAACAGCAGGCCCAGGGAATGCTTGAGGTCACTCAGCAGCGCCATGCGCCCGACGATCAAGTCCTGCAGCAGGGCGAAATACAGCAGCAGAATACCGATGCCGGCCAGGCATTTAATCGGCGGGGCCAGCGTACTCACCTGCAGTTGCGGGCTGTAGATCCCCAACAGTGCCACGCCGAACTCGAGCAACAGCAGTACGGCGATAAAGGGCGCGGCGTACAGCATCATGTGAGTGAAGGTGTCGCCGACCAACTCGACAAACACACTGAGGCCATTGGCCGCCGGCAACGGAAACCACACGGTCGGCGGCCAGATCAGATAGCTGTCCCAGATCACCTGGGTCAGTGCGCCCAGGCCCAGGCTGGCCATCAATAAAAAAATCGCCAGTTGCTTGAACAAATGCCCGATCGGCGTGGCGTCGGGGCCCAGCGACGGGTTGAGCTGACCGCCGGCCAAAGCCCCGCGCTGGTTGTCCAACAGCGCCCCGACCGACTCGAACATCCAGAACGGCATCGACAGCAACACCCCCAGCAAAACGCCCAGGATCGCCTCTTTGAGCACCAGCGCGCCCAACATCATCGCGGAGAGTTCCTGCCCCATCAGCGCCGCATGAATACCCGGCGCGGGCATCAACGCCATGACCATCACCACGGCGTGCCTGGGCATGCCGCGAATGTGCTGGAAACAGAACGCCGCGACCAGAAAAGCGCAGGGGTAGATGCGTGCCATGCCAATCAGCAGGCTTGGCAGTAAATCAAGATAGAGCAGCATGGGCACGCCTCAATTCAAGGCCGAACGGGCGATCATGTCGAACGTCAGGTTGATCAACTGGACCAACTCCAGGCCAATCCAACGCCCGGTCACCACCAACGTGACGCCAACGGCGACCAGCTTGACGCCGAAAGGCAGCGTCTGGTCTTGTATCTGCATCAGCGCCTGGATCAGTGACGTCAGGACGCCCACGATCACCGCGACAATCAGCGGCGGCGCCGTCAGCACCACCACCAGCAGCATGCCCTGTTTGAACAGTACGATCGGTTCCATAGGCAGCTCAGAGATAGGAAAGGAACAGGCTGTCCAGCAGCCGCGACCAGCCGGACACCATCACAAACAGCAGTAATTTGAGCGGCAGGGAAATGGTCATGGGCGAGACCATTTGCATCCCCAGCGCCAGCAGCAGGTTGGAGACAATCAGGTCGATCACGATAAAGGGTATGTAGATCAAGAAGCCGATCTCGAACCCCGCCTGCAACTGCGACAACACATACGCCGGGATCAGCAGGATCAGGTCTTCGCGCTGGACCTCCTGCGCCATGGCCGGCGGCCACATGCGCGCGGTGTTTTCCAGCAGGTGGGTGAGGATGTCCGGGTCACTGTTACGCACCATGAACGTCCGCAACGGCTGCACCGCCTCAAGCCCGGTCTGTTGCAGCGTGCTCACGTTGCTCAAGTCCAGGGGCGATACCTTGACGACCTCCGCGATCTCATAGCCCACCGGCGCCATGATGAACAGCGTCGCCGCCAATGCGATGCCGTTGATGGCCATGCTGGGCGGCACCTGCTGCACACCGATCGCGTTGCGGGTAATCATCAGCACAATCACGATCTTCAAGAACGCGGTGCAGACGATCAACAGCATGGGCATCAACGACAAGGCCCCCACGAACACGGCCAGGACAATCGGGTCTACGCCTTGAAAACTCATCGGGAAAAAATCACACGAGACATCTGCAACCCCAGGCGACCGTCCACCTCCACCAATTGCCCCACGCCCAGCGGGCGGTCGCCGTAATACAACCCGGCCATGCCCGGCGCATACCCGGAAATGCCCAGCACCGCGCCGGGCGCCAGGTTGCGCAGCTCGCCGAGGGTCAGGTTGAGCGTGCCGCATCGCACATTGAGCGCCATGCTCAGTTCGTCGAACGGTTCATGCCCGAAGACATCCACCACCGGCGTGTCGTCTTCATGCCCTGCATAGGGCGGTGTTGCGAAATCCTCTTCCAAAGGCGCTTCCTCGATCGAAGTAAGGGTCAGGCAGACAGGCCCGGATTCATCATCAATAAACACGCACAGGCGTTGCCTGCCGACCTGCACATGGCCGTTGCCATGGGCTTGGAAATACACCTGCTCGAACATCAGCACATCGCCGGCGCGCAGGCCGCGCAATTGGCTGAGGGGCACGCGCAGGCGCCCGATCGTCACGGGCAGCGCCAACTGAAAACGCGTCGGCATCGGGCTGGCCATGCGGCGCCACGGCCCGGCCTCGCACAACGCCAGAAAGCTCTCGGTCGACAGCCACAGATAGCCCACCACGTGGGAAGCGCCGAGCGTCACGCACAACCGGCAACCGAAGTTCAACGGCCGGGCAGAGGGCAATAGCCGCAGATGCCCCAACAGCGCCCGCACCTGGGCACTCAAATGATGTTGAAACAGGGCCCAGAACCAGGAGTCCGGATCGTTGCCCGCCTGCGCCAACGTCACCGGGCATTCGCCCAGCAAGCTGAATTGCGGCCCCGGCTCACTGAACCCCAATACGCCGCAGGCTGTTTCGAAACAGAGCGGCTGGACGCCCATGGGGGCCGCCCCGGGTTCCAGCCGCAACTCTCCGCGCAGCTCGCCAACCTGGTACGACATGCGCAATCCGCGCCCCAACCGTTGCCGGGCCGCCACCACATCGCCCTTGACCGTGGGTAACGCCAGGGAGGGCATCATCATGCCAGCGCCGTATGTGCCAAATGCACGCTGACCGGCCGTGCCAGGCTCGCGGCGAGCCTTTGCTCGAACTGTTGCCGTACCCCGCTGAGCCAGCGCGTCGTGCCCTCTCGCTCGGCGCGCAACTCAACCCTCCAGGCGCCCTGCTCTCGGCCGATGCTGCTGTCGATCCGCCCCAGGTGCGGCAAATACAAGACCGCCGTCAGCGGCCACTGCGACACGCCGTCCATCCGCGAAACCAATTGCTCGCTCAACGCATCGACCCTGGCGGTTTCCCCCGAAGCCTTGATTCCGGCCAGGAACTGCCATTGGCTCGCGTCGTCGCTGTCATCATTCAACAACTGGGCAAACAGCCGTTGCTCCCAAGGCGCCAGCGCGTCGATTGCCGGCACACGGTCGCCCCAGAACTCAAGCGGGTACTGGCGCTCAGACGGGTTGACTGAAACGTGGTTCATAGCGGTTCCTGCGCGAGTAAATGGGAGAGTTCTTGGATTTTTTCCACCTGGCGCAGACACAAGGTCACGTGCTTTTGCGCACTGCCGACCTGCACCGCCTGCTCTTCGCGTTGCCCTTGCAGGGTCTTCAACTGGCTTTCTTCGCGGCGGGTGCCGGCCGACAAGTGCTGCTCCTTGGCGCTCCAGGTTTTCAGCGCCTTGAAGGTCACCACCTGGCCCTGGTGTTCACTCAACAGTTGCGCGCATTGCCGGGCCTCTTCCTGGCGCGTTTGCTCCAGCGTCTCCTGGGCCTGCTGGATATGCGCGACCAGCGTTTGATGCGCCCGCTTGGCCTCGCGCAGCGCCCGCTCGGCGCGGTCTGCGCGGTATCGACGCAAGCGCCGCAAGGTGTCGATGTCACTCGGCAATACTTCAGAAAGGGACATAGGCAGTCAGCTCCATCAGGTGATCCAGGGTCGAGGCGATGGGCGAGGGTTCACGCAGGTCCTGGCGCAGGAAGTCATCCACCGCCTGGCGGCTGTCCACGGCCAGATCGGTCAGCGCATCGTTGCCGGGCTGGTACTCGCCCAACTTGAGCATCAACTCGATCTGCTGGTAAGCCGACAACAGGCGGCGCAACGCCGTGCCCGACTGGATGTGCCCAGGCTCGGCAACGTTGCTCAAAATTCGCGAAAGGCTGGCCAGCACATCCACTGCCGGGTAGTGGCCCCGCTCGGCCAGCTTGCGAGACAGCACGATATGGCCGTCGAGCAGCGAGCGAACTTCATCGGCCACCGGATCGCTCATCGAGTCCTGCTCAATCAGCACGGTGTAGATCGCGGTGATCACGCCTTCGCGCGTCAACCCGGCGCGCTCCACCAAGCGCGGCAACAAGCTGTACACCGACGGCGGCAAACCACCGCGGCCCAACGGTTCGCCGGCGGCCAGGCCGATTTCACGCTGGGCCCTGGCGAAACGGGTCAACGAGTCGATCAGCAACAACACCCGCTTGCCCTTGCGCCGGAAACCTTCGGCCAGCGCCGTCGCCGTGAACGCGGCACGCGCGCGCTCCATGCTGGAGCGGTCGGACGTGGCGCACACCAGCACGGCCTTGGCACGCAACTGGTCATCCAGTTCGTGATCGAGGAACTCGCGCAATTCGCGGCCCCGTTCACCGATCAGGCCGAACACAATCACATCGCATTCCACGTTACGGGCGATCTCGGCCAACAACGTGGTTTTGCCGCAACCGGCGCCGGCGAACAGCCCGACGCGCTGGCCCTCGCCCAACGTCAGCAAGCCATCGATCGAGCGCACGCCAGTGGCCAACGCGCGACTGATGCGCGGGCGCTCCGTGGGCAATGGCGCCTCGCACAACACCGTGGTCGCGTCGGGCGTATCCGCCTCGACGAACGCACTGGGGCCCTCGCCGGCAATCGGCCGACCAAAACCATCCAGCACCTGGCCCAACAGCTCGTCGCTGACCCGCACCCGGTGCGGCACCCCCAGGCGCTCCACCGCGGCGCCGACGCGCACCCCCTCCAGATTGCCCAGGGCACTGAGCACCGCATCCTGCTGATCGAACCCGATGATTTCGGCCAGCATGTAATCGCCAGGCTTTTTTTCGACCTGGCACAGATCACCGATACGCGCCTGGGGCAGCCGGCACTGCAACAGCATGCCGTTGACACGCTGGATACGCCCGCGCATCGACACCGGCGCGAAACGGGCCAGGCCCTGGGACTGAATCAATTGCCACGCGTCGAGACGCTCCTGCACCGTGCCGCTCACCAGCGCACCTCATAGCGTTGCGCGCCGTCGAACACCACCTTGCTGTTGTCGATCAGCACCAGCCGCAGGCCATCCACTTCATCGCCGACGAACAAACGGTCGCCGTGTTCCAACACCACATGACCGCTCGGCCCGCCGACGATCTGCAAGATCTTGAACGGCAGGATGCTGTCACGTACCCGTACACGACTGATCACCGGCACGGCGGTATCGAACTGTTCAGCAAAGCGGCTGAGCATGCGCGCCACGAGTTCGACCTCTTCCTGGGACACATCGCCATTGAGGGCGATCTGCCCATTGATCACCTGCAAGCCGACGCGATGGTCCAGCTCGCGCTCGCCGAGCATCTTGAGCAACTGCTGACGCACCTCGAGCGGCGAACCGAGGTTGGGCTTTTGCGGCTCGACGGGCATCAACGACGCCTGGGCCTCATGCTCGCCGGTGGACGCCATGCCGACCGCCACAATGATGACCGCACACACCAGCACCAGGCTGATCAGGCGCTTCTGCTGAAACGGCGGGATGGACGACAGCACCAGCGCGGGCGGCGCCTCCTGGCGCGGCTCGGCGGCTGGCGTGACCTGCGCGACCGCCGCCCGGGGCCAAGGCTGGTCGGCCAAGGCGACGCACAGGCGAATGCTGCCCAGCGAAAAAGGCGTATTGAGCGCCAGGTCGGCGATCTGTGCCAGCGCCTGCCCGGTGCTGCTTTGCAACAGCCCGGCTTCCGCCTGCACCGACCAGAACCCGTCGATCAACCGCAGCCGCGCATGATGCTCGACCACCCCGGCGTCGGTCAGCAGCAGGTCGGCGTCCGTGTGACAACCCAGGCTCCACTGCTCGCCAAACAACGGCAACGCAGCGCCCTGATTCAAACCCTCCAACACGCGCAGTTCAAACATCAGCAAGCCCTCCCTGGCGTGGGTATGTACGTTGCACTCATGCTGCCGCTCCTCGCATCAGTTCGTCCTGGCCCAGGTCAAAGCGCCCCAGCACCTTGACCTTCGATGCACTTCCCAGCTCAGCAAACGACAGCACCGGCACATGGCTGAACTCTTCCAGCAGCAAGGTCCGCAAGGGGCTGCGCAGATCCTGGGCGACCAACATCACGCGCTTGCTTTTGGGCCGCACGGCAAACGCTTGGTTAAGCAGGTTGATCAGCGAAGCGCTGCTGTCGTTATCGAGGGCGAAGAACACCCCGGTCTGGGTCTGGCGCAGTGCCTCGCGCAGCACGTTTTCGGTCTGCGGCGACAACAGCCAGGCATGCAGGCCGTCCGCCTCGCTGTACTGGTGGAAAATCTGCGATTTAAGGGCGATGCGCGCATAGTCCGCCAAGGCGTCCGGCTCACGTTCATGCTGGCCGTACTCGATCAGCGACTCGACGATCAGGCGCACGGCACGCAACGGCACGCCTTCGCCCGCGAGGCGCTGCAGCACCGCCGAGAAGCGCGACAGCGGCATGATCCGTTGCAGCTCCTGCACCAGCTCCGGCTGGTTGTGCTCAAGCCAGCCGAGGATCGCCTTGCTCTCCTGAATCCCGAGAAACTGAGGGCCGCTGAGCATCATGGCCTGCTTCATGCGGTCGATGATCAGGCTGGTGGCGCTGAAGCGTTCCAACTGCGGGTCATCCAGCAGCGGATCGTCGGGCGGCAGCCAGAGCCAGTCCTGCTCGTCGCGCTCGGGCAACCCCGGCACCGCGTGGGCCGGCTCGGACGCCAGCGCCTTGCGCTCCACCGCGACGAGCGTGACCACCGACGCCTTGATCATCGGCACTTCGTGAACGCAAAAACGCATCTCATCGTCGGCCAGCGAGGCATCGAGTTCGACCTCGAACGGCGGCAGCGTCAGACCGATATGGGCCACCATCGCGTTGCGCGCCTGGCGGATCCCGTGGATCAGTTCCGTGACCTCTGGCGAGCCTTGCAGAACCGGGGAGAACTGCAACAGGTAGGGCCGCGACGGGTCGAACCCACGCAAATCCTCGTCGCCGTTGTCCTCGGGGCGCACCGCCTCGGTGGCTTCGGCTTCGGGCTGTTCCTCGCGTTGGCGTTGGCGCATCAGGTAATAACCGAGGGCGCCGGTCATCAGCGAAATGAGGATGAACACCACGGTCGGCATGCCAGGCAAGGCGGCGAAAGCCAGCATGCCCACCGACGCGATCATCCAGCTCTTGGGCTCGCTGGTCATCTGCCGGGCAATTTCCGCGCCCATGTTATTGGCACCCTTGCGCCCATCCGGCGCCGCACGGGTGATGATCATGCCGGCGGTCAGGGAGATCAGCAGCGCAGGGATCTGCGCAATCAGGCCGTCACCGATGGTCAGCACCGAATACAGCGCCATCGAATCGCCGGCGCTCATGCCGTGCTGGAACATGCCGGTGGAAAACCCGCCCAACAGGTTGATCACCACGATGACCAGCCCGGCAATCGCATCGCCCTTGACGAACTTCATGGCGCCGTCCATTGCGCCGAACAACTGGCTCTCGCGGCCCAGTTGTTCACGCTTGTCGCGGGCCTGGCCGCCGTCGATCAAGCCGGCGCGCAGATCGCTGTCGATGGACATCTGCTTGCCCGGCATCGCGTCGAGGCTGAAGCGCGCCGCCACTTCGGCCACCCGCTCCGAGCCCTTGGTAATCACCAGGAAGTTGACGAGCGTGAGGATCATGAAAATCACCAGCCCCACTGCCAGGTTGCCGCCCACCACGAAGTTGCCGAACGCTTCCACGATATCGCCCGCGTCCTGCTCCAACAGGATCAAGCGCGTGGTGGCAATCGACAGCGCCAGGCGAAACATGGTGGTCAGCAGCAGAATCGAAGGAAAGGAAGAGAACGCCAACGGCCCGGGCAGGTACAGCGCCAGCACGATCAACAGGCAGGAAATACAGATATTCAGCGCGATCAGAATATCCACCAGCCAGGTCGGCAACGGCACGATGAAGATGAACACAATGGCCATGACCACCACCGCGCCCAAGACTTCGGCACGCCGCGCCACCTTGAGCAACGCAGCGTTGATGGTCGCCAGCACCGTCATGCGTTCCCCCTCGACTCGCCGGCAATGCGGGGGCTGCCCCGCTCCACGCGCGCGAACTCGTCCATCACCAACAAGAATTTGTGCAGCGCCTCCTGGCGCCCCCGGTTGTCACGCCACAAGGTCTGCGGCAGGCGCTGGATCACCGGGTACAGGGCGTTGAGGGACACCAGTTGGCCGCTCGCCAGCTCGCCACCGAGGTCTTCGGCCAGGCGCAATACCTCGCCCGAATCGACACCCGTGGCGGTATACCCCAACAGGCGCTGCAACAGACTCACCGAGTCCTGATCGGTGCTCAGGCGCTGCAGCAATGCCTGGCAATTGGCTAACGCCCCGCCCAACTGAGCGCAGCTTTGCAACCCCAACAGCAGCGTGCGCAACTGCGCCGTGGGCACCGAAGGCGAGTGGGCGGCGATGTCATCGGCCAGGGCCCGGCGCATCACGTTGAGGCCGTCTGCGAAGCGGTCCCCGCCGAACAGCCCCAACAACGATTGCATCATCGAAGTCAGGGATTGGCGCGTGACCACACTGGCGTAATACAGCCCACGCACGGCCTGACGCTCTTGCGGGTCGCCGGCGGCCTGCTCCAGCACGGCGGCAATGTTCAGGCCGGCCTGGATCTCGCCCCTGTAGCGCACCTGCAACCGATCGATCGCCTCTTGCGCCAAGGCCACGTCGGCGGCGCGGGCTTCGGCTTGCGCGGCCACATACTTGAGCACCACGAACGCCCGCGCCGGGTCGCCGCCGGTCAGCGCCAGCCACTTGTCCGCGCTGACGTTGTGCGCCAGTTGCGAACGCACCCGGCGCGCCATGGACGCGATGGTCTCCTGGGCCGGATGGCCAAGCTGATCATAGAGCCGCACGAGCTGCTCGACGGCAGGCACCGCCAGGCCCATCGAGCGCCGGTTCAACGCTTGATTGTTGAGCGCGACTTCCTGATTGAAAACCTGCGCAACCTCATCGAAACCCGTCGCCACGGCCGCTGTTTTTTCAGGGCTGACGCGGGGTGGGTCCACGCGTTGGAGCGGTTGCACATCGTTGATCGATTCGACTTTCATGGGGCAGGCCAGGACAAAGAGATTGTGTCCCTATGTGGCAAACGCTGGCTTTACGGTTCCAACAAATTTCCCCTCTGCGGTGTTTTGAAATTACCGGCACAAACCCGCCTGGGCTTTTGCAAGAAACCGCACAAAACCCTCAGAACAAAAAATATTTATTTATATAAATCAACCAGTTGCGATTTTTTTCTGTTTGGCACAGCCGGTGCTAAAGGGGTTCCCATCGAAACCATTTCGATCGCGCCCACCCTGAGGAAAAAATCATGGATATCCCTATTGGTGCTTTAGCTCACTTTGTTGGCGACTCGCCTCAATTCATGCTCCACCTGACGGACGACCAGCAAAAAAAACTCCGGCGCTTCATCCACAAGCGCGTACTCAACCCGGAAGATGCGGACGATATTCTGCAGTTGACGTACCTGGAGGCCTGGCGCAGCAGGGAGCGTTTCAGCGGCCAGGCAACCCTTAGCACCTGGATGTGCGGCATTGCGCAGAACCTGATCCGCAACCACTTCCGGCGCATGTACGCCAAACCGGTGCATTGCGAATTCGATGAAGCGCTGTGGCACGGCCAGGAAGACAGCCAGAACCTGGATTGGGAGTTCGAGGTCAACCGCCGCCTGGAAAAAACCCTGGTCGCCATCAAGGACCTGCCCACCGAGATGCGCAAAACCCTGTACGCCTCGCTGGAAACCGACGGCAGCTATCAGGACACCGCCGACGCCCTGGACATCCCCATCGGCACCGTGCGTTCACGCCTGTCCCGGGCCCGCGAACACCTCAAGCGCGCCACCCGCAACCCGTTGCAACCGTAGTCCAGCCTAGCTGGCAACCGTTGGGCGAGAGGGATATCTGCCCAACCGTATCAGACCTTTTTCGTGCGCGGCAGCAAGATCGCCAGCAGCCCGAACAACGGCAAGAACGCGCATAAGCGGTACACGTACTCGATGCCGTGACTGTCCGCCAGGTGCCCCAGCAGCGCCGCCCCGATCCCGCCAAACCCGAACATCAGCCCGAAGAACACCCCGGCGATCATCCCCACATTGCCCGGCACCAACTCCTGCGCGTACACCACAATCGCCGAGAACGCCGAGGCCAGTACAAAGCCGATGATCACGCTGAGCACGCTGGTCCAGAACAGGTCCACATGGGGCATCAACAACGTGAACGGCGCCGCGCCGAGGATCGAAAACCAGATCACCGCCTTGCGCCCGATGCGGTCGCCAATCGGCCCGCCAAAGAACGTGCCCGCCGCCACCGCGCCGAGGAACAGAAACAGGTGCAACTGCGAGCTGGCCACCGACAGGTCGAACTTCTCGATCAGGTAAAACGTGAAGTAACTGGTGATGCTCGCCATGTAGAAATACTTGGAAAACACCAGCAGCCCGAGCACCACCAGCGCCGCCATCACGCGCCGTTTCGACAAGCCATGCGTCGCCGCCTGACCGGCCTTGAGCTTGAACAGGTTCAAGTGCGTGCGATACCAGCGGCTGATCGCATACAGCAGCACCAACGCAAAAACCGCGAACAGGCCGAACCAGGCCACATTGCCCTGGCCGAACGGAATGATGATCGCCGCCGCCAACAACGGGCCGAACGCCGAGCCCGCGTTGCCGCCGACCTGGAACGTCGACTGCGCCAGGCCATAGCGCCCACCCGACGCCAGCCGCGCCACGCGGGACGCCTCGGGGTGAAAAGTCGACGAACCGATCCCGATCAACGCCGCCGCCAGCAAAATCAGCGGGAAGCTGCCGACCTGGGACATCATCACAATCCCCACCAGGGTGCAGACCATCCCGCACGGCAACAGAAACGGCTGGGGATGCCGATCGGTGTAATAACCCACCCACGGCTGCAACAGCGACGCGGTGAGCTGGAACGTCAGGGTAATCAGCCCGACCTGGGTGAACGTCAGGCCATAGCTGGCCTTGAGCATCGGGTAGATCGAGGGCAGCACCGACTGGATCAAGTCATTGATCAAATGCGCCAGCGCCACCGCGCCGATGATCCGCATGACCAGCGGGCTGGTCTGCCCGGCGGCGGGGGAATTGCTAAGAGCCATAAGAGGGTTCCGTACAGCGGGGGAATGCACAGGTGCAGGTGCGACAATGTGCCACTTTTGCCCATGGCAAGGCTATCCCGTTAGGGAGCTAACGACTGTAGCGGTCACGCTTTGTAAAAGGCCAGCAGGGTGGATCGCTTTAATTTGAAGGATGTTTCCTAGACAATCCCCGGCGCCTTGTGCCTGTGGAAACCGCTGGCTAGTCTTCGATCCGTCACTGGAATCAGTGATCGGGTTTAGCAGCCCGTTTCAATAGACGCATGGTTCATGTCACCGCTTATGGTGGCTGTGCGTGGGGCGCCTTCGGGTGCGCTGGTTTTCCTATTGACCGGTCTGCTAACCCGCGTACAGCTACCACCCCTCGTTTAGCAGCGTGGGGGGTCGCTCTCTCGTTCAATAGGAGCTACACCATGACCAAAGCACTCCCCGATCCGCCTAGCGACTGCCTCGCCGTCAACGAACACCTCAGCTTCGAAGACGCCCAGCTCTACATCGCCCACCTGATCCACAGCGCCTCGGCCACCGTGCTGGACTGCGGCGACCACCTGCCCCCCCACGACCGCGCCAAGATCCACGCCGTGTGGCACCTGCTGGAAATGGCCAAGACCGTGATCGACCGCTCCATCGACTGCATGCCCCGCACGTCCTGACAGCCAACGCCGATCAAATGTGGGAGACCGGGGCGTGCCATAAAGACCTGCAAATCCCCCTGCCACCCGTCGGCCCAACCAGGGCTTTTCGTTAAACAATTGAAAGCGTAGATAAAAATTCAATAAAAACGCTTGACGCTTTGTCGTTCTCCGCGAATAATGCGCGCCACTTGGCTACATAGCTCAGTTGGTTAGAGCATAGCATTCATAATGCTGGGGTCCGGGGTTCAAGTCCCTGTGTAGCCACCAAGTACCGATTTATAGAGATCCAAGGATGTCTATAAATTACCTCAAGAAGCCCGCCTCGTGCGGGCTTTCTTGTATCTGGACGTCCAAGCTGGTCCACCTACATCCTTCACATCTTGTATGCCTCCATGTATGCTTCAATAAAAATTGAACTGGAGGCATACACGAGTGAAACGCAGCGATATTAAACGCCGTCCTCTCTCCGATACCGCACTAGTCAATCTCGCTCCCGAAGCGGGGGCCTACCGTGAGCTAGACAGCTCGGGGCTGTATTTCAGAGTAAAGCCTAACGGGCAGAAGTCGTGGGAGTTGCGCTATAAGAAGCCCGACGGCAAATGGTCGTGGCTCGGGCTTGGCGGTTACCCAGAAGTCAGCGGCGCCCTTGCTCGGCAAAAAGCTGCTGAATTGAGATCGGATGCAGCAGAAGGCAAAAATCCGATAGCCTCCAAGAAAGCTAGAAAAGCTGCGGAGATAGCAGCAACAAACGAAACCTTTGAAGTCTTGGCTCGTGAATGGCATACGTCTCGCTTGGCTGGCTGGGATGTCGGCACAGCAAAAAGAGTCCTTGGAGCCTTGGAACGCCACGTGTTCCCTCTTGTCGGAAAACGTCCTTATGTCTCCATCATGTCGATGGAATGGATGGAGCTTTTGAGAGGGCTCGAACGTCAGGGAATCCTCGAGCAGATGAGTCGCGTGAGGGCTTACTGCAAAGACATCTACGACCTGGCTCGCGTAACCGGCAGGGCGATGAACAACCCCTTAGAGGGGGTTCATAAATTTCTGTCATCGGGAAAGGCCGAGAACTACGCCCATGTCTCCCTGGAAGAACTTCCCGCACTGCTCAGAGCAATACGATCATACCCACACGCCAGGGATATCCAGCTTGGCCTCCAACTGCTTACTCTCATGGCTGTCCGCCCCAGCGAGCTTCGAGAGGCATACTGGGCTGAGTTCGACTTTGACAAACGGCTTTGGACCATCCCCGTTGAACGCAAAGGCCGTAAAAAAGGGCGTGAACACCTTGTACCACTCTGCAAGCAGGCACTAAGCGCTCTTACTGAACTAAGGAAAATCACGGGAGCGTACCCATTGCTGTTCCCTGGTCGAAGTGATCGAACCAAGCCTCGCAGCGATACCGTTTTTCTGATGGCGCTAAGGCGCCTTGGTTACGAAGGACGACAGACCGGACATGGCTTCCGTCATATTGCAAGCACCGTACTCAACGAGCACGGTTTTCCAGCGGACCACATTGAAGCCCAGCTCAGTCACAAGCCGTCAGGTGTCCGAGGGATCTATAACAAGGCTCAGTACCTGGAGCAACGTACGACAATGATGCAGTGGTACGCCGATTATCTTGACGGGCTTGAACAGGAAATATCAGAGCCGTATAAAACTACGGCCTCTTAGCTTCTTGCCCAGTGAAGAGAGTCCGCAGAGCGTCCTGATAGGCTTAGCTTGAAGTCGACCATTTAGGTTGCGGGATGCCACAGCTTGGTGAGCATTTATCCAAATTGAGCTGACTGTCAGCTTTAATACTTTCACACCGCCTACGAATTAGCGCTGTTGTTAACTCGTAATAGTAGACGGTAGCTGGAGCTGAGCATCGCAGGTAGTGCTTCAGAAACCATCTCACGTGCTTTTCTCTCCAGGACCAGGGCGTCGCGCAACCCCAACGCTCACGAATCGCCTCGTGCATCCTTTCTGCTTGCCTGATGTGCCGCTGCCGCGTGGCATGCGCACCTTTAAGCAGAGGGCTCAAAAACAACTCCATATCGAACTCGGACTTCATCGATGACCTCCGATGTAGGCACTCACAACGTCGATGCGGTTATGCCCCAACTCGTGGCTGATCTGCTGGCGTGCACACTGATCGAGTGCTCGATCCTCTCGATGACAACGACCGCCATTGATGGGCGCGGAGAAGCCGGTCAGTTGCTCATAGCGCTCACAGGCGTAAGCCGCCCGCAGCTCATGAAAACCTTTCAATCCATGCTCATGCAGAATGTCCCGTGCCGGTCGCACAACTACCTGCATAAAGTCTTTGTAGCTTTCGTCGGGCGCCAACAAATTCCGGCTGCCATTGGGTGAGTTCGCGCTGGCCCAATCCAGGGCATCGCGAACTTGATCCGTTACCGTAATCCAGCGCGGTGCCGATGCGCCTGATCGACCGCCTTTGGTGCCATCCTGGATGTTGATCTTGCCCAGTTGCCGACCCTCACGTTGCAGTCGGGGCAGATCGGCCAGGATCGCTTCGCGCAGGCGCATACCAGTCTCACGGGCGAGGAGCACAATGGCACTCACCCTCGATTGCTGACGATCTGACAGAGTCCGCGCGATCAACTCGACCTGCGCACGGTCTTGGCCTTGCGGAGCCTCACTACGCACGCTTGAGCGCTGCAAGCCAAGCGCCTTACTCGGACTCGGGATTTTGACGTACTGATCACCGCGCAGCGCGGCCATCGTTCGGTTCACGCTGGACAGTCGGTTCTGCGCGGTGGCAATGCCGACGTTGCCCTGATCAACCTGCTCCCGCACGTGGACGGCGTACCGCATGAGGATCTCGCGGTCTATCTGGCGCGCGTCGTTGACCCTCGGCCCTTCATCGGATCGACACCAATGCACGAACGCCTGCCAGCGATCACTATGGGCTTTGACGGTAGCAAAATGGCCGTCGCCAAACAGGTCTTTCAGTGCTTGCGGTCCAGCATAGCTAAGCTGGCGACCGAAGCCGAAATTGCGCCCCGCTCGCTTACCGACCCGAGCCATTTTTCTGTTCCTGATCGACTGCCGCGAGATCATGCAAAAGGGCTCGCCAGTGCGCACTTACAATCGCGAACTGAGCCCAATCAGTCGGGCGAAAACACAGCGTGTTGTCAGTGACGTAGAGATGCACGCCCTGCTCTTTCAACAACTGAATGATGGCTGTCGTCGAGGTGATAGTTTTACGGGTGGTGGCGACACCGGCGACAGCGGCGACATCCCTTGCCCTGCTTGGCTTTGAGCGTGGCGACAAAGTGGCGACAGTAGCGGCGACAAATTGCGCTTTCGGCTCCTTTTCGCGCTGAGCCAGATGGTTGCGCAGCGCTTCATCAAGATTGAACATGGCGCACCTCGAAGGTGTGGCCGTCGGTGATGAGCCACTGATGATCAATCAACTCGACCAGCAGCTTGGCGGCATGACGACTGCTCTTGCGGGCAAAGCGGGGACCGTTGCGATTCAATTCACGAATACTGAAACGCTTCCAATCTTTGACCTGTAGCCATCGCAGCAGCCGGTCTGCCTCCTCTTTTACTCGACACACTGGCTCCTGCTCAGTCAGGCGCTGGATCTCGGTGAGGTAGTAGCCGACTAAAGCGGAGGCACGCTGGATATGGTCGACCTCCACGGCGCTGCTCTCCTCCACAACTGCAAGAATGCCGGCGACGCGCAGCAGGTTATCGGCGGCCTTTGATCCGCTGGGCCGTACGCTGGCCAGCTCGCCAAACTCCCCCAGCTGAGCTTCGATAGCATCATGCAAATCAATCCAGCGACGGCGGGCCAACGGACTGAGGGTCAGCGGTGACAGCTGCAGAGCACCGTCAGCGGAAAGTGACCAAGGCTTATGAAACAGGGCCGAAAGGCGGTGGTGATATCGCTTTAGGACGGCGTCTTTCGACAAGTCGACAGCCTGATAGCTACGTTGTCCAGCCAGGCTGGTGGGCCAGGTCATCAGGCAGCGTCCGAGGATGCCTTGCCCCTGGAGCAACGGATCACTTAGTAACTGTATGGCCAAGTACGGTTGCAACATCAGGTGCAGGCTCACGCGTCGGTCATAGGCTCGCAGGCTTTCACCTGCCATGGAGCGCGCGCGATCTATCGGACTGCCATCCCAGAGTGACGACAAGGTTGTTACCGCTTTCAAGCGGTTATCCCGACTCATGGTGCTGCTACCGAGGAATTGTCCACCCTCATCACAGAACAGCCCCATGCTAGGCAGGTCATGACAAAGCCCCTTCACTAGGGCCTCGATAGTCGGGTCCGTGGTGATCAGCCGAGGGGCTGAGGGCTCCGCTTCGAGTGACATTCCGTTCGCGGACTCAGGATCGGCAGGCTTGATACGCTGCGCCTGTCGCTGTGCGGCACGGTACCGGGTAAGTTGTTCGCGATAGCGCTGCCACTGCTCACGCTCCCATTGCCGTGCTGGCAGCAATGCACATCGATCTGCCGCCGTTTTACGATCCCCTGACGCGGCCACCGTGATCAGGTACAGCGACAGCGGATAACTGCGCCCGTCGAGCTGTAAGCCCGCATGACCTTGAGTGGCCAGAGCCGAGGCAGCCAACATCGATTGTGCGGCCAGTGCTTGGGGCACGCCGATGACCTCGGCCATGCGCTCTACCGCAGGCCCAAGAATTCCACCCAGTGCCTGCACCGGATAAGCCTGGGCGACGGGATTCGACTCAATCAGCGGTCGAGGTCGTCGTGGTTGTTCAAGCTTCGGATCTAACTGCTGCATGGGCCCTCTCCTCGTTCATTGCTGGTTGCCCTCACGTAGTCCCGCCACGGATGTTGAGTGTTATCAGGGATCAAGGCCCCTGCGGCCTGTGAGGTGTTCACTGACGCGGAACGCACGGCTCCTTACGACCGGGAGCGAGGGCATAAACCCATGAATCTGGCCTCCTTAGACGCATCCGAAGATGCGGGCGGGTGGAGGCTGTGCCGACTGACGAGTTCGGCACCTAGAGATCCTGGGTGAGAGAAGGCAACAACATCGACATCTGGCGCATGCCTGACTGTCAGTCAGGTGCAGCCTTTCCATAGGTTGCGGCACCAGTGGCTGTGTCGTTGTGGATGGCGACGAATCGGATTTGTCAGGCCGATTGTCACGAGGAGAGTTGCGGCAATGCCTTGTACGACGTGGCTTGCAGCAGTGGTACGAGCGCCCGTCTCTTTCCAGGAGAAAGAGACGGGCGCAGTCTGGCGCAGCGAGGTGTGCAGAGAGGTGAGGTTGCTGCAGCGCAGCGAGGTAGGTCCATCGTCTGCCGCAGTGGACAGATCAGTCGAGTAGGCATCCATCACTCTTGGGGAGTGACCGTGCGAACCGCCGGACGCTAATCGCACTTGGGGAAGAACCATCACGCAAGTGGCGTAGCCTTGAAGGTTCTGGCTACCTGGGCAGGTGCTGTCAACGACAGCGATCCATGCGCCAATTTTTATACCCACTCGAAAAGACGGTCAAGCGTCACGGCCAAAGCGTGCAAAAAGTGGCGACTGTCGCCACTTTTGTCGCCACGCTGCAGGGCATGTCCGACGTGGGTTGTCGCCGGTGTCGCCGGTGTCGCCACTGCTCTAGCCATGACCACGGCAAGATCCGTTCTTACAATGTGGCGGCACTCGAAAAGTGATTACTGATGGGTAACGAAGGCTTGATGCTTATTGAAATTCAAAATGAGATTGTGGAACGAAGTGGCTCGAAAAAAACGGCTGAACCCTCCAACCGGCGCGATCAAAGATCGCTGGATCGGAGGGTTTGGCGGGAAAAGCAAAATCTCAAACGTCAAATACAGCCTCAAGCATCAAGCTAGTTGATTGGGAAGTGGCGGCTTCACGCCCCATGACCAGCGGCTGCTGCAAGCATGCAGTATCAATAAGATATACATCCGAATGAGGCTGCCAGCCAATCGACTATTTTTCTTCAATTCAGTTAAGCTCGGTACCGTAGTTTTTTTCGACGATGCACTTCAACAGGAGAGTCAATGCACAAGGTTTTGCTTGCCGTCAGAGCCATCCAGAAAGGTGATGTGTTCGGCTATTACAGCCATCAACTCACCCTTCCCTTCGCACCGTTCCCAGGCCTTCGTTTTGAGCAAGGAACCAGTTGCACGTTGTGGAAAACGATGACTGGCTCGGAGCTTGCTCCATCTGTTGAGCAGGTCATCTACGACTTGGATGAGGAACAATTCGTCTGCCTATTTGATGTGGACATCCCATTGAAGGCATCTTTTTGGACTGATGATGTAGGTCTGAAGCCCGGATCTGTCAGCGCTATCGGCGAATACTTCCGTAACATGCCCATTCATAGGTAGCTAAGAGCCCAGTACGCCAGCCTTTTCATAAGGAATTATTACGATGAGCGAAACCATGACTGCCGACGAACTCAATCTACTTCTGGACAACATTCGCCTAGAGATTGGTTACCAAGGGGAGGTTACGACCCTCACCTTGAAGCCGCGTCAGGCAGAAGAAATTGATGCTATCAAGAACGGCCTTTACGTTGAGGGGCGTACCTTTCAGTTCAACTCAGCGACCAACAAGCTCACTGTTGACTCGACGAATTGCCCCGTCCACGAGTGATATGTACTAAGGCTGACCCACCGAGCTTTTTCACACATACGCAAGGATGCGAGCAATGCCCGTGCTCAAGAAAAGTCTTTCGAAAAGCCTCATAGCCGTAATCGCCTCAGTTGGTGGCGCCTGCCTTGAAGCCACTACCGACATAATCAAGAAAAACCTCGAGCCCGCGTTGATCAGCGTACGAAACAGCTTTGAGGATCGACTCTCGCCCCTTCCAGAACACGCGTTGATCGGACTAAGTTTGGACTTCTACATGCCTTCGACCCTGGGCAGTGAAACCAGCGCTGAAGGCGTCTCAGCGTCCATCCCAGGAAGAAGCTGTCGCAAGTCTGGTGGACATGACATCGTTCGCGTATTTGACGAGTCAGCAAACGCTCATCGCACGAACGCCGTAATGATCATTCATTGCAGTCCCTCGGGGCGTGTTTCGGTAAGCCTTGCTCCACAAAACGGCCAGATCGTTCCAATTTATGAAGGCCACTTCAAAGACGGTGAGAAAGCTGGCTTCCCGGGAGTACCCGGCAGTTATTACGCCGGCGTTCTGACAATACATCGCCTTGACGCAGTAGAGCCAAAGGGTCCTTGGGTACCGGCCAATAAATGTCAGGTAGACAACAGCTGTAACCCTGAAGATTTTTCGATCAACTAAGGCCCTGTGTACCCGCTACTACCCTAGCCATGCCTAGGCTATCGGAGACCAACTTGTCAGAAACCTCTCTCACTTTCAAATGCCTAGGCCACACCATGCGTGAGGACGGCTTGATTGGGCGCTACCACCTAAAGGTGACCGATATCAGGAGTGGCAGTACCGCGACAATCTCTGTGGAGCCCAGGCACCTTGCCTCCGCCCGAAGCATGAAAAGGATCCTTCTAGCTCGGTGCATGTTCTACAGGGCAACACGCGCATCGCACGACAATATGCTACTCGACATTCTTGATCCGCAATCTGGAGGAACTCAAGATTAGCCTGGCCTGTCTGGCTTTTCGAGCATCATCAGTTTTCTTTTCGCAAGTTCCATCACCGAATCAAAGAACCTATATGGTGTCTAGCCAGAATGACCATGGAACTGAACAGAGCGTTGAGTGTTCGGCAGATGACATCAGTGCGTATATAAAGATGCGAGTTGCAGTAGTCAGCGTCCTGGCTTTATGGCCGCCCAATGTTATCCAGGAGGCCCTAATTAAGCTTCTCCTGTGGGACGAGCAAATTTCTTTAGGAAATAGAAAAACACTTGCAAGGGCTAGGCGAGTCGGTGGAAATCTTCATGTCCGTCAACCCTGACGAATACGATGACGTCAGCTGGAGCACGTTTTGGCCTGCGCCCCAACACTTGCAATCATGTGATAAAGCTATTGCGAAGCAGCGCAATCGCTGCGCCTACTGCTGGCGCCTGCAAGCGGTTTCTGTGGGAAAATCATTCCCCCTCACGCTACCATCGCTCACAAACGAACAAGGCTGTTTATGAGTGTTGGCGCTCTGGAGAATTATGCACATTTCCAAAATGACTTTGGTCAACTACCGAAACTTCAGCAATACAACGCTGAAGTTTCAGCGGGGCGTCAACACCATCATCGGCGAGAATGGCGCAGGTAAGTCCAATATCCTACGCGCAATCCGTCTACTACTGGATGACACCATGGTGCGTGCCGCCTATCGACTGGAGGAATCGGACTTCTGCCGATCGCTCGGCGAATGGCGAGGCCACTGGATCATCATCAGTGTTGAGTTCGAAGAGATCAGCGCTGACGAAGCCGTGCAGGCGCTATTCCTTCATGGCACGGCTGCGCTCGAAGGCGGACCGCTGGCGAAGGCCACCTATAACCTCATCTTCCGTCCGAAAAAGGAGATCCGGCTCAAGCTGGCTGCTCTCGATGTTTTTGATGATGAAGAGCTTACGAGAATACGTAATGCCATCACGATTGACGACTACGAAACTGTGTTCACAGGAAGAAGCGGTGCCGATTTCAGTGACCCCTCCGTCTACCAATCGATCGTGGGCGATTTCGATACGTGTATTTTCAGTGCCGAGACTGAATTTCCTGAGATAGGGGCTAAAGTCCCCGGATTTCTCTCGGTTACGAAAGAAGTGTCACTGACCTTCATCCAGGCCCTTCGGGATGTCGTGGCCGAGTTTCACAACAACCGAACGAACCCGTTGTTTACGCTTCTTAAAAGCAAGAGCGGCGAGATCGATCCAGTGTCGATGCTTCCCATAACCGAGATGGTCAGGAACCTGAATGCCTCTATCGAAGGCCTCGAAGACGTGCAGTCGGTTCGTAACCACATTCGGGAAACCATCAAGGATGCGGCCGGAGAAACCTATTCGCCTGCTTCGCTTTCGATCAAATCTGACCTACCAGACGAAGCAGAAAAATTATTTCAGTCGCTGCGCCTCTTCGTCGGCGAGACCGATGACGGGTATGAGGGTGGTATCCATGAGCTGAGCTTGGGCGGAGCGAACCTTATCTACCTGACGCTGAAACTCCTTGAGTTCAAGTATCAGCGCGAGAAGCTTGCCATTGCCAATTTTCTGCTAATAGAGGAGCCCGAAGCGCACATCCACACCCACATCCAGAAAACTCTGTTCGACCGTATTTCCTACAGCGATGCCCAGATCATCTACACGACGCATTCGGCCCACATCTCCGAAGTGAGCAATGTGAGTAACGTCAACATTCTGGGACGGCAAGGCTCATATTGCGAGGCTTATCAACCCGCTACGGGGCTCGAGCCATCAGAGGTGAGAAGCATCCAGAGATATCTGGATGCCGTTCGTAGCAATTTGCTGTTCGCTAAAAGCGTGCTGCTCGTTGAAGGCGATGCGGAGGAGATACTGATCCCAGTCTTGGTGAAGAAGCTGCTAGGGCTGAGCGTTGATGAGTTGGGTATTAGCGTCATCAACATACGCAGCACGGGGTTCAAAAACGTCGCGGTCCTTTTTCACGACCTCCGAATCCGCAAGCGCTGTGCGATAGTCACTGACCTTGATACCACCTTCTTTGATGTGACGCCGCAGCCAACTGACCTTGAATTTCTGGCAAGCAAGAAGCGCAAGGCGATAGGTTCCCAAAAAGCTGGCGCCGAACGCAAGGTTGGCCTCGATGCCTTTGTCGCTGGAAACCCTTGGATCTCGGTCTACTATGCACCACACACCTTTGAAGTTGACCTCGTGTCAGCGGGCAACGAGGAAGCGTTTGTTCGAGCAGTGAGTAAGATCTATAAAGCGCCGCACACTATCAATGAAGCGGTGGAGGCCCTTCGATCAGGTCAGCCTCATCTGGTAGGTTTTCGTGCACTGTTGATGGCTGAGCATGAAGGGAAAGGCTGGTTTGCAATCATGCTCGCCGAAGAACTGGACCATCAGGTAGCGATCCCTCCCTACATCCTGCAGGCCATTCACTTCGCACATGGGCACATATCCCCTCTGCTGCTCACCAGAATCCTACACTATCGAGTTGCCCGCCAAATCCATGCCGATCCCTCAGGGCAACCACGACTAGCACTCCTCGGGGGGCAGGTTGAGCGCTTCCAACGCGGCGAAATCGATCTGATGTTCCTAAAAGCTGCGGTCGCCCTTGCGTTACCAGGCGATGCCATTAATTCGTTCATGGCGGGCATTGCCTAATGTTTGCCTGGGATCCCCGTGAATTGAACGCGGAGCAGTCAGCCGCAGTGGAAGAACCTTCGAGCGTATTCCTCATCGCATGTCCTGGTAGCGGAAAAACTCGGACTTTGACCTATAAGATCGCTTATGAGCTTTCGCGGAGCATGGACAAGCGGATTGTCGTGGCGATTACTTATACGCACCGCGCTGCAGATGAAATCCAGGAGCGCATAGAAGATCTCGGCGTTGACACGTCAAAGCTGTGGATCGGGACCATTCACTCATTTTGCCTCGAGTGGATCATTAAGCCATATGGCATCTACCTTCCAGAACTTTCCCGCGGCTATCGAGTTTTAGACAAGCACGACCGCGAACTCATGCTTGATCGGCTATGCGCGCCCTACGCAAAGATCACCCACTGGGATTGCGATTACTACTTCAGCGAAACGGGCTATCACCTAGGCTGCAAAGATGTTTGGAAGCATGAGACACTCCATAAAATTCTTGGCGAGTATTTTCGCGAACTCACGGACGCGCGTCAGATCGATTTCGAGCTGATCCTTTGGTATGCGCAGATACTAATGCGCGATCAAAAGCAAATTGCATCGATTCTCGCTTCGGTCTTCTCATATGTTCTGGTAGACGAGTATCAGGACACGAAGCAAATTCAGTATGGTCTTCTTACTGCTATTTTGCGTGCCGGAGCAGGGCGAACGAAGACCTTCATCGTCGGCGATCCGAACCAAGCTATCTACGGCTCGCTCGGTGGCTACGCAATTCCGGTGGCTGATTTTCGTGCTAAAGCTGGCATCCCGATAAGAGAAATGGCACTTACCCGAAATTACCGTTCGAGCAAGAGGATCATTTCCCATTTCTTGAATTTCAACGTTTATCCGACATCAATCGAGAGCGCAGGATCGAATGCGTCGTTTCCGAGCAAGGTTTCGTACAACCAGCACGTAACACTCCCCGATTTGCATGACGAGCTAGTACGACTGATCCAGGCAAGCCTCGCTGCAGGGTATCCACCTGAGGAGATCTGCGTGCTAGCCCCATGGTGGATTTTATTGGCATCGACGACGCGTCAATTAGTACGGATGCTTCCGGATCAACAGTTTGACGGCCCTGGTTTAGTCCCCTTTAGCAACGATATAGACAATTTCTGGTTCAAAGTTTCGAAAATCATCCTGACTGAGTCATCGCCGAAGATGCTTGTTCGCCGCATGCGATGGGCAAGAGATGTGATCAGCGACTTGGTTGATCTTGGCGTTGATACATCGCGTCTGACGCAGCGGCTCCTGTTGAGGGAATGCAACGCAATTTCAATCTCCGAGATGGATGGGATTGCCTACCTTGACCAAGCCTTCACCGCACTGCTTGAACGACTCGGTGTAGCCTTGAATAGTTTCCCCGCATTGGTGGAGCATCGCGATGCGTTCTTTCGCAGCTCACAATCTCGGATCGACAGGCTCCAAAAGGACGGAGCCCCGTACATCAACGACATCTCTTTCTTCAGGAAGGTATTTCGCGAGCGGACAGGTATCACCGTTTCGACGATCCACGGTGTAAAAGGTGCCGAGTACGATGTGGTCATCGCGTTCGGCCTTCTTGAGGGGATGGTGCCTCATTTCACTGAGGCAGCAAGCTTGGATTCCGCTAACAAACTGCTCTACGTCGTAGGTTCCCGTGCCCGCAAACATCTACACCTGATTTCTGAGAGCGGACGTCCCCAAGGTCGCTATGGGAACTATGCGGCTACAGAGGCCCTATTCGCATGTGCCTTTGACTACGACGCAGCCGAGTAGCATCCCGCCTGATTTTTGCCATCTGAAGTACGCCTCGTCCGTGCACATTGTTGGTCGCGGTAGGGACGGCAGTTACCTGCCGCCCCCCGCACAGATCCGTACATGCGGAACTACCGCATACGGCTCCTGCCTCGGGTAGGTTCCTTCCTCGTTTCTGAATCAACGGGTCATTCAGTTCTAAACCAACGCAGACGCCTTTACAGCGCAAAGCATGAAGGCCGGCAGCGTAGTAATTCAATCGCTTTCAGCGTTGATATGCATCGGGCGGGGGGAGGGGCTCGGGAGGGGGCGACATTGCAGGGACTTCTTTCCCTACGCGGCGAGCCATTATTAGGCCATCCCCGTGTAGAATGAGCCGAAACAGCCATTCGTGCAAATCGTTGATGTGCTCGGGGCCGACAACCTTCCATGATGGAATGCGAGATGCAGCAAGCAAATTTTCAGGTTGACTCCCGACTGGCAACGTTGCTCAGCCAAGATTACTCGACGACAGAAAAAGCTCTTAAAGAGTTGGTTGATAACGCATGGGATGCGGATGCAGAAGAGGTGGTTATCGAACTACCTGAGCCATTGACCAATGGCCCTATTGTTATACGCGACGATGGTAACGGGATGACTCGCCGGGAGCTTGAGTCTCATTATTTGAAAATTGCATCTGATCGACGGATGCGGACTAATGGACGTACCTCAAAAAAACGGCGTCCGATCAAAGGCAAGAAAGGGATCGGAAAATTTGCTGGGTTGATGTCCGCTTCGGTGATGCGTCTCACCACAATGGCCCGTGGCCAACAGATTTCGTTCACGCTTGGTATTGAGGACCTTGAGTCGGCGTCCGATATTGAGCACTTGACGCTACCACTTGAGGTGAGCGAATGCAGCTTCGAAGATCATGGAACCTGCGTGACACTGACGCATCTTCGTCAAGGGCTACGTTACCCAAGTGCTGATCGACTACGCCAAGAACTGATCATGGAGTACGGTCGGCAGAAGGACTTCAAAATTATCATCAATGGTAAACCGCTGGGCATTGATGATCTTGAAGGCGAATTCACTGAGGTGCAAGGTACGTTTCCTGATGCGGGGGATGCAACTCTTCGTTTTGCCATTAGCAAAAAGAAAAGTGGTCTGAGACGCCCCGGCATTACTTTGATGGTGGAAGGAAAGGCAGTCGGTAAGCCTAGTTATTTTGGCTTGGAGAACAGTGATGAGATTCCTGCTCGTCTGCTGAGAAAGCTGTATGGCGAGGTCGAAGCTGACGGGCTGATGGACTATGTAACTGCCGGTTGGGACTCGGTAATCGAAAACAGCGAGGCTTACCTACAGATCGTCACCTTCGTGCAGGCAAATTTGGTTGAGGCTTTCCGCTCTACACACGGTATGGAAATGCGGATGGCGCATGCTCGCTTGCAAAAAGCGGTCGCCGGCCGATTGGAAAAACTGCCCCAGCACAAGCGCGAGTTTGCAGATCGAGCAATCAAGAAGGTTTTGAAAAAGTATTACGACGAACCTGCCCACAAGGTACAGGCTCTCGCATTTGTCGTTCTTGAGGCCGTAGAACGTACCGAATACCGCTCTATCATCGAGCATCTCGCTGAAGCAAATCGCGGCGATATCGTTAACCTTGCTGATGCGCTGGAGAGCTTTGGCCTTGCCGACATGGCCGTTCTGGTCGACCAAGCTAAAGCCAGACTGCAGTTCTTGGATGACTTGGAGCGCCTAGTCCGAAATGAAGGCTGCCTTGAGTCAACGGTACACAAAGCTATAGAAGTAAATCTTTGGATTTTGGGTGCTGCATTCACGATCTTTAGTTCCAATATCACTTTGAAACGGCAGATTGAGGAGCTGCTGAAACAGAAGTACTCCGGAGCGCTAGGCACGACCCGTCCAGACTTGCTGTTGAATGAAAGCCTGCTGGGGGAGTTCTTACTGATCGAGTTTAAGCGTCCCTCGCATCCTTTGAGCTTTGCGGATTACCAGCAAGCAACTCGGTATCGGCATGAGCTTACCGGGTATAGCGCTAAGCCAATAAAAATTCTAGTAATAGGAGGGCGGATTGATGGCTTCCCGACCCGAGAGCTTGAGCCTGGAGTCAGCTGCCTATTGTTTACAGA
This sequence comes from Pseudomonas veronii, assembly GCF_001439695.1. Lineage (GTDB taxonomy): Bacteria > Pseudomonadota > Gammaproteobacteria > Pseudomonadales > Pseudomonadaceae > Aquipseudomonas > Aquipseudomonas veronii. The sequence continues at coordinate 56,014 of NZ_JYLL01000032.1, forward strand.
TATTATTTCCACAGCACGCCGACAAATTGAATGGCAGCTTCAACGTGCACCGGGTTTTCCTGGCGCACTGCTGATGTAGGCCGTATTTTGTGGGTTTTGGACAGATTCCTGGCTCTAGCCTTCGGAATCCAGCAGCCCCGGGAGGGCTTGCCATTTTGGCTTGTGACAACACCTTAAGCATGGCCGAACGTTTCAGCCCAGGAAAACGAAGCAATTTACGGCATTGCATACCTGCATGACCGCGTGGTTTTTAAAGCCCAAAATAGAGCGCGGGCGGTACAAACATTGAATCACAACCCAACTGTATGTGCAGAATCCACAGCTGTTTTTCCGTTCATCCAGTCTGGCTATCAGAGCAAATCGGTCAACCGCTGAACTCAATACAGTCGTGCACACTGTGATGGGGGGGCACCCTCGAACACGTGAGTAGGAGGTACCTGCTCTGCGTTAGAGCAAGTAAATCTTCTCGTGCGCGCCACTCTTCCTGATTTTCGTCGTTTCGAACGCATAGTCATGTTCGTCAAAATTACACTCCGAAATAAAGTGAGTGTATTTCAAACTCTTCACGCGGGTCATGGCCTTGCTTTTACGCAGGTCCGTCGTTTTATTCTGAACATTCATTTCAGGTGAGAAGTAATTGATCAAACCGGCTTCGGCGGCGAGCACGAGATTTTCTTCCCCCAGGTTTAGATAGTCGTTAGGCTGTTTGATGGCCATGCCGTCGCGAGACGCCATCGCCTCGAATCGTGGCGTGAAGAAGTACAGATAGATTTCCGCTTCGTCCTCGCATTCTGCCTGGGCTTGCTGCACACGCTTGTGCCCGTCCATTCGGTCAGACAGCTCCATGGCCTTGCCGATGTACATGACTTCGTATTTTTCCGGAAGGTCATCGGTAACACGCAGCAGTTGATGAGCAAAGATGATATGCCTGTTTTTATCCTTGGGCGTCGGGTCCGCAGGTGTCAGGAAATGGTAGGCGATTGCCCGATCCGCGCGCTCCTTCTCCCCGCTTCCCGGCATGACGGCTGCGACCAAGGGCTCTCGCTTCAGCAGGCGCTCATACTCATCCGCGGACTTGACATATTGAATCATTGATTGCAAATGGGCCGGGGTCGGAAAGTATTTTTTATTGATAGCCGGCGCGCCATGCAGCAGTTGAGCAATGTTGACCTTGTGCGGGCGCGACAGCATGCCCTGCGAGGCATACTTAAACACGATCTGGCACTTTTTGCTTAGACAGACACTGGAAAACCGCGCTTTGCGTCGTTTGACAAGAAAATAGATTCGTCCACTTCTGAATCTATCCACTGCCTCTAGAGGTTCCTCGAATTCGCGATATAACTTTTCGGCCGTAATGAAAAACGCATCCACTAGATGAGATTTAAGAATTTTGAACGGTGGTTTTATCATGACTACTCCTTAGGCGATGTCATTCCATAACACCTGGCGCATCATACTGGATCGCCTCTGGCTTTTTTTGACGCTGAGTGACTGCCCCTGGCCGTTCACTGCTGGTCATGGTTGCGAGGGGTTGGGTCAAATCCATTACAATGGCTGGTTAGGTCGACTGCAAATGAGTCGTCAAGTCAGTGCAACTACCCAGGTGTCAGCGGATCTAGAGAAGTGGCCGCCAGCCAGCGGCGTGTTCAGCTAGTCTTCCCACACCAGTGACTCAAGGACGATCCCCATGCCAGATAACTCTGAAGCCAACATAGCCACAGCGGATGCTCTCACGCTGCTCCTGCACAACCAGCACGCCCTAGCAGCGGCCCTTGAAGAAGTGACCAAATGGATTTCAGAGAATGGAGTGGAAAGTGTCGCCGCTAACGCAATGGGGGCCATGGAAACGCTGGACAAAAATGCACGAGCCGTCACCGATGCGATTATGCGCCTACGCCTGTTATAGGCATCATCTAACGCCCGCTGCCCCTTGCAGGTACCGAAATGATTCTGCTGGATCAACCTGTAAGGAAAGTCAGTACTTATCGTGGATGGGAAGCAAGATTTTCAGATCTAATACAGGCGGGGCCAATGGAGTGCTATCTCGTGAGGTATTCCATTTGGTATCTCAATCAAAATACACAACTAATATTAACGATAATAATCAATAGGATAAATTACCGTTTCAGATTACCTTGGAAGATTGATCTGGCTTCTGCTCCACGACACGATGGTGCGTGCTGCCTAAAGGTTAGGACGAACCAGAGTCCAGCGGTTCGCTAGGGAAAATGGAATCGTCGTGCCTTGATGAACGTAAGGTGACCACAAGCTTATCCATAGCGTTCATCGTCAACGACGTCATAGACCAGCTTCGCTCTGCCCGCTTTACAGGTATGTATAGACCGGGGACATAGTGGTAAAGGATGCCCGCATCTTGCTGTCCAAAGGTCTTCGGCGGTAAAGGCAAAGGCTTTGCCATTCAGCAGAATTTTGTCCACCCAGCCCTTGTGCCTTGGCTACCAGGCTCGCCACCCGTGTGGCGCCATGATCGCCGAATAAATTAAGCAATAGCATGGGCGTGGTGCCCTGCCTGCATTAGCGTGATGATGGCTGAAGGTAAGGCGTCAAGGTACTGAGGAGTTTTCTGTCAAGGCAGGCTCATTGCTTCTTGATGATCAGCGGAAAATAAATGCAATGTATAACGAACAGTTAACTATAAGGAATAATCTGTAGGATAAGTCGTCTACCTGCTATTTACAGCGCCATAGTTGACGAATAAGAATAGCCCTCCAAGCAGCAACCACTGTTCAATTCAACCTGAAGATTAATTTTTTCGGAGAATACAGAATGGCCAGCGAAAACTACGCTATCAAAGGTGGCCGACCTTTACCGCCAACTTCCGTTAACCAGGCGCTTAACTTTGATCGTGACTATTCGCGGTTGAGGAATTATTACGAAACCTGGTCAGTCGATTATGACAACGATGTATCTGAAGAAAACTACTGCGGCCCCCGCATGCTCGGTGACCTCTTCGACTCGTTGCTCCCGGCCTCTGAAGCGCGCCGCCCCATGCGAATCATGGATGCTTGCTGCGGAACCGGTCTGGTCGGTAAAGAACTGATGCTGCGGGGATTTTCGCCTGTCGATGGTTGTGATTTATCGCCGGCCATGACTAACTTGGCGCGCGAAACCCGGGCCTATGCAACATTGTATGGTGGGGTGGATCTTACTGAACATAATCCAATGATCGCTGACAACCAGTATGACGCAACCTTTTGCTGCGGTGCATTTATCGAGGGCCATCTACCCACAGAGGCCATCCATGAGCTTATGCGAATCACAAAAAATAGCGGACTGATCCTACTGAGTACGCGCTGTACTTTTTATACAGCAGAACACTTTGACTCCCTACTGCATAAACTAACGGCCTCCAGACAACTTTCTGTATTGCCTTCGTTTATGAACGCCGCTTACTTGAACGACGTGCAAGCCCACTACTTGGCGTTTGCCGTCAACAAATAATCAGGAGTCGAACATGGATGTGCTCAATAGTATTAACCTGGCAAATAAATAGGGCATATTAGATAATCTGTCTCCATGAAAATAGATGCCCGTAAACTCAGCCCCCAAGAACAACGTGAAAAGCGCTCCACGGCCCTACGCATGCGTGAGCAGGGTTACACCTACAAGGCTATTGGCGAAGCGGTTGGTGTTCACCCCCGCACTATTGCTCACTGGGCGCAGGTCGCAGAACATAAAGGCGAAAAGGCTGCCATTGCCGGCGGCCAGCGTGGTGTGCGCCAGGGTGATCGCCGCAGTTTGAGCTCCAGCCAGGAAGTGCTGATTCGCACCTTGATGACCGATAAGATGCCCGACCAACTCAAGCTCGGCTTTGCGCTCTGGACGCGTGATGCGGTGCGAGAACTGATCCGCCAGCGCTGTGGTTTTCTCATGCCGGTTCGAACGGTTGGTGAATACCTCAAGCGTTGGGGCTACACCCCGCAGCGCCCACTGCATCGGGCTTATCAGCAGAAACCTGAAGTGGTTCAGCACTGGCTGGATAATGAATATCCACGCATCGCACAGCGGGCCAGGGCTGAGAATGGTGAGATTCAGTGGGGCGACGAAACCGGTATGCGCAGTGACAGCCATGCTGGCCGCAGCTACGCCCCTATTGGCGAAACGCCGGTGCGCCTGGTCAGCGGCAGTCGTTTTTCCACCAACATGATTTCCACCGTGACCAATCGGGGCAAACTGCGCTTCATGCTGTATCGGGAAACGCTGACAGCCCCAGTGCTGATTCGCTTCCTGAGTCGCCTGATTCGCGATGCTCAGGGCCGCAAGGTGTTCCTGATTCTCGACAACCTGCGCGTACACCACAGCAAAAAGGTGAGCGCCTGGGTTGGCGACCGCAAAGAGCAAATCGAACTGTTCTTCTTGCCGGCCTACGCCCCGGAGTTGAACCCTGACGAGTATTTGAATTGTGATTTGAAACATCAGGTTCGCACGGGCTTGCCGGCGCGTAATCAGGACGAACTGGAAAGGCGTGTTCGCTCGGTCATGAGACGATTGCAATTACGCCCTCAAAGAATCCGTTCTTATTTCCGGCATCCACGTATCGCCTACGCAGCATGATTTGGTGTATTTGATTGCCGGGTTAATATTTCCCTTGAGCGTCTTGAATCGACCCAAGCAGATTATGAAATCAGCTGTTTGCGCAAATGTTGCGTCAATGATGGATTCTTCTACCTGGCCGATCATGGCATACAGCCCTCGTTGATAGCGGATGCCTTGGACACCGCCCGCCAATTCTTCGCGCTGCCACTGTCCACCAAGAACCAGTTCTGCCAGGACCGGCAAGTGGTCATCCCCAAGACGTGCCGTGGATATGTCGATACGTTTGGCGAGACCTTGCATCCCCCCACCGGCCCGGATCGAAAGCAGCATTTCGACATGGGCCGGGAAGCGCCGGCCTGCGACTTGCCGTTTACCGGGCCGAACCTGTTGCCCAGCGAGGGTCAGGCCCCCGGCTTTGCCAAGTCCATGCTCGCTCTGCAACAAGAAGTACTGGACCGGGTAGTGCCCGCACTACTGCGCGGCTTGGCCCTATCCCTCGGGCTGGACCGTGATTTTTTCCAGGCGTTTTTTTCCAACCCGGTGCTGATCCAGCGCGCGCTGTATTACCCACCCTCGGGCAGTGGCGCGGGCAAGCACACCGACAACGGCATGTTCACCTTGCTGTTCCAGGACCCGCGAGATGCCTGCGCCCTCAGTGCCTTTTCACAAGGCCGCTGGATCGACGTTCCTTGCCGCGCCAACGAAGTGGTGGTGAATCTCGGCGATATGTTGATGAAGTGGAGCAACGGCCTGTTTACCAGTACGCCGCACCAGGTGATCCACCGTGCAAGCAGCGCCAGGGTGTCACTGCCGTTTTTTGTGTACCCGGACATTGATGCCGTGTTTACCCCGCTAGGCAGTGATCAAACGGTCGCCTGCCGGCAGGTCATGCTCGATAACTTCAATTCCATCTGGGTATCCGGCCAGGGCGCCGGCAGGGCGCGCGAGTTCGCTTGAAGCGGCCCACAGGAGAAGCGATATGCACACCGCAGAGCCAAACAAAATCGCCTTCATCGGCGTTGGAAATATGGGCCGGCCACTGGTGGAGCGTCTGCTGCTCGCCGGATACGAGGTTCAGGTGTATGACATCGACCCGACACGTGCGAGCTCCGTGATCGCTGCAGGTGCTCGCTGGAAGGCCACCCCCGCGCTGTGTGCCAGCGGTTGTGGGGTTGTCGTGACCTGCCTGCCCCTACCCCATCATGTGCTGGAAAACATGACCGGGCCGGAGGGTGCGCTGGCCGGGATGGCGGAAAATTCGGTATGGATCGATACCTCCACCACCGATTACCACAACACCCGGCATATCGCCGGACTGGCCCGACAAAAACACATCCATAGCCTTGAAGCCCCGGTCAGCAATCTGTCGCATATGGGGGTGGATTTCGCCAATGTGTGTTTCTACATCGGTGGCGACAAAATCGGTTATCAATCAAGTCACAGCGTGCTGGAGACCATGGGCCGCAAGGCATTTTATGTAGGTGAGATCGGCACCGGGCAGTCCGTCAAGTTACTGACCAACCTGCTGTTTTACGCCGCCACCGCCGTGTGGGCCGAGTTGCTGGTGCTGGCCCGGGCCAATGAGATCCCGCTGCACTGGTTCTGGGATTTCGTAAAAACCTCCCGCGGTAACTGCTTTGTCAGCAATCAGTTGACCCCGTTTATGCTCGACGCCAGCTACGACCATTCGTGCACCCTGGAGATCACGGTCAAGGACATGAGCCTCACCGAGGCGCTGGCCGATGAGTTGGGGGTGGCGATGCCCTTGGGGCGGATCATCGCTGATCGTTATCGACAGGCCGGAGCGCGGTTCGACACTCAGGACAATCACGTCAAGGTCGCAGCCTTGAGCGAACAGGAAAACAGCATTGCGCTTGCGCTGGCCGACTTCCAGGCACCCTCGCCCTACGGCGCCAATCGTAACTACCGACACAGCGGCGCTTTTACCGAGGATGCCTTCGGCCGGATCACCCCCACACTGCCGGGAACGTTCCACTCCGGCATCCGGTTTACCGACAACCAAAAGATCAAGCTGGCGACGCATCTGGTGGAATTCCTCGCCTGTATCAACCGGGTCATCCTCGGGGAGGCCGCTGAAATTGGCGGCGCCATGGGCCTGTCGCCCTCGCTGGTCACCCAGGTCGTCAACTGGAGCTGCGGCCCTAGTTGGGTGGCCGAACACATGGACAGCTACGAGCCGTGCTTCGACAGCATCGCGGTAGTCGATCAAAAACGCCATGAGCTAAAGCTGAGCGTTATCAACCGGATTTTCCAACAATCGATCCTGGATGTTGCCATCTCGCCCCGCATGGCGGGTCTTTCCGAGGCCGAGGGGGTACTTGTGCCATGAAAATAACGTCCATCAAGGTCTACCAGTTCGACGTCCCGCTCAAGGAAAAATACAGCCTCAGCGGCGGTCGCCTGCACTATGCCGCGCTGGATTCCACCGTGGTCGTGATAGGTACCGACAGCGGTTTGCTGGGGGTGGGTGAAAGCTGCCCATGGGGCGCCACCTACCTGCCGGCCTATGCCAGAGGCGTACGGGCGGGGATCGATGAACTGGCGCCCCATCTGATGGGGGAAAACCCGTTGCACCTGGACCAGATCAACGAGCGGATGGACGTGATGCTGCCCGGGCACCCGTATGTGAAAGCGGCAATTGACCTGGCGTGCTGGGACATTCTCGGCAAGCACTGCAACCTCCCGTTGTATGCCCTGCTGGGGGGTAAGTTCCAGGACTCGATTGCCTTGCAGAGCAGCATTCCCACAGACAACCCCGACCTTATGGCCACACACCTGGCGGCCGCCCGACAGCAGGGTTACCGCACCCATTCTTGCAAGGTCGGCACCGGTGTCGAAGAGGATGTAACGCGGATCAACTACCTGATTGCGCAGCGTTTGCCGGGCGAGGTGATTACGTTCGACGTCAATCGTGCCTGGACGGTGGCCGATGCCGTCGCGGTGATGAACAGCGTGCAGGATCCTACGGTGTGTTTCGAACAGCCCTGTGAGTCCATGGATCAGTGCCGCGCCGTGCGCGAGCTGACTCGTAATCCGATTATCCTTGATGAGTCTATTGTGACCCTGGCAGACCTGGCGTATGCCCAACGCCATAACATCACTCAGGTCATCGGGCTGAAAATCGGTCGGGTCGGTGGCTTGACCAAGGCCCGGCAACTGCGCGACTTCTGCATCCATCACGGAATCCAGATGAACATTGAGGACGTCGGCGGCACCTTGATTTCGGACAGCGCCGTCATGCATCTGGCCACCGCGACGCCAGCGCGTTTTCATCGCGCGAGCTGGAACTGCTGCCGGCACCACGATGTGCAATTGGCCACGGGTGGGTTCGATATTCGCCAGGGCCGCGCGTATGTACTGGACAGCCCGGGGCTGGGGCTCGAACTCGCCCCCCGGCATTTCGAATCACCGGTCGCGCAGTACAGTTGAGCGCCGCGGCCCTTTCCACCACGTTGATCCATGGAGGCTCCATGTCCAGCGCCCCATCATCCTTGCATCTGGCTCGCGGCTTCGACGCGGATCCCTTTGCATCCTTCACCTTACCCAGCGAACACTATGTGGATAGCCGGCTCTTCGAACAGGAAATGGAGCTGATTTTCTGCAAGACCTGGCAGTACGTTTGCCACGTTTCAGCCTTGGCCCAGGCCGGTGACTATTACGTCCGGGACCTGGGTCGCCAGAGTGCCCTGGTGGTCAAAGACAAGGACGGCGACTTCAAGGCATTCCACAATGTTTGCCAGCATCGTGCACACCGGCTCGTGGAGGGGAGTGGCCATGTGCCCGGGCTGTTGACCTGCCCTTACCATGCCTGGACCTATAACACCCAGGGCCAGTTGGTCAGCGCGCGAAAGTCCGAGCATCTCAAGGACTTCTGTACTGAGCAGGTGCAACTCGTGCCCATCCGGCTTGAGGTATTTTGCGGGTTTATTTTTATCAATTTCGACAGCAAATGCGCATCCATGCAAGCCCTGCTTCCCGGCCTGGAAGACTCCATAAGATCCTTTGCTCCGGCGCCGGAAAAATTGTCCCATGCGTATTCCAAGAACTACAGCGTGCAGTCCAACTGGAAAGTTTCGGTGGAAAACTATTCGGAGTGTTATCACTGCCCGATGTGCCATCCGACATTGTCCATGGCCACCCTTGATCTCAAGAGCTACCACTTGGCGATCCATGAGCATTACCACGCCCATGTCAGCCACGACAGTGGAACAAATCAAGGGTATACGATGAAGGAAACCTCACCACAGTCCCGTCAGTTTGGTGCATGGTACTTATGGCCAAACTTTTGCCTGGAGGTGTACCCAGGGGGCTATATGAATGTCCTGCACCACATCCCCATCGCAGTGGATCACACCTTGCAAGTGGTCGAATGGTTTTGCGATGCCGCCACACCCACTCGGGAAGAGCAGGAAGTCATCGATTTTGTAGCGGTTATTCGCGAAGAAGATGTGCCCCTGTGCGCTAGCGTCCAGCGGGGCTTGAGCAGTGATGGCTACCAGCAGGGACGTTTTGTCGTTGACCCGGGCCTGGGTGCTAATAGCGAACATGCCGTGCATGACATCCAGAAAAAAACCCTGGCGGCCCTTGGCCTGCTGACACCCTCTTAGGGTCTTTGAAAACGCCCCCTTGGGGTTTATGTCGAGAGCGAGGCTGCGATAGTGGTGTATCAGATGCCATAAGTACCGGCAGTGCTACCGTCGCCACCTAATAGTAATCTGGCCGTTGAGCCGTGCGCGTCTCCTTGTCGGAGCTGGCTTGCCTGAGGTGGTCGTTAATGATGACGTTGAATATCTGACACCCTGCGGTGTTCCAACTGCCGCTATCGCAAGCGAGCTCCTCAGCGAACGGTCCTGCGCTCTAGCTTTCGCTGTTAATCTGCCCTGCCTTATCAGCGAAGGACCGAACGCAGGCATTGCGCCTCAGTCACCAAAGGATGACTTCAACCAATCCAGCAACTGCCGGGCTGCCGGACGCAGGTTGGCGTCTCGCCATTTGTAGACGCTCAGAGCTTCCGGCAGATGGGTGGATTCGGCAAAGGGCCGTACCAGGTCGCCGCTGGCGAGCATTTTTTCGGTGGTCCGACGCCACCCCAATGCAAAACCGAACCCCTCGACACAAGCCTGCATCATCACTGGATAGCTGTCGAAGAATTTGTCCTTGGAGCCACCCGCCTTGATGCCGAATTCCAGCAACCAATCGTTCCAGGTGCTCCAGTCTTGCGGTACTGCAACGTGGTGCAGCAGCGGCAGGTTGGCCAAGTCCGCCAAGACCAGCGGCGTGCTGCCAAAAGAAGCGAGGTAGCGTGGGCTACATACCGGATAGATGTCATCGCTCAAGGTAAACAGCCGCGTGTGATCGCCAGAAGCCCGGCCTGAGGTCTGGATGGCGATATCAAATTTTTCAGCGGTTGCGGTGATGGGCTGGGTCGATGCGTTAAGGCGCACCTCCAGATCCGGGTACTTCCTATGCAGCGCGGGAATATTGGGCGTCAGCCAATAGAAAGCTTCGCACAACTGTGCCACTAGGACTACTTCGCTGCTTTCCCGGCCTTTTTTCAGATCTTCGGCTTGCGACGCAATACCCAGGAATGCCGTCCGAACGGCATCGCGAAATTCGACACCCGCCGCCGTCAGGAATACCGCCCGATTTCTGCGGGTAAATAACGCAACACCCAGGAATTCTTCGAGAGAACGCACCTGTTTGCTAATTGCGGCCTGGGTCAAGTTCAACTCTTCAGAGGCTTTGGAAAAGCTCTCAAGTCGCGCCGCCGCTTCAAAAGGCACAAGGCTGGACAGTGGGGGCAGTGAGCGTTTGAAATTATCCATAATTTTCAGTCCTTCTGCGTAACCATAAGTCACTTTAAATACAGCCAGTGCGCACTCAGAATCCTTAAAGCCGTTAATCAAGGAAAACTCATGTCTGGAAGCACTACGATAACCGCCACTGATAACCGACAAAGCATTCTTATCGTTGTAGGTTCGGTATTTTTGCTCTCGGTGTCAGACGCCATCATAAAGGCAACCAGTGCCGAGACTTCAATGTGGCAACTGTATGTAATCCGTTCTGTGCTGGCCTCGGGCATTCTGATGGCGCTGGTGGTTCACCTGCGCGGCGCCACGAATTTGTGGCCGCTGTCTCCCCTGTGGGTGGTGATAAGAAGCCTGCTGCTGTCGTTGATGTGGATCGCCTTTTACGGCGCACTGCCCTTCATCAGCCTGACCGTCGCCGCCTTGGCTATCTATACCACACCTCTGTTCATCGCTTTGTTCTCGGCCCTCTCCTTGAAGGAGAACGTGACCACACGCAAATGGCTGGCGATCTGCCTGGGTTTTGTCGGGGTCGTGATTACCCTGGCGCCGAGCACCGAAGACTTCAATACCTATGCGCTACTGCCTGTACTCGCCGCTATTTTATACGCCCTTGCCGTGGTGGTGACCAAGGGCAAATGTGCCGATGAGGACCCCGTACTCTTGGCGTTGGCCATGAATGTCGCGTTGCTGATCATTGGGGTGGTGGGCAGCTTGGTGGTGCTGCAGACCGGCCCGCATTTTCCGGTGGATGACGGTTTACGATTCCTGATTGGAGGCTGGTCGGCCATGGGCCAGGGCGACTGGTGGATCATGATCGTATTGGCGGTCCTGATGGTAGTCGTCAGCATCGGGCTCGCCAAAGCCTACCAAGTTGGTGAGACCTCGGTCATTGGTGCGTTTGACTACACCTACCTGATTTTTGCCATCGCCTGGGGCGCCCTGTTGTTCAACGAAATGCTGAACGGCCGAACCGCTACCGGCCTGGTCCTTATTCTGCTGTCGGGTTTCATTGTGCTGAAAAAACCCGCAGGCGAGCGCTAGACACCTCACGTGTACAGGCCCTGCCCAGGAGCTGTTTATGCTGACGTCATCTCATCTGCCCAACGTAATTCTCTGGGCCGTCTCCCGGAGCCGCTCGACCGCCTTCGAGCGGGCCGTGATGCAACATCCAGACGTGAGGGTGCTGCATGAGCAGCTGTCGGAACCCTTCCTGTTGCAGCACTTTCCCGCCAAGCATGCGCTGATCGAGCGCACCCGGCAGGCCGAACAAGGCCCCGTGGGCATCACCCGCTACAGCCAAGCGATGGACCTGCTGTGCCAACGCCCCGCTTTGCCCCTGCGACTGCAATTTGCTAAAGAGATCGCCTATTTTTTTGACTTCCAGGCCATTGATGGCGCCTGGTTGACGGGTTTCAAGCATGTCTTCCTGGTACGCCAGCCACTGGATGTCATGCAATCGCTTTATCGCGTCAGCCAGGGCGGCGGTACCACTTATTTCGATGCCGCCGAGTCGGGTTTCGATGAGCTGGCGAGCATTCATAATCTAGTACTGGAGCATTGCCCCAGCGACCAAGTGCTGTACCTGGACAGTGACGCCGACTTGATGGGGGAGACCCAAGGCACCCTGATGCGTTTCTGCGATTTTGCCGGTATCGACTATTCCCCACGACTGTTGTCATGGGAGCCGGAACAGATTGCGCAATGGCAGTTTTTCAAGGGTTGGCATGATGAGGCCGAGCGCTCATCCGGGTTCGCCCCGGTGACACACTCGGCCATGGAATTCCCTGAGATAGTGGAACAAACGGCGCGGAACAAGCAGGTGATTTATCGGTTTTTCCAGCTATCCGCCACCTGGCAACGGCTGGCTGATGCAGCGGATCACCTTAAGTGCCTGCATGAACCGATCACGACGCGACTCCAAGTCCTGTTACTGGCCCCATCCGACGAGCATCGCAGTAGCGCCCTGCAACTGGCGGCCCATCTCCCCGAAGACTATGCCCTTTGGCTGTTGGACAGCAGCGGCCAGATGCTGAACGAGGAAACCATGCGTGAACTGGCCATGTTGCAGGACGGGCCTCTGGTGCTGCTGACGACCGACGAAAATATAGCCTATTGCTCTCCCGCGCAGGCGCGTCAGCGGTTCCTGTGCCTGATGGCACCTGACACGCCATCGGCCAGGGCCCTTGACTTGCCCCTGATAGCCATCGATCCGTCCAACCCTGGCGCTCAGGCCCCGCGAATCAGTGCGCAACTGGCAACCCTTGCGCTAAATGCGAGCCTACGTAGCCGCACGCATCAAATCGCCAGCAACCGCCACGCCAGCACTGCCAGCGCGCCGGGCCTATCATGGCAGCAACACTTCTTTCGCTTACTGGACCAAGCCCCTGAGAGGTTGGTCGCGATGACACCGCATAGGCAACTGAATGCCAGGCAACTGCATGCCCATGCCACCACGCTGGCCGAACGCCTGTCGAAAGTTTGCACCCATAGCGGCTGGGTGGCTATCCGCCTGGACAAGGACCTTCCAAGCCTGATCACCATGACCGCCTGCAGCCTGCTGGGCTGGCCCTACCTCGATATTCCTCACTGGTATGGCCTGGAGGCTACCGCCAAGGCCCTGACCAACCTCCAGCCGGTGGTGGTGGTAGGTGACACCACCAGTCTCAACGACTTGCCGCCCGGTTATCGCACCCTGGTGTTCGACGAACTGGACCCCGCGCCCGCTGCCGTAACCCGACGTGCAGCTGTCGTCAATGACCTAGCTTACGGCCTGCTTACCTCCGGCACTACCGGCACGGCGAAGATTGTCACCATCGCCGAACACGGTCGCCTTGATTCCCTGGCGCTTTGGCAACAGCACATCCGCCCGGGCGACCGAGTGGGCCTCAATGCTTGGATGGCTGGATATGTCTACTACCCTATTTTCAGCGGTGCCACCGCCTGCCTGATTCCGGATGCCATGGTGTTGGATCCTCAGGCTCTACGGGCATTCGTCCAGTGGGGCCAGCTCAGCCAATTGATGATCACCCCCAGCCTGGCGGCAGGCCTGATGCAGGATGAGCCGGCGTTCAAACAAGCCTTTGCCGCAGTGCATTGCCTGTGGCTGAGCGGCGAACAACTGCCAGCGACCACGCGCCAGAATCTCGTGCGCTGCCTGCCGCATTGCCGGGTGATCGACCTGTATGGCTCGAATGAAGCCGGAGATGTCGCGTTATCCGCCCCGGACGGACATCTGCAATTTACCGCCGGAACCCAGGCCTACGTGCTAGACCCGGCCCTCGATTGCACGCCGCTGGGTGGCCACGGTGAACTGTACGTCCATACCCCAGGCCTCAGCATGGGCTACCTCAATGACGACGCGGCAAACCGCAGTGCCTTCGTGGAAAATCCAATGGCCACCGACTGCCCGACGCTGGCACACCGGCTGCTGCGCACCGGCGATATGGTGCGGCTGAGCGAGACCGGAGAGGTTTATCTGATAGGGCGTGCGACGACCCATTTGAAGGTGCGCGGTTTCAAGATCTTCAGCGCAGACGTCGAGCGGGTATTGATGACTCACTCCGAGGTACGCAGCGCGCTGGTCACTACCCGTGGCGAGGGCCAGGATATGCAACTGGTGGCCTTTATCAGCGCCCGAGACCCCGACAACCCTCCAGCTGCTGGCGCCCTGCGCCAGTGGGCAGGCCAGCACCTGCCCGCATTCAGCGTGCCACTGGGGTACTTTCTTGCCGCGTCGATTCCGGCGGGAGCGAGCCAGAAGCGTCTGGGTGCCCAAGCCCTGTTGCTGCAGCCTTTAGCACCGCTGTCGGATGACCTACCGCCGCTGACGCCGCTGCAAGTACGAGTGGCAAGGCTGTGGGCGCGCTGCATGAACCTGCAAGGGGTCACCCTGGGGCCCGATAGCGACTTTATCGATATTGGCGGCAGCTTGTTGCTGCTGGATTTGATGACGCGCATCAATCGCGCATTCGAGACGAACCTTACGATTGCCGATATCACCCGCGACTCGACGGTGGCAGGGATCAGCAGGCTGCTGGCCCATCGGCTGCAAGGTACGCCGCTGTTGGAAGTGGCCTTTTCGGTCACGGCAGAAGCCGAGCGTTATTTGGCCCGGTTGACCACGGCTGTGGCGAGCCTGCAGCAGGCGCCGCGACGCCTGGCCCGACGCACAATCATGGTCACCGGAGCGACTGGGTATCTAGGGCGCAGGGTGGTTGCCGAACTGCAACAAACAGCCGGTGTGGAGACGATCTTGTGCCTGGTCCGTGCGGATGATGCGGCCCAGGCTCAACGTCGGGTAGCCAAATTGGGATTGTCGCCCCGCACGGCTCGGGTCGAGGGCATGGCCGGGGATCTGGCGCAACCACAATTCGGCCTAGCGAGCGCGGCCTATCAGCGGCTGTGCCAAGACGTGGACTGCATCATTCATTGCGCCGCCGACGTCAACTGGCTCAAGCGCTATGAACGCCTGGCCCAGACCAACGTCGGCGGTGTGGTCGAGGTGCTCGGCCTGGCAGCCGCAAACGGGGCCGGCGTGGTGTTTGCCTCGACCCTACCGGAGCCGGTGCCATCGACCGGCTATAACCGCGCCAAGCTGGTGGCCGAACACTTGGCCATTGCGTTTTGCGAAAGCCGCGGGCTGTCCCTGAACATTCTGCGCTGTGGCGACATCAGCGCCCCCGCACATCCCGACAGTGGCGCGTCGATAAACCAGGAGGACTATGTCGGGCTACTGATTCGCAGCTGCTTGGCCCTCAATGCCTGGCCAGACGAAGCGAGCTGGTCAATGAACCTGACCCCCGTGGACTATGTCGCGCAGGTATTTACCCACACAGCGATCCACGGCCAGGCCTTGGGTTCACCGCCCGTACAGCACCTGTATAACCCTGCGGCGAACCTCAAATGGACCCAGTTATGCGCCTGGATACAGACGCTTCTGGGACCAACCCAGTATGCACCACTGCCCCTGGAACAATGGCAGGCCAGACTCAAGGAACAGGCCCCTGGCAAGGCCGTGTTGCAGCGCACGCTGTTAATCCTGCCGATGATCATTGATGACTTCAGCTACTTCAACCCTCCACCGCCGCTGCTACTTGATCATTTGGAGTGCCCGGTGATCGACGCTGAATGGACCCAACAGTACCTCACGGCACTGAACCTAACCCAGGAGTGAACCCATGACACGCACTACTAACGGCTGGGCCGCCTATGGGCCGGGCTCTCCACTGGAACCGTTCACCTACCTGCGCCCGGATCCCGGGGCCAACGAAGTGGAGATCCAGGTGACCCATTGCGGAGCCTGCACCAGCGATCTGCATTTGATTGAAGGCGATTGGGGTGAAGCTTCCCAATACCCACAGGTGTGTGGCCATGAAGTTGTGGGGCGCGTGGTGCGCACCGGGTCGGCAGTTACCCACCTTAGCCCCGACCAGCGCGTCGGCGTCGGCTGGTACAAGGGCGCCTGCCTGGCGTGCGAGTGGTGCCTCAAGGGTGAAGAGCAACACTGTGCGGCCGTGCTGCCAACCTGCAGTAACGGGCAAAAAGGCGGGTTTGCCGACTTCCTGACCTGCGACAGCCGCTTCGTGTTCTTGCTCCCCGACAACCTGCCCTCTCATGTGGCCGCGCCGCTGTTCTGCGCCGGGCAGACGGTGTTCACCGCGTTGCTACGGGGCACCCGGCCAGGCATGCGCGTGGGCGTGTTGGGCATCGGTGGGCTCGGCCACCTGGCCATCCAGTTTGCAGCCAAGTTCGGCTGCACGGTCACCGCGTTATCGAGCTCCGATAACAAGAAAGCCCAGGCATTACAGCTGGGTGCGCGCCATTTCTACACCCTGGACTTGGCCACGTTGCAGGCACAGGAAAATACCCTGGACTTCTTGCTAATCACCGCTTCCAACGACCAGGACTGGGAACGGGCCATCGCCCTGCTGCGCCCCCATGGCACCCTGTGTTTTGCCGGGATGCCCGGCCCGGTCACGCTGGACATTCCTGCCATGACCTACAAGACCTTGACCGTCAGTACCGCCAACGTCGGCGGGCGTCACGACATGCTGAAAATGCTGGAATTTGCCAGCGAACACCATGTCTGGCCGATGGTGGAGATTTTCCCGACAGAGCAGATCAACCAGGCCTTGGACGCCCTGCGCAACAACACAGTGCGCTACCGAGCGGTAATTGAATTCTGACTGTCATCCGCCCCCATGGAGATGTCTTTCATGCCCCCGTCACTGGTACTACCGTCACATCCCCTGCGTACCCCGGACCTGGTGCCCCACCCGTTTGAGATCGAACGCCAGGCCCAGTCCACCCTCAAAGGGCATCGCTCATTGCTCTTGTGGTTCACCGGTATGTCGGGGGCCGGCAAGTCGTGCATTGCCAACCGCGTGCAGGCCGGCCTGCACGGTAAGCGGCTGCACACCTGCCTGCTTGACGGCGACCGGCTACGCCAGGGCTTAACCGCCGACCTGGGCTTTGCCGATAACGACCGCAAGGAAAACATTCGGCGCACGGCCGAGGTCGGCAGGCTGATGGTAGATGCTGGGGTCATCACCCTGGTCTGCCTGATCTCGCCCTTCGAACAGGAACGCCGCATGGCCAGGGCGCTGTTCGTCCCCGGCGACTTTATTGAAATATTTATCGATGCGCCTCTGCATGTCCTGGAGCTGCGCGACCCCAAGGGCCTCTACGCCAAGGCACGCAAAGGCCTGATCAAGAATTTCACCGGCATTGACTCGCCCTATGAACGCCCGGAGGCCCCCGAAATTGTCATTGACAGCACAACCTCCTCAATCGAGCAGGCCGCACACACCATCGAGAGTTTCCTCAAACGCCAGCGGGTATGGGGGTAACCGTTACATCAGCAACAGGCAAGCACTACGAAACACTTGTTGTCGTCCAGGCCGGTTTCAACGGTGTGGCGGCGTCCAATAAAACCAAGCATCGGAAGCTCGTACCAATACGCTTAGCACTAACTGGTTAGCGCCGAAGCCGCAAACGACATCCCATCTGCGGAGATAGCTTGTTTGACGACTGTCGCCAACACCAAAGTCATTAAGACTTTCAGACCAAGCCCCTGAACATAGGAAGGCTCCGCATTCCTATGTTCAGGGGCTCACATCAAAATAACGATTAGCGGCTAACCATCTAATCCAACATCACCCGCAAATCCAGTTTTTCCAGCCTATTTGGCTAGTAATGCCACTCGGAGGCAATGGACGCCATGTTTTGGTAGATCAGTCCGAGGTCCGTCGTTTTGTCGAGACGCACGACATTATGCCAAGATCAGGTATGAGAGGTGCATTCGTTGAGATCCCGGCGGCATGTATGCCTATATGTATGCCAACCTGACTTAACAGCTAAAAATAATAATAAATACAGTAGGTTATGAATTTGGTTCAAATGACTGTGTAGCCACCAAGTACCGATCCATAGACGTCTACAGCAGTCTATGAATCACCTCAAGAAGCCCGCCTCGTGCGGGCTTTCTTGTTTCTGGCTGTCTCTCCTTGTATCCCCCCTATACCGTCCTCCGTGTATCCTCTGTGCTTCCTCGACAAATAATTGAACCGAGGGGATTGCGCCAGTTGGCAGCCTCTACCCGCCGAATCGCTGCCCCACCACCTCAACGATAAACCCCATCACCTCACGCAAAAGCGGTGAATGCCTCAAATCGGCATGCACAACCAGCCAAATCTCACGGCAGAACCCCTCTCCCTCGAAGGGTAACCTGCGCAACTGTGGATCAGCATCGCCGATGAAGGTAGGTAACCCAGCAACGCCCACGCCTGCGAGTGCGGCAGCATGTTGGGTGGTGATATCGCTAACTTCACAGACAATGCTTCGTCCCTGAGCAAAATTCACCAGCCATTTCTGATGCGGCATGTCGGCTAGTTGCTCCTCATAGGCAATGAACTCCCATTGATCAGGTGATGCCAAGTGGGCATAGTCAAGGCTTGCGTAGAGTGCAAATGGCATGCTGCCCAATTTCCGCGTAACGCTGTCGTACTCAGTAGGTCGATACAAACGTAGGGCGATATCGGCTTCACGACGCCCGAGCGATACGCTTTGCGCCTGGCTGGCGATGGCCAGTTGGACCTGCGGATAACGCTCTCGGAATTGCCCCAAAGTGGCCATGAGGAAGTTGGTGGCCAGTACCGGTGGTGCGCTTAGGGTAACCCGCCCAGTCGTAGGGGTTTGCTCGGCTCGAACGGCCCGCTCGATCGCAAAAGCGCTACTTTCTATTTCCATGGATATCCGCAATACCTGTGCCCCTATCTCGGTCAACTGGCATGAGCGAGGGAGGCGATCGACAAGGCGCACACCCAGGTCTCTCTCCAATGCGCCCAAACGACGGCTGACAGTCGCATGATCAACCTTCAGCATGCGCCCGGCCCCCGATAAACTGCCGGCTTGGGCGATGGCCAAAAAGACGCGGAGACTCTCCCAGTCGAACATCGGTGCGTTTTCTCCAGGCAGCTGTGCGGACTTACTGAATTTTCGCACAGATTGTGATCCCATATCCTGTGGCTTTCCTAACGAAGGCCTACCTCATGCCTGCTTCTCTTCACGTGTCTCCAAGGCTTGTCCTGCTCGCTACATGCCTGGGATTTTTCGTGGTGCTCATGGATGTCAGTGTCGTCAATGTCGCGCTGCAAGCCCTGCATCTGGGCATAAAGGCCGATATCACTGATCTACAGTGGCTGGTCAATGCCTATGCCTTGGTGTTTGCCTCCCTCCTGCTGTTGGCAGGCACGCTTGGCGATCGGCTGGGAGCCAAACGCGTGTTCATGCTCGGGTATGGCGTTTTTTCACTGGCCTCGCTCGGTTGTGGCTTTGCCTCTAGCGTCGCATCGTTGATCGGCTGGCGCCTGATTCAAGGACTGGGTGCGGCCTTGATGGTACCCACTTCATTGTCGTTGCTTCGGGAGGTATTCCATGCGGAATCCGCGCGAAACCGAGCGGTGGGCTGGTGGGGTGCAGGCGGCGGTATTGCGCTGGCGGCGGGCCCGGTTATCGGTGGCTTGTTCATAACTGCTTTTGGCTGGCGCAGCTTGTTTCTCATCAACGCGCCAATCGGCCTCATCGGTCTTTGGCTAACCGCCAGACATGCGCCCACATCTCCGGTTCAGCCTGATCGCAGCTTAGATATGCCTGGGCAGATCGTTGCCATGCTGACTTTGGCCAGCTTCACATTCGCCCTGACCCAGGCAAGCCAACTGGGCTGGTCGAACCCTGAAATCCTCGGAGCGGTACTGGCGTGTGTATTGCTGGGCGCGGCTTTTCTGTGGATACAAACGCACACTGCGCAGCCAATGTTGCCTCTGACGCTTTTCCGTGACCGGCAACTATGTAGCGCGACCCTCATCGGCTTGCTGGCGAACCTTGTGTTCTACGGCGTGGTTTTCGCCATGAGCCTATTTTTCCAGACGATCGAACACTTCTCTCCCATCCATGCGGGGGTCGCTTTCCTGCCGATGATGGCAACGCTGATGGCCATGAACATTCTGGCTGGCAGGCTGATCGGCCAAATTGAGCACCGAACATTGGCCACCGGCGGCCTGCTGCTCTCGGCCTTGGGCTATCTGCTGATGGCTCCAGCCTTGGCCACCCATGCCTATGGCTGGTCGGTGGTACCGATGCTACTGGCCGGCAGCGGTATCGCTTTGACTATTCCTACCATTACCAGCGCGACCTTGGCTGTGGTGCCAAGCAACCAGGCAGGTGTTGCCTCCGCGCTACTGAACGCAGCTCGACAAGTAGGCGGCATCATAGGGGTAGCGGTGTTCGGTTTCATGATCAGCGACAATGCAGAACAGCAGTTCCTACGGGGATTGGATCATGCGTTGATGATTTCGGCGCTGTTGTTGTTACTGGCTTCAGGCGTGGCATTCACCGGACTGCGGCCAACTCAAGCCATGGCCTTTGCGCTGCCCCAGAGCCCTCGTGAGCAATAGCGCGGAAGCCCGGCCAGTGAGTGAGGGCAGACCGCTCGGCTGGATCGAGATGGCATTGCGCTGACGGAACGTCCACTTTCAGCCAAAAGCGAACGGAGGCTAAGGGCCGATTCTGTTGAAAAAGTCGGATTTTCAGCTCGCCTGAACTCAGACACGACCACCCCTGAAGAACCTACTCACCACATTGAGTGGTTTTTCGGCCCTTCGGTGACCTTTGCTGCTCTGTTATTG
>NZ_JYLL01000033.1 GCF_001439695.1 Pseudomonas veronii
GACGGCTCCCCTCGTCCATTGCTCCGTGCCCTGTCCATGCCAGCGTCGCTAGCGCAATCGCGCCACAGACAGTGACAATCCAAAGACTCAGTGTTGGAAAGCGCTTGTTCAGGGAAACGCCAATAATGGCCGTCACCAACGCCCCTATTCGGACCATCCAGGTCAAACCGACGTCAGTCCCCATGAGAACCATTTGAAAGATATGGTGATGTAGCTCCATGAAACCCGACACGCCACTCATTGCTTTCGCAAGTAACAACATGGCGGCAAGGGACAGAGCTACACCTACAGCAGAAGTACTGTAAAGAAGCGACTCAAAATTCAAAACTGTTCCCGATATTCTTTCTTTTCCCCTGAGGCTATAAAGACCAAAAATTGCCAGTCCAAATAACAGCATCAGGTCGAAATAAAGAGCAAAGCGAACAACGATATTTAATGAGTCGCTCATGAATCATTTCACTTTGAAAGAAAAGTTGCCGGTAATCGGGTGAGTGTCCGAGGAAACGGCACGCCATTCGACTTTGTAAGTACCCGTGGTCAATGGCGATGCGGGTGTAATAACCATCGTCTTCGGATCACCGCCACCTGCCACGTTAGCTTTTACGCCCATAGGTGAATTCGGCATACCAGGCATATCGGTCATAATCAGCTTTGCACCAGAGAACTGAGTCGTTAGATTCTCAGAAAAGTGCAGTTCGATTTTAGACGGAGCCGCCGCATCCGATCCTTCAGCGGGAGTAGAAGAAACCAGCTTTGGATGCGCCTGAGCAACTGCACTCAGAAGCAAACCCGCAGTCAGCGCAACAGCTACGGTGGTAGTTTTAAGGAATGACATGCAAGACTCCTGACAGCAAAAGCTGTTGGTTCTAGGTTTTTAGGGAATATCTAGTTTTTTACTTTTTGACGCTCGTTAAAACCACTGACGAATACCTAGCAAATTCCGTGTTCTAGGGCCGGCTGGACAGGGAGGAATCACAAGATTTCCAACGTCACAGTGCGAGTACACGATGCCACATGAACGCAAACTGTTCGATTACATTTCAGTCAGCTTGGGGCGGGTTTTTGGCACTGATCTGCCCGGATACGGCGCCAAATACGCGACTTTCTTTGGAACGCTCCAAGAGTTTTCTCTCATCCAAAAACGATCCTATTGAGCTAACCACATGTTGCCTGCATACATATGAACAAGGTGTCTTAGACCTTTCTTGCATCAGCACATGGGAGTTCAATATGAAAGGCTGTTATTCCGTTTAACGACGTACACCATATTTTTCCGTCATGCGCTTCAATGATAGATCGAGTAATCGATAAACCTAGCCCTGCATTACTTGGACTTCCTTCTCTGCGAGCTGGGTCCACGCGATAAAATCGATCAAACAGCTTTTCAAGATGCTCGGACGCAATGGGCTCTCCCGGGTTCTCCACAGAGACTGATATTGAAGTTCCTTTCTGCCGAATATCGACAGTAATACACTTTCCTTCGGGGGTGTACCGGAGCGCATTTGAGAGCAGATTAGAGATGGCCCTGTCGAGCATGAGTACGTCACCTCGGACGCTACCCCTGCCTGTGACCTTCAGGTCGATCCCTCGCTCATCAGCCAGCAAACGGTAGTACTCGAGTAATTTCTCTACTACTGCTACCAGGTCAATCGGTTTGTTTTCATGTGTAATTAGACCGTTATCTGATTTCGCTAGAAAAAGCATGTCATCAATCATACGTCCCATACGTTTCAAGTCATCAAGATTTGAGTACAGATTGTCCTCGTAGTCCTCAATATTTCTTTTTCTAGATAAAATCACTTCAGTGTGAGTCATCAAATTGCTAACGGGTGTCCGTAATTCGTGAGCAATGTCCGCAGAGAAGTTCGATAAACGAACAAACGCATCGTCCAGTCTAGATAACATTGCGTTGAACGAGAGCACCATCTGCTGGAGCTCTTGGGGAACGGGACCTAATGGAATACGCTCTTTGAGCGATTTAGCTGACATCGAAGCTGCTACCTGAGTGACTAGGCGAATAGGTCGTAGTCCACTACGCGCTACCATCCAGCCCAGTGCAGCACTGACCAGCGCGCTTATCACCAGTCCTATCCAAAACCATCGTTCAAGCGTCTCGAAGAAGGCCATATGTTGAGTAACATCAAAGATCAACATCACTGTCAATGGCTTGTCCTGCCCCGTCACTATGGCTTGCGCCGTCACGCCTCGAAATATCTGCTCCTGGTCTCGCCACTCCCAGACATTGCTGTTTGTGACCGTTCGGAAGTCTTCAGGAACTACGATCGGACCTGGGTCAGCAAACAGGAGCTTACCGTCACCATCGATGATAAGAGCTGTCAAATCACGATGAGCACCAAGCAGTGCCTCCAGCTCAGGCTTAACATCACTGAATTGATCAATGCTGTTCAACCCAGTCAAAATTCTTTGCGTCGAGTGAAGCTTTTCGTTCAGCGCCTGCTGATCCAGCATCTTGAAATGATGCCGGCTGAGGTTGTTAAAACTGAGTCCAGCGACGGTGAGCACAGCCGTTACAGCTAGCATGAACATCAGGCTCATGCGCGTAGTCAGGGACATTCGCTTCATTCCGACCCCGTCCCCGAATCCGGCGCATCCAGCATGTACCCCATGCCTCGAGAGGTGTGGATAAGCTTGACCTCAAAATCATCATCAATCTTTGCTCTGAGCCTCCTGACAGCAACCTCGATGACGTTAGTATCGCTGTCAAAGTTCATGTCCCAGACCTGGGAAGCAATAAGCGACTTGGGCAGAACCTCACCTCGACGACGGAGCAGCAATTCGAGCAACGCAAACTCTTTGGCCGTTAGATCTATACGTTTGCCTGCGCGGATAACCCTGCGTTTGAGGAGGTCCACCTCCAAATCAGCCAATTTCATATGGGTTTGGGAGGGGGCAGTGGTACCTCTACGCAGCAGCGTTCTGACGCGAGCCAGCAATTCAGAAAATGCGAAGGGTTTGATCAGGTAATCGTCAGCCCCCAGCTCAAGTCCTTTTACCCGATCCTCAACTCGGTCTCGCGCCGTGAGGAAAAGCACAGGGACATTTTTTCCGGATGCTCTCACTTTCTGAAGTACTTCCCAGCCATCCAGCCCAGGCATCATCACATCGAGAATCAGCAGGTCATACGCCTCGCTCAAGGCGTGCTGAAGCGCGTCTTTGCCATTGGTAAAACGATCAACATTGAACCCCGCCTCGGTGAGTCCTTGCTGCAAATAAATACCTATTTTGGGTTCGTCTTCCGCAACCAGAAGTCTCATGGGGATGGCTCTCGAATAATTGTGAGGCTGAGTCTGCAATGAAATGCCTCTGCCAACCAGCAACTGACAGAAAAGTAATATTGGCTTCAGGTAGATGTCAGCGAGTGCTGTCTAGGGTTCGAGCATGAGTACTTTCTGGTGCTCGACCGACTCTTAACCATGAAAGCTAGAGGAGCCGGAAAACAAATCAAAAAGGAGCTTCCTCATGAACCGTTTAAAAGTCCTATTCTTTGCTAGTTCGATACTCATCTCAGCATCTGCGTTGGCTGAAGGTGGTGCAGATCGGATTATGGAGCGCATGGAAAGCCTGCGCGATAAAGCCGAAGCGACCTTGGTACAAGCTGAAAAAGCTCCTGAAGGGCAGCGCCATGTTCACATGGCCGAGCATATGAAAATACTGGGCGAGATCATGGGCCAGCTTCATCTAGATCATCCAAAAGCATCAATGTCACCTCAGGAACATCTCGCCTGGATGGAAAAACACGACGCCATGGTTGATGACGTTTTGAACCAAATGCAGCGCGAGCACAAACTGATGCTTTCTGAGAACCATCAGTAACCGAATAACTCCTACGGGGCTCTCTGAACCGCCCACTAGACACGGCGTCATCTGGGCGCCGTGTTTTCTCAGGAAAACTGACAGAAATGTAGTGTTCAAGTCAGTTAACGCTCAGCTCTATCCCTTTAGCATAGCTAGTATTTTCCACTGGCTCTCGAGGTCACCATGAAAACTAAGCTCATTACTCCAGTTATTGCGGCAATCACCCTACTCCTCGGCGCTACGGCGATGGCCAGCGTAGGTCATGGGAAAGAGGATATCGGTCAGCCTGGAGTCGCCTCAGAGGTCACTCGCACGGTTGATGTAGAGATGGGTGATATTTTCTTCAAAACTAAAAGCATCGACGTAAAGCCCGGTGAAACGGTTCGCTTTGTACTTCACAACAAAGGGGCGTTGCTGCACGAGTTCAATATCGGCCAAGCCGCTGCTCACGCGGCGCACCAAAAAGAAATGGCGAGCATGTTCCAGAATGGAACGCTTACACCCACCGGAACTGGAAAAATGTGGGGCAACATGGGCCATAGCATGGGAGGCATGAAGATGGTTGGAATGGAACACAACGACCCGAATAGCGTGCTGATCGAGCCAGGGGCAACCAAGGAGTTGATCTGGACCTTCAACAACACAACTGGACTTCAATTTGCCTGCAACGTGCCAGGTCATTACCAGTCGGGGATGGTCGGTCAATTTGACTTGAAGTAAGCCTGAACCGACCGCTAAAACCGCGTCGACGCAAGAGTTCGCTATGCTCTGAGGCAGAGATCAGAGCAACACGCTCACACACGGGGTCTAGATCATGGATAAGCATCAGCATCCGGCTGGAAGCACCTCCCCACCATTTTGGAGGCGCAAAACAGGCGTTGTACTGATCATGCTCATTGCGATCGGTGCCTTTTACGGGGTGCGGGAACATTTCACCCACGTTTATCCGTATTTGCCCTACCTCATCCTGTTGATCTGTCCATTGATGCATTTTTTTGGACATGGACATGGCGGACATGACCATGGCGATCAGGCAGGAACCAACAAGGAAGAGAAATAGCTATGCCCACTCCACCGAGCCACCACGATCACGGTCCCGCCCACGCTGCCTCACCCAATGACGGTGGTCTACGCGACCCGGTGTGCGGTATGGCGGTTATACCTCCAAGTAAATTTGGCGAGTCTTACCAAGGACAGACGTATCAATTTTGTAGCCAGAAATGCCAAGAGAAATTTCGGGCAGATCCAGAACGCTACATTGGTAATCATCCCAGCGCTGAACCCAGCAGCGCCGCTATAGAGCCCACGCTACAGGTAGCCACTGAGTTTACCTGTCCTATGCACCCGGAAATAAGACAGCCAGGGCCCGGCAATTGCCCTAAATGTGGCATGACATTAGAGCCCGTCATGCCCGCGCTTGATGACGATGACAAACCCGAGCTCCTGGATTTCACCCGCCGCTTTTGGTGGTCGCTGCCTTTAACCGTAATGGTGGCCCTTCTAGCCATGGCGGGTCACTCATTACAAATCTTCCATGGTTCGGTTCAAAACTGGATCGAGTTCGCTCTTGCCACTCCGGTCACCTTATGGGCAGGTTGGCCCTTTTTTGTAAGAGGCATAGCATCCGTTAGAAATCGCAGTCCAAACATGTGGACTCTGATTGGTTTAGGTACTGCCGCAGCCTATCTTTACAGCGTCGCGGCAACCCTATTTCCCCAAAGTTTTCCCACCACCTTCATGCAAGATGGACGCATCGGCGTCTACTTCGAAGCCGCTGCGGTCATCATCTCGCTCACCTTGCTTGGGCAGATTCTTGAGCTCAAAGCACGGTCACAAACCTCCGCCGCCATTAAGTCCCTTCTTGGCCTATCTCCCAAGACTGCACGCAGGATCAACGCCGATGGTCAGGAGGAAGACATTCCTCTTACCCATGTTCACTTGGGAGACCATTTGCGGGTCAGACCTGGTGAAAAAGTGCCAGTTGATGGCTCTGTACTCGAGGGAGAAAGTGCGGTGGATGAATCCATGCTCACTGGTGAACCTGTGCCGGTCATGAAAAGAGCAGGGGATAGTCTGATCGGTGCCACGCTTAATACTCATGGAAGCTTGGTGATGGAGGCGCGAAAGGTCGGCGCTGACACCATGCTGTCGCAGATAGTACAAATGGTCGCACTAGCCCAACGCTCCAAAGCGCCCATGCAACGAATGGCCGACTCGATCGCCGGCTACTTTGTGATGGCGGTTATCGCGATTGCGTTGCTGACCCTCATAGGTTGGGGACTGTTCGGCCCGGAACCCAGCTGGGTCTTCGGCCTGATCAACGCTGTCGCCGTGCTTATCATCGCTTGTCCCTGTGCTCTGGGTCTGGCAACGCCCATGTCGATCATGGTTTCGACGGGTAAAGCCGCCAGTATGGGTGTGCTGTTCAGAGATGCCAGTGCCATCGAAAACCTTTGCAAGATCGACACACTGATTGTCGATAAAACGGGAACCCTGACAGAGGGACGGCCGGTATTTCACAGTGTGGAGGCCACACCAGATTTCAACCCACGCGATGTGCTTCAACTGGCCGCTAGCCTTGATCAAGGCAGCGAACATCCTTTGGCACACGCCATCGTCGATCACGCCCGAACTGAAAATATTGCGCTCACCAAGCCTGAATCGTTTGAGTCCGGCTCAGGGATTGGGGTGAGTGGTCTCGTTGATGGCAAGAAAGTACAGCTGGGCAACACTGCACTGATGGAAGCTGCCGGCGTGAGCACAAAGGTCTTACAAGAACGTGCAGAGTTGTTGCGCCTTGAAGGCATCAGCATCATCTATCTAGCAGTTGACGGGGTCTTGGCAGGATTACTAGCGGTCTCAGACCCGATAAAACCGACCTCTAAAGAAGCAGTCACCAAGCTTAAGGCTGATAACGTAAAAATCATCATGGCCACGGGAGACGGGCTCACCACCGCACGTGCTGTCGCCAAGGAGATGGGTATTGAAGAGGTTCATGGTGAAGTGAAACCTCAGGACAAGGAGCGCCTGGTGGCGGACCTCCAGCAATCCGGTCGAAAGGTTGCCATGGCCGGCGACGGTATCAACGACGCACCGGCCTTGGCGCGAGCAGATGTGGGCATTGCCATGGGTACAGGGACTGACGTCGCGATGAATAGCGCGCAGCTCACGCTGGTAAAAGGCGACCTGATGGGGATTTTACGGGCACGGGCACTTTCGGTTGCAACGGTAAAAAACATGCGGCAAAACTTGGGGTTCGCCTTCCTTTACAACTCAATGGGTATTCCCCTCGCCGCAGGCCTGCTCTATCCACTGACGGGGCACCTTCTGTCTCCAATGATTGCTGCGTTAGCCATGAGCGTCAGTTCTGCGTCTGTAGTTTTCAATGCTTTGAGGCTGAGGAATACCCGAATTGAATGAGCGTAACCGATGCTCACAGCCCGCTATACATAACTCTTGACCTTACCGTGGTGTCAACGTTGATCTTGTTGTTGCGGTGAAAATAGACTGCTCAGCACAAGAGGAATAACCATGTTCGTCTTAAACGTATCAGGCATTGGTTGCGGTAGCTGCGTCAGCAAAATCACCAAAGCAATTCAGTCACTGGACAGCGAGGCTATGATTTCCGTGGATCGCGCAGCAGGTAAGGTAAGCGTTGAAAGCAGTGAAAACCCAGAGCAAGTCCGTAAAACTGTCGAAGCACTCGGTTTCCCTTCCCAAATCAGCGCCTGAGGCGCTGATTCCCTCGCTGGGTAAAGTTTATTATTCACCTCGCAGAGCTTTAAGTAGCCCCTTAAATGCTCCATTTAATCTAGTAAAGGCGGTTTCGAAATGAATTTCATTTTCCGTATACTTTGCGACCTCGACCTGTTGATCCACAGTATTTTGATCAATGGAAGGTTGGTTCGGCGTACTGTAAAGCAAAGCACCGCCGTGAATATCACTTACTAATTCGTTTACGGCAATATGTTTTGGGTTTGTTGTTTTTAAAGAGAACGGAGTAGCCAAACCTCCTTTTGTTTGGCTAGCCAGTACAGCAGAAAAGTCCAAGTCCCTGGCCTTAAAGTTAGGAGTGTCGGCATTAGCGATATTATTGCTAAGTACCTCAGCTCGTTGGCTGCGAAAACGTAATGCTCTTTCTGCGGAGCCAAGCGCTTTGTCAAAATTAATACTCACCGGTGGCCACCTTTAGTTACGCTGCCATTTAATTCCCACCTATCGAACACTCAAGTGCTTAACGTAGTGCGTCCGAGCCGATGTATGATTTCAGCGAAAAACTCAAAAAACGCCACGCCATCGTGCAGTGACCGGAAACTTACAACGCCGCACAGGTAAATTTTAGATGGTGGATGGAGGTTATGTGTCGTTGGATAGCTTAGACCTTACGGACTAATCACTCTGCATCTCAAGAGAAATATCGCAACCTGACACAACTGTAATATTGGCCTAAGCTTCCTGACAGGGGATGAGTCTTATAGTCCTATTGAGCCTCAAGCTCACCCCCTAGAGTCAACGACTGATGTGGATTCAGGGGTCACCAATAATCATCCGAGGCCCCCCAAATGAACCCTATCAAAACCTTGTTCGTCATCGCGGCTCTGACCGTCTCTTCTTTGGCTATGGCTGAAGGGGGTGGTGACCGGACTTTCGCACGCATGGAAGTGGCCAGGAATAATTCGATGGAATCGTACCGAGTAGCTCAAACGCAAAATGCCCAACATCCCGTCGCTGAAAGCAAAGCCAAGGCGATGGATCACAAGAATTGCTAAATAGCTAGCCCTCCAAGCTGACAGAAATGTAATCACTGCGGTGGTTTAAATGTGGCAATTTCTGAGCTCGCTTGCCGTAAGAGTTTGTCTTTTGTGACGGTGGGCAAAGCTGATCCGGGCAACTCATGATCGGTTGTTTCGCACGGCTTCCCTTTTGACTGATTGGAAATAAACGGCATGCATTCCAAAACCTCTAGACGGACATTCGTAAAAGGCTTGGCCGCTGGTGGCATTCTCGGCGGCTTTGGCCTTTGGCGCACTCCAGTATGGGCGGTGACAAGTCCAGGTCTGCCGAGCGTACTCACCGGCAATGAATTTGATCTGTTTATTGGTGAAACACCTGTAAACATTACCGGCTCGCCGCGAACAGCCATGACCATCAATGGATCATTGCCAGGACCTTTGCTGCGTTGGCGCGAAGGAGAGACAGTCACCCTGCGTGTAAAAAACCGCCTGGACCAAGACACCTCAATCCATTGGCACGGGATCATTCTGCCGGCCAATATGGACGGTGTACCTGGCTTGAGTTTCCATGGCATCGCACCCGACGGCATGTACGAGTACAAGTTCAAGGTTCATCAGAATGGTACGTACTGGTACCACAGCCACTCGGGCTTACAGGAGCAGGCAGGGGTTTACGGGCCAATCGTTATCGACTCGAAAGAGCCTGAACCTTTTCAATACAACCGCGACTATGTGGTGATGTTGACTGATTGGACCGATGAAGATCCTAGTCGCGTCATGGCCAAGCTTAAGAAACAGTCGGGCTACTACAACCACCATAAACGCACCGTTGGTGATTTTATCGACGATGTCAGTAAGCAAGGTTGGTCAGCTACAGTAGCTGACAGGAAGATGTGGGCTGAAATGAACATGAGCCCAACCGACCTTGGAGACGTCAGCGCAGATACTTACACCTATCTCATGAATGGCCAGGCGCCAAACGGTAACTGGACCGGTATTTTCAAGCCGGGTGAGAAGCTACGACTACGCTTTATCAACGGCTCGGCGATGAGCTATTTCGACGTCCGCATTCCTGGTTTGAAAATGACCGTTGTGGCCGCCGACGGCCAACACGTCAACCCAGTGAGTGTTGACGAATTCCGCATCGCCGTAGCTGAAACGTATGACGTGATCGTAGAGCCTGCCAGTGAAGAGGCTTACACCATCTTCGCCCAGTCTATGGATCGGACGGGTTATGCACGCGGAACCCTCGCTCTTCGTGAAGGGCTAGTTGCTCAGGTACCTGCTATAGATCCACGTCCAATCGTCACTATGGATGACATGGGGATGGGCGGTATGGCTGGTATGGACCATGGCAGCATGGCTGGTATGGGCGGCGCAGAGAAGACACCAGGTGACATGTCCGGCATGGCGGGCATGGCGGGCATGGACCACAGCAAGATGACCGGTATGGACCAAAGTGACATGACCGGGATGACCGGCATGGACAGCGGTGACATGACTAACATGGCGGGCATGGATCACAGCAAGATGGCTGGGATGGGCAATGGTGATATGTCAGGGATGGCTGGCATGGGTGGTATGGGTGGAGAAATGCAGACACACCCTGCCTCTGAAACCAACAATCCCCTGGTTGATATGCAAGCCATGAATCCAACGCCAAAGCTAAGTGATCCGGGCATAGGCTTGCGGAACAATGGTCGTCGAGTGCTCACTTACTCCGACTTGAAAAGCACTTTCCAAGACCCTGACGGCCGCGAGCCAAATCGTACCATCGAGCTTCATTTGACCGGTCACATGGAGAAGTTTTCGTGGTCGTTCAACGGCATCAAATTCTCTGACGCCGAACCGCTGCGCCTGAAGTATGGCGAGCGTCTGCGCATCACCTTGGTGAACGACACCATGATGACACACCCCATCCACCTTCACGGCATGTGGAGTGACCTTGAGGACGAGAACGGCAAGTTCATGGTGCGCAAGCACACGATCGATATGCCACCAGGTACCAAACGCAGCTATCGAGTCACCGCTGATGCCTTAGGCCGTTGGGCATATCACTGTCACCTGCTTTTCCATATGGAAATGGGCATGTTCCGTGAAGTACGGGTTGATGAGTAAAGGAGACGATCTGTGAGCACATACCGAAATCGTAATTCCCTCGTGGGTTGCCTCTTTGCCGCTGTCCTGCTGGGTGGACTCTCGTCCACGGTGCTGGCAGAGGAAAATGGCAGCGACCATTCAACCACTGTTCCTGTTACAGCAACGGACAAGCCAGCAACGGCAAACGATTCGAAGCTAGATCACGGGGCGATGGACCATAGCCAGATGAGCCATGAGTCGATGGATCATGACCAAAAAACCAAAAAGGCAGATTGAGATCATGACCAGTAAGTTTTTACGCCCAACGCTGATGGCACTTGCAGTCTCTACCGGTCCAGCATTCTTTTTCATGGCTCAAGCCGCTGAAGAGATGGATCCGTCGATGGCGATGCCATCAAGTGCGGACGCAAAGTCTTCAACTGCACAAAAATCCAAACCCGCCAAACCGAAAGATGCCGCGATGGATCACTCCAAGATGGACCACGGCTCAATGGGAGCCATGGACCATAGCAAGATGGGGGCTATGGATCACAGCGATAACGGGCAAATGGACGGTATGGAAAGCATGGATGGAGGGGCGACTACCACAAGCCGAACCCCAATCCCCGTACTTACCGACGCTGACCGGGCCGCCGCTTTTCCAGACTTACCAGGCCATGGTGTGCACGATAAAAAAATTAACTCGTTCATCCTCCTGGATAAATTTGAGTACCAAGACGCTGACAACGGTAGTGCGCTGGCTTGGGATGCAAAAGGGTGGATCGGCGGTGACGTCGATCGCCTATGGTTGCGTTCGGAAGGCGAACGTACCAATGGCGTAACCGAGAACGCTGAACTTCAGGCTCTGTGGGGACACGCCATCGGTCCTTGGTGGGATGTCGTCACCGGCATTCGACAAGACTTCAAACCTGGGTCACCTCAAACATGGGGAGCGCTCGGTATTCAGGGCATGGCCCTCTATAACTTTGAAGCTGAAGCGACTGCTTATATTGGTGAGAACGGTCAAACCGCAGCTCGGTTTGAAGGCGATTACGACATCCTGTTGACCAATCGCCTGATCTTGCAGCCGACCGCCGAAGTAAACTTGTACGGGAAAAATGATCCTCAGCGCGGCATAGGATCTGGATTGGCCAACACCGAACTAGGCCTGCGGTTGCGCTACGAAATTACTCGTCAATTCGCACCCTACATTGGTGTTAGCTGGAATCGCTCATATGGTAAGACGGCTGACCTAGCCAGCGATGAAGGGGAAAAGACAAACGAGGCCCGGTTTGTAGCTGGTATTCGGATGTGGTTCTGAGCGATTTGAGCACTAGCCCTACGAATTCAAATGATCGGGGAGTTGGCTCCCCGACTCTAAAGTAGATCCTTCAATGTAACCTTTGCAGCGGCATGAACGCTTGAGTGGGGTTCTATTGCTTCGTAGAACATCTCGCCGTCTCCAAGGGAAAAGGAAATATTCATGACAGGTAGCTTCCGACTTTCAAGTCGATTTCTGCGTATTGCAACATTCGCTGCGCTGTTCATCGGCTCAACGGCTCAAGCGGCGCAGGCCCTGACCATCGATGTGCATCGAGATGCAAACTGCGGATGCTGCAAAAAATGGATTCAGCATCTTGAGGCCAATGGCTTCACCGTCATTGATCATGTAGAAACCAACATGAGTGCTGTCAAACAAGATCTAGGTGTCGCTCCACGACTCTCGTCTTGTCACACTGCGATGATCAACGGGAAGTTTGTTGAAGGTCATGTGCCAGTTGAGCAAATAATTGCGATGAGTAAGCGTGACGACCTTCTCGGGATCGCTGCTCCTGGAATGCCAGCAGGTTCTCCAGGAATGGAAGTCGACGGAGTACATGAGACCTACCAAATAATCGGCCTGACCAAAGCCGGCGTAGATCAGGTCATTGCTGAATACCCCGCAAACTAATCCCACCTCATCCATTCGGCCACAGCATGGTCCCAGCTCATGGCCATGCAGCGGGACATGCTATGTTGATTTCATTCTCAAGCAATACGCAAAGGACGATCAGCAACAAGCTGTAAAGGCGCGCCTGCGCCGAATCGGATAACCCCGTACCGCTGTCCTCAATAACAATTTGAGATGACGCCATGCTCCGTCTGCTGACAAGCACTGCGCATCTGACCACGATAGTGCTAAGTTCGGGTGGCGTTGCCACTCAGCTTGCCTTTCCGAATCTGGACATCTGTCTCGGCTGAAAGCGTAGAAAAGTTAAATTACAGTGGTTTGAGAGTTCTTTTTTTGCAGGCTTTTCAGACGCAGGGTCGCGCGTTGTACAGCGGCCATTTTTTCTGGACGCTTCATTCGTTTCCATTTTCTGATGTCTTCCTTGGTGCGACCGCAGCTGACGCACAGTTCGCTGTTCAACTGGCAGACAGAAGTACACGGATTCTCGATGTCCTTGGCCATTGGTCAATTCCTCGGCGAACTTATGCGAACTACGGGCTCATTGCTAAGCCTGAACGGCGACCTGATCGGGTGAAACAGCGCCCGGCTTCGTGCGGTACTCAACTGTCAGATGAGTGATCTCATGAACTGTCGCAAGCCGTTCTCGTATGTTTTGTGCATTCACTGCTGGGCTGCCTAGAACACTCACAATAGCGGCGCGGGCTTGCGGCCCTACCTGCCAGACATGAAGATCTATGATCGAAGCATCTCCCTGTCGCTCAACCAGTTCACGAATCTCTTCAGCGACATGATCATCTGTCTGGTCTAGCAATACACTCGCAGTCACCCGCATCAACGACCAAGCCCAGCGTGCGATGACAACTGCACCCACAATCCCCATTGCAGGGTCGAGCCAGACCCAACCAAGGTAACGACCAGCAAGCAGTGCTGCGATGGCCAGAACCGAAGTCAGTGCATCTGCAATGACGTGAATATAAGCAGAGCGCAGATTATTGTCATGACCATGTGCATGGTGAGATTCATCTTGGCCGTGGTCATGCCCATGGTGATGATTATGACCGCCAGACAGCAAAAGCGCGCTCACCACATTCACTGCTAATCCGACAATTGCGATAAGAGTCGCTGTCCCGAATTGCACTTGAGTCGGTTGAAAGAGACGAAATAGCGACTCTCCGGCAATTCCCAAAGAGACCAGTCCCAAAATCAGAGCAGATGCGAAGCCACCCAAGTCTCCAACCTTGCCAGTTCCAAAACTGTAGCGAGCATTTGAGGCATGTCTTTTTGCGTAACCGTAAGCAGCTGCGGCTATGCCAAGTGCTCCAGCGTGTGTTGCCATGTGAAATCCATCAGCAAGCAACGCCATTGAGCCAGTGAGATAACCTGCGGTGATTTCAGCAACCATCATTACGACGGTCAGAGCCACTACCCACAAGGTTCGCTTGGCGTTTTCTTCATGTGATTTCCCCAGGAACATATGGTCGTGGGAATAGTCGGTGTACGAATTACTCATCTGGGCAAATCCTATTTGGAATAGCGGCGAATGGCTTCGAGAAGCTCATCGACGCCTTTCGCTCTTTCTTCGTTGCTGAGTGTCGGATTCGCAACGTGTTCACGAGCGTGGTCTTCGATAATTTCATCCATCAGCCCATTGATAGCGCCACGGGCAGAAGCGACCAAAAGCAGGGTTTTCGAGCAGTCATCATCAGAGTCGAGTGCTCGCTCAATCGCCTGGACTTGCCCAGCGATTCGCTTTACACGCTTAAGAAGATTGTCTTTGCTTGATCTCATATGACCCATACCATACCCCCCCTACCTATATTGAGAGTATGTTCACACGTTCCAATCAGCCATACAACCCCAGGGACGCTCGCCGCCGGGATGGATATACCAACAGTTTCTTCAATCCACAAAAAAAGGCGCCACTAGGGCGCCTAAGCCGTCTCCAAACCAAAGGAGAAACAAGGAGACGGGGTGTATCGGGGATACCGGACAGTTGATGCCGATGGCTAATGCCCGTTAAAGGAGTTGCAGTGGATATTCAACAATCAGTCTGACCTCGTCCAAATCAGATTCGAAATCGGTAGCTCGTGTCGTTGCTTGGCGGACACGTAAAGACATGTCCTTCAGTGAGCCTGACTGGATGACATACTTAGCCTCGATGTCTCGCTCCCAACGCTTTTGGTCCTGCAATGGGGCACCGTCCGCTCCGCGACGCATGTACACGCTGTTTGCGTTGGAATAGTCCGCATCCCAACCCTTAGCGTAGCGGGTCATGAAGCTCAGACCGGGGATGCCGAAAGCCTGCATATCTAGATCGTAGCGCAGCTGCAAGGATTGCTCTTTCGGTGAGTTGAAATCGCTGTACTGAATGGAGTTATCCAAAAAAATTGAGTCGGACTGGCGAAGGTAGTCAAAGTCGTCGTTACCATTATTGCGCTGGTAACCAACGGTCACGGCGTGCGCTCCGAATTTGACCCCGGTCTTGCCGCTCCAGATCTTGTTATCGAAGCTTCCCAGAAGTTTTTCACCCTCATCAACCGCTCGGTAGTAATTAAAGCCGCCAATTAGCGATACGCTTTCTGAGAGTGGATAGCTCAATGTGGTGCCCGCGTAGTATTGGTTCCACACATCCTTGAATTGGCTGGTGTAAAGACTCACACCTACGTGTTCATTGACCGTGTAATCGCCCCCTAGATAAGCGATCCATGGAGCATCTACTACACCGGCGTAAAAAGTTGAAAAGCCGTCACGCATGCTACTGGAATTGGGTTGGCTCATCGCATGCAGCCGGCCCCCCTGAAGGGTCAGGCCTTTGATGCTGGTATTAGTGAACGTTGCACCCCGGAAACTCTCCGGGAGAAGTCGGGAATCCCCATAGGCAACGACAGGCGTCGATGGAAATACGTCGCCTACCTTGACGACTGTATCCAGGAAACGCACTTTTGCGGCCCCGCCTACTTTTGAGTAGGAGTCTTCAGGTTGGCCTTTGCTATTGTGCGGCAAGACATCGACTGAGCTACGGGCTCCCGAGCGACCATCACCTGAATCGAGCTTGAGGCCTTCCATTGCAAACGCATCAATGCCGAAGCCTACGGTACCTTGAGTAAAGCCTGATTCGAATCGGCCAATGATGCCATGAGCCCATTCGGCTGAGTAACCATTGCCCGTGGGGCTTGATTGACCCTTTCGATAATCACGATTGAGATAGAGATTCCGATTGAGAATACTAAAGGTGCTCCCCTCAATGAACCCTTCAGGCTTTTGCTCCACAGCTACTGCAACTTGCCCCATGCTCATGCCAAGGGAAATGAGAGAAAGACCATAAATGCTTTTATTGTTCATTTAACACTCCAGGCTTTAGCTTGGCAGAGTTTCTTTATGAAATATTTTTTATAATTATAAAAGCCACCAGCACGTGAGGATTTCTCCTACGTGCCGGCAGACATAATTTCATACAATAGATAACTCCAGCGTGACCTGAAAATTACTTCTGTGTCAGCGAACAGCAAGCAGGCTCAAAACATACCGAACAACCTTGCGCAGTCAGGGCTAACGCTAATTAACTTCCGTGAGGGCAGTTAGTACCCATAACCTTGTATTCCAAGGTGTTGAGCTTGCCCGCCGAATCTTCATAGGTCATGCGCGAAGGGGCTACGCCACAGGTTTTATTGGCTTGAGTGGTACTGATTACCTTCTGGACATCGAGGTTCATTCCGTATTCATAATGAACAACTTCAGGTGTCGCCTTTCCGTTTTCTAAGGCGTACTGCTCCATCGCCTTCTGGTTCTCTTGCATCATTCGACCATAAACACGGTCACCACCTCCTTCAGCCATGGCCAAAGAAGACATGGTCAAGATGGAAGCGGCAAAAACAACTTTTAATAATTTCATGATTTTCTCCTAGTGCTCACTTACTTCTGACTAGAGGATAACCAGTGATGCCTTTCAGGAAGCTGCCGCGAATATTACATATCTGTAAGGCCTCTCGTAGAGCTCGTGAGTTCAACTATTTAAAGTTTAGCTTTATTGGCAGAGCACGCTGAATGCATCATACGACCATCAGAAATCAACTCGTATCCCACCTGGAGCATCTAGAGATTTTTTATAAAAATGCATATCTTCCTATTATGAAAAGCGGCTTTGACCGCTACAGGCGGATGAATCGTTTGGGCGTAGCTAAATGAGACTACGAACGTGTCACAAAAGCCTCATGGGCTGCGGAAATTAGGCACTACGTAGAGCACCGAAAACGCAATCGGCAGGATGGTCTTTAACAGCAATACGGTCTCGGAGGATAGGTTTTTATCTTATCCTTAACGTCATCGAAGATGACATTGAAGCTGTGCAGCAGGCGCTCCGTTTGCAACATTTGATCGTGAAGGATCTCAAGCAGGACAGCACAAACTACTGCCTGCCCAAGGATAAAGATAAAGCCTTCGAATCTTGAGGTTGTTTTCTCCAGCACGACCAAACCCGCTGACGATATCGGCAGGGCGAGCATTTTGCCGTTGATGTCGCCCGAAGCTTCAATAGAAGTGATTTTTCGTTATGTCGTGGGGCGGTGGCGAGACTCGTCCGACTGGCGTACTGTGGACCATCGGCGGCGATGGGGCCAAGAAGGGTCGCCTCATAAACTTGGCTTGAACTCTTGCTGTGTGGATAGCCAGTTAACTGCGTACTCACTGCGTCGTCAATTTGAGCCGACCAAGTGCCATCTCTAATCCAACCCACACGAATTCGTCGCTCTCAAATACCCAAAGCTTCCAAATTCCTATTTCTTACTGCGCTCAAGACAGCCATCCGGTCTTCTGTACCTGAATCCATATCAGGTACGGTGCCATGCTCCAGATCCTTACCCACATTAGCGAAACGCGGCGCTGGCTGTTTTCACTGCTACTGTTCTTGTCAACTGCGTCCCACGCGGAGACGTGGGTCATTACAAACCGAGCACATCCAGTATCCGCACCTTCTGGCGCTCGCGTCATCTTCCTGGATGATCAGCAGCGCCTTGAAGAACAACTTTCCAACCAACTACCCGCCGATCCACGCCAGGCAGAAGCGGCCATTCAACGCTACCTTGTCAGCCCTGCAGGGAAGCATCTGCAAAACGAGTTGGCCCAAGCCCAGCAGGGCGTCATAGACGCCTGGAGCCTGCGAGTCGAAAAACTCCCAGCCGTGGTCGTAGATCGTCGCTACGTCGTGTACGGCGAGCCTGACGCAGCTAAAGCCGTCGCGTTGATTGAACGAGCACGGAGCCTGTCACGATGAGACGCTCACGTTTTGCGATCCGGCCTTTGTCGCTGGCTATCACTTTCAGCCTGTCATTCAGTGCATCGGCTGCGATCAACTCGGCAGCGATTATTGCCTCGACCCTGTCACCAACCTGCCTGGAGTACAAAGTGGTCGGCATCTGCTATTGGCTGCTCTGCACGCCATTCGGATGCAAAGTCAAAACCTCGACCAAGGTTCGTCACTACGTACCGGACGCTGTGGTGTCTGCATATGCGAATACCGGGATGAACCCTTGGATAGAGATGTCACCTCTTGGCACCCCGAATCCGATGGCCCAAGCGGGCAACGACGGCACTACCAATCACGTTGCAGAGAACAACATCATCAAATTTAAGGAAGCCGATGTCATCGGCCATCCAGGTGGTGCGGCGTTGAGTCAGTTTGCCAGCGCCTCGGGCTATGTATGCAAAGGCGCAACCTTACCGCTTGTGCCTTACTTTCTGAGCACCCTTGACCCCATTGCTTGGCGATACGGCGTCCCGGAATCCGTATACCCCGAAGCACTCATTCCGGGCATGCGCGAAGTCGGTAGCCTGCTCTCAGCAAGCAGCTGGGGGAACGTCTACCCGCGTAGCGGCTTCCTTAACCAGACTGACGACTACAAAACGGGCGCAGTTATTGCGCAGCGTGCCGGCGACGTGGTTACCCGCCCAGGCCAGGTCCATGTCTACTTGCCGATGCTCGCCCTTCCCTACCCCGGTTACTGGCCCGCAGGGCCGCTACGCGAAGGTGACGCCTCCACTGGTAAGTGGCAAGAGCTCACCCCAGTCCTCAACCCGACTTGCGCAACCTTTCCCACCATCGATCCGAACATCGATGCGCAGGATGGCGGCTACGCCTGGGCACTCTGGCGCCCTTATTCGTGTTGCCAGCGTCGAGGACAGACCTTCCTCGGCAGTACGGACTTCCAATGAAACAGCGATCGGAGCAAAGCATGAAACTCACTACCTTGGCGATAGGGCTCGCCTGCAGCCTCAGCAGTGCAATAGCGCTCTCTGCTGATCCAATCAACGTCTCCTCCTCCGGAAGCGTCATTGGGGACAACGTGCTGTATAGCATTGGCGGCGGCAACGCAGTCACCATGGGGAGCGCAGGCAACATGGATAGTATTTCTGTGGGAGGCGGTTGGAATACCAATCTAATCTGCGGAAACATGAGCCTGAGCACAACCCTTGAAAACCAATTGAATGGTGCCACTTCCGGCTTCAAAAACATCATGAGCTCGGTGGTACAGAGCGCCACCAGCGCCGTGGCTTCGCTGCCGGCACTGATTCTTCAACGTGCGAACCCGGCGCTATACAACCTCATCACCAACGGCATTTTGCAGGCCCGCCTGGACTTCGACCGCTCCAAAGGCACCTGCCGCGCCATTGGCGAAAAGATGGCGGATATCGCCGGTAACCAAATGGGCTGGGGCAAGCTTGCTGAAGGTCAGGCTATGAGTCAGGCGCTAACATCCAACACAGACGCAGTGTCGGCGGTGGAACAAGTCGAAAAGAAAGGTGGAAACGATGGCGTCACTTGGGTTGGTGGTGATAGAGCAGGTGGTTCCGGTCAGAAGCCAATTCGTATCGTAGGCGACGTCACCAAGGCGGGCTACAACCTTCTGAACAAGCGCGCGGCCGGCGACACCGCATCCATCAGTAAAGCGAACTGCAACAACGGCATGGTGTGCAATGTCTGGTCATCGCCCCAGGAAGCCACCACCTTTGCCAATCGTGTCCTGGGTGAACAACAACAGCAGACCTGTGACAGTTGCCCTAAAACGGTGACAGCCGCAGGCGTCGGCCTCACGCCGCTGATCCAGGAAACGTACGACACCAAGCTGAAGGCCCTGCAGGAACTGCTGAGCGGAAGCAAAACGCTGTCGCTAGAAAACCTGGAAGCAGCGAGCAGCAACTCGTTACCCATCACCCGAGGCGTTGTAGCAGCACTCAAGGATGAGCGCGACCAGGACGTACTCGCTCGCCGGCTTGCCTCCGAAGTCGCGTTGTCCGATGTGTTGGAGAAAGCTCTGACCCTACAGCGCACCTTGATGGCAGGCAGTCGGGAACCGAACGTCGCGGCTAATGACCTCGCCGTCCAGGCAGTCGGCCAGCAGAGCTCCTCGCTGCAACAGGAGATCGGCAACCTCAAAATGGAACTGGACATGCGTCAGCAGCTCGCGAAGAACTCGCCTCTGACCATCATTGAACGCAGCAAAGCACGGGCAGAAGACTCTCGTGGCGTGTCCCCGGGAGCCCCAGAAACGAATCGATTGGACCAGTTGCAGTCACCCGCCCAGAACAAACAGTGAGAAAGGCCATGACCGAAATACAGGAGCCTGTCGCCGCTCCCAACCGTTCGCTGGTTCGACGAACCGGGAGGAGCATTCTGCTTGTTCTGGGTGTTTTGCTCGCGACTGCCGCCCTCGTAGTCCTACTCAGCGCTGTCCTGATGAACATGTTCGACAGCGCCGAGCAATGGCAAGCCTGGCGCACCGACCACTATTGGCCGCTCTTTACCTGGCGCCTAATGCTTTATATCGCACTGACCGTTGCCTGGTTCAAATTCAAGGTACGGTTATCGAACTCAGAACGCTCGAAACGGCGCAAAGGCCTGTTGAAGATCGAGATAATGGTGATCTTATTATTTCTGATGGTTGAACTGAGCAAGGTGCTGTATCAGGCAGGGGGTGTTCTGTGACGCTCTACACCAATGACTATTTAGAGTACTACCTGACGTTGGTCGGTTGGATCATCAACAATGGTATCTGGGCGATGATTTCAGATACCGGTCTATTCGCCCTCCCCTTCTGCATCATCGTTATTCGAGAGTGGCTGAAAGTCCGTGGTGAGGGGGCCGATGAGGGCAACAAAGGCGTTCTCTCACTGGCACGTATCGAAACCAATATCTACGTTGGCTACATCGTAGTCGCATTCTTCGCTGTACCAGCCGTCAATGTGAGTTTTGATACCTTGGCATTTGACCAGAGTAGAGCTCAGCAATGTCAATACAACTTACCTAAACCCACAGACACAGGCTGGAACACAACATTCAGCTCACTGGCAGGAAAGAGTGCCCAGATGCCCATGTGGTGGGCATTAATGCATGCATTATCAAAGGGATTAACCAATGGCGCTGTAGCAGCAATTCCCTGCGGGACTGATTTACGGCAAGTACGCATGGAAGTTAGCAACACCAAGATCAACAACCCGCTATTGGCTCAGGAAATTGGCGACTTTACGCACGATTGCTATGGACCCTCCCGTGCCAGATTATTCATGCGCCAACCCGAATTGGGAGCGCAAGGGAATGACCCTCGTTTTGCGCAGGAACTCAGCTGGATTGGTTCGCACTATTTATTGAACACCTCGGGTTATTACGACACGGACTACTCCAAAACTCCAAGGGCATCATGGCCCTATAACGCATCTCGTGATGTGGGTTTACCACAAGTGGGTGGAGGTGGGGGCTATCCAACTTGCAAACAATGGTGGTCAGATAGCGGAGTGGGACTGCGGGACCGTATCAAGGCTCAAGTGTCGCCGGACCTCATGACCAAAATGCTCGGCTGGGCAAAGTGGTTGTCCCCGGACGAAGTCACTGACTCGCTTGTCCGGCAACTGGTCTCGCCGTCGAACCAGGTGAAAGGGGATGTTTATACGGACTACGGGGGACAAATCGACGGAACTGTGTGGAATGGTGCAGCCCGGGCAGCGGGGACTCTCGGGGTTGCATTAGGATCTATGGCCTATTTTCCAGCGATGGACATGGTTCGCCAGGCGCTACCGATGGTCATGGCGTTCTTGAAAATGGCGATGGTGATTTGCATTCCCTTGGTGCTAATCGTCGGGGCTTACCAACTAAAAGTGGCCATGACTATGTCCGTTGTTTTTTTCGCTCTGATATTCGTGGACTTTTGGTTTCAACTGGCTAGATGGGTCGATACCACGATATTGGACGCTTTATATGGAGCCGGTTCTCCGCATTTATCATTTGATCCTGTGATGGGTTTGAACACTGCCACCCAGGACGCAATCTTAAACTTCGTGATGGGCTCGATGTTCATCATCCTGCCAGTGTTTTGGATGGGCGCGCTGGGATGGGCAGGGGTGAGCGCAGGAAAAGCATTGGAAGGCCTTACCAGCGGAACAAAAGAT
Organism: Pseudomonas veronii; assembly: GCF_001439695.1. Lineage (GTDB taxonomy): Bacteria > Pseudomonadota > Gammaproteobacteria > Pseudomonadales > Pseudomonadaceae > Aquipseudomonas > Aquipseudomonas veronii. Next base: position 22,015 of record NZ_JYLL01000033.1, read on the forward strand.
GTTCAAAAGGCAGGTCAGGAAGGGGTGAATACTGTCAAACGTAGCGTTATGTAACGTAAGGGTCTCATATCATTGATATGAGACCCTTAATCATCGTCGTCTACACGTTGACCAGCAACATAGTACCCATAGCCATCGGGGCCATAGCATTGACCATACTCTATCTGGTTTCTGCGAGGCGTAGGTCTGTGATTCAACGCCCAGAGCCCTCCACCCAAAACCAAGGTAAATACTGCAACGCTGATAATCCCGCTGAAAATGTCTGCAGAAAAATATAGGAGTACGGCAGCCACAACCAGACGCTTGACCCAACGCAGGGTACGGTTCTGACTGCACCAAACGAGGCGCGCAGCCTGACCCAGGCCATAGCCTAAGCGACTTGCTACTCCCTGAGAGGTCTGTGCGGTCATGGTGCGTCTCCTTCTTACCCGGTCTAGGGGCGATTTGACATTACTTATAATACCGATTTTTCTATGCTGCAAGATCATGAGACAAACGGCCTTTGCCTTCAGCACCAGATGCCCCCCTTTCACAACAAAAATGGCCCAAAAGGTAAAAGGTTTTGTAGAAGCGAATGGAATGGTTCACAAGGGTAAAAGCCTTACCCGAAAGGGCCGCTTTCAGCGGGAAAAAGGTCCAATCTCATCAACGCATCTCGCGAGTCGAATAAACTTCAACTAACTCGTCTTCTGTAAAATTACTAAGCAAAGAAAAGTATTCAGCTCTGGACTCAACCGTCAACGGTTGGATAGAACCTAAATTAATAAGAGTTGAAACAGCCTCGTCAGGAGTCATTTCGCTAGTAAGTGGGGCTCTCTGCCCAGAGTAATAAACCTTGTCAGACGCAATAGCTACATCCAGCAGTTCACGTACTTCACCATAACGAGCGGAACGCGCAGCGGTTAGAAACACTCCATCAAAAATGACCAAGACGCTATCAACGTGAGGAATAATATATTTAGCTAAGGCGACAACCAGAGGAAGGTTGTTGTCCCACCTTGCTTCCTCATCATCAAGATCATTCCCTACACTAGCAAAAAGAATGATCTCATCACACTTATTGTCACGTATCAAATCACAAAGTGCCCAAACATTATCTGAGGTTGATTTCGTAGCGTAGCGAAGTGAAACCATCATTTTTTCCTCACATAGTCGATCTGCGGCCCCGTGCCCTTAGACCGAAACGACGATAATTCTGCATTCCTTTCTCCGTCACCACCATAGAAAGATGGCTCTTCGCCAAAAGAAATACCCGAGGCAACCAGTGATCCTTTCCCCTTGCTCGCCCCCCCTTTGATAGGAGAAAAGCCTGCCCCATGAATCATTTACGGAGCAGGCGATGTTCTCTATTTTCCGCCGCAATAAAGCGCTACCCGCCCAAAGCCCCTCCCCTAACGGTTTTATACAGCCGGCCTCTAGCCAAGCACTACTGGCATCGCCGCGCCGTCAGAAACTACTGGAGAACATTTGGCAGCGCGCATCGTTATCTCGCTCACAGTTTGTCGAGCTCTATAGGCGTCCACTTGAGCGCTACGCGGAGTTGGTCCAGCAGCTCCCTGCTTCGCAAAACCACCATCATGCACACCCTGGCGGCATGCTGGATCACGGGCTTGAAATCGTCGCCTATGCCTTGAAAATTCGACAGAGCTACCTGCTTCCTATAGGCGCACCGCCGGAGTCTCAATCAGCACAGGCTGAGGCCTGGACTGCCGCCGCGGCTTACGGCGCTCTGATACACGACCTCGGCAAGATCGCCGTCGACGTGCACGTCGAGCTGGCAGGAGGTAAAACCTGGCACCCGTGGCACGGCCCAATCGATCGTCCCTATCGATTCCGTTACGTGAAAGGACGCAACTACCAACTTCACGGAGCCGCTGCCGCACTGATCTACGCGCAGATCCTCTCCTCAGAAATCTTAGATTGGCTCAGTAATTTCCCCGAAGTGTGGTCGCAGTTAATCTTCATTTTGGCTGGTCAGTACGAACATGCCGGCATTTTGGGAGAGATCGTGGTCAAGGCCGATCAGGCGTCCGTCGCACAGGAGCTCGGTGGAAATCCAGCCCGCGCGCTGTCCGCGCCCAAACAGTCTTTGCAGCGTCAATTAGCAGATGGGTTGCGTCACCTGGTCCGAGATACATTCAAACTGAATCAACCCGATGGACCGTCAGATGGATGGCTGACACAGGATGCTCTTTGGCTGGTTAGCAAGCCTATTGCTGATCAATTGCGAGCCTATTTGCTGACCAAAGGCGTTGAAGGTGTACCCAGTACGAATGCGCCTTTCTTCAACATGCTGCAAGATCAGGGGGTAATCCAAACCAATGCCCAAGACAAGGCAATCTGGAAAGCCACGATAGACAATGGTCGTGGTTGGCGAAACACCTTCACCCTGCTGAAGCTCTCACCGGCACTGATCTGGAATGATCCAAGTGATCGGCCCACAGCTTACGCTGGGACTCTTGAGGTAGAAGCTGGCAACCCGGTAGAAGACTCTGCAGCTGAAAATACCGTCGCCACACCGGCCAAAAAGTTGCCTTCGGAAATTCAATCCAGCCCTGTGCCGGCGCCTTTAGCACCGGCACAGCCATCACCGTTCGAACTACCTCAGCATTCCTCGAGCAGTACAGATGAATTTGACGAGCTACTGGCGCTCCTTGGTAACATCAATGAGCCATCAGAAGACACCAAAAACAAAGCGGTCTCAGCGGCACATACCGCGCCTCCGAAACTGGATGAAATCCAGCCTTCCCAAACCTCCAATCAAGGAGGTGCGCCTTTAGCAATAATCGAAGAAGTCACTCCGATGCCTAGCAATAACACCGAGATCGGTCAGGGATTTGTTGAATGGCTTAAGAAAGGCATCGCATCCCGGACCATCATTATCAACGATACCAAAGCGCTGGTTCATACCGTAGCAGGGACCGCTATGCTGGTAACGCCTGGAATTTTCAAACGCTACGTCCTTGAATTCCCCCATATCGAACAGCAAGCCAAAGTACAGCAAGTCAGCGCCTGGCAGCTGGTTCAACGTAGTTTCGAGAAACAGAAACTTCATCGAAAAACGCATAAGAGTTTGAATATTTGGACCTGTGACGTTGTTGGACCTCGAAAATCCAAGCAGCTCAAGGGGTACTTACTACTAGACCCGCGAACAATCTTCTCTGAGGTCCCTTTCGACAATATCAGCCTGTCCTTGAAGTCAGAAGCAACGGAGCCGCCACAATGACGACGCCCTCGAATCTGACGGAGGAATACATCTTTGCCCATGATCTGCGGCCTGCCAGTGCAAAGATCTATCGCGCCTCGACCAAAGCACTACTCAAGCATTTCCGAACGGCCTCAGTTGAGGAGATCGATCATCGTGCGGTTCTGACATGGCGAAAAAAAGTCCTTGAGAACGGATTATCCAAACGCAGCTGGAACACCTATTCAAATCACCTTCGAACTGTTTGGGGCTACGCCATAGAACACGGCCTGATGACCCATACCACGATCAACCCATTCAAGAAAACCAGCGTTATCCCACCAAAGCGAGCCAGCAAGACAATCAATGGAGACGCCATCCAACGAGCACGCAACTGGCTCATATCCCTTGTAGGCCAAGAACGTTGTACGCATGAACGTAGCCAGATCACACCTGCCTGGTTCTGGCTCAGCGTCTTCGAGATGTTTTATTACACAGGCATACGTCTGAATGCCCTGCTGTGCCTGCGTTACAAAGATATCGACTGGGACAGCCAGATGATCTTGGTCCGCGGTGAAACAGAGAAGACCCATCGGGAGTTTTTCCTCCCCATTATGGAAGGACTCGCTCCACACTTATCCAGGATCTTGGGGGAGGCCGAGAAAATCGGTTTTTCACCAGACGATCAGCTGTTCAACGTCAACAGATTCTCTCGTCACTTCCATGGCAAGGAAATGAACATCGACCAGGTGGAGTCAATGTACGGCAAGCTCACCGATAAGATCGGCGTGCGCATGACCCCTCACCGCTTCAGGCACACATTAGCAACAGACTTGATGAAGCAGCCTGAGCGAAACATTCATCTCACGAAAAGCCTGCTGAATCATTCGAATCTAGCGACAACGATGAATTACATAGAGGCGGACTACGACCATATGCGTGCTGTTCTACATGAGCGGAGTCGGGCTCAGGGCGCTCTGAGCCGAGTGACACGGGTTGATCCAAGTGGCAAACCCTCTGCCCCCTTACCCGCCAAAATAGGTGTGCATTCACAGGAAACCGCTCAACCAGAGCCCAAGAAGCTGCCAGCTCCACAACAATCTAGCAGCACAGAGGTCAGTATTGATCGGCGGACCAAGTCGACTGGCCGAAGCGCGCTACAGAAGGCTCTCGAGCTCGCATCTGCGCAACTGCATCGCGAGTCAATGACATGCTCTATGGACCCACCAGTAGATCAAGTAGAGCAGAGTCTACTATTGACGCTAATGGCGAGCGGGCTTGGTGTCGGCACATTCAGGAAACGCACCTCAACTGAGCATTCAATGCGAAGCTCATCATTTTCCAGAGCATCGCCCTAGTACGCTCATAATCAAAGCGCACTGGCTATAGGGAATTCTGGTTGGCCAGAGGCTTTCGCATGCCCGGAATAAAGAACCAGGTCGAAATCCGGATTTTTTCCAGACGAACGGTACGACTTTGCTCAAGGCACAAAAAAAGGCGTCATAAAGACGCCTTTTTCATTAAATATGGTCGGGGTAGGGGGATTCGAACTCCCGACATCCTGCTCCCAAAGCAGGCGCGCTACCGGACTGCGCTATACCCCGGAATGCGCATCGCAAAGCCTATGCACATTGACATCATGACGAACCGAAACTACTGTTCGCCTCAGACGGCTGCATGTCTACGGCGATATCTAAGTGCTGTAACACTTTCCAAAACCGTAAAACCGCCTCTATCAGAGCTAGAACCTCTGATTCTAAGATTTGATTCCAGCGTCAACTGGTCTCAAAAATGGTGGGTCGTGTGGGATTCGAACCTACGACCAATTGGTTAAAAGCCAACTGCTCTACCAACTGAGCTAACGACCCAAAAATGGTCGGGGTAAGGGGATTCGAACTCCTGACATCCTGCTCCCAAAGCAGGCGCGCTACCGGACTGCGCTATACCCCGGTTTTGAAATTGGCTCCGTGACCAGGACTCGAACCTGGGACCCAATGATTAACAGTCATTTGCTCTACCGACTGAGCTATCACGGAACTACACATTTCAAATGTACAACTTTTACTGCGGTGTAACCTTCTCTTCGATGCGTCCGTATCGCTACGTTCGCGTCTCTGAGGCGCGCTATTCTACAATCTTAAAAACCCCTGTCAACCCTTTAAATTGCTTTTAAGACAATGATTTGCGCTTCTTTCTGATTTCTTCTTGGGGAGAAGAAACCCGTGGGCTGACGTTGCTGCGGGGCGCACTTTACAAGCCTTTGCCTTACAGTTCAACGCCCTATCGAAAAAAAAGGCCTCGCAACGCGAGGCCCTCTCTTTATAGCCCGACCGACCGAACTCAGTGGAAGACGATTTCGTCGTTTTCCACCGTGGCCTTGACGCTGGTGCCCGGCATAAAGCTGCCCGACAGAATCAGCTGGGCCAGCGGGTTTTCGATCCAGCGCTGGATCGCACGCTTCAACGGCCGTGCGCCATACACCGGGTCGTAACCGACCGCGATCAGCTTGTCCAACGCCTCGGGGCTCAGCTCCAGCGCCAGCTCGCGCTCGGCCAGACGGCTGCGCAGGCGGCCCAACTGGATCTCGGTGATGCCCGCGATCTGATCCCGTGCCAAAGGCTCGAAGATCACCACTTCATCGACCCGGTTGATGAATTCCGGGCGGAAGTGCGTGGTCAGCGCATCCATCACAGCTGCGCGCTGGGCTTCACGATCGCCCACCAGTTCCTGGATCTGCACCGACCCCAGGTTGGAGGTCATCACGATCACCGTGTTGCGGAAATCCACAGTACGCCCGTGGCTGTCCGTCAGCCGGCCATCTTCCAGCACCTGCAGCAAGATGTTGAACACGTCCGGGTGGGCCTTCTCGACCTCATCCAGCAGGATCACCGAGTAGGGCTTGCGCCGTACCGCTTCGGTCAGGTAACCGCCTTCCTCGTAGCCTACGTAGCCCGGTGGCGCCCCGATCAGGCGAGCCACGGAATGTTTCTCCATGAACTCGGACATATCGATCCGCACCATGGCTTCTTCGGTGTCGAAGAGGAACTCGGCCAAGGCCTTGCACAACTCGGTCTTACCCACACCGGTAGGGCCGAGGAACATGAACGAGCCACTTGGGCGATTCGGGTCGGACAACCCGGCACGGGAACGCCGTACCGCGTTGGACACCGCCACCACCGCCTCTTCCTGGCCGATGACGCGCTGGTGCAACAGGCTTTCCATCTTCATCAGCTTGTCGCGCTCGCCTTCGAGCATTTTCGACACGGGGATACCGGTCCACTTCGAGACAACTTCGGCAATTTCTTCCTCGGTCACCTTGCTGCGCAGCAATTGGTTCTCGCTGTGACCATGCTGGTCGACCATCTGCAGGCTGCGTTCCAGGTCCGGGATCACCCCGTACTGCAACTCGGCCATGCGGTTCAGGTCGCCCTTACGGCGTGCGGTTTCCAGCTCCTGGCGCGACTGCTCGATCTTTTGCTGGATCTGTGCCGAACCCTGTACTTCAGCTTTTTCCGCGTTCCAGATTTCCTCGAGGTCCGAGTACTCGCGCTCCAAGCGGAGGATTTCTTCCTGAAGTTTTTCCAGACGTTTTTTCGCCGCTTCGTCCTCTTCTTTTTTCAGTGCCTGGGATTCGACTTTCAGTTGAATCAGGCGCCGATCCAGACGGTCGAGCACTTCCGGCTTGGAGTCGATCTCCATGCGGATACGGCTGGCCGCTTCGTCGATCAGGTCGATGGCCTTGTCGGGCAACTGCCGGTCGGTGATATAGCGATGGCTCAACTTCGCCGCCGCAATGATCGCGCCGTCAGTGATCGCTACCTTGTGGTGGACCTCATAGCGTTCTTTCAGGCCCCGCAGGATCGCGATGGTGTCTTCTTCGCTCGGCTCTTCCACCAGCACTTTCTGGAAGCGCCGCTCAAGGGCTGCATCCTTCTCGATGTACTGGCGGTATTCGTTGAGCGTGGTGGCACCCACGCAGTGCAACTCACCCCGCGCCAAGGCAGGCTTGAGCATGTTGCCGGCGTCCATCGAGCCTTCGCCTTTACCGGCGCCGACCATGGTGTGCAACTCGTCGATAAACAGAATGATCTGCCCTTCCTGCTTCGACAGCTCGTTAAGCAGGGATTTGAGACGCTCTTCGAACTCGCCGCGGAATTTGGCGCCAGCGATCAGCGACCCCATGTCCAGGGACAGCAGGCGCTTGCCCTTGAGGCCGTCAGGCACTTCACCGTTGATGATGCGCTGGGCCAGGCCCTCGGCAATCGCGGTTTTACCCACACCAGGCTCACCGATCAGCACCGGGTTGTTCTTGGTACGGCGCTGCAGGACCTGGATGGTGCGACGAATCTCGTCGTCACGGCCGATCACCGGGTCAAGCTTGCCTTCTTCGGCGCGCTTGGTCAGGTCGACAGTGTATTTATCCAGGGCCTGGCGCGACTCCTCGTGGTTGGGGTCGTTCACCGCTTCGCCGCCACGCAGGTTGTTGATGGCGTTTTCCAGGGCTTTTTTGCTGACGCCCTGGCCCAGCAACAATTTGCCGAGCTTGCTGTTTTCGTCCATGGCGGCGAGCAGCACCAGCTCGCTGGAGATGAACTGGTCGCCCTTCTGCTGAGCCAGGCGGTCCGCTTGATTGAGCAGGCGCGCCAGGTCCTGGGACATATTCACGTCGCCGGTAGGATTCTGGATTTTCGGCAGTTGGTCGAGCTCTTTGCTCAACTCCTTGCGCAGGCTGTTGACGTCGAAGCCCACCTGCATCAGCAAGGGCTTGATAGAACCACCTTGCTGTTCCAGGAGCGCCTGCATCAAGTGCGCAGGCTCAATGGCCGGGTGGTCGAGGCCGACTGCCAGGGACTGGGAGTCCGATAAGGCCAATTGCAGTTTGCTGGTTAAACGATCAATACGCATTAGTCACCTTCCTTTTGAGCAGGCCGGAGCTACAAACACATCCTGAATGAAGAAACCTGCCAGATAGCCCTATAGATGTGGTCGATTCTGGGAGATTCAAGCGTCGGACAGTTGACGTAGATCAGAAGAGTCTAGCGCTCCAACCAAATAAGGGAGGCGAACCGACCCGTGCGTGGACTGCGGCGGAAAGAAAAGAAGCGCGGATCGTTCACGGTGCAGAACCCGCCACCGTAAACGGCAGTGATACCGCGGGCAGCCAGGCGCAAACGGGCCAGCTGGTAGATGTCGGCCATGAACTTGCCAGGGTTGCGGCTGGGCACAAAGGCCTGGGCGGTGCCCGACAGTTGCTGCACGAACGCTTCCCGCACTTCCGGGCCGACTTCGAAGGCTTGCGGGCCAATGGCCGGGCCCAGCCAGACCAATATGTCGGCAGGCTCGGCTTGCAGGCTTTCGGCGGTGGCCTCCAGCACGCCCGCGGCCAAGCCACGCCAACCCGCGTGAGCGGCGGCGACGCGTGTGCCGGCGCGGTTGCAGAACAACGCAGGCAGGCAATCGGCGGTCATGGAGGTGCAGGCGATGCCCGGCGTGCTGGTCCAACTGCCGTCGGCTTCGGCAATGCGCTCGGGGTCGGCCTCGACCACGTTCACGCCGTGGACCTGGCGGAGCCAGGCCGGCCAGACATGAAAGACTTCGGTGAGGCGACGGCGATTTTCAAGCACAGCCTCGGGGCTGTCCTCGACGTGATCGCCCAGGTTGAGGCTGTCGAACGGCGCCAGGCTGACGCCGCCCGCACGGGTGGTGACGCAGGCCTTGACCTGAGCCGGCGCGGGCCAGTCAGGAATCAGCCAGTCACTCATCCGATAAATGCCTCGCGATCCTGCCTGAGCAGCGACAGCAACCAGACCAGATCGTCCGGCAGAGGCGATTCCCAGCTCATCCGCTTACCGCTCGTCGGATGATCCAGCTCCAGGAACCGCGCATGCAGCGCCTGACGCGGGAAGGACTTCAGCGATTCAACCATGGTGACACTGGCCGCCGGCGGAATACGGAAGCGACCGCCGTAGGCCGGATCTCCGACCAACGGGAAGTTGATGTGCGCCATGTGTACACGAATCTGGTGGGTACGGCCGGTTTCCAGCTTGACCCGCACATGGGTGTGGGACCGGAAACGCTCCAGCACACGGTAGTGGCTGACGGCCTGCTTGCCGCCTTCCATCACCGCCATACGCTGGCGCTGCTGGCCGTGACGACCGATAGGCGCATTGATCTTGCCACCCGCCACCACGACGCCGATCACGATGCACTCGTAGATCCGGCTGACGCTGCGGCTCTGCAACTGTGTAACCAGCTGCGTCTGGGCCTGAATGGTCTTGGCCACCACCATCAAGCCGGTCGTGTCCTTGTCCAGGCGGTGTACGATGCCGCAGCGCGGGACATTGATGATGTCCGGCACATGGTGCAACAGAGCATTGAGCAAGGTGCCATCAGCGTGCCCGGCCGCCGGGTGAACCACCAGGCCTGCGGGTTTGTTGATGACCAGGATGTCGTCGTCTTCATAGACGATGTCCAGCTCGATGTCCTGGGCGATCCATTCTCCCTGGGCTTCCTGCTCGGCAGTCAGCTCAAGAATCGCACCGCCATGGACTATGTCTCGCGGGCGGATAACCGCTCCATCCACAGTCAGGCGGCCGTCTTTGATCCAGGCGGAAAGGCGCGAGCGCGAGTGCTCAGCGAATAATTGTGCGGCGACTTGATCGAGGCGTTGGCCGCCCAATTCGGACGGCACCTCTGCGCGAAGTTCAATTTTATCGGACATGCTCAGACTAGGCGTGGCACAGCCTTTGGTTTCGGCTGCGCGCTTGTGGTTAAATACGGCGTCTTTTGCCCCGATGCTTTCAACGGGGCGCTCATCATAACAGGACGGCCCCGCCCAAGACAGCGGCCGTCATAGGGACGCAAGCCGCCATGCAAGTGAAACACCTGCTGCTGATCGCCATCCTCGCCATGACTGCTGCTTGCTCGTCAACAAAGGAAGTCGTCGACGAAAACCTGAGCGAAGTCGAGCTGTATCAACAAGCTCAAAAAGACTTGGACAATAATAGCTACACCAGTGCCACAGCCAAGCTGAAGGCCCTGGAGTCGCGCTATCCGTTCGGGCGCTACGCCGACCAGGCCCAGCTCGAGCTGATCTACGCCAACTACAAGAACGCCGAGCCGGAAGCCGCCAAGTCCGCCGCCGAGCGTTTTATCCGCCTGCACCCGCAGCACCCGAACGTCGACTATGCCTACTACCTCAAGGGCCTGACCTCGTTCGACCAGGACGTTGGCCTGCTGGCGCGCTTCCTGCCGCTGGACATGACCAAGCGTGACCCGGGCGCTGCCCGCGACTCCTACAACGAGTTCGCCCAGCTGACCAGCCGCTATCCCAACAGCCGCTACGCGCCGGACGCCAAGCAGCGCATGATCTACCTGCGTAACCTGCTGGCCTCCTACGAAATCCACGTGGCCCACTACTACCTGACCCGTCAGGCTTACGTGGCAGCCGCCAACCGTGGTCGCTATGTCGTGGAAAACTTTCAGGAAACCCCTTCCGTGGGTGACGGCCTGGCGGTGATGACCGAGGCCTACCAGCGCCTGCACCTGGACGCCCTGGCGGCCACCAGCCTGGAAACCCTGAAGCTCAACTACCCGGATCACCCAAGCCTGAAAGACGGCCAGTTCGTGCCTCAGGTTGCCGAAGCGGACAACCGTTCGTGGCTGAGCAAGTACACCCTGGGCCTGATCGAGTCGCGTCCACCGCTGCCGCCGGGTGAAACCCGCGCCAACCAGGACGTGATGAAACAGTTCCAGGACGCCAAGGAAGCCATCCCTGCGGACCTCAAGCCCCATGATGAAAATGGCGATGTGATCGAAGAACAAGCGCCGCAAGCCCTGGGCAACAACCAGGACCGCTCGTGGTTCAGCTACATGACCTTCGGTGTGTTCGACTGATCATCCGACGCAACGTAAAAAGGGAGCCCTCGGGGCTCCCTTTTTTATGCGCAAGCGTTATTGCGCTGTGCGCCTGCCACGTCCTTGGCTAAACTGGCGCATTCCTTGTCGAGAAACTGCCCATCATGGTTCGTCTACTGTTCTGGATTGCCGTCATTGCTGCCGCGGTATGGTTCTGGCGCAAATTCAAAAACCCGGCCGTCAAACAACAACGCTCCGGCGAACCCGACGCAACGCCAATGGTGCGCTGCGCTCACTGCGGCGTACATCTGCCGCAGGACCGAGCACTGAGCTCACGGCAAGAATGGTATTGCACCCAGGCGCATCTGGAGCAAGGGCCGAAAGCTATCCAACGTTGATCCGACCTGCGGGCGCGTAGGGCGCAGGGTCGATGATCGGCGTGTGCCCCAGCAACAAATCGGCGAATAACTGGCACGACGCCGGCGCCAGCACGAGGCCGTTGCGGTAATGCCCGCAATTGAGCCACAGCCCGTTGAAACCGGGGACAGGACCGATGTAGGGAATACCTTCCGGCGAGCCTGGCCGCAGGCCCGCCCAATGGCCAACCACCTCGGCATCCGCCAGGGCGGGAATCAACTCCACGGCCGAAGCCTTCAGGCTCTCCAGCGCCGATCCGGTCGGCGTCTTGTCGAACCCTTCATGTTCCAGGGTACTGCCAATCAGAATGTGCCCGTCACGCCGCGGGATCGCATAACGCCCGTTGGCCAGGACCATGCTCGACAGAAAGTCCGAGGCGCATTTGTACAGAATCATCTGGCCTTTGACCGGCTCAACCGGCAGCGACAGGCCCAGCTTGTCCAGCAACTGCCCACTCCAGGCCCCCGCCGCAAGCACGACCTGATCACCGAGCACCGGCCCGGCAGGCGTATTCACGCCGACGACGTTGTCGCCGTCCAACACAAAGCCGTCAACTTCGCACTGTTCATGAATCGTCACGCCTGGGAGCGCCAGCAGCGCCGCCTTGAGGGATTTGATCAGGCGCGGGTTGCGCACATTCGCCACATTCGCCATGTAGATCGCCTGGGAGTAACCACCGCCCAGCACCGGAACCGCATCATGGGCGACCGACACATCCACCTTGCTCAATGGCCGTCCTTCGCGCGCGGCCCAGGCCAATGCGTCGGCTTCATCCTCCAGGTCCAGCCAGTAGAGCCCGGTGGTGTGGACCTCCGGATCAACGCCGGTATCGGCAAACAAGCGCTCGGCCAGTTGTGGATAAAAGTCCTGGGACCAATGAGCCAAAGCCGTGACTGCCGGGCTGTAGCGCCACGGGTACAGTGGCGAGACAATGCCGCCGCCTGCCCACGAGGACTCCTGCCCGAGCCCCGAGCGCTCCAGCAGTACGACTGCCAGGCCCTGGGTCGCCAGGTTGAACGCCGTCAACAAGCCGATTACTCCGCCACCGACCACCACCACTCGCTGTTGCTTAGCCATCATTTGATCCAGCCGATAAAAAGGGAAAAGCGCACTCGGCGCCCACTCATGGAGTACACCCATCACTGCCCCCAGCATGTCTTGCGTGACATGCCTGGGGCCGCTCCGGGGTTGGTCCGCGCACCGCTACTGGTCAGGCTGAATGCCCCGCAAGCGTCGCCTGCCATGACAGAGTCGACGCCTGGTGTGGCCAGCAGGCTGAAATCCTGAGGGTTCAGCGCAGCCGTGATTCTATAGCGATCATTGCCGACGCTGACGCCGCTTGCATCAATAAAACTGCCATTGCTCGTGTAATACCGCTCCAGAGACTGAGCTTGCTCGGTCAACAGCACGACAATTTCCGCGCGATAGGCCTTGTTCACATGGCCGACATACGCCGGATAAACGACACCGGCCAGCACCGCGACGATCGCCACGGCAGTCAGTAACTCAATCAATGTAAAACCCTGGCTATCCATGCCCATTGCGCCGCTCCTCAGTAAAGTTGTCGCCACATCACTCGCTGAAACCGCGAGCGCCCTCCCTCGTCCACCCGCGCATACATGGCCTCCAGCACCGTGCGCGATTGGCCACGGAGCCCCACCGCCGTAACCCGATAGAGCATTGCCGGCATCTGCGCAGGCAAATGAGCCAGCCCCACGACAGGCCCGAGCGCTTGAACCGCGTAAAGACCGCCGTCCATGGCGGCCCAGTTCACCCTCGAAACGGGATCGGTTCCGGGAGCTATCACCGAAGACGACTCGCGCGGCGGCGCACAGGTGATGATCGACGCGCACACAGGCCACGCGGCGCCTGCCCGCCGCACGGCCGCCTCCCCCAGCCTCAGGCCACTTTCGGCACTTTGCAGCGACTGGTTGCGATGCCAGACACTGCCAACGACCTTCTGCTGGGACACCGCACCCTGCATCGAAGACAATGCGATCAGCGATAACAACAACAGGAATACCAGGCTGATCAGCAGCACCATGCCCACCTGCCGTCGTTCAACAACACGAAACCCTGCCATGGTCGCCCTACCCCAGCCGGTTGCGCAGCGCTGCAACCACGCTCCAGGTTTGCGCCTTCACCAACCCGTCCGGGTCTTGCAGCGTCAAACGGATGCGTACACTGCGTATCAGCGAATTGTCGGCCGGGCCGGGGTCATACCCCACCACCGGCGTCGAGTCAGGCTTGGCTGCCACGCCGAAACTGATCTCGAACGCCTGCACGTTGTCCACCAGCACCGCCTTGGCCGGGGCTGACGGGGTACTGACTTTCAGCTGGCCAGCCTCGAAGGTGTAGGTGAGCTGGCGTATCGCAAAGCGTATCTGCCCCGGCACGGCGGGTGGTGGCGTACCGGCATAAGCGTGGGCAGAGCCGGAGCAGTCGGACAATACGGTCCAATCCGGCGCGCCGCCGTCCTCGCCGACCTCAGCGCTGACCAGCGTCAGCGACCTTGCGTCACCCGTGGCACTCCAGCTGATTGGTCGATCGAAAGCCAACGGCGCACCTTCGATCGATGCCGTAGCCAGGCAACCGAACATGCCCGCCAGGCGAATGTCCTGAACCAGCTTGCCGAGCGCAAACCGCGCATCATCCTGCAGCAGCATGGCGGCCTGCTGGCTGGCATCGGTGGTTCGAGCGCTGATGGCGATTTGGCTGAACCCAAGGCTCAGCACCAACCCGAGCGTCAACGCCAGCAGCAGCTCCAACACACTGAAACCCCGCACCCGCCGATTCATTGCGACACCTGCGATTCATCGGCGATGCGGCTGGTGAGTGTGAGCGTTTCCCTCGCCCCGGCTTTTTTTGCCCCCCTGGCATCATCCCAACTGATGCTCACGGTCACCTCATCGGCACGAACGAGCACCGAGCCACTGCCGCTGTCGCCGGCGAAACCGATGATATTGGCCTCGAAATCATGCAGGTCGAGGTCGCGCACGCTGCCCGTCGACGTGAACAGTGGCGCACGCTCGGTTCGCACCCACGAATAGTCGGCGCCAGCATTGGCGCGAATGCGGTCCAGCATGTCGTAGGCGATGAAGCTGGCCTGGCTGGTCATCCGCGTACTGTCGGTGTACTTGAGCGCATTGAGCTGGACCACCGCAGCGCCCAGCAGGCCGATCACCAGAATCAGCACCGCCACCACCACCTCGATCAGGGTCATGCCGGTTTGGTGGCGGGAAGTCACCGGTCGAAACAAAGCAGTCGAGCAAGCAAGCATTACCGTCGTCATCCCTGTCAAAGGCCGGAAAAAGCAGGAAAAACCTGCTGTGCGGCCCAAGACTAGCGGCGGTTTTCGGCCTGTGCCGCTCCCGGAACAAAGGGAAATACTTTGGACATAAAGGCCAGCATTCAACGCCACGACCGGAGCGCTATACCTAGGCATGCCACCTGAATATTCATCGCGTCCACGGAGGGACCGCACATGACACAACGAGGCTTCACCCTGATCGAACTACTGCTCGGGCTGATCCTGAGCGGCATCCTCGCGCAGCTGGCGGTCCCCAGTTTCAAGGGGTTGCTGGAGTCCCAGCAGCGACACAGTGCGGCCCAGTCTCTGGTTGGCGGCCTGCGCTATGCGCGCAGCGAAGCCATCGCACGCAACCGGGCGGTAGTCATTCATGCCTTGGACGACGATTGGAGCAGGGGCTGGCGGGTGATCGTGGACCTGAACGGGCGAGGCCATCTGGACGACGATAATCCCGTACTGCTGGAGCATCAGGACAATGGGCGCGTACCGATCGTGGGCAATGGCCCGGTCAGGAGCCAGGTACGCTTCAGCGGGCTGGGCGAGCCGGTCTTTGCCGGCGGGGGCTTTCGTGCCGGCACCGTGCATGTATGCGCCACGGATCAGGCACAAAGCCTGTTTCAAGTGGTGCTGGCCCCCAGCGGACGCATCAGCCTGCGCCGGGATAAAACCGAGCAGGCATTATGCCGGGGCTCGCTCAACACCCTGGGACTCAGAGCAGCGAACGCACCCGCAGCTCCTTGGGCATGGAGAAAGTGATGTTCTCCTCACGACCGGCCAACTCATCGGCACCGGTGGCGCCCCAGGCCTGCAACTGCTGGATCACACCGCGCACCAGCACTTCCGGTGCCGAGGCGCCCGCAGTGATGCCGATGCGCTCGACGCCGTCGAACCAGCTGCGCTGCATGTCCTCGGCGCCGTCGATCAGGTACGCCGGCGTGGCCATGCGTTCAGCCAGTTCACGCAGGCGGTTGGAGTTGGAGCTGTTAGGGCTGCCGACAACCAGCACCACATCACATTCATCGGCCAGTTGCTTGACTGCGTCCTGGCGGTTTTGCGTGGCGTAGCAGATGTCGTCCTTGCGTGGGCCGCCAATTGCCGGGAAGCGTGTGCGCAAGGCATCGATCACTCGGCTGGTGTCGTCCATCGACAACGTGGTCTGGGTGACGAAGGCCAAACGCTCAGGGTTGCGTACCTGCAGGTTGGCGACGTCTTTTTCGTCTTCCACCAGGTAGATCGCGCCACCGTTGCTGCCATCGTACTGGCCCATGGTGCCTTCGACTTCCGGGTGGCCAGCGTGGCCGATCAGGATGCATTCACGGCCATCGCGGCTGTAGCGCGCGACTTCGATATGCACCTTGGTAACCAATGGGCAGGTGGCATCGAACACTTTCAGGCCGCGGCCTGCTGCTTCGGTCCGCACCGCCTGGGATACGCCGTGGGCGCTGAAGATAACGATAACGTCGTCCGGCACCTGGTCGAGCTCTTCGACAAAGATGGCGCCGCGAGCGCGCAAGTCTTCGACCACGAATTTGTTGTGGACGACTTCATGGCGCACATAAATCGGCGGCCCGAAGACTTCCAGCGCACGGTTGACGATTTCGATCGCGCGGTCCACGCCGGCGCAGAAGCCACGGGGGTTGGCGAGTTTGATTTGCATGCTGTGCCTCGTGTCTTTGTGGGAGCTGGCTTGCCTGCGATGCGGTCGACTCGGTGTATCAGGTACACCGAGGTGATGCCATCGCAGGCAAGCCAGCGCCCGCAGGAGCCGGTTCTGTCAGTTAGAGCGCTTTAACGTCGAAGATTTCTACGTCAAACGTCAAGGTTTTACCGGCCAACGGGTGGTTGAAGTCGATGGTCACTTGCGCGTCATCGAAGGCTTTGACCACACCCGGCAGCTCGGTGTTCGCCGCATCGTTGAAGATCACCAGCAGGCCTTCCGACAGCTCCATGTCCTGGAACTGCGAACGCGGGATGATCTGTACGTTTTGCGGGTTGGGCTGGCCAAAGGCGTTTTCCGGCAGGATCTGCAGGGTGCGCTTGTCGCCGGCCTTGAAGCCGAACAAGGCCGCTTCAAAACCCGGCAGCAGGTTGCCATCGCCCACCTTGAAGGTCGCCGGGGATTTGTCGAACGTGCTGTCGACCGTGTCGCCATTCTCCAGGCGCAATGCGAAATGCAAGGTGACTTCCGTGTTCTGGCCGATGCGTTGTTCAGCCAATACCTGATCAGTCATGAACGGTCTCTCCGGTTTTCTTACTTTTGAACATATCGAGTGCCAGCATGATTGCACCGACGGTGATGGCGCTGTCGGCAAAATTGAACGCGGGGAAGTACCAGCGGTTCTGCCAATGCACCAGAATGAAGTCGATCACATGGCCCAGGGCGATGCGGTCGTACAGGTTGCCCAGCGCGCCACCCAGCACCAGCGCCAAGGCGATGGCCAGCCAGGTGTCATCGCGCCCCAGGCGCTTGAGCCAGACCACCAGCACCGCACTGACCACCACGGCGATCAGGGCGAACAACCAGCGCTGCCAGCCGCCGCCATCGGCCAGGAAGCTGAACGCCGCGCCGGTGTTATAGGCCAGCGTCCAGCTGAAGTAATCCGGGATCACCACGATCTGCTGGAACATCTCCAGGGAGCCCTCGAAGTGAGCCTTGCTGACCTGGTCGATGACCAGGACCAGCACGCTCAATACGAGCCAGCCAAGACGTCCGAAACGACTGGCGTTAGGCATAGTGACGAACCTCGCCGGCACCGCTGATGTTGTCGACGCAACGACCGCAGATTTCCGGATGCTCAGGGTTCACGCCGACATCTTCACGGCAG
Organism: Pseudomonas veronii; assembly: GCF_001439695.1. Classification (GTDB taxonomy): domain Bacteria; phylum Pseudomonadota; class Gammaproteobacteria; order Pseudomonadales; family Pseudomonadaceae; genus Aquipseudomonas; species Aquipseudomonas veronii. Next base: position 39,608 of record NZ_JYLL01000033.1, read on the forward strand.
TGCCAGCAACGGGCGCACTTGGGGAAGGCCGACTTGACGACTTTGAGCTTCAGGCCAGGCACTTCGGTAGCCACGGCGTCCGCCGGGGCCTGGGCGAATGGCGCCAGGCTCGCGGTGGAGGTGATCAGCACGAAGCGCAGTTCGTTGCTCAGCTTGGCCAGGTCGGCGCTCAGGCCTTCCTCGGCAAACAGGGTGACTTCGGCTTGCAGGTTGCCACCGACGGCCTTGGCCGCGCGCTGCACTTCCAGCTCCTTGTTCACGGCCACTTTCACCGCCATCACGCCGTCCCAGTACTCGCGGCCCAGTTCGAAGTCGGCCGGCAGTTCGGTCAGGCCTTCGTACCAAGTGTTGAGCATCACCGATTCGTTGCGCTCGCCCGGCAGGTATTCCCACAGTTCGTCGGCGGTGAAGGCCAGGATCGGTGCGATCCAGCGCACCAGCGCTTCGGAGATGTGGTACAGCGCGGTCTGCGCCGAGCGGCGCGCCTTGCTGTTGACGCCGGTGGTGTACTGGCGGTCCTTGATGATGTCGAGGTAGAAACCGCCCAGCTCCTGCACGCAGAAGTTGTGGATCTTCGAGTAGACGTTCCAGAAGCGGTATTCGCCGTAGTGCTCTTGCAACTCGCGCTGCAGCAACAGGGTACGGTCCACGGCCCAACGGTCCAGGGCAAGCATGTCCTCGGCCGGCAGGATGTCGGTAGCCGGGTTGAAACCGGTCAGGTTCGACAGCATGAAGCGTGCGGTATTGCGGATACGGCGGTAGGCATCGGCGCTACGCTGCAGGATCTGCTCCGACACGGCCATCTCGCCCGAATAATCGGTCGAGGCCACCCACAGACGCATGATGTCAGCGCCCAGGGTGTCGTTGACCTTTTGCGGCGCGATCACGTTGCCCAGGGACTTGGACATCTTGCGGCCGTTTTCGTCGACGGTGAAACCGTGGGTCAGCAGTTCGCGGTACGGTGCGTGGTCGTCGATGGCGCAACCGGTCAAAAGCGACGAGTGGAACCAGCCACGGTGCTGGTCCGAACCTTCCAGGTACAGGTCGGCGCGCGGGCCGGCCGCATGACCCATCGGGTGCGAACCGCGCAGCACGTGCCAATGGGTGGTGCCGGAGTCGAACCACACGTCGAGGGTGTCGCTGATCTTGTCGTACAGCGGCGCTTCGTCGCCCAACAGCTCGGCGGCGTCCAGCTTGAACCAGGCTTCGATGCCTTCCTGCTCAACGCGCTGGGCCACGACTTCCATCAGTTCGACGGTACGCGGGTGCAGCTCGCCGCTTTCCTTGTTGAGGAAGAACGGGATCGGCACGCCCCAGTTGCGCTGGCGGGAGATGCACCAGTCCGGACGGTTGGCGATCATCGAGTGCAGGCGCGCCTGGCCCCAGGCCGGGACGAACTTGGTGTCTTCGATGGCTTTGATCGCGCGGTTGCGCAAGGTGTCGCCGCTGGCCGGTTCTTTATCCATGCCGATGAACCACTGCGCGGTGGCGCGGTAGATCAGCGGGGTCTTGTGGCGCCAGCAGTGCATGTAGCTGTGCTTGATGGTCTCGGTGTGCAGCAGCGCGCCGACTTCCGACAGCTTGTCGATGATCGGCTGGTTGGCCTTGAAGATGAACTGGCCACCGAAGAATTCCAGGGACGGCGCATAAACACCGTTGCTCTGCACCGGGTTCAAGATGTCGTCGTTGACCATGCCGTAGGCCTTGCAGGTCACGAAGTCGTCTACGCCGTAAGCAGGCGCGGAGTGAACGACGCCGGTGCCGGCGCCCAGTTCAACGTAGTCAGCCAGGTACACCGGCGACAGGCGGTCGTAGAACGGGTGACGGAAGTTGATCAGTTCCAGCGCGGAACCGGTGGTGGTGGCGATCACCGAACCTTCCAGCGCGTAACGCGCCAGGCAGGCTTCGACCATCTCTTCGGCCAGCACCAGCAGGCGATCACCGACATCCACCAGGGCGTAGGTGAATTCCGGGTGGACGTTCAGCGCCTGGTTGGCGGGGATGGTCCACGGGGTGGTGGTCCAGATCACGATGGCGGCTGGCTTGGCCAGGCTTGCCAGGCCAAAGGCCGCGGCCAGCTTGGCGTCGTCGGCGATCGGGAAGGCCACGTCGATGGTCGAGGACTTCTTGTCTTCGTACTCGACTTCCGCTTCAGCCAGGGCCGAACCGCAGTCGAAGCACCAGTTCACGGGCTTGAGGCCCTTGAACACGAAACCGCCCTTGACGATTTCGGCCAAGGCGCGGATTTCACCGGCCTCGTTCTTGAAATCCATGGTCTTGTAGGGATTGGCCCAGTCGCCCAGGACACCCAGGCGGATGAACTCGGACTTCTGCCCTTCGATCTGCTCGGTGGCGTAGGCACGGCACAGTTCGCGGGTTTTATCGGCGCCCAGGTTCTTGCCGTGGGTCACTTCGACTTTGTGTTCGATCGGCAGGCCGTGGCAATCCCAACCCGGGACATACGGCGCGTCGAAGCCCGAAAGGGTCTTCGAGCGGACGATCATGTCCTTGAGAATCTTGTTCAGCGCATGACCGATGTGAATCGTGCCGTTGGCATAAGGAGGGCCGTCGTGCAGGACGAATTTCGGACGATCCTTGCCAATTTCGCGCAACTTTCCGTACAGGCCAATACTGTCCCAGCGCTGCAGGATCTGCGGTTCGCGCTGTGGCAGGCCGGCCTTCATTGGGAAGGCGGTGTCCGGAAGGTTTAGCGTGGCTTTATAGTCGGTCATTTAAGGCTCTTCGGTTAGCGATGGGCGCTAGGTGCGGCTAGGGCACGGGCGGCGGCGACATCCGCATTGATCGCCGTTTTCAACGCCTCGAGGGAGGCGAAACGCTGCTCTTCACGCAGCTTTTGGTGGAAAACCACCGTCAAACGCCGGTCATACAGATCACCGGCAAAATCCAAAAGGTGAACCTCCAGGTGGGCCTTGCCATCACCTGCAACCGTGGGCCTGACGCCTATATTGGCGACTCCCGGCCACGATTGGCCGTCGATGTCGACGCTCACCAGGTAAACCCCGGTCAGCGGCACACGACGGCGCTTGAGCTGCACGTTGGCGGTTGGCGTGCCCAGTTGGCGCGCCAGCTTCTGGCCGTGCAATACCCGCCCGGCAATGCGGAACGGGCGACCGAGCAAACGCTCGGCCAAGGCGAAGTCGGCAGCGGCCAGGGCATTACGCACCTGGGTACTGCTCACGCGCAGGCCGTCCAGTTCGACGGTTTGCGCGGCTTCGACGGTAAAACCCTGGGTTACGCCGGCGTGCTGCAGAAAATCGAAATCGCCGACCCGATCACAGCCGAAACGGAAGTCGTCGCCGACCTCCAGGTGCTGTACGCCCAAGCCATCCACCAGGATACGGTCGACGAACTCGGCGGCGCTGAGGCTGCGCAAACGCTGGTTGAAGGCCAGGCACAGCACACGGTCCACGCCCTCCTCGGCCAACAGTTGCAGCTTGTCGCGCAAGCGGGCCAGGCGCGCTGGCGCCGTTTCCGGGGTAAAGAATTCCCGCGGCTGTGGCTCAAAAATCACCACGCAGCTGGGCACGCCCAACTCGACCGCACGCTCGCGCAGCCGGGCCAGGATAGCCTGGTGGCCACGGTGTACACCGTCAAAGTTGCCAATAGTGGCGACGCAGCCCCGATGCTGGGGGCGCAGGTTGTGGAGACCTCGAACCAGCTGCATAACGCGCTTCTTGCTCATAAAGTGGTCGATTATAACCACACCCGGCCCCGGATCACAGGCAACAGCGCAGGGCAAAATGGATGGAATCGATAAAACACCGGTTTTATCGCGGCAAACTCGCTAACCCAGCGCCTTGCGATTGAAATCCCGCAGGCGGAAACCTTGCAGCAGCAACATCCCGAAGTACACCACCACGCCCGCCACCACCAGCACGCCCAGGCGCAAGAAACGCTCGAGCATATGGCCTTGATCCCAGGCCGGCATGAAGTGCATCAGACCCAGCAATACCGCCGACATCATCGCCACCGCCACCAGCAGCTTGAGGGCAAACATGCCCCAGCCAGGCTGCGGCTGGAACATCTGCTGTTTGCGCAGTTGGTAAAACAGCAGGCCGGCATTGATACAAGCACCAGCGCTGATGGCCAGGGCCAGGCCGGCATGCGCCAGCGGGCCGATGAACACCAGGTTGAGCAGTTGCGTGACGACCAGCGTGAAGATCGCGATCTTCACCGGCGTGCGGATGTTTTGCTGGGCGTAGAACCCCGGCGCCAGCACTTTGATCACGATAATCCCAAGCAGACCGACCGAGTAAGCGATCAGCGCGTGCTGAGTCATCAAGGCATCGTGTGCGCCGAATTGCCCGTACTGGAACAACGACACCGTCAGTGGCTCGGCGAGGATTCCCAGGGCCAGCGAGCACGGCAACACCAGCACGAAGCACAGGCGCAGGCCCCAATCGAGAATGCGCGAGTATTCATGGCGGTCCTTGCTCGCGTAAGTACGCGCCAGCGTCGGCAGCAGAATCGTGCCCAGGGCCACGCCGAGGACGCCGGACGGCAGCTCCATCAAGCGATCGGCGTAGTACATCCACGACACCGAACCGGACACCAGCAATGAGGCGAACGCGGTGTTGATGATCAGCGAAATCTGGCTGACCGACACCCCGAGGATCGCTGGCAGCATATTGCGCATCACGCGCCAGACGCCGGTGTCCTTGAGGTTCAGGCGCGGCAACACGAGCATGCCGATCTTTTTCAGGTGCGGCAGTTGGTAGAGCAATTGCGCCAGGCCGCCGGCCAGGACGGCCCAGCCCAGGGCCATGACCGGCGGATCGAAGTAGGGCGTGAGGAACAGCGCGAAAATAATCATGCTGACGTTAAGCAGGGTCGGCACGAACGCCGGCACCGAGAAACGGTTCCAGGTATTGAGGATGGCGCCAGCCAGGGATGACAGGGAAATCAGCAATATGTAGGGGAAAGTCACACGCAGCAGATCAGTGGTCAGCGCGAATTTTTCCGGCGTATTGGCAAAACCGGGCGCCGTGGCCCAGATCACCCACGGCGCGGCGAGCATGCCGATCACAGTCACCAGCATCAGCACCAGGGTCAGCAAGCCCGAGACATAGGCAATGAATGTGCGGGTCGCCTCCTCGCCCTGCTGCGTCTTGTATTCCGCCAGAATCGGCACGAACGCCTGGGAAAACGCGCCCTCGGCGAAGATCCGCCGCAACAGGTTGGGCAGTTTAAAGGCAATGAAGAACGCATCCGTGGCCATGCTGGCGCCGAAAATGCGTGCCAACAAGGTGTCACGCACAAACCCCAATACCCGGGAAATCATCGTGATTGAGCTGACGGCAGCCAACGATTTGAGCAGATTCATTGAAAGAGTTTGCGCCTATAGATAAAGAGCAGGCGAACTACGCGCCTACTTATGCGATACTGCGCGCCTGCAACAGCACAGCGCCAAAGCTCGCGAGTTTACAGGTCAAGCGCCGGAAATAAATCACCCGCCTCTTCAGATCGACCACTCAGCAGTTCGCATCAACCGCCCTTGACAACCCATCAACTCATCGGCATGATTCGCGGCCTATTTTGTTTGCTATTTCCTAAAAAGTCTTTCGAGGAGCTCGACGGTGGCCAACACACCTTCCGCCAAAAAACGTGCAAAACAGGCTGAGAAGCGTCGCAGCCACAACGCCAGCCTGCGTTCCATGGTTCGTACCTACATCAAGAATGTAGTTAAGGCCATTGACGCAAAAGACGCTGAAAAAGCTCAAGCTGCTTACGTTCTGGCTGTGCCAGTTATCGACCGTATGGCCGATAAAGGCATCATCCACAAGAACAAAGCTGCTCGCCATAAAGGTCGCCTGAACGGCCACATCAAGGCTCTGAACCTTGCTGCTGCAGCCTAAGCGATAAACTGCCACGCAGGTTTACCTGCGTAACAGTTAAGAAATGCCCCGTACCGAAAGGTCCGGGGCATTTTTGTTTGGGCGCCATACATCTTTATTGCACGCACAAAAAAACGCCCCGAACCAGTCGGGGCGTTTTTGCTACCACCTGATCAAAACATCGATCAATGGTGATGACCGCCTTCACCGTGGACGTGGCCGTGAGCGACTTCTTCCTGGGAAGCGTCGCGGATGGCAACGATCTTCACTTGGAAGTTCAGGCGCTGGCCTGCCAGAGGGTGGTTACCGTCGACAGTGACGTCGTCGCCGTCCAGATCACGGATGGTGACGATCTGCATTTGGCCGTCCGGCGCGGAAGCGTGGAACTGCATGCCCACTTCCAGTTCGTCGACACCTTCGAACATGCTGCGGCTCAGGGTGCTGACCAGTTCGGCGGAGTATTCGCCGTAAGCATTTTCAGGCTCTACGACAACGGTCAGTTCATCACCGACGCTCTTGCCGACCAGGGCGTTTTCCAGGCCCGGGATAATGTTGCCTGCGCCTTGCAGGTAGACCAGCGGCGCGCCGCCGGCTGAGCTGTCGATGACCTCACCAGCGTCGTTGGTCAGGGTATAGTCGATGGAGACAGCCTTGTTAGCGGCGATCGTCATGGGGCGAGACCTTTTGCATAAGAATGAAGAACGGACAAGTCTAAACAAGGATTTGCCCGAAAGCGAACAGAACCCGGACGGACGGGACCAATCAACGGCCGTCGTCATCATCGGATTCCACCAGGACGACGACCGGCACTGGGTTGCCGAGCTGTCCTGCGGCCACACCCAGCACCTGCGCCACCAGCCGCCCTGGCAATCGCGCGCCTGGGTGCTCGACCCCGCACGCCGCCTGGAAAAAATAGGCCAGCCCTTTGCCTGCGGCTGGTGTGCGCAGGAGCGCGAATAACGATAACCTTGGCGCCTGATTCCCGGTAGGCACTCAACCATAGAGCGCCACCGAAGCCATGCACCTCCAGAGAATTCGCATGCAGACTTTTTTTATCGCGCCCACCGATTTTGGTGTGGGTCTGACCTCTATCAGCCTTGGGCTGGTCCGCACCCTTGAACGTGCCGGGTTGAAAGTCGGCTTCTTCAAACCGATTGCCCAGCCGCACCCCGGCGACACCGGCCCCGAACGCTCCACCGAACTGGTGGCGCGCACCCACGGCCTCAAACCGCCGCAGCCCCTGGGCCTGGCCCATGTCGAGCGGATGCTCGGCGACGGCCAGCTCGACGAGTTGCTCGAAGAAATCATCACCCTGTATCAGCAGGCCGCCGTGGGCAAGGACGTGCTGATCGTCGAAGGCATGGTGCCGACCCGCAGCGCCAGCTATGCGGCGCGGGTCAACCTGCACCTGGCCAAGAGCCTGGATGCGGAAGTGATCCTGGTCTCGGCGCCGGAAAACGAAGTGCTCACCGAGCTCTCCGGCCGCGTGGAGCTGCAGGCCCAACTGTTCGGCGGCCCGAAGGACCCGAAAGTGCTCGGCGTGATCCTCAACAAGGTACGCACCGATGAAAGCATGGAGGCCTTCTCGGCGCGCCTCAAGGAGCATTCGCCGTTGCTGCGCAGCGGGGATTTCCGCCTGCTCGGCTGCATTCCTTTCCAGCCCGAACTCAACGCGCCGCGCACCCGTGACGTCGCCGACCTGATGAGCGCGCAGATCCTCAACGCCGGGGATTACGAAACCCGGCGCATGACCAAGATCATCATCTGCGCCCGCACCATGCGCAACACCGTGGAACTGCTCAAGCCGGGCGTGCTGGTGGTGACACCGGGTGACCGCGACGACATCATCCTCGCCGTCAGCCTGGCGGCGATCAACGGCGTGCCCCTGGCCGGCCTGCTGCTGACCAGCGACACCCTGCCCGACCCGCGCATCATGGACCTCTGTCGAGGCGCGTTCCAGGCCGGGTTGCCGGTGCTGTCGGTGAGTACCGGTTCCTATGAGACAGCGAACCTGCTCAACAACCTGAACAAGGAAATCCCCATCGATGACCGTGAGCGGGCCGAGATCATCACCGATTTCGTCGCCAGCCACCTCGATGCGCGCTGGCTGCACCAACGCTGCGGCACGCCACGGGAAATGCGCCTGTCGCCGGCGGTGTTCCGCTACCAGTTGATCCAACGCGCCCAGGCCGCCAACAAGCGCATCGTCCTGCCCGAAGGCAGCGAGCCGTTGACCGTGCAAGCCGCCGCGATCTGCCAGGCCCGCGGCATTGCCCGCTGCGTGTTGCTGGCCAAGCCGGCGGACGTCGAAGCGGTCGCCCGCGCCCAGGGCATCGAATTGCCCGAAGGCCTGGAGATTCTCGACCCGGACCTGATCCGCGAGCGTTATGTCGAACCGATGGTCGCGTTGCGCAAAAGCAAAAGCCTCAACGCGCCGATGGCCGAACAGCAGCTCGAAGACACCGTGGTGATCGCGACCATGATGCTCGCACTGGATGAAGTCGACGGCCTGGTCTCCGGCGTTATCCACTCCACCGCGAACACCATCCGCCCGGCCCTGCAACTGATCAAGACCGCGCCGGGCTGCACCCTGGTGTCGTCGGTGTTCTTCATGCTGTTCCCCGAACAGGTGCTGGTGTACGGCGACTGCGTGATGAACCCGCACCCGAGCGCCGCCGAACTGGCGGAAATCGCCCTGCAGAGCGCCGATTCGGCGGCCGCGTTCGGTATCACCCCACGGGTGGCGATGATCAGCTATTCCAGCGGTGAGTCGGCCAGCGGCGAAGAGGTGGAAAAGGTCCGCGAAGCCACCCTGCTCGCCCATGAACAGCAAAGTTCGCTGCTGATCGACGGCCCGTTGCAATACGATGCCGCCGCCAACGAAACCGTCGCCCGGCAACTGGCGCCCAACAGCCTGGTGGCGGGCAAGGCCACGGTCTTCGTGTTCCCCGACCTGAACACCGGCAATACCACCCACAAGGCGGTACAACGCAGCGCCGATTGCGTCAGCCTCGGGCCGATGCTCCAGGGCCTGCGCAAACCGGTGAACGACCTGCCGCGCGGCGCCCAGGTCGACGACATTGTGTACACCATCGCCCTGACCGCGATTCAAGCCGCCAACCGACCTATGGATATCTAAATGCTGGATTTTCTACCTGCCGCCGTGCGCGGGGTAATCGCGTCGTTGCTGCTGGCGCTGAACACGATCCTGCTGTGTTCGTTCCTGTTCATCGTCGCGCTGTTCAAGGCACTGCCGTTCGCCAAACGTTTCAGCGAATGGCTGATGAACCACACCCATGAAGCCTGGATCAGCAACAACAAGGCGTGGATGAACCTGGTACGGCGCACCCGCTGGCACCTCAAAGGCCTGGAAGGGCTGGACTACCAGCACTCTTATCTGGTGACCAGCAACCACCAGAGCTGGGTCGACATCATGGTCCTGCAATACGTGCTCAACCGACGCATTCGCCCGCTGAAGTTCTTTCTCAAGCAGGAACTGATCTGGGTGCCGGTGATTGGCCTGGCCTGGTGGGCGTTGGGCTTTCCGTTCATGAAGCGCTACTCCAAGGCCTACCTGGAAAAACACCCGGAGAAGAAAGGCAAGGACCTGGAAACCACCCGCAAGACCTGCGCGAAGTTTCGCGCCAACCCTGTGGGCATTTTCAACTTTGCCGAAGGCACGCGGTTTACCGTCGGCAAGCATGCGCAGCAGAAGTCGCCGTTTCGCTACCTGCTCAAGCCCAAGGCTGGCGGTATCGCGTTTGTGCTGGATGCCATGGGTGAGCAGCTCAAGTCATTGGTCAATGTGACCATCCACTACCCCGCCGGACGCCCAGGCTACTGGGACTTGTTGTGTGGGAATGTGCAGGACGTGGTGGTGCAGTTCGAAGAGGTGCAGATTCCGGCCGAGTTCATTGGCAAGAATTATGAGCAGGATAGCGAGTATCGGCTGGCGTTCCAGGCCTGGATCAACCGGTTGTGGGAAGACAAGGACGCGCTGCTGAAACAGTTGCACACCGACTACCCAGGCCGCCACTGATCAAAAGGTGGGAGGGGGCTTGCCCCCGATAGCGGTGGTTCAGTCACCCGATGCTCTGACCGACACTCTGCAATCGGGGGCAAGCCCCCTCCCACATTCAACCGAGACGTTCTTGAGCATGTAAAAAGCCCGCCACCGAGTGATCGGTGGCGGGCTTTTTGTGGTGGCAAGGTTTATATCGCACCAAACACCGGCCGACTTGTTACTCGCAGAAACAAGTTCAACAGAAACCGCTATCCATTAAACACCACTCAGGCAATGCGCCCTCAGGTGGGCGCCAGACGCATGAATCAAGTGTCTACGCAGAATGCAATACCATCAGAAAACTTACGGAACCAACTTCATGAACATCTCGCCGACATCCGCACCCTATGTTCCATATTCGCTGCCCTCACTTCTAGTTAGTCGACTTCACCCAGGACGTGACCAGTCGACACCGGATGTCTACAGCAAGACATACGAAGACGGCAATCTAACGATCAGCGCAGATTACGATCTCCAGGAAGCCAATACTCCAGGCATACCTAAACGCGTCACCATTAATACGGGTAACGAAAACGACCGCATTCACATTCGCCTGGGCAGTGACAATAAGGTTACGGCAGATATCAACGGGGAAAGTTACCCGTTAAATCTGGAGAACGAAAAGGCCTTAAAAACACTCCTTATCAAAACCAACGGCGGCAACGACCGGGTCACTGTAGATGAAGACGTAAAAAACACCGTTGCGATCTACACCGGAGACGGTGACGATCACGTCAAGAGCGGAGGCGGCCTAACATTCGCATACTTGGGTAACGGTGATGATGAAGCGTCCTTGGGGAGTGGCGGGGGCATGCTTGAAGGACAAGGCGGCAACGACTTTCTGACCGGGGGACTAAGTCGGTATAACTCACTTGACGGCGGTGCCGGCAACAACATCATGAGGAGCGGAACAGGTGGTGGCCCCGATCAGGCGACTCATATCGCTGGCCGCGGGGACCGCGACACAATGACCTCACTTTCCGGAAGGTTCTCTATCACCAGTAGTGGCGGAGCCTCCTTCATCACCACCGAAGGCAAGGGCGACATTCGTATAGGCGGAGGCAAAAACACCATCAATACCACCTCGGAAGCAACCCTCTCAGAAAAAAGAGACAGTGACGTAATCACCCAAACTGATGTCCCTGCTCGCGAAGAAATTTAACCCTCAGACACACTAAAAAGCCCGTCGCGATTCACACGCTGACGGGCTTTTTTGCAGCTTGACGCTTAACGCTTATCAGCGCGCCTATATCGCGCCGCGCTGACGCAACAGCTCCAGCACTTGCTTGACGCTGTCTTCCAGCGACAGGGCCTGGGTGTCGATCACCAGATCGGCATTCAACGGCACGTCGTAGGGGAAGGACTCACCAGGGATGTTATCCCCACCGGCCGCGTACAAGCCTTGTGGATCGCGCTCGGCACACACCAGCGGCGAAGCCTGCACGTAGACCGTCAGCAAGCGGTCGGCACCGATCAGTGCCTTGGCCTGTTCACGCCCTTCGGCATCCGGCGCAACGAACGCGGCCAGGGTCAGCAGGCCGGCTTCGTTGAACTGGCGTGCGACGTGAGCCGCACGACGCCAGTTCTCGGTACGCCCGACGCGATCCTGCGGCAAGCCTTTGTTCAGGTCGTGGCGCAGGTTCTGGCCATCCAGTACAAACACCGCGCGGCCCATGTCGAACAACTTGCGTTCAACCGCATAGGCCAGGGTGCTTTTGCCGGCGCCCGACAAGCCGCTGAACAACACGGTGGCCGGCTGCTGACCGAAGCGCTGGGCGCGCTCTTCGGTGGCCACATGGGCCAACTTGCCGTGCTGCGCGGCGCTGCCGTGGCTGACCGGCGGCGCGATGATCATGCCCGCGGCCACGGTGCCATTGGTCAAGCGGTCGATGACGATGAACGCGCCGGTGGTGCGGTTGCTCGCGTAACCGTCCAGGGCGATGGCGGCGTCGAGGCTGACCTTGACCCGGCCGATTTCGTTCAACTGCAGCGAACTCGCCGGGCCTTCGGCCAGGGTGTTCACGTCCACGCGATGCACGATGCTGGTGATGGAACCCGGCACGTAGCTGGTGGCGCGCTTGATGTCGTATTTCTTGCCCGGCAGCATCGGCTCTTCGGCCATCCACACCAGCATGGCGTCGAAGGCGTCGGTCACTTGCGGCACGTTGTCGGCATGCACCAGCAGGTCGCCACGGGAGATGTCGATCTCGTCTTCCATGGTCAGGGTCACGGCCTGGCCGGGACCGGCGTGTTCCAGTTCACCGTCGAAGGTGACGATGGATTTGACGCGGCTGCTCTTGCCCGACGGCAGCACCACGACTTCGTCGCCCTTGTGGACGATGCCGCTGGCCAGGGTGCCGGCAAAACCGCGGAAGTTCAGGTTCGGACGGTTGACGTACTGCACCGGGAAACGCAGGTCGGTGTAGTTGCGGTCGTTGGCGATCTCGACGGTCTCGAGGATCTCCATCAGCGACTGGCCGGTGTACCACGGCGAACGCTCGCTCTTGTTCACCACGTTGTCGCCCTTGAGCGCCGACATCGGCACGAACGCCATGGTGCTCGGCTTGAAGGCGATGCCGTCGGCGAACTTCAGGTAGTCGGCCTTGATCTGCTCGAATACGCCTTCGTCGAAACCGTTGAGGTCCATCTTGTTGATGGCGACCACGATGTGCTTGATGCCCAGCAACGAGGCTATGAAGCTGTGGCGACGGGTCTGGGTCTGCACGCCGTAGCGCGCGTCGACCAGGATGATCGCCAGGTCACAGGTGGACGCACCGGTGGCCATGTTGCGGGTGTACTGCTCATGGCCGGGGGTGTCGGCGATGATGAATTTACGCTTGGCGGTGGAGAAGTAGCGGTAGGCGACATCGATGGTGATGCCCTGCTCGCGCTCGGCCTGCAGGCCGTCGACCAGCAGAGCCAGGTCGATGTCGTCACCGGTGGTGCCGACCTTCTTCGAATCGCGGGTGATGGCTTCCAGGTGATCTTCGTAGATCATTTTGGAGTCGTGCAGCAGGCGCCCGATCAGGGTGCTCTTGCCGTCGTCGACGTTGCCGCAGGTCAGGAAGCGCAACATTTCCTTGCGCTCGTGCTGGCCCAGGTAGGCGAGGATGTCCTCGCTGATCAAATCAGATTGATGCGACATGACAACCCCTTAGAAATAGCCTTGACGTTTTTTATCTTCCATCGAGCCGGCACCATCGTGGTCGATGACCCGGCCCTGGCGCTCGGAAGTTCGCGTCAGGAGCATTTCCTGAATGATGTCCGTCAGCGTCTCCGCTTCGGACTCCACCGCGCCCGTCAACGGGTAGCAGCCAAGGGTACGGAAACGGACTTTCTTTTTGACGATGCGGGCTTTGTCTTCGTCGGACAGGTGCTCGAGGATGCGGTCGTCGTCGATCATGATCAACGTGCCGTTCTTCTCGATCACATCGCGCTCGGCGGCGAAGTACAGCGGCACGATCGGGATGCCTTCCAGGTAGATGTACTGCCAGATGTCCAGTTCGGTCCAGTTGGACAGCGGGAACACACGGATCGACTCGCCCTTGTTGACGTTGCCGTTATAGACGTTCCACAGCTCCGGACGCTGGTTTTTCGGGTCCCAGCGGTGCTTGCTGTCGCGGAACGAGTACACGCGCTCTTTGGCACGGGATTTCTCTTCATCGCGACGGGCACCGCCGAAGGCTGCGTCGAAACCATACTTGTCCAGGGCCTGCTTGAGGCCTTCGGTCTTCATGATGTCGGTGTGCTTGGCGCTGCCGTGGGTGAACGGGTTGATGCCCTGCGCCACACCGTCCGGGTTGACGTGGGTGATCAGGTCCAGGCCCAGTTCTTCAACCATGCGGTCGCGGAACGTGTACATCTCCTGGAATTTCCACTGGGTGTCGACGTGCATCACCGGGAACGGCAGCTTGCCCGGGAAGAACGCCTTGCGTGCCAGGTGCAGCATCACGGCGGAGTCTTTACCGATCGAGTAGAGCATCACCGGGTTGTCGAACTCGGCGGCGACCTCGCGGATGATGTGGATGCTTTCCGCCTCCAGCTGTTTCAGATGCGTCAGTTTGTCGACCATGGCTACTCACGGAAAAACGATCTTATGGACGGCCAGCGGGCCGTGTTCGAGCGAGGCATGCTAGCACAGCACCTGCTTCTATTCAGGGCGCCGACTAGATCGAAACGGTATATGGATATGCCCCGAGGTTTGGCGGCGATGGGCGGCCGAACCCTACCAAATGTGGGAGGGTGGTGTGCGTTAGATCGGGTTGGGACAATCGATGAACAAATGCTCCAGGGCGAAACGCCGCGCCAGGTAATCGCCCAACGCCTGCACACCGTAACGCTCGGTGGCGTGATGGCCGGCGGCGATAAAGCTGATGTCGTTTTCGCGGGCGCTGTGGAAGGTCTGTTCGGAGGCTTCGCCGCTCAGGTACAGGTCGACGCCGGCCGCAATCGCCTGGTCGATGTAACCCTGGCCACCGCCGGTACACCAGCCGACGCGGCGGATCATCTCGCTGCCTTCGATCAGCAGCGGCTCGCGCCCCAACACGCTCTGCACGCGGTGGGCGAAGTCACGCGGCGACAGCGGCTCGGCGAGGGAGCCGACCAGCCCGACGATCTTGAGGTCGGCCGGGTCCAGCGGGCCTTCGACGGTGATGTCCAACTGCCGAGCAAGCTGTACGTTGTTGCCGACCTCGGCGTGCAGGTCCAGCGGCAGGTGGTAGGCCAGCAGGCTGATGTCGTGCTTGAGCAGGGTCTTCAGGCGGCGCTGCTTCATGCCGGTGATGCACGGGTTCTCGCCCTTCCAGAAATAACCGTGGTGGACCAGCACCAGGTCGGCCTGGGCTTCGACGGCGGCGTCGAGCAATGCCTGGCTGGCGGTGACGCCGCTGACGATACGCATCACCTGCGGGCGCCCCTCGACCTGCAGGCCGTTGGGGCAGTAATCGGCAATTTTTGCGCTGCCAAGGTAGCGGTCCGCTTCCTCGACGAGGGTGCTCAAAGCAACGGCCATAAAAGACTCCTAAATATCCCGTTCCGAGGCGCTCGCAGCCTCGTATAATGCGCGACATTATGGGCGCTCCCCCGCCCCCTGCAACCTGTCAGGACTTACTTGATGCTCAAGGCACTGCGTTTTTTTGGATGGCCATTGCTGGCTGGCGTGCTGATCGCGATGATGATTATTCAGCGTTACCCCCAGTGGGTGGGCTTACCGAGCCTTGATGTGAACCTGCAACAGGCCCCGCAAACCAATACGATGGTGCAAGGCCCGGTGACCTACGCCGACGCCGTGGTCATCGCCGCCCCTGCGGTGGTCAACCTGTACACCACCAAGGTCGTCAACAAGCCGGCGCACCCGCTGTTCGAAGACCCGCAGTTCCGCCGCTATTTCGGCGACAACAGCCCCAAGCAGCGACGCATGGAATCCAGCCTGGGGTCCGGGGTGATCATGAGCCCGGAAGGCTACATCCTCACCAACAACCACGTGACCACCGGCGCCGACCAGATTGTGGTAGCCCTGCGCGACGGCCGCGAAACCCTGGCCCGCGTGGTCGGCAGCGACCCGGAAACCGACCTCGCGGTGTTGAAGATCGACCTGAAAAACCTGCCCGCGATCACCATCGGCCGCTCCGAAGGGCTGCGGGTCGGCGATGTCGCGCTGGCCATCGGCAACCCGTTCGGCGTCGGCCAGACGGTCACCATGGGCATCATCAGCGCCACCGGGCGTAACCAGTTGGGCCTCAACAGCTACGAAGACTTCATCCAGACCGACGCCGCGATCAACCCGGGCAACTCCGGCGGCGCGCTGGTGGATGCCAACGGCAACCTGACCGGCATCAACACGGCGATTTTCTCCAAGTCCGGCGGCTCCCAGGGCATCGGTTTCGCGATCCCGGTCAAGCTGGCGATGGAAGTGATGAAGTCGATCATCGAGCACGGCCAGGTGATCCGTGGCTGGCTGGGGATCGAAGTGCAGCCGCTGAGCAAGGAACTGGCCGAGTCGTTTGGCCTGACCGGGCGCCCGGGCATCGTGGTCGCCGGGATCTTCCGCGACGGCCCGGCGCAAAAGGCCGGCCTGCAACTGGGCGATGTGATCCTCAGCATCGACGGCGAACCGGCCGGTGATGGCCGCAAGTCGATGAACCAAGTGGCGCGGATCAAACCGACCGACAAGGTCACGATCCAGGTGATGCGCAACGGTAAAGAGCTCAACCTGACGGCGGAAATCGGCCTGCGCCCACCGCCCGCGCCGGTGACGGAAGAGGAATAACCCGCGCCCTCCGGGTGCCCGTTCGCGGGCACCTGTAAGCACATATTTCAGAACCGAACCGCTTACATAATGACATGTTATATTGTTTCAATATCGCCATTGGAACGCTCTATCATGTCGCCTCGCACGTTTCCCCCTTTGGCCGGCCTGGCCTTGGGTTTGCTGCTGGACCCCGCCTGCGCCGAAGACACCCGCATTGAACTGGACGCCATCAGCGTCACCACCGACGCCTACGAATCCGCCACCGGCCCGGTCAACGGCTATCGCGCCACCCGCTCCGCCAGCGCAACCAAGACCGACACCGCGCTGCGCGACATCCCGCAATCCATCAGCGTGATTCCCGCCAACGTGCTCAAGGACCTGGGCAGCACCGACGTGGAACGCGCCCTGGAATTTGCCGGCGGCGTCTCCAAGCAGAACAACTTCGGCGGCCTCACCCTCTACGAATACAGCGTGCGCGGCTTCACCACGTCGGAGTTCTACCAGGACGGCTTCAGCGCCAACCGCGGTTACCCGAGCACGCCGGACGCCGCCAATCTCGAACGCATCGAAGTGCTCAAAGGCCCCGCCGCCAGCCTGTACGGGCGCGGCGATCCCGGCGGCACGGTGAATATCGTCACCAAGAAACCCCAGCCCGACGCGTTCACCACCCTGCAAACCAGCGCCGGCAGTTGGGACCGCTATCGCACCGCGCTGGACGTGAACACCCCGCTCGACAGCGAAGGGCAACTGCTGACACGGGTCAACCTGGCGGTGGAAGACAACCATAGTTTCCGCGATCATGTAGACGCCAAGCGGGTGTTCGTCGCGCCGTCCTTCAGTTGGCAACTGGCCCCCGACACGCACCTGCTGGTGGAAAGCGAATTCGTGCGCCACCGCTCCACCTTTGACCGCGGCATCGTCGCGCCGCGCGGCATGTCGCGCTCCACCTTCCTCGGCGAGCCCAACGACGGCGACATCAACAACCACAACAACCGCCTCCAGGCCACCCTCGAACGTCACCTCAACGACACGTGGGCCCTGCGCCTGGCCAGCCATTACAAACAAGGCAGCCTGTGGGGCGACGCTTCGGAAAACCGCGCGCTGAACAGCGACGGCCACACCGTCAACCGCCGCTACCGCGAACGCTCCATGGGTTGGCACGACAGCATCACCCAACTGGAACTGCGCGGTCTGTTCGACATCGGTCGTTGGCAACACGAGTTGCTGATCGGCACCGAGTACGAGGACTACCGCAAGAAGGAACGCGTGACAGCCATCGCCGGCAGCCCCTACGCGATCGACATCTACAACCCGGTCTACGGCCAGCCCAAACCCGATGGCGAGCGCTCCGGCACTGACTTCTCCGAACAGGTAAAAAGCCAGGCACTGAACCTGCAAGACCAGATCGTCTTCACCGAACGCCTGCGCGGCATGCTCGGCGCGCGCTTCGAGCACTTCGAGCAACACACCGACGACTTCACCCGTCATCACGCCAAGAGCCGCCAGACCCACGACGCCCTGACCCAGCGCGCCGGCCTGCTCTACCAGCTCACACCTGAAGTCGGGGTGTTCGCCAACGCCTCGACCTCATTCAAGCCGAACAACGGCCTGGACGCTGGCGGCAAATCCTTCAAGCCTGAAGAGGGTGTGGGGTATGAAGTGGGGATCAAGAGCGAGCTGTTCGACGAGCGCCTCAGCGCCACCCTCGCCGCGTTCCACATCGAGAAGGAAAACGTGCTGACCGTGGACCCGGCCACCGACACCCAACGCGCCATGGGCAAGGCACGCAGCCAAGGGTTTGACCTGCAACTGAGCGGGCAACTGAGCGAGGCGGTGCGCGTGATCGGCGCGTTCGCCTACATCGATGCCGAAGTGACCAAGGGCGATAAAGCCATCCCCACCGGCAGTCGCATTCTCGGCGTGGCCAAGCGCAGCGGCAGCCTGTTGGGCGTGTATGAATTCCAGGACGGCACGTTGCGCGGTTCAGACGTGGGCGCGGCGTTCACCTATGTCGGTGATCGCTCCGGTGAAGCCGGCGGCAGTTTCGAACTGCCCGCCTATCACACCGTGGACCTGCTGGCGCATTACAAAGCCACCGACAACGTCACCGTGGGCCTGAACCTTAACAACCTGTTTGATGAAAAGTACTACGAACGCGCCTACAGCAACTATT
The DNA here is from genome assembly GCF_001439695.1 of Pseudomonas veronii. Classification (GTDB taxonomy): domain Bacteria; phylum Pseudomonadota; class Gammaproteobacteria; order Pseudomonadales; family Pseudomonadaceae; genus Aquipseudomonas; species Aquipseudomonas veronii. The sequence goes on from NZ_JYLL01000033.1 coordinate 57,949, forward strand.
GGGTCAGCCCCGGTGAACCGCGCAACTTCACGGTCAGCCTGACCCTCAACCTGTAACGCGGTCAAACCTGTGGGAGGAGGCTTGCCCCCGATAGCGCTACAACAGTCACCTCACCCAGTGACTGGCAAACCGCTATCGGGAGCACGCCCCTTCCCACATTACAGTGCCACGGGGGCCCGCTCGCACAGGGTGTTAAGCGCCACCGCCCACTGCTCGCTGTCATTCAAGCACGGCACCAGCACCAACTCCTCGCCGCCCGCTGCGCGGAATTGCTCCCGGCCACGGTCGCCGATCTCTTCCAGCGTCTCGATGCAGTCGGCCACGAACGCCGGGCACATCACCAGCAGCTTTTTCACGCCTTGCTGGGCCAACGCTTCCAGGCGTGCCTCGGTGTAGGGTTCGATCCACTTCGCCCGGCCCAGGCGCGACTGGAATGCCACCGACCATTTGCCGTCCGGCAGCCCCATGCGCTCGGCAAAATTGCGGGCGACGCTGAAGCACTGCGCGCGGTAACACGTGGCAAGCGTCTGCGGCGAAGCGTTGCGGCAGCAATCGGCATCCTTGAAGCAATGCGCGCCGGTAGGGTCGAGCTTGGTCAGATGGCGCTCGGGCAGGCCGTGGAAACTCAGGAGCAGGTGGTCGTACTCCTGCGCTACGTAAGGCCGCACGCTCGCCGCCAACGCATCGAGGTACTCCGGCTGATCGTAGAACGGTTGCAGGATCGAGAACTGCACCTTGAGCTTCTTGTCGCGCACCACCCGCTGAGCTTCTTCAATCACCGTGGTCACGGTGCTGTCGGCGAACTGCGGGTACAACGGCGCCAGGGTGATTTTCTGAACGCCCTGGGCGGCCAGGCGCGTCAGGGTCGTTTCAAGGGACGGCTCGCCATAACGCATCGCCAGCTCCACCGGACCCTGGGTCCACTGCGCAGTCATTTTCTGTTGCAGGCGCTGGCTGAGCACCACCAGCGGCGAGCCTTCCTCCCACCAGATCGAGGCATACGCATGGGCCGACTGCTCGGGACGCTTGATCAGGATCAGCGACACCAGCAAGCGCCGCACCGGCCACGGCAGGTCGATCACGTAAGGGTCCATCAGGAACTGATTGAGGTAGCTGCGCACATCGGCCACCGAAGTAGACGCCGGTGACCCCAGGTTGACCAGTAACAACGCGTGATCCGTCATGCAACATCCTATCTCTAGAGGCGGCTGGACAAGTCGTCCAAGGCCGCCTTCAACTCAGTGAACTGGAAAGTGAAACCGGCCGCCAACAGGCGTTCGGGCAAAGCTTTCTGGCCGCCCAGCAACAAACCGGACAACTCGCCCAACCCCACCTTCAACACGAAGGCCGGCATGGGCATGAACGCCGGGCGGTGCAGCACCTGGCCCAACGTCTTGGCAAACTCTCGGTTACGCACCGGGTGCGGCGCGCAGGCATTATAGGGACCGCGGGCGTCGCGCTGGTGCAGAAGAAAATCTATCAGCGCGATTTGATCGTGGATATGCACCCACGGCATCCACTGCCGGCCACTCCCAATCGGCCCACCCAGTGCCAGCTTGAACGGCAGCAACAGCCGCGACAAAAAGCCGCCCTCGGCCGCCAGCACCAGCCCGGTACGCACCAGCACCACGCGAATGCCCAGGGCTTCGGCGCGCTGGGCGGTTTCTTCCCAGGCGACGCACAACTGGCTGGGGAAATCGTCCTGCACCGGGCCGCTGGCTTCGGTCAGTTCGCGCTCGCCGCCGTCGCCGTACCAGCCCACGGCAGAACCGGAAATCAACACCGCCGGTTTCTCCGCCAGGCCTTCCAGCCACACCAGCAGGGTTTCGGTCAGACTGATGCGGCTGCTCCACAGCAGCGCCTTGCGTTTATGCGTCCAGGGGCGATCGGCGATCGGCGCGCCGGCCAGATTAATGACGGCGTCCACCGGGCCGATAACCTCTTGCAGGCTGGCGACACCGCGCACCGCATCGCCACATAACCGGGCGACCTGTTCAGGGCGACGGCTCCACACCGTCAGGCGATGCCCTTGCGCCAGCCAATGTTGGCAGAGTTGACGGCCGATCAGGCCGGTACCGCCGGTCAGCAAAATATGCATGGGATCTTCCTCATGTAACGTTCGCCACCGATCACTGGTCTATTTTATAAGCAGGGATCATTTGCAATCGGGCGTGACATTGATTTAAGCCTCAGCTTTAACCATAGGTCACGCCAAACGATCAGGTACGCCAAAACTTATACCAAAAAACAATATTGTACAGCTATTGGTGTCGGCGTAGTCTGTACCCAACGGTAAAACGAGGCCTCCCATGACTGTCCCCATCGCGATCATCGGCACCGGCATCGCCGGTCTCTCCGCCGCCCGAGCGTTACGAGACGCCGGGCATGTTGTACAACTCTTCGATAAAAGCCGCGGCAGTGGTGGCCGCATGTCCAGCAAGCGCAGCGACGCCGGCGCACTGGACATGGGCGCGCAGTACTTCACCGCCCGCGACCGCCGCTTCGTCAACGAAGTGCAGCGCTGGCAAAGCAATGGCTGGGCCGAGCAATGGAAGCCGCAGCTGTATAACTTCAAGTCCGGCGAACTCACGCCCTCCCCCGATGAACAGATCCGCTGGGTCGGCACGCCGCGCATGAGCGCCATCACCCGCGCCCTGCTCGACGACCTGCCGGTGCAGTTCAGCTGCCGTATCACCGAAGTGTTCCAAGGCAAACGGCACTGGAACCTGCTGGACGCCGACGGCGGCAACCATGGTCCGTTCAGCCACGTCATCATCGCCACGCCCGCCCCGCAAGCGACCGCCCTGCTGGCCGCCGCACCGAAGCTGGCAAGTGCCGCCGCCGGCGTGAAGATGGACCCGACCTGGGCCATCGCGCTGGCCTTCGACAAGCCGCTGGAAACCCCGATGGAAGGCTGCTTCGTGCAAGACAGCGCCCTCGACTGGCTGGCCCGCAACCGCAGCAAACCGGGGCGCGACACCGTCCTCGACACCTGGGTGCTGCACGCCACCAGCGCCTGGAGCAAAGAACATCTGGACCTGCCCAAAGAAGCAGTGATCGAACACCTGCACGGCGCCTTCGCCGAACTGCTGCACAGCGCCATGCCCGCGCCTTCGTTCAGCCTGGCGCACCGCTGGCTCTACGCACGACCGTCCAGCGCCCATGAATTCGGCGTGCTGGCCGACGCCGACCTGGGCTTGTACGTCTGTGGCGACTGGTGCCTGTCGGGCCGCGTGGAAGGCGCCTGGCTCAGTGGCCAGGAAGCCGCGCGACGCTTGATCGAGCACCTGTAATGAACCGCATAAACCCCGCTAAATTGCTGCTGTCGAAGTGGACAGCAGCACACCCGCGCAACAAGGAAAAACACTTCCTGGTCACCGAACTGTTTTGTGATGAAGAAGGCAACGTGCTCGACATCGAGCTGCAAGCCGTCATGACCCGGCGCGGTGAACGCCTGCCCTGGCAAACCCTGCAAAGCGCCGAGGACTGGCGAATCGGCTGGAAATAGCCCTCGCACAAATACTTGTACAAACCATTTGACTTGTACAGCATCAAACCTATGATGAGATTTAGCTGTACATGCTTTTACGCTTGTACAGGAATCTTGCAGAGGTTTGCCCATGTCCAGCACCCCGTCCTTCAAGCCGAAGATTGGTATCAGCGCCTGCCTGCTGGGCGAGAACGTCCGTTTCAACGGCGGCCACAAGCAATCGCAACTCTGCAGCGAGGTGCTCGCCGCGTACTTCGACTTTGTGCCGTTGTGCCCGGAAGTGGCGATCGGCCTGGGCATTCCCCGAGAGACCATTCGCCTGGTGGGCGATGCCGCGTCCCCTCAAGCCGTCGGCAGCGTGCATCGCGAGCTGAACGTCACCGCGCCGCTGGGTGAATACGGCGAAAAAATGGCCGCCGAGCACAGCGACCTGTGCGGCTATATCTTCATGCAGAAATCGCCGTCCTGCGGCCTGGAACGGGTCAAGGTCTACCGTGAAAACGGCGCACCGGTGGACGGCGGCGGGCGTGGCATCTATGCCCAAGCCTTTTGCGCGCGCCACCCCAACCTGCCTGTGGAAGAAGACGGCCGCCTGAATGACCCGGTGCTGCGGGAAAACTTCCTGACCCGCGTCTTCGTCTACGCCAGCTGGCAACAACTGCTCGGCGAAGGCCTGAGCCGCCATCGCCTGCTGGCCTTTCACGCGCGCTACAAATACCTGCTGATGGCCCACAGCCCGGCGCATTACAAAAGCCTCGGCAACCTGCTCGGCGGCATGGCCAAGGGCGAGGACCTCGACGCATTGGGCAGCGGCTATTTCAGCGCGCTGATGAGCGGCCTGAAAAAGTGCGCCACCCGCGGCACCCACACCAATGTGCTGCAACACATCAGCGGTTACCTCAAGCAGGCCATCAGCGCCGACGACAAACAGGAAATGCAAACCGTGATCGGCCAATACCGCCAAGGCATCGTGCCGCTGGTGGTGCCGCTGACCTTGCTCAAGCACCACTTTCGCCTCCACCCGGACCGCTACATCGCGCAGCAGGCTTACTTGCAGCCGCACCCGGAAAATCTCAGCCTGCGCAATGCGATCTGAACCATGAAAAACCTCATGACCGCAGCCTTGCAAGACGAACCCGGCGAAGATATCGCCCAAGCCCTCGAGGACGGCTGGCTGCCGATTCGCGAAGTGGCGCGCCAGACCGGCGTCAACGCCGTGACCCTGCGCGCCTGGGAACGCCGCTATGGCCTGATCGTGCCGCAGCGCACGCCCAAGGGTCACCGGCTGTTCAGCCACGACCATGTGCAACGCATCCACACCATCCTCACCTGGCTCAATCGCGGCGTGCCGGTCAGCCAGGTGAAAAACCTGATCGACTCCGCGCACGTCGCTCCCGACGCCGTCGAAAACGAATGGCACACCCTGCGCCAGACCCTGGTGCAGGCCATCAGCGAACTGGCCGAACGCCGCGTCGACGATGCCTTCAACCAGGCCATGGCGCTCTACCCGCCGCGCACCCTGTGCGAACAACTGCTGCTGCCGCTGCTCCGCGAACTGGAGCAACGCTGGCAGGGCCAATTCGGCGCGCAGATGGAACGGGTGTTCTTCCTGTCCTGGTTGCGCAGCAAGTTCGGCGCGCGGATCTATCACAACAATCGCCAGTTGCACGGCGCACCGCTGCTGCTGGTGAATCATTCCGACCTGCCCCTGGCACCGCACCTGTGGCTCAGCGCCTGGCTGGCCAGCAGCGCCGACTGCCCGGTGGAAGTCTTCGACTGGCCGCTGCCGACCGGTGAACTGGCGCTGGCCGTGGAACACCTGCAACCGCGCGCGGTGCTGCTGTATTCAAGCCAGGCGCTCCATTTGTCGGCACTCGCAAAACTTCTGGGCGGCATCGCTTGCCCAAAGTTGATCGTCGGGCCAACGGTATGCATCCACCAGGCCGAGCTGACGGCATTAGCCGGCGACACCCCTGAATTGTTCGTCGCCGAAGACCCATTGTCGGCTCACCAGATACTGATCCAGCAGGGACTTGTTTAAATGCACTTGATCTGGCTGCGCACCGACCTGCGCCTGCATGACAACACTGCCCTGACCGCCGCGAGCCAGCGCGGCCCGGTGGCGGCCGTGTACCTGATCACCCCGCAGCAATGGCTGGCCCACGATGATGCACCGTGCAAAGTCGACTTCTGGCTGCGCAACCTGCAGCACTTGAGCCAGGCCCTCGGCGCGCTGAATATTCCCTTGCTGATCCGCCGTGCCGCGACCTGGGACCAGGCGCCCGCCGTACTCGGCCAACTGTGCCGCGAGCTATCGGTCGAGTCGGTCCACGTCAACGAGGAATACGGCATCCACGAAAGCCGTCGCGATGCGGCGGTGGCCAAGGCTTTGGAAGCCGACGGCGTGAGCTTCCACCGTTACCTGGACCAATTGTTTTTCCAGCCCGGCAGCGTGCTGACCAAGACCGGCACCTACTTCCAGGTGTTCAGCCAGTTCCGCAAAGTCTGCTACGCCCGCCTGCACAGCGCCCTGCCGCGCCGGGTGGCCACGCCCAAGGCTCAAGCGGCCCTCGCGCTGACCAGCGACCCGGTACCGCAACAGGTCGACGGTTTCGAAACGCCGAGCGAAACGCTGCGCGCCCTCTGGCCCGCCGGTGAAGACGAAGCGCGCCGCCGCCTCGACGCGTTCGCCGCGCAGCAGATCAGCTACTACAAGGATGAGCGCGACTTCCCGGCCAAGCCCGGCACCAGCCAGCTGTCGGCGTACCTCGCGGCGGGCGTGGTTTCGCCGCGCCAGTGCCTGCATGCCGCGCTGCAGCGCAACCAGGGCGAGTTCGAAAGCGGCGATATCGGCACGATCACCTGGGTCAACGAACTGCTCTGGCGTGAGTTCTACAAGCACATCCTGGTGGGCTACCCGCGGGTGTCCCGTCACCGCGCCTTCCGCCCCGAAACCGAGGCGGTGGCCTGGCGCGACGCGCCCAACGACCTCGCAGCCTGGCAGCAGGCGCGCACCGGTTTGCCGATCATCGACGCGGCCATGCGCCAACTGCTGGAAACCGGCTGGATGCACAACCGCCTGCGCATGGTGGTGGCGATGTTCCTGACCAAGAACCTGCTGATCGACTGGCGCGAAGGCGAGCGCTTTTTCATGCGCCACCTGATCGACGGCGACCTGGCAGCCAACAATGGCGGCTGGCAGTGGAGCGCCTCCACCGGCACTGATTCGGCGCCGTATTTCCGGATTTTCAGCCCGCTGAGCCAGTCGCAGAAATTCGACCGCGACGGCGTGTTCATCAAGCACTGGCTGCCGCAACTGGCGACGCTGAATAAAAACGACGTACACGACCCGCAGGCCGCTGGCGGCCTGTTCGGCGTGGCCGACTACCCGCGCTCGATCGTCGACCTGAAACACTCCCGCGAACGTGCATTGGCGGCATTCCGCAGCCTGCCGTCGCGCCAGGCCGTCGGAGCCGAACATGAGTGACTTCCTGCGCCGCTTCGCCCAGGCCTTCGCCACTCTGGACAAGCACAACCTGCACCTGCTCGACAGCCTGTACAGCAAGGACATCGTCTTCACCGACCCGCTGCACGAAGTCCAGGGGCTCACGCCGCTGCACCACTATTTCGCGCAGTTGTACGGTAATGTCAGCCAGTTGCGCTTCGACTTCCACGGCTTCGACCAGGTGGCCGAAGGCGAAGGTTACCTGCGCTGGAAAATGAGCTTTTGCCACCCGCGCCTGGCCAAGGGCAAGGTGATCCGAGTGGAAGGCTGCTCGCACCTGATGTGGCGCGACAAGGTGTACCGCCATCGGGATTATTTCGATGCCGGCGCAATGCTTTACGAACACTTGCCGGTGTTCGGCCGTGTGATCAGTTGGCTGAAAAGGAGAGTCGGATGAACCTCACACCGCCCCGTCGTTATTGGCTGACCGGCGCCAGCAGTGGCATCGGCGCCTCCCTCGCCGTGGAGCTGCTCAACAGCGGCGCCCACGTGGCCCTCAGTTCGCGCTCCAAAGGCCCGCTGCAAGCGCTCGCCCAACGCTTTCCCGGCCAAGTGCTGGTCGTGGCGGGCGACTTGACCAACAGCCAGACCGTGCGCGAAATCGGCGAACACATCGCCCAGGTCTGGGGGTCGCTGGACACCGTGATCCTCAATGCCGGCACCTGTGAATATGTCGATGCCAAGCAATTCGACGCGTCGATCGTCGAACACGTGGTACGCACCAACCTGCTCGCCAGCAGTTATTGCATCGAAGCCGCACTGCCACTGTTGCGCGCCGGGCGCGCACCGCACCTGGTGGGCGTGGCCAGCGCCGTGACCTACCTGCCGATGCCGCGCGCCGAAGCCTATGGCGCGTCCAAGGCCGGTTTGCGCTACCTGTTCGAATCCCTGCGCATCAGCCTGTCGCCGGAAAACATCGACGTCACCGTGATCAGCCCGGGCTTTGTCGACACCCCGCTGACCGAGCGCAATGACTTCCCGATGCCCCTGGCCTGGTCTGCCGACAAGGCGGCCCGGCATATCTTCGCCAAGCTGGACAAACGCCCACTGGAAATCGCCTTCCCGGCGATGTTCATCGCCACCCTGTGGCCGTTGTCGAAACTGCCGAATCGCGCGCAACTGATCATCGGCAAACGCATGCTGCGCAGCCCGCCGCCAAAAAAGGACGACCTGTGAAGATCGCGATTATCGGCAGCGGCATTGCCGGGCTGACCAGCGCCTACCTGCTCAGCCGTCGCCACGACATCACCCTGTTCGAAGCGGGCGATCGCATCGGCGGGCATACCCACACGGTCAACGTCACCGTCGAGGGTAAAAGCTATGCGGTGGACACCGGTTTTATCGTATTCAACGACTGGACCTACCCCAACTTCATCCGCCTGCTGGGTCAGGTCGGCGTGAAGTTCAAACCCACCGAGATGAGCTTTTCGGTGTGCGACCGCCGCAGCGGGTTCGAGTACAACGGCAATAACCTCAACAGCCTGTTTGCGCAGCGGCGCAATCTGTTGTCGCCGGGGTTCTGGGGCATGTTGCGCGATATTCTGCGCTTCAACCGCGAGGCGCCGGCGGACCTGCAAGCGCAACGCATCAGTGCCGACATGACCCTGGGTGACTACCTCGACGCTGGCGGCTACGGCCCGCGATTCATCCGGCATTACATCGTGCCGATGGGCGCAGCGATCTGGTCGATGTCCCTGGCGGACATGCTCGGTTTCCCCTTGCAGTTCTTTGTGCGCTTCTTCAAGAACCACGGCTTGCTGTCGGTGAGCAACCGCCCGCAATGGTGCGTGATCGAGGGCGGCTCAAGCCGCTACATCGAACCGCTGACCCGCGGCTTTCGTGAACGGATTCGCCTCGATTGCCCCGTGCATCGGGTCGAGCGCGATGCACAGGGCGTGACGATCCACAGCGCCGCGGGCACCGAAGCCTTCGACAAAGTGGTGTTCGCCTGCCACAGCGACCAGGCGCTGGCCCTGCTGGGCGAGCCGAGCAGTGCCGAGCAGCAGATCCTCGGCGCCCTGCCCTTCGCCGACAACGACGTGGTGCTGCACACCGACACGCGCCTGCTGCCAGACCGCAAACTGGCCTGGGCCAGCTGGAACTACCGGCTCAGCGGCAATGCACAGAGCCAGGCGGCGGTGACCTATGACATGAACATCCTGCAAGGCATCGACAGCGCCACGACCTTTTGCGTCAGCCTCAACCAGACATCGATGATCAACCCGCTGAAGATCCTCGCCCGATACACCTATGCCCATCCGCAATACAGCCTGGCGGCCGTGGCCGCGCAAGCGCGTTGGGAAGAGTTGAGCGGTGCGCAGCATACCTATTATTGCGGCGCCTATTGGGCCAACGGCTTCCACGAAGACGGCGTGATCAGCGCCTTGCGCGTGGCCCAGGCGTTTGGAGAAGCCCTGTGAACAGCGCCTTGTACAGCGGCTGGATCGCCCATCGCCGGTTTGCGCCCAAGGCCCACGCGTTTCGCTACCGCATCGGCTTGCTGTACCTGGACTTGAGCGAACAGGACGCAGTGCTCGGGCTGTCGCCCCTGGCCGGCGCAGGTCGCCTGGCCGCCTTCGGCTTTCGCCAGCAGGACTACCTGCGTGAATTCACCCGTCACGGCATGAGCCTGAGCGATGCCGTGCGCCAGCAAGTCGGCAAGGCGCTGGGGCGTACACCCCAGGGCGCTATCTGCCTACTGACTCAGGCCCGCAGTTGGGGCCTGGCGTTTAACCCGGTGAGTTTCTTCTACTGCTTCGAGGCCGACGGACAATTGGCCGCGATCCTGTGTGAAGTGACCAACACCCCATGGCGCGAGCGCTATCACTACGTGCTGCCGGCCCTGGCGCTGGGCGCCGAGGAGCATCAGCACTTCGCCGTGGCCAAGGCGTTTCATGTGTCGCCGTTCCTGCCGCCCGACCTGGAATACCGCATGAGCTTCAGCCCGCCCGCCGCCAGGCTTGGGGTCCACATGGCCGACTGGCAGGGCGATCGGAAAGTCTTCGACGCCACCTTGAGCCTGCAGCGCGAAGCCCTCAGCCGCGCCAGCCTGCACCGCTATCTGTGGCGCTTTCCGTGGATGACCGCCAAGACCTGCCTGGCGATTTATTGGCAGGCCCTGCGCCTGTTGCTCAAACGCACACCGATTTTTCCCCATCAGGCCGCCGATGGCGCCTCTCGCACCGCCGTCGGGTACACCAAGGATCGCCGCCATGAAATCCCCTAGCTTATCGGTCAAGGCCAACCGCCTGAACGTCAACGGCGTGACCACCGCACTGCTGCGCAAAGCCGTGCTGCGGCAACTCAGCCAATTGCGCCACGGCCAACTGGTGCTGATCGAAGACGGCGAACGCCAAGTGTTCGGCGCCCGCGAAGCGCATCTGCTGGGCGAGATCCAGATCCTCGATTCGGCGGTGTGGGGCCTGGTGGCGGCCAACGGCTCGATCGGTGCGGGCGAAGCGTTTATCCACGGTTATTGGAGCAGCCCGGACCTGACCGCCGTGGTGCGTGTGATGGTCAGCAACCTGGAGGTGCTCGACGCGCTGGAGGGCGGCCTGGCCAAGCTGGCGCGGCCGTTCACCCAAGGCTTGCATTGGCTCAACCGCAATACGCGCAAGGGTTCGCAGAAGAACATCGCCGCCCACTATGACCTGGGCAACGACCTGTTCGAAGAATTTCTCGACCCGACCATGATGTATTCGGCGGCGCAGTTCCTGAGCGCCGAAGACACCCTGGAACAGGCGCAACTGAACAAGCTGGAACGCATCTGCCAGAAACTCGCGCTTAAACCTACCGACCATCTGCTGGAGATCGGCACCGGCTGGGGCAGCATGGCGTTGTACGCGGCGCGGCACTATGGCTGCAAAGTCACCACCACGACCTTGTCCAGGGAACAGTTTGTCTACACCCAGCAACGCATCGCCGCCATGGGGCTGCAAGACCAGGTGACGCTGCTGTTGCAGGACTACCGCGACCTGAGCGGCCAATACGACAAGCTGGTGTCCATCGAAATGATCGAAGCGGTGGGCCATCGCTTCCTGCCGACCTACTTCAAACAGTGCGCGCGCCTGCTCAAGAGCGATGGGCTGATGCTGCTGCAAGCCATCACCATCCGTGAGCAACGCTTTGAACAGGCCAAGAACAGCGTCGACTTCATCCAGCGCTATATCTTCCCCGGCGGCGCCCTGCCCTGTGTGCAGAACATGCTGCAGATCATCAGCCGCGACACCGACATGAACCTGCTGCACATGGAAGATTTCGGCCTGCATTACGCGCGAACCCTGCGCTTGTGGCATGAGAACTTTCGCCGCGCCCACGGCCGCCTCATGGAATTGGGCTACGACGAATACTTCCTGCGGTTGTGGGAGTTTTACCTGTGTTACTGCGAAGGCGGCTTTATGGAGCGCACCATCGGCACCGCGCAGTTGCTGCTGGCCAAGCCGGCAGCCATCAACCCGCCGTTGCTTGGGCGTTTCAGTGCTTAACCAATGCGCCGGGTACGCTAACGTCTGTCAGCCCTTTCACACCTGTGTCACCCGCTTGCCTTACACTGCGTACCTATGACCAACATCCCCCACACCCAAATCACCACCCCCGCCGTCACCTGCTCGACGTGCGCGGCCTGCTGCTGCCAGCTGGAAGTCATGCTGATCACCGACACGGGCGTGCCCGAGCGCTATATCGACACCGACGATTGGGGCGGCGAAGTCATGCTGCGCCTGGACGACGGCTGGTGCGCAGCGCTGGACCGGGACACGATGATGTGTACGATTTATACGCGTCGGCCGCTGATCTGCCGGGAATTCGAGATGGGCGCGCCGGAATGCCTGACCGAACGCGAAGGGATTGCGACCGCTTACCGCTGATCTCAAGCCGACAAATATCTCAATGTGGGAGGGGGCTTGCCCCCGATAGCAGTGGGTCAGTTGGCAAATTCTGCGACTGACACTCCGCTATCGGGGGCAAGCCCCCTCCCACAGGGTTTTGCAGGGTAACGAGTAGTTTTCGATGCCACCGAACGCGAATGGATTGCGACCGCTTACCGCTGATCTCAGCCGACAAATATCTCAATGTGGGAGGGGGCTTGCCCCCGATAGCAGTGGGTCAGTTGGCAAATTCTGCGACTGACACTCCGCTATCGGGGTGTACAGACGGAGACATCCTTTACAAACGAGACCGGGGACATCCTTTACGTTTCTGGGTGCTGGACAGCCGGCTTGCACTGCTGTCTAGCCTACCCAGTGGATAGTTACATAGGTACATGTCCCACACGTTGTCGTCCACTTCTCGCAGTCCAACGGACTCTCCTACCAGTGACTCACTCAAAAAGATCATCCTGCCCCTCCACTTC
>NZ_JYLL01000034.1 GCF_001439695.1 Pseudomonas veronii
TTCAGCGCCGCACTACGTGCTGCCGCATCGACGTGAGGAGCGCGTTTATCCTCGGGCGATTCGGCTGAAATCACCGAAGTATCCGATCAGAAATAAAAATGCCAGTCAGCTTAACTGACTGGCATTACCCCTTGTGGGCGGCTTTTTTGTGCGCGAACGGTCAGTTGGCGCCTGCCGCTGTTTTGCCGGTTAGCTCAAGTTTTCCAGCGTCTGCGTGTCCCAGCTGTGGGTTTTGATCGCCAGATAAAGCATGCCGATAGTCAGCGGCACCTTTTCGCCACGCCCCTTGGCCCGCCGCTTGAGGAACACATCAAACACCGGTGGGTTGAAGTAACGATAAGTGTCGTAGTCGCCCAGATCGAGGGCGAATTCCTGTTCCAGCGCTTCCATGAGTTGCTTGGCTTCACTGCCGTCGCAGCCCAGGTCGAAGTTGAGTGAGGTCTGCAGGCGAATGGTCTTGTGTTTCGGCAGGCCGATTTCTTCGTGCAGCAGTTGCAGGAGTTGCTGCATGACCGGGTCTTCGGGGAAGTTGGGGGCGAGGTTCATGGTGGGAGCACGCAGGAGTGGATGAGGGGGACGGTCGCGTTTGAGGCGAAATTTGTTTCGGGTGATGAAGAGTGCCAAGCCTATCAAGAATAGAAAAACAGGCAGGAAGGGCATTCTAAGGATTACTGCTACGTAGGGTAGTAGGAAGGTGAAAATCAGGCCGGTTGCGAGAAATGTGATTGCCAAGCGCTTTCTGAGCGTGCAGTCGGTTATTTGGTAGTGCAGCACAAGGTAGAACCCGAGGAAACACATTAATTGCAGGTAGAAATTCATCGCTTCTGAGGTCCCGTCGCTTCGAGTGTTCGGGTATCCCAGCGTTTGGCTTTGACGGCTTGATAGAGCATGTGGATGGTTAGCGGGATCTTTCCCTCGCAGCCTCTTTCCACGAGTCGTAAGTACGCATCAAAACCTCGGTGCTTGAAGTAGCGGTTGTTTTTATAGTCGCCGAGGTTTATGCCGAAATATTGTTTCAGCGCTGCCATCAGTTGTTTTGCCTCGACGCCGTTACAGCCGAGATCATGGTTGATTGAGGTATTGATGGTTATGATTTGGTGTTTGGGCAGACCTACATCTTCATGAATTAGCTGCAGAAGATGGAGCATGACAGGATCGTCAGGAAAACCGGGGGCCAGGTTCAACGTTGGGGCGACGAGTAGCGGGTGAGTTGACCTGATTCGACTGTAGCGGTCGCGGTCCAAGAACAATCCTGAGCCTATTAGGATAGCGCCTATCGGGATGCTGGGAAGTTGGATTTCAGTTATCCAGTAAGGGAGCCATATTGAACAGATCAGCCCCGCAGCCAGTAGGGACAGGCCTGCGTATTTCCTGAGGTTATGGGATCTGATTTTTTTGACAAGGACAATGTCCAAAACGATAAAAACGATCCATTGAAGATATTCAATCATTGGGCTTAACCGCCTAGGAACGGGACGACAATGGCAGACATGGAGCGTTGAGGGCCTATCCCGCCTTCGACCTGGGCTTCAATTCCAATGACCACGTCGCCAGCGGGGTAGCTACGGATGATGCTTTTGATGATTAAGCCCACCGTGGTGCCAACGACGCGTGCTACAGGTTTTGAAAGCGGGTGAATGGGCGCACCGAAGGCCCCTGCCAATAATAAGGCGACGATGGTCCCGCGTTCGTTAAGCAGATCGGCTTGTTGCCGGGTCAGCGGCTTGGAAATCGCGACAGTCATCTTGCAGGGCAAATCACGAGCAAACATCTTTTCATAAAGATCCACCAGTCGATAGCGCACCTCGTTTGCTGAAGCACCGGCTTCTAACAAGCAAAGGTTTGCCAGAGCATGCTTGTGAGTGGGGAGAACGGTAAGGCGAATGACCGTGAAGGTGACGCCGTAGTGGCCGATGTGTTGAGTCCTTTCGATGTCCATGGATTTTTGCCGAGGCAGTTGAGAGATCAATAGTTTCGGCCATGCGAAGGGGGGTTATGTAGAGGATTGGCCGGGTGTTTTAAGCAGTTTGGGAAGGGGACTACGCAGTAATAGATAGTTTCTTACGGAGGATTCCCGCATTTTCAATTTCACCGAGATTTGCAGGGCAAAGCCAATCAATTGTGGGAGTCGGGCTTACCCGCGATGGCGGTGGGTCAGGTATAGAAATATAGCCTGAAGTTTCGCCGTCGCAGGCAGGCCCACTCCCACAGTTTTAGCTGTGTGGCTGGCTTGGTTGTGTTTGCTTAATAGCTGGTTTAGCCGTTCGTGGTTCGATCAGGCACTGACAGGCCTACTGATACACCCTGGATGATTTTCGCCGCTACCGGCGGGATGCGTTCCGGGGTGCAGAACAGTGTGCTGCCTTTCTGGATGTTGACGCTGCGCAACTCGCTAGCCCAGTCGTAGATGTCGTCTAACAGCGTGCGGTGGATGTGTTGCAGGCGGTCGAGGTCGTAGGGCGGTTACGCAGGACGCCGCTACCGGGGTAGCAAGGCTTGATTGTAGCGAAATAAAATCACCTCACATTTTGTATAAAAAGTCCGCAAGGGCTCTAAATTCAGCGTATGTTTCACCGCAAAATCTTGTAGGACGATCCCGTCCACTACTTAAAGGGAGTTAAGCATGGGTTTGCTTCGTGTCGCTTCGGCGATGTCATTGTGTGCAGTGGCTTTTTCGATCCAGGCCGAGCAGTTGCCGATCGAGGTGCTCAGTGCGGTGGTCAAGGACCAGAAAATCGCCGACGCCGAAGTCCTGCTGCAACGTAACGGCGCACAGAACGTAGTGGGCCGCACCAACGCCCAAGGCCAGGTGACCCTCACCAGCGAAGCGGCCGATGATGCCAGCAACCTGTTGATCATCAAGAAGCCCGGCTATTCCAACCTGGTAGTGAAGTGCCCCTGTGCCGGCATGACCTACGCCATCAGCCCGGTGATGGAAAACCTCGACGGCCTGCGTGTGGTGCTGACTTGGGGCAAGACCCCGGAAGACCTCGACTCCCACATGATTTTCCCCGGCAACAACATCTACTTCGAGAATCAGCAGGGTGCCGATGCCGAGCTGGATGTGGACGACGTCGACAGCTACGGTCCGGAAACCATTACCCTGCAGAAAAAACACTTCGGCGAAAGCTACGTGTATGCCGTGCATGACTTCACCAACATCGAGAACCCAGGTTCGCGTCAGCTGTCCAACAGCGAGGCCAAGGTGTTCGTGTACATGGGCCAGTCCCTTGTGCGTACCTACTACGTGCCAAAAAACCGCAGCGGTAACCTGTGGACAGTGTTCCGCATGACCGGTAGCGGTGACTTCCAGGACATCAACACCTTCAGCGGTGTGAAGGTGGAAGCCAAGGACGTGCTCAATGAAGTCAAACCGTTGCTGGATGACAGCGTTGCAGTCGCGGCCGTGGCTGTCAGCTCTTCCGCGCAAACCGATGCGAAGCGTCTGAACCTGCAAGGTGAAGCGGCCTACCAGGCTGGCAAGCTGGATGAAGCCATCGACCTGTTCCGTCAGGCCATCGACCTGGACAATAGCTTCGGCAAAGCCTACGGCAACCTGGGCCTGGCGTATCAGAAGGCCGGCAACACCGCCGAGTCGATCTGGGCCAACCGCAAGGCCATCGCCCTGGCGAACGGTGCCACTGCCGCGACCGTGCGTGCCGGCGCCTACTACAATATTGCGCGGATCTACGAAGCGGCGGGGCAGTTCGCGGATGCGTTGCGTCACTACCAGTTGGCCAAGGAACAGAAGGCCAATCCGGTGTATGACACGGCGATCGAGCGTGTGCAGAACCGCTGATTTAGCTGTAGTGCCGTTCTAAGGTGTGGGAAGGGGGTTGCTCCCGATGGTGGTAATTCAGTCGGTTAATTTCTGACTGATACACCGCCATCGGGAGCAATCCCCTTCCCACATTTGGTTTGTGATGTTCCTACTTACACAGTCGAACTTGTCATATTTGGCCCAAGGCCATTGCCCCAGCCTGTGTATCATCCTGTCTCTTTTTTCCTTGCGACCTATCTCGATTCGCTGAGCGTCCCAGGCTATGTTTTTGAGCCACCTTCAGCGGTCAATGGAGTGACAGCTTATGCACGACACCCTCCAGCAGGTCTTTGGTTATCCACAATTTCGTTTGGGCCAGGAAGCCGCGGTCAGCGCCGTGCTGGCCGGTCGTTCGGCGGCAGCGATTTTTCCGACCGGATCGGGCAAGTCCCTGTGTTACCAGCTGTCGGCGGTGTTGCTACCGCACCTGACGCTGGTGGTGTCGCCGTTGCTGGCGCTGATGCAGGACCAGTTGGGTTTCCTGCAACGCCATGGCATCTCGGCCGGCAGTATCGATTCGGCGCAAAGCCGCGATGAGGCCAATGAGGTGATGGCGCGCGCGCGCTCGGGCGAGTTGAAAATCCTGATGATTTCCGTGGAGCGCTTGAAGAACGAGCGCTTTCGCAACTTCCTGCAGAGCGTACCCATTTCATTGCTGGTGGTGGATGAGGCGCACTGTATTTCCGAATGGGGCCACAACTTCCGTCCGGATTATTTGAAGCTGCCGGACTACCAGCGTCAGTTCAAGATCCCACAAGCGCTGCTGCTGACGGCTACAGCGACGCCCAAGGTGATTGCCGACATGCAGGCCAAGTTCGCCATTGCGCCTGACGACGTGATCACCACGGGCTTCTACCGGCCGAACCTCAACCTGTTGGTAGAACCGGTGAGCGGCGCGGACAAGCGTCGGCGGCTGGTCCAATGGATGAGCGAGCGGCCCGGCCAGCCGAGCATCGTCTACGTCACCTTGCAGAAAACCGCCGAGCAGATCGCCGAGCACCTGAATCGCCATGGCATCCAGGCCGAGGCGTATCACGCCGGCTTGCCCCACGATAAACGCGAGGGCATCCAGCAGCGTTTCATGGGTGGGCGCTCCAATTGCATCGTCGCCACCATCGCGTTTGGCATGGGCATCGACAAGAGCGATATCCGCAACGTGGTGCATTTCGACCTGCCCAAATCCATCGAAAACTACAGCCAGGAAATCGGCCGCGCCGGGCGTGACGGGCAACCCTCGGATTGCCTGGTGCTCGCCAACCGCGACAGCCTCAATGTGCTGGAAAACTTCGTGTACGGCGACACGCCTGAGCAGGAAGGCATTCGCCGTGTGCTGGACGAGTTGCAGGCTGCGCGAGGGGACGGGCAGTGGGAGTTTCTGCTGCGCTCGCTGTCGGACCACAGCAACATCCGCGAGCTGCCCCTCAAGACGCTGCTGGTGCAGTTGGAACTCAAAGGCGTGATTGCGCCGCGCTACGCGTTTTACGCCGAGTACCGGTTCAAGTACCTGATCGAGCCCGAGGCCTTGTTGGCGCGGTTTTCCGGGGAGCGGCAGGCGTTTGTCGCAGCGATCGTCCAGGTGTGCAAGCGGGCCAAGACCTGGGCGACAGTGGATTTCGACACGCTTTATCAACAGCACCAGGCCGAGCGCAATCGCGTGGTGAAAGCGCTGGATTACTTCCAGGAGCAGGGCCTGATCGAGCTGGAAAGCAAGCAGATGACGGAGGTCTACAGCCTGCTGAAGACCGATTTCGATCCGCAGGTGTTGAGCGCCGAGTTATACACAGGCTTCAAGCAACACGAGGTCACGGAAGTGGCGCGGATTCACGCCATGCTCGACCTGTTCGCCACCGAACACTGCCTGGGCCAGCGCCTGGCTCGCTATTTCGGTGATGAACATGCACCGCAGCGCTGCGGGCATTGTTCGGTGTGCCACGGCCATGTCGCGCATTTGCCGGCGCCGCCGAGCCTGGCGCCGCTTGTGGATAAAAACTTCATGGGGCTGTGCGGTGATTTTATCCACAGGCATCATGAGTACTGCGGCCAACTGCCCGGCGCCGAACGGCTGACGCGGTTCCTGGGCGGTATCAGCGTGCCGCTGTTCACCAAATTGAAGGCACGCGGCATCCCTGGTTTTGCTGCGCTGGAGGACTACCCCTACGCCGAGGTACGCGAGTGGGCCGAAACCCATTTGAATAACCTGTAAACCCACTTTGACGAGACGCGCCGATGCCTGACTCCATGCCCCAACGCGCCGATTACCGGCACTTCCAGCCGATCATTACGCGCTGGCACGACAATGATGTGTATGGCCATGTGAACAACGTGACCTACTACAGCTTCTTCGACACTGCGGTGAATACCTACCTGATCGAACACGGTGGCTTGGATATTCATGACGGCGAGGTGGTGGGGTTTGTGGTGAGTTCGGCGTGTGATTACTTTGCTTCCGTCGCCTTTCCCGAACGCATCGAAATAGGCCTGCGGGTCGGCAAGTTGGGCAACAGTTCGGTGCAGTATGAGTTGGCGGTGTTCAAGGCAGGCGAGGAGGACGCCTGTGCGGCGGGGCGCTTCGTGCATGTGTTCGTGGATCGGGGGACGAACCAGCCGGTGACGATTCCGGAGCGGTTGCGCGAGGCGTTGCAGCGCTTGCTGGCCTGACTTCCTACAGAAACCCATGTGGGAGGGGCGGTGCGACGATTCGACTGCCCCTCCCACAGTGTTTCTTCAGTGTTCTTTAGATCTGATCAATCACGGTAGTGATGCTTGTTCTTGCGATGGCCATAGGCATGGCCACGGCCAGGGTGATCATCCCGGTAGTAGCGACGGTCGTCACGGCCACGGTAACGACGGTCGTCGTCATCGCTCTTGTTGCCCATGTAGTTGCCCAGCGCGCCGCCCGCGCCGCCGCCGGCGGCTGCGCCGATCAGGCTGCCGGTGGTGCCGCCCATGCTGCGGCCTACCACGTTGCCGCCCGCTGCGCCCAGGGCGCCGCCAATGGCTGCTTCGCCGCGGCTGCGCTTGTCAGCGCCGACCGCACTGCCGCCCGCGCCGCCCAGGGCTGCACCGATGGCTGAACCGGTATTACCGCCGACCTGCTGGCCGACAACCGAACCGAGTACCCCGCCCAATGCGCCGCCTACACCGGCTTCGGTGGTGCCGCCGGCCATGGCTGCGCCACTGACCAGGCCAAGGGACAACAAGAGAATCGAGGAGAACTTCATAGAGAGACCTCAAGAGGATGACGGCGCGATCCTGAGGCTGTGTCGACATTGTGACAATAGAAATCCGACCAGTAACACGACTTGTACACAATTCTCTAACTTACTGTTTTAGCTAGGGAACTTAAGTAATTTTGGCGGGTCTGTAATTACTTCGGAACGGCCGCTTTTATGCAAAAGCGGCCTTTTTTGTGCCCGGGATTTACGCCGAGCGCGCCATGATCAGGCCATTGTCGCTCGCCGCTTCCAGGCGGATCGCCACAAATTTCGACGTCGGCGTATGGCTGCCATCCCCGGTGCTTTCCAAGGGCACCAGCGGGTTCACTTCCGGGTAGTAAGCCGCTGCCTGCCCCGCCGGAATATCGAACGCGAGCAAGGTGAAGCCTTTTACGCGGCGCTCACGGCCGTCTTCCCACAGCGACACGATGTCGGCCTTTTGCCCCGGCTTGAAGCCCAGGCGGATGATGTCGGCTTCGTTGACGAACAACACGTCGCGTTGACCTTTGACCCCGCGATAGCGGTCGTCCAGGCCATAAATGGTGGTGTTGTACTGATCGTGGGAGCGCATCGACTGCATGATCAGGTCCGGCACGTGCCCTGTGGCGTGGGTGCGTTCGTGGATCAGGTCCTTGGGCAGGACGTTCGGGCGGAAGTTGGCGCGGCCCGAAGGCGTGTTCCAGCGACGTGCCCCGGCGGCGTTGCCCAGGTAGAAACCGCCCGGGTTTTTGATCCGCTCGTTGAAGTCCTTGAAGCCTGGGATGGTGTCGGCGATCAGCTCGCGAATACGTCCGTAGTCGCCCACCAGCCAGTTCCAGTCCACCGGTTGGCTGCCCAGGGTGGCGGCGGCGATGCCGGCGAGAATGGCCGGCTCGGATTTCATCAGGCTCGACAGCGGTTGCAGCTGGCCGTTGGAGCCGTGGACCATGCTGAACGAGTCTTCCACCGTCACCGCCTGCGGGCCTTCGGCCTGGATGTCGATGTCGGTGCGGCCCAGGCACGGCAGGATCAGCGCGTCTTTGCCGTGCATCAGGTGGCTGCGGTTGAGCTTGGTGCTGATCTGCACGGTCAGGTCGCAATTGCGCAGGGCTTCGAAGGTGCGCGGGCTGTCCGGGGTGGCTTGGGCGAAGTTGCCGCCCAGGCCGATAAATACTTTGGCGCGGCCTTCCAGCATGGCGTGGATCGCCTCGACCACGTTGTGCCCGTTGGTGCGCGGCACCTGGAACTGGAAGCGCCGCTCCAGGGCGTCGAGGAACGCCACCGGCGGCCGTTCGTTGATGCCCATGGTGCGGTCGCCCTGCACGTTACTGTGGCCGCGCACCGGGCACAGGCCGGCGCCCGGGCGGCCGATATTGCCGCGCAGCAGCATCAGGTTGGCGATTTCCTGGATGGTCGGCACCGAGTGACGATGCTGGGTGATGCCCATCGCCCAACACATGATCACGTTTTTGCCTTTGGCGTACATGCGCGCCGCTTGCTCGATTTCCACCAGGGGCAGGCCGGACTGCGCGACGATTTCTTCCCAGGAGGTGTCATCGATCTGTCCGAGGTAATCGAGCACGTGGGTGGTGTGTTCGTTGAGGAAGTCGTGGTCGAACACCGCTGCCTTGCCTTCGGCCTGGGCCTGGCGCTCCCACAACAGCAGGAACTTGGCCATGCCGCGCAGGATGGCCATGTCGCCCCCCAGCGCGGGGCGGAAGTATGCGGTGTTGGTCGGCTTGTCGCCGTTGGTGAGCATTTCCAGCGGGTGTTGCGGGTGCTGGAAGCGTTCCAGGCCGCGCTCTTTCAGCGGGTTGATGCACACCACTTGAGCGCCGCGCTTCACCGCTTCGCGCAGCGGTTCGAGCATGCGCGGGTGGTTGGTGCCGGGGTTCTGGCCCCAGACGAAAATTGCGTCGGCGTGTTCGAAGTCGTCAAAGGTCACGGTGCCTTTGCCGACGCCGACACTTTGCGCCAGGGCCACGCCACTGGCTTCGTGGCACATGTTCGAGCAATCCGGGAAGTTGTTGGTGCCGTAGGCGCGCACGAACAACTGGTACAGGTACGCCGCTTCGTTGCTGGCGCGGCCCGAGGTGTAGAACTCGGCCATGTCCGGGCTCGGCAGGGCGTTGAGGTGCTGGCCGATCAGCTCGAACGCCGCCTCCCAACTGATGGGCTGGTAACGGTCGGTCTGTGCGTCGTAGCGCATCGGCTCGGTCAGGCGGCCCTGGTATTCCAGCCAATAGTCACTTTGCTCCAGCAACGAGGTGACGCTGTGCTTGGCGAAGAACGCGGCATCGACGCGGCGTTTGGTGGCTTCCCAGTTGACTGCCTTGGCACCGTTTTCGCAGAACTTGACCATGCCGCTTTCCGGCGAGTCGCCCCAGGCGCAGCCCGGGCAGTCGAAGCCGCCGTTCTGGTTGGTCTTGAGCATCATGCGCAGGTTTTTCAGCGCGTTGTCGCTGGTCAGCCATGCCTGCGCCACGCTGATCAGCGCGCCCCAGCCGCCCGCCGCACCCTTGTAAGGCTTGTAGCGCGGGGTTGGGGTTTGGTCGGCTTGGTGGTGATTGCTCATGGCTGTTTCTCCATCGCAGGGCTGTAGACCCGCGGCGCACTTTTCTGCGGCAGGTGGATGAGATTGAGGTTGTGCCGGCGTGCCCATTGCAGGGCCAGGCCGGTGGGCGACGACAGGCTGACCAGGGTCTGGATGCCCGCGCGCAGGACTTTCTGGATCAACTCAAGGCTGCAACGGCTGGTAACAATGGCCAGGCCGCCTTCGCTTGGAATCCGTTGGCGGATCAGCGCGCCGATCAATTTATCGAGGGCGTTGTGTCGGCCGATGTCTTCGCGGCCCAGCAGCAGTTCGCCCTGGTTGTTCATGAACACCGCCGCATGCACCGCGCCGCTGTGCTGGCCCAGAGGCTGGAACGCGCTGATGCGCTGGCGCAGGCCGTCGAGCCACTCGGCCGGCGGCAGGGGCGCGCCGGGCAGTACCTCAAGGTCCGGCAGGGCGTGTTCCAGCGCTTCCACGCCGCACAACCCGCAACCGCTGGTACCGGCCAGTTGGCGGCGCTGCTGCTTGAGGTTCCAGAACGCGCGGCTGGAAATCTGCACCTGAGCGTACTGGGCAGAGCCCGTGCCGCTGAGTTTCAGGTCATAAATGTCGCTAACGTCGGCGATAATGCCGCTGCCGATACTGAAGCCTACAATGAAGTCTTCCAGGTCCGTCGGCGTCACCAGCATCACGGCCTGGCTGATGTCGTTATAGGCAATCGCCAACGCCACTTCTTCCGCCAACGCGGTGCTGGCGACTTCCGTGTGTTCGAGCGTGCAAAACTGGTAGCTCTGGCTGGCGGCGGGCGCGGGCGTTTGAACAGCGGGCGCCGCGCAGACTGGGCGCTTGGCGTTCATGAGGCAGTACCGACGGCGGATGGGTCAGTGTTTAGACTAGGCGCGACAAAGCGTCGCGTCTAATTGCCAGTACTGATCTACCGATAGATGACGTCGATCAAGACTCGGTTTGCGATTTCTGAAACAGCGCGAAACACGCTTCCGCCAACGCAGAGCGCGGGGCGCTGCGGCGCATGATCAGCCCCAGGCGCGCCAGGGTGTGGGCGTCTTCGATCGGTTGCAGGCGCAGATGCTCGGTCAGCGCATCCAGGCCACCGTCCAAGGGCATCACCGCACAGCACAGCCCGCCGTGGACCGCTTGTAACAACTGATGGACCGCGTCGGTCTGCAACAACGGTTGCGGGTGCAGGCCCCGGCTATGGAAGTTGTGATCGATGGACTGCCGGAAGTGCATGCCGCTGGTGAGCATGCCCAGCGGCAGTTCGATCAGGGCTTCCCAGCTCAGGGGCTTTTCGCCGAAGCTGAAATAGCGTTGGTCGTACAGCAGGCCCATGCGGGTTTCGCCGAGGGCCAGGGAGTCGAAGCGCTCGTTGTCCAGGCGGTCGAGGTAGGACACGCCGAGGTCCAGGCGATTGCTCGCCAATTGTTCGAGGATCTGTTCAGAGCTGAGGGCCGACAGCTCAAAGCGCAGGCTTGGGTGTTCTGTGTGCAGTTGCTGCATCAGCGCCAACGGATCGAAACTCGACAGCGGCACCACGCCCAGGCGCAACGTCCCCACCAGGTTGCCGCGACAGGCTGCGGCTTCGGCCAGCAGGCCGTCATACGCCGCCAGCACCGTGCGCGCCCAGGCCAGCACGCGCTCACCCGGGGCGGTGAAACCTTCGAAGCGCTGGCCACGGTTGACCAGTGGCAGATCGAGTTCTTCTTCGAGGCTGCGCAGGCGCATCGACAGGGTCGGCTGGGTGATATGGCAACGCGCGGCCGCCTGGCCGAAGTGGCGCGTCTCGTCGAGGGCGATGAGGAATTTCAGTTGCTTGATGTCCATCTTCGCTCCAGGGCTTATTCCAATGGCGGGGGGATTCTAGCGTGTTTGGGTCTTTAGGCGGCTGGGAACCCAGATCTGTTGGGCTGGTCTAGTCTTTGGCATCTGGAACTCAAACCCAAGGAGAGAGCAGCATGAGTATTTTTAGCTTTGTTAAGGAAGCCGGCGAAAAGTTGATCGACCTGTTGACGCCGGGTAATGCGAACGCCAGCGAGCAGTTGAAAGAGCATGTGGCCAAGGTCGGTCTGGGTAATCCGAACGTACAGACCACGGTTGACGGCGACAAGGTGACCGTGACCGGCGAAGTTGCCAGCCAGGAAGAGAAAGAGAAGATCCTGCTGGCGCTGGGCAATATTGCCGGGGTCGCGAGTGTGGATGACCAGATCAAGGTCACCGACCCCGCACCGATTGTGGCGGCGCGTTTTGTCGTGGTGAAAAAGGGCGACACCCTCAGCGCGATTTCCCTGGCGGTGTACGGCAACGCCAATCTGTACAACAAGATCTTTGAGGCCAACAAGCCGATGTTGTCGCATCCGGACAAGATCTACCCGGGGCAGACGCTGCGCATTCCCGAGTAGTACACGCGGTAAACCTGTGTGGGGGCTTGCTCCCACATGGGTTCAGAGTCCGACAATGAGATCCCGGTAATCCTCGACTGCCGCAAATTCCCCGGTGTCCTTTGGCCCTTTTTTGCTGTCCGGCTCTTTCACCGCCAGCAAATGCCCCACGCCGAAGTCCCTGGCGCTGCGCAGGATCGGCAAGGTGTCGTCGATGAACAGGCTGCGCGCCGGGTCGAAGTCGATATCGGCCTGCAGGGCGTCCCAGAACTGTGGGTTTTCCTTGGCGAAACCGTAGTCGTGGGAACTGATCATCCGCTCGAAATACGGCGCCAGCTCGATGCGTTCCATCTTCAATGACAGTGAATCACGGTGCGCGTTGGTGATCAGGATCACGCGCTTGCCGGCCTGTCGGATCGCCGCCAGAAACGTATCGGCATCCGCACGCAGGGCGATCAGGTGGGCGGTTTCCTGCTTGAGTTCGCGCACCGGGATTTTCAGCTCGGCACTCCAGAAATCCAGGCAATACCATTGCAACTGGCCGGCGTTACGCTCGAACAGAGGCTGCAACTCCATCTCGGCCATGGCACGGCTCACCCCGTGCAACTCAGCGTAGCGTTGGGGCAGGTGTTCCATCCAGAAGTGGTTGTCGTAATGCAGGTCGAGCAGGGTGCCGTCCATATCCAGCAGGACGGTGTCGATGGCGTGCCAGGGCAAAGAGGGCATGGGGCGTTCTCACGTAAGTAAAGATATCCGACACAGACAATCGGAAAAGCCACGGTATAGTAACCCGATCATCCCAAGGAGCCGCTTATGCGCCAGAAACCCACCGTCCTCTCCCGCGAAATAGTCGCCAGTAGCCGTTTGTTCCGCGTGGAAGCAGTGCAATTGCGCTTTTCCAACGGCGTAGAACGGACCTACGAGCGCCTGGTGGGACGCGGAGCCGGCTACGGCGCGGTGATGATCGTGGCGATGATCGACGCCGAGCATGCGTTGCTGGTGGAGGAATACTGCGGCGGGACCGACGAATACGAGCTTTCGTTGCCCAAGGGTTTGATCGAGCCGGGCGAGGATGTGCTGGCGGCGGCGGACCGTGAACTCAAGGAAGAAGCCGGCTATGGCGCACGCCAGTTGGAGCACCTCACCGAGCTTTCGCTGTCGCCTGGCTACATGAGCCAGAAAATCCAGGTGGTACTGGCCACCGATCTGTATGAAGAACGCCTGGAAGGCGATGAACCCGAGCCGATGCGTGTAGACCGGGTCAACCTGCGCGAGCTGGCGCAACTGGCGCAAAACGAGCAGTTCAGCGAAGGCCGTGCCCTGGCCGCGCTGTACCTGGTACGAGACCTGTTGACCCAGCGTGGAGTGTTCAGCGCATGAGCGAATTGTTTCTAGGCCACCCATTCATTGCCCCGGTGATCGAGCTGGCGCGCCAGGCCGGTGAAGTCATCATGCCGTTCTGGCGCGCCAATGTGGCCGTGACGTCCAAGTCCGATAATTCACCCGTGACGGCGGCGGACCTTGCCGCTCATCATCTGATTCTCGCCGGCCTTACCGCGCTGGACCCGAGCATCCCGGTGCTTTCTGAAGAAGACGCCGATATCGACCAGAGCGTGCGTGCCGGCTGGCAGCGCTGGTGGTTGGTGGACCCGTTGGATGGCACCAAGGAATTCATTTCCGGCAGCGATGAATTCACTGTCAACGTCGCGTTGATCGAACAGGGCCGCGTGGTGTTTGGCGTGGTGTCGATGCCCACCAGCGGCCGTTGCTACTTTGGCGGCGCGGGCCTGGGGGCGTGGCGCTCCGATGTGAACGCAGCGCCCAGGCCGATCCAGGTGCGCCTGGCCCCGGCCGCCGGCGAGGCGTTTACCGTGGTTGCCAGCCGCCGGCACAGCAGCCCTGAGCAGGAGCGTTTGCTCCAGGGCTTGAGCGAAGGCTTGGGTGAGTTGAAGCTGGCGAATATCGGCAGCTCGTTGAAGTTTTGCCTGTTGGCCGAAGGCAGTGCCGATTGCTACCCGCGCCTGGCGCCGACCTCCCAGTGGGATACCGCCGCAGCCCAGGGCGTGCTCGAAGGTGCGGGCGGCGAAGTGCTGGAGTTGAGCGGCGAGCCGTTCAGCTATCCGGCGCGGGAATCGTTGCTGAACCCGTTCTTCCTGGCGCTGCCGGCCAAAGCCGCGTGGCGCGAACGCCTGCTCACCCTGGCCCGCGCTTAAGGCCTCAGCAGATCAAAATGTAGGGGGGGCTTGCTCCCACTTTGTTTTGTGGCGCGGCGGCTAGCGGTGCAGGACGTACTGGCCGCTGAAAACCACTGCGCGCTCGTCACTGCCGTCATTCACAATCCACGTTTCCAGGGTCAACCGTGCGCGGCCATGGCGCTTGTACGTCGCCACAAAGCGCTTCCACACTTTCTCCTCCGGCGCCTGGCAGATCACGGTCGCGTCTCGTGTGACCGGCAGCGGGTAACTGATCTGCCCTTCCTGGATCACGATATGCCCGTCTTCGAGAATGCCTTCTTCACGCAACTGCAAGTGCAGCCAACCCCAACCCGCCAAGACCGCGCCGCAATACAGGCTGCCGCCGAACATGGTGCTCTTGTGGTTGATATTGGCTTGCAGGGGCAAGTGCAGTTGCAATTGGCCGTGTTGCCAGTCGAGCACCTTGAGGCCCATTTCCCGGGTGAGGGGGATGTCGTGGTGGAGGATAGATTCCAGGTAACGGCTGTCGCGGCTCATGGCGGCCTCTTGGCGGATAGGGTGGGTTATTCGTCGTCGCTGCTGTGGCTGGCGCTGTCGGCAAAGTTGAGGCCGTGCTTGCGCAGTTTGTCATGCAGGGTCTTGCGCGGTACGCCGAGGGCTTCGGCGAGGCTGCGCAGGGAACTGTGGGGGCGGCTCAGTTCGGCGGCGATCAGGCTTTTTTCGAACTGTTCGACTTGTTCGCTCAGGCCGCCGGGGGTGGAGGTCAGCAGGCCGGCGGAGAGATTGTCCGGGGTGTTGTCCAGCGCCAACTCCAGGCCCAGGGCGAAGCGCTCGGCGGCGTTCTGCAATTCCCGCACATTGCCCGGCCAACTGTGGCGCAGCAGCAGCGCGCGTTGGCCCGGCTGCAATTCGTGCAGCGGCAGGCCATGGCGGCTGCTGGCTTCGTCGGCAAAGTGCTGGAACAGCATCAGCGCATCTTCACCGCGCTCACGCAGCGGCGGAATGCGCAACGGTGCGACGTTGAGGCGGTAATACAAGTCGGCGCGGAAGCGGCCCTGGTCGGCGGACTGGCGCAGGTCTTCCTTGGTGGCGGCGATGATGCGGATATCCAGCGGGATCAGTTGATTGCCGCCCAGGCGCTCGACCACGCGCTCCTGCAGCAGGCGCAGCAGCTTGACCTGCACATCCAGGCTCATGCTTTCGATTTCGTCGAGGAACAATGTGCCGCCGTTGGCGAATTCGAATTTGCCGATGCGGCGTTTTTGCGCGCCGGTAAAGGCGCCCGGCTCGTGGCCGAACAGCTCGCTTTCGACCACCGACTCGGCGAGCGCCCCGGCGTTGATCGCCACGAAAGGCCCGCTGCGCCGGCTCGACAAGTCGTGCAGTGCGCGGGCGACCACCTCTTTGCCGGCGCCGGTTTCGCCGAGGATCAGTACATCGGCCTTGGTTGCCGCCAGCGCGCCGATCTGCTCGCGCAGGCGCAGCATTTGCGGGGAATGCCCGACCAGGCGCGTGCTCAATTGCTGGCGATCGCTGAGGGCCAGGCGCAGGCTGCGGTTATCCAGCACCAGCCGGCGCAGGGCCAGGGCGCGGCGCACGCTGTCGAGCAGGGCGTCGCTGGCGAACGGCTTTTCGAGGAAGTCATACGCACCGGCACGCATGGCCTGCACCGCCAGCGGTACATCGCCGTGGCCGGTGATCAGCAGCACCGGCAGCTCCGGGTCCTGGCCGTGCAGCTCGGCCAGCAACTCCAGGCCGTCCATGCCGGGCATGCGGATATCGCTGACCACCACGCCCGGCCAATCCCGCGACAGCTGCGCGGTGAGGCCGGTGGCTTCGCCCAGGGGCAGGACTTTCAGCCCGGCCAGGTCCAGGGTCTGGCACAGGGCCTGACGCAAGTGTGGATCGTCGTCGATCAACACCACCTGAATCTGGTTATCGATACTCATACACTGCGGTCCTCGGACGGTTGCAGACTGACGCCCGGCGAGCCGGCACGCAATTTCAAGGTTAACAGCGCGCCGCCTTGCTTGTGGTTGGCAAACAGCAGTTCGCCACCAAAGGCACGCATCAAGGTGTCACAGATCGCCAGGCCCAGCCCGAGGCCCTGGGTGCGGGTCTTGGTGGTATAGAACGGCTCGCTGGCGCGTCCCAGGGCTTCCATGCAAAACCCCGGGCCGTTGTCGCGAATGTACAGGTTGACGCCCTGCTCGGTGGTTTCGGCACTCAGCCAGAGTTTGCGCGGCGGGCCTTTTTCGGTGAGGGCGTCGAGGGCATTGGCCAGCAGGTTGCCCAGCACTTGGCGTAGGCGGGTTTCACCGGCCTCGACCCACAAGGTCGCCTCGGGCAAATCGCGGATCAGCTCGACTTCCATCGCGCGCCGCCGCTTGGCCAGCAACGCCAGCGCGTCGTCCAGCGCCGGTTGCAGGGCGACGCTTTCCGGCGCATGCCGATCGCGGCGGGCGAACGCGCGCAAGTGGGCGATGATCGAGGCCATGCGGCCGGTCAGTTCGCTGATCAGTTTGAGATTGCCGCGCGCGTCGTCGGTTCGCTCATGGTCGAGCAGGATTTCGGCGTTTTCCGCGTAGCTGCGAATCGCCGCCAGGGGCTGATTGAGCTCGTGGCTGATGCTCGCCGACATGGTGCCCAGCGCCGACAGTTTGCCCGCCTGCACCAAGTCGTCCTGGGCGCGCACCAGTTCCTGCTGCGCATGTTCGCGCTCCAGCACTTCCTGTTTCAGGCGCCGGTTGAGCCCTTCCAGGTCGCTGGTACGCTCGGCCACGCGCATTTCCAGTTCGCGTCGGGCCTTGGCTTCGAAGGCGATGCGGTCCAGGTAGTGTCGACGGCGCTGCATCATCAGGCCCAGCAGCAACATCAGCACCAACAGCGTGGCGCCGCCCACCGCGACCACGGTGCGTACCGGGCGGTTGATCAACGATTGTGGCGCGAGGATCTCCACGTTCCAGCCGGTTTCGGCGATGGCCGTGGATTGGCGCAGCCAGGCCGTCGGGCTCAAGGCCAGCGGTTGCGGATCGCGGGTCGGGTAGGGCTGGATCGCGATGATCGCCTGGCGCTCTTCGTCCGTCAGTGGCCGGGTGGCGCGGAACCGCCATTGCGGGCGCGAGGTCAGGATCACGACGCCGTTGTGGTCGGTGACCAGCAGTTGCTCGGGGGTGTTGCCCCACAGGCTTTCGGTGTGGTCCAGGTCGACCTTGACCACCAGCACACCGATGACTTTCTCGCCATCGCGCACCGCGGCGGCGAAGAAGTAGCCGCGTTTGGCCGAGGTAGTGCCCAAGCCGAAGAACCGGCCCAGGCGCCCGGCCATGGCTTCGCTGAAATACGGGCGGAACGAGAAATTGCGCCCGACGAAGCTGTCTTGCTTGTCCCAGTTGGACGCGGCGAGGGTCTTGCCGGTGGTGTCCATCAGGTACATCACTTCGACCCCGGCCTGGGCGGCGACGTCCTTGAGCAACAGGTTGGCGTTGGCCAGGTTGGTACTGACCTGCGGTGCCGCCAGCGCGGTGCGCAGGGCTGGCAAGTCGCCGAGGATCTGCGGCAGCACTTCATAGCGGTGCAGGGTGCCCAGCAGGTTGGCGACGTACAGGTCGAGGGTCTGGCGGTTCTGCCCGGCCAGTTCGCTGCGGTAGTAGCGCTCGGCCAGGTGCTCCAGCGGCCACAGCAGCGGCGCCAGGCACAGCGCCAACAGGGCGAGGCTGCGCCAGCGGGGTCTTCGCGGGAGGGGTGGGGTCATGGGAGTCATGCGCCTGAGGGTACAGGCGCATTATGCCTAGTGCTGCTGTGCAAGACACTCGCGCAATGCGTCTTGCCACAGCGGCTGGCTGACCTGCCACTGCTGTTGCAGGCGGCTGCAATCGAGGCGCGAGTTCAGTGGGCGCCTGGCCGGCGTCGGGTAGGCGCTGGACGGGATCGCTTCCAGGTCGGCGCAGGGTTTGCCTGTGGCGCGCAGGTGCTCGCCAATCGCCTGGGCGAAGCCGAACCACGACGTTTCGCCTTGGGCGGTCAGGTGATAGACACCCCAGTCGCCCGCTTGCCCGGCCTGCCAGCGCTCGATCAACGCGCGGGTGCTGTTGGCGATGGTGCCGGCCCAGGTCGGCGCGCCGATCTGGTCGGCGACGATCCGCATCTGCGGTTTTTCTTGCAGCAGACGCTGCATGGTCAACAGGAAGTTCTTGCCGTGAAGGGAGTAGACCCAACTGGTGCGCAGGATCAGGTATTCGCCCCCCACTGCCACGATCGCCTGCTCACCGGCGAGCTTGCTCTGGCCGTAGACGCCCAGCGGATTGGGTGTGTCGGCTTCGGTGTAGGGCGCAGGTTTACTGCCGTCGAACACGTAGTCGGTGGAGTAATGGATCAGCGGCACGCCCAAGGCCTTGGCTTCCTCGGCGAGAACGCCGGGCGCGGTGGCGTTGATCGCGAAGGCCGTGTCCGGCTCGCTTTCGGCCTGATCGACCGCGGTGTGGGCCGCGGCGTTGATGATCAGGTCGGGGCGATGGGCGCGCACTTGCTGGCGGATCTGGTCGACGTGAGCCAGGTCCAGCCTGTCGCGGCCCAGCACGATGAGTTCGCCCAGGCCCAGGAGTCGTTGTTGCAGCTCTTGGGAGAGTTGGCCGTGTTGGCCGGTGATCAGAATTTTAAGGCGGCTGCTCAAGGGAATAGCTCCGCGTCCCTCAGGTCTTTGCCGTTCTGATCCTTGGCGGACAATGTCGGTGTGCCGTCCAACTGCCAATCGATGTCGAGTTCAGCGTCGTTCCAGCGAATGCAACGCTCTGCGGCAGGCGTGTAGTAGTCGGTCGTCTTGTAGAGAAACTCGGCGTAGTCGCTGAGGACCACAAAGCCGTGGGCGAACCCCGGTGGAATCCACAATTGGCGGCTATTGTCGGCAGACAGGCGCACGCTGGCCCACCTGCCGAAATTAGGCGAACTGCGGCGGATATCCACCGCCACATCCAATACTTCACCCGCTGTCACGCGTACCAGTTTGCCCTGGGCGTGTTCGATCTGATAGTGCAGGCCCCGCAGCACGCCTTTTTGCGAGCGTGAGTGGTTGTCCTGCACAAATTGTGGTTGTAAACCTGTGGCCTGGGCAAAGTCCCTGGCGTTGAAACTTTCGTAGAAAAAGCCGCGCTCATCGCCAAAAACCTTCGGCTCGATGATCAATACACCGGGCAACTCAGTGGCGGTTACATTCATTCAGTATCCCCGGCGAGCGTGTACAAATATTGACCGTAACCGGTTTTGCCAAAGTACTTGGCGCGCTCCAGCAGATGGTCACGATCGATCCAGCCATTCTCGTAAGCGATCTCTTCAAGGCAGGCAACTTTCAGCCCTTGGCGGTGCTCGATGGTCTGCACATAGGTCGAGGCTTCGAGCAGACTGTCGTGGGTGCCGGTGTCGAGCCAGGCAAAGCCACGGCCGAAGCGCTCTACATGCAGGTCGCCGCGTTGGAGATAAGCATTGTTTATGTCGGTAATCTCCAGCTCTCCGCGTGGCGAGGGCTTGACCGCCTTGGCGATGTTGATCACGTCGTTATCGTAGAAATACAGACCGGTCACGGCATAGCTGGATTTCGGCTTCGCCGGCTTCTCTTCGATCGACAGGGCGCGGCCCTCTTTGTCGAAGTCGATTACGCCGAAACGCTCTGGATCTTTGACCCAATAGCCGAACACGGTGGCGCCGGACGGGCGTTCGGCCGCGGTGCGCAGTTGATCACCGAAGTGTTGGCCATGGAAAATATTGTCGCCCAGGATCAGGCACACCGGATCGTCGCCGATGAATGCTTCGCCAATGATGAAGGCTTGAGCCAAACCGTCCGGCGACGGCTGCTCCGCATAGCTGAAACGCACGCCGAACTGGCTGCCATCCCCCAGCAGATTGCGGTATTGCGGCAAGTCCACCGGCGTGGAGATCACCAGGATGTCCTTGATTCCCGCGAGCATCAGCACCGAGATCGGGTAGTAGATCATCGGCTTGTCATACACCGGCAACAGTTGCTTGGACACGCCCAGGGTGATGGGGTGCAAACGGGTGCCGGAGCCGCCGGCCAATACGATTCCCTTCATCATGCAAGCAGATCCTTCATGTCGGTATTGCCCAATCGTTCGCCCTGATAACTGCCGTCCTGGACTCTGCGGCACCATTCCAGGTTATCGAGGTACCACTGCACGGTTTTGCGCAGCCCGGTTTCAAAGGTTTCTTGCGGGACCCAGCCCAACTCGCGTTCGATCTTGCTGGCGTCGATGGCGTAGCGCTGGTCGTGGCCGGGGCGGTCCTTGACGAAGGTGATCAGGTCGGCAAAGTGCGCGACACCGGCCGGGTGTTGCGGTGCCAGCTCTTCCAGCAGGGCGCAGATGCTGCGTACCACGTCGATATTCTTCTGCTCGTTGTGGCCGCCGATGTTGTAGGTCTCGCCGACCACGCCTTCGGTCACCACCTTGAGCAACGCACGGGCGTGGTCTTCGACGAACAGCCAGTCGCGGACCTGCAAGCCGTCGCCATAGACTGGCAACGGCTTGCCAGCGAGGGCGTTGAGGATCACCAGGGGGATCAGCTTCTCGGGGAAATGAAACGGCCCGTAGTTGTTCGAGCAGTTGGTCAGCAATACCGGCAGGCCATACGTGCGCTGCCAGGCGCGAACCAGGTGGTCGGACGCGGCCTTGCTGGCCGAGTAGGGCGAGCTGGGGGCGTAGGGCGTGGTTTCAGTGAACAGATCGTCTACGCCGTGCAGGTCGCCGTACACCTCGTCGGTGGAGATGTGGTGGAAGCGGAACGCGCTCCTGGCCGGCTCTGCGAGCGTTTGCCAATACGCGCGGGCGGCTTCCAGCAGGCTGTAGGTGCCGACAATGTTGGTCTGGATAAAATCCGACGGGCCGTCGATGGAACGGTCGACATGGGACTCGGCCGCCAGGTGCATGATCGCCTGGGGCTCGAAGCGCGCGAGCACGGCGCTGACGGTGGCCTGGTCGACGATATCGGCCTGGACGAACTCATAGCGGCTGTTGGACGCGATGCTGGTCAGCGACTCCAGGTTGCCGGCGTAGGTCAGTTTGTCCAGGTTGAGCACTTCGTGCTCGGTGTGTTGAATCAGGTGGCGGATCAGGGCAGAGCCGATGAAACCGGCACCACCGGTGATAAGAATACGCATGTCGGGGGGCCTTTTCCTTAGACGGACATTTAGCGAACGGAGCATAGCTTGAGTTGTGACGCGGATCTGTGCAAGCGCGGCACGTTGGGGGGGTTGCTTAACCCCCATCTACAATGGCGATATAGGCGCCTGATAAAAACAGAGGTCCTCATCATGTTGCTTGCCACGTTGATCCATCGCACCAGCCTGCCTTGCCCGCAAGTGGG
The DNA here is from genome assembly GCF_001439695.1 of Pseudomonas veronii. GTDB lineage: Bacteria > Pseudomonadota > Gammaproteobacteria > Pseudomonadales > Pseudomonadaceae > Aquipseudomonas > Aquipseudomonas veronii. Next base: position 21,531 of record NZ_JYLL01000034.1, read on the forward strand.
GCCCGATCAGGCTGCACACTTGCTTGAGCGGCATTATGGCCTTGGCGGCACATTGCAATCACTTGGCAGCCAACAAGACCTCAACTACAGCGTCGACACCAACCATGGCCGCTTTGTTCTGAAAATCTGCCTGGGCGACTACGCCGCCGTCGAATTGCACGCCCAGCATGCCGCGCTCCACGCCTTGCAGACGCAGGACGGGTTGCGCGTCCCCCGAGTCATCAAGGCCCTGACCGGTGAGGACCTGCTGACCGTGACCGTCGACGGGCAAACCCTGCACCTGCGACTGTTGGATTACATCGACGGCCAGCCCTTGACCCACCTGCCTCACGTGGGCCGCGAGGTCATCGCAGGCTTCGGTGACTTGTGCGGGCGGATGAGCCAGGCGCTGGCCGATTTTGCGCATCCGGGCCTGGAACGGACCCAGCAATGGGACCCGCGCCACGCGCAGGAACTGATCAGCCACCTGCTGGCGACCCTGCCAGACCTGCCCCACCGCGCGGCATTGGAGCAAGTCGCCGAGCAGGTCGGTGAGCGCATTCGGCCCCTGGCGGATCACTTGCCGTGGCAAGCGGTACACATGGACATTACCGATGACAATGTGGTCTGGCAGCGCGATGCCCTGCGTCATTGGCAGATCCAGGGGGTGATCGATTTCGGCGATCTGGTGCACACCTGGCGCATCGCCGACCTGTCGGTGACCTGCGCCGCCTTGCTGCACCATGCCCAGGGCGATCCCTTTGCCATTTTGCCGGCAATCCAGGCCTGTCATGCCGTTACGCCGTTGCAGCGTGAAGAACTGCAGGCGCTATGGCCACTGATCGTCGCCCGTGCGGCGGTGCTGGTGCTCAGCAGCGAACAGCAGCAACGCCTGGACCCCGATAACGACTACCTGTTGAAAAACGCCGAGCATGAGTGGGAAATTTTCCAGGTTGCAACGTCGGTGCCGTTTGAATTGATGGAGGCGGCGATCCTGCTCTGTGTCGGGCAGACGCTGCCACCGATCGCCAGCGAGGGGTTCGCGCCGCTCTTGCCGGGGCTGGTGGGACGCGAGTTCGCGCTGATCGACCTGGGAGTGCTCAGCCCACACTTCGAAGCGGGTAATTGGGAACAGCCGGGGATTGACCGACGCTTACTGGACGAGGCTGCGGCGGTTCACGGGTTGGCCGCCAGTCGCTACGGCCAATACCGTTTGTCGCGCACCTGCCCGGACAGCGCCACGGAACCGCAGACGTTCCCGCTGCATGTCGAGTTGCACCTGCCCCACGGTACAGCGGTGGAGGCGCCCTTCGCTGGGGTGCTGCGTGTCGGTGCCGATGGCTTGCTGTGCGTGCAGGATGGTCCGTTGAGCCTGCGCTTGTGGGGCGTAAGCACCTCGTTGAGCGCGGGAGCGGCGGTGGTGGAAGGGCAAATACTGGGCGAGGTCCATGCTCCCCTGACCGTGCAATGGTGCCGCGCCGACGTTGAGCCACCGCTGTTCTGCACGCCGAGCCGGGCGTCGGCGTGGCAAGCGCTATGCCCGTCACCCTCGGCGCTGCTGGGGCTGGCCTGCGATGCCGAACCCGAGCTCGACCCCCAAGCCCTGCTGGCGCGACGCGATGCCAGCTTCGCGCGCTCGCAGAAGCATTATTACGTCGATCCGCCGCGCATCGAACGAGGCTGGCGCAACCATCTGATCGACATGCAGGGGCGCTCCTATCTGGACATGCTCAACAACGTCGCCGTGCTCGGCCATGGTCACCCCCGCATGGCGGCGGTGGCGGCGCGGCAGTGGTCGCTGCTCAACACCAACTCGCGCTTTCACTATGCGGCGATTGCCGAATTCTCCGAGCGCTTGCTGGCGCTGGCGCCGGACGGCATGGACCGGGTCTTCCTGGTCAACAGCGGCACCGAGGCCAATGACCTGGCCATCCGCCTGGCCTGGGCCTACAGCGGCGGGCGCGACATGCTCAGTGTGCTGGAGGCCTACCACGGTTGGTCGGTGGCGGCGGATGCGGTGTCCACGTCGATTGCCGATAACCCCAAGGCCCTGAGCAGTCGTCCGGACTGGGTCCACCCGGTGACCGCGCCCAATACCTATCGCGGTGAGTTCCGCGGGCAGGACAGCGCGCCGGATTACGTGCGAAGTGTGGAACACAACCTGGCGAAAATCGCCGCGAGCCAGCGCCAACTGGCCGGCTTCATCTGTGAGCCGGTGTATGGCAATGCCGGGGGCATCTCCCTGCCGCCGGGCTATTTGCAGCAGGTGTATGCGTTGGTGCGCGCCCAAGGTGGCGTGTGCATCGCCGATGAGGTTCAGGTGGGTTATGGCCGCATGGGGCATTTCTTCTGGGGCTTTGAAGAGCAGGGCGTGGTGCCCGATATCATTACCATGGCCAAGGGCATGGGCAACGGTCAGCCGTTGGGGGCGGTGATCACCCGTCGCGAGATTGCCGAGGCGCTGGAGGCCGAGGGGTATTTCTTCTCGTCATCGGGGGGCAGCCCGGTCAGTTGCCGGATCGGCATGGCGGTGCTGGATGTGATGGAGGAAGAAAAGCTCTGGGAAAACGCCCAAGTGGTCGGCGCGCATTTCAAGGCGCGGCTGGAAGCCCTGATCGACCGTCACCCGTTGGTCGGCGCGGTTCATGGTTCCGGCTTCTATCTGGGCCTGGAGCTGGTGCGCGACCGGCATACCCTGGAACCCGCCACCGAAGAGACCACACTGCTGTGCGACCGCTTGCGTGAGCTGGGGATTTTCATGCAGCCGACCGGTGATTACCTGAACATTCTCAAGATCAAGCCGCCGATGGTCACCTCCAGACGCAGTGTGGATTTCTTTGTCGACATGCTGTCGAAGGTGCTGGACGAACAGTTGTAAATAATCGATTGTTATCGATTAAATGCTGTCATATTTATCGACTATGTTGTTTTGATGCTTTTAAGGCCGATTTTTATCGGTTATAAAGTCGGCCTTCACCCTTTCGGAGCCCTGATCGCCATGACCACCCTGCACAGCACACCTCGCGCCGATGGCTTTCATATGCCTGCCGAATGGGCGCCACAGACCCAGGCCTGGATGATCTGGCCCGAGCGCCCGGACAACTGGCGCCTGGGTGGCAAGCCGGCGCAGGCCGCGCACGTGGCGGTGGCCAAGGCTATCGCGCGTTTCGAGCCGGTCACCGTGGCGGTTTCCGCCGGCCAGTACGAAAACGCCCGTGCCCGCCTCGACGTGCCCAATATCCGCGTGGTGGAAATGTCCAGCGACGACGCCTGGGTGCGCGACACCGGCCCGACTTTCGTGATCGACAGCCGTGGTGAAGTGCGCGGCGTGAACTGGGATTTCAACGCCTGGGGCGGTTTTGACGGCGGCCTGTATGCGCCGTGGAACCGTGACGCGCAGGTCGGCGGCAAGATCCTCGAGATCGAGCGTGCGCCGCGCTACCGCACCGAAGGGTTTGTGCTGGAAGGCGGCTCGATTCATGTCGACGGCGAAGGCACCCTGATCACCACCGAAGAATGCCTGCTCAACCGCAATCGCAACCCGCATCTCGACCGTGCAGCCATCGAGGCTGTGCTGAGCGCCAACCTGGCTGTGGATAAGATCATCTGGTTGCCAGACGGCCTGTTCAACGACGAAACCGACGGCCATGTGGATAACTTCTGCTGCTATGTACGCCCGGGCGAAGTGCTGCTGGCCTGGACCGACGACCCGCAAGACCCGAACTACTCACGCTGCCATGCCGCCATGGACGTGCTGCAAAGCAGCACCGATGCCCGGGGCCGCTCGTTCACAGTGCATAAAATGCCGATTCCGGGGCCGCTTTATGCCACCGAAGCAGAGTGCGCGGGTGTGGACCCGGTGGACGGCAGCCAGGAGCGCAACCCTTCCGTGCGTCTGGCCGGTTCCTACGTCAACTTCCTGATCGTCAACGGCGGCATCATCGCGCCGAGCTTCGACGACCCGCTGGACAACCAGGCCCGCGAAATCCTGCAGAACCTGTTCCCGCAGCACGAAGTAGTGATGGTGCCGGGCCGCGAACTGTTACTGGGTGGGGGCAATATCCATTGCCTGACCCAACAACAGCCTGCCCCGCAGAAAAACTGAGTGCGGTTGTAACAACGTCGGAGCGACGACCGGGCGCCACTCGGTTCTAGCGTTCACAGCAAGCCCGCGGCCCCGTAAGGCCGTGGGCTTTTTTGTGTCCAACTGCCTATAAATACTGCACATTGGCATAGCTTTTGTATTGGTATTGTCACAGTGGCCCACGGTGATGACTGCGCAGTTCTGTCATAAACCTTGAGTAAGTTAGCGGCTCACGCAGTAGGAGAGAGCGCTGAAATGAATGTCGATATCAACTTGATGCACACGCGCACGTTCCACCCCGTGCGAGTCAACAGTGACGAAATCCATGCGCTGGCGCTCTGGTTGAAGGCACATGGCTCACGGCAGGTCAGGCAGCCGCCTGATTTATTCAGTGTGATGAGTGAGCGCTACCCGGCAGGCTTGTTCAGCGACGAAGAAATGCACGCATTGTGCGAATTGATGAATAACTGAGAACTCGCCGATCAACCATCGGCGAGGGAGCACGTTCGCCATTGCGGTGTGCCCTTCACTGAATAAGTGATTGAGCTATACCTGTCGCGAGCAGGCCCCCGTTTAAAGTCGGTTCAGTCTTAGAAACAGCAGGTTCCCCTCACCATGATGTGACGACAGATCTTCGGGCTGAATCTGCGTCACATGGCTCGCTTAAGCGCATAAGACCTTACTTGAAAATAATGACAATTATTTGCATTTGTGCGCGTGCCTGTTCCCACGCGTTCGACTTATAAAATATGTTAGTGAGTCCGTATTTTTTCTGTATGGATAAGATTTCCAGGCGATGGCCGAAGCGCTGTAGGCCGTGGCTTAGAATTTTTTTGCCTAAATACAGACGATTAGCGAAATTGACACATAGTTCAACGCGAGACTAGCATTGCGTCCAACGCCTGTGGCTAACAGCCATGACTCAACCAATAAGAAAAGGCCCGCGGCAGTTCAGTCGTCCGCGGGCTTTGTTTTTTTCGGAAAAAGTCGACACCAAAACAGCAATACGGAGCCTGGTGTCATAGCGCGTACTCAACCAGTAATAAGGAATATAAGAAATGTTGAAACAACGGATGAGTCTGATCGCTCTGGGGATTTTGAGCGCATCGACAGCCATGGCAAACGACCAGGAGCAATCCAAGGGTTTCGTTGAAGACAGCCACCTGAACATCGCCGCACGTAACGCTTACATCAGCCGTGACTACAAGAACGGCAAGCAAGACAAAGCCGAATGGGGCCAAGGCTTCATCGGTAAGTTCGAGTCCGGTTTCACCCAAGGCACCGTCGGTGTGGGTGTGGACGTGATTGGCCAGTACGCCATTCGCCTGGACGGCGGTAAAGGCCGCAGCGGCGCGGGCGGTATCGACTTCTTCAAGCAAGGCGACAGCGGCTCTGCCGCCAACGACCTGGCTAAAGGCGGTGCGGCGGTGAAGTTCCGCCTGTCCAACACTGTGCTCAAGTACGGCGACCAGTTCCCGAACGTGCCCGTGCTGGCTTACGACAACTCTCGTCTGTTGTCGGAAACCTACACCGGTACCTCGATCGTTTCCAAAGAGATCGAAGGTCTGCAACTGGATGGGGGCCACTTCACCAAAGAAGCGCGTAAGAGCGCTGAAGGTACCGACAGCGGCCGTCTGAAAAGCATCGATTACATCGGTGGTAGCTACAAATTCACCGAAAGCCTGTCGGCAGCGCTGTACGCCTCCGACATGCAGGACGTGCTGAAGAAGCAATACGTGAACGTCAACTACGTACTGGCCCTGCCGGAAAAGCAGTCGCTGACGTTTGACTTCAACGGCTACAAGACCAAGCTGGATCGCAGCTTCGCCCTGGAAAACCAAGGTGATGCAGACGCGCGCGACAACAAAATCTGGAGCCTGGGCGCCACGTGGGCTGTTGGTCCGCACAGCTTCACCGTCGCTCACCAGCGCAGCACCGGCGACACCGGCTACCTGTACGGCGGCTACCGCAACGATGGCGGCATCGGCGACGGCGGCAACACCATCCTGCTGGCCAACTCCTACTGGTCCGACTTCAACGGCAAGGACGAGCGTTCGTGGCAAGCGGCCTACGGCATCGACTTCGCTACCTTCGGTATGCCTGGCCTGACCTACAACGTGGCCTACGTGCGCGGTACCAATATCGACGACGGCAGCGGTCGTGGCGATGGCACCGAGCGTGAAATCTGGAACCAGTTCAAGTACGTCGTTCAGAGCGGCCCGGTCAAAGACCTGAGCCTGCGTGCTCGTGCCTCGTGGTTGCGCGTTTCCAACAACGCCAGCAACTACAACGTAGGCGGTAACGAATTCCGCCTGTTCGCCGACTACCCGATCAACGTTTTCTAATTGATCCGGCGTCGCGCCTGATTGCAGGCGATAAAAAACCCCGACTGGTTCGGGGTTTTTTTATGTCGCGGGTTCAGTCCTGCCGGTTTTGCAGAATCTTGCGGGCGAGGGATGCGTTGACGTAGTCGGTCATCAGCGTCAGGCCTTCATAGGGTTCGATCTTCTTGTTGTCGATGCACAACTGCGCCATCTGCAACAGCACCTGACGTTTCTTGCGGTTGACCCGCGCACCGGGTACGCCGAATGCGGTTTTGCGCAGTTCGGGCAACGGCGCCTCGGGCGTCAGTTCGACGGTCACCCAGATGCCTTGGATAAACTGCAGCGTGACAGTGGCGATGTGTTCGATGGGCAGCGGTTGCGCCAGATTGGCGAACACAAAATGTTCCGGCGTCAGGCGCAACGCGGTCTGCGGCGCGCGTTTGAACCGGCGGATGCCCAGCCATAGAAATATCAGCGCAATGCTGGCAATCCCCGCCCCGGCACCCACGGCGGACAGCACCGTGCCTTTCAAGCGTTCCGGGGCAAGCCAGGGCTCGCTCATCATCGCCAGCCCTAGCAACATAAACGGCAGCGCCAACACCGCCATTAACACGGCACGTCGGCGACCGCCTTCGTGCAGGGCATGTTCGCCTTGCGCCGAGGCGGCCAGGGTTTCCAGCAGATGAGTGTGAGCGCTGTGTTCGCAGGCCGCTGCGGCGATCAGGTCGTGGGACAGTTGCTCACGCAGCGGGTGCGCCGCGCTGAAAAGGGCATCGATTTGCCGGCTCGCAGCCTCTGCGTCCACGCCACGGGTGGCGCTGTGCATGGCGTCGGCCCAGGGCACACGCAATGCGTGCAGGCGCTCGCCGTTGGAGGGGTGGGAATCGGTCGGGTGGGGTTGATGCGTTTCCAGCGCTTCGTCGGGTGCCTGCAATTCTTGGCCTTGCAACGCGGCGAGGGCGGCGTTCAGCACATCGCCCTCAACGGGGGTGTCGCAATGGGCCAGTAGCACGTCTTCCACAGGCGTCTGCAACACCGATATGCGCAACAGCGCCGAGGCTACTGCCGCATTGCCTGCCAAGCGGCCACCGGCGGCGTCGGCCAGCAACTCGCGCTCACGGCTCCAGCGGTTCACCGCATGATCGAAGCGCTGCATGAAAAACACCCCGAACAGGAACGACGGGCGCATCAACCAACCCTGGATCAGATCGCTGTTCATCATGGTCTGCGCCAGCGTCTCCAGGCTGCGGCTGACGCCATCGTAGATCGGCACAAAGCGCAGGCTGTACTCGGTGTCTTCGCCGACAAAATGTGCCAGCTCATGGCCGATCACGGCGTCGACTTCCTCGCGGCTCAGCAACCCCAGGTACAGCAGCGGCACATGCAGGGTGCGCCCGTGCAGCGGCGTTTCAGCGGGCCGCACCGTGGCGGGGCTGGAGGTCACGTAAAAGCCCAGGGCGAGGCTGACCACAATATGATCCGGCGGCAACGCGCCCAGTCTGTCGGCCAACTCGCGCACCTGGCGCCATAACCCGGGCGCCTGTTCAGCCGTCACCACCCGGCCGAACATCTCGAGTGGCGTGGGCTCGAACATCACCAGCATGTGCCGCAGTTGTTTGAGCAGCAGCCAGATCGAATACAGGCAGATTACCGCGATTACCCCCAGCCACCCCATCAGCTTGACTTCGCCCCGGCCCAACCGGCCGATATGCCACAGCGCCAGGCCCTCATAACTCAGCACCAAGGCGAGCGTCGCCGCCATCGCCACCACCTGGCTTACCAGTACGTAGGGCAACAACCGGCTGCCCAGGGAAAATACCTGCAGCAACTGTTCTCGCGACTGCTGCGCGCGCCGCCCCGCCCATTGCGTACCGGCCAGCGCGGCCACGCCGATCGCCGCGGCGAGCAGTCCGAGCCCCATCACCCAGGGTGCCAGCGTGCGCAAGACGCGATTGAGTTGGCGCGCGGTGGGCAGCTCGGCCTCGATTCGCGCCAGTCGGGAGAGAAACTGCTCCGGGCTGAGGGCGTCACTGCCCACCGTAATGGGCACCGTCGGATTTTCTTCCACCCACCTCTTCAGCACGGGCTTCATCACGTTGACATAGGCTTGGGCTTGGTCGGGAACCTGTGCGCCCTCGGTGGCGCGCTGCAATTGCCATGTTCCAACGCCGGCCAGCAGCAGGGGAAAAATGATCAGCAGGAAAATCAGTTTTATGGCGTTCATGGGAGTCCGTTCGCAACGCAGAAAGCGAACGTTTATACCGAAGAACAGGTGGGGTGGGCGAGAGGAGCGGTCTTCCCGGGCGTTAGGAAAAAGCGCCGCGGGAAGGAGGAGGGCTCTGTAGGCTAGATCGTCAATTCTGAAACGCTTTGACCTGTCAGCGGTCGAGGCGTTTGGCGTGGGGCTTGCTGACTGTTAACCATGGGCGATGATTTGTCCTCAGAATCGCCCACTGATACCCAACAGCGGCCCCTTCTGGACAATGTCGTAGACAAAGCCATCGTGACGATAATCAACCCCCATGGCCCGGTAGCCGAGCACCGCTGAAAACCCGGGTGAAAACTCCCAGCCTGCCAGCGCTGCCAGGTCCCAGTCTTCCCGGGACTGCCCGGTGCCCACCATCCCCCAGGATGACAGCCAGAATCGATCATTCACTGCATAGTGCCCTCGCAGGCCCGCCATGGCGTCTGCCCACGTCGCATTGTCAGAGCCAGAGGAACCGCCAGCCGGCCCACCATGCAGGCGGATGGTGGTGCCGCTGTACCAGACGCGCACGCCACCCGCGACATCCAACCGACGGCTTTCATCACCCAACACCGTGTACCCGCCTCCCAGGAACCCGGAGGCGGTCTTGCTTTCCACCTCAAGTTTGGACGCGGGGGCGTCCGCCGGCAGACGGTTGCGGGTGTCGGTGTCGATGTACATCAGGTCGGCGAGTACGCTGTATGGGCCGCGTCGCGCCTCGCCCATCAGCATCGCCGACATATCCACAGTGCGTGCGATATCCGCGAAATCGGACTTTATAAACTGGGTTCCGGTGCTGCTATGGCCCACATGTCCGCGAATGCCGGCGCCCCACACGTAAGGCCCACCGTTGAAGGTCCAGCCATCGCCGTCGGCCGCCATGGCCCTTGTTGGCAAACCGGACGCGGCTACCGCCAAGGCGCCAGCCACCAATGCCAGGCGTGCATGTTTGCGCCGCAACGCCGAGCGTGGGTTGTCGCTGTGCATCATGGTGTTTCTCCGGTCAATGCTGAGTCAGCGAGAGCGCCACACCCTCGGCCGCACAGTCCTCTGTAGGCTTGAGCCCCGCTTTTTGAGCGGCCTTGACCTCTTCCTTCGCGGCCGCCAGGTCCGCCAGGAACATCGGATTACTATGCAAACTCGCCACGGTCGCAGCCCCCATGATGCGGCCTGCGTCCACATCGCTCTGCCAATGAGCATCGCAGATGACCCGGCTCTGGCCGAATGACAGCCCGCGAGTCATCAATTCAGTGGCGCGTGCGGGTTGAATCTCGGCCAGCAACAGCCCCCAGGCCCAACCGGCAGCGGAGTGGCCGGACGGCCAGGAGCCATCCGTGCGCAGCAACGGTTCCATGTCTTTACGACAGGTTCCTTCGTTGTGCGCCACGAATGGGCGGGTGCGGTTGTAGGCGTTTTTCCCGGCATAGGTGGAACCGCCCGCATCCGTCAGGGTGCGCTGCATCAAGGTATAAAGATGCGGTGTGTTTTCTTCGGTGATCGGTGTGCCCATCGCGCAGGAAAATGCTTTCGCCGGACCCGGAAATGACAGCTCGGCATCCGCTGCCGCGAGTTTCTCCCGGGCCGTACCTCGCAGCGACAGCGCCGCTCGGCGTGCTTCCTCATCCCGCGCGAGCGCCGCAGAGTCGGGCTTTGGCGGGGCGCCAAGCAATGCCAGGCGCAGTGGCAAGTCGGCCGAGTCAAGATAGCCCGGGGCGAGTTTGAAGTGAGGGTCCGTGACCTTGGTGACAGCATCGTCGGCCAACACCAGCCCGGAGCAGAGCAGGCCGGCCAGCCCCAGTTGCTTTTGTATTGTTTTCATCGAGGATTCCCTTATCTATCCCGGAATTGCCGGCTGATCAAAACCGGTAGAGGGCGTTCAGATAGGCGCCTGCGCCCACTTTTTCGCCCGTCAGCGGGCTGTTGCGGGCATCGGAGACCAGGGCGTAGGTCTTGACGCCGCCTTCCAGTGCCAGTTGTGGTTGCCATTGCCAGGTGAGGCCCAGTTTCAAGGTCACGTCGCGCATCCCGCCACCGGGGTGGTATTCGTCGAACCGGGTGCGTGCAGCCTGTTGGGCGGTGACACCGAAGCGCGCCATCATGTCGTTCTCGTTGCTCCAGGTGCCGTACAGGGTCGAGTCCAGGGTCAATGTCGAAGACAGTGCGTAGGCAGTGGCCACCCCGGCCTCCAGATACGCGGTACGCCCCAGGCTTTGCCCACCGTAATCACGGTTCTGGGTTGATTGCAGGCCTCGAACGAACAGGCGACCGGCCGGCAGCACCCAATACGCTTCCGCCCCGACCAAGGCCGTGCTGTCCAGGTTGCCCATTCCCCTCAGGTAGTTATCCCGACCGTCGAGGGTGTGGATTCTTTCCTTGCGCCCCGGGTCGTAACCCATCAGCAGAGCCACGCCAAAAGGAGAAAGCCCCGGCAAATCCCAGCGCAGTCCGTCCGGGAAAGCGGCGGTGAATTTGCCCCAGTTTTCGGTAGGCAAGACCGCTTTGAATTTCAGTGAAGGGAATGCGGCATAGTGTGAAGCGCCTTCGTACAACGGGCCGACGGCCAGCCCGCCGCCGACGGTCACGGAGGGTTCGTTTGAATCCTCCGCGTGTGCAGGCAATACCATCGCAAGTGCGAGTGTCGCACCGGTAATGAGCGTTACCGGATGCTTGAGAAAGTTTGAACCACCGATGGTTGTCATTGCGTCTCTCCTATGCGGTAAAGCCAAACTTATTGGCGTTTTTATTTAGTTATAAAGTTTGTAGATTTTTAATCAGCGCGTGACTGGCTGCGGCTTCGGAAAGCTCCATTGGCCATTCAGTATTTGTTCGCTTGGCTGATAAAGCCTGACTGTGTAGTTCCAGCCGGGTGGAGTCGGCAGGCAATTCGCGATCTTTGCGTCGCAGCCACCGAACTGAATGACAATCGAACCATCCTCACTTTTCTTGGCGGTGAGGTTGTTCAACGAGTAAGCGTCCTGAGGGTTTTTCTCAAAGTAACCGTCTGCGTTATAAACACTCACGGACCAGAAACTGTTCACCGGAACATCCCCGACTTTGAGCCGGTACACAGTGTTGCCGTTGTTCTTTGGCATCACCCCGCCCAGGTAGATAGCGTCCTTGGCTGGGTTTCCGCCCCACCCCGTCGCAGTGCCGATCAAGTGATGGATCGGGTTGACCGCGCCCTTGGGCCCAAAGGACTGGTTGTAGTCGGGAATGGTCGAGCCCAGGACGGCCAAGGCATCACGTACCTTGGCCTGGCTGGCCTGGTCCCACTTCGGTACGACGAACTCCCCAACCTTGGCTTGGCTGACCGTGATTGCGTCCTGCAGTGCATGCACTGTTTCAAGGTCTTTGCGATCGGAGGGGTCGAAGAACGTCCGCACCGCCACAAACACATAACGTGTGCCGACAGCCTCTTTCGTCAGCGTCCGGCGACCGGCGCCGTAAGTGACGATGGGTACGTAGTGATCTTCATTGATCACCGCCATCGACATGAACCTTCCCCCGGCCTCGGGCAAGGTGATCGTGACGGGGCCTGCATCGAGATCGAACACCGCCGATGAATAGAGCGTGTCCCGATTCATCCGCACCACATTCTGGGCATCGATTGGCACGGCTTCGCGGCTGTGAACAAAGCGGCCCAAACTGCCAGTCGCCACCATTTTTCCCAAGTAGAGATCGGACTCGGCACGCACGAAGTTATCTACACCCACCGGTATTGCCGCGTCCGAGGATGACTGGGCGTTCGCGCTTCCAAAAGCTGCCAACGCCATGGCGAAGATGCAGGCCGTGGATGAAGGGGACATGTAAACCTCTTGGTTTTATAAGTTGGCGTTAATTTTTTGACTGTATAAGAACGCCTTGGCACAAACTTGCCATTTGGTGCCAAAAGCAAAGCGAGCGCGCACGCGAAGGCCATCCCTGAACGGGGCTAAAGAGTTGGGCAAGCAGGCGAGGAGGGGAGGTTAACGATCTTGTTTCAACAAGATGGAGCGATAGCGCGACGGCGGGCTCCCGGTCCAGCGCTTGAAGGCACGCGTGAAGTGCGCGGGATCGCTGTAGCCGACCATATAGGCAATCTCGGTTGCGCTGTATTTACCGCTGGCCAGTAACTGAAATGCTTCGCTACGACGTGTCTCGTCACGTAATGCGTCAAAGTCGATGCCGCAATGTTCGAGGCGACGCTGCAACGTTCGGGGCGACAGCCCGATCGTTCGTGAAATAGTCGCAAGTTTGGACAGTTCCTGATCCGCTATCTGCTTGGCGAGCACGTCAGCTGTTTCAGTGGTCGACTTCAAGGCTTGAGTGGTTTTCCAGGCAATATCCCGAGTGTAGTGCAGGGGAATTTCAAGCAACTCACGATCGAACTCGATCATGTTGTACTCAGCGTTCATGTGGAGATTCGGGCCCAGGTATTCTTCAAGCGCCTCGTCGCCTCTTTCTCTTGGGTTCTTTAGATGTACGCGTATGGCGCCGGGCTCGCCGGACATGAGCGGCACTTTTCTGAGCACCACCAGGCTGGCGGTAATGACTTGCTTCGGATCAGCCCCGTGCTGCCCGTTAAAGTGGTGGATGAGTTTCGTCGTGCGCCCTTCGGTGACAATGTTTACTTCTCCTCCTTGATGCAGTAATTGCGTATGGACTGCCGCCATTGCACACGCCTGAGCGAGGCTGGTGGAACCCAATATCAATTCGCCCCATGCACCGAGTGAGCGCACGTCGGTCAAATGCCCCACAGACGCACCGGCGAAGGGGTCCTGTGCGATAGCTGCCATTTCGTTGGCGATATGAAAGCAGGCCGCTCGTGGTACCCAGGCATCCGGGTTTTGAAACACGTGAGGAGAGATACCAAAACGCCGAAAGAACTCCAGCGGCAACACGCTGCGCATGCTCAGATAGGGGGCTATTTGTCGAAGAGTGCTGAGTTTGATGGCTGGCGCAGCATTCGTCATGGGGGGCGCACCTGTTTTTAGAGGCAATCCACTTGAAACCGTCTGGGTGCGCGGGGAAATACGTGTGGAACTTCTGCTGAAGTCGCGCTGTTGAAAGCACAGTAAACATGATGGTCGATTCGGCGACAAGATCATCGCTTTTCGACATTCGCCCCCTTTCCCGTTACTGCTCAAGCATCAAGCTACGCCAAATGATTATCGGCGCTTCCACAGGTGCAACTTGCGGTTGCAACGGCGCCTGTGTGTGCGGTGGCGGTTCCTCTGGTTCAGGCGCTGGGGGCTGGTACTTGGCGACGTGCGCGTTATCGACTGACATATTGTTGGAGTGCGCTTATTGGAGAGTGATGATGACTTTGCCTTTTGATCTGCCCTGCTCGACGTAGCGCAACGCCTCTGCCGTCGATTCAAAAGGGAAGGAACGATCAATGACCGGTTTGATAACGCCAGCTTCGATAAGCGAGCTGATTTTTTGCAGTTGTACGCCGCTGGCCCGCATAAACAGAAATGCATAGTTCACCCCGTGCTTGCGGGCTTTTCTACGAATACCGCTGCTCAGCAGGCGCATGACTTGTCGCAGCATCCAGGACAAGCCTTGCGCTTGGGCAAAGGCTGCCGTCGGTGGCCCGGAGAGGGAAATGAGCTGTCCGCCGGGCTTGAGAACCTCGACCGATTTCATCAGCACATCCTTGCCCTGGCTGTTCAATACCAGGTCGAAATCGTGTAATTCGCTCGCAAAGTCGTGCTTCTTGTAGTCGATGACCACATCCGCCCCGAGCGCCTTTACCCATTCGACATTCGCCGTGCTGGTGGTGGTCGCAACAAAAGCGCCGAGGTGTTTGGCGAGCTGGATGGCAAACGTGCCGACACCGCCGGAGCCGGCATGAATCAACACCTTCTGGCCTTTTTTCAGCTGGGCGGTCTCAACCAGCGCCTGCCAAGCCGTCAAGGCGGCCAAGGGGACGGACGCCGCTTCGGCCATGTCCAGGTTCGAGGGTTTCAGCGCGAGTGCGTTTTCGTTCACGGCGATCAGTTCGGCAAACGTGCCGATCCGATCCTCGGGAGGGCGTGCATAGACTTCGTCTCCCGGGTTGAACCGCGTCACCGCCGAGCCTGTGCGAACGACCACCCCCGCCAGGTCGTTGCCCAAGACCAATGGAAATGTATAAGGCAGGATCAGTTTGAATTCGCCGGTTCTGATCTTCGAGTCCAACGGGTTCACGCTTGTTGCGTGCACCTGGATCAGAACGTCATGCACACCGACCGCAGGGTCGGGCACTTCGCCAAGCATGCCGTTCTGCTTGCCGTAGCGGTCGATAAGAAATGCCTTCATGTTGCAACGCTCTTGTCGGTGGAATGAGAACGGGGCGCGGCCCCGGCAACGTTGATGCGATGAGACGTTCAGGCGTCGAGGAACGCCAAGGTCTTGCTCACGAAATCGCCAGGGTGCTGGAAAATGCTGCCATGCCCGGCGTCCGGGTAAATGACCAGTTGCGCGTCGGGGATTCGCTTTGCCAGCTCAAGCGAGTTGACCGTGGGCACCATGATGTCGTTGTCGCCGTTGGCGATCAGCGTCGGCATCTGCAAGCGCCCGAGGTCTTGCGGCGCCTGCCTGCCCCACGCAGTAATGGCTTTTAATTGCCGAAAAAACGCACGGGGTGTCGGGCCTTTGTCCCGGTCTTGCTGGCGTTCTTTCAGCCGTTGCAAATACTCGGACGCGGCGCGTTGTCCGTTGGCCGTGCCGGTAAAGAATAGGTAGAACTTGGGATCGCGTAGCGTCAGCAGCCCCTTGAGCATCAACGGCCAGGTCACCGAACCGACGTTGTCGATGCCTGTGCCGCCGGCCGGTCCGGTTCCGGTGAGGATCAGCCGGCGCACGCGTTCGGGGGCTTTCAGGGCGATGTCTTGAGCGACGAAGCCACCGAGTGAAAAGCCGAGCAGGTCCACCTTGTCCAAACCCAACGCACGGATAAAACCGATACCATCGTCAGCCATTTCACCGACGGTCAACGGCGCGACGCCACCCGAGCCACCGATACCACGGTAATCGGTGGTGATGACACGCCGGTTTTTCGCCAGACCGTCAATGATCCTGGGGTCAAAGTTATCCAGCACTGCCCCCCAATGGTTGAACATGACCAGCGGAACCTGCGTTCTGGGGCCCAGATCGCGGTAGGCAAAAGGTATCCCGCCCACCAGAACCGACTGGTTCGCCGCGTGGATAAATGACGACGGTGAACCGGGATGATTGCTGCTAGCCAAAAGAGTCATGTTTATTCCGTGCGATTGCGGAGCGAGGCCGACCTGCTCGACAGGGTTCAGACTTGAGTCAAATAGCGCGGCGCCACGACGGACTGTCTGATCTGCGACAAAAGACCCTGACGTGCGGTTTGCAGGGCATCCCAGCGCTCGCCTTCTTGCAGCGGCGGAATGGTCACCGGTTCGCGGCGATCGAAGCCGACCAGTGCGGCATCGACCAGGTCAGCCACTTCCATGACTTCGCTCAAGGTGTTGATGTCGATACCGGCGCGATCCCAGATCTCCGTGCGGGTGGCCGCGGGCAATACGGCCTGCACATAAACACCCTGAGGCGAAAGCTCCAGGCTCAGGCCTTGGGAAAGGAACAGCACAAACGCCTTGGTCGCCCCGTAGACCGACATACCAAACTCAGGCGCCAGGCCCACCACCGAACCGATGTTGATGATCGCGCCTGCACCGGCTTTGGCCAGGCGTGGCGCGATGGCGCTGGCGAGTCGCACCAGCGCAGTGGTGTTGAGGGCCACCAGTTGCGCCACGCTGTCGGTGCTTTGCTCGATGAAGCTGCCGGACTGCGCGGCACCGGCATTGTTGACGAGGATGCCGATGCGAGCGTCATCCCGCAGGCGCGCTTCGACTGTGTGCAGGTCGCCGAGTTGAGTCAGGTCGGCCGCAAGCACTTCAACGGCGACGTTGTGTTCACCGCGCAACTTTGCGGCGAGCGTTTCCAGGCGCGCGTGGTCGCGGGCAACCAACACCAGATCATGCCCGCGTTGGGCAAAACGCTCGGCGTAAACCGCGCCGATGCCAGTGGAAGCGCCAGTGATGAGAACAGCAGGGTAAGTTGTCATGATGTCAGCTCTTTATCGGGAACATGGATTGATGCACGAATAAAACCGGGCTCGATCAGCCAGTGCTCAGTTCGCGCGGGTGCTGGATTCGGCAAGCGTTGGGTAGTCGATGTATCCCGCCGCGCCGCCGCCATAGAGCGTGGAGGGGTCGAAGGCGGACAGCGGCGCAGCGGTCTTGAGCCGCTCCACCAGATCGGGGTTGGCGATAAACGGGCGGCCAAAGGCGATCAGGTCGGCCCTGTCGTGCGCAAGGCGTGCGGTGGCCAGATCCAGGTCATAGCCGTTGTTGGCGATGTAAGTATTCTTGAAGCGCTGGCGCAAGGCGTCGAAATCAAAGGGCGCCACATCGCGTGGCCCGCCGGTTGCGCCTTCGACGACGTGCAGATAAACGACGTCCAGGGCATTGAGTTGATCGACGATGTAATCGAACTGAGCCTGCGGATCACTGCTCGATACCCCATTGGCCGGCGAGACCGGCGAAAGGCGAATCCCCGTGCGATCAGCACCAATCTCGGCGGCCACCGCGGCCGTCACTTCCAGCAGCAGGCGCGCACGGTTTGCGATCGAGCCGCCGTAGGCATCGGTGCGCAGGTTGGCGCCGTCCTTGATGAACTGATCCAGCAAATAGCCGTTTGCACCGTGGATTTCCACGCCGTCGAAGCCTGCCGCAATGGCGTTTGCCGCCGCTTGGCGGAAATCGTTGACGATGCCTGGGAGCTCGTCAATTTCCAGCGCGCGCGGCTCGGAAACGTCCTCGAAGCGATTATTGACGAACACCTTGGTCGCCGCACGCAGCGCGGAAGGGCCTACCGGCGCCGCGCCGTGCGGTTGCAGATCCACGTGGGAAACACGGCCCACATGCCACAGCTGCAGGAAAATCCTCCCGCCCTTGGCGTGTACGGCATCGGTCACCTTGCGCCATCCCTCTATCTGAGCCGCTGTGTAAATACCTGGCGTGTCCTGATAGCCCTGCCCCTGCTGGGAGATCTGCGAGGCTTCGGAAATCAGCAACCCCGCACTGGCCCGCTGGCTGTAATAGGCCGCAGCAAATTCACTCGGTACAAAACCCTTTCCGGCGCGATTGCGCGTCAGTGGCGCGAGAACCACGCGGTTCGACAGCGTCAGAGCGCCCAGTGTGTAGGGGGTAAACAGGTTCAAGTCGCTCATGGGTGTGTGTTCCGTGCCCGTTGGTAAATGGTCATCTTGCTTGCGATTAGGATGATGATCGAAATCTAAACTGTCAACGGTTTTGATTATGGTCGACATCTATGTATCATCAGCCGATGAATTTCAGCGGTAGAGAGGTATCGAACATGCGAGTGTCCAAGGCTCAGGCCCAGGCAAATCGGGAGCACATCGTCGAAACGGCGTCAGTCGTGTTTCGCGAGCGCGGCTTTGACGGAGTCGGCGTGGCCGACCTGATGGCCGCCGCCGGTTTCACCCATGGCGGTTTCTACAAACATTTCGCTTCAAAGGCCGACCTGATGGCCGAAGCCTCGGCCAACAGCCTTGCGCACTCACTGGCCAACGCCGAAGCATTGAGCGTGAAGGACTTCATCGATCTGTACGTCTCCAGGGAGCATCGCGACAGACGCGCCACGGGTTGCACCATGGCAGCGCTGTGCGGTGACGCAGCGCGTCAATCGGGCGACTTGAAATCGGCATTCGCTGAAGGCATCGAGCACATGCTGCAAACGCTCGGCGAAAAATACCCGACCGGCCCGGATGCGGCGCCGGGTGAGGCAAGGCAGAAAATGATCGACCTGCTGGCACGCGCGGTCGGCGCGATCACGCTATCGCGCGCCTGCCCTGACGACTCGGCGCTGGCGGATGAGATTTTGGCGGTGTGTCATGGGCAGATGATCGAGTCGTTGTCGGAGTAGTTGGGGGTTTGATGGTTTTGGGCGTTAGGGGGAGTCAGGGGAAGAACATGATTTTCGTTATCTGATTGAAAATATGGCCTTGCCCCTATTGACCGCTGTTCTCCAAGCAATTGACCTGTACACGCAGCACTGAGAGCAGGCGCCTTCACGGAGTAAACCACCGGCGATAAGGGATAATTCAAATTAATCTAACTTCCTGTTGTTTCTAACAGTGTTGGCCATTTTGATGCTGTGGAATAGTACACGGGTTCGTGATAGTGAATTTGCTTAAATGTTTGCAATTTCAAACATACTATTCGGAGGCGTGCACATGGCCACTCTTAATGGAAAGGTTTTATTTTATGATCCCAAGTACCAGACGGGGACGATAGGCGACGAGGCGGGAAGCATGAAACGTTATGTTTTTCATGACTCGGACGTGGTATCTGGTGAGACGTTGGAAAAAGACCAGCTTGTGTTTTTTACTGAAGAAGTATCTTTAAGTGGCGGGACCCCTGGATATAGAGCTACCTTGGTTCAAGGTAGGCCGTATAGGGTGGGAATGACCATACTTTCCGGTACGGTACTGTCATATAGTTCTGAGCGCTCGGGGGGGGTAATTGCAGATAAGAACACAAAAAATCTCAATCACTATACCTTTTCCGACTCGGACGTGGTGTCTGGAGGTCCATTACACGTTGGGCAGTCTGTAACCTTCATTGGAGAGATGATCCGAGTTAATGAGGCTCAGTTTCAATACGGAGCAAAAATAATTCAGGGTGAGTAATGATACTTGCCGGTGGTGAGCCGCGTGAACATTTACGTAAACTGTGCGGCATTCTCTGAGTTAATGGAGTTTTTAGCCTCGGTCGCTGATGAGCCGCGACCGGGAGAGGTTGGCGGTAACGATGGGGTAATTGCCAATGATGAGCGTACCTTCCTTGCCGCTGGGCTTGGTGTACTTCAAGCGCCAGGTCTTCACGCCATTGGGTTTGACGAAAAGGTACATGCCGCCGCCGTCGAACAGTTTGGGAAACAGGGGCAGACTACCATTATTGAAAACATGCTCTGACCCCTATTTTCCATGCCGGAAAATGCGGCGGGGTTTGGGGATGTGGAAAAGATTGATCGGGTGTATATGAATAATGAAATACGGTCGATCAGGCAGTTGTTTTTACAGGTGAATGGGCGGTTGCGTATGGATCGAGGCATAGAATGGATTGATAGATGAGCTCGTAGGGGGCATATATAGGTAGAAGTGTGCGCGTGTGTTTTTCAATTGCCAAAGTATAGGCCTGATTTTTATGATTTGTCGGGAAACAGGGGTCAGACCACCATTATTGAAAACATGCTTTGACCCCTATTTTCCTAATTTAGCCGTGAGCGCGAAACCAGTTGCCATCCAGCGGCTATAACTGGCGTAGGAACCCCGTCGATGGTTGGATCATCAGCGTAGGGTGAGACCCCCACACCCCTGCTTGAGGGTGTGTATATGAATATCAAGCGTACTTTCAAGGGCTGCCGGCAATGGTGGCCCTTTTCTTTACCTGTCACAAAAGTGTGTAGCGCTTGTATAGCTGGTCGCCGGGGGAAACGCTGTCCTGTCTTTTTTCATGGGGCTTGTTCACTCCCCATCAGGCGTCGTCTGCATTGTCTTCCATGATCGGCAGACCAATGCAACGATCAAATATCTGGATCAGCGGGCCATCGTCGCCATGAAATGACTGATGATTCGCTTTAATCCATTCTTGTTTGTCGACTTCCCACCAATTGATCTCGTAACCCGCGTTGATGATGATCCATTCGAACAGCATCCGCTGGGCTCGTCCGTTACCTTCTCGGAAGGGATGTGCGACGTTCAACGTACTGTAGGACTCGGCGACGGCTTTGAGCAGTAAGTCGCGTGAATAGCCTTCAAACCAGCCGTTGGACTCGACTTTTCGGAATTCTCTGGCGGCTTCCGGCTCTATGCGGTCAGGGACGCAGAACTGATTTCCACCTTTGCTGATCTTTACCGTCCGGATCTCGCCGGCCCAACTATAGATAGCCGAGAATAGGGTACGATGAATTTGTTTCAGAGTATCCAGGCTGTATGGCGGCTCTATGAACTCAAGCCGCTCTGCGGCAGCTTCGGTGAGATAGCGTTCGGCCTCGTTGAGGTCGTCCTCATCATGCAAATCAAGTAGGTTTTTGAGGGTACCTGTTCCCCGGTAACAGTAGGGATCCTGATCGACCCCGTATTTGTCATTACTACTCAAGCTTTGATTTGCCGAACGGCCATGAGCGCAGCTTCGCGAGTGGGAAGCTTGTGATCGTCATTTGGAGAGGTCGTAAAACCCTCGAGGCGCAAGCTGGCCGCGAAGTTGGATTTACGGTGTTTGGCGAAGTAGGCTTTTTTGGCTTGAAAACTCAGCTTTTCCACGTCTGCTCTCCACGGATGTGTGCCCGAGAGTATAGCTTATTCAACTAGCTGTTTGGCTCTGCATCAGCGCTACTCGTCGCCTTGGGAGATGCTCCCACCGAAGGCCGGGCTGGAAGGACATTTCGTCAGGCAAAAAAAAGCCTCGCATCGCTGCGAGGCTTTTTAATATGGTGCGGCACCAGGAGTCGAATCTGAAATAAAATTCTTTATAATCAATACGTTATTGAAGTTTACTTTCAATTCTACCTCTTCACTTACCCTAATGAGCTTTCTCAGCCTTACCCAAACTACCAGTGCCTACCTTCTCAAGAGTGGTGGCATAATGGCGTCACGAGCTAGACCACTCTTTGCGGTTTGATTTGTCGCGTTTGTTCAGGGAAGGAAAAAATGGAAGATCTGAAGTCCGAAAAATGGGAAAAATACATATCAACGGACCTAAAATGGGTTGATAAGTTTTTTATCCAGCATCCATCTCAAGAGAAAATAAAGACGAAAGTTAGAGTCCTTTCAGTGAAGTTCTCTGGTACTGAACAAGAAACTTTAGCTCTTGTCGAGTATTTGGCTGACTCTATCAAGCACTTTATCTTTGGGCGTTCGGAAATTCAGAAATTTCAACTTGAGGGCGTTGAACCATTTAGACGCGCGGCGGCCCATTTTGGTAGTACTAATCCCGTGATGGATGGGAAGTACGGGGAATTGATGCTCTACATGTTGGTAGAGGCTGTTCTTAAAGCTCCTATGGTCTCTCATAAATTGAGGCTTCTGACCAATGTCAATGATCAAGTAAAAGGCGGTGATGGTGTATTTTTTGGCAAGTATGGTGATGAAATGTCAATCTTCATCGGAGAGTCAAAAATTCATCAGAGTTTTAGTAAGGCCACGGATAGTTCCTTGGAATCGCTAGATCGGTTTCACCAAAATTACTCCTCTAGCGCCCTGTCGCATGAGTTGTTTATCGCGCGTTCAAATATATCTGAAAATTTCTCGTTGGATCAGTTAGAGACAATTTACAATGCATTTTTGCCAGGGACGGATGAATATCAAAGCTGTATCAAAACTCACCCGGTTCTTCTTGTATACGATGATGCAGGAATATCAAAAATTGAAGATGAATGCACAAGTAAAAGTCACGCGGAACAACTTGTGGAGAAATGGATTTCTAAGAATGGGTTGAAGCTGTCTGAGTCTATTAATGGAAAGGTGGACGGCTATAAGAAGCTAAAAAAAGTTCATTTAGATTTTTTTCTTATTCCAATGTCAGATGTTGGAGGTTTTAAGAAGTCCTTGTACAAGGCAATTCATAATATAGAGTTCAAGGAAGATAAATAATATGAGCCAGAGTACAAAGCTATCGGAGGATGCCTCTAAGCACCCGGGTTTCTGTTCAGTATATGATACGCTTTTAGAAAGCCTATTTTTGAAAAAGAAAGGTATCAGCATTCCTGAGCACCTTTCGTTATCGGTAGAGCAACTACGAAAAGCGACGTGGTTGGCATCAATAGTCGCAACAGGAAGCTCAGAGGCACTTAAAAATTTAGCAAATTCTTACGGGGCACTTCTGTTTCTAAATGACCCCGGTAACGAAGTCTACCGTAAAGCTTGCTACATACTTCAATCTAGAACTGGAAATTTATTATCCAGCAAGCATGTTCCGAATATATTTAGCAGCGGACAATATCAAAGTAATTTCAGCACGGTGCTTGATTTTGAACTGTCGGCTAAGCGGAGTTATTTGACGCAGGAGTTTTTTGATAGCACCACTGCAACATTTACTGATTTTCAGCGGAAATTGTGGGATACATTGATAGCTGGACATAATACAGCTATATCGGCACCGACCTCAGCGGGAAAGTCGTTTATTATTCAGAAGTATATAGTAGAGATGCTTCTGCAGAAGCCATCCGTTGCTTTTTATATAGTTCCTACTAAAGCGTTGATTAATCAGGCTAGCTCCGAACTTAAGATCGCGCTGGGTGAGTCGGCTCACATCTATACTACATATAGAGAGCTGGAAAAATTCGATAAATCAGTGGTGTTTGTACTTACTCCGGAACGCTGTATTAAGACCCTTCAAGATGAAATGTCTAAGCCTCCAAAAATTGTGTTTTTTGATGAGATTCACAATTTAGAAGATGCCAGCCGAGGTATCGTGTTCGAGAATGCGCTTTACCGAATGGTTACGAAGTGGCGCAATACTCAGTTTATGTTTGCAGGACCTTTCATTCATAATGTGGCAGACCCTATAAAAAAGGTTGCTAAGATTAAACTTGTTGAGGCAGCAACAATTTCTAGTCCTGTATTTCAGATCAAGGCCTCAATTACATTTAAGCCGAGGGAAAAAATAGCCAGCTACAGATTGTTTAGCCAGACCGGTAAGGTGATTGGAGGGGAGTTGAAGCTTAAAAGGTCTATATACTCTAAAGCAAAAAACAACCACGGCGAAGCAATTGCCGCGTTCATGGATAATATTGACAAGAATGATAGTTGTATTGTGTTTTCACCTAGTAAAAGCTCCGCAGAGAAGTGGGCTAATAAAATTGCTCCCATAGTTGGTATGTCTAATGCGTCGATTACCGAGGGAGCATCACAGGATATAAAAGATTTGCTCGAGTATTTGGCTGACGAAATTCATCCTGATTATTGTCTAATAAAAACTTTACGTCTTGGTGTCGGGTTTCACCATGCGGGACTCCCTGACATCGCTCGAATGGAAATCGAGGAGTTATATACAAATAATCACATCAAGAATTTGGTTTGTACCTCCACGTTGATTCAGGGAGTCAATCTTCCTGCAGATAAATTAATAGTTATAAATCCTAAGGTGGGAGCTACGGCACTTACTCAATTTGAGTTCATGAATCTCATTGGGCGTGCCGGGCGAGCGAGTACCAATCTTTATGGTGAAGTTTATTGTTTAGATATTATCGATGAAGAGTGGGCTGCTGGACGTATAACCGACAATAAACAGAAAACGATACGTCCTTCGGTAGTGTCTGCATTAGAAGATAACTTTGAAAGAATTTATCAGCTTGTTGATAAGGAACGCTCTCATATTGTGGAGGTTGAAAATGGAGAAAAGCTTTACCCTACAATCTCTTACATACGTCAACTCCATGCTGCTGATTCAACGCATTATCAGCGCATACTTGAAAGTGCACAGATTCCCGATAAGTACAGAGATGCTATCGCTAAAAAACTAGCGCCTGTTAGTTCGTCTCTATCAATACCTTCTGAACTGTTGCAAAGGAATCCATATATTGATCCATTGTTGCAAAATAAGCTTTATAAGCTAATTGTTGCTGAGCCACTGGAAGATTGGATTACCACAAAATTTGCCGTCAGTCGTAAATCTAAGGGGGGAGTTGACAGTTCTGACGAGCCAACATTTTATTCACAGTTTGAATCTATAGCGCAGAAGCTGAATGATGTTTTTAATATTGAGCACGAGATTAATTCGAATCGGTGGGGATCATATATATCGATTAGGCGTTTAGTCTATGATGCTTATTATTGGATGGCCGGTAAGTCTCATAGGTATTTTATCGAAAGAATTTTAAATGAGGCGGTCGGAGAAGATGAACAAGAAGACCCAAAGGTGGATAGTGCTGCGCGATTTGTTACGGATCATATAAGTAGAAATATTACATTTATTATGGTTAAGTATTTTTCTTTGTGGTCTGATATTGTTAGTCACACGCTTACGGAAGAGCAAAAAGAGGAAAACGCATACTCCTTAAGCTTACCTGCGATGATTGAACTTGGCAGTTTTGATCCTAAGGTTCTTGAGCTCATGTCGCTTGGTATCAACAGGAGTATTGCGCTCAGGTTGCGAAAAATGATTCCTAGCGAGGTCGTTGACCTAGAGGAGTGGGTGAAAAGAGCGCCACTTCGTGGACTACCTCTACTGTTTTCTAGGTATCTGAAGCGTAGTGGGTACCGAACCTAATGCTATGGGCTAACCCATAATCGCCCTTTTTGCGAGCTTATGCCGCGGTTTAAAGGAAAGGTTTTGATCTATGAAAACCTTTGAGCTGCGGAGTGATGGCCTGTTGGGCGACCGGGATTACAAGCCGCTCACCGTTCAGCGACGAGTTGCTGAGCGCGGTTCAGAGTGGCTGCACGGCTGACGCCATGTTATACCAACGTATAACTTCCTATCGTGCCTATAATGGTGTTAATGTGCCATCATATATGGAGCTGCACCATTGGTCTTTCGATTGGAGCAAAACCCGGATTGTCCGGTGATCATTGGTTTGTTAAGGATTTTACTGTGTATCTCGAAAATCTCGACTCCTCTGACTTGAGAACGGCATGGATTCATGCGGTGCTCGCACTTTCCAAAAAAATCACCATTGGCAGTGCGAAGGGAAATGATGATTTTCGTAAAATGCTTGAGCAAGCTGGCTCGGTTGAAAATTTATATAATGATATATTTGCTCTAGTTGCAGTAGATGAAGATATAGCAAAGAAAGTGTATGCGAAGCTTATTAAGTTTTCTGGGGTTTTTAAAGCTGTAACTATTTTTGATTCTATATATCCAATTAAACTTGGTGCGCATCCAGGTACTCCACCTATAGTTTACACGTTGGGCGATATTTCTCTCCTTGATGTCAAAAAATCAATAGCTTTTGTAGGGACTAGGGAGTTAGTAGACTCTAATCATATTGATCACGGAACACGTGTGATTAAAAGACTATTGAGCTCCGGAGTTGACGCGATAGTTAGTGGCTTGGCTTCCGGCTCAGATACTCTGGGACATAAAGCAGCGATTCGCTTTGGAGGTCGAACTATCGCGGTATTAGGTACGCCACTCGATATGTTTTACCCGAAAGAAAATCGAGAGCTTCAATCGCAAATTGCAGAAAGCGATCTATTGGTTAGTGAATACCCTATAGGTGTAGGTTCATTTGGATCGTACTTTGCGAATCGAAATAGAACAACTGTCGCTTTATCTACTGACGGAGTTGTTGTTGCTCGCGCCGGTGATAAAAGCGGTACCCAATATGCTATTAGAATTTGTTTAGAGCAAAATAAGCAACTTTATGTGCTTGAGAATAACATTCGCGAAAGCACATACAGTTGGGTTTTGAAATATAAGGATAGAATTAAGGTTATAAGGGAGAATTTTGATGCGGGTACTACTTCTTGATTTGGATCTTACACTTGTAAATACCAGTGACTGCCAGGCTTATATGCGGTCAAGTGCTGGGAGGCAGGCGGTTTTAGAAGAAATAGCAAGTGGCAGGATTGGCTTGCCAGTTTATGATACTCGGCTTCCTGCGTATATTAATGTGCTTGCTGAGACTCCGAACCTCGCAGTGGCAATCGTCTCCGATTCTCCTGCTGAATATTGCGCTCATGTGTTACGACAAGCGGGCTACAATATTGATAATCGGTTGATTTTCGGATCACAATCGAAGCCCATCACCAATATACTTAACCTTAGAACGCAAATCTCGGCACTTTTTGCCTTTGCGAATATTGAGTTCTTAGTTGTTGGGGACAGTCCTAAAGACATATATATGGCTCACGCTTTAGGCGTACCTTCGATCTTGGCTGCATGGGGTTCTCGACATGATATTGATGTAGTAACTCGATGGTCAAGGCCTACGGTTGTTGCCCGGACGTTTGAAGAGCTTCAGAGTCATATAACGAATTTTTTAAATGGTCATATGTCCCATACGGCTTATGCATTTGATTCTGACTACCATACTATCGATATAAATGTTGTTGATCGAATCCACGTGCCCCCCGAAAATATTGGACACGGCCAGGAATATGTTCCAGACAGAACACAGTACCGTAATAATACCGATAGATATGCGTCATTAGATCTTCGATCTATCGTCAAGCGCGCAAAAGATTTGCCTATCAGCCACCATAACGCCAAGCGTGGAGTTCCGTCATTTGGTGTGAATGGTCTTTATCAAACAGCGCCGTTAATGAGTAAGGCAGGGCATTATAAAAGAAGTTTCGTCGAATGGTGCCGTTCGAGAAATATACAAGGGAAGATTTTACTTGTGCCGGTGCCTTCATCAGTACCAAGGGAATGCAATCTTACATACACTATGGATTTGATTTGTGATTGGTGGAAACTTTGGATTAACGGAAATGAAGCCGGGTTGAATATCGAGGTGTGTAGCTCTTTCGAACGTTTTTGGCCGAGATCGCCTTCGCACTTGACCGGCGGCAGAAGGGACATGGACGATCATTTTGATACTCTCGGAATATTCAAGGGTACGGATTCAATTGACGATGTTAATCACGTTGTTATTGTTGACGATGTTGTGACTTCCGGATCGCATATAGATGCGATGGCAACATTTATACGAGCGGTTGGACTTGTTCCAGCTACGGCAGTTATTCACGGTTATGCGCTATACAGAACTGTCCATCCTGAGGCTGTTGATCTAGGCGATTTTTAATGGATGTTTGATCGGTTTTCTTTAGTAAATCCAGCTTCTAGGAGGCTGGATTTTTTTGCGTATTGCTCGGAGGTGTTGTTTTTAATTTGATGCGCCAATTTCTTTCAAGTCGTTTGATAATTAGCTTCATCGTTAGTCCGTAGTGGTAGCGGGTATAATTGCTATGGTTTTTTAGTTTTTCGTTTATAAACCAAGTTAAGTGTTTTTTCTTCCATCTCCATGGGTTGCACTCTTTCCAGTGTTTGTTTATTTCTTGCTGAATAATCGCTGCTTGATGAACATGACGCTTCTTCGTTGCGTTCGCCCCTGACATTATGCCCGCCAAAAAAAGCTCCATATCGAAAGGCTCCCTCATGCTCGACCACCAATATAAGCTGATACTACTTCTATGCGACCATGCCCTAACTCATAGCTGATTTTCACTCGGGCCTCCTGATCGAGGTGTCGGTCGAGTTGGTAGCAATGGCCATCGTTGATAGGCGCGGGATGCTTTGTGATTTGCTCATAGCGTTCGCATGCAAAGGCCGCCCGTAATTCATGAAAGCCTTTGAGGTTCTGCTGATGGAGGAGGTCCCGTGCGGCGCGGACGATATCCCGTTGGAAATCGAGGTAGCTTTCGTTCGGCGCAAGCAGATTGTGGCTGCCGTCGGGTGAGACCTGTTTGGCGAATCTCAGTGCTTCGTGAATATGATCATCCACCGTGATCCAGCGAGGTGCCGACGCGCCGGATCGGCCACCTTTGGTGCCATCCTGGATGTTGATCTTGCCGTAGTGTTCGGCTTCGCGTTTTAGGCGCGGAAGGTCGGCTAAGATGGCCTCGCGTAATCGCATGCCGGTGGCTCGCGCCAACTGCACGATGGCCGCCGCACGCGGCAGTTGGTGTTCGTAAAGCGCCTCGACGATCCGCTTCACGTGTTCGCGGTCTTGGCCTTGCGGCGGCACGGTGCGGATACTGGTGCGCCGCATTCCCAGCGCCTTGCTCGGACTCGGCACCTTCACATACTGATCACCGCGAAGCGCAGCCATGGTTCGGTTCACGCTGCACAATCGGTTTTGCGCAGTGGCTATGGCGAGCTCACCTTGTTCAACTTGCTGACGCAGATGTTCGGCATAGTCCAACAAGGTCTGCCGATCAATCTGCCGCGCATCGTTGAATCCTGGCCCATCCTCCGACCGACACCACCGCACAAACGCCAGCCAGCGATCACTGTGCGCTTTGACCGTGCCGTAATGCCCCCCGCCAAACAAGTCGCGGAGCGCCTGCGGGCCGGCATAACTCAGTTGTCGGCCATAGCCAAAATTGCGTCCGTTGCGTCTACCTACCAGTGTCATGATCAAACTCCTCTCGAAGCTAAACCTTTGAAACCATCCCCACGTCATCCCGCCAAGAATGCTGAGTGTTATCAGGGATCAAGGCCCCTGCGGCCTGTGAGGGTTGTCCACTGACGCGGGACTGGCGGCTCTTTACGGCCGGGAGCTTGGGCACCTCATGATCTGGCCTCCTGAACACTTCCGAAGAAGTGGGCGGGTAGAGGCTGCGCTGGCTGACGAGACCAACGCCGCGAGATCCTGAGTCGGGTGACGGCAGTGAAGCGATGATCGGGGCATGCCTGACTGTCAGTCAGGTGCAGTCCATTCCGTGGGCTGCGGCACCATCATCGGCATCGCTGTTGCTGGTGACTTCGGTGTTTGTCACGTCGATTGTCACGAGGGGGAATGCCGCAAAGCCTTGTACGAGGTGGCCTGCAGCAGCAGTAGGAGCGCCCGTCTCTTTCCGGGAGAAAGAGACGGGCGCAGGTTGGCGCAATGAAATGGCCAAGCGGATAGGTTGCTGCAGGGCAGCTATGAAAGGGGATGAGTTGCCGCAGTGGGCGCACTGGTAAAAGTAGGCATCCATCACATCGCTGTGACCGTGCGAGCCGCCGGACGCTAATCGCACTTTGGGAGAACCACCACCGTGTGGCGTAGCCTTAAAGGTTCTGGCTACCTGGGTTGCTGTCGACGACAGCGCTTTGCCCGATCTTTTCTACGCCTGTGGATAATTCGGGTCAAGACTCCAATTTTCGGGAGCTCTGCGGCTGTGGATGAAATTATCCACCGGTGGAAATCAGTGGTTTTCCACAGACAGTTGTGTGGGCTTTAGATTTTTTAAGTGAGGTCCATCCAAGCAGGGCGGCTTTGCAGCCCTGCTTGGATGGACCCGCGTGGACAAGCGGATCGCTGAGATATGAAGACCGAGCGCTTACTCGGTTGCGCCACGTTTTGCTTTTAGGCGAGTGACGTTCGCTCCTGTCTGATTCGCGAATTCGTGCGGAGTGACATGCTCCTGCCGGTTGGCCTCTAGGTACCGGCTCCACCAGTTCATGATCAGCCTGCGCTCCTCGATGAACTCGGCCTTGTGGATGTAAGCGGCGCGGACGTTGTTGCGCTCCTTGTGGCTCATCTGCCGTTCAATGGCTGTCTCCGACCACAATCCTGACTCGATCAGTGCGCTGCAGGCCATCGAACGAAATCCATGCCCGCAGATATCGGTTTTGGTGTCGTATCCCATCGTCCGAAGCGCGTTGTTCACGGTATTTTCGGACATGGGCTTCCAGGGTTTGGCATCCCCTGCGAAGACCAATGCGAATTTGCCTGTGAGTGCATGGATTTTTTCGAGTAGCGCTACTGCTTGCGGCGATAAGGGTACTAAATGGATATCCCCTGCCATCTTCGTACCCCTTGTGGAAAAGGGTACTCCCTCCAACGCGGGTCGAGTGTCCGGTATCTCCCAGGTGCCACGCTTGAGGTCGAACTCGCTCCAGCGGGCGAAACGCAGTTCGCTGGAGCGTACAAACACATGCAGCGATAGCATCACCGTCAGGCGGGTAAGTGCGCGGCCTTTATAGGTGTCGATCCGCTCCTGTAGTTCCGGCAGTCGCGATAAGGGTAGAGCGGGGCGATGTACCACCCGCGGGGCTTTGATCAAGCCTTCGAGGTCGTATGCAGGGTTGGCGGTGATAAGCCGGAGGCGTTTTGCCTCGCGCATGATGCTCTGCAGGTAGTTTTGTACCCTTAAAGCTACGTCTATCGTTCCGCGCTTCTTGATCGCTTCCAAGGGCTGCATGAGGTCATGGGTGTCGAGGTCGACAATGGCGCGGGTGCCGATCAGCGGGAACACGTGGGTTTTGAGGCGACTCATCACAGTCTTGGAATGGCCTGGTGCCCACTTGGCCGACATTTCCGTATGCCAGTCGAGCGCAACGCTTTCAAAGGTTCTGCCTTTGATTACGGCTTCCGCCTTGGCTTGGTGCTTGGTCTCTATAGGATCAACGCCATCCGCCAGCATTCGCTTAACTTCCAAGCGCTTGCGGCGCGCATCGGCGAGGCCAATGACGGGGTAGTTGCCGAACGAGGTCAGTCCTTCGCGTCCGTCAGGTTTGACGTAACGGAGCCGCCAGCCTTTGCGGCCATTGGGCTGGACTAGGAGGTAGAGGCCATCGCCGTCGAAAAGCTTGTAGGCGCGGTCTGTAGGTTTTGCCAAGCGGCAAGCTGCGTCGGAGAGCGGAGCTGTGGTGCGCGACATAAGGGTACTCCCTTTTATCGAAGTGACCTGTATCCCAAACTCTACCCTTAAAACGGTTGGAATCTACCAGTTTCTGACGGAAACCGATGGAACGCCAAAACGAAAAAACCCGCCAGAAGGCGGGTTTTTCGGGGGTTCCAGAGATTTTGAAAGCCTTCTTTGGAACCTTGTATGGTGCCGGCACCAGGAGTCGAACCCGGGACCTACTGATTACAAGTCAGTTGCTCTACCAACTGAGCTATACCGGCGTGTTAGGGCGACGATTATAGCGATTGAAAAAGTTCTGTAAACCCCTGAAATCTGACTATTTTTGCGAAAACCCAAGTTTTCGCCCTTCGCCCTGCATTTACCTGCTTCTCCCGCAGCCAAATGCCCCGATCAGCGCTCGTGCATGGCCTCTGCGCGGGATTTGATGATTGGCTTGAGCAGGTAGCTCAAGATGCTCTTCTTGCCGGTGATGATGTCCACAGAGGCCACCATGCCGGGGATGATCAGCAGGGGTTTGTCGTCGGTGCCGAGGTGGCTGCGGTCGGTGCGCAGTTTGATGACGTAGAAGGTGTTTTTCTTCTCTTCATCCATCACGGTGTCGGCGCCGATCTGTTCGAGTTTGCCTTTGAGGCCGCCGTAGATGGTGTAGTCGTAGGCGGTGAATTTGATCATTGCTTCCTGGCCGGGGTGGAGGAAGGCGATGTCTTGCGGGCGGATCTTGGCTTCTACCAGCAAGGTGTCGTCCAGCGGTACGACTTCGGCGATGTCGCTGCCGGGCTGGATCACGCCGCCTACGGTGTTGACCAGCATTTGCTTGACGATACCGCGCACGGGGGAGGTGACCATGGTGCGGCTGACGCGGTCTTCCAGGCCTTTGGAGGTGGCTTGGGCCTTGCTCAGGTTGGTGCGCGCTTCGTTCAGTTGAGCCAGGGCTTCGCTGCGGAATTTGCCGCGGGTCTCGTCGATTTTGCGTTGCACTTCGTTGATGGCGGCCTGGGCGCGGGGGATGGCCAGGGTGGTGCCATCGAGCATGCCGCGGGTTTCCACTTCGGAGCGTTTGAGGCGCAGCACTTCTACCGGCGAGACCGCGCCCTGTTGGACCAGCGGTTCGGACATGCCGATCTCCTGGCGCAG
This sequence comes from Pseudomonas veronii, assembly GCF_001439695.1. Taxonomy (GTDB): domain Bacteria; phylum Pseudomonadota; class Gammaproteobacteria; order Pseudomonadales; family Pseudomonadaceae; genus Aquipseudomonas; species Aquipseudomonas veronii. Next base: position 53,615 of record NZ_JYLL01000034.1, read on the forward strand.
CAGGTTCAGGCTGTTGCGGTATTGGTCCTGCTTGGAGGCGAATTCACGCAGTTCCTGCTGGCGTTGCAGCAGTTGTTGTTGCAGCCCGCCGATTTCGTCCGACAGTTGCTGGCGTCGGCTCAGGTACAGCGACTCTTCGTTCGAAGCCTGGTTGGGCACGGCTTTGCGCGCGTCTTCGGTAATGTTCAGCGGGCGATTTTCGACTTCGGCGCTGAGGCGCTCCACGCGCAGTTCCATGGCCACGCGGTCGGCTTCGGTTTCGCCGACGTTGGAGGCAAAGCGTGTGTCGTCCAGGCGTACCAGCGGCGCACCGGCGTCGACGATTTGCCCTTCATGCACGTAGATCTGGGCGACGATGCCGCCTTCCAGGTTCTGGATTTTCTGGATGCGCGAGGAGGGGATCGCCTTACCTTCGCCTTTGGTCACTTCATCGATGATCGCAAAGTGCGCCCACAGTATCAGGAACACGAAGAAGCCGATCACGCCCCAAATGGTCAGGCGCACGATGCGCGGGGCGTCGTCGACCAGGGCTTTTTCGACTTCGGGCAAGGGCTGGTCTTCGAGCGAGTCGGTGCCTCTGAAATAGCCGAAGATGACGTCTTTCAAGCGGCGTGGGCCGGATTTAAGCAACACTGATCTGCCCCTTTTTCAGCGCTTCCATGACGGCCGCTTTTGGACCGTCCGCGAGTATCTGGCCACGGTCGATCACCAGCAGGCGATCCACCAGGCTCAACAGCGAGGCGCGGTGGGTGACCAGAATCACCGTCTTGTTTTCGATCACCGACTGCAAGCGCTGTTTCAGGCGCTCTTCGCCGGTGTTGTCCATGGCGCTGGTCGGTTCGTCCAGCAGCAGGATCGGTGGGTTCAATAGCAATGCACGGGCGAGGGCGACGTTTTGTCGCTGGCCGCCGGAGAGGTTTTGCCCGCGTTCGCCCACTTGCAGTTCGTAACCTTGCGGATGCAGTCTGGCAAATTCATGCACGCCGGCCAGTTCTGCGGCTTGCAGCACCATTTCGTCGTCCACGTAGCGTGCGCCCGAGACGAGGTTGTCGCGCAAGGTGCCGGCCAGCAGTTGGATGTCCTGGGCCACGTAGCCGATGTTGTGGCGCAATTCGCTGACATCGATCTGGCGAATGTCCACGCCATCGACCAGCAACGAGCCCGAATCCGGCTGGTAAAGACCGACCAGCAGTTTGGCCAGCGAGCTTTTGCCCGAGCCGCTGCGCCCGATGATGCCGATCTTCTCGCCCGCCCGCACATTCAGGTTGATGCCGCGCAGCGCCAGGTTTTGTTGGTTCGGGTAGGTGAAGTCGACTTCGCGGAACGTCATCGCGCCTTGCAGCGCCTTGCGGCTGAGCGGGCGTTCGTCGTAGTTGCGTTCTTGCGGCAACTCCATCATCTGGTCGACCGAGACCATCGTCACCTTGGCTTGCTGGTAACGCGTCAGCAGCCCCGACAGTTGCGCCAACGGGCCCAGTGCGCGGCCGCTGAGCATGTAGCAGGCAACGAGGCCGCCCATGCTGAGGGCGCCATCAATGATCTGGTACACGCCGAAAATGATCATCGCCACGCCGGCCACTTGCTGGATCAGCAAGGTGATGTTCATGGCCAGGCCGGACAACACCTTGACCCGCAGTTCCAGGCGGCTGAGGGTGCCAATGGTCTGTTCCCATTGATACTGGCGCTCGCTTTCTGCGTTATTGACCTTGACCGCATCGAGCCCGGCGAGGGTTTCGATCAGGCTCGACTGACGCTCGGCGCCCAGGGCCATGGTGCGCTCCAGTGTCGCAGTCAGCGGTTTCTGGAGCATGTGGCCGATACCCAGGGCCAGCGGGAAGGCGATGATCGGAATCCACACCAGGTGGCCGCCGAGCATGGCGATCACCACCAGGATGATCAGGGTGAAGGGCAGGTCGATCAGGCTCGCGAGGGTCAGCGAGGTGAGGAAGTCGCGCATCCCCTGGAATTCATGGATGTTCTGCGCAAAGCTGCCGACCCGCGCCGGGCGCACTTTCATGGCCATGCCCACGATGCGCTCGAACAGCGTCGCGGAGATGATCAGGTCGGTTTTTTTGCCCGCCAGGTCCAGGCATAAACTGCGCAGGCTCTTGAGCAGCAGATCGAACAGGTACGCGCCGCAGATACCGATGGCCAGCATCCACAAGGTGGCGGTGGCCTGGTTGGGGACCACGCGGTCATACACGTTCATCACAAACAGTGGTGCGGCCAGGGCGATCAGGTTGATCACCAGGCTCGCGGCGATTGCGTCGGCGTAGAGCCAGCGCGAGCGCTTGAGGGTGTCTCGAAACCACGAGCGTGCGCGCGGGATCAGCGTGCCGCTGGTGATGTCAAATTTATGCTGCGGTTGGGCGAAAAATACCCGACCGCTGTAATCCTGACTCAAGGTTTCACGGCTGACCTGTACTTCGCCGCCGTCGCTTTCGCTGAGCAGCAGTCGCGCCGTGTCGCCTTCCCAGCCCAACAGCACCGCGCTGCGCCCTTCCTTGAGCAGCAGCATGGCGGGCAGTGCGATGGATGGAATCTGTTCCAGCTTGCGCTGCAGCAACCGCCCCTGCAAACCCGCCCGAGCGGCTGCACGCGGCAGCAGCTCGGCGCTCAGACGCTGGGCCGCGAGTGGCAGCCCAGTGGTCAGCATTGCGCGGCTGGCGGGTTTGTAATGCAGTGAGCAGAGTGTCAACAACCCGTCCAGCAAGGGGTCGTCATGCTGACTGCGCGGGTCATGGTTGAGTTGCGCCACACCTATTTCAGAATCCAAGCTGACTCTCTCTTACTGCAGTTGAGTGGTCCAACGCCGTCAAGAATCAGTTCATCCCTGGCAGGTTTACCGACGGTTTAATATCGTTCTGCACAACCGATGCCATCGGCGCTACCACGCCCTGACTTCTCAGCAGTTGGCCCATGTCGGCCTTGATTCGATACTGCGTGTAGATCTGCAGGTTTTTGATCTGCGCCAGACGCTGCTGAGCGGTGAACAGTTCATTCTCGCTGTCGAGCAAGTCGAGCAGTGTACGCTCACCGAGGCTGAACTGCTGTTGATACGAGGTACGTACTCGCGTGCTGCGGTCCACGTATTCCTGCGCGATCGGCACCTGCTGGGTGGCGTTGTTGTAGGCGTTCCACGCCAGGCCCAGCTCTTCGTTCAGCTGACGCAGGGCGTTGTTGCGGATGTCCAGCGCCTGGGAGGCCTGGGAAGCCTTGGACTGCAGGTTGGCCTTGTCGGTGCCGCCGTTGAACAGGTTGAACTGCATGTTCAGCATGGCGGAATAGCTGTTGTCATGGCCTGGGTCGCCGGCGATGTTGTCGTTGGCTGAACGTTGCAGTACCGCATCGAAGCGCGGGTAGAAGGTCGACTTGGCGGATTCGTACTGCTTTTCAGCGGCGGTGATATCCGATTCGGCAGAGCGCAATACCGGGCTGTCGGCAATCATCTGGCGGCGTGCGTCATCCAGGCTGGCTGGCAGCAAGGTAACGATGCCCGCTGGCTTTTCCAGTTGGTCAGGCTCTTGGCCGACAACGCTCATGTAGTTGGTATTGGCGTCAGCCAGGTTGGTCTGTTCGGTGATCAGGTTGTTTCGAGCCTGAGCCAGACGGGCTTCGGCCTGGTCCATGTCCGCCATTCTTCCGACGCCACGGCTGGTGCGCAATTTGATCTGGTCAAAAATGCGTTCGTGGCTTTTCAGGTTCTCTTCTGCCAGTTGCACCATCTCGCGACGGGTCAAGACATCCAGATAAACCTGGGCGACCGTCAGGGCGGTGCGCTCGGTCGTGTTGAGCAGCGCATAACCGCGGGAATTGGCGGTGGCTTGTTGGCGGCCTACTTCATTTTGGGTGCCAAAACCCTGGAACAGGTTTTGCTGCAGACGAATGGTCGATTCGCCGCGGTTCATGGTTTTCCAATCGTGGCTGTTGCTGGCCGCGCGGGTGGTGGTGTTGTCCGAGCTTTCACGGCCATAACCGCCCAGCAAGTCGACTTTAGGCAAGTAGCCGCCTTTGGCTGCGTCGACTTGGTAGTCAGCAGCAATGCGCGCATTGACACCCGCTTGGATCTCCGGATGGACTTCCACCGCTTTCTGCATCGCTTCCGTCAGCGTTTGAGCCTGTACGAAACTGGCGGCTAGAGCAAAAGGCAAAGCTTTGAATAAGTGCAAACGCATTGTGATTCTTCCCTGGGGATTGGTTGCCTGGAAAACCGCAACAAACTTGAAATAGTGCATTGGATTGGCAACCGAAATCACTGCTTGTCATGAGTGCTGGACGGTGCAAACAGAAAGTCGCGATGCCGTGTAAATATCAATGTGACATTACCGGGCGGATTGTTTAGGATGGCGCCAAATAGGTCAATACCTTGACGGAAAAGTAATTCGTCGAGCAAAACACCAAAATATTGACGCCAAATTTTTTACATGGGTTTAACGTACTCCAGCTATTGAATCGGCACTAGAGAGAAAGGCCGGTCTCCATGATGGATGCCCCCTGAACGGTAATACACGGAGAGTCTTTTATGAGCAGCGTTGCGGTCGTCAAAAGCATTGTCGGTCAAGTGTTTGCGGTATCCCCGGAAGGGATTCGTCGCCTGCTGGTAGAAGGGGATCGTTTGTTTGCAGGGGAGCAGGTGGAAACCGGTCCTGCCGGCTCCGTGTCGCTGGAGCTTGCCGATGGCCGCACCCTTGACCTGGGGCGCGACACGCAATGGAGCGCGAACACGCCTGACTCAGTGACCGACCTGAGTGCCGCCACTGCCCAGGAAGCACCCTCCGTTGCCGAACTGCAGCAAGCCATCGCTGCCGGTGCCGACCCGACCCAAGACCTTGAAGCCACAGCTGCCGGCCCGACTGCCGCTGGCGCGGACGGCGCCGTGGGTGGCGGCCACAGCTTTGTCGTGCTGGACGCCACCGCAGGCACGGTTGACCCTACCATCGGTTATCCGACGAACGGCTTGAATGCCGCCGATGCCGCGACCAGCCTGTTCACCGCCGCTACCAATAACAGCCTCGATCCGCGCAGCGTCACCATCACCTTGACTGCCACGCCGAGCATCACCGAAGCCGGCGGCGTCGTGGTTTACACCGTGTTTGTCACCCAGGCGCCGACCAGTGACCTGACCGTCACCTTGTCCAACGGCTTGTCTGTCGTGGTCCTCGCCGGCCAGACCGCGGGCGCGCTGAACGTCACGTTCGCGGGCAATGACACGCCTTACCTGGATGCCTCGTCGATCTCCGCCACCATCACCGGCACGTCCGGCGGCGGCAACCTGATCATCACCACCGACCCGGCGCCGGCCGTTACGCAGATCAATGACACCATCGACACCACCACCGTCACGCTGAGCGCGAACGCGTCGGTCGATGAGGGCGGCAAGATCGTTTATACCGCGACCGTGAACAACGCCGCGCAGACCGACGTCACCATCACGCTGTCCAACAACACCACCATCACCATCGAAGCCGGTAAAACCACGGGCACCGTCAGCGTCGATACGCCGGCAAACCTGGCCGATGGCAAAGACCTGAGCGTCAGCGCCACCATCACCGGTGCAAGCGGCGGTAACTACGAAAACCTGGCGATCAACCCGGAAGCCGCCACTACCACCGTGATCGCTGTCGACAACCCGAGCGTGCTGGTCGCAGACACCAACACGGTTGCCGAGGAGCAGGTCGCCACTGGCAACGTGCTGAGCAATGACAGCGACATCGACAACGTGCTGACCGTCGCGACGTTCACCGTTGGCGGTACCACGTATAACGCAGGCCAAACCGCCATTGTCGAAGGTGTCGGTACCGTCACCATCGGTGCGGATGGTGCGTATGCGTTTACCCCGGTCAAGGATTACAACGGTGAAGTGCCGCAAATCGGCTACACCACCAATACCGGTTCGAGCAGCACGCTGGACGTGACGGTGACGCCGGTTAACGACGCGCCGGTGGCAGTGGTGGTTGCAGCGAACGGAGCTGAAGATCCGGCCCAGGGCATTGCGGTCAAACTGAGTGCGACCGATGGGGATGGTTTGGCGAACGTGAAATCGTTCACTGTCGGCACGCCAACCAATGGCACGTTCTACACCGACGCGGCCATGACCAAACCGGTGACCGGCTCGATCGACGCGGTCAACGGCGAAGCCACGATTTACTTCAAGCCGAACGAAAACTTCAACGGCACCGCGAATTTCACCTATACCGCGACCGACAGCGGCAACGCTGACGGCAGCAACCCGCTGACCTCTGCTCCGGCTAACGGCACTGTCACTGTGACGGCGGTCAACGATGCACCAGAAGCGATCGCGACCACTGCAACCGGGACTGAAGATCCAAGCGTAGGCATTGCGGTCAAGCTGAGCGCGACCGATGTGGATGGCCTGGCGAACGTGAAATCGTTCACCGTCGGCGAGTCGGCCAACGGCACGTTCTACACCGACGCTGCCATGACCAAGCCGGTGACTGGCGCGATTGACGCGGTCAATGGCGAAGCCACCGTGTACTTCAAGCCGAACGAAAACTTCAACGGCACCGCGAACTTCACCTACACCGCGACCGACAGTGGCAACGCTGACGGCAGCAACCCGCTGACCTCTGCGCCGGCTAACGGCACTGTCACTGTGACGGCGGTCAACGATGCGCCTGAGGCTGTGGCGACCACTGCGACGGGCTCTGAAGATTCGGCCCAGGGTATTGAAGTCAAGCTTTCGGCCACCGACGTAGACGGCGTGGACAACGTGAAATCGTTCACTGTCGGCACGCCAACCAATGGCACGTTCTACACCGATGCTGCCATGACCAAACCGGTGACTGGCTCGATTGATGCGGTCAACGGCGAAGCGACTGTTTACTTCAAGCCAAACGAAAACTTCAACGGCACCGCGAATTTCACTTATACCGCGACCGACAGCGGCAACGCTGACGGCAGCAACCCGCTGACTTCGACCCCAGCCAACGGCACCATCACTGTCACTGCGGTGAACGATGCGCCGGTGGCTGTGGCGACCACTGCGACCGGTTCTGAAGATCCGGCCCAGGGCATCGAAGTCAAGCTTTCGGCCACTGATATCGATGGCGTGGAGAACGTGAAATCGTTCACCGTCGGCACGCCTACCAACGGCACGTTCTACACCGATGCGGCCATGACCAAGCCGGTAACCGGCTCGATCGACGCGGTCAACGGCGAAGCCACGGTTTACTTCAAACCGAACGAAAACTTCAACGGCACGGCGAACTTCACCTACACCGCGACCGACAGCGGCAATGCTGATGGCACCAACCCGCTGACTTCTACTCCGGCCAACGGCACTATCACCGTGACTGCGGTCAACGATGCGCCAGAAGCTGTCGCCACTACCGCGACCGGTTCTGAAGATCCGGCCCAGGGCATCGAAGTCAAGCTTTCGGCCACTGATATCGATGGCGTGGAGAACGTGAAATCGTTCACCGTCGGCACGCCAACCAATGGCACGTTCTACACCGATGCTGCCATGACCAAGCCGGTAACCGGCTCGATCGACGCGGTCAACGGCGAAGCCACGGTTTACTTCAAACCGAACGAAAACTTCAACGGCACCGCAAACTTCACCTACACCGCGACCGACAGCGGCAATGCTGACGGCACCAACCCGCTGACGTCTACTCCGGCCAACGGCACCATCACCGTGACTGCGGTCAACGACGCGCCGGTTGCCGCACCGACCACCGCAACGGGTTCCGAAGATCCGGTTCAAGGCATCGAAGTCAAACTGAGCGCGACCGACGTAGATGGCGTGACAGACGTGAAATCGTTCACCGTCGGCACGCCTACCAATGGCACGTTCTACACCGATGCGGCGATGACCAAACCGGTGACCGGCGCTATTGATGCGGTCAATGGCGAAGCCACGGTTTACTTCAAGCCAAATGAAAACTTCAACGGCACCGCGAACTTCACCTACACCGCCACCGACGGCGGTATTGCTGACGGCGGCAGCCCGCTGACCTCTGCGCCTGCCAACGGCACTATCACCGTGACCCCGGTCAACGATGCACCAGTGGCTGCGGCCACTACCGCAACGGGTGCTGAAGATCCAAGCGTAGGTATCGCGGTCAAACTGAGCGCGACGGACGTAGACGGCGTGGCGGACGTGAAATCGTTCACTGTCGGCACGCCTACCAACGGCACGTTCTACACCGACGCCGCCATGACCAAACCGGTGACCGGCTCGATCGACGCCGTCAACGGCGAAGCCACCGTTTACTTCAAGCCAAATGAAAACTTCAACGGCACCGCGAACTTCACCTACACCGCGACCGACGGCGGTATTGCTGACGGCGGCAGCCCGCTGACCTCGGCTCCGGCCAACGGCACCATCACCGTGACTCCGGTCAACGATGCACCGGTCGCCGCACCGACCACCGCAACGGGTTCTGAAGATCCGGTTCAAGGCATCGAAGTCAAACTGAGCGCGACCGACGTAGATGGCGTGACAGACGTGAAATCGTTCACCGTCGGCACCCCAACCAACGGCACGTTCTACACCGACGCCGCCATGACCAAGCCAGTGACTGGCTCGATTGACGCAGTCAACGGCGAAGCCACCGTTTACTTCAAGCCAAACGAAAACTTCAACGGCACCGCGAACTTCACCTACACCGCGACCGACGGCGGTATCGCTGACGGCGGCAGCCCGCTGACCTCGGCTCCGGCCAACGGCACCATCACCGTGACTCCGGTCAACGATGCGCCGGTCGCCGCACCGACCACCGCAACGGGTTCCGAAGATCCGGTTCAAGGCATCGAAGTCAAACTGAGCGCCACCGACGTAGACGGCGTGGCAGACGTGAAATCCTTCACCGTCGGCACCCCAACCAACGGCACCTTCTACACCGACGCGGCCATGACCAAGCCGGTAACCGGCTCGATCGACGCGGTCAACGGTGAAGCCACCGTTTACTTCAAGCCAAACGAAAACTTCAACGGCACCGCGAACTTCACCTACACCGCCACCGACGGCGGCATTGCTGGCGGCGGCAGCCCGCTGACCTCGGCTCCAGCCAACGGCACCATCACCGTGACTGCGGTGAACGACGCTCCGGTACTGGGCAACGCCTCGACCAACGCATTCGGCGACACCTATATTGAAGGCAAGCCTGGCGGCTACGTGGCGGCGAACCTGACCGTCAGCGACGTCGACAACAACACCCTGCAAAGCGCCAAAGTCACACTCGTCAACCACCTGGCAGACGATGTACTGATCGCAGATGTCAGCAACACCAAAATTGCAGTCAGCTACGACAAGGCCACGGGCATCTTGACCTTGTCCGGTGAGGCCTCCACGGCTGAGTACCAGGAAGTCCTGCGTTCGGTACACTTCGCCAGCGAAAGCGAGAACCCGGACCCGGCCAATCGCACCCTGACCATCACCGTCAACGACGGCCAGCTGGATTCGGCGCCTGTCACCTCCGTGGTGTACGTGGTTCCGGTGAACGATCCGCCTGAGGTCAAGTTCGACAGCACCACATTCACTGAGCAAAAAGACGCAGTCGCGCTGGTCGAAAACCTGACCATCAAAGACGTCGACAACACCACCTTCAGCAAAGTCGTGGTCACCGTCGACCACCTGGCTGCAGGTGATTTGCTCAGCAATACCGATGTGCTCAAGGCCCTGGCCGTTGCCGGGATCACCATCACCCAGAGCGGCAGCGCCGCCGACGGGAAAATCGTCTACACCCTCACCAGCGACTCGAAGGCCGGCAGCAGCGCCGCCGACTTCGTCAAACTGGTTGAAGCCATCACCTTCCAGAGCCCGGGCAATAACCCTGTCGGTACCGATCGTACCGTCACCATCGATGTGACTGACAACGGTGGCGGCAACCTGGATCGCGAACCGCCGGAAACCGGCAGCGCCACTGGCAAGGTCACTATCGACCTGTTCAACGACGCCCCGACTGCATCGGCCGACAACACCACCGCCGATGAAGACCATACCGCCAAGATCGTGCTGGACGGCAAGGATGTGGACGGTACCGTCTCCAGCTTTGTCATCACCACCTTGCCGGAAAATGGCAAGCTGTACAGCGATGCCACGCTGCAAACCGAACTCAAAGTCGGCGACTCGGTGCCAGCGGGTGCCGACGGCAAAGCCGCGGTTTACTTCGCCCCGACCGGCGACTGGAGCGGCAAAACCGAGGTGACGTTCACTGCGGTCGACAACGGCGGTAAATCGAGCGCCGTAACGACGGCCGACATCACGATCGCGCCGGTTACCGACACTCCGCACCTGGGCCTGCTCGGCGGCGGCCCTGTGACCTCGATCAACTTCGACAGCGCCAACCTCAATGGTTCGTGGGGCATCGTCGGGGTAAATGACGCCAACAACGCGCCTGTCAGTGGCACCCCGAGCACTCCGTGGCTCACGGGGAATGCCGGCGGCCAAGTCGAAATCGGCCAAAGCAGCAACTACGGCGTAGAGACCCCAGGCAACAGCCAGGTCATCGAGCTTGAGAAAAACGCCGGCGACGACTCCAGCCTGTACACCATCATCAAGGCAGAAGCCGGCACGGCGTACACCATCTCGGTCGACTACTCGCCGCGTGCGGGTGCCGAGAACAATTCGGTGATCGACGTATTCTGGGGCGGCGTCAAAGTCGGCACCCTGGATACCACCACCGTCGGCATGAAGACTTACACCTTCGTCGTGCCGGTCACTGCTGACGGCGATGCCAAACTCGAGTTCAAAGCCCCGGCCGGGGATGCAAACAACTCGTTGGGCGGCGTGCTGGACAACATCAACGTCACCCAGGTGCTGAACACCGGCCTGGAAGACCATGCGATCAAGCTGTCGACCATCGACGCATACGCCACCGACAAGGATGGCTCCGAGACGCTCAAGCTGGAAGTCGGTGGCATACCGCTCAACGCGACCATCTCCGATGGCACGCCGGGCCACACCTTCACCGCGACGGCTGGCAATCAAAGCGTCGACATCAGCAATTGGAACAAGGCCACCCTGGTCTTCACCCCGGCGGAAAACGCCAACGGCCTGGTGAACCTCACCGTCACCGCCACCGCGCAGGACGGCACGGCTGATCCGAAGTCCGAGTCGATTACCCTGCCGATCAACGTGATTGCCGTTAACGATGCACCAGAAGCTATCGCGACTACCGCGACCGGTTCCGAAGATCCGGTTCAAGGTATCGAAGTCAAACTTTCGGCTACTGATATCGATGGCGTGGAGAACGTGAAATCGTTCGCGGTTGGTACGTCGACCAACGGTACGTTCTATACCGATGCGGCGATGACCAAACCGGTGACTGGCTCGATCGACGCCATCAACGGCGAAGCCACGGTTTACTTCAAGCCAAATGCGAACTTCAACGGCACGGCGAACTTCACCTATACCGCCACCGACAGTGGCAATGCTGACGGCAGCAACCCGCTGACCTCGGCGCCTGCCAATGGCACCATCACTGTGACTGCGGTGAACGATGCGCCGGTTGCCGCACCGACCACTGCAACGGGTTCTGAAGATCCGGTCCAGGGTATCGAAGTTAAGCTTTCGGCCACTGACGTAGACGGTGTGGCGGACGTGAAATCGTTCACCGTCGGCACGCCAACCAACGGCACGTTCTACACCGATGCGGCGATGACCAAGCCAGTGACCGGCGCTATTGATGCGGTCAACGGCGAAGCGACCGTTTACTTCAAGCCGAACGCGAACTTCAACGGCACGGCGAACTTCACCTACACCGCCACTGACGGCGGTATCGCTGACGGCGGCAGCCCGCTGACCTCCGCGCCTGCTAACGGCACTATCACCGTGACCCCGGTCAACGATGCGCCTGTGGCTGTGACCACTACCGCAACCGGTGCTGAAGATCCAAGCGTAGGTATCGCGGTCAAACTGTCCGCCACCGACGTAGATGGAGTGGCAGACGTGAAATCCTTCACCGTCGGCACGCCAACCAATGGCACGTTCTACACCGATGCGGCCATGACCAAACCGGTGACCGGTTCCATTGACGCGGTCAACGGCGAAGCGACCGTTTACTTCAAGCCGAACGCGAACTTCAACGGCACCGCGAACTTCACTTACACCGCGACCGACGGCGGTATCGCTGACGGCGGTAGCCCGCTGACCTCCGCGCCTGCTAACGGCACTATCACCGTGACCCCGGTCAACGATGCGCCTGTGGCTGTGACCACTACCGCAACCGGTGCTGAAGACCCAAGCGTAGGTATCGCGGTCAAGCTGAGCGCGACCGACGTAGATGGCGTGGCAGACGTGAAATCCTTCACCGTCGGCACGCCAACCAATGGCACCTTCTACACCGACGCGGCCATGACCAAGCCAGTGACTGGCTCGATCGACGCAGTCAACGGTGAAGCGACTGTTTACTTCAAGCCAAACGAAAACTTCAACGGCACCGCCAACTTCACCTACACCGCCACAGACGGCGGTATCGCTGACGGCGGTAGCCCGCTGACCTCTGCGCCTGCCAACGGCACCATCACCGTGACCCCGGTCAACGATGCGCCAGTGGCTGTGACCACTACCGCGACCGGTGCTGAAGATCCAAGCGTAGGTATCGCGGTCAAACTGAGCGCGACCGACGTAGACGGGGTGGCAGACGTGAAATCCTTCACCGTCGGCACGCCAACCAATGGCACGTTCTACACCGATGCGGCCATGACCAAACCGGTGACCGGTTCCATTGACGCGGTCAACGGCGAAGCGACCGTTTACTTCAAGCCGAACGCGAACTTCAACGGCACCGCGAACTTCACTTACACCGCGACCGACGGCGGTATCGCTGACGGCGGTAGCCCGCTGACCTCCGCGCCTGCTAACGGCACTATCACCGTGACCCCGGTCAACGATGCGCCTGTGGCTGTGACCACTACCGCAACCGGTGCTGAAGATCCAAGCGTAGGTATCGCGGTCAAACTGTCCGCCACCGACGTAGATGGCGTGGCAGACGTGAAATCCTTCACCGTCGGCACGCCAACCAATGGCACGTTCTACACCGA
>NZ_JYLL01000035.1 GCF_001439695.1 Pseudomonas veronii
CGAGCGTGCAACAGCTTTATCAACATGTGTACGAGATGATGGCGATGGGCAATACCACGCTGTTTTTGGATGTGTTTCCGTTGCATGCGTTTTATAAGGAGCGGGGGTTGGGGTTGCTTGAGACCTGCCTGTCCTCGCGCCAGAACATTTTTGAGGATGGGCTGCAGCGGGTGTTGTGGCCGGTGGGGCAGGTGAAGCTAAGGTTTGGTATTGATTACAAGGAAATTCTGCAAGCCTTCAAAGCCATTGACGCGGGCAATATTGAAGAAAGTGTTGTGCATCTGGCTTGGCACGAGCAACGAAATATTCTTCAACCAACCATGTATACCGACCAAAAATTAGTGGCTCTGCTACGTAGCAACCATCTTTCATACGTCACGGGCATACCGTCCGGAGCAGCACAGGCCATTGAGCTAACGCTGGCAAGCCAATGCCGCTCTGTTGATGACGGCAGGGTCATTGAGTTCAGCAACAACCCCATCGCCAACTTGGCCGATATCGATCAACGCATGACCTTCGTGCTCAAGGCCGCGGCGCAATTTGACAAGCTGTTAAATAGCGGTGAGCGGCATCGAATCGAACAAGCGCTGGATGATGTCGCTGCAGGTCGGGGCATGCGATGAACCGGCTCTCACAAGTAAACTGGCGACATGCCGCACTTGTATTGTTCGCTGCCGTACTACTGGTAGGAATGATACGTTTCTTCACCAGTACGCCAGAAATCGCACTGATGCTTGGGGAGCCTTGGGAAGACATGCGTCAGCGCTCCAGTGCAGCAATCGCCCCTGCTATTCCCGGAGAAATATGGGGGAGGCTACCAAAGTCCGATGCCCGTCTACGCTTCATAGACCCTCAATATGGATTCGTTACCCCGCCTGCCCGCTTCCTCGCGGTAAGTTTCGACAAGGAGCGCGTTGGTAGTATCCGCATGTCCCCCCAAATCGAACCGCTATTGCTCGATGACACCCTCAACGTCGTGCTGTATTTGCAAAAACAATGGAGCAATGCCGGCTGGCTGCCCATACGAGTCGCCTCCAACCCTCCATTCGCCGACACACCTGAATGGCGTGCTCGATTGCGAAATGTGAACCGGGGTGGCAAGTCTTACTGGCGGGCAGAAAACAAATACCAAGTCATGTTGGTAGTTGGGCGCTTCAAGGACTATCGGCATCCCACAGAAGAGCGGTACCTCATTACACTGGAATTATCCAGGCCGTGGGGGCTGCCATAAATAGATTTGTTAAATCGTTTCCACAGAACGTGAGAACGATCTTCATCGTGCGCAGGCATGCCTAGAGGGTGGCCTGAGGCACCCTTTTCACAGAACCAACCTACAAAAACCCGCGAAGCGTCCGACTACCAGGCTTTTCTCGCCGAGCCTAGCGTGCTAGTCCCTGCGAACAAAAGGACATCGCTGGCATGCGCCGCTATTTCATTACCCGAGGAGCCAAGACCACCGCTGGCGGGACCGTCGGCGGCGGTTTGAGGGGCTTTCGCATCACCAAAGTAGCCATCGCCCTTGAAGGTGAGGACCGGGGGTTGGGCTTGCTTGAGACCTGCTTGCGGTCGCGCCAGAACATTTATGAGGATGGACAGGATCGGGTGTTGTGGTCGGTGGGGCAGGAAAAGCTAAGGTTTGAGGGGGATTACCCGGAAATATTGCAGGCCTTCAAGGCGATTGACGATGGAGACATTGCCAAAAGTATTGAGCATCTGGCTGACCACGAACAACGAAACATTCTTCAACCGACCATGTACGGCGATCCAAAACTCGTGACCCTGCTACGTAGCAACCATCTTTCATACGTCACGGGCATACCGTCCGGGATCGCTCAGGCCATTGAACTGACACTGGCAAACCAATGCAGTCCCGCTGATGAAGGTCGGACCATTGATTTCAACAACAACCCCTTCGCCAATCTAGCCAATATCGATCAGCGTATGGCATTCGTGCTCAAGGCTGCAGCACGGTTTCACACACTGCTGCGCAGTACTGAGCGGCATCGAATCGAACAGGCGCTAGACGATATCGCTGAAAACCGGGGTGTTCAATGAGCCGGCTCGCGAAGATAGGTTGGCGACGTGGCGGACCGGGACTGGTCGTTGCCGCATCACTCGTATGGATAGCGCTACGCCTGGGCGCGGAAGATCCGGAAATTGCGCTGATGCTAGGCGAGCCCTGGGAAGACATGCGTCAGCGTTCCAGCGCAAGCATTGGCCCAGCCGTTTCGGGAAATTATTGGGGAACAGTACCGAAATCTGATGCTCGCCTGCGTTTCATAGACCCTCAGTATGGGTTTATGAGCCCGCCTGCGCGTTTCTTCATGATTAGATATAAGGATATGCGAGTCGCAGATCTCAGCTTGTCTCCCCAAGTAGAGCCACTACTGCTCGACGACACCCTCAAGGTCGTACTGGACTTGCAGGAGCAATGGCGCAAGGCAGGCTGGGAACCCATTCGAGTTGCGTCCAACCCTCCGTTCGCCGATACCCCGGAATGGCGTGCCCGGCTGCGCAATGTGAACCGAGGCGGCACATCCTATTGGCGAGCGAGCGACAAGTATCAAGTGATGCTGGTGGTTGGGCGATTCAAGGACGATAGACGTCCCACAGAGGAGCGTTACCTCATGACGCTGCAACTGGCCGCGCCATGGGGCCCTCCTTAGCCGCCCCCGATAGACCTGTCACTCCTGATCGCGCCCATCCATGGGAACGATCCCTAAAGCGTCGCCTGGCGCACCTGTTTCTCCAATTCAACCTTCAAACCGGGCTCTAACTTGAGCTGCCGCGCCAGCTCATCCAGGTACGCCTTCTCCATAAAGTTCTCCTCATCCACCAGCATCACACTGGCGATGTACATCTCGGCGGCCATTTCCGGGGTGCCGGCGGCCCGCGCCACGTCGGCCGGGTCGAGGGGTTTGTTCAGCTCGCCGTGCAGCCAGCTTTGCAATTCACGGTCGTTATCCAGCTTGTTGAATTCACCTTCGATCAGCGCGCGCTCGCGCTCATCCACATGCCCGTCGGCCTTGGCCGCCGCCACCAACGCCTTGAGGATGCCCTGGCTGTGTTGCTCGACCTGGGCTGGCGGCAGGCGGTCGATGGTCTGCGGCTCGCCTTGGGGCGCGCTGGCCTGTTGCGCCTGCCAGTTGCCATAGGCTTTGTAGGCGATCACGCCCAATGCCGCCAACCCGCCATAGGTCAGGGCCTTGCCGCCGAATTTGCGCGCCTTTTTATTGCCCAGCAGCAGGCCCATGGCCCCAGCGGCCAGGGCCCCGCCGCCAGCGCCGCCGAGCAAACTGCCGAGCCCGCCACTGCCGAGCAGGCCGCCGAGGGCGCCTTTGTCGTCGGATTTGCGCTGGCCGCCGGCCTTGTTCTGCAACATGTCCTGACCAGACTTGAGCAGTTGTTCGAGTAATCCACGGGTATTCATGCGTAGCCTCCAGACACCAGGGTTCATAAGACCAATAGACTCCCAGCGTAAAACTTAGCGCCAAAAAACCC
The DNA here is from genome assembly GCF_001439695.1 of Pseudomonas veronii. Lineage (GTDB taxonomy): Bacteria > Pseudomonadota > Gammaproteobacteria > Pseudomonadales > Pseudomonadaceae > Aquipseudomonas > Aquipseudomonas veronii. The sequence continues at coordinate 3,502 of NZ_JYLL01000035.1, forward strand.
CGATCTAGAGTGCTTCCAGATGTAACGCGGCTATCCTTCGGTTAAATCGATATACACTCGAGCAAATCGATAAAAACACCCCACTGGTAACTCCAGCATGATGACCTTGCGTCAGATCCGCCACTTCATCGCCGTGGCCGAGACCGGTTCGATCTCCGCCGCTGCGCAAACCGCGTTTATTTCGCAGTCGACCCTGACCCTGGCGATCCAGCAACTGGAACAGGAAATCGGCGTCAACCTGTTCAACCGCCACGCCAAGGGCATGACCCTGACCCACCAGGGCCATCAGTTCCTGCGCCAGGCGCACTTGATCCTGGCCACCGTCGACAACGCCAAGCGCAGCCTGCAGCAGAGCACCGACCAGGTGGCCGGGCAATTGATCGTCGGCGTGACCAGCCTGGTGGCCGGTTATTACCTGGCCGACCTGCTCACCCGCTTCCAACGCGCCTACCCCAATGTGGAAATCCGCGTGATGGAGGATGAGCGCCCGTACATCGAGCATTTGCTGGTCAGCGGCGAGATCGATGTGGGCGTGTTGATCCTCTCCAACCTCGAAGACCGCCACGCCCTGCAGACCGAAGTACTCACCCACTCGCCCCACCGCCTATGGCTGCCGGCGCAACATCCGCTGCTGGAGCACGACAGCATCAACCTGGCCGATGTGGCGCGTGAGCCGTTGATTCAGCTGAACGTCGACGAAATGGGCCACAACGCTCAACGCATGTGGGCCTCTGCCTGCCTGCAACCACACGTCACTTTGCGCACCGCCTCCACCGAAGCTGTGCGCAGCCTGGTGGCCGCCGGCCTGGGCGTGTCGATCCAGCCGGACATGACCTACCGCCCCTGGTCCCTGGAAGGCGACATTATCGAAGCGCGCCCCATCGCCGACCTCAGCCAGACCCTCGACGTCGGCCTCGCCTGGCGCCGTGGCACCGCGCGCCCGGCGCTGGTCGACCCGTTCCTGACCGTGGCGCGGGAACAGCCGCACCCGCGCAAGCCATCTATTTAATCGAATGCTGCATTCAGTATTTAGTATTTGTTGACCTCGCGCCTGACCTCTAGTCTCTGTGCATCCATAAGAGAAAGTCGGGCGCCTTGTAAGAGAACGCCCATGGCCACACAAGAAAAGAGATCGCGAAAAATGTCCGCTGCGCCCACCCCGCTGCTCACTGCGTTGCTGATCGACGGCGAACTGGTCCAGGGCCAGGGCTTTGTCGAACCGATTCTCAACCCAGCCACGGGCGAAGTGCTGACTCAGATCGCCGAAGCCAGCATCGAACAGGTCGAAACCGCGATCCTTGCCGCCCACCGCGCATTTGCCGGCTGGTCCCGCACCACGCCGCAGCAACGTTCGAACATTCTGCTGGGCATCGCCAATGCCATCGAGCACCAAGCCGACTACCTGGCCCGCCTCGAATCCCTGAACTGCGGCAAACCGTTGCACCTGGCCCGCCAGGATGACTTGAGCGCCACCGTCGATGTGTTCCGCTTCTTTGCCGGCGCCGTGCGCTGCCAGACCGGCCAGCTCAGCGGCGAATACCTGCCGGGCTACACCAGCATGGTGCGGCGTGACCCGATTGGCGTGGTGGCCTCGATTGCGCCGTGGAATTACCCGCTGATGATGGCCGCGTGGAAGATCGCTCCCGCCCTGGCCGCCGGTAATACCCTGGTGTTCAAGCCGTCGGAACACACGCCGCTGTCGATCCTCGCCCTCGCTCCAGCGCTCAACCAGTTGTTGCCGCGCGGGGTGATCAACATTGTGTGCGGCGGCGGCGAAGGCGTCGGCAGCCATCTGGTCAGCCACCCGAAGGTGCGGATGGTGTCGTTGACCGGCGATATCGTCACCGGACAAAAGATCCTGCAAGCCGCGTCGAAAACCCTTAAACGCACGCACCTGGAACTGGGCGGCAAGGCGCCAGTGATTGTGTGCAACGACGCCGACCTGCAAGCCGTGGTCGAAGGCGTGCGCGCCTACGGTTACTACAACGCCGGCCAGGACTGCACCGCCGCGTGCCGTATCTACGCCCAGGCGGGGATTCACGACAAATTGGTCGCCGACCTGGGCGCGGCGGTCAGCAGCCTGCGCTTTGCCGGCAAGCGCGATGCCGACAACGAACTCGGCCCGCTGATCAGCACGCGCCAGCGCGACCGCGTCGCCAGCTTTGTCGAACGCGCCCTCGGCCAGCCGCATATCGAACGCGTCACCGGCGCCGCCGTGCATTCCGGCGCGGGCTTCTTTTATCAGCCGACCTTGCTCGCCGGCTGTAAACAAAGTGATGAAATCGTCCAGCGCGAAGTGTTCGGCCCGGTGGTCACCGTGACCCGCTTCGACGAACTGGAACAAGCGGTGGACTGGGCCAACGACTCCGAATACGGCCTGGCCTCGTCGGTGTGGACGCAGAACCTGGACAAGGCCATGCAGGTCGCGGCGCGCCTGCAATACGGCTGCACCTGGATCAACAGCCATTTCATGCTGGTCAGCGAAATGCCCCACGGCGGCTTGAAGCGCTCCGGGTATGGCAAAGATCTGTCCAGCGATTCGCTACAGGACTACAGCGTGGTGCGGCACATCATGGCCCGCCACGGCCAGCACCTTTAAAACAACAACTAAGCTCAAGCGTCACCGGCTGCAAAAAACTGCCCCGACCATAATTAAAGAAGAGGGATTCCCCATGTCCGCGCATAAGACCGCACTGCTCAGTGCCCTGACCACCGCGCTGCTGGCCAGCGCCAGCCTGCAGGCCGCCGAACCGCTCAAAGCGGTAGGCGCCGGCGAAGGCCAGTTGGATATCGTCGCCTGGCCCGGCTATATCGAACGGGGCGAAAGCGACAAGGCTTACGACTGGGTCACAGGTTTCGAGAAGGAAACCGGCTGCAAGGTCAATGTGAAAACCGCCGCCACCTCTGACGAAATGGTCAGCTTGATGGCCAAGGGCGGTTACGACCTGGTCACCGCGTCAGGCGATGCGTCGCTGCGGTTGATCGTCGGCAAGCGGGTGCAGCCGATCAATACCGCGTTGATTCCCAACTGGAAGACTATCGACCCGCGCCTGAAAGACGCGCCGTGGTACGTGGTCGGCCAGCAAACCTACGGTACTCCGTACCAGTGGGGGCCGAACGTGCTGATGTACAACACCAACGTGTTCAAGACCGCGCCCACCAGCTGGAATGTGCTGTTCGAGGCGCAGAACCTGCCGGACGGCAAGCCGAACAAAGGCCGCGTACAAGCCTACGACGGCCCGATCTACATCGCCGATGCGGCGCTGTACCTCAAGTCGACCAAGCCGGAGCTGGGCATCCAGAGCCCCTACGAACTGACCGAAACCCAGTACAAAGCCGTGCTCGACCTGTTGCGCGCACAGCAACCGTTGATCCACCGCTACTGGCACGACACCACCGTGCAGATGAGTGACTTCAAGAACGAAGGCGTGGTCGCCTCCAGCGCCTGGCCGTATCAGGTCAACGGCCTGATCAACGAGAAGCAGCCGATTGCCTCGACCATTCCCAAGGAAGGCGCCACCGGCTGGGCCGACACCACCATGCTGCACAGCGAGGCCAAGCACCCGAACTGCGCCTACAAATGGATGGACTGGTCGCTGCAGCCGAAGGTCCAGGGCGATGTCGCCGCCTGGTTCGGCTCCCTGCCGGCGGTGCCGGCGGCCTGCACCGGCAGCGAATTGCTCGGCGCCGAGGGCTGCAAGACCAACGGCTTCGACCAGTTCGACAAGATCGCCTTCTGGAAAACCCCGCAGGCTGAGGGCGGCAAGTTCGTGCCGTACAGTCGCTGGACCCAGGATTACATTGCGATCATGGGCGGGCGCTAATCCCCCCTGTGGGAGGGGGCTTGCTCCCTCCCACATTGAGCACATTCACCGATGTTCTGTTTTTTCAGAAGTCCAGGCCGGGCCGCTGCGACGACCCGCGCCTTTTGGGAGCACCGCACCATGACGCTTGCAGTCCAATTCACCCACGTTTCCCGTCAGTTCGGCGAAGTGAAAGCCGTTGACCGGGTTTCCATCGATATCCAGGACGGCGAGTTCTTTTCCATGCTCGGCCCTTCCGGCTCGGGCAAGACCACCTGCCTGCGCCTGATCGCCGGGTTCGAGCAGCCGAGCGCAGGCTCGATCCGGATTCATGGCGAGGAAGCCGCCGGCTTGCCGCCGTATCAGCGTGACGTCAACACGGTATTCCAGGATTACGCGCTGTTCCCCCACATGAATGTGCGCGACAACGTGGCCTACGGCCTGAAAGTCAAAGGCGTGGGCAAGACCGAGCGCCTCGACCGCGCCGAAGAAGCCCTGACCATGGTCGCCCTCGGCGGCTACGGCGAGCGCAAGCCGGTGCAGCTCTCCGGCGGCCAGCGCCAACGGGTCGCCCTGGCCCGCGCGCTGGTCAATCGCCCGCGCGTGTTGCTGCTGGATGAACCGCTGGGCGCCCTCGACCTCAAGCTGCGCGAACAGATGCAAAGCGAGCTGAAAAAGCTGCAACGTCAGTTGGGCATCACGTTTATCTTCGTGACCCACGACCAGACCGAAGCGCTGTCGATGTCCGACCGCGTGGCCGTGTTCAACAAGGGCCGCATCGAACAGGTCGACACCCCGCGCAACCTCTATATGAAACCGGCCACCGCGTTCGTCGCCGAATTCGTCGGCACCTCCAATGTGATTCGCGGCGAGTTGGCCCAGCGCCTCAGCGGCAGCCCGCAGCCGTTCTCGATCCGCCCGGAGCACGTGCGCTTTGCCGAAGGCCCGCTGGCGGCCGACGAAGTGGAAATCAGCGGCCTGTTGCATGACATCCAGTACCAGGGCAGCGCCACCCGCTACGAACTGAAACTGGCGAACGGCCAGGCGTTGAACATCAGCCAGGCGAATAACCAGTGGCTGGACATCAGCAACGGCTATCAGGTCGGCCAGCCCATCACTGCACGCTGGGCGCGGGCCGCCATGACCACCCTGACCGACCACGCAGGCGAGGTGTGACATGAGCCTGACCCAAGCGCCGATGCGCAGGTTTTCCAACCTGCTGTATCGCAGACCCAACCTCTACCTGGCAATGCTGCTGATACCGCCGCTGATCTGGTTCGGCGCGATCTACCTGGGCTCGTTGCTGACCTTGCTGTGGCAGGGCTTCTACACGTTCGACGACTTCACCATGGCGGTCACGCCGGACCTGACCCTGGCCAACTTCGCCGCATTGTTCCAGCCATCGAACTTCGACATCATCCTGCGCACCCTGAGCATGGCGATTGTGGTGTCGCTCGCCAGCGCCATCGTCGCCTTCCCCATCGCCTATTACATGGCGCGCTACACCACGGGCAAGACCAAGGCGTTCTTCTATATCGCGGTGATGATGCCGATGTGGGCCAGCTACATCGTCAAGGCATATGCCTGGACCCTGCTGCTGGCCAAGGGCGGCGTAGCGCAATGGTTTGTGCAGCACCTGGGCCTGGAGCCGCTGTTGCAGTTCGTGCTGGGAATCCCCGGCGTGGGCGGCAGCACCTTGAGCACCTCGCACCTGGGGCGGTTCATGGTGTTCGTCTACATCTGGCTGCCGTTCATGATCCTGCCGATCCAGGCGTCGCTGGAACGTTTGCCGCCGTCGTTGCTGCAAGCCTCGGCCGACCTGGGCGCCAAGCCGCGCCAGACCTTCATGCAGGTGATCCTGCCGCTGTCGGTGCCGGGGATTGCCGCCGGTTCGATCTTCACGTTTTCGCTGACCCTGGGCGACTTCATCGTGCCGCAGCTGGTCGGGCCGCCGGGTTACTTCGTCGGCGGCATGGTGTACGCCCAGCAAGGCGCCATCGGCAACATGCCCATGGCCGCGGCGTTCACCCTGGTGCCAATCGTGCTGATCGCGGTTTACCTGTCCATCGTCAAACGTCTGGGGGCCTTCGATGCACTCTGAGAAATCATCCATCGGCTTGAAGATTGCGGCCTGGGGCGGCTTGGTGTTTCTGCACTTCCCGATCCTGATCATCTTCCTGTACGCCTTCAACACCGAAGAGGCAGCGTTCAGCTTTCCACCCCAGGGCTTCACCCTGAGGTGGTTCAGCGTGGCGTTCGCCCGCCCGGACGTGCTCGAAGCGATCAAGCTGTCGCTGCAGATCGCGGCGATCGCTACCCTGATCGCCATGGTCCTCGGTACCCTCGCTTCAGCCGCGCTGTATCGCCGCGAGTTCTTCGGCAAGCAAGGCGTGTCGCTGATGCTGATCCTGCCGATCGCGCTGCCGGGGATCATCACCGGTATCGCCCTGCTGGCGACGTTCAAGACGTTGGGCATCGAGCCGGGGATGTTCACCATCATCGTCGGCCACGCGACCTTCTGCGTGGTGATCGTCTACAACAACGTCATCGCCCGCTTGCGCCGCACCTCCCACAGCCTGATCGAAGCCTCGATGGACCTGGGCGCCGACGGCTGGCAGACCTTCCGCTACATCATCATGCCCAACCTCGGCTCGGCGCTGCTGGCCGGCGGCATGCTGGCGTTTGCGCTGTCGTTCGACGAAATCATCGTCACCACCTTCACCGCCGGGCATGAGCGCACCTTGCCGCTGTGGCTGCTCAACCAGTTGAGTCGCCCACGGGATGTGCCGGTGACCAACGTGGTGGCGATGCTGGTGATGATCGTGACGATGTTCCCGATTCTGGGTGCCTATTACCTGACCCGCGGCGGTGAAAGCGTGGCAGGCAGTGGCGGTAAATAATGTGGGTATTGGAGAAGTGCCCCCCCACACTCAGAGCCGGTTTCTTCAGGGCAATAACAACAGTTTTTTGGAGGAGTGAACCATGCAAACCAAACTCTTGATCAACGGCCAACTGGTCAAAGGCGAAGGCCCGGCGCAGGCCGTATTCAACCCGGCGTTGGGCCGTGTGCTGGTGGAAATCAACGAAGCCAGCGAAGCCCAGGTCGACGCCGCCGTGCGGGCCGCCGATGCAGCGTTTGAAAGCTGGTCACAGACCACGCCCAAGGATCGCTCGCTGTTGCTGCTGAAACTGGCGGACGTGATCGAAGCCCACGGCGAAGAACTGGCCAAGCTGGAATCGGACAACTGCGGCAAACCCTACAGCGCCGCACTGAACGACGAGATCCCGGCGATTGCCGACGTGTTCCGCTTTTTTGCCGGTGCCAGCCGCTGCATGAGCGGCTCGGCCGGCGGTGAATACCTGCCGGGCCACACCTCGATGATCCGCCGCGATCCGGTGGGCGTGATCGCCTCCATCGCCCCGTGGAACTACCCGCTGATGATGGTCGCCTGGAAAATCGCCCCAGCCCTGGCCGCCGGTAATACCGTGGTGCTCAAGCCGTCGGAACAAACCCCGCTGACCGCATTGCGCATGGTCGAACTGGCGTCGGAGATCTTCCCGGCCGGCGTGCTCAACCTGGTCTTCGGCCGTGGGCCCACCGTGGGCAGCCCGTTGGTGAACCACCCGAAAGTACGCATGGTGTCGCTGACCGGCTCCATCGCCACGGGCGCCAACATCATTTCCAACACCGCCGACCGCGTGAAGCGCATGCACATGGAACTGGGCGGCAAGGCGCCGGTGATCATCTTCAACGACGCGGACATCGACGCGGCGGTGGAAGGCATCCGCACCTTCGGTTTCTACAACGCCGGCCAGGATTGCACCGCGGCGTGCCGTATCTATGCCCAAGCGGAAATCTACGACGCGTTCGTCGAGAAGCTCGGCGCGGCAGTCGCCAGTATCAAGTACGGCTTGCAGGATGACCCGACCACCGAGCTGGGCCCGCTGATCACCGCGCAACACCGCGACCGCGTGGCCGGTTTCGTCGAACGTGCCGTGGCGCAGCCGCATATCCGTCTGGTGACTGGTGGCAAGGCGGTGGAAGGCAATGGCTTCTTCTTTGAGCCGACGGTTTTGGCCGATGCGCAGCAGGACGACGAGATCGTGCGCCGCGAGGTGTTCGGGCCGGTGGTGTCGGTGACCAAGTTCGCCGATGAGGCACAGGTGCTGGGCTGGGCCAACGATTCGGACTACGGTCTGGCGTCATCCGTATGGACCGCCGACGTGGGACGCGCCCATCGCTTGGCTGCGCGCTTGCAGTATGGCTGCACCTGGGTGAACACTCACTTCATGCTCGTCAGCGAAATGCCTCACGGCGGTCAGAAACTGTCGGGGTATGGCAAGGACATGTCCATGTACGGGCTGGAGGACTACACCACCGTGCGCCATGTGATGTTCAAGCACTGAACCTCGCCCTGATACCTTGACTGTAGGAGCAAGCTTGCTCGCGAAGAACGCCAACGATAATGCGGGGCATCCGATTAAACGCGGTGTCCAGGCGCCTGTCGCGAGCAAGCCCCCGCCTACATTGGATCTTCATAATTCCTGGGTAATGTGCTCACTCAAAGCCCGGAAATGTCTTGTCGCATTTGCCAAGCCATCATCCCGCCATCAATCATTTTTCCTACGCCATCGAACCGCTTAAGCTATGCGGCGTCTGTTTAATGTCCGTTGCGTTTGGCCGAAGGCATGTCCGAACCGTTATCTTTGATCCAGCACGCGCCAGGGCCGGCGCGGGATTTGCTCACGACAGGTTGTCTCTATGCACCGCAGGAATTTGCTTAAAGCGTCCATGGCCATTGCGGCTTACACCGGTTTATCGGCCAGCGGCCTGTTGGCTGCGCAAGCCTGGGCCGGGAACCGCGCCGCCGACGGCAAGGCCGTGGCGTTCGACTTCGAAACGCTGAAGACCCAGGCCAGGCAACTCGCCGGGACCGCGTATAAAGACACCAAACAGGTGCTGCCGCCCACCCTGGCGACCATGACCCCGCAAAATTTCAACGCCATCGGCTACGACGGCAAACACTCGCTGTGGAAGGAAGTGAACGGCCAGTTGGACGTGCAGTTTTTCCACGTCGGCATGGGCTTCAAGACGCCCGTTCGCATGCACGCCGTCGACCCCACGACCCGCGAGGCCCGCGAAGTGCATTTCCGCCCTTCGCTGTTCAACTATGAAAAAACCACGGTCGACACCCAACAACTGACCGGCGACCTGGGTTTCTCCGGCTTCAAGCTGTTCAAGGCGCCGGAACTGGATCGCCATGACGTGCTGTCGTTTCTCGGCGCCAGTTACTTCCGCGCGGTGGATTCCACGGGGCAATATGGCCTTTCCGCACGCGGCCTGGCGATCGATACCTACGCGAAAAAGCGCGAGGAATTCCCCGACTTCACGCAGTTCTGGTTCGAAACCCCGGATAAAAATGCCACGCGCTTTGTGGTCTACGCCCTGCTCGACTCGCCGAGCGCCACCGGCGCCTACCGTTTCGATATCGACTGCCAGGCCAACCAGGTGGTCATGGCAATCGACGCCCATATCAATGCGCGCACCGCCATCGAACAACTGGGCATCGCGCCGATGACCAGCATGTTCAGTTGCGGCACCCACGAGCGGCGCATGTGCGACACCATCCACCCGCAGATCCACGACTCGGACCGCCTGGCAATGTGGCGCGGCAACGGCGAGTGGATCTGCCGCCCGCTGAACAACCCGGCCAAGCTGCAATTCAATGCGTTCGCCGACACCGACCCGAAAGGCTTCGGCCTGGTGCAGACCGACCATGAGTTCGCCAGCTACCAGGACACCGTCGACTGGTACAGCAAGCGCCCAAGCCTGTGGGTCGAACCGACCACCGCGTGGGGCGAAGGCTCGATCGACCTGCTGGAGATCCCGACCACCGGCGAGACTCTGGACAATATCGTGGCCTTCTGGACCCCGAAAAAACCGGTGGCCGCCGGTGATTCACTCAACTATGGCTACAAGTTGTACTGGAGCGCCCTGCCACCAGTGAGCACGCCGTTGGCGCAAGTCGACGCCACGCGTTCAGGCATGGGCGGCTTCACCGAAGGCTGGGCACCGGGCGAACATTACCCGCCAGTCTGGGCGCGGCGGTTTGCCGTGGACTTCAAGGGCGGCGGCCTGGATCGCCTGGCAGCCGGCACCGGGATCGAGCCGGTGGTGACCTGTTCCCACGGCGAGGTGAAAGACTTCAGCGTGCTGGTGCTCGACAGCATCAAGGGCTATCGCATCCTCTTCGACTGGTACCCGACCAGCGACAGCGTGGAGCCAGTGGAACTGCGCCTGTTTATCCGCACGCAGGACCGCACCTTGAGTGAAACCTGGTTGTATCAGTACTTCCCGCCGGCACCGGAGCAGCGTAAATACACCTGACACCGTGACCGACCATGTGAGCGCGGGCTTGCCCGCCCCCACATGGGGTCACAGCCCGCTCAGAACCGCGACACACTCTTCATCGCCCCAATCAAATAGCGCATCGCCACCTGATCGTTCTCGGTCAGGGCGCGATACTGTGCGAGCAATTCAGCTTCATCGGAACTCAACCTTCGGGCACGCAAGGACACCCTGCGGGTCAGAAAAGACGCCACCACACCCGCTACACCATAGGACTTGGCCATGGACTGTTTCTCCTGATATCGATCAAAAACTCCGTGTGCCCATTACCCGCCTGCCGTGAAGCGCAATGCCTCGGTAGACAAACCGACTGGCTCCCTGGGCCAGAAATCAGGCGTACTCTAAGCGTAGAAACAATCTCATGACGTGTGGGATTTTTTTAGAGTATTCACTTAAATAATTGGGTCAGGAATAAATACCTACAGCCCTATCCCACAGCTCCTGGCAAAAAAAACCCACCGGATAAGGGTGGGTTTTGTTGGAACCTAAGAAGGCTCAATCCCTGAGATCAGACTCATGAATCGGCTGCTCCCGATGGGTCGCCCGCTGGTACTGGGCCGGCCAGGTCGCCTTGCGCCCGCCCAGGTCATCGTCGGCATGCAATGGCCAATACGGGTCACGCAGCAGCTCGCGGGCGAGGAAGATGATGTCGGCCTGGCAGGTGCGCAGGATGTGTTCGGCCTGGGCCGGCTCGGTAATCATGCCCACGGTGCCGGTAGCGATGCCCGACTCTTTGCGCACACGCTCGGCAAACCGCGTCTGGTAGCCGGGGCCGATGGGGATCTCGGCGTTGGCGGCGGTGCCGCCGGAGGACACGTCGATCAGGTCGACCCCCAAAGCTTTCAGGCGACGTGCCAGTTCCACGGTTTCATCGGGGTTCCAGCCGTCCTCCACCCAATCGGTGGCTGACACCCGCACAAACAGCGGCAGGTCTTGCGGCCAGACTTCGCGCACCGCTTCGGTGACTTGCAGCACCAGGCGGATACGGTTTTCAAAGGTGCCGCCGTACTGGTCCTGACGCTGATTGCTGATGGGCGAGAGGAATTGATGCAGCAGGTAACCGTGAGCGGCGTGGATCTCCACCACTTTGAAACCGGCGGTCAACGCGCGCTTGGCGGCGGCGACGAAGTCGGCGATCACTTGCTCGATCTGCGCCTCGTCCAGCGACCTGGGCTGCGTATGGTTCGGGTCAAAGGCAATCGGCGAGGGCCCCACCGGCACCCAGCCGCCGTCTTGCGGCTTGAGGCTGCCGTGTTTGCCGATCCACGGCCGATGGGTGCTGGCCTTGCGCCCGGCGTGAGCCAATTGAATCCCGGCCACGGCGCCCTGGGCAGTGATAAAGCGCGTGATACGTTGCAGCGGGGCGATCTGTGCGTCGTTCCACAGGCCCAGGTCTTCGGCGGTGATACGGCCCTCGGCGGTCACGGCGGTGGCTTCGGTGAAAATCAGCCCCGCCCCGCCGACAGCGCGGCTGCCGAGGTGGACCAGGTGCCAGTCGTTGGCCAGGCCATCGACGCTGGAGTACTGGCACATCGGCGACACGGCAATGCGATTGAGCAGGGTCAATTGGCGCAGGGTATACGGTTCGAGCAACTGACTCATGGCGCACCTCTTCTTGGCTTTTTGGGCACTTCTGTAGGAGCGCGCTTGCTCGCGAAAGCCTCATGGGCACCGCGTTTATCCAGGATCGACGCGTTACCGTTAAGGTTTTTCGCGGGCAAGCCCGCTCCTACACAACAGTGCTTAGAGCCTAGTCGACAACGGGGGATTGCACAGGGTTCAGAAGACAAAGCGGGAGCCGATTGCCGGCTCCCGTCCAACAACCGCTTACATTTCGACCTGGGTACCCAGCTCGATCACCCGGTTGACCGGGAGTTTGAAGAACCGCAGGTTGCCGTTGGCGTTCTTCAACATGAACGCAAACAAGCCTTCGCGCCAACGGGCCATGCCTTTGATGCGCGAGGCGATGACCGTTTCGCGGCTGAGGAAGTACGTGGTACGCATCGGGCTGAAATCCAGATCATCCAGGTGGCACAGCTTCAGCGCTTCGGGCACGTCCGGCTCATCGGTGAAACCGAAGTGCAGGATCACGCGGAAGAACCCTTCGCCGTAGGCATCCACCTCGAAGCGCCGTGCGGCGGGAACGCGGGGAATGTCTTCGTAGACCACCGTCAGCAACACCACTTGCTCGTGCAACACTTGGTTATGCAGCAGGTTATGCAACAGCGCATGGGGCACCGCGTCGGGCCGCGCGGTGAGGAACACCGCGGTGCCCTGCACGCGATGGGGCGGCTGCACGCGGATACTGCTGATAAAGATCGGCAGCGGCAGGCCGCCTTCGTCGAGGCGGTCCATCAGCAGTTCCTTGCCGCGTTTCCACGTCGTCATCAGGATAAACAGCACAATCCCCGCCAATACCGGGAATGCACCGCCCTGGACGATTTTCGGCACGTTGGCGGCGAAGAACAGCCCGTCGACCAACAGGAAACCGATCAGCACCGGAATCGCCAACACCGGTGGCCATTTCCACAGCAACAGCATCACTGCCGACACCAGGATGCTGGTGATCAGCATGGTGCCGGTCACCGCCACGCCGTAGGCCGAAGCCAGCGCGTTGGACGACTCGAAGCCCAGCACCAGCAGGATCACGCCGACCATCAGCGACCAATTCACCGCGCCGATATAGATCTGGCCCTGTTCGGCGCTGGACGTATGCTGAATGTGCATGCGCGGGATGTAACCCAGTTGGATCGCCTGACGGGTCAGGGAGAACGCGCCGGAAATCACCGCCTGGGACGCAATCACCGTGGCCAGGGTAGACAACACCACCAACGGAATCAGCGCCCAGCTCGGTGCGAGCAGGTAGAACGGGTTACGCGCCGCTTCGGGGTTTTCCAGCAGCAACGCACCTTGGCCGAAATAGTTGAGCACCAGCGCCGGCAGCACCAGGGCGAACCAGGCACGCGCAATGGGTTTACGCCCGAAGTGGCCCATGTCGGCGTACAGCGCTTCGGCACCGGTCAATGCCAGCACCACGGCGCCGAGAATCGCCACACCCATGCCAGGGTGGACCATGAAGAAACGCACACCCCACACCGGGTTCAATGCGTTGAGCACTTCCGGATGCTGGCTGATGCCATGCACGCCCAGGCCCGCCAGCACCAGGAACCACAACACCATGACCGGCCCGAACAGCTTGCCGATACGGTCGGTGCCATGTTTCTGGATCAGGAACAGCCCCACCAGCACCACCAGCGACAGCGGTACGACCCAGCGTTCAAGCCCTTCGAAGGCCAGCTCCAGGCCTTCTACCGCCGAGAGCACCGAGATTGCCGGGGTGATCATGCTGTCGCCGTAAAACAGCGCAGCGCCGATCAACCCGAGAATCACCAGCACCGAACGCAGCTTCGGATACGGCGACGCCGCTCGCCGCGCCAACGCAGTGAGGGCCATGATCCCGCCCTCGCCCTGGTTATCGGCGCGCAGGATGAACAACACGTACTTGATCGAAACGACCCAGATCAGCGACCAGAAGATCAGCGCCAGTATCCCCAACACACCATCATGGTTGACCTGAACCCCATACCCTCCACCGAACACCTCTTTAAGGGTATAGAGCGGGCTGGTCCCGATATCGCCATAAACCACCCCGACCGCTGCCACCAGCATGCCAATCGGCTTGGCATTGGAATGCTCGGCACCCGCTGCCTGACTACTTGCCTGACCCATCAACCACTCCTGCCCTATGACCTGAGGTCTCTTATAAACAACGCATCTAAGCTGACCTTAGCATGCGCTGTTTTACTTCTCGTAACAGACGTTTTGTTGACCCAAGGATTTCACCCGTTCGCAACGGCGCGAAGCATAGCGCAGCACTCGTCGTATTTCCCTGCATAAAGCTGGTCAAGTGCGTTGCCCGTCGCTAGAATTGCGCACTTTTTGATCAGAGGCACAAAAGCATGCTCTTTTACGAGCGCGCCAAGTGCCCGTCTACCGCCTTGTCGTGCCCGACGGGCGGCGTCATTCAATACCGAGGTTAGACATGTCCACCACCATCGCAAAAGCCAACCCCAAGGTCGGCTTTGTTTCCCTGGGCTGCCCGAAGGCTCTGGTCGACTCCGAACGCATCCTGACGCAACTGCGCATGGAAGGTTATGACGTCGTGTCCACTTACCAGGACGCGGACGTGGTGGTGGTCAACACCTGTGGCTTCATCGACTCGGCCAAGGCGGAATCCCTGGAAGTGATCGGCGAGGCCATCAAGGAAAACGGCAAGGTCATCGTCACCGGCTGCATGGGCGTGGAAGAAGGCAATATCCGCAACGTACACCCGAGCGTGCTGGCCGTGACCGGCCCGCAGCAGTACGAGCAGGTGGTCAACGCCGTGCATCAAGTGGTGCCGCCGCGCCAGGACCACAACCCGCTGATCGACCTGGTGCCGCCGCAAGGCATCAAGCTGACCCCGCGCCACTACGCGTACCTGAAGATTTCCGAAGGCTGCAACCACAGTTGCAGCTTCTGCATCATCCCGTCGATGCGCGGCAAGCTGGTCAGCCGCCCGGTGGGCGATGTGCTGGACGAAGCCCAGCGCCTGGTCAAATCCGGCGTTAAAGAACTGCTGGTGATCTCCCAGGACACCAGCGCCTACGGCGTCGACGTGAAATACCGCACCGGTTTCTGGAACGGCGCGCCGGTGAAAACCCGCATGACCGAGCTGTGCGAAGCCTTGAGCAGCCTGGGCGTGTGGGTGCGCCTGCACTACGTGTACCCGTACCCGCACGTGGACGAGCTGATCCCGTTGATGGCCGCCGGCAAGATCCTGCCGTACCTGGACATCCCGTTCCAGCACGCCAGCCCGAAAGTGCTCAAGGCCATGAAACGCCCGGCCTTCGAAGACAAGACCCTGGCGCGCATCAAGAACTGGCGCGAGATCTGCCCGGAACTGATCATCCGTTCGACCTTCATCGTCGGCTTCCCGGGCGAAACCGAAGAAGACTTCCAGTACCTGCTCGACTGGCTGACCGAAGCCCAGCTGGACCGCGTCGGCTGCTTCCAGTACTCGCCGGTCGAAGGCGCCCCGGCCAACCTGCTGGACCTGGCCGTAGTACCGGATGACGTCAAGCAAGACCGTTGGGAGCGCTTCATGGCGCACCAGCAGGCGATCAGCTCGGCGCGCCTGCAACTGCGCATCGGCAAGGAAATCGAAGTGCTGATCGACGAAGTCGACGAGCAAGGCGCCGTAGGCCGCTGCTTCTTCGACGCCCCGGAAATCGACGGTAACGTATTTATCGACGATGCCAGCGGTTTGAAGCCGGGTGACAAGGTCTGGTGCACCGTGACCGATGCCGACGAATACGACCTGTGGGCCGAAAAGCGCGACTGATCGCATCAGGCGCGGATAAAAAAGTGAAAAAGCCCTGCTTCTGGACAAGATGCGGGGCTTTTTTAGGTCTATCGTTTTGCCCATCGACACCGAACATCCACAAAGGGCAGCGGGCATGCGTCAGCATTCGGTTATCCACACCCCAAAAACCAGCGACTACGCCGAGTTGGCGCGGATCTGGGAGGCGTCGGTGCGCGCCACCCATGACTTTCTGCCGGACAGCTACATCACGCTGCTGAAAAACCTGGTGCTGACCCGCTACCTCGATGCGGTGATGCTGATCTGCACCAAGGACACGCGCCAGCGCATCACCGGGTTCGCCGGGGTGGCCGCGGGCAAGGTCGAGATGCTGTTCATCGACCCGCAGCACCGTGGCCAGGGCCTCGGCCGGCAATTGCTGCGTTACGCGATCGAGCGCATGAACGCCGATGAGCTGGACGTCAACGAACAGAACCCGCAGGCGCTGGGCTTTTACTTCAAGCAAGGCTTTGAAGTCATCGGCCGCACGGAGCATGATGGCCTGGGGCAGCCTTATCCGCTGCTGCACATGCGTTTGCGCCAGGTGCAGCAAGAGGCGCGTCGGGGCTAAATGAAATGGGGCCGGGATTAACCGCGCCCACACAGGTACAATAGCGGCCCCCTTTTGCTACGGCCCTTGTCATGACTGACCCCATACGCCTCTCCAAACGCCTTATCGAACTGGTCGGTTGCTCCCGTCGGGAGGCTGAGCTGTTTATCGAAGGCGGCTGGGTCTCGGTGGACGGTGAAGTGATCGACGAGCCACAGTTCAAGGTCACCACCCAGAAGGTCGAACTGGACCCCGAGGCCAAGGCCACCGCGCCAGAGCCTGTGACCATCCTGCTGCACGCGCCGGTGGGCGTGGATGCCGAGACGGCAATGGCGTCGATCAGCGCCGAAACGCTGTCGGAAGAACACCGCTTCAGCAAGCGCCCGCTCAAGGGTCACTTCCTGCGCCTGACCGCCAGCGCTGACCTGCAAGCCAAGGCCAGCGGCCTGCTGGTGTTCACCCAGGATTGGAAGATTCTGCGCAAACTGACCGCCGATGCCGCCAAGATCGAGCAGGAATACGTGGTGGAGGTCGAAGGTGACATGGTTGCTCACGGCCTGAACCGCCTCAACCATGGCCTGACCTACAAAGGCAAAGAGCTGCCGGCGGTGAAAGCCAGCTGGCAGAACGAAAACCGCCTGCGCTTTGCGATGAAAAACCCGCAACCGGGGGTGATCGCCTTGTTCTGCGAAGCTGTCGGCTTGAAAGTCATCGCCATCCGTCGTATCCGCATCGGCGGCGTGTCCATCGGCAAGGTGCCGGTCGGCCAATGGCGTTACCTGTCCGGCAAAGAGAAGTTCTGAGCCACTCCCCCTTTTTCGACACCGCCTGCGTGGGCGGTGTCCACCGTTGAAAACCAGGATTGCCCACCATGATTCACAACGACGTACTGCGCAGCGTGCGCTACATGCTCGACATCAGCGACAACAAGATGGTCGAGCTGATCAAACTCGGCGGCATGGACGTGACCAAGGAAGACCTGCTGACTTACCTCAAGAAAGACGAGGAAGAAGGCTTTGTGTTCTGCCCGGACGAGGTCATGGCGCACTTCCTTGACGGCCTGGTGATTTTCAAGCGCGGCAAGGACGACAGCCGTCCGCCGCAACCGATCGAAACCCCGGTGACCAACAACATCATCCTCAAGAAGCTGCGCGTGGCCTTCGAACTGAAGGAAGACGACATGCACGCCATCCTCAAGGCTGCCGAGTTCCCGGTGTCCAAGCCTGAGCTGAGCGCGCTGTTCCGCAAGTTCGGCCACACCAATTACCGCACCTGCGGCGACCAGTTGCTGCGCAACTTCCTCAAGGGCCTGACCCTGCGGGTTCGCGCGTAAGCCATGAGTTACCAGGTCTCGCCCGTCGGCTTCGTGCGCTCCTGCTTCAAGGAGAAGTTCGCCATCCCGCGCCAACCGCAACTGGCGCCTGCCGCCCGCGGCGTGCTGGAGCTGGTCGCGCCGTTCGACCACGGCGAGGCGGTGCAGGGCCTGGAGCAGGTCAGCCATGTGTGGCTGCTGTTTCTGTTCCACCAGGCCCTGGAAGACAAACCCCGCCTGAAAGTGCGCCCGCCCCGTCTGGGCGGCAATAAGTCCATGGGCGTGTTTGCCACCCGTGCGACCCATCGGCCCAACGGGATTGGCCAGTCGGTGGTGAAGCTGGACAAGGTCGAACCGGGCCGGTTGTGGATCTCCGGGATCGATCTG
The DNA here is from genome assembly GCF_001439695.1 of Pseudomonas veronii. Classification (GTDB taxonomy): domain Bacteria; phylum Pseudomonadota; class Gammaproteobacteria; order Pseudomonadales; family Pseudomonadaceae; genus Aquipseudomonas; species Aquipseudomonas veronii. The sequence continues at coordinate 21,364 of NZ_JYLL01000035.1, forward strand.
CTCGATGGCACGCCGGTGCTGGATATCAAGCCGTATGTGCCGTATGCCGACATTGTCGACAACGCCGCCAACGGCATCGCCAATGGCACGCCGCCACTGATTCCCGTGCAGTGGCTGAAGACGGCTCTGCACCAGGCGCAAGACCACGCTCAGCGCCTTGCTGAACCGCTGGTGGCGTTGATCGAACAGTGTTTGGCGCAAGACCCGCGGCCGGCCTATCAAACGCCCGGGCCCGAGCGGGAATATGGCGCGCAGTTCTGGGACGTGGATGTGCGCTGGCACTATCCCGAGGCGAGCGTCATCTGTGTGCTGGAAGTGATTGCAGCTAAATAAACCGAAAACCAATGTGGGAGGGAGCTTGCTCCCGATAGCGGCGGGTCAGTCACCGGATGCATTGACTGACACTCAGCAATCGGGAACAAGCCCCCTCCCACATTTTTTTGACCGCGTTTACTTCTCGACGAAGGCGCGTTCGATCAGGTAGTCACCCGGCTCACGCATGCGTGGCGAAACTTTCAGGCCGAAGCTGTTCAACACTTCGCTGGTCTCGTCCAACATGCTTGGGCTGCCGCACAACATGGCGCGGTCGTCCTGGGGGTTGATCGGTGGCAGGCCGATATCGCGGAACAGCTTGCCACTGCGCATCAGGTCGGTCAGACGGCCTTGGTTTTCGAACGGCTCGCGGGTCACGGTGGGGTAGTAGATCAACTTTTCACGCAGGGCTTCGCCGAAGAATTCATTCTGCGGCAGGTGCTTGGTGATGAATTCGCGGTAGGCGACTTCGTTGACGTAACGCACGCCGTGGCACAGGATCACTTTTTCGAAACGCTCGTAGGTTTCCGGGTCCTGGATCACGCTCATAAATGGCGCAAGGCCGGTACCGGTGCTGAGCAGGTACAGGTGTTTACCCGGCTTCAAATCGTCAAGCACCAGGGTGCCTGTCGGTTTTTTGCTGATGATGATCTCGTCGCCTTCCTTCAGATGCTGCAACTGGGAGGTCAGCGGGCCATCAGGCACCTTGATGCTGAAGAACTCCAGATGCTCTTCCCAGTTCGGGCTGGCAATCGAATAAGCGCGCATGAGCGGGCGGCCGTTGGGTTGTTGCAGGCCGATCATCACGAACTGACCGTTCTCGAAGCGCAAGCCCGGATCGCGGGTGCACTTGAAGCTGAACAGAGTGTCGTTCCAGTGATGAACACTGAGGACACGCTCGTGGTTCATGTTGCTCATGTACGGGGGACTCCTGGAGATGGGTCTGCGCCAAAATGATAAGTGCGCAATTGCACAGCATTCTAATGGCGGCGACAATATCTGTTAACTGGATTATTAAGATAAGGGTTATCGGTTATATCGATATGCGATTTACTCTCCGTCAGCTGCAAGTCTTCGTCGCCGTCGCCCAGCAGGAAAGCGTCTCACGCGCTGCTGGCCTTCTGGCCTTATCTCAATCCGCCGCCAGCACCTCAATCACCGAGCTGGAGCGTCAATCCAGCTGTCAGTTGTTCGACCGGGCGGGTAAACGCCTGAGCCTTAACGCCCTCGGCCGTCAGTTGTTGCCCCAGGCGGTAGCCCTGCTGGATCAGGCCAAGGAGATCGAAGACCTGCTCAACGGCAAGTCTGGCTTCGGTTCACTGGCCGTCGGCGCCACGCTGACCATCGGCAATTACCTGGCCACGCTGCTGATCGGCAGCTTCATGCAGCAGCACCCCGAGAGCCAGGTGAAGCTGCACGTGCAGAACACTGCACATATCGTGCACCAGGTTGCGCATTATGAAATTGACTTGGGTCTAATCGAAGGCGACTGCAGCCACCCGGATATCGAAGTGCAGACCTGGGTGGAAGATGAGCTGGTGGTATTTTGCGCGCCTCAGCATCACCTGGCCCAGCGCGGTGTCGCCAGCATGGAAGAATTGACCCACGAAGCGTGGATCCTGCGCGAACAGGGCTCGGGTACGCGCCTGACCTTTGATCAGGCTATGCGCCATCATCGTAGCGCGCTGAACATTCGCCTCGAGCTGGAACACACCGAAGCGATCAAGCGTGCGGTGGAGTCGGGGCTGGGGATTGGCTGCATTTCCCGGCTGGCGCTGCGCGATGCTTTCCGCCGCGGCAGCCTGGTACCGGTAGAAACCCCGGACCTGGACCTGGCCCGGCAGTTCTACTTCATCTGGCACAAGCAAAAGTACCAGACCTCGGCGATGCGCGAGTTTCTCGAGCTGTGCCGCGCCTTCACCGCCGGGGTTCAGCGCAGCGACGAAATCGTGCTGCCGAACATTGCCTGAGGCTTAGATCAGGATCACGGCCCACACCAGGGTGATCATGGTCAGTGCCACGAATTGCGCGGCGCTGCCCATGTCCTTGGCGTTTTTCGACAGTGGGTGACGGTCCAGGGAAATGCGGTCGATGGCCGCTTCCACGGCCGAGTTGAGCAACTCGACGATCAACGCAAGCAGGCACACCGCGATCAACAGCGCCCGTTCGACGCGGCTGACATGCAGGAAAAAACTCAGCGGGATCAGGATGACGTTCAGCAACACCAACTGACGGAAGGCCGCCTCACCGGTGAAGGCTGCGCGCAGGCCATCCAGGGAATAGCCCCCTGCGTTAAAGATACGTTTGATACCGGTTTGACCCTTGAAAGGCGACATAGATGTAGGCAACTGAACCAAAGAAGTGGGAAAACTAGATCACGCAAAGTCAAAAAAGCGTGAATCGACAATAGCTTAATGCTGCGAAATTGACTCAAGTTGTTGCAAGAGCAACGCCGCCTGGGTTCGCGTTCGCACCCCCAGCTTGCGAAAGATCGCGGTGACGTGGGCCTTGATGGTCGCTTCCGACACGCTCAACTCGTAAGCGATCTGCTTGTTCAACAAGCCTTCGCAGACCATGGTGAGCACCCGGAACTGCTGGGGCGTCAAGCTGGCCAGGCCATCGCGGGCAGCCTTGGCTTCGTCGGACACGTTGATCTCTTCAAACGCTTGCGGCGGCCAGGACACATCGCCCTCCAGCACCGCGCGCACGGCTTTCTGGATCTTTTCCATGGAGCTCGATTTGGGAATGAAACCGCTGGCGCCAAACTCCTTGGAGCGCACCACCACATCGGCTTCTTCCTGAGCCGAGACCATCACCACGGGAATCTGCGGGTATTGCCCGCGCAACAGCACCAGCCCCGAAAACCCATAGGCGCCAGGCATGTTCAGGTCGAGCAGCACCAGGTCCCAGTCGGATTTTTCGGTGAGGCGGGTTTCCAGCTCGGCAATGCTGGCCACTTCAACCAGACGGACATCGGGGCCCAAGCCCAGCGTTACTGCCTGATGCAGCGCACTGCGAAACAGCGGGTGGTCATCAGCTATCAGGATTTCGTATGTGGCCATTGATTAAATGATCCTGTTTTTTATGGCAGCCCTGATGGGTTCAGGGTTCGCCAATACACAAGGTAACGGCCAGGCAGCCATCACCACAGGGCATGCTCAACGTCAAAAGCACCTGAAACGACGTTGGAAATTCACGGTTGCGCCCTGATCGGCGCCCAGCATGCCCAGCGTAGCCTGGGTGGTCAAGCACTACGCCAATGGGCAGTTTAGCGGTTGTCGGATTTACGGTGCCATCATGCAAACGTCGTCTGGTTATACCGCCGGGATGTAGGGCGCTAGACGAGTATGGACGATATCCGTCGAGTCCAGCGGCAACTGGAACTTGGCGGCCAGATAATGGGTGCTGAACACGTCGAGGTAAGCGTCCAGTACTTCGCTGGCCGCGCCGTCGTCGGCCAGCTCCAGGCACAGCGCGGCGACTTCGGCGGTGCAGAAATGATCATCCCGCTTGGAACGACGCAGTTTGTAGCGCGACAGCTGCTCGGGGGCCAGGCTGAGGACCGGCAAATGCTCCAAATAGGGACTTTTACGGAACATCTTGCGCGCTTCGCTCCACGTGCCGTCCAGCAGGATAAACAGCGGGCGCTTGCCCTCCCCCACCTTGACCTCACTGACAACCCGTTCCGGCGCGACGAATTCGCCGGGGAACACGATGTAGGGTTGCCACTGCGGATCAGCCAGCAAAGTGAGCAGCCCGGGGTCGACCTCGGTGCGTGACCAGGCGAACGCGCTGGTGTCGTCAATCACATCGGCGATCAGCCAGCCGGTGTTGCTGGGCTTCATCGGTTCGACGTCGTGCATCAACAGGCACATCGCAGACCGGGCCTGGACCTTGGGCCGCCAGGCACACAAGCAATACGCGGGGATCACCCGGCAGCCGGGGCAGCGCTCGGCACGCGAACCCCGATTGACGAAAGGCCTGATGGCGCGCGCCAGGCGCTGGGTACGCAGACGAGAGACGGCGTGGCTCATCGGATGCGCCGCACGGAAAGGAAAATCGACACTGGGGGAACTCGAGGAAGGCTTAAGTGGCCGCAGTTTACCAGAGCCACACGCACTTCCCAGCAATACGCCTGGCTGTACCGGCCAGGGCTCACCTATAATTGCGCGCCACTGAACGCACAGCCCAGTGGCTGGTCTATGCACCAGTAACCGAATCAGGAGAGTTTCATGCTGCGTTCCATGCTGCGTCTTGTCGCCCCATCCGTCGCCCTCGCGCTGGTCTTGCCTGTTGGCGCCCAGGCGGCCTCGCTGCTGGAGGCCCAAATGAACAAGAAGCTGCAAAGCGTCGCGGCTGAAAGCAACAAAGACCTGCCCCGGGAAATCGATGAAAAAACCCTGGAAGTGGCCTACACCGTTGAAGGCATGCAGTTGATCGATCACCTCAGCGTGCTGCCCGATCGTGCCGAACAGATGCGTGCCAACCCCAAGGCGGTGTATTTCCAGCTCGGACAAAGCGTGTGCCTGAACCACGGCTACCGCGAGCTGATGGCCAAGGGCGCGGTGATGCGCTACGAAATCACCGAAAACAAGACCAACCGCCCGGTGGCTTCGGTGAAATTCGTCGAAGCAGACTGCCCGGCACCAACTGCGGCGAAGAAGAAAAAGTAACTCGCGCATGTCCCGCCGCGCGCTGCTGTCCAGTGGCGCGCAATTCCCTCGTTTGTGTTTGCCGCCGAACGCTGCACGCGGTGACGTGAGACCAATAAGCGGTTGCCAGCCAAGGGTTTTTCGGCCCATGATCGTCTCATTCCCACAACCCGCTCAGCCCAGTTCCCATGCTGTTCTGTAACATTTTCAGGGCAAAACAGAGTTGTCCTCCTGCCATGTGCAGTGCAAAGGTTTTTAAATCACAAGGAACATACAGAGTCGCGCTTTGCCGCTTGGCGAACACTGTGCAATGCCATGGGCATGCAGCGACACATGCAGTGTCGTGGCCACGGACGAACATTTCGCCGCCCGCCCAGGCTCTGTGAAGAAGGAGAAGTTGAATGCCTTACGAACCGAATGACCGCCTGCTCCAGCATTTTGAAGCAAACGGGGTCGACCTCACGCAGCAGGTCGAAGCTCAACTCCAGTTGATCGCACCCAACAGCCCGAATATCCCCCTTTATCGCGACATGATCCTCACCGCGCTACGCATGGCACAGGACGACCGCAGCCGCTGGAACGCCAAAATCACCTTGCAAGCCATCCGCGAACTGGACCACGCCTTCCGCGTGCTGGAACAGTTCAAGGGGCGGCGCAAAGTGACGGTGTTCGGCTCGGCGCGCACGCCGGTGGAAAGCCCGCTCTATGCCCTGGCCCGGGAAGTGGGCGCGGCACTGGCGCGCTCCGATCTGATGGTGATCACCGGCGGCGGCGGCGGGATCATGGCCGCCGCCCACGAAGGTGCCGGCCTGGAGCACAGCCTGGGCTTCAACATTACCCTGCCGTTCGAACAGCATGCCAACCCGACCATCGACGGCACCGAGAACCTGCTGTCGTTCCACTTCTTCTTTACGCGCAAGCTGTTCTTCGTCAAGGAGGCCGATGCGCTGGTGTTGTGCCCCGGCGGTTTCGGCACCCTGGATGAAGCGCTTGAAGTACTGACGCTGATCCAGACCGGCAAGAGCCCACTGGTGCCGGTGGTGTTACTCGATGCGCCAGGTGGCGGTTTCTGGCAAGGCGCCCTGGACTTTATCCGCAGCCAGCTGGAAGCCAATCGCTATGTGCTGCCTACCGACCTGAAGCTGATGCGCCTGGTGTACAGCGCTGAAGCTGCGGTAGACGAGATCAACCAGTTTTATGCCAACTTCCACTCTACCCGCTGGCTGAAGCGTGAGTTTGTGATACGCATGAATCATCCGCTCAGTGAACGGGCGCTGGCTCAGGTGCAAAAAGAGTTCGCCAGCCTGCGACTGAGTGGAGACTTTCAGCAGCTCGCCTACACCGGAGAAGAGCACGATGAGCCGCAGTTCAGTCATCTGACGCGACTGGTGTTCAACTTCAACGGGCGTGATCAGGGCCGGTTGCGGGAGTTGGTGGATTACATCAACTTGCCGGAGAACTGGGCGCAGGCTCAGGGCAAGACACAACAACGGGTGGCGCCGGAGCCGGCGTGATTTTTGAGCAAAAAAAAAAGGCCCGCTATTTTCATAGCGGGCCTTTTATTTTTTGCGTTGTTCAGTCGTCCATGTCCCGACCGCTGAACAACCGATTGATCATTTCCATCGAAAACCCGCGATAACTCAGGAAGCGCCCTTGTTTCGCGCGTTCCCTGGCATCAATCGGAAGATGCCCAGAAAACTTGCGACGCCAGGTATCTTCCAGCTGTGACTGCCAGCTGATACCGCACTCGCGCAGGGCGAGGTCGATGTCGGCACGTTGCAGGCCGCGCTGGCTCAGCTCTTCACGAATTCGCGCCGGGCCGTAGCCGGAGCGCGCTCGGTAGGACACAAAACTTTCGAGGTAACGGGCTTCCGACAGCAGCCCTTCTTCCGTCAACCGGTCGAGGGCAGTGTCGATCATCTCGGCGGACGCACCGCGCTGACGCAGTTTACGCGTCAGTTCGACTCGACCATGCTCGCGACGCGCGAGCAGGTCCATCGCAGTGCGCCGAACGGCGACGAGTGTATCCAGCACAACGGTCATCGTTTGCTTCAGACGTCAGTGTCGACTTCTTCCATTTCGTCAACCGGCGCACGGTTGGCTGCAGCTTTCACGTCCGGCGCGGGGGTCAGCAGCTTGTCGCGGATCTGCTTCTCAAGCGCGGCGGCGACATCCGGGTTGTCCGCCAGGAACTTGGCCGAGTTGGCCTTGCCCTGACCGATCTTGCTGCCGTTGTAGGCATACCAGGCACCGGATTTCTCGACGAAACCGTGCAGCACGCCCAGGTCGATCATCTCGCCGTTCAGGTAGATACCCTTGCCGTAGAGAATCTGGAACTCAGCCTGACGGAATGGCGGGGCCACTTTGTTCTTAACGACTTTGACGCGGGTTTCGCTACCGACAACCTCGTCACCTTCCTTCACCGCGCCGGTACGGCGGATGTCCAGACGGACCGACGCGTAGAACTTCAGCGCGTTACCACCGGTGGTGGTTTCCGGGCTGCCGAACATGACGCCGATCTTCATCCGGATCTGGTTGATGAAGATCACCAGGCAGTTGGCGTTCTTGATGTTACCGGTGATTTTACGCAGCGCCTGGGACATCAGACGGGCCTGCAGGCCGACGTGCATGTCGCCCATTTCGCCTTCGATTTCAGCTTTTGGCACCAGGGCCGCCACGGAGTCGACCACGATCACGTCGATAGCGTTGGAGCGCACCAGCATGTCGGTGATTTCCAGGGCTTGCTCACCGGTGTCCGGCTGGGAAACCAGCAGGTCGTCAACATTCACGCCCAGCTTGCCGGCGTATTCAGGGTCCAGGGCGTGCTCGGCGTCGACGAACGCGCAGGTCGCGCCCATCTTTTGCGCCTGGGCAATCACCGACAGCGTCAGGGTGGTTTTACCGGAAGATTCAGGACCGTAGATTTCAACGATACGGCCTTTTGGCAGGCCGCCAATGCCGAGCGCGATGTCCAGACCCAGAGAGCCAGTGGAAATAGCCGGGATCGCCTGACGGTCGTGATCGCCCATACGCATTACGGCACCCTTGCCGAATTGACGTTCGATCTGACCCAGGGCCGCAGCCAAGGCTTTCTTCTTGTTCTCGTCCATTAAAGTCCTCACGTAATCAATAAGGCCTGACGGCCAACACCTGTATAAGTAGACAGTATTGTTCCACAAAGATCGGAGATCGCCTACCCCTGATTTTCTATTTCTGCTGCAGCTCGTCGCAACAAGCCCTCTAGCGCGGCCTTTACCGTTTGTCGGCGGACCTCATCGCGGTTGCCGGGGAAGTGCTGGCGCTCGGCCGTGACCTCGTCACCCACGCCGAACGCCAACCATACCGTGCCCACCGGTTTTTCCGGCGAGCCGCCATCGGGCCCGGCCACGCCGCTGACCGCCACGGCAAAGCGCGCCAGGCTTTTTTCCTGGGCGCCCCTGACCATGGCCTCCACCACCTCGCGGCTGACCGCCCCCACTTTGCCGAACAGTGCCTCCGGCACATCCAGCTGCCGAGTTTTCTGCCGGTTGGAATAGGTGACATATCCCGCCTCGAACCACGCCGAACTCCCCGGTATGCGCGTGATGGCTTCGGCGATGCCGCCGCCGGTACAGGACTCGGCGGTGGTGACGTGGGCATTGAGCACCTGTAGACGTCGACCCAGTTCAGCGGCCAGTTGGGTGATTTCTTTCACGGAGGTCTCCTGGAATGAGCGGGCATTGGCCTACCCTACATGAGCCCATCGGCCATGCAAGTTGCAGCGTGCATCAAGACACTAACGCACGATGGCCCGCACATACGCCTGACAGGCGCGCAAGGCGATCACGGCGTTATCCGCGTCGTCGGTGATGGCGATAATTCGCTGAGCATGCGCCGGGTCAAGTCGGGCTCGCGGGGCTGCATGAACCACGCCGCCGGCGGCGGTGGCGGCAGGCATTGCGCAACCACTGGCGCTGTCGCTGGCGTCGAGAAGGACTGACAACCGCACATCAGCAGTGGCCAGGCGATCACGCAGAGCGGCCTGATGACGTTGTGCATCGCTCAACTCCCGAGCATGTTGTTGGTCAATGGCGCTGAGTTGTTGCTCAAGCGCCAGCCGTTTGTCGTATTCGGCCTGTTGTTGACGCAAGGCCGCCTGATTTTGCTGACTGAGCGCCTGGGCATGGGCAGTTGATTGCCGCTCCATCTGCGCACCCAATCGCCAGGCCTGCACCTGCCAAGTCAGCGCCACCAACAGGCACACACCGATCAGGCGCCAAGCCCCTAGGAAACGCATAACACCGCCTTCGCCCGTGCCCACAACTGCAGGCGGTTTTCCAAACCATTGAGCCCGCCGTTGATACGCCGGGTGATGGTGGTGAACTGGTCGTTGTCCGCCAGTTCGTTCAGGCCGTTGCGTTGCCAGAACCAGGCGGCGGATTCGGCGGCCCATTGCGGCTGTTCCAACAGTTCCGGTTGCAGCAGCAGGCGCTCATCGCCAAACAGCGCTTGGCTGCAGATTAAATAGTTGCGACGCCCGGTGACCTGAATCAGCCCCCTGCCCCGGTACTTCTGGCCGTCGCCATCCGCTTCGGCGGTGTTACCCAGGCGAACGGCCAGGGTACCGGTGTCGTATTTGCTCAGGTATTGATCGCTGCCCAGTTCGCGGACGTAGTGCAACTCGCCGGATTCATGGCCGATCTGGGCGAGGCAGGCGGCGAGGCGTTTCGGATTGTCGATCGCGTAGCGAGCGAATGCCGCATTTAACGGGGATAGAAAAGTGCCCGCGCTGAGGCGGGCGCCCGGCATGATGTAAAGAAGCTGGGGCAGTGTTATCAGCATGGTGCCTACTCCGTAAAAGATACTACGCCGACAACCCGCCGGCCGTGACCGAACTGCGATAGCCCGTCACCGGATCGCCGACATGCGTCACCTTGGTAATCGACCAGCGCCCCTGCATGTAGGAAGGCCAGGTGTCATCCAGCAGCAACAGCCCTTCGGCCGATAACAGCGGGTTCCCCGGACAATCGATCTGCAGCTTGAGGTCTTCACGGCCCACGCGGCGCAATTCACCCTCAGCCACCGCCCGCGCCTCGGCTTCGTTCTGGCAGCGCTGACGCAAGGTCTTGAAGGGCGCAACCCCGACCTGAACCACCCGCTGCTTGCCCGCGGCGGCATCCCACCAGGTGACGCGGCTGCCCTGGTATTTGGCGCGCGAGGTTTCGTCGAGCTTGGCGGTGATGAATGCTTGATCGCCGGGGCGATTGTCCTCGGTGACCGACAGTGTCACGTCCGGCAGTTGCTGGCCGGAGAGTGACTTGACCTGCCCGGCCTCGGCGAGCACGTACAGTTCGTTGATCGGTTTGGTGACGGCGCCATAACGTTTGGCAAGGCGGGTGATGAACGCCATGTCGCTTTCATTGGATTGGTCGATGTGGGCAATCGCAATGCCCTCCAGCGCCGGTGCCACCCGCGGCGAATAGCCGTGGCGGCTGACCATCTGGCGAAACAGCGCGCCCAGGGTGATCGGTCCATAACTGGCGGATCGACGCTGGCGGTAACCACTGGCATCGCTCGCGCTGAATGGCGCCGCGGTGGCGACGATCAGCAAGCGCATGGGAAACAGCACCGGCGTGCGCTGGGTAATGACAAATTCGCCTTTTTCCACCAAGCCGGACTCTTGATAACCGACGCGCAAACCGATCTTGCCACTCAGACTGGGCAGGCCCTCCAGGCCCTCGATGTTGAGCGTCAGTTCAAGGCGGTCGGACTCAAGGCCCGCCGCGTCGGTATGGCTCCAGTGCATCAGACGTTGATTGAGCAGCGCCGCGTTGGCGCCATAGAACTCCACAATTGGCGTAAATCCCTGAGCCATGTAGCCTCCTTCTTAATCCCACGCCGAAACGAGGCGCAACGCCGCCGGCCGCGAAGCCATTTCGGGCACGATCACCCACACGCCAGCCGGCAGCAACGGGCCGTATTCGGCAAGCGTGGGGTTCAAGCGCCAGAGGGTTTCTTCCGCGGCATCATCGCAACGCCCCAGCTCGCGGTAGAGCAGCAGGTTGACCGAATCACCGGCAATACTTCGCACTCTACGCATTGATGAATTCCTCCAATTCAAGGCTCCAGGTCATGAGCATGGCGGTACCGTCATCGATCACGTTGCTTTGGGTTTCCATCACCGAATTGATCCGCCACAGGCCCCAGTTGCGGCCAATGCCATCCACCAGTGGCAGCGGCACGCGTAGATTTTGCAGGGCGCGCAACTCGTCCAGGCGTTGCATGCCCACGCCGTACATCGCCGTGCCGCTGAAGGTGAGTTTTTCCAGCTTCTGGCCGTTCTGCCGCGACTGCGGTTTGCTCGCGATAATCGTCAGGTCAGCCCAGCCGCCGTCGCTGTTACGGGTCAGCGAGGAATAGGCAAACCCACGGGCGAGCCCAAAAATGAAATCGCCCAGCACCATCTGTTGTCGCATCAATCACCTCCTGGATCGGCCAGTGCCGCATTGCGCCGAACCCCGAGGGTGTCGGAGAGCATCGGCAGGCATTGGAATTGCAGAGCCTGGATCACCTGATTGACCACCTGCTGGGCATCGGCGGGGTTGACGCCGGTGATCTGGATGCTGGGGGCCAGGGTGACTTGCACATTGTCCGTGCATGCGCTGTTGAGTTCCTTGCTGACGGCATTGGGTGCGGGCAGGCGGTCAGCGGGGCTGAACAGTTTGTCCCCAAGCCAAGCGCCCGCTTCGCTGCCGAGCAAGCCGCCGATTGCGCCGCCTACAGCCGTGCCGATGCCAGGCAAAACCAGGGTGCCGATGGCCGCGCCGGCAGAGGCGCCGGCCCAGGCACCACCGGCCGTAGACAGGCCGGTGGTGACTGCTTTTGCGTCGCCATCGCGTATGCCCTGGATCACATTGATGGCGGTGTCGGCATACTTCAACGGGCCGAGGCCACGGGGGACGGGCAACTCCCGCCACCGCGTCGACTTGGCGGTTTTTTTCGCGGAAGTCTTTTTCCCGCCAGAACGCTCATAGCCAGGCGGCAAGATGATGCTCGGGGTAACGGCGCCACGAAGAGACTCGCCGCCGCAGCAGCAGTCCTTGTCCTTGTCCTTGTCCTTGTCCTTGTCCTTGTCTTTGTCGTCTTTAAGCCACTTGCCGGCTTTGGGAAACTTTTGCGCCAGTGCATCAATGGCCTTGCCCGAGACCCTGCTCTTGGCCGTATCCCACAAACTCGAGCCCACATCCTTGGCAATGGTCTTCGCCGCATCGGCCCCGAACTGCAGGCTTTTGTCGACCCAGGAGTCGGCGGCCGGCGGCGGCTCCTTGGGTTGACTGTTCTGCGCCTGCGAGGCGCTATCGACCGTCCTGAGCGCCAGTGAATCACTGGTAATGAATAATGTGCTGTTGAGCGTTTCCAACGTCTCGCGCAACCGCACTTGCTCAAGGGTCAAGGCGTTGATATCCAGGCTCACCGTGACCAGCGCCAGGCCGAGTTCCGACGATGGCTGCGGTTCGGCATCCAGGCTGGAAGGCCCGACAAAAGTATCAGGAAGGGGGGTCAGCACACTGTTGAGTGTCGCCTCGTTGGACAGGGCCGCAAAGGTCATCCAGCGCTTGTCTTCTTCGGCGAGCCTGATCTCGTATTGAGTCTCTTGCATCCCGCTCTACTCCTGTTTGACGCCAAGGCGAGTGATCGCGATGTCGTAGCGGCGCAGTGCTTTTCCGGCGTCCCAGTCGAGGATTTCCGCTTCATTGACCGAGTAAATCAGCGGCACCACGTCGAGGATCACTTCGATGTCGCGCTCCGAAAGAAGTCCGCCGGTTTGTTTAAAAAATCATCGATGCGCTCCTGCAATTCCGTCCAGTCAGGCACGGTCAGGCCGGCCAGATCGGGGATCATCAGGCCAGTGCAGTGGGCGGTGATGAACTCGGCGCGCTCTTTGTTGGTGGCGAGTTTTTTCATCACTTTGGTCGCGCGCAGGGCGGGCATTTCCAGGGGCAGCTCGGTCCAGGTGCGGCCGGCCGCGTCGAGGGGCAACAGCAGGTGGACGGGCTGGTCGTGGGCCGCAACTTCGGGCGTTTGCAGGAAGAATGACGCCGGGCGCGTCGACATCTCATGTACGTATTGGGCGATGCTCACGTAGTCCGGGCGCTTGAGTTGGTCGAGCTCTTTTTCCGACAGGCCGGTGGCGAGTTTCGCCAGTTCGAAGAATTGGTCGTCCTCGTCATCACCGGCCCGGGCCAGCGCGTCTTTTTGCGCGGCGTAGTACAGCGGTTTGAGTTGCACCTGCTCGATCGTCGCGCCGGTGTCGGCGGTGATCGGGGCCAGCAGGAGGTGCAGCGGTGGCATCCAGGCCATGGGGCAATTCCTTGGTCAAGTATGGGGGCGAGCGAGCCCGCCCCCGAGGGGTTACGGCATCAACACCGCGCGGCGGGCGTCGCCCAGAATATCGACGCCGTTGAGGACGAACTTCTGGGTACGCACGTCGATGTCGATCACCGAAATGCCGTTTTCCAGGCGGTTATAGGTGCGGCAGGACAGCTCCAGCGTGGTGGTGGCCTTCTCGCCCATCTTCAGCTTTGCCTCCTCCAGGGATTTGAGCTTGCCGCCCACGGTGTGGTAGGTGAAGTAGGTCTTGCCGTCCTGATCCTGGCCGGCTTCACGCACGTTCAGCAGAATGTCGTCCCCCATCCGCACGCCCAGGGCCAGCATGATTTCCGGGCCGGCGCCTTGCAGGATCAGCTTGGCGTTGAGCACTTTGCCGCTCTTGGCCATTTCCTCGGCAATGAAGCGCCCGCCGGACATGGACTCCATGTCGAACTCGATCTTCGGCGGGGTGAACTCTTCCACGGTCGCGGACAGCGGCAGGCCTTGGAGGGTGGCCGCAATGGCCTGTCTGACTCGGTTGGTAAACATTAGAGAACGTCCTCCAGGAACTGCTCGATGATTTCATCGCGGGCGTTGAGTTGATAAATCATGTGTTCATTGGGCGCATAGCGGCCGTAGTCGATAACGATGAACCAGGTGCCGTTCTTGTACTTCTCGACACTGTTCAACTCCGGGTGCAGGTACACACTGCCGCCGGGGATGGTTTCGTCGGCGACCAGGGTTTGCAGCCAATCGTTGATGCGCTTGACCTCCTGGTCCATGAAGGACTTGGTGAGGTTCTTGGCCATGGCCTTCTGGCCGGCCTTGACCAGCTTGCGGCTGATGGCATCTTCCAGGCCGACGTAGCTGATGAACTTGCCGGTGATGGAGCGGTTACCCAGCAGCGAAAAACCGCCGAGGATGGTGCGGGCGTAGTAGCTCACGCCGTAGCGGTTGAGCAGGTCGCCTTCGGTGGACGTGTCGAGAATGTTGTACTCGACCACGCGGGAAACGTCCTCGGCGAAGGTCACCTGATTACCCGGGCTTTCCCACTGCTTGACCTTGGCCAGTGCAGCGATGGCCAGGGACGACGGCGAAAGAAACACATTCTTCTTCGCGGCCTTGGAGTACACCGACGGCATGTTGTGTACCAGCAGGCAGCGGTCGAAACCGAGATCGGCACCGCCCAGTTCGCCGCTGTAGGTCACCTGATCGGCAACAGAGGCGTCCTTGCCATCCAGCACCACACGGGCCTTGATGCGCTTGCCGAAGGCGGCGAACTCGCTCGCCACGGCCTTGGTGCCGGTGAAGCCTGGGGCGCCGATGATGGTCAGGTCTTCCGGCACACTGCTCAGGGCCGCCAGGCCAAGTTTGCGCCCGGTGACCGGTTCGTTACCGCCGATCACATGGTTGATCGTGTCAGCCGGGGTGGCGCCCTCCTCCACGATCACCACGTAGACCGGTACCTTGACCACTTTGAGGATCTGGTACACCGCCTGAAACAGCGTGCCCGCCTCACTGCCGGTAGGGTCCAGCAGCGCCTGGGTGGTGAAGCTGTTGATGCGGAACGGGGCGTTTTTCGGGATCGACGCGTGGGCATTCGGCGCGGTGCCGACCAGGCCGATCACGTTATCCCCCAGGCCACCCATGGCCTCGGGGGACTCAGTTGCGTTCACAGTGATGCCGTTGTGCTCGAAGTTCAAAACCTCAGCCATGATTATTCAGCCTTCTTGGGGGTGGTATTGAGGACGCTGGTCAGTTCCAAGCGGCCCGCGGTGCGCAGGGCGGATGCTTCGACGTCCAGCAGCTCCAGTTCCTGGCCGGCGGTGGACCAATGGCCGGCGCCGATGGGGAATGGGATGAGGACGGTGTAGGTTTGGCGAGTGGGCATGTGTTGAATTCTCCGGGTGGAAAACACCAAAGCCCCTGCGGGAGGGGCTTTGGGGAGACGAAAAAAAACCGCTTTCGCGGCAACTGAATGTCATTCTTCTGTAAGCGGATATCGCTTTTTAATTTCGAGAACCTTCTCTCGCCAGATTCTTTCCTTTTCTTCGCTATTATCGTACTGATACTCGATATACAGAGGGTCAGACTCTAAGGCGTAAGCATTACGTCGCCCTTTAAGGCTTTTCTCACGGTTTAACTCACTCAGATCAGCGGCCTCCGGAAACATGCCGACAGAATGCATTTCGACTAACTGTTCAATGTCGCCTTGCGCGATGACCTGCCCTTCAAAAAAAACTCTAGCCATACAACACCTCAAATAACGGGACGATCCAAGTAACCATCGACAGCAACCGGCATAGCAATGAGAACATCTGTACTCATACCCGGATTAACCTTAAAATTAATACAATGTGCCTTTTGGTAGCTAACAATTCCTCGAGGTGAGCTAACCCACTGCCAGCCCCCCTTGGAAAGATTATAAGGCGTTATTCCAGGCGAATAGTAGTTGCCACCACCGACGCCGGCCTCGACGATCGCTCCTGGGTTAGTAATATTCATAAAGCAACCGCCAGAATACAAACCTGCAAACGCCTGAACCAAAGAAGCCTGAACCCTTGCCCAAACAGCATTCACCGCATCTCCTTTGACACTCAAACGCAAGGCATTCAAATATACAAAACCGGTTGAGTTTGAAGTCCTCCCAAGCTTCTCTATTTCTGTCTGATGCGCCGTCAACGTTTCAAGTTTTGCTTGAACCAAGACAGCAGCCCCAGAAGGCAAGTTCATGTAATTCGCCGAAGAGAAAGCCCAACTATCAGGGATACCATCCGCATTTGCATCAGCAAAAAATGACGCATTTGGCAAAACATTTACTGCTGGATATTCAGAGCGCGACGACGTCTTAAACAGCCCAAATGAAGCTTGGGCCTCAGAAACTGCGTTATCAATAACCGAAATTTTTGAGTTTACGGTATCCGTCAACTTATTTGCGGCTGCCACAAGACCTGCAATCGTAGTTTCCAAACTCATTTTAAATTCATCCTATTAGCCATCTAAATTCCACCATTACACAAGCTCGGCTGACCCCAGAAAACTTCTCAAGCGAAATACTCACTGAGTGTCGTTTTTGCTCAACTCACCCACTGCCACTATTTCCCCTCCAGTTTGACAAGTCGAAAGAGAAGCCCCGTATACCGAGCCATATTGTCAACACTAGCAGTTGCGAGTTGGGCTATCTCCTCGGTTAACAACACATTGAAATTTTCCACACCGACAACTACCGTCACGCTCTCCGCCGGCAACGGCGAAACATCCAACGTGAACTTCTGCAGCACCCGAGCCGCCGCCGCTTTATACGTCAGCAACTTCCCAGCTACCGAATACACCGCCAACAACGTCCCACTGGCGAGGTAAAAACCGAACTCACCAATCTCATACTCGCCATCGCCATCGAACAGCGCGGCCATCCTGAGTTGGCGCTCGCCCAAGTCCTCGTAATCCACAATCGCCACCCGCTGGCGCTCGTCACGCAAGGCCACTTCCGTGCCGTCTGGGTTGTAGCGGCCGGTGCCGGCGCCGATGTGGGTGATTTCGCCTTTCAAGCCCTGGTTCTTTGCCTGCAGCACTTCATCCAAACCCTTGGAGGTGAAGCGCACCAGGCGCGTAATGTCATCTGTCATGGCTGCGCCCTGAGGTCGTAGTCGTTAATGGTGTAGTGCCGGGCAATGCCAGCACTGTTAAGTCGAGCGCCCAAGGCAAGTTCGGGTAACGCGCCTTGCAGGCTTAACTCGCTGTCGTTAAACGGGGCGTGGACAATCGCGGTCAGGCCAAGGCGTGCTTGTGTCTGGTGAACCACGGTAATCGTCGCCTGGTCGCGCTCGCTCTTCGCGGCGTTGATACGGCGGATCAATCGGTTATGGTCACCGCTGGACCAACTGCGCCCGATGATCGCCTGCACATCGAAGGTGTAAGGCACGCCCTGCGGCCGCTGTTGATACCAGGCGCTGATGTTGGGGCTGAAACCCAGCGACTCCACCGCATAACTCAAAGCCTTGGGCGTGCCGGCCTGGCGCTGGATCTGCCAGGACAAGCCCACGGTGAGGCGCTTTTCCGTTTCGCTGGCATCCGCGTCCCATTCGCTGACGCCTCGGTCGGCGGCCAGGTAAGGAAGGAATTCGGAGGGTGTTTGCAGCGGGTTCATCAAGGCCGGAAACGGCGGCATGATCCGCTCGAGCAACCTGCCAAACCCCAGGTCCAACGCTTTTTCCAGCGGTGAGCTATTGGCGGGCAACAGACTCGGTTTGGGCTCACTCATAGCGTGCGTACCTCCACCTCGACACCCGTGCAATACGGCGCCTGGAACGCCGAGCAGACAATCGGTGCCAGCGGTTCGAGGATTTGCAGCTGCGCCGCTCCGGCGCTGTGGATGGCGTAGTCGATCCAGCTCGGGTCGACGCGCCCTTCCAGGCGGTGACAGGATTCGGCGTAGGTTTGCAGCAAGCGTTGCGCGGCCACTTGGGTCAGGCCCGAGTCCGGGCCGGCGTTGATCTTGGCCACCACGCGAATCTTGTAGCGTTGGATCTGCGCACTTTGGACAGTGACGAGATCAGTTTCCGGCCGTACATCGGGGCGTGCGAAATGTCTGCGCACGCCGTCAAGCAAATCGGCGGAAGCGGTTCCATCGCCGTCCCTGGACAGCACCGTCACCATCACCTCACCGGGGGCGGTGCGTCGGCCGCTGCCATCCTTGACCTGAGCCGCATAACCATCCGGGTCGAAGGTGTAGGTGACCGTGACCACACCCGGTGTCGCGCTTTTTACATTGACCGCAGGTCGTTCGCCGAGGGTGAACACCTCGCGGCGATACTGCATGCGAGAACCCGCCGCCGGCGCGTGGGGCGCCAAGTAATAGCGCAAGCGTGCGTCGTCGTCGCTTTCCAATGTCGGCGGCACCGGCGGGAAGGCCGCCGGGTCGCCGGGGTCCAGCACCTGGCGCTCCAGGCCCATATCGGCCAGGCGCGCGTCGAGGTTACTGCCGGTGGCCCACCACGCCAGCATCTGCTTGATGCGTGCGTTGTACTGGCGTTCGTGGGTTTGCAGACGCACGCAAAACGCTTCCAGGGCCAGGCTCAGCAGTTCGCTTTCGTTATCGAGGCTGACCTTGAGTTTGGCGGCACTTTGTGGCGCGCGGGCGGCGACGTAGTCGATGACGAACGCCTTGAATTGCGCCAGCAACAGCTCGAACGCGTCGACGGCAATGATAGCCGGCTCCGCCAGTTGGTTCTGGCCAGGGATCAGCATGCTCATGTCATGACCTCGAAGGATTGTTGGCGGTTTTTCCACGTGCCGGCAAACCGCAGCAACAGACCGGCGCCCTGGCGACTGGCGACGATGACCTGGGGTTGAAAGTCGGCGATGCCGTTCTCGACGTTGTAGAACGCTTTGGCGGCGTGGCTTTGGGCGAGGATCAAGAGGTCGTCGCCGAGGTTCTGCCCGAGCAGTTGGGGGATCAGCGAGCCGTACAACGGGCGCTTCTGGCGAGTGCCCACGGGGGTGGTCAGCGCTCGGGTGGCACGCTGTACGAATTGCAGCCAGTCATCGACCGCTGCCCCGGTATTCCTATCGATTCCGATCATGGCAAATCCTTATGCGGTGCTGATCACGCGGCCTTGGTGATCCACCAGCGGGCCGCTCAAATGCACGCCGCCGGCATCCAGCAGCACACCGACGGCGCCGAGTTGCAAGGTGATGTGCTTGGCGCTCATCTGCAGCGTGGCGGCCCCGACCTTCGCCTCGATCTGTTCGCGGGAACCGCTGAACACGGTGGGCCCGTTGGTCCAGTTGAATGTGTGGCTGGCGTCGTCATAGTCACTTTGCGTTCCGTCCTGGTGGCGGCGCCGGGTCAACGATGCAACGCTGGAGACCGCCGGAAACAGGCTACTGTTGAGGCCGAAAAGCGCTACCGACTGCGCAGCGCCTTCCCCACCGCCATAGTTGAGCAACAAACATTGCTCGCCCACTGACGGGATGCGCGTTTCGGTCTGCGCCCCCGCGCTGGGGTTGAAAAAACCAATCGCCGGGGTCAGCAAGTCGCCGTGGCTGACGATGCAGGTATTGCTGGCGGCGTCGACCTGCTGGCATATGCCGATCCGACAAAAGCTTTCAGCGCGTCGGTACAGGTCTTCGAGCTGGGCCTCCATTTCCGCCAGGCGCTCGACGATCGGTCCCAGTTGCATGCGTAACAAAGCATCGAACATGGACTACTCCTGCAAAGGTCGGTATTGGTCAGGATCGTCGATATTCGAGACTTCCCACGTGCAGGCAAACAGCGGTTTTCCGGTGGGATCTTCGAGTATCGGCGAGCCGAGGTAGATGTTTTGGGTGAAGGACACTGTCCAACTGTCGTAGTCGGTTTCGGCACTGCCCTGTAGGGTCGGCGCCGCGACGATGGCGCTTGGCAGGTCACACTGGTCCGACGGCAGGCCCCAGCGATTATCGAGGGCCAAATCCATCAATTGACTGGCCAGGTCGCAGGCGTCGTAAGGCGCCGAACCACTGGCAACCCTGGCCATGAGTGACACCGACAATGCATGGGCCTTACGTCCTTCAAGGGATCGAACGCCGGGGCCGTTGCGTTCCACGGTAATCAGCACGCCGGTTTTATCCCCGGTGCCCTGGAAGTCCTGGTGGTTGCCCACACGCAATTGTGGGAAGGCGCCCTTGAGCGCTTCGCCAATTGCGATGGGCAGTTGGGAAGGTTTTTCGATAGATGTCATCAGTCGCGTCCTTGCAGCGGTTACTGCTGATCCGGGCGGGAGGGCGGGGCCTCGTCGACGCCAATGCGCTTGGCCGCCCAACGTTCATAAAGGCCAATGGCGACGTCTGCACCGGCCATCGCTGTCAGGCAGCCGAGGGCGCCGGCGGTCCAGATCGACATGCCGGCGGCGTACAACAGCATCAACGCCGAGACCCCGCAGACCATGCACGCCCCGGACCGCAACGCGAGGCGCCGGATCAGCGACCAACCACGGGCGCCCTCCTTGTCGGCGCGCCACATTTCGCCAGAAACTCCGCCGATCAGCGCCAGTACGATCACCAGCCAGATAGGCATTTCCGCTAACGCTTGCTGCTCGTTTGTCATGTCACGCCTCCTGGCTGAGCAATGCCGGCAAAATGCCGGCGTTTGGGTAAATCCATTTATAGGTAGGCATTCCAAAAAGCCCGGTTGCCCGGGCTTTTCAGTAATGCGGTCCTGTGCCCAGCCTCACCCATACGATCCTCTTGTGAGGAGTGGCTGTTGTTGAGCGGCAACGCCGCATGGCGACAAAAGACGCCTTCAAAAGGAACAGTATGGGTGAGGCTGGGTACTCGATCTTTCGGCGCTACTGGCGCGGTACGGATCTTTCCTCAATGTTTTTCCGACCACGATCCCTGTCTGCCGGATAACTGCTTCTGGTGCTTTACGCTGCACACCCGGGTCAGTTGCCAACCCTCTGAACCGTCAAGGCCGGTTCATCGCTGCCTGTTCTTGTAAAACGGTGAAACTAAAGAGCGTCGGCATCCTTGCCGGTGTTACCTGGCATCCCTGCCATCGCTTCGATGGCGTCCGTGCCGATGTTGCGTGCCTTCCTTGTCGTTCCTGGCAGCATCCTTGCCGCCTCCACCGAGCCTTGTTGGCCGGCTTGAGACAAAGAATATGCATGTATGCATATACAGTCAATGCACAAATGCATTTATTTTTACCAAACAAATGCACTGATGCATTGTAAGCCTTACTGGCAAAGGGTTTGATGCCTTTCTACAGACGAAAAAAAGCCCGCTGATTGGCGGGCTTCGTCTTACGCAAAAAGGTTAACGGGCGTACATGCCCCACCAGAAGACATGACCGAGGATGCTGATCTGTTCATCCTGGATGTCCTGGAAGCTGTAGTCTTCGTCCGGGTGCTCATCGCGGTTGAAACTGCGCAGGCGAATCCCGGAAGGCAGGCGATAGAGCTGTTTGACCCGCAACTGACCATTGTGATTGATGGCGTACAAGTCGCCATCGACGATGTCGCCAATCGCACTCTTGCCCGCATTCACCCCCACCGTCGCGCCATCACGCAGCACCGGCAACATGCTGTTGCCGCGCACCGTCACACACTTGGCCTGGTCGAACTGCACACCGTTATGCCGCAGGCTGCGCTTGCCGAACCGCAGGCTGGCCTTCTCACTTTCCTCGATGACGAATCTTCCTGATCCAGCAGCCAATTCAACCTCACGCAGAAAGGGGATCGACACCTCGTCGTCATTCACGGGGGTGTCGTCATCCCACAGGCTTATGTCCTTGAGTTCCGAATGCATCGGGTCGCGCCCTTCATCCCGCGAAACGCCCACCGCCGCGCGCCCGCGCAGTTGGTCGGTGCTGACGCGGAAGTACTCGGCAATGCGCGAAATATGCTTGTCCGAGGGGTCAACGATCTTGCCGCTGAGGATCCGGGACAGCGTGGATTGAGGCACGCCGGTACGCCGGTGAAGCTCCGTGGGGGAGATCCGGTCGCGGTCCAGCAATTCTCTTAAGACGATAGAAACGTTGCGTTTTTGCATAAAGCGGATAGTGACGACAGATTTGAAGCTTGGCAAATGCTAATTTGCATTGACCATGCATTTTTTATGCACTTACCGTGTCTTTTGAGCAGGCCTGCGAAGGGTCGACCTCGCGTGTTAACCTTGCCGCCATCGCAAAATCAGCCGGGCCAAGTGCCCCCTTTGCCACTCCTTTTAACGAATTCGCTAATTATCTGATGAGTAAAACCACTTCCGATCTGTCCTCCCACACCCCAATGATGCAGCAGTACTGGCGCCTGAAAAACCAGCACCCTGATCAGTTGATGTTCTATCGCATGGGCGATTTCTACGAGATCTTCTACGAAGACGCGAAGAAAGCCGCCAAGTTGCTGGACATCACCCTGACCGCCCGTGGGCAGTCGGCGGGGCAGTCGATTCCGATGTGTGGGATTCCTTACCATTCGTTGGAAGGCTACCTCGTCAAGCTGGTGAAGCTGGGCGAGTCGGTGGTGATCTGCGAGCAGATCGGCGACCCGGCTACCAGCAAAGGGCCGGTTGAGCGTCAGGTAGTGCGTATTATTACGCCGGGGACGGTGAGTGATGAGGCGCTGCTCGATGAGCGTCGCGATAACCTGATCGCTGCGGTGCTCGGCGACGAGCGCTTGTTCGGCCTGGCGGTGCTGGATATCACCAGCGGCAACTTCAGCGTGATGGAGACCAAAGGCTGGGAGAACCTGCTGGCGGAGCTGGAGCGTATCAATCCGGTGGAGCTGATGATCCCGGATGATTGGCCAAAGGACCTGCCGGCGGAACGTCGTCGTGGGACCAAGCGTCGCGCGCCGTGGGATTTCGAGCGTGATTCGGCGCTGAAAAGTCTGTGCCAGCAGTTCGCCGTGCAGGACCTCAAGGGCTTCGGTTGCGAAACCCTGACCCTGGCCATCGGCGCCGCCGGTTGCCTGCTCAGCTACGCCAAGGAAACCCAGCGCACCGCCCTGCCGCACTTGCGCAGCCTGCGCCATGAGCGCCTGGACGATACCGTGGTGCTCGACGGCGCCAGCCGTCGCAACCTGGAGCTGGACACCAACCTGGCGGGCGGGCGCGACAACACCCTGCAATCGGTGGTCGACCGTTGCCAGACCGCCATGGGCAGCCGCTTGCTGACGCGCTGGCTGAACCGTCCGTTGCGCGACCTGACGGTGCTGCAAGCGCGGCAGACGTCGATTACCTGCCTGCTCGACGGCTATCGCTTCGAAAAGCTGCAGCCACAGTTGAAAGAAATCGGCGATATCGAGCGCATCCTCGCGCGGATCGGCCTGCGCAACGCACGCCCGCGCGACCTGGCGCGCCTGCGCGATGCCCTCGGCGCCCTGCCGCAGTTGCAAGCGGCGATGACCGAACTGGACACGCCGCACCTGCAACAGCTGGCCGTCACCACCGGCACCTATCCGGACCTCGCGGCCCTGCTGGAAAAAGCCATTATCGACAACCCGCCGGCGATCATCCGCGACGGCGGCGTACTCAAGACCGGTTACGACAGCGAACTGGATGAACTGCAGTCCCTGAGCGAAAACGCCGGGCAGTTCCTGATCGACCTGGAAGCCCGCGAAAAAGCCCGCACCGGGCTGGCCAACCTGAAGGTCGGCTACAACCGTGTGCATGGCTACTTCATCGAGTTGCCGAGCAAGCAGGCCGAGCAGGCGCCCATCGACTATCAACGTCGTCAAACCCTTAAAGGTGCCGAACGCTTCATCACCCCCGAGCTGAAAGCGTTCGAAGATAAAGCGCTGTCGGCCAAGAGCCGTGCCTTGGCGCGGGAAAAGATGCTGTATGAAGCACTGCTCGAAGACTTGATCAGCCGCCTCGCGCCACTGCAAGACACCGCCGCCGCCCTGGCCGAGCTGGATGTGCTGAGCAACCTGGCCGAGCGCGCGCTGAACCTTGACTTGAACTGCCCGCGGTTTGTCAGCGAACCCTGCATGCGTATCGTGCAGGGGCGCCACCCGGTGGTGGAGCAGGTATTGACCACGCCGTTTGTCGCTAACGATCTGTCGCTGGATGACGAAACCCGCATGCTGGTGATCACCGGTCCGAATATGGGCGGTAAATCCACCTACATGCGTCAGACCGCATTGATCGTGTTGCTCGCGCATATCGGCAGCTTTGTGCCAGCGGCCAGTTGCGAGCTGTCCCTGGTGGACCGCATCTTCACGCGGATCGGTTCCAGCGATGACCTCGCCGGCGGCCGCTCGACCTTTATGGTGGAGATGAGCGAAACCGCGAACATCCTGCACAACGCCACCGAGCGCAGCCTGGTGCTGATGGACGAAGTCGGTCGCGGCACCAGCACGTTCGACGGCCTGTCCCTGGCCTGGGCGGCGGCCGAGCGCCTGGCGCACCTGCGCGCCTATACGCTGTTCGCCACCCACTACTTCGAACTGACCGTGCTGCCGGAAAGCGAGCCGCTGGTGGCCAACGTGCATCTCAATGCCACCGAGCACAACGAACGTATCGTGTTCCTGCACCATGTGCTGCCAGGGCCGGCCAGCCAGAGTTACGGCCTGGCCGTGGCGCAGTTGGCCGGTGTGCCGAACGACGTGATCAGCCGCGCCCGCGAGCACCTCAGCCGCCTGGAAGCCACCGCCCTGCCCCACGACACCGTGGTCGCCAGCCCGAAGAAGAGCAACAGCAAATCCAACGCGCCACACCAGAGCGATATGTTTGCCAGCCTGCCCCATCCGGTGCTGGATGAATTGGCAAAACTTGACCTGGACGACTTGACACCGCGAAAAGCGCTGGAAATGCTCTATACACTGAAGACACAGATCTAACGCAGACGCTTGCAAGCTGATATTATCTCGCGCGGTTTGGGATGCTGCGGGCTTTTAGCCTGGCTCGCAGATTATCGCTCTCAAACCTCGCGGGCCCCACCATAAGGGGTTTCGCTGCCGCCGCCTGAGGAGAAAATTAGAAATGACCTTCGTCGTCACCGACAACTGCATCAAGTGCAAATACACCGACTGCGTAGAAGTCTGTCCGGTGGACTGCTTCTACGAAGGCCCGAATTTCCTGGTGATCCACCCGGATGAGTGCATTGACTGCGCCCTGTGTGAACCTGAATGCCCGGCCGTCGCTATTTTCTCCGAGGACGAGGTCCCGGAAGATATGCAGGAATTTATCCAGTTGAACGTCGAACTGGCGGAAATCTGGCCGAACATCACGGAGAAGAAAGAGTCGCTGCCGGATGCGGAAGAGTGGGATGGCGTAAAAGGCAAGATCAAGGATCTCGAGCGCTGACAGCGCCGCAGCCCAACAAAAAAGGCCCCTTGCGGGCCTTTTTTGCGTTCAGGGGCAGGCATTTCACTTTTCTGCAGGCGAAAAAAGGGGCGGTATGACCCGCCCACATTTTTTCCCTAGTCCCTGTATTCCTTTTTCATCATCCTGATGAATCGCATCCTGCGACGTTCCTTCAAACCATCGTTCCTTGATGGCTGTGTCAATCCGTGGACACAGGACTGATAGTAACCAGTTCCCAGGGAAGTACAACGCAACCCAACCCGCCGCCTGCCGAGCTTTCGCTCTCGCGAGCCAATAAATAATTGTTATATTTCAATTGATTAGAAATATGGCCAGACAATTCGCGACGTCCAGGAACGCAAAAAAAACCAAACACTTACGCGAGAGTAAGCAAATGCTTACACGAGCAACTGCGTAAGAGCCTGACAAGCGATACCTGGCCGTTCGGCGGACAAGAAAAAGCCCCGACAATAGCGGGGCTTGTTTCCTACGAATGACTCAGTCGTCGCTGACTGTAATCGTCGGCATGGCCGGTGAAGCCGCTTCTTGCAGGACAATCCGCGCGCCCACGTGACGCGCCAGTTCCTGATAAACCATGGCGATCTGGCCATCAGGCTCGGCCGCCACTGTCGGTTTGCCACCATCGGCCTGTTCGCGAATCACCATCGCCAGCGGCAGCGAGGCCAGCAGTTCGACGCCGTACTGGGTCGCCAACTTCTCGCCGCCCCCCTCACCGAACAGGTGCTCGGCATGGCCACAGTTGGAGCAGATGTGAACCGCCATGTTTTCCACGACGCCCAGCACCGGGATGTTGACCTTGCGGAACATTTCCACGCCTTTCTTCGCGTCCAGCAACGCCAGGTCCTGCGGCGTGGTCACGATCACCGCACCGGCCACCGGGACTTTTTGCGCCAGGGTCAGCTGGATGTCACCGGTGCCTGGCGGCATGTCGATCACCAGGTAGTCCAAATCGCCCCAGGCGGTCTGGGTCACCAGTTGCAGCAAAGCGCCGGAAACCATCGGCCCGCGCCACACCATCGGCGTGTTGTCGTCGGTCAGGAACGCCATGGACATCACTTCCACACCCAGCGACTCGATGGGCACGAACCACTTCTGGTCCTTGATTTTCGGGCGGGTGCCCTCGGCAATGCCGAACATCACGCCCTGGCTCGGGCCGTAGATATCCGCGTCGAGAATCCCCACGCGGGCGCCTTCGCGCGCCAGCGCCAGCGCCAGGTTGGCCGCCGTGGTGGATTTGCCCACGCCGCCCTTGCCGGAGGCCACGGCCACCACATTCTTCACATTGGCCAGGCCGGGGATCTGCGCCTGGGCCTTGTGCGGCGCGATCACACACTGAATGTCGACCTTGGCGGAACGCACGCCGTCGAGGCCTTCGATGGCCATTTGCAGCATCTGCGCCCAGCCGCTCTTGAACAGACCGGCGGCATAGCCCAGTTCCATCCGGACCGACACCTGGTCGCCCTGGATCTCGATGGCGCGGACACAACCGGCACTGACCGGATCCTGGTTCAAATAGGGGTCGGTGTACTGGCGAAGAACGGCTTCCACCGCTGCGCGATTAACGGCGCTCATGGGCTACTCCCGAAAAAGACTGACTGAAACAGGCGGCTATCCTAACCGTTCCAGCGGCTTAACGGCATGCTTTCGCAGGTTGGGAAGATGCTGAAACAGCGCCACGGGGTGAAATATATTTGCCGGCGCTTTATAGTGGCCGACCTCCGTTTCATCGAGTAGCCGAGCCCCATGTCCGAGCCACGCAAGATCCTCGTCACCAGCGCCCTGCCCTATGCCAATGGTTCCATCCATCTTGGCCATATGCTTGAGTACATCCAGACCGACATGTGGGTGCGCTTCCAGAAGCATCGCGGCAATCAATGCATCTATGTCTGCGCGGACGACGCCCACGGTTCGGCCATCATGTTGCGCGCCGAAAAGGAAAGCATCACCCCGGAACAACTGATCGCCAATGTGCAGGCTGAACACAGCGCCGACTTTGCCGAGTTCCTGGTCGACTTCGACAACTTCCATTCGACCCACGCCGACGAAAACCGCGAGCTGTCGAGCCAGATCTACCTGCGGTTGAAGGACGCCGGGCACATTGCCACGCGCTCGATCACGCAGTATTTCGACCCGGAAAAGAAAATGTTCCTGGCCGACCGCTTCATCAAGGGCACCTGCCCGAAATGCGGCACCGAGGACCAGTACGGCGACAACTGCGAAAAATGCGGTGCCACCTACGCCCCCACCGACCTGAAGAACCCCAAGTCAGCGATCTCCGGCGCCACACCGGTGCTCAAGGATTCCCAGCACTTCTTCTTCAAGCTCCCGGATTTCCAGCAGATGCTGCAAACCTGGACGCGCAGCGGCACCCTGCAGGACGCCGTCGCCAACAAGATCGCCGAATGGCTGGATGCCGGGCTGCAACAGTGGGACATTTCCCGCGATGCGCCGTACTTCGGCTTTGAGATCCCAGGCGAGCCGGGCAAGTATTTCTACGTGTGGCTGGACGCCCCGATCGGCTACATGGCCAGCTTCAAGAACCTGTGCAAGCGCACGCCGGAGCTGGACTTCGATGCGTTCTGGGGCAAGGACTCCACCGCCGAGCTGTACCATTTCATCGGCAAGGACATCGTCAACTTCCACGCCCTGTTCTGGCCGGCGATGCTCGAAGGTGCGGGCTACCGCAAGCCGACCGGCATCAACGTACACGGCTACCTGACCGTCAACGGCCAGAAGATGTCCAAGTCCCGTGGCACCTTCATCAAGGCGCGCACCTACCTGGATCACCTGTCGCCGGAATACCTGCGCTACTACTATGCGTCCAAGCTGGGCCGTGGTGTCGACGACCTTGACCTGAACCTGGAAGACTTCGTACAGAAGGTCAACTCGGACCTCGTCGGCAAAGTCGTCAACATCGCCAGCCGTTGCGCCGGTTTCATCCACAAGGGCAATGCCGGTGTGCTGGTGGCCGAGAATGCCGCACCGGAACTGACCGACGCGTTCCTGGCCGCCGCGCCAAGCATCGCCGATGCCTATGAAGCCCGCGACTTTGCCCGCGCCATGCGCGAAATCATGGGCCTGGCCGACCGCGCCAACGCGTGGATCGCCGACAAGGCACCGTGGTCGCTGAACAAGCAGGAAGGCAAGCAGGCGGAAGTCCAGGCCATCTGCGCCACCGGCGTCAACCTGTTCCGCCAGTTGGTGATCTTCCTCAAGCCGGTGCTGCCGTTGCTGGCCGCGGATGCCGAGGCGTTCCTCAACGTCGCGCCGCTGACCTGGAACGACCACGCCAGCTTGCTCAGCAACCATCAATTGAACGAGTTCAAGCCATTGATGACCCGTATCGACCCGGTAAAAGTCCAGGCCATGAGCGACGCGTCGAAAGAAGACCTGGTCGCCAGCCCGACCGACACCGGCGAATCGAACCCGGCTGGCAACGGTGAACTGGTCAAGGACCCGCTGTCCCCGGAGATCGAGTTCGACGCCTTTGCCGCCGTCGACCTGCGGGTTGCGCTGATTCTCAAGGCCGAAGCCGTGGAAGGTGCCGACAAGCTGCTGCGCCTGACCCTCGACATCGGCGACGAGCAACGCAACGTGTTCTCCGGGATCAAGAGCGCTTATCCGGACCCGTCCAAGCTCAATGGTCGCCTGACCATGATGATCGCCAACCTCAAGCCGCGGAAAATGAAGTTCGGTATTTCCGAAGGCATGGTGATGGCGGCCGGCCCCGGCGGCGAAGAAATCTACCTGCTGAGCCCTGACAGCGGCGCCAAGCCGGGTCAACGCATCAAGTAAGCCCTGCAAAACAGCCCTGTCGTCGCGGCGACAGGGCTTTTCAGCTAGTACCCCCTTCTCGCTTGCCGGATAATCAGGCCCTGTTCGCTTAACCGGCATGCCCATGACCGATATGCTCCTCACCCTTGTCAGCGCCGCCCTGATCAACAACCTCGTGTTGCAGATGCCGTTGGCCGTCGACCCGATACTGGCCGCGCATTCACGCTCGCGGGTGCATGCATTGGGGATTGCCACCACCGTGTTGATGGCAGTGAGCGGCGTGCTGGCCTATTTGCTGGATCACTACGTGCTGCAACCGTTGGGGTTGACTGCCCTGCGGCTGTGGGTGTTTTTACCGCTGACCGCGCTGCTGATCCGCCCCGTGCTCGGCGCGCTCATGCGCCTGCGCCCGACGCTGCCGACGGAAGGGTTATGGCCGCTGCTGCTGGGCAACGCCGGGGTACTGGGCGTGGTGTTGCTGGGCATTGAAGATGATGAGGGGCTGGCGCACATGGCGGCACTGAGCGTGGGCGCCGGGCTCGGCTTCTGGCTGGTGCTGAGCCTGTTCAGCGACTTGCGCCAGCGCATCGCCGACAACGACATCCCGCTGCCCTTCCGCGGCCTGCCGGTCGAACTGATCAGCGCCGGGCTGATGGCGGTGGCTTTTCTGGGTTTCAACGCAATGATCAAAGCATGAGCCTGATTCAACGTATCGACGCGCTGCTCCCGCAAACCCAATGCGGCAAGTGCGGGCACCCGGGCTGCAAGCCCTACGCCGAAGGGATCGCCCAAGGCGAAGCCATCAATAAGTGCCCGCCGGGCGGGCAGGAAACGATCGGCGCGCTCGCGCAGTTGCTGAACGTGCCGGTACTGGCACTGGATACCAGCCGCGGCGAAGCGCCACCACAGATTGCCTACATCCGTGAGGCCGAATGCATCGGCTGTACCAAATGCATCCAGGCCTGCCCGGTGGATGCAATTGTCGGCGCGGCCAAATGGATGCACACCGTGATCATCGACGAATGCACCGGTTGCGACCTGTGCGTCGCGCCCTGCCCGGTCGATTGCATCGAGATGCGCCCGCTAGTGGCGGTGCTGCCGATTGTCGGCGGCCTGGCGACCAACGACCACCAGCGCCGCGCGCGCGGCTTGAAGCGAGACCGCGCACGGCGACGCTTTGAGCAACGCAACGCGCGCCTGCAACGGGAAGAAGAACACAAACAGGCCGAACGCCTGGCCCGCGCCAAGCGAGCCGCGCCGTTGGCCGCCGTGCCGATCGATGCGGCGCAGGCAGCCCAGGACGCCGCGATCAAGAAAGCCAAGATCAACGTGGCGATGAGCCGTGCACAGTTGCATAAATCCTTGAAGGCATTCGGGCATCCGCCCACCTTTGAACAGCAGTCGCAACTGATCGTGCTGCAACAACAGTTCGAAGCCGCGGAGCAGGCATTGGCCGCTCTGGAGGTGAACCCCGCGCCTGCAACGCCGGCCCCCGCCAACACCGCCGATCTAAAGCGCGCCAAGATCCAACTGGCAATGCGGCGCGCCGAATTGAAGAAAGCCCAGGATAGGAACGCCGACCCACAGCAACTGGCCGAGGCACACGCCAATCTCGACGCAGCACAGCGCCAGGTGGATGCCCATGGCCACGCTTGAGCCTCAACAGGCCCTGCAACGGGTGTTGCTGGCGACACTGCCGGGTGGGCTGGCAATGTTCTGGCTGTTCGGTTGGGGCGTGTTGATCAATCTGTTGCTGGCGACGGGCTGCGCACTGCTGGTCGATGCGGGCGTGCAACGCCTGCGGGGGGCGCGTGGCGGCGATCTGAGCAGCCTGGTCAGCGCGACCCTGCTCGCCCTGGCACTGCCGCCCTATTGCCCCTGGTGGCTGTGCGTGGCGGCCGTGGCCAGTGGACTGCTGCTGGGCAAGCACCTGTACGGCGGCCAGCGCAACCCCTTCAACCCGGCGATGGTCGGGTATGCGTCGATGCTGGTGGCCTTTCCGCAACTCATGACGCACTGGCCGACCACCCACGGCATGGACCTGCTGGCCGGCGCACAACAGGTATTCGGCCTGCACCGCGACGCGCCCGATGCCTGGGCCCAGGCCACGGCACTGGACGCCCTGCGACTGAACAAAAGCCTGACCATCGATGAACTGTTCGCGCGCAACCCGGCATTTGGGCATGTCGGCGGCAAGGGCAGCGAGTGGGTGAACCTGGCGTTTCTGGCCGGCGGGCTGTGGCTGTTGCGCCAGCGGGTATTCAGTTGGCACGCGCCCTTGGGCATGTTGGGTAGCCTGTTTGTGATCAGCCTGCTGTGCTGGAATGGCTCGGGCTCTGACTCCCACGGCTCGCCGCTGTTTCATCTGCTGACGGGCGCCACGCTTCTCGGCGCATTTTTTATCGTCACCGAGCCGGTCTCCGGCCCCAAAAGCCCCAGGGCCCGGCTGCTGTTCGGGGTGGGCGTGGGCCTGCTGACGTATCTGATTCGCACGTGGGGCGGTTACCCGGACGGTGTAGCCTTTGCGGTGCTGCTGATGAACCTGGCCGTGCCGGCGCTGGAACGCCTGGTGGCCGCGAAACAGCCGGCGGTCAGCCTATGAAGTCGCACAGAGGCGTACTGCTGGCGTTGCTGATCGCTATCGGCGGCGGCACGCTGATCCTGACCCTTCAGCACCTGACTGCCGATCACGCCGCGCGCCAGGCCCTGGCCCTGAAGCGCCAGGCATTGCTCGACCTGCTACCCGCCGACCGTTATGACAATCAGCCGCTGGAGCAACCGCTGCCGATCGCTGCGCAGCCGCTGGAGGAGAGCCAACTGCTGGGTGGCTATCGGGTCAGCCTGTCGGGCCAACCCAGCGCGGTGCTGCTGCGGTTGAGCACCAGCGGCTATGCCGGCCCGATCGAACTGCTGATCGCCATTGACCGCGACGGCAAGCTGCTGGGCATCAAGACCCTGGCGCAATCGGAAACCCCAACCCTGGGCGGGCTTATCAGCCAGCCCGGCAACCCTTGGCTGGCCTCATTCAAGGGGCGTTCGCGCACGGACATGCAAGACTCGACCGTCGATCAAATAGCCGGTGCCACCCTCACCTCTCGAGCGGTGATCAGCGCCACCCATGACGCTTTGCGCTATTTCGACGAGCACCGCTCATCCCTGCTGGAGCCCGACGCCCATGACTAGAGCCGTTGGCCTGGCCAATGCAACGCTGCTGGCACCGTTGCTCGGGGTGACTGACACCCTGCCCAAAGCCCTGAGTTTCCTGGCGTTGTCGGCGCTGACCGTGACGCTCTACGGCCTGGTCATGCGCGCGGTACGCTCGCGCCTGAGCGCGTCCCTGCGGCTGGGTGCCAGCTTGATGGTCGCCGCGACACTGGTCAGTTGTGTGCAGCTACTGTTGCAGGCATTTGCGCTGCCGCTGTATCAGCAGTTGGGCATCTACCTCGCGCTGATCAGCGTGCAATGCGTTGTCCTGGAACACCATGGTTTCTTTGAGGCGGGCCAGCGCAAGGCGCAGCTACGGTTGGTCGGCCTGTTCGCCGCGCTCATGCTCGTCATGGGGTTGTTACGCGCCAGTGCCGCCACCACATTGATGCCGGCCGGGTTTATCCTGCTCGGGTTATTGCTCGCTGGGTTGCAAGCCTGGGCCCATTTTTCACAATCACGCTGACCGCCAGCAAGGAATCGCCTGCCCCATGAACGCCGCAAAACGCCTGGAAATTTTCCGCAGGCTCCACGAAGACAATCCGGAACCCAAAACCGAACTGGCCTACTCCACGCCGTTTGAGTTGCTGATTGCGGTGATTCTCTCGGCCCAATCCACAGACGTCGGCGTCAACAAGGCCACGGCCAAACTGTATCCCGTGGCGAACACGCCGGCAGCGATCCATGCCTTGGGCGTGGAAGGTTTATCCGAATACATCAAGACCATCGGCTTGTACAACAGCAAGGCGAAAAATGTCATCGAGACCTGCCGCCTACTGGTGGAGCGGCATGGCGGCGAAGTGCCGCAAACCCGCGAAGCGCTAGAGGCTTTGCCAGGCGTGGGCCGCAAAACGGCAAACGTTGTGCTCAATACGGCGTTCCGGCAACTGACCATGGCCGTGGACACTCACATTTTCCGGGTGAGCAACCGCACCGGCATTGCCCGCGGCAAGAATGTGGTGGAAGTGGAAAAACAACTGATGAAGTTTGTCCCCAAGCCGTATCTGCTCGATTCGCATCACTGGCTGATCCTTCACGGGCGCTACGTTTGCCAGGCCCGCAAGCCGCGCTGCGGCAGCTGTCGCATCGAAGACCTGTGCGAATACAAGGACAAGACGTCGGACGATTGAGGGATCATAGGTTTTTTCGATCTATCGATTGAAAAAATCTTTTTTACCCGCTCATGGAATATCGTTATAAGGAGCGCCAACGGCAGTCTTAGCCCGGAGTTAACGTTATGAGCACTGGCAAAGAACAACTGGAAGTGGACGATGACCTTGTCGAGTCGGATGACGATGGGCAGGAAGCACCTGTAGAGGTGGCCAAGACCAATCTAAGCAAACGCCGCACCATCGACAACCTTCTGGAAGAGCGACGCTTGCAAAAACAGCTGGCCGATTACGATTTCGACCTCTGATCAGCCGAGAACGGCCGGAAGCCTCCCTCACGGAGGCTTTTTTCTGCCGATTCGCCTGGCTATCCAGCCATGGGGTGGCGCCCTCCTCTAGACCAGGCCATTGCGTTGAGCCAACTCGATCAGATCGACCAGTGAGCGGGCATTGAGCTTGAGCAGCAAGCGTGTCTTATAGGTGCTGACGGTTTTGTTGCTGAGGAACATACCGTCAGCGATCTCCTTGTTGGTTTTGCCGCGCGCCAGTTGCTGCAACACCATCATCTCGCGTCCCGAAAGGCGCTCGACCATGTCGGCCTCGCTGGCGTTGCCCATGGTAGAACGCACCGAATTCAGCGCCTGGTTGGGAAAGTAGCTGTAACCGGACAGCACCGCCTTGATGGCACTCAGCAATTCCGTCAGGTCCTGCTGCTTGCACACGTACCCGGCCGCCCCCGCCTGCATGCAGCGCATGGAGAAATGGCCCGGCGCCTGGGAAGTCAGGACCAGCACCTTGAACGGTGTGGCCTGTTTGGTGGACGACAGCCGGCAGATAACTTCCAGGCCATCGAGTTTGGGAATTCCAATATCCAGTATGACAATGTCCGGCATATGTTCCCGTGCAAGTTGCAACGCATCGACACCGTTATCGGTCTCGGCAACGACCTCATAACCATGTTCTGGGGCTTGCTAACCGTTAGGTGAAATGGCAAGGTGATTCAATATCTTGCCGAGATTGAAGAAACCTAACCCGTGCAAGATCTAAGTTGAGAGCTCTTCGAAAAGGAGAAGCCAATGATTGATGGGGAGTGGACGGGAAATGGAGTTGATATGGGCAAGCGAAGAGTTTGTAATTGCAGGGCGCCCCTATACTGGCTTTCCCATCTTGCTGACCGACGATATGGAGAGCTTCATACCAGCAAACGAGTTCATGCGACACTACTTGCTGAGAGGGGCAATAGGATCTGAGAGGTCTTGGCCAAGTACAGGCCGAGCGATGTATGACTATCTTAGCTTTCTCCAGGCGCATGAGTTGGACTGGCGGGATGTTGATCGAGGCGAAGCTAAAGCCTTGGTAGCTGCATATCGAGACTATTCAAAGAAAGAGTGCGGATTGGCTGTCTCAACGATAAGGCAGCGTTTACATTACATATGCCAGTTTTACCTCTATTCCCTATCCAAAGGCTGGATAAATCGTCTTCCATTTACCACTGAAGAGCGCAAGGTCAAGCGAGAAACTGGTTTCTTAGCACATGTCGACTCTAGTGGTGGAAAAGTCCAAGTCAATGACGTAATGCCACGTAGTCACAAAAGCCTTCCCAAATTTCTTAGCCTCAACCAGGTTCGGGTGTTGGTCGAAGGCGTGAAAAATTCACACCACCGCATGCTCATTAGATTTGCACTGAAAACAGGACTTCGCCGCGAAGAACTGGCAACTTTTCCGCTTGCTTATGTACTCGACCCTGATAAGGCTGGTAGGAGTGAGAGAAATATAAAAATTGTCCTTGACCCGAATGACGGACATGGTATCCGCACCAAAGGAAGCAAGGTGCGAGATATTTACATCAGCAGGGACTTTTTGAGCGAAGTCGTAAAATACGCTCAGGTTTTCAGAGGGGAGCGAAGTTCACTAGCTGCGAAGCCATCGAAAACTTTATTCGTCAATCAGGATGGCCTGCCATTTGCTAGCGATGGAAAAGGCATTGAACGTATTGTTCGTACTTGTGGCAGTAAAGTCGGAATAAAGGTACATCCACACATGTTGCGCCATACCTATGCCACACATACTCTTGTTGTGTTGCAGCGTAGGAAAAGCAACATCGAGCCTCTAGTTTTCTTACAGAGACAGCTTGGGCATAGCTCAATCCAAACAACGATGATCTACCTCCATCTGATAAATGAAATCGCCGACAATGCTATCTTGGCTTATGACGAAGAATTAAATGATAGCATTGAGTCAATCTAATGGCTAAAAAGAAGATATTCGTTAAAACTGATATCAGCATTCCACAGGTAAAACTTACACATAGAAAGGACAACACTTCTCTGGTGTTCGCGGAAGAACTTCCTCCATTAGTACAAGTAGTAATTTTCAGCAGCAACACTACTAAATACAGAAAATTCGATTTTTCACCATGGTATCAGGTAGGCATTGATGAAATCACATATGCATGCCAGATACAAATATCTCGCTTTTTAGCCGGGCAAGATATTGAAGTAGAGACTATAACGGTAACTCAATATTGCCGTTCTGGCCTGAGACCATTCTTGAATTATCTAACGCTTAGGGCTGTAGCACTTGAGCGAGCTTTAACACTTGCCGATTTTAATCGCGGCATGATTGATGGATTCTTAGCCCACCTAGCAGACTTTGGAACAAGCATCAACACTCAAAAGACCACCTATAACGCCGCCAAGACCGTTTTAGCTACGCTCGGCCGACGAGGCGTAGTAGGTATCAGTGATTCTGGTGATGACGCAACCTTCCCAAGAAACCCTTTCCCAAATAGTAACCGGTTTGTTAAAGGTGAAACCTCCCTTTCCAAAAATGAACGAACTAAATTTGCAAATGCCATCAAAACGGCGGTCATGCCAATTTGGGATGACAATTCGGCACTCAACGGTCACTTGCTTGCATGTGCATTTTTAGTTGTCGCATTACATACCGGTAGAAATGCGACGCCTTTGCTTGAGATGTCCAGAGATTGCTTACGGAATCACCCAAAGGATAATAGTGTCTTCTTGGTACTATGGAAGCGTCGTGGACAAAATACAAGTAAAGTCGTTTTGCGTGCCGATAGTAATCAAGAAGGTATATTGGAATCGACCCCCACCTTGACGACCAATATCGAACGCCTTATCCGTCGGATTATATCTCTCACAAGTCCATTGCTGATAGACGCTCCCGACCACGTGCGCGGACGCGTCTGGATTTACTCATCGAATGCCCATCAAAGCAAAGGAAAGGTTTTAGGATTAACGCCGCAGGTCATTGATCGTGCTTTCAAGTTAATCGCCGAAGAGTACGATCTAATCGATGACAACGGAGATCCCTTACGCGTCAATCTCTCTAGACTAAGAAAAACATTCGGAAATCGCATTTTCGAATTGTCCAATGGCGACATCGCAGCAACAGCGGCCGCACTTGGAAACTCTCCGAAGGTTGCTGATGAACATTATTTGAAGCCAGATGAAAACACTAAGAAAAATTGGAAGTTCCTTGGTGAAGTACTTGTACAAGAGCTCCTTTCAAACACCATAGGGGCTACGTACAAAGAAACTCCTATGGGGAAATGCCGCGACATAACCAATGGTCAATACGCCCCCAAGAACGCAGGAGCCACATGCATGAGCTTCCTTAACTGCCTGCGATGTATGCATTATGCAATTACCAGCGACGACCTTTATAAGCTCTTCAGCTTCTACTACAGAATCTACGAAGAGCGAAGCCGTATGGACAAGCGTCGCTGGGGTCGAGAGTACGCTCACATCCCTAGACTCATTGATGATTATATCGTTGCGGAGGGTCTAAAGCGTGGTGTTTTCAAAGCGGCGGCTGTGAATGAAGCCCGTGAGAGGGCACGCATCGCCCCTCATCCTTTTTGGTCTGTAGACCTGATCACCACTTTGGAAATTGTCACGTGAATGTGAAGTCTGTCAGACTAAAGCACGTTGATGACTTTAGCTCTCTACATGATGATATCCGCAATCTGAATATAAATGATCGCGACAAAATTATCATATCTACAACTGTAGTAGATGGCGTTGGCGTAGTAACGTCTAGGTATGGAGATGAACAATGGTATATAAATGGAATACCAAGCAATAAGCCCGCAGCCTTTCGCAAGATCGACTTTCTCACAATGCCCGAATCTTTTCGAAAAGTCTTAAAGGAAATCATTTTTCGCTACATGAGAAGAGGTAGAGCCGGTTTGCCTCGTCCCAAGGGCGGTTCTGTAAAGAATCTATTTGAAAGGTCGAGACGTTTTATCAACCACCTCAACTCGCTGGGAATAACCAGTCTGACTGAAATCTCCCCGCTAGTAATTCATAACTATGTGGCAAAATCACGCGACCATAAGACCTGGAGAGGGAAAAAACTTTCCCCCGGTAGCTTAATTCAGGTTTTTATAGCGGTAGAGGCAGTATATGAACTGAGCCAATTCTCGTCAGAACCGATGCCACTGCATCCATGGCCAGAAACATCGGCATCAGCAATGACAGGATTTGTCGGTAATGGCTCCCGTCATCGTGTGGGAGGAACGACACCATTAATTCCGGACGACATCTTCTGCCGGATATTTGAACGAGCTCATAAAATACTAGAGGGGGGAAACAAGCTTCTCGACGTTAGAGATGCAGGACACATTGAGGGTCGCGAGAGCGATCTCAGTCTCATGACAAGGTGGAAGGCAAAAGGCCGCCGATTGTCAGCAGCTGGCTGGGATAGTACCCAGTCTGATTTAAATAGGAGATTAATCGATCTTCGAACTGCATGCTACATAGTGCTTGCTTCCACTTCAGGCTGCCGCAATCATGAGTTAGCAAATTTATTCTCAGGAGCGCATCACCGCACTGTAGACGAAGGCGGAAATATTTATCACTGGATGCGCTCAAAATCAGAAAAAACCAATGCCGGAGTGATTGACTGGATGATTCCTGACGTTGCTGTCCGTGCGTTGAGAATTATGGAACGCTGGGCTGCACCATACCAAGCATTAGTAAATGCTGAAGTTGTCGATAGAAAAAGAAACGATCCACTAGATCCAGAAATTACCGAGGCAGGGAAGCATCGGCACGCCTTGTTTCTCGGAAAAACTAACTCGAAGGGCAATCAAACTAGGACTCTGTCTCTACGGACTTGGTCCGTCCAGCTTTCAAAATTCGCTAAAGAGACAGGTGTTGATTGGAATTTAACATCTCACCAGTTTCGAAGAAAATTTGCTAACTATGTGGCACATAGCAAATTTGGCGACTTACGCTACTTACGAGACCACTTTGCCCACTGGAGCATGGATATGACTCTAGGTTATGCGATGGATCAAAACTGGGGTGCCCACTTGGATATTGATCTCTTTGAGGAGATTCGGTCCGAACTCGAAGACACAAAGGCTGAGACAGTTGAATCTTGGTTCAATCAGGACATTCTTGGTGGTGGTTATGGTAGATCGATAAAACAATGGCAGAGGAATCCTGAAAACCTTGCCATTTTCAAATCGCCTCAAGCTATGATTATGTCCATTGCTGAAAGCACTTCAATTAGAAGTAACGGTCATGCCTGGTGCACCGCTGACAATGACGGATGTGTTGGCAACACTTTGGAGCGGACACGCTGTGGAGGGTGCAACAATGCAGTTATAAGCCTTGAACAGGCACCGATTTACGAGAAACTTTACAACGAGCTAAACGAATTACGGAATTGCCAAGATATCGGTGAAGGTGGTCGCGCTCGGATATCTAGGGACTTAGATCGATGCCTCCAAGTATTTAAACAACTAAACCATGATTTGGACGACAAACTAGAATGACATCCACACGAAAAAGCGCTGATGCTAGAGAAAAAGATCTCAAACTGGCTATATATCGCATCCAGCGGGGTCGTTCGAAACTTGGTGCCACCACCTTATCCATAGCCTCTGTAGCGCGTGAAGCCGGAGTCTCAACGGCTCTTATACATAATCACTACCCTAATGTAGCTGAGATGATTCGTGACGCCCAAGGACGATCGAGCCGAGCACAAAGAGATGATAAACATCACGACTTAAACGTTGAGCGTGGCAAGAATCAAGAACTACGTAAAGAATTAGAGGGGCTTAGAGCTAAGCTTTCAAGCTTAGCATCAATCAATGAAGTGTTACTTGATGAAAACCGAACCCTCAAGGCTAAGCAGAGAAGTCCCAAAGTCTCGACAATTCGTTAGATATCGGCTCAGCTGGATGGATATTGGAACTCGGCCAAAGTAGCAGCTGCGCTCGTATAGAATCCGGCTGATAGGCCACGCCGAGCAACCTCATTTTTTTAAAAAAAGTTAGAAGCCTGAACCACCCGGTTTTGTTGGTCGAAGCCGCTCCTAACCGTTAGTTCCGCTCCAAAAACCATGACGCTCCATTAGCATGCGCACAGCAAGACGAATGACGGGATGATCATCCACGATCAGCACTTTATTCATGAGAAAGTCCAATTTCGCTGTTCGAATTATTCAGAGCAAGCACAATAGCCTAGTCGTTTCCTAGTTGGCATAGCGTTCCACCCCAAGCAACAGCAAGCAGAGACCCAACCCACAACGAGATAGGAATTAACCTACAAAAAAACACCAACTCAGATGTTTCGAGTTTTATGGAGCCTTTCAGACCTTTCCGGGCTCGCACATATTTTGAGAGAAATATCCGGTGAATAGGGGGGCAACCGTAAACGCAGCGCACACCCGTTTCAGGAAATGCCCCTTGCATGTCGCGACCGCATGGGCCGACAGGTAAAAAAAGCCTGATGATTTCAGTTCCATTCAACATATTTATTTACACCATAAATTTCCTACAGAACTTTCCGCGACTTACATCTACGCCGCACTTTTGTGAGTGAATTTTCTGTAAGACATAGTTCCTACTCAGGTGTAAATAATTCATTCCTCGGCGGGCCAGGCATCAAACTTTCTGAAACGACGAACCTCGATAGACTTTAAACAAACCTAAACAACTTTAAACATCAGGATCGTCGCGCCTTTTTTACAGGCAAAAAAAATGGCCCCTGAACAAGGGGCCACTTTTCATTTCGACGGGAACACTCAGAACAACTTGCGACCCTTGTTGGCCGCAATACGCATGCGCAGTGCATTCAACTTGATGAAGCCTGCTGCGTCCGCCTGGTTGTAGGCGCCGCCATCTTCTTCGAAGGTGGCGATGTTGGCGTCGAACAGCGACTCATCGGACTTGCGACCGGTGACGATCACGTTGCCCTTGTACAGCTTCAGGCGCACAACGCCGTTCACGTGAGCCTGGGAAGCGTCGATCATCTGTTGCAGCATCAGACGCTCAGGGCTCCACCAGTAGCCGGTGTAGATCAGGCTGGCGTACTTGGGCATCAGCTCGTCTTTGAGGTGAGCCACTTCGCGGTCCAGGGTGATCGACTCGATCGCGCGGTGGGCGCGCAGCATGATGGTGCCGCCTGGGGTTTCGTAGCAGCCACGGGACTTCATGCCCACGTAACGGTTCTCGACGATGTCGAGACGGCCGATACCGTGTTCGCCGCCGATACGGTTCAGGGTCGCCAGTACGGTGGCCGGGGTCATCTCGACGCCGTCCAGCGCGACGATGTCGCCGTTGCGGTAGGTCAGTTCCAGGTACTGCGGCTTGTCGGGAGCGTTCTCCGGGGAGACGGTCCAACGCCACATGTCTTCTTCGTGCTCGGTCCAGGTGTCTTCCAGCACGCCGCCTTCATAGGAGATGTGCAGCAGGTTGGCGTCCATCGAGTACGGGGACTTCTTCTTGCCGTGACGCTCGATCGGGATGCCATGCTTTTCAGCGTAATCCATCAGCTTTTCACGGGACAGCAAGTCCCATTCACGCCAAGGGGCAATCACTTTCACGCCCGGCTTGAGGGCATAGGCGCCCAGTTCGAAACGCACCTGGTCGTTGCCTTTGCCGGTGGCGCCATGGGAAATGGCGTCAGCGCCGGTTTCATTGGCGATTTCGATCAGGCGCTTGGCGATCAGCGGACGTGCGATGGAGGTACCCAGCAGGTACTCGCCTTCGTAGACGGTGTTGGCGCGAAACATCGGGAAAACGAAATCGCGGACGAACTCTTCGCGCAGGTCGTCAATGTAGATCTCTTTGACGCCCATGGCTTGCGCCTTGGCGCGTGCAGGTTCGACCTCTTCGCCCTGACCCAGGTCAGCGGTGAAGGTCACCACTTCACAGTTATAAGTATCCTGCAGCCACTTGAGGATCACCGAAGTGTCCAGGCCGCCGGAATACGCGAGAACGACCTTGTTTACGTCGGCCATGCCATCACTCCACGGGGTTTTACGGAAAGGCAACGATTCTACCGATCAAAACCGCGAAATTACAGGGGCGCGACAGCAAATGAAGATAAAGCGACAGATTATGTCGAGCGGGCGACCAATGGTCGCACCTTATGACGTAGCGGCGGGGTTGCTCGGGCCCTTGGCTTGCACCGCCGGTTTCTCGGGGGCAGCCACGCGTTCGAGCTGGATATTGACGCGCCGATTGCGCGCGCGGTTGGCGGCATTGGTATTGGGCGCCAAGGGGTAGCTTTCGCCGTGGAAACGCATGGTGATCTGCGATTCCGGCACGCCGTTGGCCTTGAAGTAGTCCATCACCGCCAATGCGCGACGGCGCGAGACATCGCGATTGGTCAGGCGATTGCCGCTGTTGTCGGAGTGACCGTTCAATTCGATATGGTTGACCGTCGGATCGGCCTTCATGAATTCGACGATCACCGCCAGCTTGCGCTTGGCCGCTGCGTCCAGCTCGATACCGCCACCGGGGAAGCCAACTTCGGTCTGCTTGACCTGATCGTAATTCATCGGCAGCAGCTTGGCGGTACACAGTTGATAGTCGTTGTAGGCTTTGTTGAATTTCACCGGCAACAGACGAATTTCCGAATAGCCGCCTTCGCGCCCGTAATGCCGCACGGTCGGGCTGCGCCCCTCGAGCAGGCCATTGAACAGGCGCCCGGCCTGGGCCTGGGAACTGTTGAACAAGACATCGCCACTGCCGGCACGCACGGCGCCGAGGTTGATATCGCCGCGGCCCGGTTGCCATGGCGCAGCCGCCGCCAGCAGGGTCGCCGATCCTGCGCCGAGCAAGCCGTTAAAGGCTTTCAGACGGAATGTCGCCTGCTCGCCGGCCCGGCGCACGAAC
Source organism: Pseudomonas veronii (assembly GCF_001439695.1). Taxonomy (GTDB): domain Bacteria; phylum Pseudomonadota; class Gammaproteobacteria; order Pseudomonadales; family Pseudomonadaceae; genus Aquipseudomonas; species Aquipseudomonas veronii. The sequence continues at coordinate 63,732 of NZ_JYLL01000035.1, forward strand.
TCACCCGAGCCGAAATCGGTGATCGGCTGGGTCAAGCGGCACTCGAATTTGTCGCCCTCCACCTTCCACTCAATATTCTCCAGACGTGTCTGGAACGTGAGGGCCATCGCAGGCAGGCTGGCGAACACACTGAGCAGGGCTAGATAATGCTGGCGCACGGGAGGCTCCACTGGTTTCTACAACACTTCAAAGCGTCATACATCGTTAAGGCATACCAAAGGCTATCGGATGCATCCGGCAAAACTTGATAGCGAGTGCCTGCAAGAGTCTTTTCCGGTAGCATTCCCACCAGATTGACCCGCCTGGAATCCCCAATGTCCGACCGCCTGACCCTGCTGCGTCCCGACGACTGGCATATTCATCTTCGCGATGGTGCTGCGTTGCCCCACACCGTGGCCGATGTTGCGCGCACGTTTGGCCGCGCCATCATCATGCCTAACCTGGTACCTCCGGTGCGTAATGCCGCGCAGGCCGACGCCTATCGCCAGCGCATCCTCGCTGTACGGCCGGCCGGCAGCCGCTTCGAACCGTTGATGGTGCTCTACCTGACCGACCGCACCCAGCCCGACGAAATCCGCGAGGCCAAGGCCAGCGGTTTCGTACACGCCGCCAAGCTGTATCCGGCGGGCGCAACCACCAACTCCGACTCCGGCGTGACCAGCATCGACAAGATCCTGCCGGCGATCGAAGCGATGGCCGAAGTCGGCATGCCGCTGTTGATCCACGGTGAAGTCACCCGCGGCGATGTCGACGTGTTCGATCGCGAGAAGATCTTCATCGACGAGCATATGCGCCGGGTGGTCGAGCTGTTTCCGACCCTCAAGGTGGTGTTCGAACACATCACCACGGCCGATGCGGTGCAGTTCGTCACCGAGGCCTCGGCCAACGTTGGCGCGACCATCACCGCCCATCACCTGCTCTACAACCGCAACCACATGCTGGTGGGCGGGATTCGGCCGCACTTCTATTGCCTGCCGATTCTCAAGCGCAACACCCATCAGGTGGCCCTGCTGGACGCTGCGACCAGCGGCAACCCGAAGTTCTTCCTCGGCACCGACTCCGCGCCCCACGCCCAGCATGCCAAGGAAGCGGCCTGCGGTTGTGCCGGTTGCTACACCGCCTATGCGGCGATCGAGCTGTACGCCGAAGCGTTCGACCAACGCAACGCCCTGGACAAACTCGAAGGCTTCGCCAGCCTCAACGGCCCGCGTTTCTACGGGCTGCCGGCGAATACCGACCGCATCACCCTGGTCCGTGAAGACTGGACTGCCCCCGTCAGCCTGCCGTTTGGCGAGCTGACTGTTATCCCGCTGCGCGCCGGTGAAACACTGCGCTGGCGCCTGCTGGAGGAAAGCAAGTGAGTGAAGACCATTACGATGACGAACACGAGCACAGCGGTGGCGGTTCCCGTCACCCGATGGCCGAGCGGTTTCGCGGCTATCTGCCGGTCGTCATCGACGTAGAAACCGGTGGCTTCAACTGCGCCACCGACGCGCTGCTGGAAATCGCCGCGACCACCATCGGCATGGACGAACAGGGTTTTGTGTTCGCGGAACACACCCACTTCTTCCGCGTCGAGCCGTTCGAAGGCGCCAATATCGAAGCCGCGGCCCTGGAGTTCACCGGGATCAAGCTCGATCACCCACTGCGCATGGCGGTGAGTGAAGAAGCAGCACTGACCGATATCTTCCGTGGCGTGCGCAAGGCGTTGAAGGCCAATGGCTGCAAACGCGCGATCCTGGTGGGGCACAACAGCAGCTTCGACCTGGGCTTCCTGAATGCCGCCGTGGCGCGGCTGGACATGAAGCGCAACCCGTTCCACCCGTTCTCCAGCTTCGACACCGCTACGCTCGCCGGCCTGGCTTATGGCCAGACCGTATTGGCCAAAGCCTGCCAGGCCGCCGGTATCGACTTTGACGGTCGCGAAGCCCACTCGGCGCGCTATGACACCGAAAAGACCGCCGAGCTGTTCTGCGGCATCGTCAACCGTTGGAAACAGATGGGCGGCTGGGAAGACTTCAACGACTGAAGTGGAATCCCGCACATAAAAAATCTATGGTCACCCCCATTTTTGCAATACTGATCAACGGGTGGTGTGGTTGGCTTGCTTAAATCTATCCGGCGTCTGTTTGGGGTATGCCCCAGCGCCACGATGAGAGTCGCGCCTGACGATC
>NZ_JYLL01000036.1 GCF_001439695.1 Pseudomonas veronii
CTACAGCGTTACACGCTGCTGTCAACACCTCTTTTTCTCCGCTTTCGACCGAGAAGATCGAAACGTTAATAGAGCCAAACAACCCTGCTCTACCAACTCCTTCCAGGCTTCGATGAACTGAAGCAGGTCGCTGTCGAATCTCGTGTAACTCTTTGTTTACCAAGGAGTTTTCCGCTTCAACTGCGCCGGAAGTGGGGCGAATTATAGACGTCCAGGATTTGCCGTCAACCTTTAATTTGGTTTTTCTATCAAACAGCGGAAAACCTCCAAATCCACTCTATATAGAAGGTAGAAAACTGATAATTGAGCAATATATTGCTCAGCGACACACACTTAAGCATCATAGGGCTCTTTGCTACTCAAATATGACCTCGGACGAACACCCCAATGACCACCTCCCCTCGCAGCCTGGCCTCGGCACTGTTTCCTGTCGGCCTGCTGTTGATCGCCATGGCTTCCATCCAGTCCGGCGCTTCGCTGGCCAAGACCATGTTCCCTATCGTCGGCGCTCAAGGCACCACCACGCTGCGCCTGATTTTCGCCAGCATCATCATGTTGCTGATATTGCGCCCATGGCGGGCCACGCTGACGGCCAAATCCCTGCGCACCGTGATTGTTTACGGAATGGCGTTAGGCGGCATGAACTTCCTCTTCTATATGTCGCTGCGCACAGTCCCTCTTGGTATTGCGGTAGCCCTGGAGTTCACCGGGCCGCTCGCCGTCGCCCTCTATGCATCGCGCCGCGCGGTGGACTTTCTGTGGATCGCCCTCGCGGTTGTCGGTCTTCTGCTGTTGATCCCCACGGGAGAAGCCAGCACGGGGATCGACCTGGTCGGTGCGGCTTATGCACTAGGCGCAGGTGTTTGCTGGGCGCTCTACATTCTGTTCGGCCAAAAGGCAGGGAATGACAACGGCGTGCAAACTGCTGCCCTCGGCGTCATGATCGCCGCCTTGTTCGTCGCACCGATCGGCATCGTTCATGCGGGCGCGGCATTGCTGACGCCTGCGCTGATTCCAGTTGCCATCGGCGTCGCCATCCTGTCCACGGCGCTCCCCTACACCCTGGAGATGGTCGCGCTGACTCGCCTGCCCGCCCGTACTTTCGGCACCTTGATGAGCATCGAGCCCGCATTCGGTGCGCTCTCGGGCCTGTTCTTCCTGCAGGAGCATTTGTCGCTCGCACAGTGGCTGGCCATCTCCTGCATTATCCTGGCCTCCGTTGGCGCCACGCTGACCATGCGAAACGAGGCCAAACCTCTAGTACCAGCCGATTAATCATCTTTGACGGTAACTCTGGTATTTGCCGCTCATTTGGGCCATGTTTAGGCCGCAAACAAATGTCATTCATGGAGAGTTTCGACAAGGACAGCGCGAACGCTACAATCGAGAGCGAGTAAAGCCAGCTTCAGGCAATTTTTTCGAAGCGGCTATTAAGGATGGGAATGAAGCGAATTTTGATACTGTTAATGGTCGTGGCCATTGCTGGCTGTGCCGCGACCACCAAGACAGAAGTGAAACGGGGCAAAAAAGGGCTGCATATCAACTGTTCCGGGCTGTCCTCCTCCTGGGACCAGTGCTACACCAGTGCAGTCAACTCATGCGGCGCCAAGGGCTACCGGGTTATCGCCAAGTCCGGTGACAACTCCGAAGAGCCTGGGGACTACCCCTTCGGCCTCAACCCTGCCGGCTACACCAGCCGGAGCATGATCGTCATCTGTAAATAGCGGCCCGAGCAGTCCACTTCCGACTGCTCCGCAGCGCCCACCGAACGCCTCGACCCCGCGCAGCCCTTCGCGACGCTGCGACCGGCCGCCTGCGCGTAAATCACAAGCGGCACTTGCCGAGCAGCGACCGATCAAATAGCCGCGGTGCGTACCTGCAACCACTCCAGCGCAGCGCCACTGAGCAATGGGCTCAAACGCTGACACACCTCGGCATGGTACGCATTGAGCCACTGGCGCTCCTCAGCCGTCAGCAACGACGGTTCCAGACAACGGGTATCGATCGGGCACAAGGTCAGGGTTTCGAACTCGAGGAACTCACCGAACTCGGTCTTGCCCGCTTCGCGATTCAACACCAGGTTCTCGATACGCACGCCCCAACGCCCCGGACGGTAAGTACCCGGTTCAATGGAGGTGATCATGCCCGGCTGCATCGCGGTTTGCGGCGCAGTAGCGGCCTGGTAGGCGATGACCTGCGGACCTTCATGCACATTGAGGAAATAACCTACGCCGTGCCCCGTGCCATGGCCGTAGTCCACACCTTCGGCCCAGATCGGCGCGCGCGCGATGGCATCAAGCAGTGGCGACATAATGCCCTTGGGAAAATGAGCACGGGACAGGGCGATCACCCCCTTGAGCACGCGGGTGCAATCACGCTTCTGTTCATCACTCGGCGCTCCGATAGGCACCATCCGCGTGATATCGGTAGTACCGCCCAAGTACTGGCCACCCGAGTCGATCAGCAGCAGGCCATCGCCTTCGATCAGCGCATGCTCTTCTTCGGTGGCGTGGTAATGCGGCATCGCGCCATTGGCATTGAACGCAGCGATGGTGTTGAAACTCAGCGACACATAACCGGGACGGCGGGTACGTGCGGCAGTCAGGTGTTCGTCGATGGTCAGTTCAGTGATGCGTTCACGGCCCAGCGCACTCTCCAGCCAGGCGAAGAATTCGCACAAGGCCGCGCCATCCTGCTCCATGGCCAGGCGGATATGTTCCGCGTCGGCCAGGCTCTTGCGGGATTTGGCAAGCGTCGTCGGGTTCAGCCCTTCCACCAGCTTGACGCTGGCGTCCAGGTGTTCCAGCAAACCGGCGGTCACGCGTGCCGGATCAACCTGCACACTCGCGCCCGATGGCACCGCGCGCAGGGCATCGGCGACTTCGCTGTAATCGCGCAAGGTCACGCCATCCTGCTCAAGCACCGCCCGCAGCGCGGCATCGACTTTGCTCAGCGCCACAAACAGCGTGGCCTGTTGCGCATTGATCAGGGCGAAGGATACAAACACCGGGTTGAACGATACATCGGCACCGCGCAGGTTAAACAACCAGGCGATGTCATCCAGGGTGGCGATGAAGTGCCAGTCGGCGCCCTTTTCTTTCAAGCTGGCGCGCAGTGCAGCGAGTTTTTCGCCACGGCTGACGGTGGCCTGCGGTGGCAGGTGCTGATAGATCGGCTGATTCGGCAACGCCGGGCGGTCGCTCCAGACTTCATTCAACAGGTCGATATCGGTACGCAGGCGAGCACCGCGCTCCGCCAGTTTACCGCCCAAGGTACGCGCCGACGCCACGGCCATTACCGCACCGTCGACCGCCACCACGGCGCCCTGCGGCGTCTGTTCGGCCAGCCACTCCAGCGGGCCAGGTTGCCCCGGCTGCAGCTTCACCAACTCGATACCGCTGCCCTTGAGTTCCTTGGTCGCTTGTTCCCAGTAGCGGCTGTCGGCCCAGACACCGGCGAAATCCGCGGTGACGATCAGCGTCCCCACCGAGCCGTGGAAGCCCGACAACCATTGACGCCCCTGCCAGTAGCCCGGCAAGTATTCGGACAGGTGCGGGTCAGCGGACGGCACCAGCAAGGCATGAATGCCTTCGCGGCGCATCAATTCACGGGTATGCGCCAGGCGCTGGGGAACCGTTCCATGGGTCAAAGGCTGCGTACTCATTGTGTCTCCTGCTAACCACGAATAATTGTTATGGATTACGAATGAAGAATCAGACCGCCCAGAACGCCGGCGCACTGGCAAGGGAGGCCTTGATCAACTGCACGGCCTGGTCGATATCCTGCTCGGTGGTGAACCGCCCCAGGCTCAAGCGAATGGTTCGACCGGCGCTGCGGGCATCATGCCCCAGCGCCAGCAGCACATGGGAGGGCGCATTGCTCGCCGAATTGCAGGCCGAGGTGGCGGAAAAAGCAATGCCCGCACTCAAGGCCGCGGCGTTGAACTCGCCTTCACCGAAGGTGAGGCTGAGGGTGTGGGGAATGCGCTGGGTGGCGCTGCCATTGAGACGCACACCGGCGACCGACGCCAGTTGATCGAGCAAACGCTGGCGCAAGGCCACGATCGCCGCCTGCTCTTCACTGAACGCCTGCGCCGCCAAGGCGAACGCCGCGCCCATGCCCGCAATCTGGTGGGTTGCCAGTGTACCGGAGCGCAAGCCGCCCTCGTGGCCACCGCCGTGAATCTGTGCCAACACCTTCCGCTGCGCCCGCGGCCCGACATACAGCGCGCCGATCCCCTTGGGGCCATACACCTTGTGCGCGGAAAACGACATCAAATCCACCGGCCATTGCGCGAGGTCGATCGCCACCTTGCCCGCACCCTGTGCCGCGTCCACATGCAACAACGCGCCGTGTTCACGCACCCGCGCGCCAATGGCGGGGATGTCGTTGAGGGTGCCCAACTCGTTGTTCACCAACATCAGCGATACCAGGAAGGTGTCCTCACGCAGTGCTTCACTCACCGCCTCGGCACTGATCAACCCATCGGCGTCCGGCGCCAGGTAGGTCACCGCCACTCCGGCCTCCTGCATCTGCCGCGCGGTGTCCAGCGTAGCCTTGTGCTCGATCTGGCTGGTGATGATATGCCCACCCGCCAAGCCCCGCGCTTGAGTCACCCCCTTGATCGCGAGGTTGCTGGACTCCGTCGCGCCGGACGTCCAGACGATCTGCTCCGGCTCGGCACCGACCAACTCGGCCACCTGGCGACGCGCCTGTTCAACCGTTTGCCGGGCCGCTTGGCCGAAGGCGTGGGAACTGGACGCAGGGTTACCGAAATTGGCGTGCAAGCCCAGACACTCGACCATCACCTGGATGACCCGCTCGTCCACCGGGGTGGTGGCGGCGTAGTCGAAATACAACGGACGTTTATTCATAACCTTAGGGACTCGCAGAGCAGGTTCCCGAGAGCAACGTCTCAGGGGCATCGACCGGAACAGAGGTCGTCAGGTTTACCCGATCGAATGCCATTAAAAAAGGACCACTTGACGTAAATGTGCGTAGGAACGCTCCTGAAATTCAGCTTAACAGGCTGACATAGCGCCATGGCAAACAAAAAGCCCGAGGCTTCTTGAGAAACCTCGGGCTTTTTGCCACTGAGCACCGGCTCAACTGGGGCGGCCATGCAGGGTCACATTACGTTCGGCGTTCATTTCGCCCTGGTGAGCAAAACTGAAAGGTTGTTGTGCCTGACCGGTCAGGGCAGCCCGCTGGCGTTGATACTCGTCAAACGACAAGCCGCGACGGCTCAACGCCTCCAGCGCCAGTTCCCGGGTTTCTTGCGCCGTGTAAGGGCGTAATTCAGGCGAAGGATGGGTCGCACAACCGGCAACGACAGAAGTGACGAGTAATAAGGAAACAGCAAAAAATCGGTTCATGGCGACGGCTCTGCGAAGAAGGTCTCAAGTCAATGAACACAGGCTACTCCCGACCCTGGACAGTGAAAAATCACCATCCGTGATAGTCGCTATCACCCGTCGCCACACCCTCATCAGCGCCACCTTTATATTCCTTTAAGATCTATAAATATAGAAATACGTTCATTTACGGAATAACCATAACCCTCTATAAATGGCTCCACGCGAATTCGACACTGTTCGCCAGGCAACTGTTGCGCAGGCAACAGCCATTCAACAAAACACCAGGCAGACAACAGCAACGTTTTTCAGCAGTGAGCCCGCAGCCCAGGCGGATCAAGGCCTGCAGCCGTTGGTACAGCTCTTGCTCAGACCGGCTCACTTCCCCTGCTATGCCACTGTTGAAAAAGGAACTGTTCATGACCCGTCCCCTGAATGTCGTTGCCCTCTCCGGCGGAACCTGGCGCCCGTCCCGTACCCTGGTGTTGACCCAGGCCGTGCTGGCCGAACTGGCGACGTTGTTGCCGATCCAGACGACCCTGATCGAACTCGGTGATATCGCCCGGCCACTGGGCGGCGCACTGTCGCGCGATGAGTTGCCGGCCGAGGTCGAATCCCAACTGTTGGCCATCGAACAGGCCGACTTGCTGATCGTCGCCGCACCGGTCTATCGCGGTTCTTATCCAGGCCTGCTCAAGCATCTGTTCGACCTGGTTGGCCTCAACTCGCTGATCGACACCCCTGTGCTGCTGGCCGCCACCGGCGGCAGCGAACGTCACGCGCTGGTACTCGATCACCAGTTGCGCCCGCTGTTCAGCTTCTTCCAGGCCCTGACCTTGCCGATCGGCGTATACGCCACCGAAGCCGATTTCACCGATTACCAAATCACCAACGAAGCCTTGAAAGGCCGTATTCGCCTTGCGGCAGAACGCGCAGCCCCTTTGTTCGCCGCGCACGCCCCCTCACTGTTGAAAATCGCTTAAGGATTCGTCATGGATGTTTTCTGGTTTCTGCCCACTCATGGCGACGGTCATTACCTGGGCACCACCCAAGGTGCCCGTCCGGTCACCCTCAATTATCTGAAGCAAGTCGCCCAGGCCGCTGACAGCCTTGGCTACTACGGCGTGTTGATTCCTACCGGGCGTTCGTGCGAAGACTCCTGGGTAATCGCCTCGGCGCTGGTGCCGCTGACAGAACGCTTGCGCTACCTGGTGGCAATTCGCCCTGGCATCATCTCGCCCACAGTGTCGGCGCGCATGGCGGCGACCCTGGATCGCCTGTCCAACGGCCGCCTGCTGATCAACGTCGTGACCGGCGGCGACCCCGACGAAAACCGCGGCGACGGCAGCTTCCTCGACCACCGCGAACGCTATGAAGTCTCCGACGAATTCCTCAAGATCTGGCGCCGCGTATTGCAGGGCGAATCGGTGGACTTCGAAGGCAAACACCTGCGTGTGCAGAATGCCAAGGCACTTTACCCACCGGTGCAGAAGCCTTACCCGCCGCTGTACTTCGGCGGTTCCTCCGACGCCGCCCACGACCTCGCCGCCGAACAGGTGGACGTGTACCTGACCTGGGGCGAACCACCCGCCGCCGTCGCCGAAAAGCTCGCGGATGTACGTGAACGGGCCGCGCGCCACGGGCGGACCGTGAAGTTCGGCATCCGCCTGCATGTGATCGTGCGCGAGACCGAAGAGGACGCCTGGAAAGCCGCCGACAAACTGATCGAACACATCAGCGACGAGACCATCGCCGCCGCGCAAAAATCCTTCTCGCGCTTTGATTCCGAAGGCCAGCGCCGCATGGCCGCCTTGCACGACGGGCGCCGCGACAACCTGGAAATCGCCCCCAACCTGTGGGCCGGTGTCGGCCTGGTCCGTGGCGGTGCCGGCACGGCGCTGGTAGGCAACCCGCGGCAAGTGGCCGAGCGGATCAAGGAATACGCGGATTTGGGCATCGAGAGTTTCATCTTTTCCGGCTACCCGCACCTCGAAGAAGCCTATCGCTTCGCCGAGTTGGTGTTCCCGCTATTGCCGGAACCCTACGCCAGCCTGGCCGGGCGCGGTGTCACCAATCTCACCGGACCGTTTGGCGAGATGATTGCCAATGATGTGCTGCCGGCCAAGGCCTGAGAATGCTGAGATCGCACCGTTGATCTGCATTGCCCAATAGACAGCACACGGCATTAGAGCCCTATGAGGAACACCGCGTGACAGCCAACCCCCACAGCGTCCTGCCCTCACCTTTGCAGACCGCCAGACAGCTCGCCGCCGAATTCGCCCTCACCGCCGTCGAACGCGACGAGCGCGGCGGCACGCCAAAAACCGAACGGGATGCCCTGCGCCAAAGCGGTCTGCTGGCCCTGAGCATTCCCACTCAATACGGCGGCCTTGGTGCGCGCTGGAGCGACACCCTGGCCATCGTGCGTGAATTCGCCAAGGTCGACAGCTCCATCGCTCATGTCTTCGGTTTTCACCACCTGATGCTCGCTACGGTGCGCCTGTTTTCGCGGCCGGACCAATGGCAGCCGTGGTTCGAACAGACCGCACGCAAAAACTGGTTCTGGGGCAACGCCCTCAACCCGCTGGACACGCGCACGCAGGTCAAGGATTTCGGCGGTTGGCGTGAGTTCTCCGGCAAGAAGAGCTTCTGCTCCGGCGCCAGCGACTCGGAAATGCTGATCGCCTCGGCGGTGGATGAGAGCGCCGGCGGCAAGTTGCTGATCGCCGCCATCCCCAGCGGGCGCAGCGGCATCACCTTGCACAACGACTGGAACAATATCGGCCAGCGCCAGACCGACAGCGGCAGCGCCAGTTTCGAACGGGTGCGCGTCGAGGAGTCGGAATTGCTGCTCGACCCGGGCCCTCTGAGCACACCGTTCGCCTGCCTGCGCCCACTGATCGCGCAGTTGACCTTCACGCACATGTTCCTCGGCATAGCCGAAGGTGCCTTTGATGAAGCGCGCAACTACACCCTCACCGAAACCCGTGCGTGGCATAAATCCACCGCCGAGGATGTGCGCCAAGACCCTTACGTGCTGCACCACTACGGCGAATTCTGGGTGGCCCTGCAAGGTGTGCGCCTGTTGGTGGAACGCGCCGCCGCGCTGCTCGATCAAGCCTGGGCCCAGGGGCCGAACCTCAGCGAAAACGAACGCGGCCAACTAGCCATCGCCATCGCCACCGCCAAGGTCGCCGCCAGCCGCCAGGGCCTGGAGTTGTGCAGCCGCCTGTTTGAAGTCACCGGCGCGCGCTCCACCCATGCGTCACTGCGCCTGGACCGGCACTGGCGCAACCTGCGCACGCAAAGCCTGCACGACCCGGTGGACTACAAACTCCACGAACTGGGGGACTGGGCGTTGAACCAGTCCCTGCCGACTCCTACGTTCTATTCATAAAGAGGTGCCCATGCAGCTTTTAACCTTACCGCCCTCGCCCGCCCTCGCCACCTCGATCCGCGCCACGGCCCAGGTCTTCGAAGACCCGAAATCCCAGGCACTGCTCGACCATATCCAGCAAGTGGCGCCCAGCGAAGCCAGCGTGTTGATCATCGGCGAAACCGGGACCGGTAAAGAGCTGGTGGCGCGCCACATTCATAACCTCAGCGCACGACGCAACCGGCCCTTCGTGGCGGTGAACTGCGGGGCGTTTTCCGAATCGCTGGTGGAAGCCGAGCTGTTCGGCCATGAAAAAGGCGCCTTCACCGGCGCCCTCAGCGCCAAGGCCGGCTGGTTCGAAGAGGCCGACGGCGGCACCTTGTTCCTCGATGAGATCGGTGATTTGCCGATGGCGATCCAGGTCAAGTTATTGCGCGTACTGCAAGAGCGGGAGGTGGTACGTCTGGGCTCGCGCAAGAGCATTCCCATCGATGTGCGCGTGCTTGCGGCGACCAACGTGCAGCTGGAAAAAGCCATCAACGCCGGGCACTTCCGTGAAGACCTCTACTACCGTCTCGACGTGGTCAGCCTGGAACTCAGCCCGTTGCGCGAGCGTCCCGGCGATATCCTGCCGCTGACCCGACACTTCATCGAAGCCTACAGCCAGCGCCTGGGCTACGGCCCGGTCACCATCAGCCGCGAGGCCGAACACAAGCTGAAAAACTACAGCTGGCCAGGCAATATCCGCGAGCTGGAAAACGTGATTCACCACACCTTGCTGATCTGCCGCAATGGCGTGATCGAACGCGACGATTTACGCCTGTCGAACCTGCGCATCGAGCGTCAGGACGACAGCCCGCACGGCACCGACAACAGTGCCGAAGCCTTGCTGGAACGGGCCTTTCAAAAGCTGTTCGAGGAACAGGCCGGTGCCCTGCATGAAAAAGTCGAGGACGCGTTGCTGCGTGCCGCCTACCGCTTCAGCCACTACAACCAGGTCCACACCGCCAACCTGCTGGGCCTGAGCCGCAACGTCACACGCACGCGCCTGATCAAGATCGGCGAACTGGCGGTGAACAAGCGCCGCCCGGGGGAAAACGTTCAGGGTGAGCGCATGCTGCACCTATCCATTTAAACGGCAGTGCAACGCATTGTCATGGCTGCGCTCGAAACTGTGCAGCACCTGGAACGAACCGAAGGTCACGGCCGTCGCCTGGTGGGCGCGTATCAGTGTCCAGAAATCTTCCTCGCCGTGCTCAACGCACTGGAAGGCCGCCTCGCCGTCCTCGCGTGAGCGCCATTGCAGATAATTGAGTACCCGCCGCCCGTCATCGCTGACCTGCACACTCGCATTGAGAAAGCCGCCGTGCCCTTGGGCCAGGCGCTCGCTCTGGATGGACAATGCCGCGACCAGGGCGAGCTGTTGCTGGGGCTCGACCTGAAACTCGATCAATTGAGTGAAACTGCGATTCTTCTCTGATACCTGCATGAACACTCCCCTTTCTCTGTAGGCAGAATCTTGTGATTCGATACCACGCAGGGTAAAACCTCTAGTTAAGTCAAGGTCAAGGGTTAATCCGGAGTTTTTCATGGTTACCAAGGAGCTTACTGTTGGCCAACTGTCGGCCCGCAGCGGCGTGGCGGTCACGGCCCTGCATTTCTACGAAACCAAGGGGCTGATCAAAAGCAATCGCAATGCCGGCAACCAGCGGCGCTACCCGCGCGATGTACTGCGCCGGGTGGTGGTGATCAAGATCGCCCAGCGCCTGGGGATTCCGCTGGCGACGATTGGTGAAGCGTTGCAGGCCCTGCCGGATGGACGCACGCCGACGGCTAAAGATTGGCAGCGTTTGTCGGCATCGTGGCGGGCAGACCTGGACGAGCGCATCAACAAGCTGATGCTCCTGCGCGACAAGCTCAATGGCTGTATTGGCTGTGGATGTCTGTCGCTGGAAGCCTGCCCGTTGCGCAATCAGGGCGACCTGCTCGGTGAGCGGGGGCCGGGGGCTCAGTTGTTGGAGCCCAGTTGAAAAACCGCTCCCTGTGGGAAATGTTCACCTTAACCCCCTGGGACAGCGCCGCGCCCTGAAACCCGTGGTGTCGCTGCGGCTGGCGCCCGCCGCAGCACTGATGGCGGAACGATCTGCCGGTTCACTGTTGCCTGGGCAACACCTCGTCGGTTGCCCGCAAGCCACGGCTGGCGTGGCCTATAGTGAAAGGGCCGTCCCTTCATAAACACAATTCAGGGAGAATGATATGAGCGTAAAACCAATCCCCGAGGGCTATCACAGCATCACGCCCTACCTGGGCGTCGAAAAAGCCGCCGAAGCCATCGAGTTCTACAAAAAAGCCTTCAACGCCACGCAAGTCATGCGCCTGGACATGCCCGATGGCAAGGTCGGCCACGCTGAACTGCGTATCGGAGACTCGGCGATCATGCTCGCCTCGCCCTGCGGTGAAATGGCCTTCGGCAGCCCGCGCGATGGCCACACCAGCGTCGGCCTGCATTTATATGTGGACGATGTCGACGCGCAGTATCGACAAGCGGTCGCAGCCGGCGGCCTGTCCATTTCCGAACCCAAGGACCAGTTCTACGGCGACCGCTCCGCCACGCTGAGAGATCCGTTCGGTCATGTGTGGTTCCTCGCCTCCCGCAAGGAGAATCTGAACGAAGCACAAATCCGCCAGCGCGCCGAAGCGCTGTTCAAGCAAGGCTGAGCCTGGGACCGGGCTTGCTCGCGATGGCGGGGTGTCAGGCGGTGCCTGACCGAGCGCCATCGCGGGCAGGCCCGCTGCCACTGTTTGATCGAGGGTCGGCTTGAGACGGGGGCTGCCCAGCACCGAGGCCTCAGCGCCACGAATGTGAATCTGAAACATTTGCTTTCATATCTGGGTTAGGGATTTCTCATTCTCATCCGTCTTAACTTAGATACAGCCTGTCGCGTCAGCAAAAGCTACGACTGGCCTTTTCCGGGCCCTCATTGCCCCCTCCGATCAAGACTCCCATTCACATGTCGAAGAAGTCGCGCTCAAAACTCTGGTTTCTCGTACACAGCTGGCTGGCATTACCCATCTGGTTTTTTGTACTGATCGTCTGCGTCACCGGCACCCTGGCGGTGGTCAGCCAGGAAATCGTCTGGCTGGCCAACCCGGAAATCCGCGCCAGCAAGCCGTCGGACGACGCAGAACCGCTGAGCTATGACCAGGTGATCAACGCCATCAAACGCGCCGAGCCCCTGGTGATCGTGCAATCCATCATCCGCCCGGACGAGTCGCACTTCGCCCTGAGTGTCACCCTCAGCTACCCCGACGGGCGCTCGGTGGAGGTCTATGTCAACCCTTACACAGGGGCGATCCAGGGCATCAGCCCGGCGTTCGACTTCAAACAATTCACCCGCGCCCTGCACGGTTGGTGGCTGGTGCCATTCACCAATGGGTTCAGTTGGGGCTGGTACCTGGTCTCCGCGCTCGGCCTGCCGTTGCTGGCGTCGTTGATCACCGGGCTGGTGGTGTACAAGCGCTTCTGGAAGGGCTTTTTGCGCCCGACCCTGCGCATCCGCCATGGCGCGCGGATCTTCTGGGGCGACTTCCACCGCCTGAGCGGTATCTGGTCGATCTGGTTCATCGCGGTCATTTCCATCACCGGCACCTGGTTCCTGATTCAGGCGATCCTGGGGGATAACCAGATTTCCATCTCCAGCGAGCCCATCGTGCCGGTGATCGCCCGGGAGAACGTGCCGACGTCCGCCCCCGGCGTGCCGGCGCCGATGATTGCCCTGGACGACGCGATCGAAATCGCCAGCCAACGGATTCCGGGGCTGGAGACCAGCTTCGTGTTCCTGCCACTCAATGCCTACAGCCATCTGCAGATCGGCGGGCGGGGCTGGTACCCGTTGATGTTCCAGACCGCGCAGATCAACCCCTACACCGGCGAAGTGGCGGTTTCGCACCTGCTGTCCAACCGCTCGACGCTGGAGTTCGTCACCGAGTCCATGCGCCCGCTGCACACCGGCGACTTTGGCGGGCTGTGGATCAAGCTGATCTGGGCATTCTTCGGCCTGGTGTTGAGCATGATGGTGTTGAGCGGCCTGCTGATCTGGACCAAACGCACGGCCCTGGCCACCCTCCATGCCCTCAAGCGCAGCCACAAGGCGCCGCGCCAGGCGGCAGCGGTCGCGGCCCTGCAGGCTGAAATGACGGAGGGCAACCAATGAGCAAGGTCGCTGCCGCAACGCCTTCGCCACTGCGCGCCGTGTGGCTGAAATGGCGGTTCCACCTTAACGTCCTGCTGTTGCTGGTGCCCCTGGGCTTCATGCCCAAGTACTTAGCCGACGCCGCGCTGTTTCGCGGTGACAGCGGCATCGGCGAGCGGGTGGCCGGCGAGGTGCAGGTCGGGCCCTGGAGCCTGACCCTCGCCGAGTTCCGCAACGAAGGCCCGCGCCCGGACCCGGCCGGCCCGATGAAATTTTTCAATGCCGCCCTGTGCGCCAACTGCGCCGAGCAGGTCAAGGCAACCTACCTGCGTATCGGCAAACCGCGCAGCCTGCGCGCCGCCGGGGTGATCTTCTTCGGCACGCCGTACCGCATGGGCGCGCTGCTGCCGGTGCCCGAGCGCACGCCGGCCGACGCCGAACTGTGGGTCACCATGGAAGGCTGGGACGGCACGATGCACCAGGGTTCCATTGCGCTGAGCCAGGCCTCGCCTGCCACCATTGCCTGGCTGAACAAGCAAGGAGTCAAACCATGACATTGATACGCCTGAGCCGCGCCTGCGCCACGTTGTTGCTGTGCGCCGGTTTCTGTCCCACAGCCGTGGCCCACAACCCGATGTGCGAATGCAAGGAAATCCCCGGCGAACAGATCCAATGCACCGGCGGTTTTTCCGACGGCAGCGGCGCCCCCGGCGTGACCCTGGATGTGATCGGCTACGACGAAACCATCCTCGTGCCCGGCAAGCTCGGCGCGGACTCGACCCTGACCTTCAAGAAGCCCTCAGCCGAGTTCTACGTGCTGTTCGATGCCGGCCCCGGTCACGTCGTTGAAATCGACCAAGCGGATATCCCGTCCCAATGAGTACGACACAGGTGGTACGCCCAGCCGGGGCCGGGCACGAAACCCTCTATGTCCTGCTGCTGTGCCTGATCATCCTGGCGGTGGCCGGTACGGTGGTGGCCCTGCACGGTGAAACCCAGGCCGTGGTTGCCGTGCCCAGCCACCAGTTGGACGCGCGCCGCGACCTCAGCGCCGCCGAGCAAGGCATCTACGCCGACCTGCGCGTGACCCTGGATGAAATCCACTGGCTGCAGCAGGCACACAGCGTGCTGCCGACGCCCGCGCAACTGGCCGAAGAAGGCTTTGCGCCCTTTGCCCAGGACGCCAGCTCGGTCAGCCGTGGCGATCATCGCTGGCAGTTGCTGGCGCCGTCGGCCTACCTCGGCGTGAGCCAGGCGCCGGCCACCAGCGGCTCGCTGCTGATGCGGGTAACGGGCGCCGAGCCGGACATCTGGCTCAACCGCCGCCCAGACCTGGCCGCCCCCGCCGACCTCACCGACCAGGCGCTGATCGCGGCCGGCTGGCAGCAAGTGGTCGCGCAATTCGACGCCGGCGTGACCCGCCAGCACCGTCACTGACCGAGAAGACCGATTGCCCATGTCTATTTCATCGCCCCTTGTACGCCTGCTGCTGGTCAGCCTGATCAGCCTGCTGCTCGCTCCGCTGGCCAACGCCGAGGCAGCCAAGCGCCTGCGGATCGGCATCACCCTGCATCCTTACTACAGCTACGTCGCCAACATCGTCGGCGACAAGGCCGAGGTGGTGCCGCTGATTCCGGCCGGTTTCAACCCACATGCCTACGAGCCGCGCGCCGACGACATCAAGCGCATCGGCACCCTGGATGTGATCGTGCTCAACGGGGTCGGCCACGACGATTTCGCCGACCGCATGATCGCCACCAGCGAGCGGCCGGACATCCCGGTGATCGAAGCCAACGCCAACGTGCCGCTGCTGGCCGCCACCGGCAACGCCGCGCGCGGCGCCGGCAAGGTGGTCAACCCGCACACCTTCCTGTCGATCAGTGCCTCGATTGCCCAGGTCAACAACATCGCCCGCGAACTGGGCAAGCTCGACCCGGACAACGCCAAAACCTACACCCAGAACGCCCGCGCCTACGGCAAGCGCCTGCGGCAGATGCGCGCCGAGGCCCTGGCCAAGCTGACCCGCGCACCCAACCCGGACCTGCGCGTGGCCACGGTCCACGCAGCCTACGACTACCTGCTGCGCGAGTTCGGCCTGGAAGTCACCGCCGTGGTCGAGCCGGCCCACGGCATCGAACCCAGCCCGAGCCAGTTGAAGAAAACCATCGATGAATTGCGCGCCCTGGATGTGAAAGTGATCTTCTCGGAGATGGATTTCCCGTCCACCTACGTCGAGACCATCCAGCGTGAATCCGGGGTCCGGCTGTACCCGCTGTCGCATATCTCCTACGGCGAATACAGCGCTGAAAAGTACGAAGTGGAAATGACCGGCAACCTCAACACGGTGGTGCGGGCGATTCAGGAGTCAGGGGCATGACGGCGGCGCAACGCTTGAGCATGGTCAGCGTCGGCCCGACGATCGACTTCGACAAGGTGTCGCTGACCCTGGGCCGCACCGTGATCCTCGATGACGTGAGCTTCCAGGTGCAGCCAGGCAGCATCCATGCACTGGTGGGCCCGAACGGCGGCGGGAAAAGCTCGCTGATCAAAACGCTGCTGGGGCAAACGCCGCACCAGGGGCAACTGCGCCTGACGTGGCCGGACACGCCCGGCACCATTGGTTATGTGCCCCAGGCGTTGGAGTTCGACCGCGGCCTGCCGATGACCGTGGATGACTTCATGGCGGCGATGTGTCAGCGGCGCCCGGCGTTTCTCGGGCTGTCCAGGCATTACGCCGGCGCCATCGGCGAGGCCCTGGAGCGGGTCGGCCTGCAGGACAAACGCAAACGGCGCATGGGCGCGTTGTCGGGCGGTGAACGTCAGCGCGTGCTGCTCGCCCAGGGGCTGATCCCGGCCCCGCAATTGCTGGTGTTGGATGAGCCGATGTCGGCCCTCGATGAAGCCGGTATCCAGGTGTTCGAACGTCTGCTCGATGACTGGCGCCGCGCCGGGATCACCGTGCTGTGGATCGAGCACGACCTGGACGCCGTGGGCCGCCTCGCCGACCGCGTCACCGGCCTGAACCGCCGCGTGCTGTTCGACGCCACACCCAAAGCGGCACTGACCCCGGATCGCCTGCTGACCCTGTTCTCCACCCATCCTCGGAGCCTGGCGCCATGAGTTATGAAGCGTTTCGCCTGATGGTCCAGGGCTGGGCCTCTTCCGGTTACCTGCCGGAGGCGCTGGCCTATGGTTTTGTGGTCAACGCCCTGCTCGCCGGCCTGCTGATCGGCCCGGTGCTGGGCGGCCTGGGGACGCTGGTGGTGGTCAAACGCTTTGCGTTTTTCTCCGAAGCGGTCGGCCATGCCGCGCTGACCGGCGTGGCCGTGGGCATTCTGCTCGGCGAACCCTACACCGGGCCCTATGGCGCGCTGTTCGGCTACTGCCTGCTGTTCGGCATCCTGCTCAATTACCTGCGCAACCGCACCGGCCTGGCGCCGGATACCTTGATCGGGGTGTTCCTCTCGGTGTCCCTGGCGTTGGGCGCAAGCCTGCTGTTGATACTGGCGGGCAAGATCAACGTTCACATCCTGGAAAACGTGCTGTTCGGTTCGGTGTTGACGGTCAATGGCAACGACCTGCTGGTGCTGGCGATTGTCGGTTCGCTGGTGATGGCCCTCGCCCTGCCGCTGTACAACCGCATCATGCTCGCCAGCTTCAACCCGCAATTGGCGGCGGTACGCGGGGTGGCGGTGAAGACCCTGGATTACCTGTTCGTGATCCTGGTGACGTTGATCACCGTCGCAGCGGTCAAGGTCATCGGGGCGATCCTGGTGGGCGCGCTGCTGGTGATTCCGGCAGCGGCGGCACGCTTGCTGAGCCAGTCGCTCAAAGGCTTCTTCTGGGTCTCCGTGGCGATTGCCACCGTCAGCACGTTGTGCGGCATCCTGCTGCCGATCATCTTCGACCTGCCCATCCCCTCCGGCGCCGCGATCATCCTGGTCGCCGGTATCGCCTTCGCCCTCGCCGCCATCGCGCGCGGCACCGTGCCCAGCCTCAAAGGGAATCTTGGATAATGCACCCTGTCTTTCGCTCACTGGCCTTGGCCATCGCTTGCCTGACCAGCGCGTCGGCGCTGGCCGTCGACGGTTTTGATCCGAAGAGTTTCAAAGTCAACCAAGGCCTGGGCCACGCCGCGCTGACCAAAGCGAAAAAACCTGTGAAGGTCCTCGCCTCGTTGCCCATTACCTATGGCCTGGCGGAGCTGCTGCTTAAAGGCAGCGACGTACAGCTCGAACGCGCCGCGCCGGCCAACCTGCCCGGTTCGCGGCAGGTGTCCTACTTCACCGGTCGTGGCGCGCCGGCCTTGAGCACGTTGGCGATGGATGCCGATGCCGTCATCGGCTTGCGTTCGCTGTGGGCCGATGACCCGCTGTACCCGGTGGCGCGACGCAGCAATATCCGCATCGTCGAAGTGGACGCCGCGCGCCCGGTGGACGGTGGCCTGCCGGGGATCGCGGTGCAACCGGGCGTCAGCGATGGCTTGAACAGCCAGCCGTGGCAATCGAGCAACAATATGGGGCGCATGGCCGATGTGATGGCCGCCGACCTGAGCCGCCTGGCACCGGGCGCGAAGGCGCAAATCGACGCGAACCTGGCCGCCCTCAAGCTGCGCCTGCTCAAGCTCACCGCCGACAGCGAAGCACGGCTGGCCCAGGCGGATAACCTGAGCGTGGTCAGCCTGAGTGATCACTTTGCGTATCTGCTCGGCAGCTTGAACCTGGAAGTGCTCGACACCGACGCACGCCCAGATGCCGACTGGACGCCCGAGGCCTTACAGCAACTGAGCAGCCGCCTGAAGGACCACGAGGTGGCCGTGGTGCTGCACCATCGCCCGCCAAGCGCGGCGGTGCAAACCGCGGTGACGGCCGGCGGCGCGCAACTGCTGGTCTTGAACGTCGACGGCGCCGACCCGGTGACGGCGTTGGAAAGCAATGTGGATCAACTGATCAAGACGCTGAGCCCATGACATCCACGCCCACGTGGATGGCATCATGCCGCCAGAACTCCAGGTCGCAGTCGATCAAACGCTGATGCTGGTCATAGTTGACCCGGGCGATACGCAAGCCCGGGCTGCCCACCGACACGCGCAACGCGGCGGCGGCTTCCACCGGCAGTGAGGTCGGCACAATCTCGAAGCGTACCCGCCCGTAGTGCAAATCGTACTTGCGCGCGTACAGCTCGGTCATCGACTGGTTCAGGTCGCAGGCCAGAATCCCGGGGAAATACTGCGGGTTCAGGTAGTGCTCCACATACAACACCAGGCGCTCATCGATCCTGCGCCGGCGGCAGATCTGGATCACGCTGGATAGCGCCGGCAATTGCAGCCACGCACACACCGCCGCCGATGCCGGTTGCAGCCGCGCGCTGATCACCTCGGTCGACGCCACGCGGCCCTGGTCGTTGACCATTGCGTGAAAGTGGCTGCGCTGCATCAGGTTGTAGGCCAGGCGCGGCGGCGAGACAAACCAGCCACGGCGCTCCTCGCGATAGATCTGGCCTTGGGCCTCCAGTTGTAACAAGGCTTCCCGCACCGTAATCCGGGTGGTACCAAACAACTCGCTGAGCTTGCGCTCGGCGGGCAGTTTGCTGGCTGGCGGCAAAAGGCCATGGTCGATCTGCTCTTGCAGCGCCAGGCCGATGGATGTCACCGCCTTGATTGCCTCATCACGCATCAACGTTACCTATCTGGACTAGACCAGCACCGTTCAGGTGCATAAACCGCTCAATAAATGGGCTTGTATCACTGCATGCCAGCCTAGGCATTGCAGATGACCGACAGATGACAACCCCGGTCGAGCCTCGTGACAAACCTTGCAATCCGTCGGCCAAGTCCAAGGCCTGCGGGCGCTTGGGCATGGTCTACGCTAAACCTGCGCCGAGCGACATCGGCGCTTCAAAAACGACATCGACATGAAACTGTCATCCATCCCGCCTAGATTGGCTCAGGTATTGCTGACCTAGACCAACACCACCGCTAACGTTCATATAAAACGCCGCGTTGAAAACGCCCAAAGGAGCTTCGGATGAAACAGCTTTTCCTGGCATCACTGTTAGGCTCGACCATTGCCATGTGCACCGCCGCCATGGCCGCTGATACCGATCTAAAAACGCTCGAAGCCGCCGCAAAAGCGGAAGGCGCCGTCAACAGCGTCGGCATGCCCGATGACTGGGCCAACTGGAAAGGCACCTGGGATGACCTGGCCAAGACCTACGGCCTCAAGCACATCGACACCGACATGAGCTCGGCCCAGGAAATCGCCAAGTTCGCCGCCGAGAAAGACAACGCCAGTGCCGATATCGGCGACGTCGGCGCGGCCTTCGGCCCGATCGCGGTGAAACAGGGCGTGGTCCAGCCTTACAAACCAAGCACCTGGGCCCAGGTCCCGGATTGGGCGAAAGATAAAGACGGCAACTGGGCGCTGGCCTACACCGGCACCATCGCCTTTATCGTCAACAAAAAGCTGCTGCACGGCTCGGACGTACCAACCAGCTGGGCTGACTTGAAGAGCGGCAAATACAAGGTCTCCATCGGTGACGTGAGCACCGCCGCCCAAGCCGCCAACGGTGTGCTGGCCGCCGCCATCGCCAACAAGGGCGACGAGAAAAACCTGCAGCCGGCCCTGCTGATGTTCGCCGACATCGCCAAGCAAGGTCGCCTGTCCCTCGCCAACCCGACCATCGCCACCATGGAAAAGGGCGAAGTGGAAGTCGGCGTAGTCTGGGATTTCAACGGTTTGAGCTACAGAGCCAAGATGGCCAACCCGGATGACTACGTGGTGCTGATCCCATCGGACGGTTCGGTGATTTCCGGCTACACCACCATCATCAATAAATACGCCAAGCACCCGAACGCCGCCAAACTGGCCCGCGAATACATCTTCAGCGACGCCGGCCAGATCAACCTGGCCAAGGGCAATGCGCGGCCGATTCGCGCCGAACACCTGACGTTGCCGAAGGAAGTGCAGGACAAGCTGCTGCCGAACGAGCAATACAAGCACGTCACCCCGATCAAGGATGCCGACGCCTGGGAGAAGAGCTCCAAGGCACTGCCGCAGAAGTGGCAGGAAGAAGTCATCATCAATATGCAGTAATGCCTGAGCTGTAGATGCGGTCAGTGTGGGAGCAGGCTTGCCTGCTCCCACATTTGTTCCGGTCCCAACCGCAAACCCGATCCAAACCCATCTGTTGCGGAGCGTCTCCCCCTATGAAGCACAACGTCATCCTTGTGGTGCTCGACGGCCTGAACTTCGAGGTTGCCCGTCATGCCATGGGGCATCTGCAAGCCTACGTCGGCGCAGGACGCGCAGCCCTCTACAAACTCGAATGTGAACTGCCGTCACTCTCCCGGCCGCTCTACGAATGCATCTTCACTGGCGTGCCGCCGATCGACAGCGGCATCACCCACAACCATGTGTCGCGCCTGTCCAACCAGCGCAGCCTGTTCCATTACGCCCGCGACGCCGGTCTCACCACCGCCGCGGCGGCCTATCACTGGGTCAGCGAGTTGTATAACCGCACGCCCTTTATCGCCGCCCGTGACCGGCATACCGACGACAAGACCCTGGCGATCCAGCACGGGCACTTCTACTGGCAGGACCACTACCCGGATTCGCACCTGTTCGCCGACGCCGAAAGCCTGCGCTGCAGACACGCGCCGAACCTGCTGGTCGTCCACCCGATGAACATCGACGACGCCGGTCACAAGCACGGCCTCGACAGCGCGCAATACCGCAACAGCGCACGCTCGGCCGACATCCTCCTGGCCGACTACCTGCAAGGCTGGCTCGACGCCGGCTATCAGGTGCTGGTGACCGCCGACCACGGCATGAACAACGACCGCTCCCACAACGGCCTGCTGCCGGAAGAACGCGAAGTGCCGCTGTTCGTGATCGGCTCGGCCTTCACCTTCGATCCCGACGCCACGCCCAGGCAAACCGAGCTGTGCGGCACCGTCTGCGCGTTGCTGGGCGTGCCCCACGACAAACCTGTCTGCCGGGAGCTGTTGAAGTGAGTGCCATGACCCGCAGCAAATGGCTGGCAATCCTCTGCCTGATGCCTTTCGCGCTGTTCTTCATCGTGTTTGAAATTGCCCCGCTGGCGTGGGTGATGATCAACAGCCTGCAATCGGAAGAGTTCGGCTGGGGCCTGGCCAACTTCAGCAAAATCTTCAGTTCGAAGTTCTACCTGCAGGCGATCCAGTACAGCCTGGAGATCAGCTTCTACTCCAGCGTGTTCGGCATCATCATTTCGGTGCTCGGCAGCTACTCGTTGCGCCGCGTGGACTCGCCGCTGCGCAACTTCGTCACCGCCTTCGCCAACATGACCAGCAACTTCGCCGGCGTGCCCCTGGCCTTTGCCTTCATCATCCTGCTCGGTTTCAACGGCAGCATCACCATCATGCTCAAGCAGGCCGGGATCATTCAGGACTTCAACCTGTACTCCAAGACCGGCCTGATCATTCTCTACACCTACTTCCAGATCCCGCTGGGCGTGCTGCTGCTCTACCCGGCCTTCGATGCGTTGCGCGAAGACTGGCGCGAGTCCGCCGCCCTGCTGGGCGCCAACGGCTGGCAGTTCTGGCGCCACATCGGCCTGCCGGTGCTGACCCCCGCGCTGCTCGGCACCTTCGTGATCCTGCTGGCCAACGCCCTCGGCGCCTACGCCACGGTCTACGCGCTGACCACCGGCAATTTCAACGTATTGCCGATCCGGATCGCAGCGATGGTGTCCGGCGACATCTCCCTGGACCCGAACATGGCCAGCGCCCTGGCCGTGGTGCTGGTGGCGCTGATGACCGTGGTCACCGTGGTCCATCAATTGCTGCTCAAGAGGAGCTACCATGTCTCGCGCTGAAGCCGGCCCGGCCTCTCTCTACCACCGGGTGGTGGTGTACCTGTTATTCGCGATCCTGGTGCTGCCGCTGATCGGCACCTTTGTCTACTCCATTGCCAGCAGCTGGTCGGCGACGATCTTGCCGGCCGGCTTTACCGTGAAGTGGTACGTGCAACTGTGGAGCGACCCGCGCTTTCTGATGGCTTTCGGCCAGTCCCTGCTGGTGTGCGTGGGCGCGTTGATTTTGTCGGTGGTGCTGATCCTGCCGCTGCTGTTCGTGGTGCATTACCACTTCCCCAGGCTCGACGCGTTGATGAACATCCTGATCCTGCTGCCGTTCGCGGTGCCGCCGGTGGTGTCGTCGGTGGGCCTGCTGCAACTCTATGGCTCCGGGCCGCTGGCGATGGTGGGGACGCCGTGGATTCTGATCGGCTGCTACTTCACCGTGGCGCTGCCGTTCATGTACCGCGCGATCACCAACAACCTGCAAGCCATCAACCTGCGCGACCTGATGGACGCCGCGCAACTGCTCGGCGCCAGCACCTGGCAGGCAGCGATCCTGGTGGTGCTGCCCAACCTGCGCAAGGGCCTGATGGTGGCGTTGCTGCTGTCGTTTTCGTTCCTGTTCGGTGAGTTCGTGTTCGCCAATATCCTCGTCGGCACGCGCTACGAAACCCTGCAGGTGTACCTGAACAACATGCGCAACAGCAGCGGCCACTTCACCAGTGCCGTGGTCATTTCCTATTTCTTCTTTGTGCTGGTGCTGACCTGGGCCGCCAACATCTTGAACAAGGACAAAAGCCAATGAGCTTCGTCAGCGTCCAACACCTGCAAAAAGGCTACGCCGGCACCCCGGTGTTCAGTGACATCAACTGCGAGATCGCCAAGGGCGAATTCGTCACCCTGCTCGGCCCGTCCGGCTGCGGCAAGTCCACCTTGCTGCGCTGCATCGCCGGCCTGACCTCGGTCGACAGTGGCCAGATCCTCCTCGACGGCCACGACATCGTGCCCTTGAGCCCGCAGAAACGGCAGATCGGCATGGTGTTCCAGAGCTATGCGCTGTTCCCCAACATGACCGTGGAACAAAACGTCGCCTTCGGCCTGCGCATGCAAAAGGTCAACGCCGACGACAGCCACAAACGCGTGCAGGACGTGCTGCAACTGGTGGAGCTCAAGGAGCTGGCCGGGCGCTACCCGCACCAGATGTCCGGCGGCCAGTGCCAGCGCGTGGCCCTCGCCCGCTCCCTGGTGACCCGCCCGCGCCTGTTGCTGCTGGATGAACCGCTGTCGGCGCTGGATGCGCGCATCCGCAAGCACCTGCGCGAGCAGATCCGCCAGATCCAGCGCGAGTTGGGCCTGACCACGATTTTCGTGACCCATGACCAGGAAGAAGCGCTGACCATGTCCGATCGGATCTTCCTGATGAACCAGGGCAAGATCGTGCAAAGCGGCGATGCCGAAACCCTCTACACCGCGCCGGTGGATGTGTTTGCCGCCGGGTTCATCGGCAACTACAACCTGCTCGACGCGGACAAGGCCAGCCAACTGCTGCAACGGCCGATCAGCGGGCGCATCGCGATTCGCCCGGAAGCCATCGAACTGAGCCGCAGCGGCGAACTCGACGCCCTGGTGCGCAGCCACAGCCTGCTGGGCAACGTGATTCGCTACCGTATCGAAGCGCGCGGCGTGGAATTGGTGGTGGACGTGCTCAACCGCTCGGCGGACGATCTGCACCCCGACGGCCAGCGCCTGGCACTTTCCATCGACCCGAGCGCACTGTGTGAAGTAGCCTGAGCAGCAGTGATTTTTTAAGAGAGTGTGACGGATGGCATTGGTAATTTTTGATTTGGACGACACCCTGATCCACGGCGACTGCGCCACCCTGTGGAGCGAGCAGATGGGCCGCCTGGCCTGGGTCGACCCCGAGTCGTTCATGCGCAAGAACAACGAACTGATGGACGCCTACAGCCAGGGCAAGCTGGCCATGGAAGAGTTCATGGACTTCAGCCTGGAGCCGATGATCGGCCGCACGCCGGAGGAGATCGAGCACCTGGTGGAGCCCTGGGTCGAGGACGTGATCGAACCGCTGATCTACAGCGACGCCACCCGCACCATCGCCCGCCACCGCGCGAACGGCGACCGGGTGCTGGTGATTTCCGCGTCGGGCACCCACCTGGTCACGCCGATTGCGGCGCGTATCGGCATCGACGAAGTGTTGGGGATCGAGCTGGATGTCAGCCACGGCGTGTACAGCGGCCGTACTGTCGGCGTCCTGACCTACCGCGAAGGCAAGATCACCCGTTTGCTCGAATGGCTGGAGCAGGAAGGAGAAACCCTGGAAGGCGCGTACTTCTATTCGGATTCGCGCAATGATCTGCCGCTGCTGCTGAAGGTGGATAACCCGCAGGTGGTGAACCCCGACCCGGTATTGCGCGAGCACGCCGAAAAAGCCGGCTGGCCGGTCCACCGCTGGGCCTGATTCGACCAAGATCCAAATGTGGGAGGGGGCTTGCCCCCGATGGCGGTGTGTCAGTGAAGAATATTTCATCTGATACACCGCCATCGGGGGCAAGCCCCCTCCCACATTGACCACATTCCAATTCGGGATCAGGTCAGGCTGTCGTCGATCACCAACACCAACTTGCCGGAAATCTGGTTGGTCGCCAGCTCCGCAAACGCCGCCTCGGCATCGTTGATCGGGAAGGTCTTGGCCAGTTGCGGGCTCAAGCGGCCTTCGGCAAACAACGGCCAGACATGCTGGCTCAGGTCACTGAACAGGTCGGCCTTGAACTGATCGTCACGGCTGCGCAGGGTCGAGCCCAGCAGTTGCACTCGCTTGCCCAGCACCTGCGCCAGGTCCAGTTGCGCCTCGCGCCCGCCCATCAGGCCGATCAGCACCCAACGACCGTCCAGGGCCAGCAACTTGAGGTCCAGCGCCGCGTAGCTGGCGCCGACCGGGTCGAGGATGACGTCGAACGGCCCGAAATCCCGCAGCCCTTCGATACCGTCCGTGCGGACCACGCCGCCCTGGGCGCCGAGGGCTTCACAGTAGGCCAACCGATCCGCCGAGCCGACACTGACCCAGCACGGGCTGCCGAATGCCTTGCACAACTGGATCGCCGCCGAACCCACGCCACTGGCGCCGGCATGCAGCAACACCTTCTCGCCGGGCTTGACGCCCGCCAGTTGGAACAGGTTCAACCACGCGGTGCTATACACCTCGGGCAATGCCGCCGCTTCGATCAACGACAGGCCTTCCGGCACCGGCAGCACGTGACGGGCGTCCACCACCACTTCCTCGGCCATGCCGCCGCCGGCCAGCAGCGCGCAGACGCGGTCGCCGACCTGCCAGGACGAACCCGCGCCGACCTCGCTGATCACCCCGGAACACTCCAGGCCCAACACCTTGCTGACGCCCGGCGGCGGCGGATACAGCCCCGCACGCTGCAATAAATCGGCACGATTGAGGCCCG
The DNA here is from genome assembly GCF_001439695.1 of Pseudomonas veronii. Classification (GTDB taxonomy): domain Bacteria; phylum Pseudomonadota; class Gammaproteobacteria; order Pseudomonadales; family Pseudomonadaceae; genus Aquipseudomonas; species Aquipseudomonas veronii. The sequence goes on from NZ_JYLL01000036.1 coordinate 25,232, forward strand.
CAGCCGCCACCCGAATGCGAACCTGACCTACATCGCATGTAGGACTTGGCTCTTCCAACCACTCCACATGACCTTCAACGCCTTGCAATGCTTTCACAGTGCCTCCATAGTGAGTCTGGACTGAGCCCGTAGCTGTATCGCCGGGCTTTTTGCATTATGCGACCGGCCCAAATGGAACCGGCGACTTCAAAGACGGCCTAATATGCGTTATCAATTGCCCCCGCGTCGAATCAGCATGAAGCATTTGTTCCCAAGCACCGCCCTAGCTCTTTTCATTGGTCTCGGCTTGTCGTCGATGTCGACCAATACGTTCGCAGCCAACAGCTGGGACAATCTTCAGCCTGATCGCGATGAGGTGATTGCCAGCCTTAACGTCGTCGAGTTGCTCAAGCGTCATCACTACAGCAAGCCGCCGCTGGACGACGCTCGCTCGGTGATCATCTATGACAGCTACCTCAAGCTGCTGGACCCGTCGCGCAGCTACTTCCTGGCCAGCGACATCGCTGAGTTCGACAAGTGGAAGACCCAGTTCGACGACTTCCTCAAGAGCGGCGACCTGCAGCCCGGGTTCACCATCTACAAGCGTTACCTGGACCGCGTCAAAGCGCGTCTGGACTTCGCCCTGGGTGAATTGGACAAAGGCATCGACAAGTTCGACTTCACCGAGAAGGAAAGCCTTCTGGTGGATCGCAAGGACGCCCCTTGGCTGACCAGCACCGCCGCCCTGGATGACCTGTGGCGCAAACGCGTCAAGGACGAAGTGCTGCGCCTGAAGATCGCCGGCAAAGAGCCAAAGGCCATTCAAGAGCTGTTGACCAAGCGCTACAAGAATCAGCTGGCACGTCTGGACCAGACCCGTGCCGAAGATATCTTCCAGGCCTACATCAACACCTTCGCGATGTCCTACGATCCGCACACCAATTATCTGTCGCCGGATAACGCGGAAAATTTCGATATCAACATGAGTCTGTCGCTGGAAGGCATCGGTGCCGTCCTGCAAAGCGACAATGACCAGGTGAAAATCGTGCGTCTGGTACCGGCCGGTCCGGCAGACAAGACCAAGCAGGTCGCCCCTGCCGACAAGATCATCGGCGTGGCCCAGGCCGACAAAGAGATGGTCGATGTGGTCGGCTGGCGCCTGGACGAAGTGGTCAAGCTGATCCGTGGGCCGAAAGGCAGCGTGGTGCGCCTGGAAGTGATTCCGCACACCAATGCGCCGAACGACCAGACCAGCAAGATCGTGTCCATCACTCGTGAAGCGGTGAAACTCGAAGACCAGGCCGTGCAGAAGAAAGTCCTCAACCTCAAGCAGGATGGCAAGGACTACAAGCTGGGCGTGATTGAAATCCCGGCCTTCTACCTGGACTTCAAGGCCTTCCGGGCCGGCGATCCGGACTACAAGAGCACCACGCGCGACGTTAAGAAGATCCTGACCGAGCTGCAGAAAGAAAAAGTCGACGGCGTGGTCATCGACCTGCGCAACAACGGCGGCGGCTCCCTGCAGGAAGCCACCGAGCTGACCAGCCTGTTTATCGACAAGGGTCCGACCGTGTTGGTGCGCAACGCTGACGGCCGTGTCGACGTGCTTGAAGACGAGAACCCGGGCGCCTTCTACAAAGGCCCGATGGCGTTGCTGGTCAACCGCCTGTCGGCCTCGGCCTCGGAGATTTTCGCCGGCGCCATGCAGGACTATCACCGCGCCTTGATCATCGGCGGCCAGACCTTCGGCAAAGGCACCGTGCAGACTATCCAGCCGCTGAACCATGGCGAGCTGAAACTGACCCTGGCCAAGTTCTACCGGGTTTCCGGGCAGAGCACCCAGCATCAGGGCGTGCTGCCGGACATCGACTTCCCGTCGATCATCGACACCAAGGAAATCGGCGAGAGCGCCCTGCCCGAGGCCATGCCGTGGGACACCATCCGTCCTGCGATCAAGCCCGCGTCGGACCCGTTCAAGCCATTCCTGGCGCAGTTGAAGGCTGACCACGACACCCGCTCCGCCAAGGATGCCGAGTTCGTGTTCATCCGCGACAAGCTGGCCCTGGCCAAGAAGCTGATGGAAGAAAAATCCGTCAGCCTCAATGAAGTGGATCGTCGCAAGCAGCACGCCGACATCGAGAATCAGCAACTGGTGCTGGAAAACGTCCGCCGCAAGGCCAAGGGCGAAGACCCACTCAAGGAACTGAAGAAAGAAGATGAAGACGCGCTGCCGGCCGAGGCGGATAAAACCAAGCCGGAAGACGACGCCTACCTGGCCGAGACAGGCCGGATTCTGCTGGACTACCTGAAAGTGACCAAACAGGTGGCCAAGCAGTAAATGATGGCTATTTAATGTGATCGCTCCGCAGAGTGTCATCATATAGACATCATTCTGTCGTGAAATAAAGGACCGTCGGCTCACCGCCTGCGGTCCTTTTTTTTCGATCGAGATCGCCATGACCATGACCGAACAGCTGAATGCATTGGGCTCTATCCTGGCTCAAGGCAGTTTGCACAGCCTGTTCCAACCGATCATCTGTCTGTCCGAGCGGCGTATCCTCGGCTACGAAGCCCTCAGCCGTGGCCCGTCCAACAGCCCGCTGCACTCCCCGGTCGCCCTGTTTGCCGTGGCCGGCCATGCCGGGCGCCTCAGCGAACTGGAAATAGCCTGCCGCGAAAGCGCATGCCGACGCTTCAGCGAGCAGAAGTTGCCGGGCAAGCTGTTTCTCAATATCTCGCCGGAATCCCTGATGGAAACCGCGCACCAACCGGGCCGCACCCTGCAACTGCTGCGGGACTTCGGCATCCCCCCCAGCCAAGTGGTGATCGAACTCACCGAGCAGTCGCCCACCGACGATTTCGACCTGCTGCAAACCGCCCTGCATCACTACCGCGACATGGGTTTCGCCATCGCACTCGACGACTTGGGCGCAGGGTATTCCAGCCTGCGCTTGTGGTCGGAACTGCGTCCGGATTACGTGAAGATCGATCGGCACTTTATCGACGGCATCCACCAGGACGCGCTCAAGCGCGAATTTGTCGGTTCTATCCTGCAGATCGCCCGGGCGTCGCGCGCCCAGGTGATTGCCGAAGGCATCGAGCTGCCGGAAGAGCTGGCGGTGCTGACCGAGATGGGGGTCGACCTGGTCCAGGGTTATTTGCTCTGTCGTCCCCAAGAACACCCGCCGCAGGAAGCGCGCCTGATGCTACCCAAACCCGATAACGCCAACATTGCCCTCAGCGAAGAAGGCAGTGACCTCAGCGCCCTGCTCAACGAGCAGCCGGCAGTGAATCAGGACACCGCCACCGCCCAGGTGCTGGAGTCCTTCCGCCGCCAGGCCAACCTCAACTCCCTGGCGGTGCTGGATGGGCGCGACCGGCCGGTCGGGATTGTGCATCGCCATTCGTTGTCCGACGCCCTGCTCAAACCGTTCGCCACCGACCTATTCGCGCGCAAGCCGATCAGCCGCCTGATGAGCGATGATTTTCTCGCGGTGGAGTTGAGCCAGTCCCTGCAACAGGTCAGCCGGCTGCTGACCAGCCGCGCCCGCCAACGCATCGAGGAAGACTTCATCATCACGCTGAACGGCGACTACCTCGGCCTGGGCCGGGTGATCGATGTGCTCAAGCTGATCACCGAGCTGAAGATCCAGCAGGCGCGCTACGCCAACCCGTTGACCCTGCTACCGGGCAACGTGCCGATCCAGCAGTGCCTGACACGACTGTTGCAGCAGCAACGCGAGTCGGTGATTTGCTACGTGGATATCGACAGCTTCAAGCCGTTCAATGACATCTATGGCTACGGGCGTGGTGATGAAGTGCTGCTGTGCCTGGCGCAATGCCTGAATGACCGGGTCGACCCCAGCCGCGACTTTGTCGGGCATATCGGCGGCGATGACTTTTTGCTGGTGCTCGGGCCGCAGGATTGGCGCAAACGGCTCAATCAACTGCTGGACGATTTCCACACCCAATGCCGACGCTTCTATCGCGCCGAACATCTGGACGCCGGCTGCTTTGTGGCCTTGAACCGCCAGGGTGTGCGCCAGGAATATGCTCTGTTGTCGCTGTCCATCGGCGTGGTGCATTTGTATCCACAGGCCTGTGGACAACTCGATGCCAGCCAGTTGGCGGAGCTGGCGTCCCAGGCCAAACACCATGCCAAGGACATCGCCGGTTACAGCATCCACGTGATCGACAGCCTGGACATGCTGCCCCTGCCGGTTTAAGCCTCGGCGGATTCCGGGTACTCGTATTCGAACACGCGCACCACCTCCGAAGCGTGCCAGGACGCGGCGGCCACGCCATCGGAAGGCCCGCAAAAACGCCCCAGGCGCTCCACGCATTCAAAAAAACCGGTACGCGGCAGGCGGCTGGCACCCTGGCTGATCACCAGGGAACTGCGCAATGGCTGCTCGGCCTTGGCATCCAGCGCCGCCAGATGTTCCAGGGCGGCGGTGAGGGTCTGCATCGCCGGCGTGGGAAATTGCAGGCGCTCCAGCAGCGCACGGTAAGTCAGCAAGTGGCGCTGGCGGCGCGCCTGGTCCAGTTCGTGGAGTAACCCATCCCAGTGTTGACGGCTGATACGTAGGCTCAAGATTCATCCCTCCAACCTGCCACGCCCAATTCCCAGGCCAGACTGCGGCGGATCGCGGCATCCGGCTGGCGTTCACCACTTTCGATCAATCCGAGGTACGAGGGGCTGATCCCCACGGTACGGGCCAGGGCTTCAATAGCCAGGCCCTTGGCTTCGCGCAAGCCGCGCAGGTCTGCAAGCGGGTGCAGGTCCTGGGCTGGCGCGGCGTGGGCAGTAGAAGAAGGTGCTGGTGCGGGTTGCTGCTGACCGGCGGCTTTTAGCAGCGCCTGGTACTGATCCCATGGCAACACCGCATATTCGGGTTCGCCATCCCGTGAAATTATCTGAATATCCATGACAGCCCCGTAGGATAACAACACTTACTAAGTAAGCACTTTCCTTAAGCGCTTTCCTAAGGAGTGTAATCCTAACAGCCACAAAGGTCGCAGGGGGATCGCCGTATCATGGGGTTTTTTGCCGGTTTTCCTGGGCCAGCAGCGCGGGCGTCGCAGGCAGGCGCTCAACCACGGCGAGCTTTTCCGGACGCTGCGCCTCACGCCAGGCGCGAAAGGCGCTCAGTTCGGCGCTCAGGCTCTTCATGACCCAGGCCAGCACGGCGATGTCGTCGAGCATGCCGAACATGGGAATAAAGTCCGGTATCGCATCGATCGGACTGAGGAAATACATCAGTCCTGCGACGACCGACACCAGCGCCTTCGGGCTGATCGCGCGGTACTCGCCCCGCCAGTAGGCCAGGCACAGGGCCTGGAGCAACTTGAGGTCATCCTTGAGCTTACCGAGGCGGTTGCCCTGGCTTGCGCCCTTGGCCGCCACGGCGAACAACAGCGTCGGCAAACGCCCACGCCCCAGCAAGCGCGCGGCCATGGGCAGAAAACGGGCGAAATTGAAGGGTGGTTTCATTCGGCACTCCAGTTCCATGGGACAGAGAAGGTTATCCACACAAATTGTGGATAACCTTGTGAACAGAGCCGGTTTTCACCGCTGAGAGCCACGGTTTACAAGGCCTTCAGTCAGATCGGGCGTTTTTTGCGCACATCAAAAAAACCCAAGAATTCATTGACTTGGCGCTTGCGTCCGGCTACCTGCACTCGAGTCTTGATCAGACTGCCGCACCTTACGGACGTTCGTTTGGGTTTGCACAGGCTTGAGTGTGCAAGCGTGCGGCAGAAACAACAACGCCCCGTCGAGACGGGGCGTTGGGTGTTCAGGCGCCGATTACTTCTTGGCGGCTGGTGCGTCAGGAGCTTCAGCCTTGGCCGGGTCCTTGATACCCAGCAGTTCCAGGTCGAATACCAGCACGGAGTTGGCCGGAATCGCCGGGCTCGGGCTCTGGGCACCGTAAGCCAGGTCGGACGGGATGTACAACTCGACCTTCTCGCCGACGTGCATCAGTTGCAGGCCTTCGACCCAACCCGGAATCACGCCGCTGACCGGCAGGTCAATCGGGCTGCCGCGATCCACGGAGCTGTCAAAGGTGGTGCCGTTGGTGAGCTTGCCGGTGTAGTGAACAGTCACTACGTCGGTCGGCTTAGGCTGAGGACCGTCGGCTTTCTTGGTGATCTTGTACTGCAGGCCGGAAGCCGTGGTGACTACACCGTCTTTCTTGGCGTTGTCTTCGAGAAATTTCTTGCCGGCGGCTGCCGACTCTTCGCTCATTTTGGCCATGCGTTCTTCAGCACGCTTTTGCAGTGCGGCAAACGCTTCAACCAGTTCGTCGTCTTTCAGCTTCTGCTCTTTCTTGCCGACGGCATCTTCAATGCCCTGGGCTACCGCTTTGGAATCCAGGTCATCCATGCCTTCTTGGGCAAGGCTTTTGCCCATGTTCAGGCCGATACCGTAGGAAGCTTTCTGCGCCGGGGTTTTCAGCTCTACGCTGGTCTGCGAATCACAACCCGCAAGTACCAGGCTAACCAGGGCCACCGCCGCCGCCAACCGATGCTGTTTCATGCTATTTCCTTGTTCATGCGCCAAAAGGGCAATCGAATAAAGTCGCGAGCTTATCAGGCGGCCACGACCAATGGCTACCGGCATCTGAGCAGGAAACTTCTGATAAGTTCACGTGTTTAAACGCATTTTCATTCATGATGGGCGCCCGCGACGGATCGCGGGACTGCCTGTCAGCAGGACCATGGCCACTTGCCGCACCTGTGGCGTAGTGGCATAACAACGCAATCACTCGACAAGGATAGTTATCTTGCGCATTTTTTCCCGTGTTTTATTGCTGATTCTCGCCCTGCTGGGCCTGATCCTGGCGGTGGTGCTCTATTACACCGTCAACCCCAGGCTGCCGGACTACGTGCCCGTGGAACAGGTACGCTACCAGGACCAATGGAGTGCCGCCGACCGCCAGACCTATTACTTCACGCCCCAGGGCACCCAGGTAAAAGGCCTGCATTACGACTGGTTCACCGCGCTGGAACTGCCGTTTTCCGAACAGCGCTTCGCCGCCCCGGAGTACCTGGCACGCTTCGGCTTCCTGGTCGACCCCAAGCAAGTGCCCAGCACACAAAACCCCGGCAACCTGCCGGTCGGCTTCGCTCGGCACAAGAATGCCGGCAACAATACCGAATACCTGGACATCACCTGCGCCGCCTGCCACACCGGCGAACTGCATTTCAACGGCCAGGCCCTGCGCATCGACGGCGGTTCGGCCCAGCACGTGCTGCCGTCCAGCGTGCCGACCTTGCGCGGCGGCAGTTTCGGCCAGGCCCTGGTGGCCAGCCTTGCCGCGACGTATTACAACCCCTGGAAATTCGAGCGCTTCGCCCGCAAGGTGCTTGGCCACGATTACGACACTCACAATGAACAACTGCTGCGCCAGGACTTCAAACAGTCGCTGAACCAGTTCCTCAAAGTCGCCTGGAACGACACCCATCGCGGCCTCTACCCCACCGAAGAAGGCCCGGGGCGCACCGATGCCTTCGGCCGCATCGCCAACGCCAGCTTCGGCGACGCGATTTCGCCGGACAATTACCGCGTTGCCAACGCGCCTGTGGACTACCCGCAACTGTGGGATATCTGGACGTTCGACTGGGTGCAATGGAACGGTTCAGCGCAACAACCGATGGCGCGCAATATCGGCGAAGCCCTCGGCGTGGGAGCCACCCTGGGCTTCTTCGACAACGCCGGCCAACCGCTTCAGGGCGACGCGCGCTACCCGTCGAGCGTGCGGGTGCGCGACCTGAACCTGATCGAAGAAACCCTGCAGCGCCTCAAGCCGCCGACCTGGCCGGAAGACCTGTTCGGCGCCATCGACAAGCCCCTCGCCGCCCAGGGCCGCGCACTGTTCGCCGAAAACTGCGCCGGCTGCCATGTGCCGGCCGTCACCCAGCAAAATGGCCGCCCGGTACAACAACTGAAGATGCTCCCGGTGGACGCCATCGGCACCGACCCTGGCGCCGCCAACAACATTGCCGACCAGCGCTATGACCTCAGCGCCTTGAAATGGGACCCGGCGGAGCTGGCCAAACTGAATGTCGAGTTGCACCCCACGCCCACCGAACCGCTGGACCTGAAAAAAATCTCCGTGGCCAAGGGCCTGGCCTACGTCACCGCCTTCGTTGAGGACCACGCCTACCGCGCCGCCGGCGTCACCCCGGCCGAGCGCCCACGCCTGGACGGTTACGGCCTGCCCATCGGCGTGCGCGAATTGCGCGCCTACAAAGCGCGGCCGCTGGCCGGCGTGTGGGCCACCCCGCCGTTCTTGCACAACGGCTCGGTGCCGACGATCTACCAGTTGCTCTCGCCCCAGGACGAGCGCGCCACCACCTTCTATAAAGGCACCTTCGACTACGACCCGCGCCACCTGGGCTTTCAGACCGACGCGTTCAAAAATGCCTTCCTGTTCGATACGCGCATCACCGGCAACCACAACAGCGGCCATGAATTCCGTGCCGGCCAGCGTGGCAACGGGGTCATCGGCCGCGGCCTGCTGCCCCAGGAACGCTGGGCGCTGCTCGAATACCTCAAAGTCCTCGGCGGCCCGCTGGAGCAACAACTGCCATGATTATCCACTCGCACAACCAGCAACCGTCCATGCTCGCGCGCCTGTGGCTGCGCCTCGGCGCCGTGCTCGGCAAAACCCTGGCATGGCTGCTGGCCCTTGGCCTGCTCGGCTGGCTGGCCGCCACCGCCTGGTACGCCTGGCAGTACAGCGGTCCGGTGTCGCCGGATGAGCAGATCCCGTCCGGTGAAGCGGCAATGACCCAAGGCATTATCCAGACGGCAGTGCGTATCGTTGACCAACACCGCGAAGGCACGCGCTACCTGCGCGACGCCCACGCCAAGGCCCACGGTTGCGTGAAGGCCGAAGTCAGTGTGCTGGCCGACCTCGATCCGGCGTTACGCCAAGGTGTGTTCGCCGAACCGGGCAAGACCTGGCACGCCATGATGCGACTGTCCAACGGCAACGCCTACCCGCAATTCGACAGCATCCGCGATGCGCGCGGCATGGCCATCAAGCTGCTCGACGTGCCGGGCAAACAGCTGCTCGCCGACCAGCAAGCGCGGGCCGAGCAGGACTTCGTGATGTTCAGCCACCCGAACTTCTTTGTCAGCGACGTGGCCGAATACGCGCAGAACATCGGGGCCCAGGCAGACGGCAAGAAGGTCCTGGCATTTTTTCCCAAGCTCGACCCGCGCAGTTGGCAGGTGCGCCACCTGTTCATCGCCCTGGCGACCCTGGCCCCCGCGCCAGCCAGCCCGACCCAGACCACGTACTTTTCCGTCTCGCCCTACAAGTTCGGCGCGGCCAACGCCAAGTTCCGCGTCGCACCCGACCCGCAAAGCTGCCCGGATTACGTGCCGCCCAAACAGAACCAGGACCTGCCGAACTTCCTGCGCAGTGCGCTGAACCAGCAACTGTCCACCGACCGCGTGCCGGCGTGTTTCGTGTTGCAGATCCAGCGGCAGAACCCGCAGAAGTTCATGCCGATCGAAGACACCAGCATCGAATGGAAGGAAAGCGATGCGCCCTATGAAACCGTGGCCAAGGTGACGATCCCCGCCCAGGATTTCGACACGCCGGCGCTGAACCTGGCGTGCGACAACCAGTCGTTCAACCCGTGGTTCGGGCTGGAGGCGCATCGCCCCATCGGCGGGATCAACCGGTTGCGTAAAGCGGTGTACGAAGCCGTCAGCGACTATCGGCATAGCCGCAACTTGTAAGGTTGGGGGCTGTGTGGGAGGGGGCTTGCTGCCTCCCACATTTAGATCTCATTACAATAAGCAGATGTTGTGTCGTTCTGCTTTTCGTAAAGAATGCGTATAGATTGCCAATTCGCCATAACGATTACGTCGCCTCTATTGAGTCACTAAGCGCGAACGTTCTACCGTCACTTCCTACCCCCAAACATCCGTAGGAAGTCATCGTGGAAAGTTCAACTTTAGGCATGGTCGTCCTCTCAATGATTGCACTCTTCGGCACCGCCGCGTTTTGCTTCGAGCACCTCGCCACGCGCAGCGAGAAGAAAAAGAAAGCCAAATAAACAGCGCGTCAACATCAGCAGAACCCCAGTTTTTCAAGGGATACCCGGGCGGCGGGCTATCCCTTTTTTTCGTTCGCCTCGCATAACGTCGTCTCTATACCGTCTTAATACCGCCGCCGCTAATCAGTGCCTGGGCTTGATACCCCAGCGATTAACCTCCCCGCGTCCGCCATTGCGGCTTATTTATTCAGGGGAGTTACACCGTGCTCACACTCACGTTCATTTATATCGCCAGCGGCTTATGCGCCGTGGGGCTGTTCGCTTACTTGGGCTACGCACTTATTCGCGCAGAAAAATTCTAGGGAGTTCGCCATGTACGACCTGATGTTTATTGGCCTCTCCCTGGTGTTTTTTGTTGCGACTGCCATGGCCATTGTCGCCATGGGCAAGATTTGAACGGAGCCACGACATGTTAAGCACGCTGCTGGAATTTGCGCTGGTCCTGGGGTTGATGACGGGACTCGCGGTACTGATGGGCAAATGGCTGACCCGGGTGTTCACCGGGACTTACCATGCCTGGCCGGAACGTTGTACCTATCGCCTGCTGGGCATCGACCCGCAGGAAAACATGGGCTGGGCCCGCTACGGTTCGGCGCTGTTGCTGTCGAACGCGGCGATGATGCTGCTGGGCTATCTGGTCCTGCGCCTGCAGGCGGTGATGCCGATCAACCCACTGGGGCTGGCCGCGCAAACGCCGGACCTGGCGTTCAACACCACGGTGTCCTTTATTACCAACACCAACTGGCAGGCGTACTCGGGCGAGACCAGCCTGTCGAACTTCAGCCAGATGGCGGTCATCACCTTTCTGATGTGCGTCGGCGCCACCTCCGGCGTGGTCGCGGCGGCCGGTTTCATTCGCGGCTTGAGCCGCTCCAGCTCGGGCGACCTAGGCAACTTCTGGGTCGACTTCACCCGCACGCTCTACCGCGTAATGCTGCCGCTGTGCCTGGGCATGGCGCTGGTGTATGTCTGGCAGGGCATGCCGCAGACCTTCGCTTCCCAGGCGCTGGTCACCACGCTGGAAGGCGCGCAGCAGCAGCTGATTGTCGGCGCGGTGGCCAGCTTTGAGTCGATCAAGCACATCGGCACCAACGGCGGCGGTTTCTTCAGCATGAACGCGGCGCACCCGTTCGAAAACCCGACGCCGCTGACCAACATCCTACACATCCTCAGCATGTTGCTGATCCCGTCGGCATTGACCTACACCTTTGGCAGCATGCTGGTGCAGCGTCGTCAGGGTTGGGTGTTTTTCGGCACCTTCCTGGTGATGTTCATCGGCTTCCTCGCCCTGGTCTACGGCGCCGAGCAAAACGGCAACCCGCTGCTGACCCAGGCCGGCGCCAACCAGAGCCTGTCGCTGGAACAAAGCGGCGGCAACATGGAAGGCAAGGAACTGCGCTTCGGCATCGCCGACAGCAGCCTGTTCATCGCCACCACCACCGCCGCGACCACCGGCTCGGTCAACACCATGCACGACTCGCTGACCCCCATGGGCGGTTTCGTGCCCTTGGCGCAGATGATGCTCAACTGCGTGTTCGGCGGCGACGGCGTGGGCTTTATCAACCTGATCCAGTACGCCCTGCTGACGGTGTTCCTGGTGGGCATGATGATCGGCCGCAGCCCCGAGTTCCTCGGCAAGAAAATCGAGGCGCGGGAGATGAAACTGGTGATGCTCTCGGTGCTCGCGCACCCCATCAGCATCCTCGGCTTCACCGCCCTCGCCGCCCTGTGGCCCGACACCCTGGCCAGCCTGAACAACCTCGGCCCCCACGGTTTCAGCGAGGTGCTCTACGCCTATACCTCCGGCACCGCCAACAACGGCTCGGCCTTCGCCGGCTTGAACGCGAACACGCCGTTTTTCAACACCACCATCGGCCTGGCGATGTTGATCGGGCGCTTCTTCACCATGCTGCCGATGCTCGCCGTGGCGGGTTCCCTGGCAATGAAGAAAACCGTGCCTGCCGGTGCCGGCACCATTCCCACCGCGACCCCGCTGTTCATGTTGCTGGTGGTGTTCGTGGTGCTGGTGGTCGGTGGCCTGACCTTTTTGCCGGCGCTCGCGCTCGGCCCGCTGGTGGAGCAACTGCAGTTGCTGTCCGGCCAAACGTACAACTGAGGACACGTGGATGACGACTCAATCGATATTCAAAGGGCTGTTGCGCCCGGTGCTGGTTTCGGCGGTGTTTTTCATGCTGTTGACGGGGTTCGCCTACCCGGCGCTCACCACCGTGACCGCCCAACTGGTGTTCCCGTTCCAGGCCCGCGGCTCGCTGATTGAACGCGACGGCCTGGTCATGGGCTCGGCCCTGATCGGCCAGCACTTCACCCGGCCGGAGTACTTTCACGGCCGCCCGAGCATGACCCTCGGCGCCGACCCGCAAGACCCGAGCAAAAGCGTGTCGCAGCCATACAACGCCGGCTCCAGCGGCGCCAGCAACCTGGGGCCGACCAGCCAGAAGCTGGTGGACCAGGTGGCCGCACGCGCCCACGCCTATCGCCAGGACAACGGCCTGGCCGCCGATGCCCTGGTTCCGGTGGACGCGGTCACCGCTTCCGCTTCAGGCCTCGATCCGCATATCTCGCTGGCCAATGCGCGACTGCAACTGCCACGGGTGGCGCGCCTGCGGCAGATCCCCGAAACCGAGCTGCTGCAACTGGTCAACCAATACACCAGCGCGCGCACCCTCGGCCTGCTCGGCGAACCACGGGTCAATGTGCTGCAACTCAACCTTGCGCTGGACGCCCGCCTGCCATCGCGTCAGCCCCCTATTGCGGCCAGTGAGTAAGAGATTTCCCTCATGAAGAATGCTCGTTTACCTCTGTTTGATCGCGCCATCGTCCTCACCGCGTGTGGGGATGCGCTGAAGAAACTGCAGCCCCAGGCGCAATGGAAAAACCCGGTGATGTTCGTGGTCTACCTGGGCAGCATCCTCACCACCCTGCTGTGGTTCCAGTCCCTGGGCGGCCAGGGTGAAGCGCCCAGCGGCTTTATCCTCAGCATCACCTTGTGGCTGTGGTTCACCGTGCTGTTCGCCAACTTCGCCGAGGCCCTGGCCGAAGGACGCAGCCGCGCCCAGGCCGCGAGCCTGCGCGGCATGAAACGCCAGACCCTGGCCAAGTTGCTGCAACAGCCCAAGCACGGCGCGGCGTGGCTGCCAACGGAAGCGACGCTGCTGCGCAAAGATCAGGTGGTGCTGATCGAAGCCGGCGACCTGGTGCCGCTGGACGGCATCGTGATTGAAGGCGTGGCGTCGGTGGACGAAAGCGCGATCACTGGCGAATCGGCACCGGTGATTCGCGAGGCCGGCGGCGACTTTTCCTCGGTCACCGGCGGCACCCGTGTGCTGTCGGACTGGCTGGTGGTGCGTATCAGCGTCAACCCCGGCGAGTCGTTTCTGGACCGCATGATCTCGATGGTCGAATCGGCCAAGCGCCAGAAGACCCCGAACGAAGTGGCGCTGACCATCCTGCTGGTGGGCCTGACCCTGTTGTTTCTGCTGGTGATCGCCACGCTGAGCCCTTACTCGATCTTCGCCGTGGTCATGAGCGGCAGCGGCAGCGTGGTCAGCGCCACGGTGCTGGTGGCCTTGCTGGTGTGCCTGATCCCCACCACCATCGGCGGCCTGCTCTCGGCCATCGGCGTGGCGGGCATGAGCCGGATGATGTCGGCCAATGTCATCGCCACTTCCGGGCGGGCAGTCGAAGCGGCGGGCGACATCGACGTGTTGCTGCTGGACAAAACCGGCACCATCACCCTGGGCAACCGTCAGGCCAGCAGCTTTTTGCCGGCGCCGGGGATAAAAGAGGCCGAGTTGGCGGACGCCGCGCAACTGGCGTCCCTGGCCGATGAAACCCCGGAAGGCCGCAGCATCGTGGTACTGGCCAAACAGAAGTTCGACATTCGCGCGCGGGACGTTCACCAGTTGGGCGCCAGCTTTGTCCACTTCACCGCGCAAACCCGCATGAGCGGGGTCGACCTGCCCGAAGGCCGGGCGATTCGCAAAGGTGCGGCGGACGCGATTCGCAGCCATATCGAGGCGTTGGGCGGCAGTTTTCCGACAAGCTTGCAGGCCAAGGTCGATGAAGTCGCGCGGCGTGGCAGCACGCCGCTGGTGGTCAGCGACGGTGCCAAGGCGCTGGGCGTGGTCGAACTCAAGGACGTGGTCAAGGGCGGCATCAAGGAACGCTTCGCCGAGTTGCGGCGCATGGGCATCAAGACCGTGATGATCACCGGCGACAACCGCCTGACCGCTGCCGCCATTGCGGTGGAGGCCGGCGTGGATGACTTCCTCGCCGAAGCCCGCCCGGAAGACAAGCTGCAATTGATCCGCGACTACCAGGCCCAGGGCAAGCTCGTGGCGATGACCGGCGACGGCACCAACGATGCGCCGGCGCTGGCCCAGGCCGACGTGGCGGTGGCGATGAACAGCGGCACCCAAGCCGCCAAAGAGGCCGGCAACATGGTCGACCTCGACAGCAACCCGACCAAGCTGATCGAAGTGGTCGAGGTCGGCAAACAGATGCTGATGACCCGCGGCGCCCTCACCACCTTCAGCGTGGCGAATGACGTGGCGAAGTACTTTGCAATCATCCCGGCGGCATTTGTCGCGACCTATCCACAGCTCGGCGCATTGAATGTGATGCACCTGGCCAGCCCCAACTCGGCGATTCTCAGCGCGGTGATTTTCAACGCGCTGATCATTGTCGCGCTGATTCCCCTGGCCCTGCGCGGTGTGACCTACCGCTCGATCGGCGCGGCGGCGTTGCTCAACCGCAACCTGCTGATCTACGGCCTGGGCGGGGTGCTGGTGCCGTTTGCCGGGATCAAGCTGATCGACCTGCTGCTGACGGGGTTGGGCCTCGTATAGCGCCCCATCCACTGTAGGAGCGAGCTTGCTCGCGAAGGGCGTTAACGATAACGCGGGAAACCTGACACCCAGCGGCACCCTCAGGTTTTTCGCGAGCAAGCTCGCTCCTACAGACAACCAGAGGAATGACATGCCCGCCTTAAACGACGAACGCCCCGACCCCGACGCCCTGCTGGCGCGGGTACAACAAGAAGAACAGGCCGCCTTACGCGGCAAATTGCGTATCTACTTCGGCTCCAACGCAGGGGTGGGCAAGACCTGCGCCATGCTCGCCGCGGCGCAACGCGAAGTTGCCCTGGGCCGCGACGTACTGGCCGGGGTGGTGGAAACCCATGGCCGCGCGGAAACCGCCGAGTGGCTCCATGGCCTGGAACAACTGCCCCGCGCCGCGCTGCAGCATGGCGAGTTCGCGCTCAGCGAATTCGACCTCGACGCCGCCCTGCGCCGCCATCCCGCCGTGGTGTTGGTGGATGAACTGGCCCATAGCAACGTGCCCGGCTCGCGCCACCCCAAACGCTGGCAAGACGTGGAAGAGCTGCTCAGCGCCGGCATCGATGTCTGGACCACCCTCAACGTGCAGCACCTGGAAAGCCTGAATGACCTGGTCAGCGGGATCATCGGCATCCGCGTGCGCGAAACCGTGCCCGACCATGTGTTCGATAACGCCCACGACGTGGTGGTGATCGACCTGCCGCCGGACGATCTGTTGCAACGCCTCAAGGACGGCAAAGTGTACCTGGGCCCGGCGGCGTCGCGTGCGTCGCAACATTTTTTCCGCAAGGGCAACCTGCTGGCGCTGCGCGAACTGGCACTGCGGCGTACAGCCGACCGGGTCGACACGCAAATGCGCGTGTACCGCCGCGAACAGTCGATCAAGGCCCTGTGGCCGGCCCGCGAACGGCTGCTGGTCGGCGTGGCCGGTGACGCTGGCGATGAACGCCTGGTGCGTGAAGCGGCGCGCCTGGCGCAGAAGCTGGAAGCGGACTGGATTGTGGTCCACGTCGCGTCGGCCCAGGGACGCGGCGCCCAGCGCTACCTGAGCGCGATGAAGACCCTGGCCCTGGCCGGCGAATTCGGCGCCGACACGGCCACACTGCCGGGCATGGACGTCGCCGAAGCCCTGGTCGCCTGCGCCCGCGAGCACAATGCCAATCGCCTGGTGCTCGGCCATCATCCGCGCCGCCGGTGGCGGTTCTGGCATCAGTCGGTCAGCGACCGGATCAGCCGCCATCACCCGCAAATCGATCAGATCGTGATTGCCCACGGCCTGCTGCCGGGCAAGCCCGTCGTGCACGAAAAACCCGCGGCGCTGCCCGGCACTCGACTGGCCTACCTCTGGGCCAGCCTCGCCTGTTTCGCCGCCAGCGCCGGCGCCGCCCTGCTCTTGCAGGTGTTCGACCTGGCCAACGTGGTCATGCTGTTTTTGCTCACCGTCGTGTTGGTGGCGCTGCGCTATGGACGCGGCCCCGGCGTGTGGGCCGCGATGCTCGCGGTGCTGTGTTTCGACTTCTTTTTCGTACAGCCGCGCTATTCATTCACCGTCAACGACACCCAATATTTCTTCACCTTTGCGTTGATGCTCGGCATCGCCCTGATCACCGGCCAACTCACCGCGCGCCTGCGCCACGAAGCGCGCACCGCTGCCGCGCGCGAACGCCGCGCAACCTCCCTGGCGCGCCTGGCCCGCGACCTGTCGGCCGCGCTGACCGTGGAGCACATCAGCGAAGTCGCGCTGCGCACCTTCAGCGGCGTCTTCGAAGCCCGGGTCGGCCTGGCCCTGCCGGATGCCGCCGATGGCGTACACAGCGTCAGCGCGGGCGGGCTACCGATCGACGACAGCATCGCCCAATGGGCTTACGACCACGGCCACCCCGCTGGCCACGGCACCGACACCCTGTCGGCGGCCAAGGGCTGCTACTTGCCGCTCAAAGCGCCGATGCGCGTGCGCGGCGTGCTGGTGCTGGAACTGGCGCAGAGCGAGCGCCTGAACGACCCACAGGAACGCCGCCTGCTCGAAGCCTGCATGAGCCAGCTGGCGATTGCCCTGGAGCGCGTGCATTTCGTCGAGGTGGCGCAAAGCACCCTGGTGCAGATGGAAGGCGAGAAAATGCGCAACACCCTGCTCGCGGCGATTTCCCACGACCTGCGCACGCCCTTGACCACGCTGATCGGCGCCGCCGACACCGCCCTGCCCCACGCCCCGCCGGGGCCGCTGACCGATCTGCTGCACGGCATCCACGAACAAGCCACGTCCATGCAGCGCCTGATCGAAAACCTGCTGGACATGGCACGCATGCAAGAACGCGGCGTGCGCCTGAACCGCCAATGGCACTCGCTGGAAGAAATCGTCGGCAGCGCCCTGCGCCAATTGCGCGAACCGTTGGCGCGGCACCCTGTCCACACCACGCTCGACGCGCACTTGCCGCTGGTTGAAGTCGACGCGCTGCTGATCGAGCGGGTGCTGGTCAACCTGCTGGACAACGCCGCCAAGTACACCCCGCCGGGCACCGCTATCCGCGTGGCCGCGAGCCAGGTCGGCGAGGGCATTGTGCTGGAGGTCAGCGACACCGGCCCCGGCCATGCGCCGGCGAATCTGTTCGAACCCTTCACCCGCGGCCAGCAGGAATCGTCCGTCGCCGGCATCGGCCTGGGCCTGGCGCTGGCCAAACGCATCGTCGAGGCCCACGGCGGGCGCATCGACGCCAACCCCGGCCGCGCGTGCGGCATGCATTTCATCATCACGCTACCGGCGGGCACCCCGCCCGTCATGGACCCCTTATGAGCACTGCACGCATTCTGATTGTTGAAGACGAGGCCAACATCCGCCGCTTTGTCGGCATTGCCCTGCAAGATGAAGGTTTTCAGGTGTTCGAGGCCGACAGCGTCAAACGCGCGCTGATCCATGCCGCCAGCCGTCAGCCGGACCTGGTGATCGTCGACCTCGGCCTGCCGGACGGCGATGGCAAACAACTGATCAGCGAACTGCGCGGTTGGCTGGCGGTGCCGATCCTGGTGTTGTCGGCGCGTGACCGCGAAGAAGAAAAAGTCGCCGCCCTGGACGCCGGCGCCGATGACTACCTGACCAAGCCGTTCGGCGTGCCCGAACTGCTCGCACGCATCCGCGCCCAACTGCGCCGGCACGGGCAGACCGGCAGCGTGGTGGCGACCAGCAAGGTGGCGTTCGGCGAGATCGAGGTCGACCTGGCCACCCATGAAGTGTCGCGCTCGGGCCAGCCGGTCCACCTGACGCCCATCGAGTACCGCTTGCTCTGTGCGATGATTCGCGGCCAGAGCCGGGTGCTGACTCACCGGCAACTGCTGCTGGACGTGTGGGGCCTGGACTACGTCGACCGCGCCCACTACCTACGTGTACACATGGCGCATTTGCGGCAAAAACTCGAGGCCGACCCGGCGCAGCCGCAGTACTTCATTACCGAGTTGCAGGTGGGCTACCGGTTGGTCGGGTTGTGAACAGGCGCGCGGCGGCGAAGTCCACGAACACGCGGATTTTCGGCGAGAGATGGCGACTGGACGGCCACAACGCCCAGAACTGGCCCTCGTCCTCGCAGTGGCCCTCCAACACGGTGTCCAACTGCCCTTGGGCGAGCGCTTCGCGGGCGAGAAAGTCCGGCACGTAGGCAATGCCGTGGCCGTCGACGGCGGCGCTGAGCATGGCTTCCATATTGTTCAACGTCAGCGCCGTGGGCAGGCGCAACGCCGTGATCGCGGGGTTGGCGGACAACGTCCAGTCCATGATCTTGCCGGTGGTGGCAAACCGATAACGCAGGCATGGGTGGCGCTCAAGATCGGCGAGGGTTGCCGGCCGCCCGTGCTCGCGCAGATACGCGGGCGATGCACACAGCACAAACCTGAACGGCCCCAGCTTGCGGGCCATCAAGCTCGAATCGGCCAGGCCGCCGCTGCGGATCACCACGTCGAAGCCCTCCTCGATCACATCCACCAGGTGGTCGTTGAAATCCAGTTCCAGCTCGATCTCCGGGTAGGTCTGCCTGAACGCGAGCATATGCGGAAAGAGAAAGCGGTAGCCGATGGTCGGCAGGCTGACGCGCAATTTGCCACGGGGCGCTTGTATGGCATGGGAAAGCATGGCGCGGGCGTCGTGCAGGTCGTCGAGAATTTTCCGACAGCGCTCGTAGAACAATTGACCTTCGGCGGTCAGGCCGACTTTGCGCGTGCTGCGGTGCAGCAGGCGCACATTCAGCGAGGCTTCGAGTTTGGCGACATTCTTGCCCACCGCCGAGGCGGAAACCCCCAGTGCCCGCGCTGCCCCCACGAAGCTGAGGGCTTCTGCCGTTTTGACGAAGGCGATCACGCCGCTGAGATTATCCGTCACGCCATTACATCCATTCAGTCCGTTATGAGTGGAATGTAAGGCTGTTTATCGATGATTGCATCCTGTCTAGAGTCTTTGTCTTCATAAAACAGCCGGAATGCCCCCCATGCACACCACCACCGAGACCCTGCCCGCCCCGGGCCGCCATGCCATCCTGGCCGCGATTTGCCTGGCGGCGTTGGTGTTGCCCATGAGCTTTACCGGCGGCGCTGTCGCCACGCCATTTATCGGCCAGACATTCGCCGCCCACCCCACGCAACTGGCGTGGATCACCAACGCGTTCATGCTCAGCTTCGGCAGCTTGTTGATGGCCGCCGGCACCCTCGCCGACCGCTATGGGCGCAAGCGCCTGTTTTTATGGGGCATGGCACTGTTTACTGGCGCCTCCCTGTGGCTGACGGTGGCACCGGGCATGCTCTGGCTGGATGCCTTGCGCGCACTGCAGGGCGTCGCGGCGGCCATCGCGCTGGCCAGCGGTTGTGCGGCGCTGGCCCAGGAATTTGACGGGCATGCGCGCACGCGCGCCTTCAGCCTGCTGGGCACCACCTTCGGCGCGGGGCTGGCGTTTGGCCCGCTGTTGTCGGGGCTGCTGATCGAACAGTGGGGCTGGCGCGCGATTTTCCTCGGCACGGCCGTGCTGGCAGGCCTCTCGCTCATGCTCGCCGCGCCGACCCTGCGGGAAAGCCGCGATCCCCGGGCACTGCGCCTGGACACGGCCGGCGTGCTGACGTTTTCGGCCATGCTGGTGAGCTTGACCACAGCGGTCATCCTCGCGCCGGAACAGGGTTGGGGCGCGGCGAGCACGCGGTACCTGCTGGCGATGGCCGCCGTGTTGCTGCTGGTGTTTATCCTCGTTGAACATCGCGTCCGCCACCCGATGCTCGACCTGCAGCTGTTTCGCTTTGCGCGCTTCCTTGGCGTGCAACTGCTGCCGATCGGCACCTGTTACTGCTACATCGTCCTGATCGTGTTGCTGCCGCTGCGCTTTATCGGCGTCGAAGGCCACGGCGCGTCCGAGGCAGGCTTGATGATGCTCGCACTGTCGGCGCCCATGCTGGGGGTGCCGATGCTCGCGGCGACGCTCACGCGCTGGCTGTCGGCGGGCGTGCTGTGCGCCATTGGCCTGCTGATCGCGGCGGCGGGCTTGTATGCGCTGAGCCTGGTTCAGGTCGGCCAGCCGTGGCAGACAGTGGTCGCGATGCTGATCATCGGCATCGGCACCGGGTTGCCATGGGGCTTGATGGACGGGCTGGCGATCAGCGTGGTTCCCAAAGAACGTGCGGGCATGGCGGCGGGGATTTTCAATACCACACGCGTGGCCAGTGAGGGCGTGGCGCTGGCGGTTACCCTGGCGGTGTTGAGCGCCCTGGTTGCGCGTCATCTGCCGCAGCACACGGCGCTGGACGTTTCCGTCATTGCGCAGAGCCTGGTCATGGGCAATGTGCAGCACGCCAGTGCGAGCCTGCCCGTGGCGGTGTTGCGCACGGCCTATATCGCCGGCTTCAACAACTTGTTGCAACTGCTGGCGGGCTTCACCCTGCTGACGGCGGCGGCGGTGTTGATTTTCCTCGGTCGACGCCCCATCGCGCCCCTCCACGCCGAGGCCGCACAGGGAGCGCCGAGCTGAATGGCAGGCACAAAAAAAGCCCGCTCGATGAGCGGGCTTTCTGTGGTGACCTGGCGTTCAGCGTTCCAGGTTACCGAATATGGCGCAGCGGACGGGACTCGAACCCGCGACCCCCGGCGTGACAGGCCGGTATTCTAACCGACTGAACTACCGCTGCGCGTAACACTTGAAGCGAATGGTGGGTGATGACGGGATCGAACCGCCGACCCTCTGCTTGTAAGGCAGATGCTCTCCCAGCTGAGCTAATCACCCTTCACTTTCGGTGTGGGCCGCATCATATACGAAAAATCCGCAATGTGTTGATTTAAATGCAATTTATTTTAAATATTTTTCAATGAGCGGCGCGCCCCGGTAAAAACGGGCCTCTTCTGGGCCAAACGCGGCGCTATAGCGTTTAACCGATGGCCCGTTAAGAGGTCACCCCGCACCGGGTTTTCCAAAGCCCAGACCGCAAAAAGCCCGCTCAATGAGCGGGCTTGCCGTGCCCCACCTCCGTCAGAAGTCGAAGAACACTGTTTCTTCTTCGCCCTGTATGCGGATATCGAAACGATAAGCCAACTTGCCATCAACCGTGCAACGCTTGGCGACCAGCGTCTCCCGACGTTGAGGCTGCTCGATCAGATTCAACACCGGATCGACCGCATTGGCCTGGGCTTCGTCGTCGAAGTACACCCGGGTCTGCAAGTGAATATTGATGCCCCGCGCGAACAGCGAAACATTGACGTGCGGCGCCATCGGCACACCTGCAGCGTTCTTCACGGTGCCCGGCTTGACGGTATGGATCTGCCACTCGCCAGTATCCGTGGTCGCCGTGCGGCCAAAACCGTTGAAGGGCTTTTCCAGGTTGTAGTCGCTGTCGTAAACGCCTTCGTGGTCAGCCTGCCAACATTCCAGGAACGCATCGCGGATCAGGTGACCGTTGCCGTCATAGACATGGCCCAGTAACAGGATGTGCTCCCCCGGCGCACCAGGCTTGGCCATTTCGTTCCAGATTTCCTGCTCGCGGGGCGGGTTGCCTGCCGCCTCCAGCGCCAGGCCGATATGCACGTAAGGACCGGCGGTTTGCGACGGGGTTTCAGGCAGAAGTTCAACGGGCATGGACGTGCCTCCTCAACGGTTTTCGAAGTGGGTCTTGCGCTGACCGCGCAGAACGATATCAAAGCGATAAGCCAGGCAATCCATGGGATTGGCCATGCTCATATCAAGCCTTGCGATCAGGCTCTGCACCGCATCCGGATTGGCGATCGACTTGACGATCGGGCACATCGGGATGAGCGGGTCACCTTCGAAATACAGCTGGGTGATCAATCGCGTGGCAATCGACGGGCCACTGATGGAGAAGTGAATATGCGCCGGACGCCAGTCATTGGGACCATTGCGCCACGGATACGGGCCGGGCTTGACCGTGCGGAAACTGTAGTTGCCGTCGCGGTCGGTCAAGGCACGGCCGACGCCGCCGAAGTTAGGGTCGATGGGGGCCAGATAGCTGTCTTTCTTGTGTCGATAGCGACCACCGGCATTGGCTTGCCACATCTCCACCAGGGTATGGGGAATCGGCTTGCCATACTGGTCACAGACCCGACCGGCGACGATGATGCGCTCACCGATGGGCAAGCCCCCGTGGTTGAAGTTCAGCAGCAGATCGTTATCGTGCTGCCCCATCTTCAGGTGGGAAAAGTCCGGGCCGCTGGTTTCCGAGCGGGATAGGGGGATGCTCACCAAGGCTTGACGCGGGGAACGCAGGATCGAGGTTTTGTAGTCAGGCGTCAGGGCTTTGGGGTGCCAATTACGATCACGAATGACGAAACGGCTATTGTCCGCATCAGACATGTCGGTTTCCTTTTTGTTATGGATGAAAATCAGGGGTGAACGCTGGGTAACCGGCAATCACCGCCCCAGTCTCGCCTGATCAGGCGCCCTCCAACACTGAAAAAACCGACCCTATCCATATCCAGATGGTTATGGATAGCAGCCTTCGCGATATTCCTCGCCCACCTCGCGCAACACCTCCACGCACCATTGAGCCGCCATGGACATCGTCAGCGCGGGATTGCTGCACAGCCCCACAGAACCACCGGGTTCACGAATACCCAGTTCCAACTCAAACAGATCACCTCGATTCAGGTCCTGCCTGACCGCATCAAAAGGCGCGACCCAGATCGCCTGACTGCCCTGCACATAACGCCGACTCAAGATCAACGACAGGGTTTCCAGACGCTGGCGCGGCGGGCTGATGCCGTGCTGCACAAACAGGCTGTCGGCGTATTTGCGGATCGTCGTCCCCGCCAGCGGCAACACCAGCGGATAATTTTCGATATGTTCATGCGCCTGCGGGTCAGCCAATAGCGGATGGCCGTTACGCACCACCAGGGTCATGGATTCGCTGTACAGATGCTCGAACATCAGCCCCAGGATCTGCGGACTATCGGTCATGCGTCCGACCACCAGGTCCAACTCCCCTACACGCAATTGCGACAACAGGTACGCGCTCGGCCCGGTCACCACGCTCACGACCAACGCGGGATGTCGGGCATGCAAACGACAGACGACCTCGGGCACCAGCAAACTTTCCACGGTGGACAGCACGCCGAGCCTGGCGGTGAAGGGTTCGTGCTCGCCGGCACGCAGGCTATTCACCCCTTCTCGCAGCGCTTGTACGCTCGGCCCGGCATAACGCAAAAAAGCCACTCCGGCTTCAGTCAACGCCGCGCCACTTTTGCTGCGCACGAATAAAGTGGCGGTCAGCAGGGTTTCGAGTTCTTTGAGGGTCTTGGACAGCGCCGGCTGGCTGATCGCCAATTTTTCCGAGGCGCGCGCCAGACTGCCCTGGCGCGCCACTTCGAGAAAGCACACCAGATGGCGGAATTTGATGCGGGTATCGATATTCACCGTATGTTGCCGCCTTCGAGGTGTCCCCTGCCGCGCGTGAAAAAGCGCGAGAAGTAAGCTGGTTCGGAAGATTACCCGCGAAAGTGTACCGCCGATCGATCTCACCACACAGCGAACGCAGGTTGGGCGGCGTCGCCAGGGCGCCGAATCCCGGGCACAAAAAAGCCCGCTCGATGAGCGGGCTTTCTGTGGTGACCTGGCGTTCAGCGTTCCAGGTTACCGAATATGGCGCAGCGGACGGGACTCGAACCCGCGACCCCCGGCGTGACAGGCCGGTATTCTAACCGACTGAACTACCGCTGCGCGTAACACTTGAAGCGAATGGTGGGTGATGACGGGATCGAACCGCCGACCCTCTGCTTGTAAGGCAGATGCTCTCCCAGCTGAGCTAATCACCCTTCGTTTCGGTGTGGCGCGCATTCTACGGAGCGACCCAAGGTCTGGCAAGCACTTTCTTAAATCTTTTTTTTCAGCCCTTCCAATGGCTTAGGCAGGGTTGGCCTCAGCCGCTATCAAGACAATAATGCCCCCCTTTGTATAAAGGAGAGACTCACCCCATGTGGTTCAAGAACCTGCTTATCTATCGCCTGACCCAAGATCTGCCTGTTGATGCCGAGGCGTTGGAAACTGCAATGGCCACCAAACTGGCGCGCCCTTGTGCAAGCCAGGAGTTGACCACTTACGGTTTCGTCGCGCCTTTCGGTAAAGGTGAAGACGCTCCCCTGGTTCACGTCAGCGGTGATTTCCTGCTGATCGCTGCGCGCAAGGAAGAACGCATCCTGCCGGGTAGCGTGGTGCGTGACGCCGTGAAAGAGAAGGTCGAAGAGATCGAAGCCGAGCAAATGCGCAAGGTCTATAAAAAGGAACGGGACCAGATCAAGGATGAAATCATCCAGGCCTTCCTGCCGCGCGCGTTTATCCGTCGCTCGTCGACCTTCGCCGCGATAGCGCCGAAACAGGGTCTGATCCTGGTCAACTCGGCCAGCCCGAAACGCGCCGAAGACCTGCTGTCGACCCTGCGTGAAGTGATCGGCACCCTGCCGGTGCGCCCACTCACCGTGAAAACCGCGCCAACCGCGGTCATGACCGACTGGGTCACCACCCAGAAACCGGCCGATGACTTCTTCGTCCTCGACGAATGCGAACTGCGCGACACCCACGAAGACGGCGGCATCGTGCGCTGCAAGCGCCAGGACCTGACCAGCGAAGAAATCCAGCTGCACCTGAGCACCGGCAAAGTGGTGACCCAACTGTCGCTGGCCTGGCAGGACAAGCTGTCCTTCATGCTCGACGACAAGATGACCGTCAAGCGCCTGAAGTTCGAAGACCTGCTGCAGGACCAGGCCGAACAGGACGGTGGCGACGAAGCCCTGGGCCAACTGGATGCCAGCTTTACCCTGATGATGCTGACCTTCGGCGAATTCCTGCCGGCGCTGATCGAAGCACTGGGCGGCGAAGAGACCCCACAGGGTATCTAAGCGCACTATCGCCTTACTGTAGGAGCGAGCTTGCTCGCGAAAAACCTGAGCGCGCCGCGTGCATTCAAAATGCCCGCGTCATCGTTGACGATTTTCGCGAGCAAGCTCGCTCCTACAATGGTTTTTCCGTACACCTAATAATAAGGACTTCCCCATGCGCGCACTCGCCGCCTTGAGTCGCTTCGTCGGCAATACCTTCGCCTACTGGGTGTTGATCTTTGCTGTGCTGGCCTTCGTCGAACCCGGCTGGTTCATCGGCTTGAAAAGCGCCATCGTCCCGCTGCTGGGCCTGGTGATGTTCGGCATGGGGCTGACCCTCAAACTCGAAGACTTCGCCGAAGTCGCCCGCCATCCGTGGCGCGTGGCCCTGGGCGTGGTCGCGCACTTTGTGATCATGCCGGGCGTGGCCTGGTTGCTGTGCCGGGCCTTCAACCTGCCGCCCGAAATCGCCGTCGGCGTGATCCTCGTCGGCTGCTGCCCAAGCGGCACCTCGTCCAACGTGATGACCTGGCTGGCCCGTGGCGACCTGGCGTTGTCGGTGGCGATCGCCGCCGTCACCACCCTCCTCGCGCCACTGCTGACCCCGGCGCTGATCTGGCTGCTGGCTTCGGCCTGGCTGCCGGTGTCGTTCATGGAATTATTCTGGTCGATCCTGCAAGTGGTGCTGTTGCCGATCGTGCTTGGCGTGGTGGCGCAACGTGTGCTCGGCGAGCGGGTCCGCCATGCGGTGGAGGTGCTGCCGCTGGTATCGGTGGTGAGCATCGTGATCATCGTCGCCGCCGTGGTGGCCGCCAGCCAGGCCAAGATCGCCGAGTCGGGCCTGCTGATCATGGCCGTGGTGATGCTGCACAACAGCTTCGGTTACGTGCTGGGCTATTTCACCGGCCGCCTGTTCAAGCTGCCGTTGGCGCAACGCAAGTCGCTGGCATTGGAAGTGGGCATGCAGAACTCCGGGCTGGGTGCCGCGCTGGCCAGCGCGCATTTTTCGCCGCTGGCCGCGGTGCCGAGTGCGCTGTTCAGTGTCTGGCACAATATTTCCGGGGCGCTGCTGTCGACGTACTTCCGCCGCATGAGCGAAAAGGAAGACCGCCGCACCCTGGAAGCCACTGCGAAAACTTGATCGTTTGATCAATCTTCGGCACTCTACCGAACGCCGCGGGGACGACCCCGCGACGCTATCGCGTACACATCAGGGGACGACCCCGCTTTTATAGAGGGAGGTCATCATGTCCTGGATCATTCTGGTTTTCGCCGGGCTGTTCGAAGTCGGCTGGGCCGTCGGCTTGAAATACACCGACGGCTTCAGCAAGCCGCTGCCCACCGCCCTGACGATTGCCGCCATGGCCATCAGCCTCGGCCTGCTGGGGCTGGCCATGAAGGAATTGCCGCTGGGCACCGCCTACGCCATCTGGACCGGTGTGGGTGCAGTGGGCACGGTGATCGCCGGGATTATCCTGTTCGGGGAATCCATGGCGCTGTTCCGACTGGCCAGTGTGGCGTTGATCATCGCCGGGTTGGTGGGGCTCAAGATCAGCGCGTAGCCTCTGCCGGCACGCAGTCTCGCCCCCCACCTACATAATTCCCCCCGCAGCAACGATCGACGCATGGTTACGTATAGCGTTGGCGTAATGGCAAACCAAGCTCGTAGAGCAGCGCGTTTTCGGTGAAGGGCCAGACGTTGTAGGTGGAGGCCGGCAGATTCGGGTCGAATTTATAGGGGGCGTGGCTGGTGAAGAGTCCGACCGCCTGGCGCTCAAAAT
This sequence comes from Pseudomonas veronii, assembly GCF_001439695.1. Taxonomy (GTDB): domain Bacteria; phylum Pseudomonadota; class Gammaproteobacteria; order Pseudomonadales; family Pseudomonadaceae; genus Aquipseudomonas; species Aquipseudomonas veronii. Next base: position 52,267 of record NZ_JYLL01000036.1, read on the forward strand.
TATCCTCGTACACCGGCATAAACCGGGGTCGGCCATTTGAGTCGTAGCCCACCATTTTGGTGCCTGAAAAAGTCGTACCTGTCAGCGCAGAGCCTTCACCAAAATTGATCGCATGGGCGAGCTCATGTTGCAGAACAACGATCGGAGGCCGTTGGTCCCCCGGCACAATGAAGTTAGGTTGATACGTCAGGACCGGATCTGTTGCAGGTATGCCCGCAACGCCGTCTTTGACAAAACCGTCGCCATAATCAGCACGGCGGCCTTCATCGCTGCGCGTAACTCCGAGACCTGGATCACTGTAGTCATAGAAACTACCATCGGCCCCTTGTCGGATCTTGACAGGCGCTTCAAGCGAATCGATTTTTGCAAGCACCCTCTGCCCCACCGGCGAACCTCTGAGAAACTCAAGGTCATCATTTACACGCTGGCGGAACTCCGGGCTTCCTTCGACTTTGATCCCTTGATGACCGACGTCAAGGGGGGCGACTTCCCGAAAGCCTGACTGGGAACGGAGCTGGCTCAGATCGTCGACCCCTCGCCGTCCGAAGACACGATCATTTTCATTGGTTGTCTGAACAGTATCCCGCCCCCTCCCGGTATAAATAGTATTGCTGTCTCCCCCGACGATATGGTCATCGCCCGGTCCGCCATGCAGAATGTTGTGCCCCCTTCCGCCATAAATCAGATCGTTATCCTCCCCGCCATCCACGTAGTTGGTTTTGGTATCTGGCCCTCCGCCTGCACGCAATTCATCGCTGCCTTTGCCACCGTAAATCACAGCATTGCCACTGCCCCCGGTGATAAAGTCATTTCCATCATTACCTTCGGCGTAGCTTTCACCGCTGCCCAGGTTAATCACGTCAGAACCCTCCCCGCCGAACACATTCGTCTTGCCCGACCCGGCGTAAACCGTATCGTTACCCGCGCCGGCATAGATAAACGTTTCCCGACTCCCCCCGTAACCGATGCTGACGCCATCATTCCCCCCGCCGGTTTCGACCACAACGCCCTGTTTGATTGCGGGATTTTCATGATGTTGAATGTCGTAGGATTTCCCATTGATCTGCGCGAGGAGCCCACCGTCCCGGCTTTCTTCGATATGGATAGAATCATCACCATTGCCGGTTTTGATGCGAAGGGTCTCATGGTTCCGTTGTGCACGAGACGAGGTGCCACGTTCGCGAGTAATGCTGACATTGCCATCATGGTATCCCCGACTCGGGTCGACCTTGGTCGGCGCAGACGGTGATGAAGGGCCGCCAAAATCAATACTGCCTTGCCGGCCCTCGGCTTTGGCGCGAACCTGTTCACGACTGGGCGCGCTCTGGAAGTATGAATCGGCCGGCGCAGCATCAGATTGCCTTGCACGCCGCTGGAGATCGGAGTCACTGCCATAAGTCACCGGGCCAGCCTCGACTGAACCAATCTCCACCCTGGATGGCCCATGAGTATTGTTGTACATAAACGGCACATTGGCAGTGATCGGAGCCGCATGGGCGGCCTGTCTGACGGGATCACTCGCCGCGCGATAGGCCGAGTTGGCTTTTTGATCTTCGCCGGAGTAAGCCAGCTGCGGCTGCGGTGAAGCAGCAGAAGCAGAAGTAGAAGTTGAGTCCATCGTTAGCTCCCGTCATACGCAGAGGAAGACGATAACTCTGTGGCGTGCTGACCGAAAACGTTCCTCCAATAGAGTGAAAAATTACCGGACTGGGCATGAAGGAGCCGCGTCACGCCGGAACATCCTGGCGCCACACCGCTCGCCAGCAGCACGCATGCCGAGTAAACCCGGCTCGCTACTTCACCGCCCCCCGCAGTTCCCCGACCAAACCCTGCAAGTGCGACGGTGTCGCTACCTGCGCCGTTACCGGCTGGCCGACCACCAGTGTCACGCGCGACCAAATGCGATGAAAGAAGCCCTTGTTAGGGTCGCGGCTGAAAAAACTCCCCCACAAGCCCTGCAACGCCAATGGAATCACCGGCACCGGCGTCTCTTCCAGAATGCGCGTCACACCACCGCGGAACTCGTTCATCTCGCCATCACTGGTCAACTTGCCTTCCGGGAAGATGCACACCAACTCGCCGTCCTTCAGGTACTGCGCAATTCGTGTGAAGGCTTTTTCGTAGATCTGGATGTCTTCATTACGCCCGGCAATCGGAATCGTCCCGGCGGTGCGAAAGATGAAGTTGAGCACCGGCAAACGGTAGATCTTGTAGTACATGACAAAGCGAATCGGCCGACGCACCGCGCCACCAATCAACAGCGCATCGACGAACGAGACGTGGTTGCACACCAGCAAGGCCGCGCCTTCGTCCGGGATCAGTTCCAGGTTGCGATGCTCGACGCGGTACATGGAATGGCTGAGCAGCCAGATCATGAAACGCATGGTGAACTCGGGGACGATCTTGAAGATGTAGGCGTTGACCGCCACGTTGAGCAGCGACACCACCAGGAACAGCTCGGGGATCGACAGCTTGGCCACGCTCAGCAGCAGGATCGACACAATCGCCGAGACCACCATGAACAGCGCGTTGAGGATGTTGTTGGCGGCGATCACCCGCGCCCGTTCGTTCTCGGCGGTGCGCGACTGGATCAGTGCGTACAACGGCACGATATAGAAGCCGCCGAACACACCCAGGCCGAGGATATCGAACAACACCCACCAGGCCTGGCCGTACCCGAGCACCGCCAGCCAGTCGTTAGCCTGCACGTTCTGCGGCATGCCGCCGGAATGCCACCACAGCAGCAGGCCGAACACCGTCAGGCCGAAGGAGCCAAACGGCACCAGGCCGATTTCCACTTTACGCCCGGAGAGTTTTTCGCAGAGCATCGAGCCCAGCGCGATGCCCACCGAGAACACCGTGAGGATCAGGGTCACCACGGTTTCGTCGCCGTACAACCATTCCTTGGCGTAGGCCGGGATCTGCGTCAGGTAGATCGCGCCGACAAACCAGAACCACGAGTTGCCGACGATCGAGCGCGACACCGCCGGGGTCTGCCCCAGGCCCAGGCGCAAGGTGGCCCAGGACTGGCTGAAGATGTTCCAGTCCAGCCGCAGTTGCGGCGAAGACGCCGCCGCCCGCGGAATGCCGCGGCTGGCCAGGTAACCCAGCAGCGCCACGCCGACAATCGCCACCGCCACCACCGGCGCGTAATGGGCGGACGACATCATGATCCCGGCGCCGATGGTGCCGGCCAGGATCGCCAGGAACGTGCCCATTTCCACCAGGCCGTTGCCACCCACCAGCTCATCCTCGCGCAGGGCCTGAGGCATGATCGAGTACTTCACCGGGCCGAACAGCGCGGAATGGGTACCCATGGCAAACAACGCCAGCAGCATCAATTCCAGATGATTGAACAAAAAGCCGGTGGCGCCGACGGCCATGATCACGATCTCGCCGACCTTGATCGCGCGGATCAACGCGTCCTTGTTGAATTTCTCGCCAAACTGCCCGGCCAGCGCCGAGAACAGGAAGAACGGCAGGATAAACAACAAAGCGCACAGGTTGACCCAGATGGCGCGGTCACCGTCGATGCTCAACTTGTAGAGAATCGCCAGGATCAGCGATTGCTTGAAGATGTTGTCGTTGAAGGCACCCAGTAATTGGGTAATGAAGAACGGCAGAAAGCGCCGTGTGCGCAGCAAGGTGAATTGTGAGGGGTGGCTCATCGTCCGTGTTCCTGCGTGGCCTGGTTTTTTTTCAGGCCACGACTTTACCTAATCCCGCTTACTTATTCCCTAATCCTGCAATACACGGCGAAACAAAAAGCTCACCTTTATAGGCCCCCTGCACGGTGCGCTTGGCGACGACCAGCCACATCAGCGCCAACGCCAGCACCAGCATGCCGCCCACTACGCTGAAGAACCCCAGGTGCAACACATTCGCCAGCTTCAACGTGGCCAGGGCGTAGACCCCCAACGGAAAGGTGAAGCCCCACCAGCCCAGGTTGAACGGGATACCGGCGCGCAGGTAACGCAGGGTGATCAGCACTGCGATCAGCATCCACCACAAACCGAAGCCCCACAGGGTAATCCCGGCGATCAGGCCCAGGCCGTAGGCGATTTCACCGACAGTGGGCAAGCCATTGGCGGCGAAGATCGCCGGTGCATCGCCGCCCAGCAGCAGCATACCGAGGGCGCCGGTGCCGATCGGGCCAAGTGCCAGCCAGCTCGACGCGGCCATGTTGGCGTGGGGCAGCTTATGCAGGGCCATGCGCAGCATCAGGATGGTCAGAATGCTGAACGCCACCGGCAGGGAAAATGCCCACAGCACGTAGCTGGTCACCAGCATCACCAGTTGCCCGTGGGCATCCGCCAGGTGCGTCGCCAACAAGCCACCGCTGGCAGCGGCGACTTCAGCGGCGACCACCGGCAACAGCCAGACGGCGGTCATCTGGTCGATGCTGTGTTCCTGGCGCGTGAACATCATGAACGGAATCAGCACACCGCAGGCCACTGCCATCGCCACGTCCAGCCACCACAGCGCTTCGGCCAGCGGCACCACGCCAGCACCCCAGCGCGGCAGGCCGAACAGCAGCAAACCGTTGAGCAGCGTAGCCAGGCCCATGGGAATGGTGCCGAAGAACATCGATACCGTGGAGTGCCCGAAGATCCGTCGCGCTTCGTCGAAAAACATCACCCAGCGCGCCGCATACAAGGCGCTGAACAGGATGAACAGGCCGATGGTGAACAGCCACAACCCTTCGGCGATGGCGTACATGCCGGGCAGATTGACCGGCAGTTGCGCCAGCGCCAGCGCCAACACCCCGGTGCCCATGGTGGCGGCGAACCAGTTCGGGGTGAACTGGCGGATCACTTCCCGAGGACGGGCCAGGTGGCTGAAGGGTTTGTAGTTCAGGGTGGTCGAGCAGGTCATGATGGCAATCCTCTTCCTCGTAGGAGGTTGGGGCCATGGTAGAACCTGAGCGCATATCTATATAACGGGTAATATCTCTAACTGTTATCTATTTTACCAATATAGCGTCAGGCGCTGCCCTTGCACCCGACCCGCAATGCATCCTGGCGCAGCAACCCGGCCAGGGCGCCGAGGGTCAGCATGATCAGCACGACACCATAGCCGTCCGTGGTGGCGATGAGGCCAAAACTGCGGATCAGATTGCCCGCCAGCAAAGACGGCAGGCAGAACGCCAGGTAGCTCAGCACGTAAAACGCCGACATCAACCCCGCCCGCTCATGGGGCAAGGCCAGCGGCACCACACTGCGCAAGGCCCCGAGAAAGCCCGCGCCAAAACCACTGCCGGCGATCAACGTGGCGATGAAAAACAGCGGCAGGCTGGCGCTGTGGACCGCCGCGAGGATCAGTGCCACGCCAACGGCCAGCAGGCTGGCGCCCAACCGCAGGACCTTGTGGGCCGGGCGATTGCGCAGGCTGAAAATCATCAGCGCGCCGCTCAAGGTCAACACCGCGACCAGGCCGCCACCGATCAGGTTGGAGGTCGAGCCGGTCGCCGCCCGTACCAGCGACGGCGCCAGGGACAAATAGAAGCCGCCCATGGCCCACACCGCCACGTCCACCGGCAACGACAGCCACAACGCCCGGCGCGCTTGCGGCGGCACGTGCAAAGTCGGGCGCAATGACGCCAGCGCGCCGGGGATGCGACTGACGGTTTCCGGCAAACGCCACACATACATGGCCTGCCCGAGCATCAACGCGAGCAGTGTCCAGTAGATCAACTGGGTGGGCAGCGGCGCGAATTCCACCAGCAGGCTGCTGCCCATCGCGCCACAAGCCATGCCCAGCAAGGGCGCGACGCTATTGACCAGCGGCCCCTGTTGGCGGTCGGTGTCGAGCAGGGCCGCGCCCAATACCGCGGTGGCCATGCCGGTGGCGAAACCCTGCAGCGTCCGTGCGGCGATCAGCCAGGCCACGCTGCTCTCATTGATAAACAGCAGCATCGCCAGCATATTCAGGGCCAGTGCGGCAAAAATCACCGGCTTGCGCCCCAGGTGATCCGACAGCGAGCCCACGGTCAACAGCGCCGCCAGCAGGCTCAAGGCGTAGACCCCGAAGATCAGTGTGAGCATGCCCGAGGAAAAATGCAGGCCCTCCTGGTACAGGTGATACAACGGCGTCGGCGCGCTGGAGGCCGCCAGGAACGTCAGCAAGGTGATCGCCAGGAACACCAGGCTGGAACGATGAGAAGTGAGGCTGGACATGGGCACGCTCCGTTAAAGCTAATATTTTGCTTTTGTCGAGTGTGCTACTGCTCGCCGCTTAAAGCAAATTCTTTGTGTTAAGGTCACAGGCATGGCGATAAAAGAAGGCCTCCGCCCGGGGGGCCGTAGTGCCCGGGTACAAGAATCCGTCCATTCGGCGGTGCGCGAACTGCTGGAAACCCATGAGCGGTCCAGCGTCACCGTACCGATGATCGCGGCGCGCGCGGGCGTCACGCCGTCGACCATCTACCGCCGCTGGGGCGACCTCTCGGTGTTGCTCGCCGATGTGGCCCTGGCGCGCATGCGCCCGGACAGCGCGCCGGCCAACACCGGCAGCCTGCGCGGCGACCTGCGGGCGTGGGCCGAGCAATACCTGGATGAGATGAGTTCGGAGCCGGGGCGCAACATGATGCGCGATGTGCAATCCAGCCAGACGCCGGGGTATTGCGTGAGCATCCTGAGCGGGCAGCTTCAAACGATCGTCGAGCGCTACCCGAACGCCACGCCGCCACCGCCGAGCGCGGACCGCCTGATCAACCTGCTCGCGGCGCCGACGGTGTTTCGCATTCTGTTCTCCCCCGCGCCACTGGCGGTGGATGAGCTGCACGCGCTGATCGAGTTGGCGCTGCAAGGGTAAAGACGTTATTCAGAAACCAATGTGGGAACGGGGCCCGCTCCCACATTTTTTACGGCGTGTAATCCGGCGTTACGTCCGCATCCCGCGCCCGCTCACCAGCAACCGCGCGCAACCGATGTACAACACCGCCGTGGCCACGACCATGAAGGTGATCGCCACGCTGATCCGGATATCCGACACGCCCAGGATGCCGTAGCGGAAGGCGTTGACCATGTGCAGCACCGGGTTGGCCAGCGACACGGTCTGCCAGAACGGCGGCAGCAAGGTAATGGAGTAGAACACCCCGCCCAGGTAGGTCAGCGGCGTCAGCACGAAGGTCGGGATGATCGAAATGTCATCGAAGTTGCGGGCAAACACCGCGTTGATGAAGCCCAGCAGCGAGAAGATCGTCGCCGTCAGCACCACCACCACCAGGGTGATGCCGAGGTGATGCACTTGCAGTTGGGTGAAGAACAACGACAACAAGGTCACGATCACGCCGACCATCAAGCCACGCAGCACGCCGCCCAAGGTGTAGCCGATCAGAATGGTGTGCGGCGACACCGGCGAAACCATCAGTTCTTCGATGGAGCGCTGGAACTTGCTGCCGAAGAAACTCGACACCACGTTGCCGTAGGAGTTGGTGATCACCGACATCATGATCAGGCCCGGCACGATGTACTCCATGTAGGTGAAACCGCCCATGCCGCCGATCTGCCGGCCGATCAGGTTACCGAAGATCACGAAGTACAGGACCATGGTGATCGCCGGCGGCAGCAGGGTCTGCGGCCAGATCCGGGTAAAGCGTTTCACTTCGCGGTAGACGATGGTTTGCAGGGCGATGAGGTTGGGTTGCAGTTCAGAATTCATACCGCCACCTTCGCCAGGTTTTTTTCCACCAGGGACACGAACAACTCCTCAAGGCGATTGGTTTTGTTACGCAGGCTCAGCACTTCGATGTGCTGGGTCGCCAATTGGCCGAACAGCGCGGTGATGCCCATGGCTTTATCCACCTGGACTTCCAGGGTGCGGCTGTCCACTAGGCGGCATGGGTAGCCGAGCAATTGCGGCGGCGCCGACCGTTCGGTCTTCAGGTCGAGCAGGAAGGTTTCCACATGCAACTGGCCCAGCAGGTTGCGCATGCTGGTGTTCTCGACAATGGTGCCGTGGTCGATGATGCCGATGTTGCGGCACAGTTGCTCAGCCTCTTCCAGGTAATGGGTGGTGAGGATGATGGTGATGCCTTTCTGGTTCAGCTCGGTGAGGAAGGTCCACATCGAGCGACGCAGTTCAATGTCCACCCCCGCGGTGGGCTCATCGAGGATCAGCAGGCGCGGTTCGTGGACCAGCGCGCGGGCGATCATCAAGCGTCGCTTCATGCCGCCGGAGAGCGAACGCGAAGGCACGTCGCGCTTGTCCCACAGGCCCAGTTGGGTCAGGTACTGCTCGGCGCGTTCCTTGGCGATTTTCGACGGGATGCCGTAGTAGCCGGCCTGGGTCACGACGATGTCGAAGGTCTTTTCGAACTGGTTGAAGTTGAATTCCTGGGGCACCACGCCGATGCAACGCTTGAGCGCCGCCGGGGATTTGTCCAGGTCATGGCCGAAGATATTCACCGTGCCGCTGGTCTTGTTGACCAGGGTCGAGAGAATGCCAATGGTGGTGGATTTGCCGGCGCCATTGGGGCCGAGCAAGGCGAAGAAATCACCTTCGGCAACGTCCAGATCGATACCACTCAGGGCCTGGAAACCGTTGCCGTAGGTTTTGGTTAGCTGCCGGATGGACAGAGCGGAACTCATAGCGGAATACGCACCAAAGAAGGGAATAGGGACAATAGATGAGGGCACACCGTGCATCGTTCAACGGCGGCGCATGACAAACATGGTGCTTGCCCGCGCCGCACAAGTACAGTCACCTGTATTAATAGTCAGTATCAGGTCAACGCGGTCATCACCGCTTTGCGGTACGCCGGGCGCTGTTGCAGGCGTTGGTACCAAGCCTCCAGGTGGGGCATGGCCGGGCGTTCGATGGGCATTTCAAACCAGGCGTAAACAAAGCAGCCCAAGGGGATATCGCCCATGCCGATGGCGTCGCCCGACAGGTAGGGCTGTTCGGCGAGCGCCTTCTCCACGGTGCCGAGTGCATCGATGCAGGCCTGGCGCCCGGCGTTGATGCTGTCCCAGTTCTGTTTTTCCGCCGGGGTGCGTACCACGCCCCAGAACACCGCCTTGAACGGCTCGGCGAGGGTCGAGGTGGTCCAGTCCATCCATTTTTCGGCACTGGCCCGCGCCTTCACGTCGCTCGGGTACCAGTTCGACGCCTGCTTGGCGCAGAGGTAACGCACGATGGTGTTGGATTCCCACAGCACGAAGTCGCCGTCTTCGATCATCGGCACCCGGCCGTTCGGGTTCAATGCGCGGTATTGCGGCGTGTCCACCACGCCAAACGCCCCGCCCGCATCGATGGCCTCATAGTCCAGGCCGAGCTCCTCGGCGCACCACAGGACTTTCCTGACGTTCGATGAATTTTTACGCCCCCAGATCTTCAGCATGACCGCGCCTTATTGTTGATGAACATGGCTTGATGAACGCAGCAGCATACGCCGGTTCACGGGCGGCTTAAATCGCCCTGCATGTCACCCAGCACGCTCGGCATCTGCTCGCCAAACAGGTGCGGGTAACATTTCTCCAGGTGGGCAAAGAAGAAATCTTCGGGCACATCCGCAAATTGCCCATGGTCCACCAGGTACTCCATCGAGCGCTTGCCCTGGCGATTGAAGGCGTGGAACACACTGTCGTTGATCCCATCGAACGCCAGCGGCGGCACATCGAACAGCTCGCACAATTGCTGGTTGAACGCCGGCGTGGCTTTGACCCAGCGCCCGTTCAGGTACAGCTCGGTATAACCGTGCATGGCGAACACATCGCTTTTGAGCAGCGCGATCAGGCGTGGCGTCGACAGGTGATTGCGCACATCCGCCAGGCCGATGCGCGCCGCAATCCCGCAGTGCCGTGCGCAGGCGGCGAGCAAGGTGGCCTTGGGCACGCAGTAGCTCTGGCCGGCAGCCAGGGCGAAGCTGGCGTTCAGGGTGTTGGGGTCGCGGCTGAAGGTATAGGGGTTGTAGCGCACCGCCTCACGCACGGCGTAATAAAGACTGACTGCCTGGTCACCTGAATCCGCGCTGGAACCGCGATGTTTTTCGGCGAACTCCACCACCGCAGGGTGGTCACTATCGATGAAGCGGCTGGGATTCAGGTACGTTTCCATGGGTTTGATCTCCGGGGGAAGCCTGGAGTCTAACGACAGGTCCGCCACAGCGATAACGACGATTCGGCCAAATGTCGGCGCCTGGTGATCGGTGATCCCAAGGTGCTTCCAGTACAACTCGCCACACCCTGATCACCGCGCTTTCTCGGATGCCGACTAAGCTCAACGGTGGTTTCGCCCCTGGTTTCACGGAGGATTGAATATGTTGTTGTTGTGGATACTGGTTCTGGTGGTCGGCATTGCCTACCTGGCACACCGCCGCACCGCGCCCCTGCCCGCCCTCGGCGTGGTCGCCGTATACCTGCTGGCGATGGGCGCCTGGAGCCACGCACCGGGTTGGCTGCTGCTGATCTGCTGGGTGTTGATTGCCATCGTCGCCGCGCCGCTGCTGCTGCCCGACCTGCGCCGCGAATACTTCACCAAGCCGCTGTTCAGTTGGTTTCAGAAGGTCTTGCCGCCAATGTCCGAGACCGAGCGCGATGCCATCGACGCCGGCACCGTCTGGTGGGACGGCGAGCTGTTCAGCGGCCGCCCCGACTGGAACACGTTGCTCGCCTACCCCAAGGCACGCCTGACCGAAGAAGAGCAGGCGTTCATCGATGGGCCGACCGAAGAACTGTGCGCGATGGTCAGCGACTGGCAAATCGGCCAGGCCATGGACCTGCCGCCCGCCGCCTGGGAACACATCAAGACCCATGGTTTCTTCGCCCTGATCATTCCCAAGGAGTACGGCGGCAAAGGCTTCTCCGCCTATGCCCACTCCCAGGTGGCGATGAAACTCGCGACCCGCAGCGGCGACCTGGCGTCCACCGTGATGGTCCCCAACTCCCTCGGCCCGGCCGAGCTGCTGCTGCATTACGGCACCGATGAACAGCGCAACCACTACCTGCCGCGCCTGGCCCGTGGCGACGATATTCCCTGCTTCGCCCTGACCGGCCCGCTGGCCGGCTCCGACGCCGGCGCCATGCCCGACACCGGGGTGATCTGCAAAGGTCAATGGCAAGGCGAGGAAACCCTCGGCCTGCGCCTGAACTGGGAAAAACGCTACATCACCCTGGGCCCGGTCGCGACCCTGCTCGGCCTGGCGTTCAAGGCACATGACCCGGACCACTTGCTGGGCGAAGAAGAAGACCTGGGCATCAGCCTCGCGTTGATTCCCACCGATACGCCGGGCGTTGACATCGGCCGTCGTCACCTGCCGCTGGGCGCCGCGTTCATGAACGGGCCCAACTCCGGCAAGGACGTGTTCATCCCCCTGGACTACCTGATCGGTGGCCAGGACATGCTCGGCAAGGGCTGGATGATGCTGATGAACTGCCTGTCGGTGGGCCGCTCGATTTCCCTGCCGGCGGTCGGCACCGGCGCAGCCAAGTTCACCAGCCTGGTGACCGGCCAATACGCCCAGGTACGCGAGCAGTTCAACGTGCCGCTGGCGGCCTTCGAAGGTATCCAGGAAGCCCTCGCCCGCATCGGCGGCAACGCCTGGCTGATGGACAGCGCACGCATACTCACCGCCAACGCGGTGGACCTCGGTGAAAAACCCTCGGTGCTGTCGGCGATCCTCAAGTACCACCTGACCGAGCGCGGCCGCAAATGCATCAGCCACGCCATGGATGTCCACGGCGGCAAGGGCATCATCATGGGCCCGAACAACTACCTGGGCCGCAGTTGGCAAGGCGCGCCGATCTTCATCACGGTGGAAGGCGCAAATATCCTGTCGCGCAACCTGATGATCTTTGGCCAGGGCGCGATCCGTTGCCACCCCTTCGTACTCAAGGAAATGGCCCTGGCCGGCCGCGAAGACCACGACCAGGCGCTCAAGGAATTCGATGGCCTGCTGATGCAGCACATCGGCTTTGCCGTGAGCAACGCCGCCAGCACCCTGGTGCTCAACCTGGGTCTCGGCCACTTCGAAAAAGCCCCCGGCAACCGCTTGAGCCAGGCTTACTTCCGCGCGCTGAACCGTCAGGCTGCGGCGTTCGCCCTGCTCGCCGACCTGAGCATGATGCTGCTGGGCGGCGAGTTGAAACGCCGCGAACGCCTGTCGGCACGCCTGGGCGATGTGCTGAGCCATATGTACCTGGCTTCGGCGGCGCTCAAGCGTTATCACGACCTGGATTCGCCGGACCACCTGGAACCGCTGTTCACCTGGGCCATGGAAGAAAGCCTGGGCGAAGCCGAACGCGCGCTGGATGAACTGCTGAGCAACTTCCCGAACAAGCTGCTCGGTTGCCTGCTGCGGGTCATCGTGTTCCCGTTCGGCCGTCGCCATACCGGCCCGTCCGATGCGCTGGATGCCGAAGTGGCCGCGGTGATCGGTCGCGCCAAGGGCGATCCGACCCTCGAAGAACTGCTGGCTGGCTGCTACCGCCCGCAATCGGCGCAAGACCCGGTGGGCGCCCTGCAACATGCCTGCGACCTGCTCGCCGCCAGCCATCCGCTGCAGAAAAAACTGCATGCGGCCCTCAAAAGCGGCCAGGTCAAACCGGCTGCCGGCGAACCGGCCATCGACGCCGCACTGCACGCCGGGGTGCTGCAACCGGCCGAGGCGCAAACCCTGCGTGAAGCCGAAGCGGCACGGCGCAAGGTGATCGACGTGGATGATTTCAGCAAGGAAGAACTGGCCCAGGCCGCGGGTAAAGTCCGCTGATCCCCCAGGCCATATAATTACGGGCGCTTGAGCTATATACTCTCGCGCCCGTTTTTGCTTTGAGGACTTATCTCGTGTCCAACGTCGTTGCCGATCATCTCGTCTTGCTCGACCACCTGCGCAGCATCCTGGTTGCCGTCGGCGAAGCCGAACAGGTGCCCGAGGAAAGCCACCTGCTGTTCCTGGAGCGTTTCGATGAACTGCGCGCCCTGCTGCCGATCGATCCGATCGAGAGCCAGTACCTGGGCCAGGACATGATGAGCCAGGTCATCCTGCGTTACCCGCAAATCGCCCATCTGGTGCCACGCGACCTGCTGTGGTTCTTCGGCGGTGATTGCCTGCACTTCATGCCCGACGAAGAACTGGACCTGTACCAGGCCCTGGAAGAGCGTCGCTTTGAAGCCGAACAGAACGACGAACCGTTCGACTGGAACCAGGAAAAACAGCTGCTGGCGATGCCGCAGGACCAGAGCAAGCACTGATCATTCAATGTGGGAGGGGGCTAGCCCCCGATGGCGGTGTGTCAGCCAATACGTGCATGACTGATCCACCGCCATCGGGGTGTACAGACGGAGACATCCTTTACAAACGAGACCGGGGACATCCTTTACGTTTCTGGGTGCTGGACAGCCGGCTTGCACTGCTGTCTAGCCTACCCAGTGGATAGTTACATAGGTACATG
>NZ_JYLL01000037.1 GCF_001439695.1 Pseudomonas veronii
GATGTTGTGGGTCAGTTCCAGTGCCCGAGCGAGACGCATAAAAAAATCCGATGCCAGTGTAGGCATCGGATTTTGATTTTTTGCGGCCAAAGGTCAAGCGAGAAGGCTTAACTGATCGGCATTACCCACAAGGGGCGGCTTTTTCACAACGACCGAATCTTACAACTTCGGACCCGCTGCCTTGATCGCATCGCTCACGTCAAACTTCTTGAAGTTCTCGATGAACAGACCCGCCAGCGCCTTCGCCGCTTCGTCGTAGGCAGCCTTGTCAGCCCAGGTGTTACGTGGGTTCAACAGGCCGGTCTCAACACCCGGTACAGCCAATGGCACGTCCAGGTTGATGGTGTCGAGGTGTTGCGTTTCAACGCCGATCAACGCGCCGCTCTGGATCGCTGCGATCACGCCGCGGGTGGTCGGGATGTTGAAGCGTTGGCCGACGCCGTAGCCGCCGCCGGTCCAGCCGGTGTTGACCAGGTAGACCTTGGAGCCGAAGCCGCGGATGCGCTTGATCAGCAGCTCGGCGTATTCACCGGCCGGGCGTGGGAAGAATGGCGCACCGAAGCAAGTCGAGAAAGTCGACTTGATGCCGCTGCCCGAACCCATTTCAGTCGAGCCCACCAGTGCGGTGTAGCCGGACAGGAAGTGGTAGGCCGCTTGTTCTTCGCTGAGGATCGACACAGGCGGCAGTACGCCGGTCAGGTCGCAGGTCAGGAAGATCACAGCGTTTGGCTCGCCGCCGAGGTTCTTCTCGGAACGCTTGGCCACGTGCTCGAGCGGGTAGGCGGCACGGCTGTTCTGGGTCAGGCTGACATCGCTGTAGTCGGCATGCTTGGCCTCGTCGATGACGACGTTTTCCAGCACCGCGCCGTGCTTGATGGCTTTCCAGATAACCGGCTCGTTCTTCTCCGACAGGTCGATGCACTTGGCATAGCAACCGCCTTCGATGTTGAACACCACGCCCTTGCCCCAGCCGTGTTCGTCGTCACCGATCAGGTAACGGCTTTCGTCGGCGGACAGGGTGGTCTTGCCGGTGCCGGACAGGCCGAAGAACAGGGTCACGTCGCCTGCTTCGCCAATGTTGGCGGCGCAGTGCATCGGCAGTACGTCGGCGGCCGGCAGCAGGAAGTTCTGCACCGAGAACATGGCTTTCTTCATTTCACCAGCGTAAAGCATGCCGGCGATCAGCACTTTTTTCTGGGCGAAGTTGAGAATCACGCAACCGTCGGAGTTGGTGCCGTCACGCTCAGGCACGCACTCGAAATTGGCCACGTTGAGCACTTGCCACTCGTCACGGCCGGCCGGGTTGTACTGGGCCGGGTTGATGAACAGGCAACGACCGAACAGGTTATGCCAGGCAGTCTGGGTGGTCATCTTCACGGCCAGGTAGTGGTCTTCGGAGGCCCCTACATGCACGTGGGAAACAAAATGTTCTTGCGCGTTGTTGAACGCCTCGACGCGAGCCCACAGGGCATCGAACTTGTCGGCCGGGAACTTGCGGTTGATCGGGCCCCAGGCAATGGCGTCCTGGGTCGAAGGCTCTTCAACGATGAAACGGTCGACTGGCGAACGGCCGGTACGGTGACCGGTTTCTACGACCAGTGCGCCAGTATCGGCAAGCACGCCTTCACCGCGCTGCAGGGCTTCTTTGACCAGATCGTCAACACTCAGATCGGTGTATACGGCGTTATTGGCTTGCGTCATGAGGTTCCCCGTCGGCCTGTGGCCGAGTGCTCCAAACGTTTTGTAGTAGAAAGTTGCGCACTACTACCGCGAAAAAAGTGGGCCGGATTATGCCAGAAAAGCCCAAAAAAAGTAGGGCCCTCCCGTCAGAACAGCGCTAATCCGGCATTTGTCAGGTGATTTACCTGTGCTTAAACGTTTTAGTGGCGGGTATCGGAGGGGGTACCGATACCGGCGCCGGCGAACAATTGGACGATATCGGCGGCGTCGAACAGGTAGCGCTGGTTGCAGAACTGGCAGTCGATTTCGATCTGACCACCGTGTTCCACCACCAGATTTTGCGCATCTTCCAGGCCGAGACTGACCAGCGCGTTCGCCGAACGCTCGCGAGAGCAACTGCAATGGAAGCGCAAACCCTGCGCGTCGAACAAGCGCACAGTCTCTTCGTGGTACAGGCGATGCAGGATGGTTTCGTTGTCCAGGGCCAGCAATTCTTCGGCGGTCAGGGTGCCAGCCAGGGCGGTGAGGTTGCGCCAGCTTTCGGCGCGTTCGTCGTCGTCCTTGATGCGGTCGGCGGGCAGCTGTTGCAGCAACAGGCCACGGGCGCGCTTGCCGTCGGCGTTGAGCCAGAAGCGCGTGCCGATCTGCTGGGACATAACGAAATAGTTGGTGAAGCAGTCCGACAGGTTTTCGCCGTCGAGGTCGACGATGCCCTGGTAACGCTGGCCGTCGGTCGGGTCGACGGTGAGCGCCAGCACGCCGTTGGGCATCAGGTCGGCCAGGGTCGCGTCCGGGGCGATCAGGTCAGCCTCATACCGGGCCAGGCCACGGATCTCACGCTCGCTGGAGCACTCGATCATCAGCAACGGGACCGGACCTTCGGACCGCGCCTGCAGGATCAGCAACCCGTCGAATTTCATGGTGCCTACCAACAGCGCCGCCGCCGCCATCAATTCACCGAGCAGTTGCGCGACCGGCTCCGGATAGGGGTGCTTGGCGAGGACTTCGGCATAGCTGCGCTCCAACGAGACCAGTTCGCCGCGGGCGTCGTTCTCGTCGAAGATGAAGCGTTGGGTGAAGTCGGTATCCGGTAAATCAGTCATAGGTCTAGGTATCTGAATTGATGACAAAATTGTTACAACGTTTATAAAATTGAACGCTTTAGCACCATTTTGGTGCGGCTCTCTCCTGGAAACAGAGAGCTTATATAGAGCAAAGAGGGACAGTTTATGAACAATCCGGGTTTGTTCCAAGCCAAGTGGAACCTCCGGCGATGGGCTTTTTGCAATCTACTCGCATTCGGGCTGCTGTGTTTTTGGCTGTGGCCCACAGGCCAGATGCTATGCGTGTTTTTCGACGAGTGGCTGTTTCACCTGTTCAATGCCCCCCTGGCGAGCAATCCGACCTGGCTGCATGTGTGGGCCGTGGCCAGCCTGCGGCCGTTTGATGCGGTGGTCGGCGTGATTCTGCTGACGCTGTTGATTCGCGGCGATTGGGTGTTCAAGGCGGCGCAGGTGCGCCAGGCGTTTCTTGGCTTCTTCGGGATTCTGCTGCTGTTGCTGTTTATCCGCATGCTGTTTTCCAAACTCGCGGCGCAGATGGGTTGGCAACACAGCAGCCCTTCGATAGTGCTCAGCGGCGCGATTCGGATGAGCGACTATTTCCCGGGGCTGGAGAAAACCTGGGAGTTGAAAGACCGTTCGAGCCAGAGTTTCCCTGGGGATCATGCTTCGGTGCTGCTGATCTGGGGAATGTTCATGACGGTATTCGCCCAGCGGCGGGGCCAGGTGCTGGTGATCTGGGGCCTGGCGTTGTTGTTCATGATGCCGCGGCTGGTGGCGGGCGCACATTGGGCGCAGGACGATTATATCGGCGGAGTGTTGCTGGCACTGCTGGCATTGGGATGGGGCTATTACACACCGTTTGCGGCAAAGGTGTCGCAGGTGTTGCTACGGCTGACCGCGCCGGTGTTCGGGTTACTCGCCAAGCTGCCGGTGATCGGGCGATTGAGCGTCATGCGCGCATCCTGCTGACGCCCCACATCTATCGATCCGCTTTGCGCTGACAATATGCGCGGTCAATCGTCATTACCGCTGCCGCGAAACTTGAACAGGTCGCGGCGCTGCTTCTTGCTCGGCTTGCCATCGGTGGTCATGCCTGTGGCGCCGGCCTTACGCATCGCCGCTGCGTTTTCGCGCTTGGCAACGCTGGCTTCGGTCTCGGCATACAGCGCCTGCGCTTCGGGTGCGCCACGGCGCACGCTGGAAAGCGCCTGGACCACGACAGTTTTTTCGTCAAATCCGATACGAATCTGCAACTCATCACCCACGCGCGGCTCTTTGCCCGGCTTGCAGCGTTCGCCGCGATGATGCACCTTGCCACTCTCGATAGCAGCCTTGGCCAAGGCACGGGTTTTATAGAAACGCGCCGCCCACAGCCATTTGTCCAAACGGATTTTTTCTTCCTCTGCCTGCTTCTGAGCCACTTGAATTCCTCGTTCTGAAAAATGTCGCAACTTTACTGTTGAAACCCTTCGACGCATAAACCCCAAGGCTCACCTAAGATACGCCAGGTAGCCCCCTGTTTTCGCGAGGATACCCTGTGACCGACTTCCCGACTTCACTCACCTCGCCCAACCAGCATTGCGTGGGCTGCCAGCAAAGCGAGCCCTTGGGTTTTGATTTTGCATTCGCCTACCAACCGATCGTAGACCTTCGCGACCATTCGGTTTTTGCCCACGAAGCCTTGGTGCGGGGTTCACAGGGCGAAGGGGCGTTGTCGGTGCTGGCCCAGGTCAACGATAGCAACCGCTACCGTTTCGACCAGCGTTGCCGTACCCAGGCAATCGCCGGCGCCGCGGCCCTGGGGATGCAAACCTGTCTTTCCATCAATTTCATGCCCAACGCGGTGTATCGACCCGAACTGTGCATTCGCAGCACCCTGGAGGCCGCCCGCACGCACAATTTTCCGCTTGACCAGCTGATTTTCGAGACGCTGGAAAGCGAACACATAGATAACCATCGCCATTTGACGAATATTCTGCGTGAATACCGCGAATTCGGCTTCAAAACTGCCATCGACGATTTCGGCGCGGGCTATTCGGGGCTGAACCTGCTGGCCGATTTCCAACCTGACTTGATCAAACTCGACATGGCGCTGATTCGCGATGTCGACCAGGATCGTGTCCGCCAGGTCATCGTCCAGGGGATTGTCACAATCTGTGAGCAGTTGGGCGTTACTGTCATCGCTGAAGGCATTGAAAGTGCCGGTGAGCGCGACTTCCTGTCCGACTGTGGAATATTTCTGATGCAGGGCTACTGGTTCGCCAAGCCCGCATTCAACGCGCTGGCCGAGGTTTCCCCTCAAGCCTGGGCGAATTGACCGGTTACCCATATTGAAGACATTTGACCATTTGACCGTTGTCGGTCTGCGTGAGTGGGTGGCACTTCCCGACTTGGGAGTGGCAGGCCTGCGCGCGAAGATCGACACCGGTGCCAGCACTTCGAGCCTGCACGCCACCGATATCGAACCCTTTGAGCGCGACGGTGAGAAATGGGTGCGCTTTACCGCACACCTGGGCAGCGTTGTGCAGTTGCGTCACCGCCGCTGCGAAGCGCCGCTGGTGGCGATGAAAACCATCAAGAGCTCCAATGGTCATGCGCAGGTGCGCTATGTGATCAGCACCACCCTGGCGCTGGGCGACCGGGTATGGCGGGTGGAATTCACCCTCGCCTGCCGCAAGGCCATGCGCTACCGCCTGCTCCTCGGTTCCAAGGCGCTGATTGACGGCCAGTTGGTGGTCAATCCCGGCGTCAAGTACGTTCAAGACAAGCCGGTGTTCCCGGTCTCCACTATTTCTGCCCCAGGTGCTGCATGAAGATTGCTGTGCTGTCGCGAAACCCGCGTCTGTATTCCACCCGCCGCCTGGTCGAGGCCGGCACCGAACGTGGCCACGAAATGGTGGTGATCGACACGTTGCGTGCCTATATGAACATTGCCAGCCATAAGCCGCAGATCCATTACCGCGGCAAACCACTGGAAGGCTTTGATGCGGTGATCCCGCGTATCGGCGCCTCGGTGACCTTTTATGGCTGCGCGGTGTTGCGCCAGTTTGAAATGATGGGCGTCTCCCCGCTGAATGAATCCGTCGCGATCGCGCGCTCGCGGGACAAGCTGCGCTCGCTGCAATTGCTGTCGCGCCGGGGTATCGGCCTGCCGGTCACCGGCTTTGCCCACTCCCCCGACGACATTCCCGACCTGATCGAAATGGTCAACGGCGCGCCGCTGGTGATCAAGGTGCTGGAAGGCACCCAGGGCATCGGCGTGGTGCTGTGCGAAACCGCCACGGCGGCGGAGTCGGTGATCGAGGCATTCATGGGCCTCAAGCAGAACATCATGGTGCAGGAATACATCAAGGAAGCCGGCGGTGCGGATATCCGCTGCTTCGTGGTCGGCGACAAGGTGATTGCCGCGATGAAACGCCAGGCCAAGCCTGGGGAATTCCGCTCCAACCTGCACCGTGGCGGCAGTGCCAGCCTGATCAAGATCACCCCCGAAGAGCGCATGACCGCGCTACGGGCGGCCAAGGTCATGGGGTTGAGCGTGGCGGGCGTGGACATCCTGCGTTCCAACCATGGCCCGCTGGTGATGGAAGTCAATTCATCACCTGGCCTGGAAGGCATCGAGACCACCACCGGCAAGGATGTGGCGGGGATCATCATTCAGCATCTGGAAAAGAGTGGCGGGCCGAACATGACCCGGACCAAGGGCAAGGGCTAGAGGAGCAGTCTTCAGCTTGAAGCTTCAGGCTGCAAGAGACGGGCAGAAGCCGTTTGCTTTTCTCTTGCAGCTCTAAACGTGCAGCTTGCCGCTGCAGCTACACCGCGTCTCGGGGCAACATCAAACCCAACGGCAAGCGCACCCGCGCTTCCAGCCCGCCGCCCTCGCGGTTGCGCAGCTCAACATTGCCGCCATGCATCGAGGCAATCCGCCGCACAATCGCCAGCCCCAAACCGGTGCCCTTGCCACCCCGAGCACGGTCGCCACGGGTGAAGGGGTTGAAGATGCCTTCCAGCTCGGCCGGGTCGATACCGGCCCCGCGATCCATCACGCTCAGCACCACATAGGGCGCAGCACTGTCACCGGAGACATACGCCGCCACTTCCACATCCGAACCGGCGTGGTGCAAGGCGTTGCCGATCAGGTTGTTCAGCAGGCGCTTCATCGAGACCCGACGCAACGCAAACGGCTGGATCGGCTCCAGGCGCATCCGCACCTGCTCGCCATTCTGGTTGTAGGGCGCTACCACCTCGCGCACCAGGTCCGTCAGGTCGACGACTTCCACCACCTCATCGCGACCATCGCGGATAAAGGCCAGGAACTGGTCGAGAATCGCGTCCATGTCCTCGATATCACGCACCATGTCGTCCGTGAGATCGGTATGGTTGCCCATCAGCTCCAGGGACAGCCGCAAACGCGTCAATGGCGTGCGCAAGTCATGGGACACGCCCGCAAGCATCAGCTCGCGCTCGCGCCCGGCCTGTTCGACGTCCTCGGCCATCTGGTTGAACGCGCTGTAGACCTCGGTCATCTCGCTGGGCGTGTCGCTGACCGGCAGGCGCACACTGCGCCCCTGTCCCAGCTGGCGGGCGGCGAACACCAGGCGTTTAAGCGGTTGATTGAGCTGGCGCACGAAAATCCACGCGGACGCCGTCGAAAGCAAGCCGATAGCCAGGAACCAGCCCAGTACATTCCAGATCTTCTGCCCTCGCAAAGGGTGCGGATACAGCGGCACCTTCAGCCAATCTTCCCCCAGGCTCGGCGCGCGCACCCACAGCGCGGGTGACACATGCATACGCAGCCGAACTTCGGTGTCGTCGCCCAGTTCCGCCTGCATCTGGCGCTGGTAAATCTCACTGTAGGGCCAATGCTGCTCGCCTTCCGGCACACCTGCACCCGCCACGCGCACCAGTGTCGCCGCCTTGGCGATTTTCTCGCGGTTCTCGGGGTCGGCCGCCCAATAGGCGCGCAAGGTCAGGGCGACACCGTGGCTGTACTGTCGATCCACCAGCACGTCTTCGTTCATCAACAGATAAACCAGCGTGAGTGCCTTGGAAAACAGAACGACGATGAGCACCAGCCAAAGGGTGCGGGAGAAGAAACTTTGCGGGAACCACAGCGGGGTTTTCATAGGAGACAGCTAGACACCTTGCAGGAACGAGCGGCGCTCGCAGAATTGCAGACGCCGGACATCCCGTCGCCCCTCATGGAGCCAAACGCCAGGATGCCCGCCCCTGCAAATCATCGGTCACTTGGTTGCAGTGCCATCCGGCACAAACACATACCCCACGCCCCACACCGTCTGGATATAACGCGGCTTGGACGGGTCCGGCTCGATCATTCGGCGCAGACGGGAAATCTGCACGTCGATGGAGCGCTCCAGAGCGTCCCATTCCCGACCACGGGCCAGGTTCATCAGTTTGTCGCGGGTCAGCGGCTGGCGCGCGTTCATCACCAGCGCCTTGAGCACGGCGAACTCGCCGGTGGTGAGCATGTGGACTTCATCGCCACGCTTGAGCTCACGGGTGGCCAATGACAGTTCGTAATCGCCGAAGGTGACGCTTTCGTCTTCACTGCCCGGTGCGCCCGGCACCGGCGCCGCCTGGCGACGCAATACGGCCTTGACCCGCGCCATCAGCTCGTCCGGGTTGAACGGCTTGGCCAGGTAATCATCAGCGCCCAGTTCGAGGCCCTTGATGCGGCTCAGCTCATCGCCCTTGGCGGTGAGCATGATGATCGGAATCTGGTTGTTCGCGCCGCGCAGGCGTTTGCAGGCGGTGAGGCCGTCTTCGCCGGGTAGCATCAGGTCGAGCACGACCAGGTTGAACACTTCGCGCCCCAACAGGCGGTCCATCTGCTCGGTGTTCGGCACCGCGCGGGCACGATAACCCTTGGAGTTGAAAAAACGCTCCAGCAGGCTGCTCAGCCCCGGATCGTCATCAACGATGAGAATTTTTTCGCCTTCAGCAGTTTGTGCAGTGCTGCTCATTGGATGCTCCTCTTATCTCGGCGCGCATTATGGCCTAGCTGCCGTTATACGCACCGTGTGCATTGTTAGCAGATTTTTCCTCTACTGCCAGCGAACCCACGCCCTACAACCTGCGGCGCAGTCCCCCCCAAGGACAGAACGCTGGTTATAATGCGGCGCCTTCGTGCAGGGCAACGTCAGATCGTTACCGTTTACTGCCGGGCTTTTTTTCACCCGCTTGTCGTGTTTTTTACGATTTCGAGGGTCAATAGGCAGCCTCTTGACCCAGGCAGCGGCGCCAGTCGGGCCGCTCAACCAGCCTCGTCGGGCCTTGTTTTCCGGGCTTGCGAGCTGCTTTTAAGAATTTCAGGTGGTTTTATGGACAGCATCAACAGCCGCATCGCCGAGGAACTCGGCGTACGCCCCCAACAGGTCGAAGCGGCCGTCGCTCTACTGGATGAGGGCTCCACGGTGCCCTTCATCGCCCGTTACCGAAAAGAAGTGACCGGCAGCCTCGACGACATTCAACTGCGGCACCTGGAAGAGCGCCTGCGCTACCTGCGAGAACTCGACGAACGGCGCATCAGCATCCTCGCCAGCATCGCGGAACAGGGCAAGCTGACCCCGCAATTGGAACGCGACATCAAACTCGCCGATACCAAGACCCGTCTCGAAGACCTCTACCTGCCGTACAAACAGAAGCGCCGCACCAAGGGCCAGATCGCCCTGGAAGCCGGCCTCGGCGACCTGGCCGACGGCCTGTTCAACGACCCATCGCTGAACCCGGATACCGAAGCCGCGCGCTTCATCAACGCTGAAAAAGGCGTCGCCGACGTCAAGGCCGCCCTCGAAGGCGCCAAATACATCCTGATGGAACGCTTCGCCGAAGACGCCAGCCTGCTGGAAAAGCTGCGCACCTACCTGAAGCAGGAAGCCATCCTCAGCGCCCGCGTGATCGCCGGCAAAGAGGAAGAAGGCGCCAAGTTCCGCGACTACTTCGAACACGACGAACCGCTCAAGAGCATGCCGTCCCACCGCGCCCTGGCGATTTTCCGCGGCCGCAACGAAGGTATTCTCAGCTCCGCGCTGAAAGTCGGCGACGAACTGCCGGGCACCATGCACCCGTGCGAAGGCATGATCGGTCAACAATTCGGCATCCAGAATCAGAACCGTCCTGCGGACAAGTGGCTCGGTGAAGTCGTGCGCTGGACCTGGAAGGTCAAGCTCTACACCCACCTGGAAACCGACCTGCTCGGCGAGTTGCGCGACGGTGCCGAAACCGAAGCGATCAACGTCTTCGCCCACAACCTGCACGACCTGCTGCTGGCCGCACCGGCCGGCCCGCGTGCCACCCTGGGCCTCGACCCAGGCCTGCGCACCGGCTGCAAGGTCGCCGTGGTCGACTCGACCGGCAAGCTGCTGGACCACGCCACCGTGTATCCGCACGTGCCCCACAACAAGTGGGACCAGACCCTCGCGATCCTCGCGGCCCTGTGCGCCAAGCACGCGGTGGACCTGATCGCCATCGGCAACGGCACCGCCAGCCGTGAAACCGACAAACTGGCCGCCGAACTGATCAAAAAATACCCAGCCATGAAGATGACCAAGGTCATGGTCTCCGAGGCGGGCGCTTCGGTGTACTCAGCGTCGGAACTGGCTTCCAAGGAATTCCCGGACCTCGACGTGTCGATCCGTGGCGCGGTGTCCATCGCCCGTCGCCTGCAAGACCCACTGGCCGAACTGGTGAAAATCGACCCGAAATCCATCGGCGTCGGCCAATACCAGCACGATGTGTCGCAGCTGAAACTGGCACGCGGCCTGGATGCGGTGGTGGAAGACTGCGTGAACGCCGTGGGCGTGGACGTGAACACCGCCTCCGTCGCGCTGCTGGCGCGGATCTCCGGCCTCAACGCGACCCTGGCGCAGAACATCGTGACCCACCGCGACGAAAACGGTGCGTTCAAGACCCGCGCCGCGCTGAAAAAAGTCGCACGCCTGGGTGAAAAAACCTTCGAACAGGCCGCCGGCTTCCTGCGTGTGATGAACGGCGACAACCCGCTGGACGCCTCGGCGGTCCACCCGGAAGCCTACCCGCTGGTGCAACGCATCGCCGCCGAGACCGACCGCGACATCCGCTCGCTGATCGGCGACGCTGCGTTCCTCAAGCGCCTGGACCCGAAGAAGTACACCGACGAGACCTTCGGCGTGCCGACCATCACCGACATCCTGCAAGAGCTGGAAAAACCCGGGCGCGACCCGCGTCCCGAGTTCAAGACCGCCGAGTTCCAGGACGGCGTCGAAGACCTCAAGGACCTGCAACTGGGCATGATCCTCGAAGGCGTGGTGACCAACGTGACCAACTTCGGTGCCTTTGTGGACATCGGCGTGCATCAGGACGGTTTGGTGCATATCTCCGCGCTTTCGGAGAAGTTCATTAAAGACCCGCGCGAAGCGGTGAAGGCCGGTGATGTGGTCAAGGTCAAGGTCATGGAAGTCGACATCCCGCGCAAGCGCGTCGGCCTGTCGATGCGTATGAGCGACACCCCCGGCGAGAAAATCGACGGTGCCCGTGGCGCCCGCCCAGGCTCGGCGCCGCGCCAGTCGCAAAACAACGCGCCACGCAAGGAAACCGCGACCGCAGCGCCGAGCAACAACGCCATGGCCTCGCTGTTCGCCAACGCCAAACAGTTGAAGAAACGCTGATGGAGATTCCAGCCGGTTTGACCCAAAGCGCGTTCAGCGAACTGATCGGCTGCCGCCTGCAACGCCTGGAGCAGGGCGTTGCCGAGGTGGCCCTGAGCCTGGAGCCGCAACTGCGCAACCGCGCAGGCAAGCTGCATGGCGGGGCGATTTTCAGCCTGGTCGACATCACCATGGGGCTGGCCTGTTCCAGCGCCCACGGGTTCGACCAGCAGAGCGCGACCATCGAATGCAAAATCAACTACATCCGCGCGGTGGAAAACGGCGAGGTGCTGTGTACCGCGCGAGTGATTCACCCCGGGCGGCGCACGTTGGTGGTCGAAGCCGACGTGTACCAAGGTGAAAGACTTGTCGCAAAAGCGCAGGGCACCTTCGCTGTCCTATAGCTCCCCGCCCTCGATTTGAGTTAATTTCGGCGCTGCGATAACAGCGTCGGAATTTTCTTGCTGCGCTACAGCCCAATTCATGGAGTGATGTAGGCTTTTTCAAAGCGGGTCAAATCGACTCAAAACCAGGCGATCACGCCAGTTTTAACTTCACCCTTGTAGACCGTCCTGCCCACCCCCATATTGGGGCGACTGACGCGTGAAGGAATCCAACTTGAGCGAACTTCTCAACCGCCGCCTGGCCCTGCTCGGCAAGCGCGAACACCTCTCCCTGCTGGAGCATTGCTTGCACGGCATCGAGCGCGAATGCCTGCGTGTCACCCATGAAGGTCGCCTGGCGCAGACGCCGCATCCCGAAGCCCTGGGCGCCGCGCTGACCCACGAACAGATCACCACCGACTACTCGGAATCGTTGCTGGAGTTCATCACCCCAGCCCTGCCCAACCCGGCCGATACCCTGAGCAGCCTGGACAAGATCCATCGCTTTGCCTACAGCAAGCTCGGCAGCGAATACCTGTGGAGCCCCTCGATGCCGTGCCCGTTGCCGGCCGAGGAAGACATTCCGATTGCCTACTACGGCACCTCCAATATCGGACAGCTCAAGTACGTATATCGCAAGGGCCTGGCCCTGCGTTACGGCAAGACCATGCAGTGCATTGCCGGCATCCACTACAACTTTTCCCTGCCGGAAAAATTGTGGCCGCTGCTCAAGGAAAGCGAAGGCTTCGTCGGCACCGACCGCGACTATCAGTCCGACGCCTATATCGCCCTGATCCGTAACTTCCGCCGCAACAGCTGGCTGCTGATGTACCTGTTCGGTGCCTCGCCAGCGCTGGACGCAGGCTTCCTGCGCGGCCGTTCGCACCAGTTGGACGTGCTGGATGCCGACACCTTGTACCTGCCGTATGCCACCAGCCTGCGCATGAGCGACCTGGGTTACCAGAGCAACGCCCAGGCCGGCCTGACGCCGTGCTACAACGATTTGGCCAGCTACACCGACAGCCTGCGCGAAGCGGTGGCAACGCCCTACGCGCCTTATGTCGAAGTCGGCACCCACAAGGATGGAGAGTGGGTGCAGCTCAACACCAACATCCTGCAGATCGAAAACGAGTACTACTCCAACATCCGCCCCAAGCGCGTGACCTACACCGGCGAGCGGCCGATCCAGGCGCTGATGGCCCGTGGCATCCAGTACATCGAAGTGCGCTGCCTGGACATCAACCCGTTCCTGCCGATGGGCATCGACCTGCAAGAGTCGCGCTTCCTCGATGCGTTCCTGCTGTATTGCGCGATGAACGACAGCCCGCTGTTCGCCGACAACGAGTGCGGCAACGCCACCTCGAACTTCCTCAGCGTGGTCAAGGAAGGCCGGCGTCCGGGCCTGCAACTGCAGCGCAAGGGCCAGGCGGTGGACATGAAGGAATGGGCCACCGAGCTGCTGGAGCAGATCGCGCCGCTGGCGGCACTGCTCGATCAGAGCCACGGCATCGAGGAACACCGCCAGGCACTGGACGCCCAGTTGGCCAAGGTCAACGACCCGGCCCTGACGCCATCGGCCCAGGTGCTGGCCGCGATGGCCGAGCGCAAGGAAAGTTTCGCCCAGTTCTCCCTGCACCAGAGCGAGGTGCATGCCGAGTATTTCCGCAGCGAACCGTTGCCCGCCGAAGAGCAGGCGCACTTTGAAGAACTGGCACGCAAGTCGCTGGCGCAACAGGTGGAGCTGGAGCAGAACGAAGTGGGCGATTTCGATGTGTTCGTCGGCTCGTACCAGGCTAGCATCCTGGCCATCAGCAACTAAAAACCGAACTCACTCCCCCAGGGAATGAGCTTCATGTGGGAGGGGGCTTGCCCCCGATAGCGGTCCTCAGTTAACTGATCAGTGACTGAACCACCGCTATCGGGAGCAAGCCCCCTCCCACATTTGCCCTCACTGGGATGAAGAATCCCGCCCACCCTTCTCCTCATAAGCTAATTCGAAAAAGTTATTTATTTTCGTATTCTTAGATCATTTAGTCTCCTCACACGCCGACACTCGGCCGCCTGATTGAGGAGCTTCCCTTTGAAACTGCATTCCCCTCTCCGCCTCTTGGCGGCATTGTCCCTGGCCGGTGCCAGCCTGTTCGCCCAGGCGGCGGATGTGACCATCGCCTACCAGACCACCGTGGACCCGGCGAAAGTCGCCCAGGCCGACGGCGCGTATGAAAAAGCCACGAACACCAAGATCGACTGGCGCAAATTCGACAACGGTTCCGATATCATCGCCGCCATCGCGTCCGGCGATGTGCAGATCGGCTACCTCGGTTCCAGCCCGCTGACCGCCGCCATCACCCGTAAAGTGCCGGTGCAGACCTTCCTCGTCGCCACCCAGATCGGCGGTGCCGAAGCCCTGGTGGCGCGCAACGGTTCGGGGATCAATGGCCCGCAGGACCTGATCGGTAAAAAAGTCGCCGTGCCCTTCGTATCCACCGGCCACTACAGCCTGCTGGCCGCGCTGAAGCACTGGAACATCGACCCGGCGAAAGTGACCATCCTCAACCTCGCGCCGCCGGCCATCATCGCCGCCTGGAAGCGCGGCGATATCGACGCCACCTACGTATGGGACCCGGCCCTGGGCGTGGCCAAGGAAAACGGCAAGGTGCTGATCACTTCCGGCGAGCTGGCCACGTTCGGCGCGCCGACCTTCGACGCGTGGATCGTGCGTAAGGACTTCGCCGAGAAGCATCCGGAAATCGTCAGCGCTTTCGCCAAAGTCACCCTGGATGCCTACGCCGCGTACCGCAAAGACCCACAAGCCTGGCTCGCCGACAAAAGCAACGTCGACAAGCTGGTGAAACTCTCCGGGGCCAAGGCCAGCGACATCCCCGCGCTGCTGCAAGGCAACGTCTACCCGCTGGCCGCTGAGCAGGTGACCCTGCTGGGCGCGCCGACCATCAAGGCGGTAACCGACACCGCGGCATTCCTCAAGGAACAAGGCAAGGTCGAGGCGGTGCTGCCGGATTACGCCCCTTACATCAGCGCCAAGTTCATCACCCACTGATCAGGAGTTCATCGCGATGGCCTTGCTACAACTGGAGCGCATCAGCGCACGGTACCCAGGCGCCACAGAACCGGTACTGTCTGATATTTCACTCGAACTTGGGCCCCGGCAATTGCTGGTGGCCCTCGGCCCGTCCGGCAGTGGCAAGACTTCGCTGTTGAACCTGATTGCCGGTTTTGTCGAGCCCTCTGCCGGGCGCATCAGCCTCGATGGCGTGCCAGTCAAAGGCCCGAGCGCCGAACGCGGCGTGGTGTTCCAGGACGATGCCCTGCTGCCCTGGCAGGACGTGCTGGCCAATGTCGGCTTCGGCCTGGAGCTGGCTGGCGTGAGCAAGGCGCAACGCGAAGTGCGCGCCCGGGAAATGCTCGCGCTGGTGGACCTGGCCGGTTTCGACAGCCGGCGCATCTGGCAACTGTCCGGCGGCCAGAAGCAACGCGTCGGCCTGGCCCGCGCCCTGGCGGCGGACCCGCGCGTACTGCTGATGGACGAACCCTTCGGCGCCCTCGATGCATTCACCCGCGAACAGATGCAGGAGCTGCTGCTGCAAGTCTGGCGGCGCACGGCCAAGCCGGTGTTCCTGATTACCCATGACATCGAAGAAGCGGTGTTCCTTGCCACCGATCTGATCCTGCTGGCGCCCAACCCCGGTCAGATCGTCGAGCGCCTGCACCTGGATTTCGGTCAACGTTATGCGGCCGGCGAGTCTGCGCGAGCGATCAAATCCGACCCGCGCTTTATCGAAACCCGCGAACACGTGCTGGGCAAAGTGTTCTCCCAACGGCAGGTGTCCGCATGAGCAGCTACGAACTTCCCGCCACGGTCGCCAAGCCGGTGGCGCGCACCGTTATCCCGCTGCGGCGCAGCCTGAGTACGCGTTGGATCAGCCTGTTGACGCTGGTTGCCTTGCTGGTGATCTGGTGGGCGGTGACCGCCAGCGACCTGATCGAACCATTGTTCCTGCCGCCACCGTCCGCCGTGCTGCAAAAAGGCTGGTTGCTGGCGACCACGGGCTATATGGATTCCACCTTGTGGCAGCACCTCGGCGCGAGCCTCGAACGCATCGGCCTGGGCCTGGGCTTTGCGGTGCTGACCGCGGTCCCGGTGGGGATTGCCATCGGCTCGAACCGTATCGCGCGGGGCATTCTCGACCCGTTGATCGAGTTCTACCGGCCGATTCCACCCCTGGCCTACCTGCCGCTGATCGTGATCTGGTGCGGCATCGGTGAGCTGTCCAAAGTGCTGCTGATCTACCTGGCGATCTTTGCCCCGATTGCCATCGCGACCGCGACCGGCGTGCGTACCGTCGACCCGGCCAAGCTGCGTGCCGCGCAGTCGCTGGGGGCCACGCGCGCCCAGCTGATTCGCCACGTGGTCCTGCCGAGCGCGCTGCCCGACATCCTCACCGGCGTGCGTATCGGGCTGGGAGTTGGCTGGTCGACCTTGGTCGCCGCCGAGCTGATCGCCGCCACCAGCGGCCTGGGCTTCATGGTGCAGTCGGCGGCGCAGTTCCTGGTCACCGATGTCGTGGTGCTGGGGATTCTGGTGATCGCACTGATCGCCTTCGCCATGGAAATGGGCCTGCGGGCCCTGCAGCGTAAATGGGTGCCGTGGCATGGCCAGGCACACTGAGTGATGAGAACCCAATGAGCAGCCTGACCGTTACCCCATTAAGCACCGCCCTCGGCGCGCAGATCAGTGGCGTCGATATCACTCAACCGCTGAACCCCGAACAGCGCGACGCCATCGAACAGGCGTTGCTCACTCATTCGGTAGTGTTTTTCCGCGACCAGCCGCTCACGCCGCAGCAACAAGCACGCTTCGCGGCGAACTTCGGCGATCTGCACATTCATCCGATCTACCCCAACGTGCCGGAACAGCCTGAAGTGCTGATCCTCGACACCGCCGTCACCGACGTGCGCGACAACGCCGTGTGGCACACCGACGTGACCTTCCTGCCCACCCCGGCCCTCGGCGCGGTGCTGAGTGCCAAGCAACTGCCGGCGTTTGGCGGCGACACGCTGTGGGCCAGCGGGATTGCTGCGTATGCGGCCCTGTCCGAGCCGCTGAAGAGGCTGCTCGACGGGCTCACCGCCACGCACGACTTCACCAAGTCCTTCCCGCTGGAGCGCTTTGGCAGCACTGCCGAAGACCTGGCGCGCTGGGAAGAAACCCGCAAGAAGAACCCGCCGCTGTCGCACCCGGTGGTACGCACCCACCCGGTGAGTGGGCGCAAGTCGCTGTTTGTCAGCGAGGGCTTCACCACCAGAATCAACGAGCTGGAAGCGGCGGAGAGCGAGGCGATCTTGAAACTGCTGTTCGCCCACGCGACACGCCCGGAGTTCACGATTCGCTGGCGCTGGCAGGAGAATGACGTGGCGTTCTGGGATAACCGCGTCACCCAGCATTACGCGGTGGATGACTACCGGCCACAGCGGCGGGTGATGCATCGGGCGACGATTCTTGGCGATGTGCCGTTCTGAGCCGAACACGACAGTCGCCACACTGAAGACAAAATGTGGGAGGGGGCTTGCCCCCGATTGCGCTGTATCAGTCAATGCATGTACTGACTGACCCACCGCAATCGGGGGCAAGCCCCCTCCCACATTGACCGGGTCGTGCCGGGTTATTCAGCCGTCGATGGCTTTTCCCACAAGTTGATCCCGCCTTCCAACGCGAACCGATCGATCTCCGCCAGTTCTTCGGCGGTAAAGCTCAAGTTCTTCAGCGCCCCGACGTTTTCAATGATCTGCTCCGGCCGGCTCGCGCCGATCAGCGCACTGGTTACCCGTGGGTCACGCAGGGTCCAGGCCAGGGCCAGTTGGGCCAGGCTTTGGCCACGGCGCTTGGCGATTTCATTCAGCGCGCGCACGTGAGCGAGGTTGGCTTCGGACAAGTGCTTGGCCTGCAACGAACCGCCACCGGGGCGATTGACCCGTGCATCGGCCGGCACGCCATTGAGGTACTTGTCGGTCAGCAGCCCCTGGGCCAACGGCGTGAACGCGATCACCCCGGCGCCGAGGGCTTCGGTGGTGTCGAGCAGGTCTTTTTCCACCCAGCGGTTGAGCAGGTTGTAGGCCGGCTGATGGATCAGCAGCGGGACTTTCCACTCGTTGAGCAAGGCCGCGATTTCGCGGGTTTTCACCCCGGAGTAGGAAGAAATACCGATGTACAACGCCTTGCCTTGCTGCACGGCGGTGGCGAGGGCGCTGGCGGTTTCTTCCAGGGGGGTGTCGGCATCGAAGCGGTGCGAGTAGAAAATATCCACATAGTCGACGCCCAGGCGCTGCAGGCTCTGGTCCAGGCTCGCCAGGATGTATTTGCGCGAACCGCCGCCCTGGCCATAAGGGCCGGGCCACATGTCCCAACCGGCCTTGCTGGAGATGATCAATTCGTCGCGGTAATGCTTGAAGTCTTCGCGCAGCAAACGCCCGAAGTTGATCTCGGCGCTGCCATAGGGCGGGCCGTAGTTGTTGGCCAGGTCGAAGTGGTTGATCCCCAGGTCGAACGCGGTGCGCAGCAGGGCGCGCTGGGTGTCGATCGGGGTGCTGTCGCCAAAGTTGTGCCACAGCCCCAGGGACAGTGCCGGCAGCACCAAGCCACTGCGGCCGACGCGGCGATACGGAATAGATTCGTAGCGGTTTTCGGCAGCGATATAAGTCATCGAATCCTCTCTTGGACGGGGGCAAATAAGGCCTGGGAATAAGCCTATTCCCAGGCCTTTTAAGCAGCTGAATCGCTTAACGTTGCCTTTCCGTTTTACAGCAAACTCCTACCAGAGTGGAACGACATAGCTGACATAAAAGCGGTTTTCATCCTGCACGGTAGCACCGGTAATGTCTGGGCTGGCGTGGGCGTTTTTCCAGGTCACGCCCAGGCCCTTGAGGGTGCCGGTCGGCACTTGGTAGGCCACGGCAACGTTACGTTCCCATTCGCTGGTAGTGCCCTGTGCGGTGCGGATGTCATCGCCGTGGGCATAGGCGGCGGAGAACGTCAGGCCGTTGAGGCCCAGTTTGCCGAAGTCATATTTGTATTGCGCCAGCCAGGTGCGTTCGCCGGCGTGCTGGAATTTGTTCAACTGCATGTTGGTCAGCGCCGGGGTGTCGGCACCCGAGCCGGGGCCCTGGCGGCTGTCGCCGCTGTTCAGGCCGGAATCCAGGTAGGGGAAGTCGCTGCTGCCGCTGTTTTTCTGGATGCCGAGGCCGACGGTATGACCTTCCAGGCTGTAGCTTTCCAACAGGCTGACGGTGGACTGGTTGATGCGGCCCTTGTTCACGCCATCGCCATAGACCCCCGCCGCGGCATAATCCTTGTCGCCATCGGCGTTACCGCCCACCCCCAGGCTGCGGAACATACGCACATCGGTGTCGATCGCACCGACCGACAACGCGTCATGGCGCTTGGCACCGAGGAAGAACTGTTGGTAGTAATCCTCAAGGTTGGAATACCACAGGCTGACGGTGGTGCCCGGCAAGCCGGTGTAGTCGGCACCGCCGAAGAGGAAGCGGTCGCTTTCCTTGGTGCCGCCCGCGGTGATCATGCCCTGGTCGCCGGTTTCATTGCGGATCTTGGTCTTGAAGATATCGCCACCGGTGAAGGTGAAGTCGCTGAGGTCCTTGGAGACCAGTTGCACACCGGTGTTGGTCTGCTGGTACAGGCGGCCGTCGGTGTTGGCCAGCACCGGGTTGTTGCCATACAGCGTACCGACCCGCAGTTCATCCTTGGCGAAGCGCATTTTGAACGTCGGGCTCAGCACGCCGAACTGGTCAGCGGATTTACCGTCGTCCAGCGGGAACATGCTGCCGGGGTAGCGGCCCTGGTGATTCTTGTCATTGAGGTCGCCGCCGGAGTCCAGTTTCAAACCGTAAAACGCCTGCAAGTCGAGGCCGAAACCCACGGGGCCTTCGGTGTAGCCGGACTTGAAGTTGAACTCGAAACCCTGGCCCCAATCGCGAATGCTGTGGGCCTTGGCATTGCTGCCGACCACGTCACGCCCCTGCTGGTTGAGATAGCGGTTGAGCAGGGTCACATCGGCGTGGCTGTCATCGATAAAATCGGCATGGGCGGACAGCATAAAGCTCGCCATGGCGACACCGACCATGGGGCTTAATAACGTCTTCATTGTTACCGGTCTCCGTCACTGTTCTGAAATGAAAGCGTCAAACGCTTCACACAATTACGCAGTGGCTAGATGACAGTTGCGCGTCAAAACGCGGCGGGGGCACATGAAATTAAGTTTAAGAAAGCCCCGTAATAGAGGCTTTGCGTGGGGGTAAAGCGCGCCCTGCCCACGCGGGAGCAGGGCCTGGAACATCAACGCACCAAGTGCAGGAACTGCAGGTGGCGCTCGTACTGGTCGAGAATATCGTTGATGACCTGCTCCTTGGTATAGCCCACCAGATCGTAGTCCTGGCTGCCCTCGCTCAAGTGGACTTCGGCCCGGTAGTAGCGACGGTTGTTGAGCTCCTTGGAACCCATGCCGCCACGGGCAAACGACGGTGTGAAGTACCCGCGCATTTGTACCTGATAAACGAACGGGTGCTCTTCGCCATGGCCGATTTCCAGGCTGACGCTGTCGTTGGACGGGTCAGGCTGGGTGACCACATTCAGGCCCTTCTCGACGAACACAGCGGTCACTTCTTCAATCGCCGGGCGTACCGTCGACTCAAGGAAGCGGTACACCTCGTCGCGCGACGGGAAATGCACCGCCTGGCTCAAACGCTGGCGCCAACCGCCACGGCCCTTGCGCGCCGCGGACACAGGGGCCAACGAATGCAGTTGGGCGATCTGCTTCTGCGATTCGAGGTAGAAGGCTTTGTGCAGCCCCCACATCATCAGCAGCAGGATCAACGAGAACGGCAACGAGGTCAGCACCACCGCCGATTTCAGCGAATCGATACTGCCGGCAAACAGCAAGGCACTGGTCACCAGCGCAGTCATCGCGCCCCAGAACACCCGCAGCCACTTCGGCCCGTCTTCATCGGCGTTGCCGCCTTTGGATGACAGCGTGGACAGCACCACGGTGCCGGAGTCGGCGGAGGTGACGAAGAACACGAAGCTGATAAACACCGTGACCGCGATCACCGTCTTGCTCCACGGGTAGGTTTCCAGCAGCAGGTAGAGGCTCATCGACGGGTCATCGATGGCCGACTGGCCGAGCGCCGTCATCCCGTGATTGAGCACCTGGTCGATGGCGCTGTTGCCGAAGATCGACATCCACGCCAGGGTGAAACCCAGCGGGATCAGCAGCACGCCAAACACGAATTCGCGGATGGTGCGGCCACGGGAAATACGCGCGATAAACAGGCCCACGAACGGCGACCAGGCAATCCACCAGGCCCAGTAGAACACGGTCCAGCCACCCAGCCAGTCGCTTGGCTTGTCGTAGGCGTAGACGTCGAAACTCTTGGTCGGCAGTGCGCCGAGGTAGTCGCCGATGTTCTGGATCAGGGTGTTGAGCAAGTGCTGGGTGGGCCCGGCGAACAACACGAACAGCAGCAGCGCACAGGCCAGCAGCATGTTGATGTCGGACATCACGCGCACGCCCTTGTCCACGCCGGCCACCGCCACCAGGATCGCCGCCCCCATCATCAGGGTGATCAGGCCGACCTGGATCCACTGGGTGTGGGCAATGCCAAACAGGTAATCCAACCCGGCGTTGAGGTGCAGCACACCAAAGCCCATGTCGGCACCGAGGCCGAACACCGTGGCGATGATGCCGAAGCCGTCCACCGCGTAGCCGATCGGGCCGTTGATGCGCTTGCCGATCAGCGGGTACAGCGCCGAACGCAACGCCAGCGGCAGGTTATGCCGGTAGGCGAAGTACGCGAGGGCCATGCCGACAAAGGCGAACACGCCCCAGCCATGCAGGCCCCAGTGCAGAAACAGGATCTGCATGGCCTGGCG
This sequence comes from Pseudomonas veronii, assembly GCF_001439695.1. Taxonomy (GTDB): domain Bacteria; phylum Pseudomonadota; class Gammaproteobacteria; order Pseudomonadales; family Pseudomonadaceae; genus Aquipseudomonas; species Aquipseudomonas veronii. Next base: position 21,734 of record NZ_JYLL01000037.1, read on the forward strand.
CGCGGCATCGGCGTTCATCGCCGCGCCCTGGGGCGGTTGCACCAGGTGCGTCAGCGGCTCGGAGACGCAAAAGAAAAACAGCGTGATGCTGATCCCGGCGGCGAACAGCATGCCGGCCCAGGACAGGTAACTGAACTCGGGCTCGTCGTGGTCGGCACCGAGTTTTATCTTGCCGTAGCCCGATAGCGCGGTGACCACCACGAAGACCAGATACAGAGTCATCGCGAGCATGTAGTACCAGCCGACCGTATTGGCCGCCCAGTTTTGCGCCGCCAGCAACCAGGCACCGGCCTGTTGCGGGATGGCGATGACGATGATGCCAAACAGCAGGATGAAGCTTGCGGCGAAATAGAACACGGGCGCATTCATACGCACCAGACCGCTGGGTGGGGTGGTCGATGCACTCATGAACGATGCACCCCTGAGGTGTGAGATGTGGCTGTGAATAACGGACTCAGCAAAGGTAAGCCTCCTGTTGTGAGCGGGCAGCGAACCACCGATTTAACTTGAACGAACGTTCAAGTTAAACATGGATAGGCGGTTTTGGACTAATCGCAGGGCTGAGTGGTAGGTGATTCCTACACTAGCTCAAGGACTGGTATGACGCCTGGGCGAGGCAAATCATCCAGCGGTTGCCGACTGAAATACCGCTCACATTTGAAACGCAGTCACCCTGTGGGAGGGGGCTTGCCCCCGATTGCGGTGGGTCAGCCAGCACATGCATTGGGCGGCCCACCGCTATCGGGAGCAAGCTCCCTCCCACAGGTTTGTGTGTGATGTTTAAGGGCGTGCGTTACTTTTGGGTGCCGTCGTCATGCTGCAGATTCGCCTGCGTGATGTTCGCCCCCACCGGTACGCTGCGGGTCAGCCACACGTTGCCGCCAATGGTCGAGCCCTTGCCGATGGTGATCCGCCCGAGGATCGTCGCCCCGGCATAGATCACCACGTCGTCCTCGACGATCGGATGGCGTGGATGGCCTTTCTGCAACTGCCCGTCCTCATCCGCCGGGAAGCGCTTGGCGCCCAACGTCACCGCCTGGTAGATACGCACGCGCTCGCCGATGATCGCGGTTTCGCCAATCACCACACCCGTGCCGTGGTCGATAAAGAAACTCGGGCCGATCTGCGCGCCGGGGTGTATGTCGATGCCGGTGGCCGAGTGGGCGATCTCCGCGCTGATGCGCGCCAACAACGGCAGGCCGGCGCGGTACAGATGATGGGCCAGGCGATGGTGAATCACCGCCAGTATCCCCGGATAGCACAGCAGCACTTCATCCACACTGCGCGCAGCCGGGTCGCCGTGGTAGGCGGCCAGCACATCGGTGTCCAACAGGCTGCGCAGGGACGGCAAGGCCAGGGCGAAATCCTGGATCAGGCGGATGGCGCGGGCGTCGACCTCACTGTCATCCTGGCCGCTCTGGCGCGCGGCGTAGCGCAGTTCCAGGCGCGCTTGGCCGAGCAAGGCATTCAAGGCGACGTCGAGGGTGTGGCCGACGTAGAAATCTTCACTTTCCTCACGCAGGTCCACCGGCCCCAGGCGCATCGGAAACAGCGCGCCGCACAGCGCTTCGAGGATCTGCGCCACGGCCTCGCGCGAAGGCAGCTCACGACCGCCGTGCTCGCCACTCATGCGGCCATTGCGCGCTCGCCACTGGTCCCGCGCGCTGCGCAGTTGGCTGACAATGGTGGGTAATTGCCAATGACTGGAACGCTCACTCACGGTATTCACTCCTGACAAAATGGCCATCACTTTACGATAGGCACCCCGGCTGCTCTTAAGAACCAATGGTGCAATGCTAAGAACCATCAAGCATAAACGATTGGCGGTTGCCCGATGAAAAGTGCCTGCCTATAGTCGCCCCATCACTTAGCAACCGTGCGTAGCCATGATCAAACAACAGCTCGACCGTTTTAACCGCCTGGAACTGCTGGGCGGCGCCACTGCCCTGGAAAAACTCGAGCGGCTGTCGACCTGGCTGGGCAGGGACATCTACGTCAAGCGCGACGACACCACACCGCTGGCCATGGGCGGCAACAAGCTGCGCAAACTCGAATACCTGGCGGCCGATGCCATCGCCCAGGGCGCCGATACCCTGGTGACCGCCGGGGCCATCCAGTCCAACCACGTGCGCCAGACCGCCGCGCTGGCCGCCAAGCTGGGCCTGGGCTGCGTCGCTCTGCTGGAAAATCCCACCGGCACCGAAGACCCCAACTACCTCGGCAACGGCAACCGTCTGCTGCTGGACCTGTTCGACGCCAAGGTCGAGTTGGTAGAGAACCTCGACAACGCCGACGACCAGCTCAACGCCCTCGCCGATCGCCTGCGCAGCAACGGCAAGAAGCCGTACCTGGTGCCCATCGGCGGTTCCAACGCGCTCGGCGCCCTGGGTTATGTGCGGGCCGGGCTGGAACTGGCCGCGCAGATCGAAGACAGCGGTCTGGAATTCGCCGCCGTGGTCTTGGCCTCGGGCAGTGCGGGCACCCACAGCGGCCTGGCCCTGGCGTTGAGCGAAGTGCTGCCGCAGTTGCCAGTGATCGGCATCACCGTATCGCGCACTGAAGAAGCGCAGTTCCCGAAAGTGCAGGGCCTGGCCGAGCGCACCGCCGCGTTGCTCGGTGTGGACATCCCCGAGGCCTTCAAGGTGATCCTGTGGGACGAATACTTCGGCCCGCGTTATGGTGAACCGAACGCCGGCACCCTTTCAGCGGTCAAGCTATTGGCGAGCCAGGAAGGCTTGCTGCTCGACCCGGTCTACACTGGCAAGGCCATGGCCGGCTTGCTGGACGGTATCGGGCGTCAGCGCTTTGAGGATGGCCCGATCATTTTCCTGCATACCGGTGGGGCGCCGGCGTTGTTTGCTTACAACGCCGTATTTAACTGAATAAACAGGGATCAACATGTGGGAGGGGGCTTGCCCCCGATAGCGGTGGGTCAGTGATACATGCATAAACTGACACGGCCCTATCGGGGGCAAGCCCCCTCCCACATTGGATTAAGTACATATTCAAAAATAGAATATCAATTTAGATTTATATTATTTTCAAGTCTTAAAAACCGGCTTTATCATCGCGCCGTAGGCGAAGACGCGCTACGCGCTTTAAGGCAGGATACGTCTACCGCGTCACCTGCTTCGCTCAACATAACAACACAGGGGCTCTTCATGACTATTTCTGTATTCCGTCGCACATTGCTGGTCGGCACACTGGGCCTGGCCCTCGGCGCTGGTTGGTTGGGCCAGGCCGTGGCTGGCGAACAGTTGGGCAACATCAAGAAAGCCGGTGAGATCAAGATCGGTCTCGAAGGCACTTACCCACCGTTCAGCTTTGTCGACGAAAGCGGCAAGCTCAGCGGTTTCGAGGTCGAGCTGTCGGAGGCGCTGGCCAAGGAGCTGGGCGTCAAGGTCAAACTGCAGGCCACGCCATGGGACGGCATCCTCGCCGCCCTGGAATCCAAGCGCCTGGATGCGGTCGTCAACCAAGTGACCATCTCCGAAGAGCGCAAGAAGAAGTACGACTTCTCCAAGCCTTATACCGTCTCCGGTATCCAGGCCCTGACCCTGGCCAAAAACGTCGACACCATCAAGACCGCCGACGACCTGGCCGGCAAGAAAGTCGGCGTGGGCCTGGGCACCAACTACGAACAATGGCTCAAGGACAATCAGCCCAAAGCCATCATCAAGACCTACAACGATGACCCCACCAAGTTCCAGGACCTGCGCATCGGCCGCATCGACGCGATTCTGATCGACCGCCTCGCCGCACTCGAATACGCCAAGAAAGCCAAGGACACTGCCGCCGCCGGCGACGCCTTCTCCCGCCAGGAAGCCGGTATTGCCCTGCGCAAAGGCGAGCCGGAATTGCTCGAGGCCGTGAACAAGGCGCTCGACAAACTGCGCGCCGACGGCACCTTGAAGAAGCTGTCCGAGAAGTACTTCAACGCTGACGTCACTCAATAATGGAAGCAGGTTTCCAACTCGCGCTGGACTCCGCGCCCTTTCTGCTCAAGGGCGCGTATTTCACGGTAATCCTCAGCCTCGGCGGGATGTTTTTCGGCTTGCTGCTGGGCTTCGGCCTGGCCTTGATGCGCCTGTCGCGCTTCATGCTGCTGCGCGGCGTCGCTCGCGTCTACGTGTCGTTCTTTCGCGGCACGCCCCTGCTGGTGCAACTGTTCCTGATCTACTACGGCTTGCCGCAAGTGGGCATCGAGCTGGACCCGATCCCGGCCGCCATGATCGGCTTCTCGCTGAACATGGCCGCCTACGCCTGTGAAATCCTGCGTGCCGCCATCGCGTCCATCGAGCGCGGCCAGTGGGAAGCCGCGGCCAGTATCGGCATGACCCGCGCGCAGACCCTGCGTCGGGCCATCCTGCCGCAAGCGATGCGTACCGCGTTGCCGCCGCTGGGCAACAGCTTTATTTCGCTGGTCAAGGACACCGCGCTGGCGGCCACCATCCAGGTGCCCGAGCTGTTCCGCCAGGCGCAACTGGTGTCGGCGCGCACCTTCGAAATCTTCACCATGTATCTGTCCGCCGCCCTGATCTACTGGGTCCTGGCAAGCATCCTGGCGCATTTTCAAAATCGTCTGGAAGACCGGGTCAACCGGCATGACCTGGAGTCTTGAAGCATGATCGTGGTTGAAAAACTGACCAAACAATTCAACGGCCAGGTGGTGCTCAACGGCATCGACCTGGAGGTCAAGGAAGGCGAAGTCGTCGCCATCATCGGCCCCAGCGGCTCCGGCAAGACCACGTTCCTGCGCTGCCTGAACTTCCTCGAAACCCCCACCAGCGGTCGCATCAAGGTCGGTGACATCGAGATCGACAGCAGCAAACCGCTCAACCAGCAACAGGGCCTGGTGCGGCGCCTGCGCCAGCACGTGGGTTTTGTGTTCCAGAACTTCAACCTGTTCCCGCACCGCACCGCGCTGGAAAACGTCATCGAAGGCCCGACCGTGGTCAAGAAGATGCCCCGTGAGGCCGCGACCGCCCTGGGCCGCACGCTGTTGGCGCGGGTCGGCCTGGCCGGCAAGGAAGACGCCTACCCCCGGCGCCTCTCCGGCGGCCAGCAACAGCGCGTGGCGATTGCCCGGGCGTTGGCCATGGAGCCGGAGGTGATCCTGTTCGACGAACCCACCTCGGCCCTCGACCCGGAACTGGTGGGCGAAGTGCTGGCGACCATTCGCAGCCTGGCCGAAGAAAACCGCACCATGGTGATCGTCACCCACGAAATGAGCTTTGCCCGGGATGTCGCCAACCGGGTGATCTTCTTCGACAAAGGGGTGATCGTGGAGCAAGGCGAGGCCAAGGCGTTGTTCGCCAACCCCAGGGAAGAACGCACGAAACAGTTCCTGAGCAAGTTTCTCGCGCATTGACGCGCGCCCACCGGCAGCACAACGCGTGTGGGGGAGCCCGCTCCCGCACACGCCCGGCCTGCCTGGGTAAAACAGCCCCCGCGCCACCCCCGAAATTCCCGCGCCCAGTCAGACCGTTCTGAATCGTCCCAAACCCGCCGTTTAGCCTTTTGCCGCCATTGACGCCCTCCGGCCAACGCTCTTATCTAGCGCCCAGAGGATTGGATCCTATCCCGGCTTTTCACTGAATCGTTCCTTTCGGCCCCCGTCGCGTTCCCGCGCCAAGGGTCCGGAACGATTGCTGCTGGCTGCATCAAGGAGATTACTATGACGCGCACCGCAACCCCGGCCCTGCTCACTGCCCCGACCCTGCCCCAGGCACTTGGCAACGGCATCAACGCCCTGGCCGCCACACAGCTGCAAGTCGACATCGCGCCCTACCCCGGCATGGATGAGGGTGACCTGATCGAGCTGTTCTGGAACAACTGCTTTGCCGACTCGCGGCGTATCACCGCGTGCAAGGTCGGCACCGCCACCCAACTGCGGGTGCCGGAAAGCTTTGTGCAGGACGGCCATGCGCGGGTTCACTACCAGGTCATGCAGATCGGCCACGGCCCCGCACGCTCAGCGGTGACCACGGTGCAGGTCAAGACCAACTACCCGGGCGGCCAACCGAGCGCGCTGTACAGCGACGAAAACCAGAACCTCGCCCCTGTGGGCCTGCCCGACATGATTCGTCGCTACGGCGTCAACAGCAGCCAGGTGCGGCGCGGTATTCCGCTGACCATCGAACCCTACCTGAACATGACCCGCGGCGACGCCATCACCCTGCGCTGGGGCGATGCGCGCCTGGACCTGCCGAAAATACAGGCCCGAGCCGTCGGCATCGCGGTGCAGGTGTGGGTGCCGTCGGCGATCATCATCGAAGCCGGCGACGACAGCCGGCTGGACGTCACGTACTGCATTCTCGATCGGGTGGGCAATAACTCACGCTGGGCGCCGGCCCGCACACTGCGCATCGCCGCCTATGTGCCGGCGACGCCGAAGCGCCCTTCCAGCGCCGCGCAGATCTATCAACCGCGTCGCCCCTGAAGCGTGGGTAACGGCCCTTCTATGCATATTCCTAAAAGTTAGTTTATTTAAATATTTAACACGTTTAGGGTATATAAACCGGACCACCGGACATTCCTGATTGTTTTGTTTCCATTTCATTGAATGCGAGGTCGGTATGGTCAGAATTACCCCGGTGCATAACGCCAGGGCATTACGTGCAGCCAAGGAGCGGCGCTGATGTCTAACTTGGCTCTAACACCCCCCCAGAGTGATCTGGACGTCGCCCCCCTGCTGTTGCCGGCCGTTGTGCTGCGCAACGATGCCCAAGCGCTGAGCGCGGCCCATGAGTTGGCCCAGGCCGCGCGCGTACAGGCCGCCAAGCGCGACCAGCAGCGCAAGCTGCCCTGGGCGCAGATCGAGCAATTCACCCGCAGTGGTCTGGGCAGTATTTCCATTCCCCGCGAGTACGGCGGCCCGCAGGTGTCGTTCACCACCCTGGCCGAAGTCTTCGCGATCATCAGCGCGGCCGACCCGGCCCTCGGGCAGATCCCGCAGAACCATTTCGGCATCCTGCACCTGCTGCAGGGCGCGGCCACCGAGCGCCAGAAAAAACAGCTGTTCCAGAGCGTGCTCGACGGCTGGCGCATCGGTAACGGCGGCCCGGAGCGCGGCACCAAAAACACCCTGGAGCTCAAGGCGCGGATCAGCGCCGAAGGCGACGGTTACGTGATCAGCGGCCAGAAGTTCTACTCCACCGGCGCCCTGTTCGCCCATTGGGTCGCGGTGAAGGCGCTGAACGACGACGGCAAGCAGGTCATGGCGTTTGTGCGCCGTGGCACGCAAGGGCTGCGCATCGTCGACGACTGGTCCGGCTTCGGCCAACGCACCACCACCAGCGGCACCGTGCTGCTCGACCGGGTGCCGGTGGACGCAGAGCTGGTGGTCGAAAACTGGCGCCTCGGCCAAAGCCCGAATATCCAGGGCGCGGTCTCGCAATTGATCCAGGCAGCCATCGACGCCGGCATTGCCCGTGGCGCGCTGGATGACGCCATTGCGTTCGTCCGCGAGCGCTCACGCCCGTGGATCGACGCCAAGGTCGAACGCGCCAGCGATGACCTGTATGTGATCGCCGACATCGGCAAATTGAAGATCGAACTGCACGCCGCCGAAGCCCTGCTGCGCAAGGCCGGCCAGGTGCTGGACCAGGTCAGCGCCGCGCCAATCACCGCGCAGTCCGCCGCACGCGCCTCGATTGCCGTAGCCGAGGCCAAGGTGTTGACCACCGAAGTGTCGCTGCTGACCAGCGAAAAACTCTTCGAACTGGCCGGCAGCCGCGCCACCCTCGCCGAATTCAACCTCGACCGCCACTGGCGCAATGCCCGGGTCCACACCCTGCACGACCCGGTGCGCTGGAAGTATCACGCGGTGGGCGCTTATCGCCTGAACGGCACATTGCCGGCTCGTCACTCCTGGATCTAACCGCCCAGAACACTTTTTCCACGCGCTTCTGGAGAACACCGATGACTTTATCTACCCACGTCGCGCTCATCACCAGCGACGAACAAGCCCTGATTGTCGCCAGCGACCTGGCTGAAGACCTGCGCCGTGACAGCGCCCAGCGCGACCGCGAGCGCCGCCTGCCGCTGCCCGAACTGGACGTATTTTCGCGCTCCGGCCTGTGGGGCATCAGCGTGCCGAAAGCCTACGGCGGCGCTGGCGTGTCCAACGTCACCCTGGCCAAGGTCATCGCGCTGATCGCCCAGGCCGACGCCTCGCTGGGCCAGATCCCGCAAAACCATTTCTACGCCCTCGAAGTGCTGCGCGTGAACGGCAGCCCCGCGCAGCAACAACGCCTGTACGCCGAGGTGCTGGCCGGCCAGCGCTTCGGCAACGCCCTGGCGGAACTGGGCACCAAGACCGCCCACGACCGCGTGACCCGCCTCACCCGCGACGGCGACGGTTTTCGGATCAACGGCCGCAAGTTCTACGCCACCGGCGCGATCTACGCGCAACGTATCCCGACCTCCGTGGTGGACGAGAACGGCATCCAGCACCTGGCCTTCGTGCCCCGCGACAGCGCGGGCCTGACGGTGATCGACGACTGGAGCGGCTTCGGCCAGCGCACCACCGGCAGCGGTTCGGTGGTGTTCGACAACGTGCGGGTCGCAGCGCACGACGTGCTCCCGTTCCAGAGTGCCTTCGAACGCCCGACCACCGTCGGCCCGCTGGCGCAGATCCTCCACGCCGCCATCGACACCGGCATCGCCCGCGCCGCCTTCGAGGACGCGCTGCACTTTGTACGCACCAAGACCCGCCCGTGGATCGACTCCGGCAGCGACAAGGCCAGCGAAGACCCGCTGACGCTGAAGAGCTTCGGCCACTTGAGCATTCGCCTGCACGCCGCCGAAGCCTTGCTGGAGCGCGCAGGCGAGTTTCTCGACCGCGCCCAGGCCGACAGCCACGCCGAGACCGTGGCCGCCGCCTCGATCGCGGTCGCCGAAGCACGCGCCCTGAGCACCGAAATTTCCCTGGCGGCCGGCAGCACCCTGTTCGAACTGGCCGGCAGCCAGGCGACCCTGGCCGAGCACGGCCTCGATCGCCACTGGCGCAACGCCCGCGTGCATACCCTGCACGACCCGGTGCGCTGGAAGTACCACGCCGTGGGTAATTACTACCTCAACGATGAAAAACCGCCACTGCGGGGGACCATCTGAATGGCGAAGAAAAAAATCCTGCTCAATGCCTTCAACATGAACTGCATCGGGCATATCAATCACGGCTTGTGGACGCACCCGCGGGACACGTCCACCCAGTACAAAACCCTCGAGTATTGGACCGACCTGGCGCGAACCCTGGAGCGCGGGCTGTTCGACGGGTTGTTCATTGCCGATATCGTCGGCGTCTACGACGTGTACCAGGACGCCATCGACGTGCCGCTCAAAGAGTCGATCCAACTGCCGGTCAACGACCCGTTGCTGCTGCTCTCGGCCATGGCCGCCGTGACCCAACACCTCGGTTTCGGCCTGACCGCCAACCTGACCTACGAGCCGCCGTATCTGTTCGCCCGGCGCATGTCCACCCTCGACCACCTGAGCCGTGGTCGGGTCGGCTGGAACATCGTCACCGGCTACCTCGACAGCGCCGCCAAGGCCATGGGCCTGACCGAACAGGTCGAACATGACCGACGCTACGACCAGGCCGATGAGTATCTGGAAGTGCTGTACAAACTCTGGGAAGGCAGCTGGGAAGACGACGCCGTGCTCAACGATCCGCAGGCGCGGGTGTATGCGCAGCCGGGCAAGGTGCACAAAGTCGAGCACCACGGTGAGTTCTACCAGGTGGAGGGTTATCACCTGTGCGAACCGTCGCCGCAACGCACACCGCTGCTGTTCCAGGCTGGCACTTCGGCGCGTGGCCTGGTGTTCGCCGGACGGCATGCCGAGTGCGTGTTCATCAGCGGGCGGGACAAGGCCAGCACCCGGCTCCAGGTGGACAAGGTGCGCGCCAGCGCGGTGGCGGCCGGGCGCAACCCGCACGACATCAAGGTGTTCATGGGCCTCAACGTGATCGTTGGCGCCACTGAGGAACTGGCCTGGGCCAAGCATGCCGAGTACCTGAGCTATGCCAGCGCGGAAGCCGGCGTGGCGCATTTTTCGGCGTCCACGGCGATCGATTTTTCCCAGTACGCCCTCGACGAACCGATCCAGTACGTGAAGAGCAACGCGATCCAGTCCGCCACCCAGCACCTGCAGAACAACGATTGGACCCGCCGCAAATTACTCGAGCAGCACGCCCTCGGCGGGCGCTACATCACCGTGGTCGGCTCGCCCGAGCAAGTGGCGGACGAGCTGGAATCCTGGGTCGCTGAAACCGGGCTGGATGGCTTCAACCTCACACGCATCGTCACCCCGGAAAGCTATGTGGACTTCATCGACCTGGTGGTGCCGGAGTTGCAGCGGCGTGGGTCGTACAAGACCGCTTACGACACTGGAACGCTGCGGGAAAAAGTCTTCCACGGCGGCGCCCGCTTACCCGAACAACACACCGGCTCCACCTACCGCCACGGCCCCCTGTAGGAGCGAGCTCGCTCGCGAAGATCGTCAACGATAACGCGGGGCCTCTGATACCCCGCAGCGCCCTCAAGTTTTTCGCGAGCAAGCTCGCTCCTACACATTGGAAACTACCTATGAAAAAGACCCTGTTGTCCCACCCAGTCAAAGCCCTGGCCCTGGCCTTCGGGCTGTTCAGTTCGACGCTGTTCGCCGCCGACGCGCCGCTGAAAGTCGGCACCACCGCGGCCTTCGCAATTCCCCTGGAAGCCGCCGTGGCCGAGGCCGGTAAGCAAGGCTTGAACGTCGAGCTGGTGGAGTTCACCGACTGGATCGCGCCCAACGTCAGCCTGGCCGCCGGCGATATCGACGTGAACTACTTCCAGCACATCCCCTTCCTGGAAAACGCCAAGGCCGCCGCCGGGTTTGATCTGGTGCCGTATGCGCCGGGCATCATCAACAACGTCGGGCTGTATTCGAAAAAATACAAAAGCTTCAACGACCTGCCCCAAGGCGCCAGCGTGGCGATTGCCAACGACCCGATCAACAGCGGGCGCGGCCTGCAACTGCTGGCCAAGGCGGGGCTGATCACGCTCAAGCCGGGCGTGGGTTACAAGGCCACCGAAGAAGACATCATCGCCAACCCGAAGCAGCTCAAGATCCTGCAAGTCGAGGCCGTGCAGTTGGTGCGCGCCTATGACGATGCGGATCTGGTGCAGGGTTATCCGGCGTATATCCGCCTGTCCAAGACCTTCGATGCCGAGTCGGCGCTGCTGTTCGACGGCCTCGACCACCCGGAATACGTGATCCAGTTCGTGATCCAGCCGAAAGCCAAAACCGACCCGCGGGTGATCAAGTTCGTCGACATCTACCAGCACTCGCCGGTGGTGCGCGCCGCCCTGGATAAATCCCTCGGCAAGCTCTACCAAGTCGGCTGGGAAGGTTGAACATGACGGCCGCCAACATCCAACTGCGCGACCTGGGCACACCACCCAGGAACGCCGAGCAGACTGAACTGCATCCGCACCTCAACCGCGCCCATGTGCGCTTTATCAACCTGGGCAAGACCTACGACGGCACGGTACACGCGCTGCAAGGCATCGACCTGGCGATCCAGCGCGGCGAAGTGTTCGGCATCATCGGCCGCAGCGGCGCCGGCAAGTCGTCGCTGATCCGCACCATCAACCGCCTGGAACAACCCAGCAGCGGGCGCGTGCTGATCGATCAGGTCGACATCGGCGCGTTCGACGAAGACCGCCTGGTGGCGCTGCGGCGGCGCATCGGCATGATCTTCCAGCACTTCAACCTGATGTCGGCCAAGACCGTGTGGCAGAACGTCGAGTTGCCGCTCAAAGTCGCCGGCGTCCCCAAGTTGCAGCGCGAGCAGAAAGTGCGTGAACTGCTGGAGCTGGTGGGCCTGAAGGACAAGCACAAGGCCTACCCGGCGCAACTCTCCGGCGGGCAGAAACAGCGCGTGGGCATCGCCCGTTCGCTGGTCCACGACCCAGAGATTCTGCTGTGCGACGAGGCCACCTCGGCCCTCGACCCGGAGACCACCCAATCGATCCTCGGCCTGCTGCGCGAGATCAACCAACGGCTGGGCCTGACCATCGTGTTGATCACCCATGAGATGGCGGTGATTCGCGAGATCTGCGACCGCGTGGTGGTGCTCGAACACGGGCGCATCGTCGAGCAAGGCCCGGTGTGGGAAGTATTCGGCAACCCGCGGCACGAGGTCAGCCGAACCCTGCTGGCGCCGCTGCAACACGGCCTGTCGGAAGAACTGCAAAGCCGCCTGCAACCCACGCCGGCCTCGGCTGACGCCGCGCTGGTACTGCGCTTGCAGTTCACCGGCAGCGCCACCGATGAACCCGACCTGGCCGCGCTGTTCGGCGCCCTCGGCGGGCGCGTGCGCTTGCTGCAAGGCGGCGTGGAACGGATTCAGGGGCATGCCCTGGGGCAATTGCTGCTGGCGGTGAATGGCTCGCCCCATGACCCCGACACACTGCGCAGCCGCGCCGGGCATTGGGCACAACAGGTGGAGGTGTTGGGTTATGTGGTTTGATCGTTTAGTGCAGGGCGCCATTGACACGCTGTTGATGGTCGGCGTGTCGTCGCTGATCGCGTTGCTGGTGGGGATTCCGCTGGCGGTGTTCCTGGTCACCAGCGACAAGGGCGGCATCTACCAGGCTCCGGCGCTGAACCGGGTGCTGGGGGCGTTCGTCAATCTGTTCCGCTCGATTCCGTTTCTGATCCTGATGGTGGCGCTGATCCCGTTCACCCGGCTGATCGTCGGCACCACCTACGGCGTGTGGGCGGCGGTAGTGCCGCTGACCATCGCCGCGACGCCGTTCTTTGCGCGCATCGCCGAAGTGAGCCTGCGCGAAGTCGACCACGGCTTGATCGAAGCCGCACAAGCCATGGGCTGCCGGCGCTGGCACATCATCTGGCACGTACTGTTGCCCGAAGCGCTGCCGGGGATCGTCGGCGGGTTCACCATCACCCTGGTGACCATGATCAACTCCTCGGCCATGGCTGGGGCGATTGGTGCAGGTGGGTTGGGGGATATTGCCTACCGCTATGGTTATCAGCGCTTTGATACGCAGATCATGCTCACGGTGATTGTGCTGCTGGTGCTGCTGGTGGCGGTGATTCAGCTGGGCGGAGACCGCTTGGCGCGGGGGCTGAACAAGCGCTGAGCACTCGTTTGTACCTGTCAAGGTTGACAGTTGTTGGAGGGGGTTTTCGCGGGTTTAATCGGCTCGACACTGTCTGCGACGGATCAGGGAGCGAATACCATGTCCACTGTAACCACCTGCGCCAGGTGCGCCACGCTGGTGTTGGCGCTGGCCGCCGTCACGCTTGGCGATGCAGCGGCAATTCCGCTTCACGGGCAATATTCGACAACTACCGTTAACGACTCCTTCACGTTCAACAAAGGAGGGATCTTTAACTGGGGTAATAATGTGTTTACACAGAAGCTCCAATACAAATAGACACTGACTGACATGTAGTGTGAGTGGACTTCCACCCTCACCCTTACTCATCACTGTGATTAATTCACAAAGCGCGGGGGCTGAACACGCGCTGAGCACTCGTTTGGACCTGTCAAGGTCGACAGTTGTTGGAGGGGGTTTATGCAGCTTTAATCGGCTCGACACCGTCTGCGACGAATCAGGGAGCGAATACCATGTCTACTATAACCACCTGCGCCAGGTGCGCGACGCTGGTGTTGGCGCTGGCTGCCATCACGCTTGGCGATGCAGCGGCAACTCCGCTTCACGGGCAATATTCAACAACTACCGTTAACAACTCCTTCGCATTCAACAAAGGAGCGATCTTTAACTGGAAAGCTAGCACTTTCTATAGATCGCTTGTCCAATACTGACGTTACTTCAGGGCACGCCTTTACGCGCATGAACCATATCGCCACGGGCCTCGACGGTCACGGCCTGGTAATACAAGCCCCCTCCCACATTTTCAACTGCCCTGCTTCGGTTCGCGAATCTTGTACCAAGCCACATACAGCGTCAGCAGCATGGCGATGATGACCCCGTCAATCATCGCGTAGGCCATCGTTGGGTAGGGATCGGTTGGCGCGCTGAGCACTCGTTTGGACCTGTCAAGGTTGACAGTTGTTGGAGGGGGGTTATGCAGGTTTAATCGGCTCGACACCGTTTGCGACGAATCAAGGAGCGAATACCATGTCTACTATAACCACCTGCGCCAGGTGCGCGACGCTGGTGTTGGCGCTGGCCGCCGTCACGCTTGGCGATGCAGCGGCAACTCCGCTTCACCGGCAAAATTCAACAACTACCGTTAACAACATCCCCCAACCCAAATACAGTTACATCTTGATGTCCTCTTTACGGAGTCTACAAATCCTATCCAATGAGTCGTACTACTCCGTAAATTTCACTGATTAATTCAAGCGCAGTCATCAAATGAAGAGCCGTCTCAGGGGGCAGTCAACTGGACATGGGATATAGTCAGCACTTCACCTCCAAAGCGCCTCCCCATGAAACTCGCCCCCGACGACCTCAACCAGATCACCGCCACTACCCTCGACCACTACAACAGCGTGGCCGAGGACTTCCGTGAAGGCACCCGCGATCACGATGTGAGCCAGAACATCGACGCGCTGCTGCGGCATATCCAGGGCGCGGCGCCGTTTACCGTGCTGGACTTCGGCTGCGGGCCGGGGCGGGATTTGCAGACCTTTACGCGCATGGGGCATATCGCCGTGGGCCTCGACGGCTCCGAGCGCTTTGCGCAGATGGCGCGCGAAGACAGCGGCTGCGAGGTGCTGCAGCAGGACTTCCTGAAGCTGGACCTACCCAACGCACGCTTCGACGGGATCTTTGCCAATGCGGTGCTGTTTCACATTCCCAAGCAGGAACTGCCGCGTGTGCTCAAGCAACTGCATGGCGCGCTGAAACCGGGCGGGGTGTTGTTCAGTTCCAATCCACGCGGTGACAACCGCGAAGGCTGGAATGGGCCGCGATATGGGTCTTATCACGACTTGGAAGCGTGGCAATCGTTGCTGACCGCCGCCGGTTTTGTGGAACTGGAGCACTACTATCGCCCAGCCGGACTACCCCGCGAGCAGCAGCCCTGGTTGGCCAGCGTCTGGCGCAAAACCTGAATAACCGCCTGACGATACATTCCAAATGTGGGAGGGGGCTTGCTCGGGATAGCGCTGGGTCAGTCAAAGTTGCGCCAACTGAAGCACCGCTATCCGGAGCAAGCCGCCTCCCACATTTTTAACCGCGCTCTTCCTGATGTTCCGGCTTCGGCTCGCGAATCTTGTACCAGGCCACATACAGCGCCGGCAGGAACAACAGCGTCAGCAGCGTGGCAATGATGATCCCGCCGATCATCGCGTAGGCCATCGGCCCCCAGAACACTTCCCGCGCAATCGGGATCATGCCCAGGCTCGCCGCAGCCGCCGTCAGCAGGATCGGCCGGCGCCGGTGTTCGGTGGCTTGCACCACCGCATCCCACGGCGTGTAGCCGGCCAGTTCATATTCCTCGATTTGCGTCACCAGGATCACCGAGTTGCGGATGATGATGCCGATCAGCGCCAGAATGCCAAGGATCGCCACGAAGCCCATGGGCGTGCCGGTGGGGACCAGCGCCAGCACCACGCCGATCAACCCCAGCGGCGCGACGCTGGCCACCAGGAACATCTTCTGCACGCTGTGCAGCTGGATCATCAGGAAGGTCGCCATCAAAAACAGCATCAACGGCACCACGCTGGCAATCGGGCCCTGGGCCTTGCCGCTTTCTTCCACGGTGCCGCCGGTGGCGACCTTGTAGCCCACCGGCAGGCCGGCGTTGAACGCATCGATCTCGGGCTTGAGCTGTTTGACCAGATCGGTCGGCTGCATCGCGTCGCGCACCGCCACCTTGAGGGTGATGGTCGGCTTGCGGTCGCGGCGCCACACCAGCGGCTGTTCCAGCTCATAACGCACGGTGGCGAAGGCCAGCAGCGGAATCGAGACGCCGTTGGGCGTGACGATCTGCAGGTTCTGCAAGGTTTCCGGCGTGCCGCGCTCGGCATCTTCGGCGCGGCCGACCACGTCGATCAGGTAGATATCGTCATGCACCTGAGTCACCGACGCGCCGCTGACCACGCTGTTCATCAACTGCGCCACGTCTTCGGAAGACAAGCCCAACTGCCGCGCCTTGTCCTGGGCAATCTCGATGCGCAGGACTTTGCCCGGTTCGTTCCAGTCGTAAATGATCTCGCCCAGGTGGCGGTTCTTGTCCAGCAAGGTCGCCAGTTCGATGGCGTGCTTGCGCACCTGGTCAGTGTCTTTGCCGGAGACGCGGTACTGGATCGGCCGCCCCACCGGCGGGCCCATCTCCAGCGGCTGCACAAAGCTGCCGACGCCGACGAAATCCTCACGCAGGCGTTTTTGCAGGCGCGCGATCAACTCGCCGCGCGCCTTCAGGCCCTTGCTGACGATCACCAACTGCGCGTAGTAAGGGTTTTCCAGTTGTTGGTCGAGGGGCAGGTAGAAACGGATCGCGCCCTGGCCGATGTAAGTGCTCCAGCGCTCGATATCCGGGTCGTCCTTGATGATCGCTTCGAGGCGGTCGACGGCTTTGCGGGTTTCGTTGATCGAGGCGTTTTGCGGCAGGTTGAGGTCGACGAGGATCTCCGGACGGTCCGACGACGGGAAGAACTGGTTCTGCACAAACTGCATGGAAAACACCGACGCCGCGAACAGCGCCACGGTGATGCCGATGGCCCACCAGCGGTTGCGCATCGCCCACAGCATGCCGCCATTGAAAGCGCGGCCGATGCGCCCCGGTTCGGCACTGTGGGGTTTCACGTTGGCGCTGAGGATATGCACGCCGATCACCGGCGCAAACAGCACCGCCACCACCCACGACACCAACATCGCCACGGCAATCACCGCGAACAGGGTGAAGGTGTACTCGCCCGCCGAACTG
This sequence comes from Pseudomonas veronii, assembly GCF_001439695.1. Classification (GTDB taxonomy): domain Bacteria; phylum Pseudomonadota; class Gammaproteobacteria; order Pseudomonadales; family Pseudomonadaceae; genus Aquipseudomonas; species Aquipseudomonas veronii. Next base: position 38,648 of record NZ_JYLL01000037.1, read on the forward strand.
GCGTTGAGGCCGATCGGCACAAACCCGGCCACGGTCACCAGGGTGCCGGTGAGCATCGGGAACGCGGTGGAGGTGTAGGCGTAGGTCGCCGCCTGCGCCTTGGTTTCGCCTTTTTCCAGGCGCGTGATCATCATCTCCACGGTGATCATCGCGTCGTCCACCAGCAAGCCGAGCGCGATGATCAGCGCCCCCAGGGACACGCGCTGCATGGTGATGCCGGTGTATTCCATGAACACGAACACCAGCGCCAGCACCAGCGGGATCGAGCACGCCACCACCAGCCCGGCACGCAGGCCGAGGCTGATAAAGCTCACCACCAGCACGATGATCACCGCTTCGAACAGCGCGCTGGTGAAGCCGCCGACGGCCTCTTGCACCACTTCCGCCTGGTCGGAGACCTTGTAGACGCCGACCCCCACCGGCAGGTCGGCGGTCAGTTCGTCCATTCGCGTGTGCAGGGCCTCGCCGAACGACTGGATATTGCCGCCCTTCTGCATCGCGATCGCCAAACCGATCGCCGGCTTGCCGTTGAAACGGAACATTGGCGTCGCCGGGTCAACGTAGCCGCGGCTGATGTCGGCGACGTCCGCCAGGCGATAGAAGCGGTCGTTGAGGCGCAGGTTGACGTTGGCCAGGTCTTTTTCCGAGGCGAACTGCCCGGACGTCCGCACGGAAATGCGCTCCGGCCCGGCTTCGATCACCCCGGCCGGGGTCACTGCGTTCTGCGCCTGCAGGCTCTGCACCACCTGGCGTTGGTCGATCCCCAGGGCCGCGAGTTTGCGCGTGGAGAAATTCAGGTAAATCACTTCGTCCTGCTGGCCGATCAGCTCGACCTTGCCCAGGCCCGGCACCGCACGGATCTCGGCGCGCGCCTGCTCCACGTAGTCGCGCAGCTGGCGCATCGACAGGCCGTCGCCGGTAAAGGCGTACACCGAGCCGAACACGTCACCGAACTCATCGTTGAACGACGGCCCCTGCAAGCCCTGGGGGAAGCTGCCGCGAATATCGTCGATCTTCTTGCGCACCTGGTACCAGATCTCGGGGATCGCCTTGGCGCTGGTGGTGTCCTTGAGGTACACGAACACCGTGGACTCACCGGGCCGGGTGTAGCTGTTCACGTAGTCGAGGGCGTCGAGTTCCTCGAGTTTTTTCTCGATGCGGTCGGTCACCTGTTTGAGCGTTTCTTCCTGGGTCGCGCCCGGCCAGCGGGTCTGGATCACCATGGTTTTGATGGTGAACGAAGGGTCTTCCTCGCGGCCCAGGTTCTTGTAGGAAAACACGCCCATCAGCAGCGCGACGAACATCAGGTACCAGACGAAGGACTGATGCTTGAGGGCCCATTCGGATAAGTTGAAACTCCCTTTCATCGCGGGCTGTCCTCGTCGATCTTGACTGTTTGCCCCGGTTGCAGGCTGTTCACACCGGCGACGATGATGCGCTCACCGGGCTTGACCCCACCGTTGAGCAAAACGCTGTCGGCGTCACGACTGAGCACCGTGACTTCACGCGGCTGCACGGTCCGGCTTTGGGTGTCCAGCAACCAGATCCGCGTTTTGCCGCCGATTTGCTGCAAGGCGCTCAACGGCAGTTCGATGCGCGGTGGGATGGCCGAGCTCAAGGTCACGCTGATCGCCGTACCCAGCAGAAAAGCCGCCGGCGTGTCGGCCAGGGTCAGGCGCGCGCGACGGGTGCGCGTGGCGCTCTGGGCCTGGGGTTCGATTTCGCGCACGGTGGCGGTGGTGTTCACGCTGGGGTCGAGTTGCCCGGCGACGAGGAACACCACATCGGGCGGCAGACGCTCGGCGAGGCCGGCGGGCAGGTCGATCACCGCCTCCTTGATGTCCGGGCGCGCCAGGGTCACCACTTGCTGGCCCGCGCTGACCACCTGGCCGGCCTCGGCGTTCCAGGCGGTAACGATGCCGCCATGGTCGGTACGCAATCGGGCGTAGTTGAGCTGGTCCTTGGCCTGGTTGACCGAGGCCTGCGCCTGGTCGAGGCTGGCCTGGGTGGTTTTCAGGTCGGTCTGGGCCACGTCCAACTGGGCCTGGGCGCCGACGCCACGGTTGAACAACGCCTGCTGGCGACGGGCGCTGGCCTGGGCGTTGATGAACTGCGCCTGCACGCGGGCGAGGTCACCTTGGACCGCGCGCAGTTGGTTCTGCTGGTCGGTGGGGTCGAGTACGGCAAGTACCGCGCCCTTCTCCACCTCGGCGCCGACATCCACAGTGCGGTGGGCGATGCGCCCGGGCACGCGGAACCCCAGGTTGCTTTCGTAGCGCGCCTGGATGGTGCCGGCGAAACGGCCGAGGGTTTCCTGGTCTTCGGCTTTCACTTCCATGGACAACACCGGGCGCACGGGCTCGGGTGGCGGGTCGTTCTTGGAGCAGGCCAGCAGCAACAGGCTGGCGGCGAGCAGGCCGGTCAGGCGCATCATGGTTGCACTCCTTGGGCCTGGGCCGAGTCGGGCGGCTGGGCGACTTCGACGCGCATGCCGGGGTGCAGCAATTGCCCGCCGGCCACCACGACTTTTTCACCGCCCTGCAGACCGTCGCTGATGATCACCTTGCCGGTGAGGTAACGCGCCACACTGACCTTGCGCAGCTGCGCCAGGCCGTCGCCATCCACCAGCCACACGGCGGGGTCGCTGAGGTCTTTGGTCAGCGCCGACCATGGCAGCTCGATGCTGGGCTTGGCCGGGCCGTTGGCGGTAGCGCTGACCACCGAGCCCAGATGCATGCCCGCGGGCAGGGCCTCCAGAGCGATTTTGACTTGCACCGTGCCGGTATTGGCAGCGACGGCCGGGGTAACTTCGCGGACGTGGCCCTGGACCTTGATACTGGGGTTATCCAACAGGCTCACCGTGATCGGCGCATCGGCCGGCGGTTCCACCAGCAACGACTCGTACACGTCGAATACCGCGTCGCGCTCGCCCTCGCGGGCCAGGCTGAAGATCGGCACGGTGGCCTGCACCACCTGGCCCACTTCAGCCTGGCGCGCAGTAATCACCCCGGGGGCCTCGGCGAACAGCGCGGTGTAGCCCAGTTGCTCGCGGGCATTGGCCAGTTGCGCCTGGGCGGCGGCCAGGGCGCTTTGGCTGCTGCGCAACGCGGCCTGGGCAGTGTCGTATTCGCTGCGGCTGGTGTAGCCCTTGGGCAGGAGTTTTTCCTGGCGCACGAACGCGGCGGCGGTCTGCTTGACCCGCGCCTGCTCGGCCACGACCTGGGCCTGGGCGGAGTCGACACTGCTCTGCAAGTCCTTGGGGTCGAGCTTGGCCAGCACTTGCTTGGCGCTGACATGGTCGCCCACATCGACCATGCGCTGAATGATCTTGCCCCCCACGCGAAAAGACAGATCGGTTTGCACCCGCGCCTGGATATCGCCGGTCAGCGTGACGGCCACTGCGTAGTCAGTCGGCTGCACGGTCTGCACGAACACCCGCGCATGCTGCTTGGGCTCGGCTTTTTCCTGGCCGCAGCCGCTCAGCAGCGCCAACAGGCCAAGTGCGAAGATAACTGTCGAAGGGTGACCGCCCATGCAGGCTCCTTTACGTGATGCCAACTTGCCGGTGTGTAGGCGACTGCGACCTTATAGCAGGGTTCCATGTGCATGGATGGCGCCCAACGCCAATGGTTCCGAAGCTAAACGAACGCCCTCGCTCAAGACGCCGGGTCGCCCAGCCTTTATTGGCATAAACCGTCGATTTTTGATACCGAAATATCACATTGATATCGCCCAACACGATAGCCGCCAGATTCGCGGGGTTGGCGAGTGACGGCTATGGTTGTGGGGTCTGTGATTCGAGGGAATGAACAATGAACGAAGCGAAACCGATTGATCCGCAGGAGCTGGTGAAATGGTTGGTGGCATTGCGCAGGGCGATCAACGCCCGAGTGCGGTGAAACGCTGAAAATCCACGGTGAGATAAAAATCAAATGTGGGAGGGGGCTTGCCCCCGATAGCGGTATGACAGTCACCGATGCATTGACTGAACCACTGCTATCGGGGGCAAGCCCCCTCCCACAATTTTGAGCGCATTCCAAATTCCACCCATAAAAAACGCCGACGCTGTGCAAGCCGTCGGCGTTTAAACCTTGAAAGGTTTTACCGCTCGATCAGAACGCCGGCACGACCGCGCCGTTGTATTTCTTCTCGATGAATGCTTTGACTTCCGGGCTGGTCAGGGCCTTGGCCAGTTTCTGGATAGCAGCGCTGTCCTTGTTGTCCGGGCGCGCCACCAGGAAGTTCACATACGGCGATTTGGCGTCTTCGATGATCAACGCGTCCCTGGCCGGGTTGAGGCCAGCTTCCAGAGCGTAGTTGGTGTTGATCAGGTCCAGGTCAACCTGGTCCAGCACGCGTGGCAGCAGGGCTGATTCCAGCTCTTTGAACTTCAGGTTTTTCGGGTTGCTGGCAATGTCTTTTGGCGTCGCCAGCGCATTGGTCGGGTCTTTCAGGGTGATCACACCGGCCTTCTGCAGCAGCAACAGGGCACGGCCGCTGTTGGAGCCTTCGTTCGGAATGGCCACGGTGGCGCCATCTTTGAGCTCAGAAATGTTTTTGATTTTCTTCGAGTAACCGCCGAAGGGTTCAACGTGTACGCCCACCACGGTGACCAGGTTGGTGCCTTTACCTTTGTTGAAGTTTTCCAGGTACGGCAGGGTCTGGAAGTAGTTGGCGTCCAGACGCTTCTCGGCCACCTGCACGTTGGGCTGTACGTAGTCGGTGAAGACTTTGATTTCCAGATCCACGCCTTCTTTGGCGAGGGTCGGCTTGACCAGCTCGAGGATCTCGGCGTGCGGGACCGGGGTAGCGGCCACTATCAGCTTTTCGTTGGCCTGGGCGAAGCCCGCAGTCAGGGCAGCCGCCAGTGCGGTAAACAACAGAACCTTTTTCATGAGTGTCCTTATCGACATTCCGGGGCGTCTCTGACGACCGTATTGGGGTGGAGTGCCATCGAAGTGCTATCGCGGCGTGAGAGTGACAATACCTAGATTTTTTATTCCCGAACAATACCTTTTATTCAGGTTGATATTCCATTTTGCTCATGTAGGAATTTGCGCAAGGTTTCCCGCTCGGCCGCACTGGCGCTTTCGAATATCCGCTGCACCTGCTCCAGCGGCGAACCGGCGGTCGGCAGGTTCAAATGCTCCGGCAAGATTTCGTCGCCGCTGCTGACCAGCAAGGCAAAGTGGATGACGTTCTCCAGCTCGCGGGTATTGCCCGGCCAGCTGTGGTGTTCCAGCACGCGCTGGGCCGCGTCGCTGATCAGCGGCACCGGCAGGTCCAGGCGCTGGCTGTAGATGCCAAGAAAGTATTCGGCCAGGGACAGGATGTCGCCGACCCGCTCGCGCAAGGCCGGCAGGTCCAGTTGGCCTTCGCTGAGGTAATGGAACAGGCGCTCATTGAACTTGCCTGCGGCCACGGCCTGGGCCAGGTCGATGCTGGTCGCCGCCACCAGGCGCACGTCCACCGGGCTTGGTTGCTGCGCGCCGACGCGGGTGACTTCGTGGTTTTCCAGGGCGGCGAGCAATTTGACCTGGATCGGCAACGGCAAGTCGCCGATCTCATCCAGGTACAAGGTGCCGCCGTTGGCCGAGCCGAACCAGCCGGCCCGGCTGCTCGCCGCGCCACTGTGGGCGCCGGCCGCGTAGCCGAACAGCTCGGCATCGGCGTAGGTCGGGCTGATCGCGCCGCAATTGACCGAGACAAACAGCCCGGCGCGGTCGCTGCCCCGATGGATATGCCGCGCCAGCAACTCTTTGCCGCTGCCGGTCTCGCCACGGATCAACACCGGCAAGGCGCGGGGCGCGAGGTGTTCCAGCGCTTCGCGCAGTTGCCGCGAACGCGGGTCGACGAACACCAGTGCCTTGGCGCGGATGCTCAGCGGGCTTTTTTCGGCGTCGGGGAAGGTCAGCAGCGGCTGACCGAAGGTTTCATGCAGACTCATGGCAGGCTCCCGCCCCCAATCCGCTCAGGGACGGGGCGTTGAAAAAGGTTCAGGCCGTGCGCCGGGCGTGATGCTCCAGGCGGCTTTGCAGGCGATAGAGATACGCGAAACCCTGCTCCCAGCGCTGGTGGCCGGACTTCACATTGATATGCCCGGCGCCGGACAAAATGCCGGCTTCAGCGCCCCAGTCGCGCGCCAGCTCCATGGCCCTGGGGGCGCTGACGGCACTGTCGTTGTCGGAGCTGACCACCTGGCTGGGAAACGGCAGCAGGTCGCGTGGAATCGGCGCGAAGTTACGCAGCGCGGGGGCACAGGCCGGGCGTTCGACATCCGCCGGCGCCACCAGCAACGCCCCACGCACCTGCCGCAAAAATTGCAGCGGGGCAGTGGCAGCCCAGTGGGCCACGGTGATGCAGCCCAGGCTATGGGCGATCAGAATCACTGGCGTGCTGTCGGCGGCGATCGCCTCGGCCAGCGCGGCCACCCAGTCTTCGCGACGCGGCGTCAGCCAATCGGCCTGCTCCACCCGGGCGCTGTTGGGCAGGCTGTTCTGCCAATGCGTTTGCCAATGATCTTCTGGCGATCCTTGCCAGCCCGGCACGATCAGGTAACGAATCGATTCGCTGTGCATGGGTGTGCCCTCCTGCAGCGTTTAACGTTGCTGGACAGTATAGGGACGGGGTTTATATTCGTTAAGGAATAAGAAGCTATTTATTAATAACCAAAAGATCAAGCCATGGGAGGGGCGGTGTATCAGCTAGCGCATTCATCAATTGATCCACCGTCATCGGGGGCAAGCTCCCTCCCACATTTAACAGCCGGGCTTGCCCGCGATCGCGAGAGCCCAGGCCACACATCTATCAGCGCCCGCGATCGCGACGCAGTAGTTTTTTCACGCGCATGACCAGCGCCTTGTCTTCAAACGGCTTGAGTAAATAATCATCCTCATGCAATTCCAAGTCGCGCAGACGGTCTTCGATCCCACCCGGGCTGGTCAGAAACAACACCGGCGTCTCGCCCTTGTGCCGAATCGCCTGCTGCAGTGTCCAGGCATTCAGCCCCGGCAGCATCACGTCCAGAATCACCAGGTCGTACTCGTTGCCCTCGACAAGCCGTTGGGCGGCCATGCCGTTGGCCGCAACTTCCACGGAATAACCGGCCTCGTTCAAACCCTGGGCCATCCGCTGTGCTTCTTCGGATTCATGTTCCACTAACAGCACGCGCATAACACACCTCGATTGATCAGACCTGCAGGCTAACACCCTCAGGTGTGCGCCGCCTCACGCAGGCGCTGTGCATCGAGGATTTCGATCTCGCCATAGCCCAGGCGCACGATGCCCTGGGCTTGCAGGTCCTTGAGCAAGGCGTTGGTGGTCTGACGCGACAGGCTCAACATCGCCGCCAGGTCTTCCTGGGGTAACTGCAGCCGGCGTTTTGAGGGTTCGATGTCGCCGTACCCTTCAATGATCATCAACAAACGATGGGCCAGCCGCACCGAGGCGGGCATCAGGCTGAGCTGTTCGAGGCCGATGAAACTCAGGCGCAACTTTTGGCTCATCAGCAAGGCCAAGTCGCGCCAGTACTGCGGGGTTTCATCGAGAATGTCGAGCAATGCCTGCTGGGGCACCTGCAACAGCTTGCACGGCCCGACCGCACAGGCGTCGTGGGTGCGCGGCAGGCCGTCGAACAGGCAGATTTCACCGAACCAGTAGGGCGACTCCACCAGGCTGAGCAGCGCTTCCTTGCCCTGCTCGTTCACCGCGCTGATCCGCAAACTGCCGTCGAGCACCGCATACAAGCCGCAGGGCGGGTCACCGCGCTTGAACAGGTATTGCCCCGCCGTCAGCAGCCGCAGCCGCGCGTGGGCCAGCAGACTATGCTGAAAAGCGCCGGGCAAGTGGCTGAACCAGTGCCCGGCAGCCAGCCGGGGTCGCCATTGCTCTGCGTTCATGAGAACTCCGAAGATTGTCGCCCAACTGACAGTTAGGCGAAGGCTGACAGGGCATGATCAAACATCCTACAGGAGGAATAACAATGAAAAGCCTCGTCGACCACCTCAGTCAATACGCCGCCTACCACCGCGACCCGCGCAATATCGCCAGCCACTTTATCGGCATCCCGCTGATCGTGGTCGCCGTCGCCGTGTTGCTTTCACGCCCGGAGTGGCCGCTGGCCGGGCTCTGGCTGTCGCCGGCGCTGATCGTCGCGCTGCTTGCGGCGTGGTTCTACCTGCGCCTGGAACTCGCGCTGGGCGTGCTGATGAGCGTGCTGATGGGCTTGTCGGTGTGGGCCGGGCACGTGCTGGCGGCGCAAAGCACGCCGGTCTGGCTCAGCGGCGGTATCGGTATGTTCGTGGTGGGTTGGGTGATTCAGTTTGTCGGGCATTACTACGAAGGCAAGAAGCCGGCGTTTGTGGATGATGTGTCGGGGCTGATCGTCGGGCCGTTGTTTGTGGTGGCGGAGTTGGCGTTTTTGCTGGGGTTGCGGCACGAGCTCAAAGAGCAGATTGAACGCCGCTCCGGGCCAGTCGCTCGCCGCGATCTGAAGCCGAGAGAAGTCTGAATGTGGGAGGGGGCTTGCCCCCGATTGCAGTGGGTCAGTCACTGAAGATATTGACTGATACACCGCTATCGGGGGCAAGCCCCCTCCCACATTTGTTATTGCAGTGTGTTCAGGCTTTTTGCCAGACCTTGGGTTTGAAGAACAAGGTCTCGCCCCGGGCCAGGCCGATCAGGCTGTCGTGGTCTTTCACCACTTCGGCTTCGATCAGTTCGCTCTGGCCTTCGACTTTCAACGTCACCCGCGTGGTCGCCCCCAGCGGCCGGATATCGCGCACTTCGGCGGCATGGTGGTCTTCCAGTTCATGGCGCGACAGCGACACTTCGTGAGGGCGGAACAGCACGTGTTGGTCGCCCCCCAGGTGCAGGCGGTTGGAGTCGCCGAGGAAGTGGTAGACGAAATCGCTGGCCGGGTTTTCGTAGACGTCGCCCGGTGAGCCGATCTGCTCGATCACGCCCTTGTTCATCACCACGATACGGTCGGCAACTTCCATCGCCTCTTCCTGGTCGTGGGTCACGAACACCGAAGTCAGGTTGATGTCTTCGTGCAGGCGCGCCAGCCAGCGGCGCAGCTCTTTGCGCACCTTGGCGTCGAGGGCGCCGAAGGGTTCGTCGAGCAGCAGCACTTTGGGCTCCACCGCCAGGGCGCGGGCCAGGGCGATGCGCTGGCGTTGGCCGCCGGAGAGTTGTTCCGGGTAGCGGTCGGACAGCCAGTCCAGTTGCACCATGTTCAACAGTTCGTGGACTTTGACCGCGATCTGGCTTTCGTTCGGGCGCTGGTTTTTCGGCTTCATGCGCAGGCCGAAGGCGACGTTATCGAACACGGTCATGTGGCGGAACAGTGCGTAGTGCTGGAACACAAACCCGACGTTGCGATCACGCACGTCGTGGCCGGAGACGTCTTCACCGTGGAATACGATGCTGCCGGTATCCGGGGTTTCGAGACCGGCGATGATGCGCAGCAAGGTGGTCTTGCCGCAGCCGGAGGGCCCCAGCAACGCCACCAGCTCGCCACTCTGGATGTCCAGGTTGATGCTGTTCAGGGCCTTGAAGGCGTTGAAGTTCTTGCTGACATTACGGACTTCGATGGACATGGATTATTCCTCAGCCGCAGCTGCGCGCAGGCGGTTGATACGGTTCTCGCTCCACTGCTTGAGCAGCAGGATGAAGAGCGCCAGGATCAGCAACAGACTCGCCACCGCAAACGCAGCGACGTGGTTGTATTCGTTGTAGAGAATCTCGACGTGCAGCGGCAACGTGTTGGTCACGCCGCGAATGTGGCCGGACACCACCGACACCGCGCCGAACTCACCCATCGCCCGCGCGGTACACAGCACCACGCCGTAGATCAGGCCCCATTTGATATTCGGCACGGTGACATGCCAGAACATCTGCCAGCCATTGGCGCCAAGCAGCCGCGCGGCTTCTTCTTCCTGGGTGCCTTGTTCCTGCATCAGCGGGATCAGCTCCCGGGCCACGAACGGCACGGTGACGAAGATGGTCGCCAGCACGATGCCCGGCAAGGCGAACACGATCTGGATGTCATGCGCCTGCAGCCACGGGCCAAAGAAGCCCTGGGCGCCGAACATCAGCACATAGACCAGGCCCGCGATCACCGGCGACACCGAGAACGGCAGGTCGATCAGCGTCACCAGGATGCTCTTGCCACGGAACGAGTACTTGCTCACGCACCATGCGGCGCTGACGCCGAACACCACGTTGAGCGGCACCGAGATCAACACGGCGACCACCGTGAGCTTGAGCGCCGACAGCGCATCGGGCTCAAGGATCGCGGTGAAGAACGCGCCGAGGCCATTCTTCAAGCCCTGGGACACCACGATAAACAGCGGCAGCACCAGGAACAGGAAGAACACCAGCCAGCCCAGGCTGATCAGGATGCGCCGCGACAACGCACTGCCACGCCGGGCAGCGTTGGCCGAGGACGCGGCGGAGATAGACGATTGGGACATGTTCCGCGCCTCCTTATGGGTGTTCGATGCGCCGCTGCAGCAAATTGATCAGCAGCAGCAACACGAAGGAAACCACCAGCATCAGCACACCGATGGAGGTGGCGCCGTGGTAGTCGTACTGGTCGAGCTTGACCATGATCAGCAGCGGCAGGATCTCGGTCTTCATCGGCATGTTGCCGGCGATGAAGATCACCGAACCGTACTCACCGACGCCACGGGCAAACGCCAGGGCGAAGCCGGTCAGCCAGGCAGGCAGCAACGCGGGCACGAGGATGTAGCGAAACACCTGCAACGGCTTGGCGCCCAGGCAGGCGGCGGCTTCTTCGATTTCCCGGGGGATATCGGCGAGGACCGGCTGCACCGTGCGGACCACGAACGGCAACGTGACGAAGGTCAGCGCCAGGGTGATGCCCAAGGGGCTGTAGGCGATCTTGAAGCCCAGGTCGGCGGCGAACTGGCCGACCAGGCCGGTCGGTGTGTACAGCGCGGTCAGCGCGATACCGGCGACGGCCGTGGGCAGGGCGAACGGCAGGTCGATCATCGCATCGATGATCTTGCGCCCGGGGAAGGTGTAGCGCACCAGCACCCAGGCCAGCAGCGTGCCGATCAGGCCATTGATCAGCGCGGCGTACAGCGCGGTGCTGAAGCTCAACTTCAATGCCGCCAGCACACGCGGTGCGGTGATGATGTTCCAGAACTGATCCCAGGTAAGTTGAGCGGCGTGTACAAACATCGCCGCGAGGGGGATGAGTACGATCAGGCTGAGGTACACCACGGTGTAGCCCAGCGTCAGCCCGAAGCCGGGTATGACGGGGGAAATACGACGCGACATAAAAGTCCTTGGTTAGCAGGTCTGACACACAAAACCCGCAGGTGAATGCGTGCTCTGTAGGAGCGGGCTTACCCGCGAAAAACGTCAACGATAACGCGCACATTCTGGGTGCACGCGGTGCCTGGACCTTCTTCGCGAGCAAGCTCGCGCCTACAGAGGGCGGTGTTTTTATTGCGCCGAGTAGATCTGGTCGAACACGCCACCGTCATTAAAGAATTTCGGCTGCGCAGTTTTCCAGCCGCCGAAGTCTTTGTCGATAGTCACCAAATCCAGCTTCGGGAACTGCTGGGCGTATTTGGCGGCGATTTTCTCATCGCGTGGGCGGTAGAAGTTCTTCGCCGCAATCTCCTGACCAGCCGGGCTGTACAGGTGCTTGAGGTACTCGGTAGCGATCTCGGTGTTGCCCTTTTTCTCGGCGTTCTTGTCGACCACGGCCACAGGCGGCTCGGCGAGGATCGACAGGGACGGTACGACGATGTCGAACTTGTCGGCGCCGCCGTTTTCTTTCAATGCCAGGAACGCCTCGTTTTCCCAGGCCAGCAACACGTCACCCTGACCGTTGTTGACGAAGGTGATGGTCGAACCGCGCGCCCCGGTGTCGAGGACCGGTACGTGCTTGAACAGCTCTTTGACGTATTCCTGCGCCTTGGCTTCGCTGCCACCGGCTTTCAGGCCATAGGCCCAAGCGGCGAGGAAGTTCCAGCGCGCACCGCCGGAGGTTTTCGGGTTCGGGGTGATGACCGCCACGTCTTTCTTGATCAGGTCGCCCCAGTCCTTGATGCCTTTGGGGTTGCCCTTGCGCACCAGGAACACGATGGTCGAGGTGTACGGGGTGCTCGCATCCGGCAGGCGGGTCTGCCAGTTTTCCGGCAGGGTCTTGCCCAACTTGGCGATTTCGTCGATATCGCCGGCCAGGGCCAGGGTCACGACGTCGGCACGCAGGCCGTCGATCACCGCACGGCCCTGTTTGCCCGAGCCGCCGTGGGATTGCTGGATCTTGACGCTGTCGCCGGGGTGGGACTGTTTCCAGTAGCTGGTGAACTCAGCGTTGTAGTCCTGGTACAGCTCACGGGTCGGGTCATACGAGACGTTGAGCAACTCGTAGTCCTTGGCAACGGCAGACCCGGCAAACACGGCGCTGGCCAAGGCAGCCAGGGCGTAACGGCGAATCGACGACATAGAAAGCTCCTGAAATTCCGGGGTGTTGGCTGACGACTGCAGGAGCGAGCTGGCTCGCGAAAAACGTCAACGATAACGCTGCGCATCAGGTGCAACGCGTTGCCTTCAAGCTTTTCGCGAGCAAGCTCGCGCCTACAGGGGCATTTTTTATAGTGATGGGTCTATCGCCGCTCTTGCTCAGGCCGGTTTGTTACCCGGGTTCTGCAGGCGGAATTTTTCTTTGCGTTCGATCTGTACTACTTGAGCGTTGTGTACAGTGATTTCCACCGCGCCAAAGCGCAGATCGCGCAACGCGCTCTGGATCTCACGCAAAATGGCTGCTTCGTCCTGGCCGTCGACGCTACGTAGAGATGCGCTCATGGTCTCGCTCCTGAAATGAATAGTGCCGCGCAGTGGCGGCACTGCTTGCGGCGTGAGGGCGATAGTAGATAAGCGCGGATATTCTTAAAAATACTATTTAAGAATGTTTATATAACCAGAAAGAATTTTCTGGCCGGACGTGGGGTTACGACGGCGTTTTGTGGCCAAGTGCCAAAATCGAGCCTGGCGAATATCCAATTGTGGGAGGGGGCTTGCTCCCTCCCACAGTTGACTGCATTTCAACTCTGGATGGCGGGTGCCCGGTCCCAGTCGATTTCACACGCTGGCATCGGGCGGCCAAACCAATAGCCCTGGCCCATGTCGCAGTTTTGCTCCAGCAGGAACCGCGCCTGTTCCACCTGTTCGATCCCTTCGGCGTGTACCTGCATGCCCATGCTTTTCGCCAGGGCGATCACCACGCGCACGATGGCGGCGTCGTCTTCATCCCACGGCACCCCGGCGACAAAGCCCTGGTCGATCTTGAGCTTCTGCACCGGCAGGCGCTTGAGGCGCAGCAGCGACGAATAGCCGGTGCCAAAGTCATCAATGGCCAGGCGCAGGCCCAGCTCGCGCAGGCGGTGCAGTTGTTCCAGGGCCACTTCGGGGTCTTCCATCACCGCGCTTTCGGTAACTTCCAGCTCCAGGTAAGCCGGGTCCAGGCCAGTGTCGTGCAGCACCTTGGCGACTTGCTCATACAACTCGCGTCGCGCAAACAAGCGACTGGACACGTTGATCGCGATAAACCTCAACGGCGCGCCGTCCTCCAGCCACTGGCACATCTGGGCGCAAGCCTCGTGCATGACCCAGGCGTCGATATCGGCAATCAACCCGGTGCGTTCGGCGATGGGGATGAACTCGACCGGCGGCACCAGGCCACGCTCCGGGTGTTGCCAGCGCACCAGGGCTTCGACGCCGATCAGGCGGCTGGTGTGCAGGTCGTGAACCGGCTGGTAGTAGACACGCAGCTCCTGCTGGTCGAGGGCGCGGCGCAGTTCGCCGGCAATTTCCACGCGGTTCTGCGCGTGGGCAGTCAACTCTTCGGTGTACAACGCGTAGCCTTCACGGCCGACGCTCTTGGCCTTGAACAACGCGGAATCGGCGTTACGCAACAACTGCTGGGCACTCAGCGCGTCGCTGGGAAACAGGCTGATGCCAACGCTCGCACTGATAAACAACTGGTGGCCGTCGAAATTGAACGGGAGTTTCATCGCATCGAGCATGCGTTGCGCGAGCGCGGCGGCCTGCACCACCTGTGGACAGTTTTCCGCCAACACCGCGAATTCGTCCCCGCCCAGCCGCGCCAGCGTCACGCCGGTGCCGAACTGGCTTCTCAGGCGTTCACCGACCAATTTGAGCAACTGGTCGCCGACGTTATGGCCCAGGCTGTCGTTGATGATCTTGAAGTGGTCCAGGTCGAGCAGCAGCAACGCACAACCGCGTTTATGCACTTGCGCCGAAGCCAGGGCCTGTTCGGCGCGGTCGGTGAACAGCAGGCGGTTGGGCAGGTCGGTCAGCGGGTCGTGGTGCGCGAGGTGCGCCAGTTCGTGCTCGGAATCCTTGATGGCGCTGATATCGGAAAACACCGCGACGTAATGGCTGACATGGCCGAGGTCGTCGTGAATCACCCGGATGGTTTGCCACTGTGGATAAATTTCGCCGCTTTTGCGCCGGTTCCAGATTTCCCCGCTCCACTCGCCGGTTTGTTCCAGGGCCAGGAACATCTGCTGGTAAAAACTCGACGAATGGCGGCCTGACTTGAACAAGCTGGGTTGCTCGCCCATGACATCTTCGCGCCGATAGCCGGTGATCGCCATAAAGGCCCGGTTCACATGGACGATCTGCCCCTTGGCATCGGTGACCAGCACCCCTTCACGGGTGCAATCGAACACGGCAGCGGCCTGGCGCAGGCGCTCGCGGCTCTCTTTGAGCGGTTGCTGCAATTCGTTGACGCGCGCAAAGCGCGCGCACATCAGGTAAATCACCAGGGCGCTGAGGGCCACCCACACATAGCCGCGCAGCTGCAGCCACTGATTTAACTCAACCGGGTCATCGAGGAACTTGATCAATACCCGGTGAGTAAGCACAACCCACAGCAGCGAAACCAGCAGATATACCAACCCCGCACGCCGGGCACCTCGGTATGAGAACAACATATGGCCAGTAATCCTTACTAAAAAGCTAGATTCGCCCTAAAAAGGTTACGGATTATAGAATAAGAAACATCCCGTCACTCCTATCTGAAAGGTCGGCTGGTTTTCTCTGTGAGCTTAGTGATAATGCGTGAGCTGTTTTTTTCTTTATCTGAGGGCCATACAGCCTATGTGGTACAACGGTTTTCTTGACCTGTCAGCCTGGCAACTGGTGGCAGTCACCCTGTTGATGACCCACGTGACCATTATTGGGGTCACCGTCTATCTGCACCGCTATTCAGCCCATCGCTCCCTGGAGCTCAATGCCGGCCTGAAACACTTCTTCCGCTTCTGGCTGTGGCTGACCACGGCGCAGAACACCCGCGAGTGGACCGCCATCCACCGTAAGCATCACGCCAAATGCGAAACCGTCGACGACCCGCACAGCCCCGTCATTAAAGGCCTGTCTACCGTATTGCGCAAAGGTGCCGAGCTCTATCGCGCCGAAGCGGAGAACCCCGAGACCCTGCGCATCTACGGCAAGAACTGCCCGGACGACTGGATCGAACGCAAACTCTACACGCCCTACCCGCTTTTGGGTGTGGCAATCATGGGTGTGATCGACCTTCTGCTGTTCGGCACCATCGGCATCACCATCTGGGCGATCCAGATGATGTGGATTCCATTCTGGGCCGCCGGTGTGATCAACGGCCTCGGCCACGCCGTGGGCTATCGCAACTTCGAATGCCGGGACGCGGCGACCAACCTGGTGCCGTGGGGCATCATCGTGGGCGGCGAAGAGCTGCACAACAACCACCACACCTACCCCAACTCCGCCAAACTGTCGGTGAAGAAATGGGAGTTCGACCTCGGCTGGGCGTGGATCAAGCTGTTCAGCTTGCTGCGCCTGGCCAAGGTGCAGCGCGTCGCGCCGATCGCCCACCGCGTCGAAGGCAAGGGCCACCTGGACATGGACACCGCCATGGCGATCCTCAACAACCGTTTCCAGATCATGGCCCAGTACCGCAAGCTGGTGATCGGCCCGCTGGTCAAGCAGGAACTGGAGAAGGTCGATCACTCGGTGCGCCACCAGTTCCACCGCGCCAAGCGCCTGCTGTCGCGGGAAACCAGCCTGCTGGATGACCGCCACCACCTGCGTATCCAGAGCATGCTGGAACACAGCCAGGCCCTGAAAGTGATCTACGAAAAGCGTCTGGCCCTGCAGCAGATCTGGCTCAAGACCAGCTCCAACGGCCACGATATGCTGGCCGCGATCAAGGAATGGGTGCATGAGGCCGAGGCCAGCGGCATCCAGTCCCTGCGCGATTTTGCCCACCAATTGAAGACCTACTCGTTGCGCCCTGCAACGGTGTGAACACGCGGAGGGGGAAGGCTTGCCTTCCCCTTTGATCGCTTTTTTGACGCCATTCTCCAGACACCCATAAATCCGTCACAATCGCCCCCAATGACGGAACTTAGACGCAATTCGCCCCTCTCAAACAACACTTCGCCATCATGGTGGCCCCTTGTTGTGACCGCTGCTGAACCCTGCGGCGCGCCCAGAGAGAGTTGTGCCGATGGTCCAAGAAAAAACGCACCTGCCCGATCCCCCCACCGCTGAACCCCCACGCCCCGCAGCCGCAGCAACCTTGCTGGCGTTGATGCACGCCCAGGGCGAGGTCGAGCGGCTGAGTGAGCGTGAGCAATTACTCAGTTCCCTGCTGGTCAGCGTGAATGCGGTGCTATGGGCCATCGACTGGGCGTCGCGACGCGTGCTGTATGTGAGCCCGGCGTATGAGCGGGTGTTTGGCCGTTCCGCCGGCATGCTGCTGGCCGACCACCGGGAATGGCGCAACAGCATTCACCCCGAAGACCTCGACTACGCCGAACACAGCCTGGCCCGCGTACTCGAACAAGGCGCCGTGGAAGACCGCGAGTACCGCATCATCACGGCCGGCGGGCAGATTCGCTGGCTCAGCGACAAGTGCTACATCAACCAGCAGGCCGAACCGGGCGAGCCGTTGATCGTGGTCGGCATGGCCGAGGACATCACCGACAAGAAACAGTTGGAGCTGGAACTGCACCGCCTGGCCACCACCGACGTGCTGACCCAGAGCAGCAACCGCCGACACTTTTTCGAATGCGCCAACCAGGCCTTCGACAGCGCCCGCGCCCAGGCTGCGCCGCTGGCATTCCTGCTGCTGGACATCGATGACTTCAAGGACGTCAACGACACCTACGGCCACTTGGAGGGCGATCAGGTGTTGCGGCGCATTGCCGAGAGCGGTCGTGGCGTACTGCGCCGTGGCGACCTGTTCGGGCGCATTGGCGGCGAAGAGTTCGCCGCCGTGCTGCCCGGTTGCGCGCCGGAGATGGCGCTGCAAGTCGCTGAGCGGCTTGGCAAGGAAATCCAGGCGTTGAGCTTCAGCTATGAAGGCCACGCATTCACCGTGACGGTCAGCCAGGGCCTGGCCAACCTCAACGAGCAAGACTCGACCCTGAACAACCTGTTCGCCCGCGCGGATGGCGCCATGTACGAGGCCAAGCGCCTGGGCAAAAACCGCGTGGTTGCTGGCTAGAGGATCAACACAGAGCAAATGTGGGAGGGAACCTGCCCCGCCCACATCTGAACTTCATAACCCTTTAGGCCTTGCGCAACCTCATCAGCTCCGACAGCCCCATTTTCAGCAAGCGCGCGGTCTTGCTCCTGGCCAGCGCTTCCAGCCCTTCATGCTCGGTCAACCGCGCCATCTGCGCCGCCAGGTTCATCACCAGCGCCTCCCGCGAATACACCCCGCCTTCCAGGGAGTAGATCGCCGCGATCAACTGGCGCAGTTCCAGCGGCAAGCGCCAACGCGTGCGCAACGCCGAACCGTAGGCGGCACCCAAGGCGTGCAGCGACTCGCCAATCGCTTCGTCATCCAGCGCCCCGCCACCCTGGCGCCAGTCTTCCAGGCAGCGCAACAACGCCAGGTCGCCGAGCCGATGCAGGATGCCCGCGCTGTAGCAGCGCTCGTGGTCCAGCTCCAGCATGCGCGCCAGACGGCGGGCGTAGTCGGCGGTGTCCTGGGACAACTGCCAGTGACGCTCGGCATACGCCACCAGGCCCGGATCACCCAATACCACGTTGTGCTTGAGCGCCAGGCCGAGTATCAGGTTCATGCTTTGCCCGGCCTGCAGCTTGTGCAACGCCGCCGACAGGGTCTGCACCGGCGTGCCGTGATGGCCGGCGCTGTTGGCGGCGGCGATCAGCACGGCGGTGATCTGCGGGTCCATACACACGCGGTCTTCCAGGCACTTGAGGTCCAGGCCCTCCGGCCCGAGGCTGTCTTGCACGGCGGCCTTCACATCGACCCACAGCGGCGCGCCATCGCAGGCGTCGCGGCGGCGCTCGAGGAACACCGGCAAGGTCATGCCCGGCGCCAGTCGCGGCACTTCGCAGTACACGCTTTCGCCTTCGTTGAGCAGCAGGTCTTGCAGGCGCTGGGTCAGGCCGTCCATGTTCAGCGGTTTGGTCAGATACGCCGTGGGCGCCAAGGGCAAGGCCTCACGCACGCTGGCGCTGTCATTGCGACTGCTCAAGAGGATGAACGGCAACGCGGGCGAGCGACGCTGCTGACGCACATTGCGCAACAGGCTCAGGCCATCGATGCCCGGCAGTTCCCAATCCGCCACGATCAGGTCGTAGGCTTTGTCGCGCAGCAGCGTAGCCGCTTGCCGGCCATCGCCACACATATCCAGCCGTGCGTCGCAACGCACATTCAACAACACCTGCTTGAGCAGGTCCCGCGACCAAGGGTCTGCCTCAGCAATCAACACCCGGGGTACAGCGGGTAAATCCACAGCACTCATCCTGCACGCTCCATCTGCAATGCCTGCACCTTAGACAATGCGGCGGCCTACGTACAATGAACAACCACTGAATGTGCTGCATCAGGTAAAAAAAAACCCGCCGAAGCGGGTTTTTTCTATCGATCGGTTCAGCCCGGGCTTACAGCTCGGAGAAGCACTCTTCGATGATTGCCAAGCCTTTGTCCAGTTGCTCGTCCGGCGCGGTCAGCGGCACCAGGATGCGCAACACGTTGCCGTAAGGGCCGCAGGACAGCAGGATCAAGCCTTTCTCACGCGCCTTGGCCACTACAGCGGCAACGGCAGCAGCGTTTGGCTTGTGGGTGTCGCCACCTTCGAACAGCTCGATCGCGATCATCGCGCCCAGGGCACGCACGTCGCCGATCACCGGGTACTTGGCCTGGATGGCCTTGAGGCCGGAAACCAGACGCTCGCCGACGGCTTTGCAGCGATCCAGCAGGTGCTCTTCTTCGAACACTTCCAGCACGGCCAGGGCCGCGGCGCAAGCGATCGGGCTACCGGCGTAGGTGCCGCCGAGGCCGCCTGGCGCGATGGCGTCCATGTATTCGGCCTTGCCGCACACACCGGCCAACGGGAAACCGCCGGCGATGGATTTGGCGAAGGTGGTCAGGTCGGCAGTCACGCCCATCTGTTCCATGGCGAAGAACGTACCGGTACGGCCGGCACCGGTTTGCACTTCGTCGGCGATCAGCAGGATGCCGTGCTTGTCGCACAGTTCGCGCAGGCGCTTCATGAAAGGTTTAGGCGCGACGTAGAAACCGCCTTCGCCCTGCACCGGCTCGATGATGATGGCAGCGATATCACGCGGCTCGGCATCGTTCTTGAAGATGCGTTCGATGCTGGCGATGGAGTCGTCGACGCTCACGCCATGCAGTTCGTTCGGGTACAGCGCGCGGAAGATGCCGCCTGGCATCAGGCCCATGCCGGCCGAGTAAGGCACGACTTTACCGGTGAGGCCCAGGGTCATCATGGTGCGACCGTGGTACGCGCCGGTGAACGCGATGATGCCGGCACGGCCAGTGGCAGCGCGGGCGATTTTCACGGCGTTCTCAACCGCTTCGGAACCGGTGGTGACCAGCAGGGTTTTCTTGGCGAAATCACCTGGGACCTTGGCGTTGATTTTTTCGCACAGTTCCACGTAAGGCTCGTAGGCCAGTACCTGGAAGCAGGTGTGGGTCAGCTTGTTCAGTTGCTCGGTCACGGCCGCGATGATTTTCGGGTGTACGTGGCCGGTGTTCAGCACGGCGATACCGCCGGCGAAGTCGATGAACTCGCGACCTTCAACGTCGGTCACGGTGGCGTTCTTCGCGGACTCGGCGAAGATCGGGTGAATCTGGCCAACACCGCGCGGTACAGCGGCTTCACGGCGTTTCATCAAGGAAGCGTTGGTCTTGCTCATAAAGTCCTCATTCGCCACTCATCGGGTGGCGTTGTTCAAGGAATACGTGGCGGGGGGCAACTACGGCAGCATGCGATGATCGACTGACACAGCGTTCCCGGCCACTACGAATAACGGTGTAAAACACGCAAAGGGTCAGCGCTCTCGTGCCCTTTGCGTTTGCAGCAATGCCTTGCCGGGCTTAGATGCCCAGGCAGAGGTATTTGATTTCCAGGTAATCCTCGATCCCGTACTTGGAGCCTTCACGGCCCAGGCCCGAAGCCTTGATACCGCCGAACGGCGCCACTTCGTTGGAGATCAACCCGGTGTTGACGCCGACCATGCCGTATTCCAGGGCTTCGGCCACACGGAACACACGGCTCAGGTCACGCGCATAGAAGTAGGACGCGAGGCCGAACTCGGTGTCGTTGGACATCGCGATCACTTCGGCTTCGTCCTTGAAACGGAACAGCGGCGCCAGTGGGCCGAAGGTTTCTTCCTTCGCCACAGCGGCATTTTTCGGCACGTTGGTCAGGATGGTCGGCTCGAAGAAGTTACCTTCCATGACCTTGCCGCCCGCCAGCAGCGTGGCGCCTTTGGCCAGCGCGTCCGCAATGTGTTCCTGGACCTTGGCCACGGCTTTGCCGTCGATCAGCGGGCCGGTGGTGGTGCCGTCTTCCAGACCGTTGCCGATCTTGAGCTTGGCCACCGCCACTTTGAGTTTTTCCGCGAACGCGTCGTACACCGCGTCTTGAACGTACAGACGGTTGGCGCAGACGCAGGTCTGGCCGTTGTTGCGGTACTTGGAGATGATCGCGCCTTCGACGGCCTTATCCAGGTCAGCGTCGTCAAACACGATGAACGGCGCGTTGCCGCCCAGCTCCAGGGACACTTTCTTGATGTCCTTGGCGCATTCGGCCATCAACTGGCGACCGATTTCGGTCGAGCCGGTGAAGGACAATTTACGCACGATCGGGTTGCTGGTCAGCTCGCTGCCGATATCGCCGGCGCTGCCGGAGACCACGCTGAACACGCCTTTCGGAATGCCGGCACGCTGCGCCAGTTCAGCCAGGGCGAACGCCGAGAACGGCGTTTGCGAGGCAGGCTTGAGCACCATGGTGCAACCGGCGGCCAGGGCCGGGCCGGCTTTACGCGTGATCATCGCGGCGGGGAAGTTCCACGGCGTGATCGCAGCGGTCACGCCGATCGGTTGCTTGATCACGATCAGACGCTTGTCCGGCTGGTGGCCGGGAATCACATCACCGTAGATGCGCTTGGCTTCTTCGGCGAACCACTCGATAAAGGAGGCGGCGTAGACAATTTCGCCCTTGGCTTCGGCCAGCGGCTTGCCCTGTTCCAGGGTCATCAGGCGCGCCAGGTCTTCCTGGTTCTCGATGATCAGCTCGAACCAGCGGCGCAGCTTGTTGGCGCGCTCCTTGGCGGTCAGCGCACGCCAGGCCGGCAGCGCTTTGTCCGCCGCTTCGATGGCGCGGCGGGTTTCAGCGGCGCCCATCTTCGGCACGGTGCCGAGAATCTCGCCCGTGGCGGGGTTGTTGACCTTGATGGTCTGACCGTTGTCCGCATCGACCCAAGCCCCATCGATAAAGGCTTGCTGGCGGAACAACTGGGCATCTTTAAGCTGCATGTCGGCTTTCCTTAACAGCACCGCGCGCGCGCGGAGCGAATTAGAGTTGTTGAAAGGCGCCTTTGGGGGCTGCCGTCAGGGAAATCAGCCCCTGCGTGCAAGCAAGTGGAGAGCGCACGGGAGACAGAGCGTTTGAAATCTCAAACGAATCCTAGGATCAAAGGGGGTACAGGGCAATAGGATGTTCGAAAAAAAGAACGAAAACCGCTTATTTGCCGGTTTTATCAGATCAACGACCTCAAGCCCCGCCCCCCACCACCGAGCCACAGCGCCCGACGCAAGGCCCCAACACAGACAATTCCCACCCGCCAGCAGCCAAAAACCAGCATGGACGCCCAAGGTCGACATGGGTATGATGTCGCCCGCACAAGCATCCGTAGCTCAGCTGGATAGAGTACTGCCCTCCGAAGGCAGGGGTCGTGGGTTCGAATCCCGCCGGGTGCACCATATAGCAGTCTCGAGCTGTCTCAGACAGTCTACGAAACATCCCAAGAAGCCCGCCTTGTGCGGGTTTTCTTGTTTCTGGCTATCCGTCTCTCTCCAACCCGATAACTTCCCGCAATGCATGCCTTGAGATTCCTATGACTGGAGGCATACAGGAAGTGAAGCGCACTGGAATCAAACGCCGCTCATTAGCGAACACTACTATCGCAAGCCTGGAGCCTTAGCACGCTACCTATCGGGAGCGGGACGGGAACGGCTTGTACTTCAGAGTGAAACCAAACGGGCAAGGCCCGTGTCGCCAAATACTACGCCCCCCCCTCATCGCCTTTCTGCTCGCACTGTGCGCGCCTTGGGGAAATGCTCAGGTGGTCGGTGATTGTTCGCCGCACGGTGGAGCAGTTCATCACCCAAAACCGGTCCCCCCTCGGCCAGTGGGCAAGCCCAACGCGCAGCCCTTCGCTTCGGCCTTGCAACAGCGGCCGGAGAGTTGGCCACCGCCTTTGGCGTCACCGGATGGCTGGATGGCACGGCCACGACCGCCGCACGGGCATGTCCGCATGCGTGGCTGGCCGAACGTGGTGCGACTGCGCCAGGTCATCGAGCGATTTGGCGAAAGCCGCTTTACGCGCTGGGAATCTGCCGCCGCCAAGATCGATGAGCATGGCCCACGCACGATTGATCGACTGGGCTTTCGCAAGACAATGGAAGACGGCATGGGCGATGCCCTGCACGCCACCAACACCTACTACGTGCTGCCTGAAGCCTGGAGGGCCGAGATCTTCAAGGGCATGAATATCAGTGCGGTGAACAAGGAGCTGCTGCAACGGGGCGTATTTGAGCCGGGAAGTGACGGCAAGGCGTACAGCTTGATTCGCCTGCCCGGGCTGGGGCCCCGCGCTGCTATGTGGTGAAGACCGTTCCAGGAACGGACGAAGGCGAGGCCAAGGCCGCCTGACGGCGAGCCTGCTGATCGAGGTAGCGCCGGCTCATTACCGGCCTTGCCAGCCATTCGACAACCATCCCTATTAACCGCAGTACCCAGAGACAATACAGATGAACACTATCCAAGAATTGAAAGACCGCCGCGACCAACTGACCCTCGAAGTGGAGAGCATTCAGGGTGACCTGGCTCCCTTTGAAGAGGCGCTGGAAAGCCCGGAGGTTATCCAGCAGGGCCGTCAACGAGCCGTGCAGGATGAAATCAACGATCACAAAAGACGCATCGACTCGCGAAATCTGGAGATCAGCAACCTGAATCAAAAGATTCATCGCCTTGAGAGATTGGCAAACCGTGAGAGCTTGGCTGCGGGATATCTCAGCGATATGGCGAACTGGAAAGCCGACGAGATGGAACTCAACGAAAAGCGCAGCAGCATCGAGACCCGGTTGCAGCAGGTCCGCCAGAGCGATCAGGAAGACATGGCAAAAGCTCGACAAGCTGAAACGGACGCGGCCACCGCTTATGCACAGGCTGTCGCCTGGGGCGATGTAGAGGGCGAAAAAGCGGCTAACGCAGAAGCTCAAAAGGCAGCAAAAAACCTCACGGCAGCGGCTGAGCATCACCGCCGCCAACAACTGCTCATCACCGCACTGGAGCAGGAGCTGGTGACGATTGATCTGCATATCACAGAGGCACAAAAGGAACGCACCGAGATCGGAGAATAAAGCGGCTCACCTGGCGAACACTGTGCTAGAAGAACAGTGGAATGAGGCCGCCAAAACACTGCTGGAGACCGGCGGCAAGCTGTGGGCCGCACGCAACCTGATTAGTCGTGACCCGGTTGCACTGATGAAGCTGGATATCCCTGAACTGGGCGGGCACTTTGGAAGCTGGACCTGGCGAGAACTCGCGGCTCGCTCACACCAACACAGCCTGCTTGACCTGTTGGCGGCCTAACTCAAACCTTCCCCGAAGCAACCGGCGAGGGCCGGTTGATTCGGGCCAACCATCGGTCTAACCATGAATAAACCACTACAGAATAGTGCTCAGATGCCGGATTACCTAAAGGCCCGAAAGCTGCATTTGAACGGGATAATTGTCGGCATGGCCGGAATGAAAAAGCTCAACGCAAGAGGAATCAAAGAAACTAAAGTTGAGACGCTCACGATTGATGCAATCAAGGCAGAGCTTGATTTCATTGACCTCCAGCTCAAGAGAAAGAGCGGTTGATGAAGACGCGGAAGCTGAAGCAGCTTCCGCTTCGCTAGATTCTCCCATTACACAAAATGGCTCCAGATTTTTCAGCTTCTGATTAATGGCGGCTCTGGGCTTATGACCGCTTTCGGCCCAGAGTGTGTAAAAACGCATTTGTACACTGTCGGCGCGAAGCGCCGACGGCTGTTAGCTGAGTAATTGCTCACAACAAGTCCTGCGGATCATCACTTGGGTCTGGGAGCCCCCTGCGTCGC
>NZ_JYLL01000038.1 GCF_001439695.1 Pseudomonas veronii
TCTCAAGGGTGAATTGTAAGGGCCATTTGCACCGTCTACACTCCAGCTCATGAAACGCTACCTGCGGTTTTGCCTAATTTTCCTGATTAGCTTGGCGCTTCCCCTCAGCGGGATGGCGGGTGTTCAGGCATCGACTGAACCATGCCCGATGAAAACCATGGGCATGGCGATGATGGATGGTATGGGGCAAGACTGCTGCCACGACATGAAAAGTCCCACCGAGCATGGAAAACCCTGTAAGCCGGGCCAGGAATGCAAAACTGGCGGTATGCTGCAAGTCTCGATCATCAAGCCTCCTATCACCTTGTCCAGTCCTCTCGTTCTGCCCTTCTCCAGCCATTTCCCACTCGTACAAACCCCTTCAGGGGTATGGCGACCGCCCCGTACTTGATTCCTGTACCACACTGAGCCTCATTCCGCTTTAGCGGGATGGCATATCTGCGCGCATGTCTTATGAAGCGCGCGGTGGATCATCACAGGAATCGTGAACATGAACTTCAAGTGCTATTGCACAGGTTGGTCCCTTGTGGCCGGCCTGGCGGCAAGCGTACTGGCATTGCCGTGCCTCGCTGGCGTATTGACACTCGATGAAGCTTTGCGGCTGGCCGAAAACAATGCACCGTCGTTGACCGCACAAGACGCCAAAATTCAAGCAGCCACCAGCGCGGCCATTCCCGCTGGCGAACTACCAGATCCCAAGCTACTGCTGGGCGTCCAGAACTACCCCATTGGTGGTCCGGACAGATGGAGCATCGACCAGGACTTCATGACCATGCAAGTGGTCGGGATCAGGCAGGAGATGCCTAACAGCGACAAGCGCAAAGCACGTATCGAGGTCGCGGATGCGGCTGTTGATAGAGCGTCCGCCGAGCGTCGAGTGGCGCGTCTGAACGTCCGACAGTCCACGGCACTGGCCTGGATCAGTAGCTACTCGGTTGAGCGTAAAGATGTGATGTTCCAGGACTTCTATAAAGAAAACCGTCTTCTAAGCGATACCGTCCGGTCACAGATTGCGGGTGGCCGCGCTCAACCCGCCGATGCGGTCACACCTAAACAGGAAGCTGCTCAACTGGCCGAGCTGCAGGATGATTTAGTTCGCCAACGTGCGCAGGCCCGGGCTGCCCTCAAGCGCTGGATTGGCCCTGCCGCCAATGACAAACCGGTGGGCAGCTTGCCTGATTGGCCCATCGAAACCTCTGGTTACTCCCATAAGCTGCAACATCACCCCGAACTAGCTGCTTTTGTGCCGATGACCCGAGAAGCACAAGCCAAGATTCGTGAAGCTAAGGCGGAAAAGCAATCTGACTGGAGCTGGGAATTCGACTATCAGCATCGCGGCCAACAGTTCGGTGATATGGTCAGCGTGCAGTTTTCATGGGATCTCCCGCTGTTTCCTGACTCTCGGCAAAACCCCAAGATTGCGGCCAAGCACGCCGAACTAAACCAGCTTGAGGCTGAGCGCGAAGCCCTGTCACGCGAGCATACCCAGCAACTAGAGGATGAACTGGCCGACTACGAGCGCCTCAATCGTTCAGTCAACCGTAATCAGGAAAGCTTGTTGCCGCTGGCTAAAGAAAAGGTCGAACTCACCATGGCCAGCTACCGCTCCGGCAAGGGTGATTTGAAATCGGTTGTGGCCGCCCGACGCGAACTCATCGAAGCCCGTCTCAAGCAGATTGACGTTGAAGAGCAACGTGCTCTTACCAGCGCTCGCCTGTATTTCTCCTACGGGGAGTCCGCTCAATGATTTTTAAAGTATGGAAAGGGACTTTAGTCGTCGGCATCTCGATTGCCTTGGGTGTTGCCGGTGGTTACTGGTTAGCTCAACCGCGAATGAGCGGAGTAGCTGGTGTTGTGCAGGATCAGGAACCCAAAGCCTCTGCTGATCGAAAAGTTCTGTATTGGTATGACCCAATGTACCCACAACAGAAATTCGATAAACCGGGTAAGTCACCCTTCATGGACATGCAGATGATCCCTCAATACGCAGATACCAAGGGGGACAGCGCTGCCATTCGAATTGATCCAAGCCTGACTCAGAACCTTGGTATGCGATTGGCAAGTGTCAGTCGAGGCTTATTTGCCTCGACACTGAACGTGGTAGGTGTGCTGGCCTTCAACGAACGGGACGTTGCAGTCATTCAGGCCCGTACGGCGGGTTTTGTCGAGCGCGTGTATGCCCATGCACCTGGTGATGTGCTGAAAGCGAATGCCGCCTTGGCAGATATGTTGGTTCCGGATTGGGCAGCTGCTCAGGAGGAATTTCTCGCCCTCAAGCGTAGTGGCGATGCTGGCTTGCTTACAGCGGCCCGGCAGCGATTGCGGCTAACCGGAATGCCAACTTCGTTAATTGCTCAAGTTGAGCGCAGTGGCAAGGTTCAGCCGAACCTGACTCTGACCACCCCTATTGGTGGTGTGCTTCAAGAACTGAGTGTGCGTGAAGGTATGACGGTGGCCGCAGGCGAGACGCTGGCTCGTGTTAATGGTTTGAGCAGTGTCTGGCTGGCCGTGGCTGTACCAGAGTCGGAAGCTGGGTCAATCGTCATAGGGCAAGCAGCCGAAGCGCGTTTGTCCGCGTTCCCTGGAGTTGTGCTCAAGGGCGTCGTAAGTGCGATTCTTCCGGAAACCAGTTCGGACAGTCGCACACTTCGCGTTCGAGTCGAGTTACCCAATCCGGATGGTCGACTTAGACCAGGTTTGACCGCACAGGTAAGCCTCAACCGTTCGACGGAGCAAAGTGTTTTGTGGGTGCCGAGCGAGGCCGTCATTCGTACCGGTCGACGTGCGTTGGTGATGCTCTCTGAAGACGCTGGTCGATATCGCCCGGTGGAGGTGCAGTTAGGACAGGATAACGATGGCAAGACGGCTATATTGAAAGGCTTGGAAGAGGGGCAGAAAGTGGTGACCTCTGGCCAGTTCCTGCTCGACTCGGAGGCCAGTCTCAAGGGCGTTGTCGCAAGCTCATTGGACGTTTCGCCATCTACTGTAACCGTCGGAGCTTTGCATGAGGCCGATGGTCAGATCGTTGAGATCAACGACAAAGAAGTCACGCTCGCCCACGGTCCCTTCAAGACATTGGGTATGCCAGGCATGACGATGACTTTCCCTCTCGCCACTCCAGCTCTGATGAAGGGCCTAAAAACGGGCGACAAGGTTCGGATTGCTGTCAGCCAGACGGATGATGGTCTGCGCGTTGAGCGTCTGGAACGCTCTGGGAGCCAGCCATGATTGCGGCCCTTATTCGCTGGTCGGTGGCCAACCGCTTTCTTGTGTTGCTGGCGACGCTGTTCGTCACGGCATGGGGTATCTGGGCGGTTCAAAGTACGCCCATCGATGCATTGCCAGACCTGTCGGATGTTCAGGTAATTATCCGTACACCTTATCCAGGCCAAGCCCCACAGATCGTCGAGAACCAGGTGACCTATCCATTGGCAACCACCATGCTCTCAGTGCCTGGGGCCAAGACTGTGCGCGGTTATTCCTTCTTTGGCGACAGCTTCGTTTACGTGCTGTTCGAAGACGGAACTGACTTGTACTGGGCCCGCTCGCGGGTGTTGGAATACCTGAGCCAGATACAGAGTCGCCTTCCGGCCAGTGCCAAGCCCGCCTTAGGACCTGATGCCACAGGGGTTGGCTGGATTTTTCAGTACGCGCTGGTTGATCGCAGTGGTGGGCACGATCTGGCGCAACTGCGAGCCCTACAGGATTGGTTTCTCAAGTTCGAGCTCAAGACACTGCCGAACGTTGCGGAAGTGGCCACCGTGGGTGGCATGGTCAAACAGTACCAGGTCCAACTCGATCCGCTTAAGTTGGCGAACTTGGGTATCACGCAGTCTGAGGTGACCGAGGCGATCGGCAAGGCCAATCAGGAAACCGGTGGGGCCGTGCTGGAAATGGCGGAGACAGAGTTCATCGTACGAGCTTCCGGCTACCTGAAGACGCTCAATGACTTTCGCGCTATCCCACTCAAACTGGGCACCGGCGGTGTGCCGGTCACCCTGGGCGATGTTGCCACGATTCAGTTGGGGCCTGAGATGCGTCGAGGCATCACCGAACTGGATGGCGAAGGTGAGACTGTCGGCGGCGTGGTGATTCTGCGCAGCGGTAAGAATGCTCGTGAAACCATTGCGGCGGTCAAAACCAAACTCGACGAGCTGAAAAGCAGTTTGCCGGCCGGGGTAGAAATCGTCACCACCTACGACCGCAGCAAGTTGATTGATCGTGCCGTGGAAAACCTCAGCCACAAGCTGATCGAAGAGTTCATCGTCGTCGCGTTGGTCTGCGGGATCTTTCTCTGGCACCTGCGCTCATCCCTGGTAGCAATTATCTCCCTTCCAGTGGGGGTGTTGATTGCTTTCATCGTCATGCGCTACCAAGGCATCAATGCCAACATCATGTCCTTGGGCGGGATCGCCATCGCTATCGGCGCCATGGTCGACGCCGCAGTGGTGATGATCGAGAATGCCCACAAGAAGGTAGAGGCCTGGCACATGGCCCACCCAGGGGAGGAACTCAAGGGTGAGCATCACTGGCACGTGATGACCGAAGCGGCTGCCGAGGTAGGACCTGCATTGTTCTTCTGTCTGCTGATCATCACCCTGTCGTTCATTCCGGTGTTCACGCTGGAGGCTCAGGAAGGACGTCTATTCGGTCCATTGGCGTTCACCAAAACCTACGCTATGGCCGCAGCGGCTGGACTGTCGGTAACTCTCGTACCGGTGCTGATGGGGTATTGGATTCGTGGACGAATTCCCAATGAGCAACAGAATCCGCTAAATCGCTGGCTGATCCGGATCTACGAGCCCGCTCTGGACGCCGTATTACGTCGACCCAAAGTAACACTGCTGGTTGCGTTGCTGGTCTTTGTCAGCGCGTTGTGGCCGATCTCTCGTCTGGGTGGTGAGTTTCTTCCCCCGCTGGACGAAGGGGACCTGCTCTATATGCCATCAGCTCTGCCGGGATTATCGGCTCAGAAGGCCGCGCAACTGCTTCAACAGACTGACCGTCTGATAAAGACAGTTCCAGAGGTCGAACACGTATTCGGAAAAGCCGGCCGCGCTGAAACCGCGACTGACCCCGCACCTTTGGAAATGTTCGAAACCACCATCCAATTCAAGCCGCACGAGCAATGGCGGCCAGGCATGACCCAGGAAAAACTCGTGGAGGAGCTGGACCGAGTGGTGCGTGTCCCAGGCTTGACCAACATCTGGATACCGCCGATTCGTAACCGCATTGACATGCTGGCTACCGGTATCAAAAGCCCGATTGGTGTGAAAGTTGCCGGTACCAACCTGACGGAGATCGATGCCGTAACCCAAGCCGTCGAACGTGTAGCCAAGGACGTGCCAGGTGTCAGTTCAGCGTTGGCCGAACGACTGACCGGTGGCCGCTATATTGACGTGGATATAGATCGTAACGCTGCGGCCCGCTATGGGTTAAATATTGCCGATGTGCAGTCGATCGTGGCCGGCGCAATAGGCGGTGAAAACGTCGGGGAGACGATTGAAGGGCTGGCTCGTTTCCCGATCAACGTCCGTTACCCTCGCGAGTGGCGTGACTCACTCGGTGCCCTGGAGCAGTTGCCGATCTACACACCTTTGGGTAGTCAGATCACCCTTGGCACTGTGGCGAAGATCAAGGTCAGCGATGGTCCGCCTATGCTCAAGAGTGAGAACGCACGACCTTCAGGCTGGGTGTATATCGACGTGCGTGGCCGGGACATTGCCTCAGTAGTCGCCGATCTTCGACGGATCGTCAGCGAGCAGGTTAAGTTGCAGCCCGGTATGAGCCTGAGCTACTCAGGACAGTTCGAATTTCTCGAAAGGGCCAACGCACGACTCAAACTGGTGGTGCCTGCCACGCTGTTGATCATATTCGTGCTGCTCTACCTAACGTTTTCTCGATTTGATGAGGCCTTGCTGATCATGGCCACTCTGCCATTCGCACTGACTGGTGGGGCATGGTTTCTCTATCTGTTGGGATTCAACCTGTCGGTTGCCACCGGGGTCGGCTTTATCGCCTTGGCCGGTGTTTCTGCCGAATTTGGCGTGATCATGCTGCTCTACCTGAAAAATGCATGGACCGAGCGTCAAGACCTCGTTGACAACACAGAACGCGGGTTGATGGCCGCGATTCGTGAAGGCGCTGTCCAGCGCGTTCGACCTAAGGCTATGACCGTGGCAGTGGTTATCGCTGGTTTGTTACCTATACTTTTGGGAAGCGGTACCGGTAGCGAGGTTATGAGCCGCATTGCCGCCCCGATGATTGGCGGTATGGTTACGGCACCCTTGCTATCGCTGTTTGTGATCCCGGCGGCCTATCACCTCATGCGTCGTCGACACTTGTCCGTTGAGCCTGGCAAGCACTGACGCGTAAAAATGCATACGAAAGGGGCTGCGCTTGCAGCCTCGTTTGAGCTGCATAGCCCGTTTTCATCAGTCCTACGCGTGGTATGTATCGAAATTAGCAAGTTTATGTCTTTTGCATAAACTCGCTAATTTCGATACATACGCTGTGGTCAGTGCAATTACCCACCAGCACTTGCCAGAAAAACGAACGCTGCCACCACTCCATTTCGATGAGCCAAAAAAAGCATCATGCTCAATGCCGACTCAGCATTCGTTACCCTCAAGATCTCTCTTGAAAACGAGGCAAATGACCTTAATATGATCTTATCTTGCCATCATCGTTTTCAATCATGGATGTTTCTCGGGGGTAGGTCGAAATGGCAGAACAAGAAGACGCTAAGCCCGCAAGCGGGCGCTTCAACACAAATGATGAGACGAAGCGGATCGTATGGACCCAGACCGCTGGTCATTGTGAACTGTGCGGCACGGATCTGACGTTCGATTATCGTGCCGGCAAGCCAATGAAATGGGGAGAAGTGGCGCATATCCTGCCCGCCAGTCCCAAAGGCCCTCGGGGACGCGCGGATCATGATGCTGAGGCGCACACAAACAATACCGCTAATCTGATGCTCCTGTGCCCAGGTTGTCATGACAAAATTGATCGTGACGCAGATGGCTACCCTGAAAATGATCTGAGCGGTTTGCACCAAGCGTACCTTGAACGCATCCGACTCGCCGCAACGACCCCCGATGGTGGCAGAGCCATTCCTCTCATCGTCCAGAGTCAGCATTTTCAGACGATCAACGATATCCCCGTTCGCGATCTGTTGACTGCGATGTCCGCCGAGGGATTAACCGCCTTCGATCAAGGCATCAAAATCGCCTTCGCTGCGCCCGGACCACGTGGCAGGGACACTACCTATTGGCAGAACGTCAAAGACAGCGTCCAGTATGAGCTAGAGCAGCAACTCAAGCGTCGCGGCGGCACCTATGGCGACTCGCCCGCGCTGGCAGTAGTCGGCTTGGCCGACATCCCGGCTTTGATGATGTTGGGCCAGAGTATCGGCGACCGTTCCAAGCGCTTGATCTTCTCCTTTCACCGCGAGCATCTTTTGCGCTGGCCTGATCAGTCCGCTGAGCCGCCCGCTTTTTTGTTTACACCTCCCCCCGACGGCGACGGGCCACTGGCGCTGGTGCTCTCCATTTCTGCGCAAGTTCCAGTTCGCGACGTGACCGATGCTCTGCCCGGTGCACGTATTGCAGAGCTGTCGATCCCAGAACCAAGCTATGCGATGGTACAAAACCGCCGGGTGATTCATGCCTTTCGTGACGCACTTCAAATACGACTGAGCCAGCTTGAAGCTCTGACTCCTGACCCTATCCACGTCTTCGCCGCTATTCCTGCGGCATTGGCCATCGAGTTTGGCGCGTTGCTCACAACGCAGCATCAACATACGTACCTGATCTTCGATCGGGACAAAGAAAACCAAGATCGGTTTACGCAAACACTGCAATTGGGCTCGGTGGCCCAGGAGGCTAGGTAAATGCTATTGAGCAACGAACAGACTAAGCGCAGCAGTTGGGAATATTTTCTGCTGCGCGCCGCACGGGAAATCTCGCTGTCGGAAGCGCAGTACGAAAAAATCAATGACCGCTACTCCCAACTGGAAAAAATCCTCTCGGCTTCCGACAACCCGCTGCTCGCTGAGGCCCATATCTTCGTTCAGGGCTCAATGCGGCTGAAAACCACCATCAAGCCAATTCCCGGCGCGCCTGCGGATCTGGACACCATTGATGCGGACGCGATTATCTGGCTCCCTCACGCTCAAGGCGCTGGTGCGAAGGAAGTTCTAGAGGCGATTGAACAGCGTTTTAGAGAAGGCTCCCGCGTTCAGGAAGAAGTTAAGCAACTACGTCGTGGTATTCGGATCGTTTATGCCGATGAAAATCCAGGTTTTCACATCGATGTCACACCTGCCCGCGCGATCAACGGAAATGGCGAAGCAAACGGCGAGGGAAAGCTGGAGGTTCCGGATCGGGTCACAGGGTGGAAAGCAAGCAGCCCTATTCCTTACTCGAATTGGTTGCAGGTCGCTTCCGCCCAGGAAATCTCCTTGGAAAGCTTGGTGATTGCCAAAAGCCAGCGAATGCTTGATGCCGCGACACAAGATCCTTTGCCGCATTATCAGGACTACATCGATCAAGATCCCCTGCGTGCGACCATAAAGCTGCTTAAGCGGCATCGCGATGAATGGGCCATCAATACAAGGAGCGCTGATACTCGCCCCATATCGGCGGTCATCACCACCCTGGCCACTCACGCATACCTGGATGTCGTGAAGGAATCGCAGTCGAAGCCTTTGGCTCCGCTCGATGCAATTTTGGAAATTGTCCGCAGAATGCCGCAGCACATCGCGCATAGAGGTAACGATTGCTTTGTCTGCAACCCTGCCGATAACGGCGAAAACTTTGCAGAAAAGTGGAATCGGCCAGGCGAGGGGCAAGGCTATCGTCAAGCATTTACCAAGTGGCATGCGGACGCCAGTGCATCCGTATCATTGGGTTTGGAAAGTTTTGAATCCAACGATTCCTTTGCCGAGGCAGTGAAAAAGAATTTCGGTATTGCACCGGCATTCATCACGGCAGTGAACAATGAGATCCCTGCGAATTGGACGATGCCCGGCCGACCGGATGGCACTACTCGAAACTCTGCTTCGATGGGTTCGCTCTTCGGAGGTGCCAGCGGTGGAGGAACCTCTCAGTCGAGCGTAAAGCCAGTTGGACGCCTTGGCTGATCCTCTTAAGACGCCATTGCAGCGCGGAATCGCAGCACTGCGAAATACCCTAGGTCAGGATGCAGCCGATGCATTGCTTCAGCCCGCACCCATGCGGGCTGACGAAGCGGCGTGCTTTCACTTCCCCTTGCCCATCGATTACACGGGGCAGGAGCGGCGACTGCGTATTGGTTTCCCCTCCAACTTTCCCCGTGGGCTCTTGCGGCTGAACGTCGAACCTTCTCCATGGCTGGTTTGGCCGCATGCCACTAAGTCGGGGCTTTGCCTTCATGGCTTTCAGGAACGCCCCATTATGGGCTCTCCGGAGGTCGTGGTAGAGGACAGCCTTGCTCGCTTGGCCCAGATCGTTTCGTTGTCCAAGATGGGATCAAGTCAGGCAACGCGCGATATCGAATTTCAGAATGAGATCACTACCTACTGGTCTTTTCAGCACGGACAGTCGTACCAAAACCTTTTACTTTTGGATCGACCTCAGGCTGCCTCGCAGTTGTTTGCTCTCAGCGATCCGCGCCGGGCTGTGCCATCCGGTCAGGAAACGGTTTGGCTAGCATCGAACATAGCTGCACTCAAAGCGCATTACCGACGGGTTGTCGGACGTTCCGCTGTCATTCGCGCGGCCGAAACTCCCGGTTTTTACGTCAAGCTTCAGACTTATCCGGATATCCGCACCCCGGATCCAGAAGATTTATTGCTGTGGCTCACGCCACACCTTCAACCAGACGATGCCGAGCAATTACTGGCATGGTTTGAGCTGCATGGAACGTTGGCGAGTCGATGGATTGTCCTGGAGCTTCCTGGGGGGACGGATGCTCCAACTTATTGCCTCAATGTGCGCTCGCTTGGCGTACAGCAAGAGCGGGGGGCAAAGTTTGGCTTGCGCACAGCGCGCCGCCGGCCAGCCATCGCAAATGCACATCCTCCGGCACTTGTCCGCGCAACTGCCCTAGACGTGCTTGATCGTGCGTCCATTCTGTCCCGCGATATAAGCGGCACTGCAAAGCACCTTGAAAATGCTCGGGTCGTTTGTGTTGGCGTTGGCTCGTTAGGCAGTGCGGTGGCAATACAATTGGCACGCTCCGGTGTCGGCCACCTTACCCTCATCGATCCTGACACTCTGGTGTCAGCCAATCTGGGTAGGCACGTTCTGGGAGCGGATAGCCTAGGGAGGCTGAAAGCCTCAGCGTTGAGGGACAAGATTCTGTTAGATCTTCCGACTACAGAATGCACCGCTTATTCGACTTTCGCCGAAGTAGTGATGAGCAGCAAACCAGAAGTATTCGATAACGCAGATCTGGTGGTGATCACAACAGCAGACTGGCAGTCGGAAGTCACTGTATGGCGAGCAAAATCCAGCGGCGTTACTTGGGGACTGTTACAAGCCTGGAGCGAACCGTACACCCAGGTAGGCCATGCGCTATTCGCACCAGCCGGTACCTTTGATGGCCGTCATTTGTTTACAGACATCGGCGATTTCCTGCATAAATTCACGGACTGGCCGGGTGGAGGTGTTGTTTCACTCCCCGCGTGTGGGGAGAGCTTCATTCCAGGCGGATCACTGGGAATGACCAATATCGCTTCAATGGTGTCACACACGGCTTTACGCGCATTGACCGGCAACATCGACAGTGCGGCCTGGGTCAGCAGTATTTACAGACCTGAAGATGTGCAGAGCCTAGGAGGCCAATACCATGGGCCCAAACTGCCAGAGGGGGCGCAGCAACTCCTACTCGAGCGCGGATGGCCGGAACCTAAGGATGAAATGGTATGACGGATATCGCTTGGCGCTGGAGATGGGCGGAGGTGGATTCCGAGCTATTGGTGTCGCAAGCTGTCGCGAACATCTTGGATAGTCATCGGCAGGGCCTTTTTGGCGTGGAGCGAGGGGGACAGTTATTCGTCAACCCGGTTAATCCGAAAGGATTGCTGCTGGCCTTGGCCACGTTGCCTCATCGCGCCGATCGGTCAGGCTGGTCTTGGTTAGAGTTGGATGCGGAGCGGTGCCGTCAGGAGATCCAAGCTGCCAACGAACAAGGGTTACGTCTGGTGGGCTATTGGCATACGCATCCCCAATCTGTTCCGGTGATTTCTCCGGCAGACATAGGAAGTTTCTCCAGATTTGCTGCGCGTTACACGCAGGATCTGCCGCACCCAATAGCCGTTATCGTTGGCAAGTCCGAAAAACCAGAAGGCATCAAGGCTTGGTCGTTCAGGGGCGGCAGATATGTTGAGGCAACCTGGCTTAGATAAGCTTCAAGTCGGTGCCATGGGAGGCACGTCAGCGGTTACCCTTACCCGCCAGCATTAGCGCGAAGAGCTCTGCCTGAAAGCGAGCATCATCCAATGCGTTATGGTTCGGTTCGCTGAGTGGCTTCAGCGCAGCGGTCATCTTGGATGATTTTGTTTCCTGCCAGCTGCAACCTACAGCTCCCATGAAGTAGGCCTTCATGTCGATAGCGGTAAAACCAAAGGGGTTGGTTTCCAAGTATTTGTGGAAGTAGTAGTTGACGAATGACCAGTCAAACGGTGCATTGAGTCCTACGAAAATGACCTTCTGCCCCGTTTGGCAGGATGATTTCAGCCATTCACCAAATGTCAGCATCGCCTGTTGCGGAGTGAGTCCTTCGCGCTCCAGCTTCTCCAGACTCAGCCCCGATACTGCCAGTGCTTCTGGGTCGTGTTTTGGACTGTCAGGTCGTAGTTCAAGATAGATGGACGTGGCAGGTTGATCTACAAGGCAAGCTCCAATGGAAAGCAGACTGTATTCGCCTGGTATAGGTCCAGAAGTCTCGACGTCGACGGAAACATAAAGCTCATCAGGGTTCATGTCATATCCTTTTCGTGTAGTTGCCAGATCACGCTCAAGCTCGTAACCATGTGACGGTGGAAAGGCGGCAAAGCCATTGCCCCATTTTTTGCTGTTGCACTCGCTATCCGGCGTTCGAGCAGCGGCAGTGCATGTCTACCGGAGGAGTGCACGTTCCTTTGGTCAGCTCTGCGCCCGAGCATAATGATGTGTGTCATTCTCTAATCGCGGATGAGGGCCGGACAATCATGAGCGAGCGTTGGATAGTCAAGTGCCAGAATACTGAGGACGGTACTGGCGACATCATCATTGACCTACCTCCAGAGTTGCTTGACCAAATGGGGTTAGGTGTTGGGGACGACCTGGAGCTAACGGTAGCGAATGGCACATTAGTGCTGACGCCCATGGACAACGCAGCATCAGTGCGGCCCATGTTTGCTGGCGTCCTGCGTCAGGATGCCTATCATGCTTACCGCACGCGTCTGGAGGCGCTTCTTCATATCTCCGTCAATGCTTCGGATCTGGACATTCACGACATGATTGTAGCTGGCTTCTCGGCCAGCCTGATCAAGGTGCTTTGTGATGATGGAACCCTAAGCGACGAAGAACGCGACAGAATAATTCACCCAAAAGCGCTCAAAACAAAATTGGCAGCCAATCAGCTTTTAACGTTGCATGAGAGTGACCACCTGTTCCGGTTTGGACACATTACCGCCATGGCCGAGGTGATCTTCGGTGACAAAGGGAAGGCCAAACAATGGCTTTCGAAACCCAAAGCCCGTTTTTTGGGAGAAAGCCCATCGGCGATGGTCACTACATCTCACGGCACACATCTAGTCGAAGAAATGCTGATTCAGGTGTCTGAAGGCATGTCATTTTAATCCAGCCGCAGCCGAGTAGAATCAACCCAAGCGAGTACGCGATCGCAGCTGGCATTGTTAAGGCGGCGCGCTCCGTTAACTCGGGTGCCCACGGAATTGCTGAATATTTTTCTAACCTATCTTCAGATGGAGCGCTGATTCACTCGTTTCGACAGCTCTTCAGCCGACTCTTTGCGTTCGGAGTAACGGTCTACCAAGTAGTCCTGACGGTCAAGGAAAGACATGAATTATAAAGTGAGGGTTGCTACACCCGCTGATGCCTCTGACATCCAGGCTATCTATGCGCCGATGGTTTTGGACACGGTCATCTCGTTTGAGCTGACGCCACCGACTGTCGATGAGATGGCAGCACGAATAGCCGCAACACTGCCAACGTATCCCTATCTGGTAGCAGAGATGGACGGCAAGGTCGTTGGATACGCTTATGCCAGCCAGCATCGAGCCAGGGAAGCCTATCGTTGGTCGGTGGATGTCACCGTGTATGTCGACCCGTCAGTGCACCGAAAAGGGGTTGGTCGTGCCCTTTATCAGCAGCTTCTACCAGTCCTAGAGAAACAGGGGTTTCATGCAGCCTATGCCGGCATCGCCTTACCCAACGCGGGAAGCATAGGCATCCATGAAGCGCTCGGGCTCACCCAAATCGGCACCTACCCCGAGGTAGGGTTCAAGCACGGCCAATGGCATAGCGTGGGGTATTGGCGCAAAACACTTTGTGCGGTGGAGCCGCCAATAGAAATCATCCCGTTCAGTGAGATAAAGGGAGAGTAGAGGAACGAGATGTGGGATCATCTAGCTGCTATTCGTCGCCATCGGTACCAGGCGATTCGCCGGGAGCTATGCTGAAGGATGCTTCTCATTCGAATCGGTTTTTTGATTGGCCGGAGGAACGAATGAATTTGGCAGGGTTTACCTCACTGCTTTCTGCAGGGGAGAAAACAAGCGGGTGCCAACTCGCCAACCCGGACGCTGTGGCCCTGGCCAATCTGCACTTCCCTTCCCGTGCCTACTGTCTTGTTGCTGATTGGGCAATATTGGACATCGAAGTTACAACACGTCAGAGAAAAGCCATCACCGATAGAGGGTTAATCCCTGCTCTGGTTTACGCTTTGACCGTTATCCAAGATAGCAAAGGCCGCTTCCCAACTGGCGATTGGATTCGAACAACTTTGGCGGTTTCTTTCACTCATGGGTGTCTGTTTGAGACGAAGAATACGATTTATGTATTGATGGGGTTCGGTCGAAGGCTTCGTACAGATCTCGATATAGCACTTAGCCTATGTTGAGCCGTTGCAACAATGAGTGCTCATAAGTCAGCTGGTTTCACTGCACATGTTCTCGTTCGATAGGACGTGCTGGAGCGCATTGCAATTTAAACTTGAGTTCAAATTGATCAAAAAACAGGCAAAAATCCGCGTCTCAAGCCTATCTAAAATTAACTAATAATTTTGCCAGTATCTTCATATTTAACAGATAGTTATGACGATTCTGATGGGCGCCTCTATTTAGATAGCAGCTGCGCTTGGCGATAACGTTTCTCCTGTAGCCATTTTTTTTGAGGTTCCAGGCAATGAATTCCGTCCTGTTTGTGATTGATAGAGCGCTTTCGGCTGATCCGTTGAAGCTAGCGTTGTGCTGTATCTTGCTTCTGAGTGCTGGTTTGCTGATGCATGCGTGGAGGTCGAAATGAGCGAAGTCGAAATGGGTCGTCCTGTGTCTGAATGGGCCAAAATGCCTGTCGATTGGATACGTGCAGGCGAGCTAGTCAACTTTGCGGATGAGTCCTATTCGGTAAAGTCGATGTGGTTGAAGGAGGATAAGTCCGCAAGAAACGCATGCATTTCCTCGCTCAAGCTTTACCTAGCGCTGTGCTGTCGAGCAGATTTCATAACTGGAAATGCGAAGGTGACTTATGAGGAGCTGATTCGGCTCACTGGCTTGTCTCGGCCAACTGTTGCGAAGGCGTTGACGCGACTAGAAGTAGAGGGGCTTATTCAGCGAAAAGCACAGGCCCTCAGGAAGGGGTCGAGCATCCTGATTTGCGGCTGGCTTGAAAGTAAAAGCTGGGCGAAGATCCCGAAACGCTGGCTCTACGATGGCTCGTCTGGAGCGAAAATTCTCATGCTTACTGAGTTCAACTTCAGCAGAGCGTCATTGTCGGCATTAAAGGTGTACTTAGCCTTACTTGCGTACAGGGACTAAAATCGAGGTGGCATCGCTATGCTGTCCTATGACCGGTTAGCGCTGATTACCGGTGTTAAGAGACACCACATCGCGGATGCCATTACTCCGAGATAGTGAATATAGGAGATATTCGGACCAGTCCCACCTGCAATTGATGCAGGATAAGGAGGCAGGTTTGAATCGATTTCGCAGGCACCACTTCCCTGTGATGCTTCGTTCTAGCTTGAGTCTGCGAATTTTTCCTTTGCTTGGTGAATCGCCATTCAGGTTGGTAGTGGACACCGACGAACGAACAGCCATCACCGATAGAGGGCTTATCCCTGCCCTGGTTTATGCATTGACCGTTATCCAAGATAGTAAAGGCCGTTTTGCACCTGGTGATTGGGTCAGATCAACGTTGGAGGTTTGCCGCTGTTACTGATAGGGTGATAACTCACACTGTGCTGAAACGCTGAGTTTCCTGCAGCGTTCAACCGTCTGTCGTCTTGGAAGCGCAGAGCTCTCACCGGGCTAGTGAGCGGCATTGCTAATGCACGAATGAAGCCGAAGCATTGACGTCTATTAAGCGAAGTCTTGAGTGGTCAGGCGTGCTGGGAGAGAGTGAAATGGCGCTTCACTGCCGTAAGTGAATTCCCCACCTGGCGGACGGCTGCTCGGATCTCATCTTTAGTGACCCCGAACTTCACGGCCCAAAAGCTGAGCTCGAAGCCGTCGTTTATGTTGATTATGAGCGCATCAGTGTTATCCGCGGACTTTTTCTTTTTCATCGGGCTCTCCTTGCCAGCATTCACAGGTTGTCTATCAGAGTAATTTATGCTGACGAATCCCGCTGATTTTTTTAGCGATTTTCTTCAGGGGGCCATGATCATTAGGCTCTAAAAGATCTGGCGATCAAGGAATGCGATCGAGCCGATGGATCCCTGTTTGGCAGTCATATACTTGACAGTGAACATTGATACCCAATGCCCTCGAGCCGATATTGATAATTCCCCGTTCGAAAGCGGCAGGTCTTCTTGGGGAGGATCATATCCTGCAGCCTAAATGGAGACTAAACGAATCGCCCATGGTTTTATGGGAGTTTTCCTACAGACACATAACTAGGTAACTGGATATTCTCGACTGAATAGATAAGCATAAACGGAACGGACCTAATGGGCGGGCAATGGGTTGCGATTACTAGTATGTTGGCGGTTGCTTGGATCGTATTCATCGCGCTGATCATCGAGAGGTATCTCAGTTGACTCCCAATAGCGTCCTCGAGCTACCGCAATTTTTAAATATGCTTGTGAGCCAAAGTCGGAGAAACGCACCAAAGCGCCCTTCACGTCGTAAACGCCTACGTAACTCTCTTCCAATACGCCGCTTATGTTCAAAAGGCCCATACACCTGAACCAGGTGTGGGGGGCCTTTTTTAAGGTTTGTCGGTAATCAAGCCCCCACACTGGCATGCCAGTACAGGGGCTTGGGTGAGGAGCGCGTCGTCCGTGGCGTCAGAGGGTTTCATTGTCGGGCGTCTATAGGGCTGATAAGGCCAATCTAGGGCGGATGTTGGCAAAAAAGGTCAAAAAAGGTGGTGATTGTCTTTGTTCGGCGCAGGTGCTTACAGCGCTTGCAGCCAAACCGTCACGCACAGGCCACGCTGCGCTTGGGTATCACTGAACGACAACTGCACCCGTGCGCCGCTGCGCTCGGCAATCGCCTTGACGATCGACAGACCCAGCCCGGAGCCGGCCTCGTCGGTGCCCAGGCTGCGGTAGAATGGGTCGAACACCCGCGCCTGTTCCTCTGTGGCAATGCCGGGGCCGGAGTCCTTGATGTGCAGCAGTACTCCGCCTGGGGTCTGGGTCACCGAGAGGTCTATGCGCCCGCCCTCCGGGGTATAGCGAATGGCGTTGTCCACCAGGTTTTTCACCAGGGTGAACAGGTCCATCGCGTTGAAGGTCACGTGCACGTCCTGAGCGCCGTCCACGCCTATATCGAGTTGCTTGCGTTCGGCCAGCGGCAACAGGTCTTCAAGGACCTGGCGATACACAGCATGCACCGATAGGCGGGTGTGTTCTCGTTCCGAGGTTGACTGTGCTGCCGCCAGACACAGCAGTTGGTCAATCAGCTGGCGCCCACGCGCGATGCCCCGGAACAGCGGCACAAAACGTTCGCGGCTCATGGGCGACATATCGGTGGCGGCCAGCCGGTCTGCCTGCAACGCCAAGGCCGTCATGGGTGAGCGCAACTCGTGGGCGGCATCGGCGACAAACCGCCGCTGGATGTCCATGGACTGTGCGACGCGCGCCAGCAGGCGATTGATCGCCACCACAAACGGGCGCACTTCGGTGGGCAGGTGCTGTTCCTCGATGGGATGCAATTCTTGCTCGGCGCGTTGGTCGATCTCGGCCGCCAGCACACCAATCGGGCGAAACAGCTTGCGCACCAGGTCGCCGACTACCAGTAACAGCACGGGGAAAAGAATCAGGAACGGCAACAAACTGCGCCAGGCGGCTTCACGGGCGTCCTTGTCGCGGGCGTCGGACTCCTGGGTCACGGCGATGCGCTCGCCACCGGTGGTGGTGTGCACCAGCACGCGAAAGGCTTCACCGGCCACCTGAACCGTGGACAAGCCATCCGCCAGGTTGACGGGAAAGGGCATCGGCAGAGCTTCATCGGTGGTTCCTGTGGCGTGCGGGCTGTCGCTCAGGCGCTGGATGATCACCCGGGTTTCTTCGTCGTCGCCGGCCAGCGCCGGGCCTTGTGGGTATTGCAGGGTCATCTGCTGGCGGTCGAACAGCATCGCCACCTGGCGCAAGGTGGCGTCCTGTTGTTCGTGAGTTTCTTCAAACGCCGAGACAAACGCAAACACGCTGGCCGCCAACGCCACCAGCAGGATCGCCAGGCACAGGGTCACCGACAGTCGCAGTTGCACCGACTCACTCAAACGCTTTTTGAAACCATCCATCCCATGCCCCTGACATTCTTGATCACGTGGGTGCCCAACTTGCGCCGCAAGGCGTGAATCAGGAACTCGATGGCGTTGCTCTCCACTTCATTACCCCAGCCATACAGGCGGTCTTCCAACTCACTGCGCGAAAGGATCGCCCCCGGGCGGATAAGCAACGCTTGCAGCAGGGCAAATTCGCGGCTGGACAACGCCACCTCGCGCTGTTCGTCGGTGTTCGCGTGTTTGCTCAGCAGGTCCAAGGTCACCACGCCATTGCCCAGCACCGACTGGGCGGCGCCACCCTTGCGGCGTAGCACGGCGCGAATGCGTGCCAGCAGTTCGGCGATGTCGAAGGGTTTGAGCAGGTAATCGTCGGCGCCACTGTCCAGGCCGCGCAGGCGGTCGTCGAGGTTGTCGCGGGCGGTGATGATCAGCAGGGGCACGGGGTTGTTGCGCGCGCGGATGCAGTCCAGCACGTCGAGGCCGTCCTTGCCGGGCAGGCCCAGATCAAGCAGCACCAGATCGTAGACGTGGGTGTCGAGGGCGGCCAGGCCCGTGAGGCCGTTTTTAACCCAGTCGGCGGCATAGCTCGCATCGCTGAGCGCGCTCTGGATGGCGTCGCCAATCATGGGGTCGTCTTCGACCAGTAGAATCCGCATCTTGCTCTCCAGCACCAACGCAAACGCGGCGAGGAAGTCGCCGCGTGTGTAGTGAAGCATGTTGTCAGCCTTTCATCGAATCGAAGCCCTTGAGCAGGTCGTCCATTGCGGCCTGGCAGTCGGCCTGGTTCGGGCTGGTATCACGCAATGCCGAGAGCGCGTGGTCGATGGCTTTATCTAGCACGTGCCAGTCACTGGCTGCACGCGGTTTGATCCCGGCTTCGGCGCTGTCCCAGCTGCTTTCCAGGTCCTTTATGCGGGCTTTGGCGCCGGCCAGGTCGTGCTTGGAGACCAGGGCCGACACGTCTGCGGCAATGTTGCGGAACTCTGACAGGTCCCCTAGTTTCGAGGATTGGCGCTGGCTGCTGCTTGAGCCGGCACTGGTTGCGTCCTTAGGTTTATCGGCAGGTTTCGAACAGCCAGTGACGATGCTCAGCAGGCCGATGGCGGAAAGAATCGCGACGTGGCGAATCATGTCTCTGAGGTTAAGCATAGAGATGTCCTTGGGTTCAATGAGTAAGGGGTTTGCGGTTGCCGATGCTGAATTGAGCCACGGCCACCAGCAGAACGATGACGAACAGGAACAGCGCGCTGGTCCAGCTGGCGCCCATGCCCAGGCCACCATAAGTCTTGGCCTGGGTGAGCAGGTCGCCCAGCGAAGCACCGAAGGGGCGGGTGAGGATGTAGGCGACCCAGAAGGTCAGCACGCTGTTGACGCCCAGGCGCCAGGCCAGCAGGGCAACGCCGATCAGGCCTGCGAAAATCACGGCGCCGAAGGTGAAACCCAGGCCCAGTGCTTCGGTGGCCAGGTCGCCGGCGGCAGTGCCCAGGGCGAAGGTGCAGAGCACCGTGGTCCAATAGAACCATTCGCGCCGTGGGGTGACGATGTCGCGGATGGACAGGCTGCGCTCGGTGCGGTACCAGAGCATGAAATTGAGCGCGAGCAGCACCGAGAAAATCGCTGTGCTGGCATACAGGCTGACGTCGAGTTTATCGGTGAGGATATCGGTGATCTGTGTGCCGACGATGCTCACCAGCACCACGGTCAGCCAGTAGATCCACGGCGTGTAGGCCTTGGTGCGCAGCTGTCCGAACAGCGCGAGCCCCAGCAGTGCGGCCATGCCGAGGCTGGTGGGGCCGGCGCCGAAGCCGGCATCCACGGCGAGGTAATCCGCTCCGGTTTCGCCCACGGTGGTGGACAGTATC
Organism: Pseudomonas veronii; assembly: GCF_001439695.1. Taxonomy (GTDB): domain Bacteria; phylum Pseudomonadota; class Gammaproteobacteria; order Pseudomonadales; family Pseudomonadaceae; genus Aquipseudomonas; species Aquipseudomonas veronii. Next base: position 19,805 of record NZ_JYLL01000038.1, read on the forward strand.
TTGATCACCCAGAATGACAGTGTCACCTCGGGTACTTTGTTCAGCCAACGGGCTGCTGTGGCATTCATCGGGATTACCTCTCCTTGACCGCGCGGCGGTTGGCGCAAGGGAGAATGTACGGCACGAGACTTAGCTGAGACTGAGGGCCGGGTTTTTTATCCAAACAGCACGTGGGCGGTGCCCGTGGTCGACAGGTGCACCGCGCTGCCGGCCAGTGGCGCCAGCAGGCCGGCGCTGCGCACCAGGATCGTATGGCTCGGGTCAGCGTGCAACGCCACGGTCAGCGTGCAGGTGTTGCCGCCGAACTCGCGCTCGGTCACCACGCCAGGGCAACCGGTGGCACTGAGGTGCACCTGCTCAGGGCGCAGCATGATCCGCGCCGTGTCGTGGCTCAGCGGGCTGTTGGTCTGGATCCGCCCCAGGTCGCAGTCGGCCCAGCCGGCCTGGATACGCGCGGGCAGCACCACCGCATCTCCGAGAAATAGCGCGGTCTGCTCATCGGCCGGGTACTGGTACATCTCCATAGGGGGGCCCGACTGCACCAGGCGGCCCTGGCGCATCACCGCCAATTGGTCGGCAAACGACAGTGCTTCCGCCTGATCATGGGTCACCAGAACAGTGGTGATGCCGGCATCGCTCAGCAGCCGCGCAACCATCTTGCGCATCGCCGAGCGCAGGCCGGTGTCCAGCGCGGAAAACGGCTCATCCAGCAACATCAGCCTTGGCTGCTGGGCCAAGGCCCGGGCGAGTGCCACCCGTTGTTGCTGGCCGCCAGACAGTTCATGGGGCCAGCGCCGCGCCATATTGGCGTCGAGGGCCACGCTGTCCATCAGCTCGGCGATACGGCTGTGGTGCGCCTCGCCCTTGGCCGTCAGGCCAAAGCCGATGTTGTCGGCCACCGTCATGTGCGGGAACAGTGCGCCATCCTGCGGCACATAGCCGATCTGGCGCTGATGGGCCGGCACGGCGTGGGTGGTGTCCACCAGGACCTGGCCGTTGAGTGTGAGGCTGCCGCTGTCGGGGAATTCAAACCCGGCGATCATGCGCAACAAGGTGGTCTTGCCGGAGCCGGAGGGCCCGACGATCACCGTGCGCCCGCCGGTGGGCACCGACAGGCTGACGTCGGCCAAGGCGCGCTGGCTGCCGAAGGATTTGCAGAGGGCGTGGAGTTCAAGGGCGTTCATCGGCCTGCCGTGCGTTTGGATTGGTGGTAGAGGAGGCCGGTCAACGGCAGTGACATCAGGATCAGGATTAGCGCGTAAGGCGCGGCGGCAGCGTAGTCTATCTCGCTGGTCATCGCCCAGAAGCCGGTGGCCAGGGTGCGCGTGCCATTGGGTGCGAGCAGCAAGGTGGCAGTCAGTTCGTTGGCGATAGCCAGGAACACCAGCGCCGCCCCGGCAGCCGCGGCGGGTGCGGCCAGGCGCAGGGTGATCTGCCACAGGGCTCGGCCCGGCGAGCGGCCGAGGCTGCGGGCCATGTTTTCCAGCTCCACCGGCGCCTGGGCGATGCCTGCGCGCAGGCTCACTAGGGCCCGTGGCAGGAAAATCAACAGGTAGGCGAGCAGCACGGTAATAGTGGTTTGGTAGATTGGCCGGGCGAAGTGGATGGTCACCGTGACCAAGGCCAGCGCCACCACGATGCCCGGCAACGAACTGGTGATGTAGTTGCAACCCTCCAGAATGCGCCGCAAGCGCCCCGGCGCACGGATCGACAGCCACGCAATCGGCACTGCCGCGCAGGTGGTCAACACCGCGCCGGCCACCCCCAGCAATAGGGTTTGCTCCAGCGCCGGCAGCAATTCGTTGAAGCGCCAGACCTCGCGGCCGCCAGCGATCAACCATTGGCTCAGGGTCACCAGCGGAACGCCAAGGGCCAGCGCGCAGGTGAGGCTTTGCAGGCCCAGGGCGAGCGGGATGGTGCGCGGGCTCAGGCGCACGATGCGCTGCTCGCGGGCGCTGCCGGAGCCGACCCGCGCATAGCGGGCGTGGCCGCGTGCGGCGGACTCAGCGGTGAGCATCGCCAGGCAACACAGCGCCAGCACCGCCGCAAGCATATTGGCGGCAGGGCCGTTAAAGGTGGATTTGAACTGATCGAAAATCGCGGTGGTGAACGTATCGAAACGAATCATCGCGTACAAGCCGTATTCGGCGAGTAAATGCAGGCCCACCAGCAGTGCGCCGCCGCAGATCGCCAGGCGCAACTGCGGCAGCACCACGCGAAAAAAAACCGCCCACGGCTTGAGGCCCAGGGACTCGGCTACGTCTTCAATCGCAGGGTCGAGCCGACGCAAGGTCGCCGCCACCGGCATGTACAGAAACGGGAAATAGGCAATCACCGACACCAGTACGCCGGCCGGCAAGCCGTGCATCGAAGGCACCAGGCTCACCCACGCGTAACTATGCACAAATGCCGGCACCGCCAGCGGCGCGACTGCCAACAGCGACCACAGCCGCCGCCCCGGCAGGTCGGTACGCTCGGTCAGCCACGCCAGCGCAGTGCCCAGCAGGATGCACAGTGGCAGGGTGATCACCACCAGCAGAACGGTGTTGACCAACAGTTCACCCACACGCGCGCGCCACACCAACGCTTCGATCTGCGCCCAGCCGATTTGCCAGGACACGCCGATCACAAACGCAATCGGCAGCAGTGCCAGCAGCGACACCAGCACCGACAAACTCGTAACCCACCTGCCCTCACGGCCTTTGAACAGGCCGTGAACGCGGCGTTGCGCGGGCGCCGTCAGCGCTTGGGCCGCAGCCTCAGGCAACAATCAGAGCAGCCCGGCCTGGGTCATCAACTCCACCGCTTTTTTGCTGTTGAGCTTGGAGGCGTCGACTTTCGGCGCGTCCAGCTGTGCCAGCGGGGTCAGCTTGGGGTTGGATTGCGCGCCCTGGCCCACGGCGTATTCGAACGAATTGCCGTCCTTGAGGATGGCCTGGCCGTCTTTGCCGGTGATCCATTTCAAGAACGCCTGGGCTTCTTCTTTATGTTTGCTGGAAGCCAATACCCCGGCGCCGGAGATGCTCACAAACGCGCCAGGGTCCTGGTGCTTGAAATAGTGCAGTTGGGTGTTCTTGCTGTTTTCGCCGGTCTTGGACTGGTCGACGAAGCTGTAGTAGTGATAGATCACGCCGCTGTCGACTTGGCCGGCGTTGACGGCCTTGAGAACGGCGCTGTTGCCACGGTAGATGGTCGCATTGGCTTTCATCGCCTTGAGCCAGTCGAGGGTGGCGGCTTCACCCTTGAGTTCCAGCACCGCGGCGACGATGGCCTGGAAGTCGGCACCGGCCGGTGAGGCGGCCCAGCGGCCTTTCCAGTTGGCCGAGGCCAGGTCCATCAGGGATTTCGGCAGGTCGGCCTCTTTGAGTTTGGACGGGTTGTACACAAACACCGTGGAGCGTGCGGCAATGCCCAGCCACTTGCCTTGGGTCGGGCGGTAGGCGGCGTCCACCTGTTGCAGGGTGGCCGGCGCGACCGGCGCGAACAGCCCGGCATTGTCTACCAGCACCATGGCCGGGGAGTTTTCGGTGAGGAACACATCGGCCGGGGAGGCGGCGCCTTCCTGCACGATCTGGTTGCCCATCTCGGTGTCGTCGCCGTTACGGATGGTGACTGGAATCCCGGTTTCCTGGGTGAAGCCCTCAACCCAAGCCTTGGTCAGACTTTCGTGCTGGGCGTTGTACACCACGATGCCGGCCGTGTCGGCGGCATACACCTGCCCGGCGCCGAACAATGCGGTGGCGATAAGGGCTTTAGTGAGGAAAGATGGTAGACGGGAAGCCATACGTTGAATGCTCCGTTTTTTTATGGATACACGGGAAGCCCGTGGGTTGTCGATTGAGACTGGATCAATAGGAATCATTTGCATGTTGAAGCGCGGCGAATGTAGAGCCGTGAAAGAGAAAAAAATGTCAAATAAACGGTTAACAAATGTAATTAGCCTTATCAGGCGACGCTGTTAGAACTATGGGAGGAAGCTGTTCTGTCTGCGCTTATTCTCTTGGCTGTAGGCAACTTCCCAAATGTAATTCAAACCCTCCGAGCTGGTGTCTGAGGCGTATTCGCTTGCATATATTCCGAAGCCATCTTCATTGCATTCAGGGATGCGAGGCATGGCGCAGGGCTATATCAACGACCGCACGACCGACTACCACAGCTTGAAATCCCGCTTGATGGACCCTGGCATCAGCCTGTAACGTTCTGACCATTTTGATGTGTTGATCCGCCACCTGCGCCGTGAGCTGGTGAGGTCCAGACAGCTGGTGATTGTGCCCTACAACCTGAGCTATTCGCTGGAAGAAGCCTGGTTGGTGCGCCATGCCGAAGCGATTCGCCGGAGCTGGATAAACGCCGCTGGCACCCAGGTGTCAACGACTATGACCTACTGCAAAGCCTGCTGGGGTGCAACTCGCTAGGCATCGGCAGCGCGCGTCCACTTCTCCTCCTTACCTCCAAGGGCATCGGTGAGAGCTGTCGGGGTTGGGTAGGGTGTCTTGGCTACCTACGTGACGCTTTTTCTTACAGAGATATTTCTTGGCTACCGTTGATCGTATTAACTTCAGTCCGCATGACCCTTCTATTAAATACCGCCTGATTACCTACTCGTCGAATAGCCCCCGCGTAGTAATCGAAGGGCTACCACAAATCTTCTGGGTAGATGGCTTGCCCAGAAGAGAGGCCAACTTCTGGCTATGGAGAGTGTCACCAATGGTGAAGCACAGCCTCTTTTTATATGCGCTGAGCTTATGTAAAGGCGAAGTTAGATAGCGGAATTTTTCTGAGGTTGAGCGAATACAGATCCGTTGCCGCCTTTTAACGTTTTAAACCCTGTGTAATCTGGTTATACATCCTGACTCTTCTGTGGTTTCTGGTGTAGCCGCCTAGTGAGGAAATCGTTCCACTTTGAATATGGTCTAGATAGCGAAACATTTTCCGAGGCGATATAAATCTAATTTTATAATCCAACTCGGTCATCCTGTCCTGAAGCTCATAGCCTGGATTGCGTTCATCCATTTGAAAATGCAAGCCGTGCTTTTTGATCAATCTTACATCCCACAGGGTGCAAAAGCTTTTTAGGTGTTTTTCTATATATGGTTTCGGTTCCCTCGATTTTATTCCAAGCGCTTTAAGACTACGCCTGGTGTAATGTTTAAAAAATCGTGATGATATTCTCCAGGCCGAGCGAAAAAAGCCTCTATTCAGCTGCTCCAAGCATCCAACGGCTGCTACGTCTTGTTGTTCGGCGCATTGCGCGAGCATCATGTTAAAAACTTCAAGGTCATAAATGAAAGTGTCGGTATGCAAAAGAAATACATATTCCGTTTCCACGAAACCTAAAGCGAGATCAAGAGCTCGGCCATGAGCAATATTTCCAGCCTCAGGATGCTCTGGTTTTCGCTCAATCAAGTTGATCCAACTTAAAGTTCGAAGATACTCTGTGCTTGAATCTCTGGAGTCGTTGTCCACCACATAAACAGAAATACCTTTTTCTTTCACGGTATCTTGCAGGAGCTGGAGGCATTTCTTGGTCAGCTCAAGCGACTTGTAGTTAACCAAAGCGATGCTGTAGATTGCCTTTTCTGGGTGGTGATCTTTCATAGCCAATTAACTCTCGAATTTGATTGTCTTTGTTATAGCAGGCAACAACCAGCGAAGCCGCCCGGCTACCCCCCCCCATCGAAAAAGTATGCTCGTCCAATTCTGAGACTTTTACATTGGATGCGCGCAATTAAACTGCCATAAAAAGACAATGCCTCTTATTGCAGAATTTTTTACCTATGGAGAACTCAATGCCTAGCTGTTTGCTTTAGGGGATTTATTCTTTATTTATTCTGCGCCTGGGAGCTTATAGTTCAGTTCCCTTGCAGATGAATTTTTTGACAGGTTTGTCGCTATGAGAGGTGGTTGATACCCCAACAATCGTCGCATCCTACTGGTAGGCAAAAAAATTCAGGATGTAACTCTGAAACGAAAGCAGGTCAAAGACCTGCTGACGTGCATAGCGGACGATCCAAATACAGGGATATCAGTTGAGCCAAGAGACAGGCAAGCAATCGAATGGGTTGCTCGCCGAGTGACGAAAGCTTTAGATATGGATACAGGGTCTCAAGCGTTTTGTGCTTTACCTATCAAGTCCACCCGGCATCCAGGCCGGGCATCGTGCACCTGTAGGGACATGTCATGTAAACGTGCTACAGCTGAAACCATACTTAAGCCCAGGCCATTGCCTGGCGTATGACGGCTGGACTCTGAGCGATAAAGTCTACGGAAAACCGCTTCCCGTTCCTCCTCCGGTATTCCGGGCCCATGGTCACGGATACTGATTCCACAGTTGTTAGAATCTGCCGAGACTGTTACTTCGACGTCACTTCCGTCCGGTGAAAACTTGATGGCGTTATCGATGAGGTTGCAAACCGCATCAAACAGTAACTGCGAATCCCCCATTACTGTGTCGACTCCCTCGCATGGCTTGAACTCTAGATTCATACCACGTTCATCAGCGAGAGGCTCAAAGAGCTCAACTGCATCAGCGCAGATTTGATTGAAACCAACAAGGGTAAAATTACTGCGTCTAGCACTGCCTTCTATTTCTGAAATGCGCAGCAGTGCCCGGAAGGTTTGCATTAGACCCTTAGCATCCTCAATGGCTGTGTCGATGGCGCTGGCGTACTCTTTTTGCGTCAAGCTACGCCGCTGTGCACGTTCTAATCCAGCGATCAATCGAGTCAGCGGTGTTCGCAAGTCATGAGCAATATCATCGCATACACCTTTGACTTCACTCATCAGCCGTTCAAGTGCATCTAGCATGCCGTTTACCACGCCGGCAATACGATCAATATCGTCGTTATTTCCCCGTGTAGGTAAACGCCCACTGAGATCACCCTCCACAATTATTTTTATGGAGCGGCTAAGTACGTCTAAACGGCGGCGAGCAGATACGCCTAATGCAATCGCTCCTAGTAGCCCAACTACTATAAGTAGTGAGCCTCCTGAAACCAGAGCATTGACCAAAAGTTCGTCAAACTCACGAATATCGTGAATATCCTGGCCGATCAGAAGAGTGCTTCCATCATCCAGTTTGTGAACAAGGTAGCGGATAGGCCGATCATGCCCGTTAGCTTTATCCCAGAAAAATTCCGCAGGCTTATCGTATGCACTGAACGTAGGCAGGGTTGATAGCGCCCCCGCAATCGTTGTACCAGCAGAATCGAATAGCGTATATGGGAGCCGCCCTTCGGGGTCTTGTTCCGTATGTTTAAGTATTTCTGTACGTCGTAGCGCAGGCTCTTGGGCGTTTTGGCGGTCTACCTCTCGATGCAGTGCAGTATCCACCTCTGAGATCAGATATCCGGTAGTCTGCCAATAAATATAACCAAATAACGCGAAAAACGAGCACCCAAATAATGCCAGGAACATAAGGGCTGTTCGAAAGCTGATGGTACGTGGAATCTCACTCAGGCGAACGTAGGACATAACCAGCCCCCCGAATGGTTTGGAGCATTGGAGAATCGCCCTCGCCATCAATCTTATGACGCAGACGACCAATATGAACATCTATCACATTGGTGCGGTCGTCATAACTATAATTCCAGACAGCCTCGAAGAGCATGGTTCGCGTGACGACTTGCCCGGCATGTTGAGCGAGATACTCTAGTAACGCGTATTCACGAGGCAATAAGTCAATCTGTCTTTCGCCTCGGCGCACTGAGCGTCGTAGGAGGTCAATTTCCAGATTCCCAATGCGTAATCGACTGTCTCGATTTGCTGCGGAAGGAGGTGCCCTTCGGCGATTCAGAGCATCTAGTCGAGCAGTCAGCTCAATGAACTCGAACGGCTTGGTCAAATAGTCATCGCCTCCTGCACGAAGGCCTCGAACCCGCTCATCTAAAGCGCTTAGCGCACTGAGAATCAGAACCGGTGTGGTGATGCCGGAAGCACGCAATGCGGTAAGCATACCTAGGCCGTCAAGCGCTCCAGGTAGCATGCGATCAAGAACAATGATGTCGAAGGTATCGCTAATGGCTGCTAACAAGCCTTCACGACCATTGTTTACAAGGGTCACGTCAAAGCCATGGTCTTGAAGTGCTGCCTCGATCTCCCGCGAGGTGACAGGATCATCCTCGATAACCAGTACGTGGGTCATAGGCGTCGCGCTGAGCTCCTGGCTTGAAATTAATAGGCCGATGTAAATCAAACGACCCCTTTGATGGCATAGTGTGCCAAGCCAGTCTATACACTGAGCTTCCGACAAGATGAAAAAAAATTTATTTAAGTCTTTGCGAGGTTTGAGTGCGTATTTTAGTCATTGAGGATGATGCCCGTACCGCTTCATACCTAGTGCGAGGACTCGGAGAGAGCGGACATGTCGTCGATGCCAGTGCAGAAGGTCGTGACGGGCTCGCGATGGCGCTTGAGGGTATCTATGACGCTTTGATCGTTGATCGATGCCTACCTGGTATGGACGGTTTGTCGTTGGTTCGAGAGTTACGCAGGGAGGGGATGCAGACGCCAGTATTGATGCTCAGCGCCTTAGCCTCGACCCAGCAGCGAGTTGAGGGGCTTCAGGCGGGTTGCGACGACTACTTGGCGAAGCCCTATGCCTTTGTTGAAGTATTGGCGCGACTGGAAGGGTTATTGCGACCTAGAGATCAACAACCTGGTAAGGCGAGTACCTTGTGTATTGGCGAACTGTGCCTTGACTCTGCAGCTCGGCAGGTAACATGGATGGGGCGAACGATATCCCTTGCTCACCGCGAAACCTTGATTCTAGAAAAACTCATGAAACATTGTGGTGAGGTTGTTACTCGCTTGATGCTACTTGAGAGTGCATGGGACTATGAATTCGATCCAAACGACAACGTTATCGATAAACATATTTATCGCCTACGTCGAAAGTTAGATGATGGATTTGGAATTTCGCTAATTGCTACCATTCCTGGCGCAGGCTATTGCCTCAACGTATCGACAAACTTATCTGAAGCTCCTGCTCGATAGTAACCTGAATCGAAGCAGCTGGGTGGTGAAATGCTTGCGTATCATTAGAGCAGCTTTTGTGCTGCCGACCAATTACTCGGATTGTCGGTGTACCCCGCAACCCGAGCAGGTCGTTTTGACTGTTTAAAGGATTAGTCCTACTGCCACACGGCGAGTAAGCGACTCTGGTTATGCGTCCTTTCGGCAGTTTTCCCGACTGCACTTCATGGCACTTAAAGCGCATGATCGAGTAGTCGGCTGCTAATGAATTTGATGAGTAGAACGCCCTATCAATTCGAACGTGCGACATCGTTGGACGCCGCTTTTTGATTGCTGGCAACGGCGGTTGCGTGTTCAGATTTTTGGTAGGTTGTCATTGCAGACGCTCTTGCGGCCTCCATCTGCGCCATTACTTTATCGCCACCGCCTTCTGCCATCGCAGCTACAGAGGCACTCATCAAGGTTACGATCAAAAGAGCTTTCAGGGTTTTCATGGCAAATCTCCAGTGTTTAGGTTCAGCCATCAGAATGTTTGCTGGCTTGGGCTAATACTAAAGCTGGCTGTATTTCACGTTCTTCCCCGCAAAATGAATTTTCTGACAGGTAAATATCTGAGGTGCGCTATGTGTGACTTTCGTATCCTGGAGGCCATTTCTTCAGACCACTATCTGCATTCTCGGCGAGTACGATAGGAATGTAGAAGTGGCCCTGCCTTTCCCGACCTCTCTTCGCCAATAACAAGTACAGGATGAAAATATGAGCAGCGATATGGAGGCGTGAGTGCCCGGTACGAAGCGCGCGAGAAATATGCTCTTGGCTTCGTATCGCTCGAAAAAGGCCTTGCTGCTCTGAATCAGTTCAGGGTGGCGGCTCGAAGGCGAGAAACCGAGAGTTTTTGGGCGGGTGTCGATGCCCTAGCCAAAACGAAAGACCATCCCCACGTCAGCACCCAACGTCGCGGCGAATACCAACGCGCAGAGCAACAAAGGCACTGAGCGCGATTATTATGGCAGTGCCTGAAACAAAGACTCCGATGATCGGAACTGACTCGGAAAGAGCCAAGAAAATACCGCGAGATACGCAGCATGGGGATGCACCGTGAGGAACTCAATGAGCGTTGAGACAGGGACGCCATGATTCGGGGGCTGCCTATAGAGTACCGGTGATGAGACAATCGTGCCCGATAGGTCACACGACCATTCTGAAGCGGTCAACGGTAGCGGGAAATTCCTCGATGCGTTTTTCAAAGCGCCTAATTGGCTTAAGATCAAATGCCCTATCGAGCATTTTCGATTTTTAGACCAGGCACATCTCAAGGTTGGGGCGACCACACAACGTAGTCAACAGTGACGATGAACGCCGTACGCGGAAAACTTGGCTCACACAAAACGCTGCCAAGCACCAACTCGACCTTGTAGCACTCCCCCACAAGCCGTTCAGCCATACATTTCTTCAGCGCTGCGTGCCTTGACGGCGAAGGACACCAACACTACCAACACACTGGCCAACACTAACGATGAACCAACGGTGCCAAAATCCAGACCGCCTTTTTCGTGAGACTTGGTCAAAAAATCGCCGAGTGTCGCGCCGAACGGTCGGGTCAGGACAAACGCCAACCAGAAGAGCAGCACTGTGGAAATCCTCGTGTAGAACTTGGCCAGCATCACAGCGGTAATCGCCGCCCCGATCAGCAATGCACCTCCAGCGAAGCCCAGTCCGGAGTCATCTGCCAGGTAGTCGCCTAACGCTGTGCCCAGCGTGTTGGAAATCAGAATTGCCGCCCAATAGAACACCTCGCCCTTAGTGGTGTGGATGTTGTTTACCGACAGCGTTTTCTCGCTCAAGCGCCAGACCGCAAAAATAGTGATCAACAGGCTGATCAGAATTAGAGAGCCGGACGCATAGCCTAGGCCCAAGGTACGATCCATAAAGTCCGACATGGTGGTGCCTGCGGTACTGGTGGAGAGAATAACGACCCAGTACAACACGGGATTATAACTTTTCGAAAATAGCTGCAAACCAAGTGTAATCAGGAAGGCGCTTATCAGGATCATTGAGCTGATCGCATACCCCACATTCAGCGTCATCGACAGTAAATCACCCGCAGTCTCACCGAGGGTGGTGGCGCAGATTTTCATCGCCCAGAACGCCAAGGTTATTTCTGGCAGCTTATTCAAACTGATAGGGGTGCTCATAGGGGGGGGTCCTGAAAACGGATTAAATCTATAAATTACAGCGTCTAAAAGCTCGCCGTTCGCACCGGACTCACATGTATCATTAGAGACGACCAGTATAGGTTGTGAGTGCAACGTTCAAGCTATAGCTCGATGTATGGACGAGTACAGCTTAGGGGGCAAAATATAAAAATCCTGTCAAATAATAATCAGGATTAAGTTTATTAATCGTGTTGTCTCTGGCGTAAAATTCAGCCCTGAGGGTTTATTTTATTAACCATCCAGCAAGAAGTTTTCAGCTTGTTGGAATTAGGATTTAATGCGAGCTAACGAGCAGATTTATTGTGATTTTTTAATTTCAATAAAATTGTCGCCGGCTATATTTTTCACGTGAGTCTTGGATGTGGGGCACGCAATTTAGATTGGCTATAACTCCCATATAAATTATATGCGTTAAGTATCATCATGCAAAAAGTAATTTTTGCACGCCCGTTGCTCGGATTGTCGATGCACATCGCAATCCGAGTTGAAATCTTTGATTCTTTTAACCTGGTAACCCCTACTGCATGCTGCGAGCAAGTGGCTTTTTTAGTGGTTGTTTTTAGCAGGTTCTTTGGCTGTGGCCCATGGCAGTTAAAGCGCACGAGCAAGTCGCAGTCTGCTAAATGCTTTGATGAGTATTGCGTAATATCAATTTGTGCATTCGACATCATTGGATGGCGCTTTCTGATTGCTGGCAACGGCGGTTGCGTGTTCAGACTGCTGGTACGTTGCCATCGCAGACTCTCTTGCGGCCTCCATCTTTGCAGTTACTGTATCGCCACCGCCTTCTGCCATGGCAGCTACAGAGGCACTCATCAAGGTTACGATCAAAAGAGCTTTCAGGGTTTTCATGGCAAATCTCCAGTGTTTAGGTTTAGCCATCAGAATGTTTTCTGGCTTGGGCTAATACTGAAGCTAGGGGCATTTCACGCTCATCCCCACAAAATGAATTTTTTGACAGGCAGATGCCTAGGTGTGTCCCGTGTAACCTCCATATCTTGGGCACCATTTCTTCCTACTACTATCTGCAGTCCACGCGAGTGAGATAGTCACGTGGAAGGGGCGCTGCCTTTCCATACCTCTCTGCGGCACCGACGAGTACAGGATGAAAATATGAGCAGCGATAGTCCTAATACAAATGTTGAGCGTCTTCGGATTCCGCGCACGATCTGGGCGTTGGGCTTTGTTAGCCTGTTCATGGATCTATCGTCTGAGCTGGTACACAGTTTGCTGCCTGTGTTTTTAGTCACTACGTTGGGCGCGAGTGCATTGACTGTAGGGGTGATAGAGGGGATTGCCGAGTCGACCGCCATGTTCGTCAAAATATTCTCTGGCGCCATCAGCGACTTTATAGGGCGACGCAAAGGACTAATGCTACTTGGATATGGTTTGGCCGCCCTGACCAAGCCGCTTTTCCCTTTGGCTCACTCGGTTGAGGTGGTCTTCACTGCTCGCTTTCTGGATCGTATCGGTAAAGGGATTCGTGGCGCACCGCGAGATGCACTGGTCGCAGATGTTTCGCCACCAGAGATCCGGGGCGCCTGCTTTGGGTTAAGACAATCGATGGATACCGTAGGAGCCGTTCTTGGCCCCGCTCTGGCCATATTGCTGATGTTGTGGCTCGCAGACATACAGCTTGTACTGTGGGTTGCAGTGATTCCTGCAGCAATAGCGGTGACTCTAATTGTCACAGGAGTAAAAGAGCCCGTACACGCCCCCAGTGAACACAAATTTCGCTCTCCGATTCATTGGAGAGCCTTGCTCGACTTCTCGTCTGGGTACTGGTGGGTTGTTGTCATTGGCGGGGTATTTACACTAGCCCGGTTCAGTGAAGCGTTTCTGGTATTACGGGCCCAACAGTTAGGCTTTTCGGCCACCTGGACTCCACTGGTGATGGTGGTAATGGCACTTTTCTATACCTTGTCTGCTTACCCTGCCGGTTGGCTATCTGATCGTATCAGCCGTACGAAACTGCTCGTTGTGGGGATGGGATTACTCATCCTAGCGGATCTGGTGCTTGCTCAGTCCAGCTCTGCCATCACGATGATGCTGGGCGTTGCATTGTGGGGGCTTCATATGGGATTCAGCCAAGGCATTCTTGCCTCGCTTGTAGCCGATAAAGCGCCTGGAAAACTTAAGGGCACCGCCTTCGGTATTTTCAATTTGGTCAGTGGTGTATGCATGCTGATCGCCAGTGTTCTTGCGGGCTGGCTATGGCAAAGCATCGGATCAGACAGCACCTTCGTCGTGGGGGCATTGCTTGCCTCAACAGCTCTTCTCTTACTGTTGCTGAAGAGTCAATAATTCCTCAGGTCAGATCATCTGCTCACTGGAACATCAGGTGCCCATTCGTCTCGTCCATCAGATCGATATGCCGCGCCGGCAGTTTCTGCCAACCTGAAGCCTGCCAATAGGTGGCGGTCAAGGGTTGGGTTTGCGCCATGACAGCATAGCGCTCGGTATCGGTTGCATGGCTACGATAGATATCGAAGCCTTCGGTAAGTATCAGTGTCTAGCATCCGTCGACGAGTAGTCCCTCTGGCTCAACGTGGCCGGTTTAACTCCCTGGATTGGACAACCCAAGAAGTGCCGGCCACGCCGATCCAAATGCCAGCCCTTCAATAACCTCGCAAATTTAGCTTTATCTTTGCAGGGTTTTACTCGTGTGAGTGGCCGTGTTCAGCACTTTCGGCGGTATGAAGTTTTTCGCCACCATCGCATGCCGCCATCAGGCCAAGGAAGCAGATCAGGAGCATCGAACGGATCAGGGTCGTTTGAGTTTTCACGGGAGCACTCTTCAAAAAATGGATAAAGAAATTTCCGTGGTTAGGCTGAACGCTGCCTTTCGACAGCAGAACAGCCATCGCCGCATAGGATTACTGTTTGACGCTCAAGTAATCGCCGGTGGCTTTCAGTGAAATGGTCACGTCACTGTTGCTGCGGTTACGCCAAAACCAGCCATGAGTACCGTCAAAAATCGCGGTAAATTCTCCCTGGTTATCTTTGACTTGTTTGCCTTTACCATAACTGTGGAAATAGCCTTTTTTAGCGTTGTAGGGCTCGCCATGGGTCTCGTAGTTCACTGGCCCGCCAACCGCTGTCCATTCATAGCTGACAGTCCTGCCCTTCAGGACTTCCAGTTTGATTTCTTTCCCTTCACCAGGCTTGAGCATGACGGTGATTTGATTGGTCTTCAGAGCAGAGGTAGGTATCGCCACTGGCGGAGCAACGGGTTTCGCAACAGGTTGGACTTGCGCAACCTGCTGCGCCGGAGCCGGAGCTGAAGGGGCTTGTTGAGGTGGCGCTGTATCCGCCAAAGCCTCTTGGGCAAGGATGATCTTCAATTCGCCCATCTGGGTCAGCCCGAGTGCTCGACCCAAACCTGTAGGATCAATGGCGTATTCCGAAGGCATTACGACCGTTACCAGAAGACCGGCAGCAACCAGTATTGCAATGACAGTCGAACGTAACAGTTTGCGAGTGCTGGGCAATTCATTAACAGTTGGAAGCGGAGTATTGAACATGGTCAGAATTCCTTACGCAGAGACAAATAGGCCAGTCAGCTGGTAACCCATCAGCAGGAAACCGGCACTCATCATGGCGACGTTGGCGGTATAGGCGTGGCGCCAGAAACTGCCGGTGCGCCGCCAATACCCCATCAGAATGAGAATCGCGCTGAGGGCCAGCAATTGGCCGATCTCGACGCCGACGTTGAAGGCGATCAGGTTGGGAATCAGGCCATCAGGCGAGATCTCGTACTCCTGAATCTTGGTGGCTAGACCGAAACCATGGAGCAGGCCGAAGATTAGCGTGGCCACCTTGGTGTTGGGTTGGAAGCCGAACCAGCGCTGGAATGCACCCAAGTTATCGAGCGCCTTGTACACCACAGAGAAACCAATGATGGCGTCGATGATGTAGGAGCTGATGCTGATCTCGGTCAGCACGCCCAGCAGCAGCGTAACCGAGTGGCCTACAGCGAATAGCGTGACGTAGAGCCCCACGTCTTTCAGGCGGTAGAGGAAGAAGATCACCCCGAACAGAAACAGCAGGTGGTCGTACCCCGTCATCATGTGCTTGGCGCCCATGTAGATGAAGGGCAGCAACATGACGCCGGAACTTTCCTGGATGAAGCCCTTGTCACCTTCCGCGACGGCATGAGCCATCGCCTCGGGCATCCCGAGGAAAAGTGCAGCGACAAGTAAAAACAACAGCAGTAGTGGGCGGTGCGATGGCGCAGTGAATGCGACAACGCCACTCATTGAGTGCGAATGCATAGATCAATCCTACGTTGCAGGGATCAAAGGCCGCAGTGCGGCCATGGTCAGGATGCGAACGAAGGACGGGGCGGACGCTCGATCAAGAAAATCGGCGGACGAGGAACGGAATATCTGCGCGCATCAACTCGTATGGACAGCTTTGGCTGTGCAGCCAAACTCAACGCGGACGTGAGCTGTGGCGTTTCGTGCTGATGGTCAGGGGTCAACGGCGAGTGGTAATGATCCGAGTAGCTCGCGCTCGACATCTCTGCCTGCTGCTCATGGGAGTGATGTGCGTCTTGCGCAATCTCCCAGGCTGGCTGTTTCGATGTCACCGACAACGTATAGGTGTGCCCGGCCCAAGCCACAAACATGGCGAGAGCAAGTGCGATTACCACCGTCATTGTCAGTGTTTTGCTGAACATAGTGTTCGGGTTTCAACTCGTTTTGTAGGGCTTTGATTCGTTTGACCGTATCCCCCTAGGGGGGATACGATGCCAGCGTAATTCATTGAGGCCTGAGGCTCAAGTCATGAGTGAGCACGAACACGAACACAGCCATCCCCACACCCACCAAAGTCATGAGGCGATCATCAAGCGCCTCAAACGAGCGGACGGCCATTTACGCGGCATCATCACCATGATCGAAGAGGGTCGTGAGTGCGTGGACATTGCTCAGCAGTTGCATGCAGTTGAGAAAGCCGTATGTCAGGCAAAACGAACGCTCATCCAAGATCACATTGATCACTGCCTTGAGGACACCGTTTCGGCGCTGGGCAATGGAGAGCGTGCACCGCTGGAAGCTTTCAAACAAATCACCAAGTACCTTTAGGTCTGATATGCCCAACTTCGCTGAACTCTTGCAACAGGGTGGTTCGCACGCCTGGCTGTACTTCCCGAGCGCCATTCTGCTCGGTGCTTTACATGGGCTTGAACCGGGCCATTCAAAAACCATGATGGCGGCTTTCATCGTGGCCATCCGTGGCTCGGTAAAACAGGCCGTATTGCTGGGGCTGGCTGCAACGCTATCGCACACCGCCGTAGTGTGGCTGGTCGCCATCGGCGGCATGTATCTGGGCAAAGGCCTGGACGCTCAAACCACTGAGCCATACTTCCAGCTAGCATCCTCTGCCCTGATCATCGTAATTGCGCTGTGGATGCTTTGGCGTACATGGCGCGGTGAGCAGATGTTCAAGTTCGAGCAAGGTGATGATCACCACCATGGCGAGCATGACCACGGCCATCATGATGAAACCCACCGAATCGATACTGGCCATGGTCGTGTTGAGCTGTCGATCTTCGAAGACGGTGTGCCACCGCACTGGCGCATGAAGACATTGACCGGGCACGCTTGGGCAGCCTCAGATGTTCGTCTGATGACTACCCGTCCGGACGGCAGCACCCAGTCGTTCACCTTCGTCGAGCGCGAGGGCTTCCTGGAATCGGCAGTCGATATCCCCGAGCCTCATGAGTTCAGTGCTCGCTTGAGTCTTGGGCACGCGGGGCACTCCCATGATTATGACTTGGACTACCAGGAGCATAATCACGGCCATGTGCATTCCGAACTGGAAGGCCTGGAGTTGTCGATTGACGGCTATCAGGATGCACACGAACGTGCTCATGCTAACGATATCCGTAAACGCTTCACTAACCGCGAAGTCACCACCGGCCAAATCATCATGTTCGGTCTGACTGGTGGTTTGATTCCTTGTCCGGCTGCTATCACCGTTCTGTTGCTATGTCTTCAGGTCAAAGAGGTCGCCTTGGGTGGCGTGCTAGTCCTGTGTTTTAGCATTGGTCTGGCACTCACACTGGTAACCGTCGGTGCTGCAGCCGCGATTGGCGCCAAGCAGGCGTCCAACCGTTGGCCGTGGTTCGGCACCGTTGCGCGTCGTGCGCCCTACCTCTCCAGTGTCCTGATCATCGGTGTTGGTCTCTACGTGGGCTTCCATGGCTGGATCGGCTTGAACGCTTGAGGCGACTCTTTCGTGTTTGAACTCACCAGCTACGTTGGTCTATTCCTGGCGGCATTCGGTGCCGCCACGGTATTGCCAATGCAGTCTGAAGCCGTGCTGGTCGGAATGTTGCTCTCCGACCGGTACGTCGTATCTACGCTCTTGGCGGTCGCCACTTTTGGCAACGTTCTTGGCTCCGCACTGAACTGGTTTGTGGGCCGTTCTGTTGAGCGATTCCGCCACAAGCGCTGGTTCCCCTTGAGCGAGAGCAAGTTAGAAAAAGCCCAGCACTCCTATATGCGCAGCGGGCGCTGGTCACTGTTGCTGAGCTGGGTGCCCATCATTGGCGATCCGCTGACGGTCGTCGCCGGAGTCATGCGCGAACCATTTTGGAGTTTCCTACTGATCGTCACCCTGGCCAAGGGCGTGCGTTATCTCGTGCTTACCGCAGTCACATTGGGATGGACATGACGACGGCTAATACAACCCCGCATCCTTCACTCAAGAACCGAAGCATTAGCCTGGATCTGATCAAGTGGCTGGCGATGCTGACCATGGTTATCGATCACTTGCGCTTGGTGTGGCCGGAGATGAGCAATCTGTTTATTCTGGGACGACTGTCTTTTCCGCTGTTCTGTGTCGCCATTGCGGCCAACGTGGCGCGCTCCAAACCGGGCGAATTGCTGACGGCGACGAATGGTCGATACCTTGCGTTGATGCTGTTGTTTGCTGCCATTTCAGAAGTGCCTTATCGCTACATCAGCACCTCGGGATCATTCAACGTGTTGGTTACCCTGGCATTAGGGCTATTGATTGCGTGGGGATTGCAATATCGCACCTTGTTGAGCGGCGCTACGGCGTTGATGGCCGCCGCAGTTGCCTACGTGCTGGATGATCCACTGATGTATGGCTTCTACGGAGCACTCCTTCCATCGGCGGTCTTGTTAGCGATCAAGAGCCCCGGTGTTCTTTGGTTGCTGCCAGCGGCTCTATGCCTGTTGAGCAATACCCGCAGCAGCATCGTGACCAGGGCGATGGACTTGGAAATCTATTCATTGTTGGCTTTGAGCTCCGCGTTCGCGGCTCCCCTGATCGGGCTCTGGCTTCTTCGTCAGACTTTCACCTTCAAGGTCTGGCCGGTCGGGCAATGGGGCTACTGGTTCTATCCGGGGCACCTTGCTGCTTTGCAAGCTCTCCGGCTTCTGACCTGAGGGAGGTCAAATCATATAGTGGGAGCCTGGTGCTTATTAGTAATCGATGGTAGAAATTGCATTGAGCAACAGAAGTATAAGTAAGCGAGAAATACTCGCCAACGCCGACAGGGGCTAGTAAAAATGGACGCATACCAGCGCCGCCGACGCATCCAATTCTGGTTGGGCTCATTCCCAGTGTTAGTAGGCTTTACCATTCTAGTTCTTGCCTTGATTCTGTCTGACAGAGGGGCCACGTTAAGCCCTCAAGAACTTGATGGCTTAAGCTTGAGTCGGCAAACGAAATCGCCTCCTCAAATAACCGACCATAAAGCAACTACAATCCTGGCGGTGGCCCAATAGAGAGCACACAGCTCCTAGCAGGGTTCATCGAACAGGTGTTAATCCGCCTAGCTTCATGGCACTCCTAGCGGCCTCTGAACTGAGGAACTTTAATAGCGTGGCAGCCTCCTCTTGCTGCACGCTGCCTGTGGTGATGGCCGCTGAGTACATTGTCATTTTCTGAACCTGATCGGGGATAAGCCCAATCACATCGATGCCTTCAATGTGCATCAGCTCACTCAATTGTTGGAAGCCTATCTCCGCTTCGCCACGGGCTACTGCTTCTGCGACAGGCTTCGCGGAAATCGTTTTGGTCTTGATCCTCAACCTTTCTGAGATGTGCATTTGAGGGAAGAGAATACGTGACAGGTATGTTCCGCTGGGCGTATCCGATAGAGCCAGAGACTTTGCGTTGAGCAACGTCTTTTTGAAGTTCTTCATGGTGCTTATATCGGGCTTTTTAGCGCCTTTGCGGACGGCCATGGCAATGAACGACTTGGCAAGCTCAATTCGACTCGTTTTTTGCAAATGGCCTTGATCTATAAGCTTTCGCAGCTCCCAGTCCTCCATGATTACAACATCTGCTTTTTGACCGCTCTCCAACAGATTTTCGATTGCCGTTGGCGTATTGCCGGTGGGCGGGGATTCTTTAATTACCAGGCTGATTCCTGTCGTTTTTTCATAAAGGGGGGCTATGGATTGAATCGCCGCGATGAAGCCTCCTGTCGTAAAGAGGGTAAGCGTTTTGGTGGGAGTGGCATCCTGTGCCTCAATGCCATCTGCAAATAGAAACAAGCAAGCCAATGCGAGCCTCGATAAGGTCTTCGTCATGACGGGATATCCTGAATCGAGTGTAGAGATGAGATTTAGCAGTGGGGGCGCGAAAAAATAGGCACCTTTCAAGCAAAGACGAAATTAAGGATGGTTAAGAAATATTTAGTTTACCGCCCGATGCACCCTACCTAGGCTGCACTGATCTTTAAAGCCTACGGCGCTTGGAGCTCGCTCGAGCTTTAGGTTTGCAATCGTTGTGTGGAGTAAAAATGAATCGCGCGCTGGTGATAGAGGACGATGAGGTTACAGCCAAGGCTATTGTTAACACGCTGACCTCCCATGGATTCGAAGTTCTATGGACGGCGAACGGTCGTGATGGATTATCAGCGGCCATTTCTGGCGGGCATGATGTGATAACACTTGACCGGATGCTGCCTGATTTTGATGGTTTGACGATAATCAGTACGCTGCGAAGCCTCGGTATTCAGACGCCAGTCTTGATGATCAGCGCATTGTCAGATGTCGATGAGCGGGTCAAAGGGCTTCGTTCAGGGGGCGACGACTACCTGACCAAACCGTTCTCTACGGTTGAAATGATCGCCAGGGTGGAGGTGCTGCTGAGGCGCCCGCTTGCCGGTGTGAGTGAGCGCCTACTGAGCGTCGGCAACCTCCATATTGATCTTATTGAGCAGTCACTCAGTCGCGAGGGCGTGCAGATCCCACTTCTCCCAACCGAGTTCAAACTGCTCACTTATTTCATGCGCAACGCGGGTCAGCTGGTTACTAGAACCATGCTTTTCCAGGCAGTTTGGGGATATCACTTCGATCCAGGCACGAACATTATTGATGTCCATATCGGTCGCCTGCGTAAAAAAATCGAGGGTGGAAATTCACCCGTTATTCAAACCATACGCGGTTCTGGTTATGTTCTTGCCTCCCAGGAATGAGCGTTGGCGTTCCTCCAATAGCCGCCTTCTTGGGCTCTACGCCTTGTTTTTTATCGCTTGGGGAGCCGTTTTTACAGGTGTGCTTTATTGGAAAATATCAACCTATCTCGGAGCTGTTGCCGAGCGGACATTGATGCAGCGAGCCCACTATTACCAAAAAATTGATGATGCCAGCCTAAAAGACGAGTTGGCCGCTAGTGAGGTGTATTCGACGTCGGGGATCGACGCCTACGGCTTATTTGAAGCTGACGGCACCCATATCGCCGGCGACCTGCTTCGTTTGCGAGCAAGTCTGCCAGGTGACGGCCAGGTACATTATCTCGAGAGAGGATTGAGCATTGCATTGCCACGAGAGCAAACCCGAAGCAGTCATGCACTGATGCAGCATCGTGACGATGGTCGAATTTTGATCCTGTCGCGCGATGGGGGCTCTATCTCCGCAGTCGGCGGTATTATCGAGCAAGCATTATTTTGGGGGTTTTCTCTTACCCTTATCCCTGGGCTGATCGGTTGGTGGCTCCTGAGGCGAAGGCCCCTACGCAGGGTACAGCGACTCCAAAGCTGCACTGAAAGTATCGTATCGGGCAATCTCGGCGAACGACTTCCGCTGTCTCCACGCCGCGATGAGCTCGACATGTTGGCCAATGCTGTCAACGTCATGCTCGAGCATATAGAGCAGCTTATGCATGAGGTTAAGGGGGCGTGTGACGGTATTGCGCACGATCTGCGTACACCCCTGACTCGCCTGCGTGCCCATCTTGACCAGCTACAGCAGTTACCCCTGGATAGCTCTCATGCAGAGACCTTGAACATGGCACTGGAAGAAAGCGAATCCATCATGTTGCGCTTCCAAGGGCTGCTGCGAATATCTGAACTTGAAGATACGAGGAGAAGGTCAGGATTTGAATCTTTTCAACCTGCGGCCCTAATAACGCAGGCGCACGAATTTTTCGAACCGTTGGCACAGGAACAGGGGCTAACACTGCTCCTTGAGATTTCAGCGGATCTTCCGGCTTTATCGGGTGATGTTTCTCTTCTGTTCGAGGCGTTGGTTAATCTTTTGGATAACGCCATCAAATTTACTCCCGAGGGTGGTGTCATTCACTTTAGGGGCTATCTGGCGGGTAACTCGCTCAATATCGAGGTCTCTGATAATGGCCCTGGAATCCCTGAGGAAGAACGTGAAAGCGTGATTCGCAGGCTTTATCGCGTCGACTCTACTCGCCAGCAACCTGGACATGGGTTGGGGCTTTCTCTGGTATCGGCAATCGTTCGGTTGCATGGATTCGTATTGAGCATCCAAGAGTCACCGCGTGGTTGCGGAGCCACGGTGTCGATTATCTGTCCTTTGCCAGAGGTGAAAGCATCCCTTGCCGCGCCAAGTTAAATTTATTTTAACCTGGGTTAATTTGAGCGATCACAAGTCCTAACTTAGTTTGGCGCGTCTTTCTGCTATCCGAGGCGGGCACTTGTGAAACACCCTAAATTGCGGCTTACACTCATTCTTGTGTGTTCTTTTTTGACACCAGCTTGGGCGGCTCCAGTATCAACCCCAAGTCCTGCGTCACCTACCCCGAGAGCGATGATCCCCGCAGCACCGCAACTGAGCGCAAAATCCTGGGTGCTTATGGATGCAGCGACCGGTACGGTTATAGATAGCCAAAACGCTGATATGCGCTTGCCCCCAGCCAGCCTGACCAAATTGATGACCGTTTATGTCGCTACCAATGAGATACAGGCTGGGCGCCTCAAGGTCGACGACCCGGTCACTGTCAGTGAGAATGCCTGGAGAACGGGCGGTTCTAGAATGTTTCTTGATCCGGGCGCCGTTGTGCCTGTGCGAGACCTACTGCGCGGCGTGGTGATCGACTCTGGCAATGACGCCAGTGTGGCGCTATCTGAGCATATCGCGGGTAGCGAAGATGCGTTTGCTGGGTTGATGAATGTCACAGCTAATAAACTTGGGCTGACTGACACCCACTTTGTGAACCCTACAGGCTTGCCGGCACCTGAACACTATTCTTCAGCTCATGATATGGCTCGGCTTGCACGGGCGATCATCACCGATGAGTCAGCTTACTACTCGTTGTACGCGCACAAATATTTCACCTGGAACAACATTCGCCAACCCAATCGGAATCTTCTCCTTTGGCGCGATCCGAGTGTTGACGGCCTCAAGACTGGCCATACTGAGGAAGCCGGATACTGCATGGTGACTTCTGCTGTTCGTGATGGGCGGCGCCTAATCAGTGCAGTATTTGGCTCGACCACGATGAACAGTCGTGCGGAAGATGCTCAAAAGATCCTGAGCTATGGCTTTCGCAATTTTGAGACGAATACCTATCAGAAAGGCGGAAAAATTTTAGCTCAACCGCGACTTTGGAAAGGCGACAAGGACGTAATCGCTGTTGGCTTGCGCGATGATGTGACACTCACGCTACCCAAGAATAGTGGTCGCAAGGTAGAAACGCGCCTACACATTAATAACGCTCTACAAGCTCCTATTGCTGTCGGCGATGTAGTCGGGAGTTTTGAGCTGTATGACGGTGTAAATAAACTTACTACCCGATCACTCATAGCGTTAGAAGCGGGAGAAGCAGGTGGTTGGTGGGTGCGTACCTGGGACACACTTCATCTTTTTTTTGCAGGATTGTTTGATGTGAAGGACGACACGGGAGAGGCAAAGGCCTGAATCTGGACGGATGATATCCAGCCGTGATTCACCTCACTGACAATCTCAAATGATGCCCACTGATCTGACTTGGCAGGGACGAAAACATCCAGTTGAGTCAGCATCCTCGATGCCCAAGGACATTTGCTTCGATGTCGTCTACCCACTGGAATGTGAGCGCTCCTAACGCAGTCATGGCAAACAACGCTATGACATGAAGCGAGATAGCCCCAATTGCAGGAATAAACCGTTCTTTGTGGCTTAACGTAGCCGATCCTGCCGAGGCTAGCGAGAAGACCGCGAGCCCTATGCAAAAGCTTGTGATGATCGCAAGGTGCCAACGAGGAAAGAGCAGCGGCGAATCCGCCCAAAAGCCGATGGTCAGGCCAATGAAGTACCCCCCGACTAAATTCGCTACGAGCGCTCCTGCGGGCATGCTAGGAAACAAAGCCTTGAGCTTCGACCCCAAAATACTGCGTAGCCACCCTCCAAACGATGCGCTTATGGCGATGGCCACTAATGTTCTCACCAAGCTGACGAACTCCTTGCCGCTCTAGGGGCTGAGAGCTTATGTACTGAAGGAAAGGGATTGGTTATCCAAAGCGACCTGTAATGTAGTCTTCCGTCTGCTTCATTTTTGGTTTGGTGAAGATGGTATCGGTCACATCATGCTCAATCAATTCGCCCATAAACATAAAGGCGGTGTAGTCCGAAACCCGAGCCGCTTGCTGCATGTTGTGGGTCACGATGATGACGGTATATTGCTCTTTCAACTCAGTAATCAACTGCTCTATGCGCCCGGTTGAGATTGGGTCAAGTGCGGAAGTCGGCTCATCCAGAAGTAATACTTGGGGGCGCAGCGCGATGGTGCGAGCGATACACAGGCGCTGTTGCTGACCACCCGACAGGCTTTGTGCGCTTTGTTTGAGCTTGTCCTTTACCTCGTCCCAAAGCGCTGCACCATTGAGGGCTTGCTCTACGCGGGCATCCATCTCATACCGGGAGAGTTGTTCATGGTGGCGCACGGCGTAGGCAACGTTGTCGTAAATGGACATCGGAAACGGCACTGGCTTCTGAAATACCATGCCGATATGGCTACGTAGCCGGTTCATCGAGTAATCCGGCGCGAGAATATTCTCTCCGTTAAGCAGCACCTCGCCGCGCGCCTCCTGCTTCGGGTACATGGCGTAGATGCGGTTGAATACCCGCAGTAACGTCGACTTCCCGCAACCTGAAGGGCCAATGATCGCAGTGATGCGTTTCTCTGGAATATCCATATCGATGGACTTAAGAGAGCGCTGGCTGTTGTAAAAAAACTCCAGGCCACGAACGCGAATTTTTGTTCTTTCGTCGGCAAGGTCACGGCTATTCATCAGGTCAACCTATTGCGTAAAAGGATCAAGCGGGACAGTAAGCTGAGTACCAGTACAAACAAGGTCAGCACCAATGCGCCAGCCCAGGCTAGGGAGTGCCAGTCATCGAATGGGCTCATGGCGTACTGGAAAACCACTACGGGCACGCTGGCAATCGGTTTCAGAAGATTGCTGCTCCAGAACTGGTTGCCGAACGCTGTAAACAGCAGCGGCGCTGTTTCACCAGTGATTCTGGCCAGTGCGAGAAGCACCCCGGTCACCACGCCTGCTTTTGCAGCTCGCAGTACGATTTGCAGAGTCAGTTTCCATTGCGGGACGCCTAACGCCAGTGCGGCTTCCCGCATGGTTGAGGGTTGCAGTTGAAGCATCTCGTCAGTGGTTCTCACCACCACTGGAATCACCAATAGCGCCAGTGCCAGAGCGCCGGCGATAGCGGAGAAGCCGACTTGGTGGTTAGTCAGTATGTTCAACGGCAGGATGACGCCGGTGTAAATGAACAGACCCAGCACAATGGACGGTGCCGAAAGCAGAATGTCGTTAATAAAGCGGACTGTGTTGCCCAGGCGCGAGTGTCGTGCGAACTCCGCTAGCCAGATTCCCGCCATCAAGCCAATGGGCGTACCGATGAGCAGGGCGATAGCGGACATCAGGGCACTGCCATAGAACGCATTTGCCAGTCCACCTTCCGTACCGGGCGGCGGTGTCATCTGTGTAAAGAGACGAAGATTGAGCGCCTGGAATCCGTTTATTACCGTAGTCAACAGAATCCAGACCAACCAAATGAGGCCGAAGGCTGTGGCGCCACAACTGAGTACCATTGCTAGCCGATTCTTGAAGGCTCGGATTTGGTAGAGACGTTCGTTACCAGTCATAGACCCTCCTTGCGTGACAGCCGCATCAGTAGGAGTCGTGCTAACGCCAAGACAATAAAGGTGACGACAAACAGCAGGAAACCCAGCGCGATGAGCGCGGAGCGATGCAGGTCGGTATAGGCTTCGCTGAACTCGTTGGCAATGACTGACGCGATGGAACTGCTTGGCATCAGCAAGGAGGCGGAGAACTGTTGAGCATTACCCAGCACGAAAGTCACCGCCATGGTCTCGCCCAATGCCCGTCCGAGCCCTAGAAAAATGCCCCCGACAACCGCAGATCGCGTGTAAGGCAGGACAATGTCCCAGACCACTTCCCAAGTAGTGCTACCTAACGCGTAAGCAGACTCCTTTAGGGTTGTGGGAACACTACGGAACACCTCATGCATGACAGAGGTGATGAAGGGCATGATCATGATTGCCAGCACAATGCCCGCTGTCAGCATGCCAATTCCTAATGGCGGCCCCTGAAACAGCGAACCGACCAAAGGAAGTTCACCCAGATAGTCATTGATCCAGGGCGATAGATGCTCTGCCATGAACGGGCCGAAAACGAACAGCCCCCACATGCCATAGATAATCGATGGGATTCCCGCAAGTAATTCAACCGCCGAGGCGACGGGCATCCGCAGCCAAGGCGGTGCTACTTCAGTAAGGAAAATCGCAATGCCAAAGCTGACGGGAACGGCAATCAGCAACGCCAGAAAAGAGGTCACCAAGGTGCCGTAAATCGGCACCAATGCACCGAAGTGATTGTTGACGGCATCCCACTCAGTGCTTGTCAGAAAGTCTAGGCCAAAAGTCTTGAGCGCAAGACTACCGCCCCAAAGTGTCGAGGCGGCGATGCTCGCCAGTAGCAAAAGCACCAGCATTGCCGCGCCCAGCATTGAACGCTTGAACCAGAGATCATGACGCTGATCGCGAGCCGCACGCTTATCACTCGTAACGTCGCCAACGTGGAGGGTCATGGTCAAAGGTTGGACTGTGTCGTTCATCATACGTCTACTCACAAACAAACCCCTTCGCCAGGCAAAACTTGCTTGAGGAAGGGGTTTGAGTGTTGCTGAATCAATGGGCGAAGTCAGACTTCCAGTAACCTTCGATACGCTTCACCAGAGAGTCAGGCAGGGCTACATAGTCCAGCGCCGAGGCCTGTTGCTGGCCTTTCTCCAACGACCATTTGAAGAAGTTGAAGGCAGCTTGGCTTTGCTCGGCATTCTTCGGCTGTTTGTACATGATGATCCAAGTGGTCGCCGTGATCGGCCATGCGCTATCGCCAGGCGCGTTGGTCATGATCAGGTTGAAGTCTTTGGCGTTAGCCCAGTCCGCAGTGTCGGCAGCCGCTTGGAAGGCTTTGGCATTGGGCTGAATGAATTTCCCGGCGGCGTTCTTCAGTTGCGCGTGCGTCATTTTATTTTGCAGGGCATAGGCGTACTCAACATAACCGATTGAGTTTTTGATCTGCTTCACGTAGGCCGAGACACCTTCGTTGCCTTTACCACCCACACCAACCGGCCAAGGCACAGTCGTGCCGAAACCGATTTTCGATTTCCAGCCATCACTCACTTTGGAGAGGTAGTTGGTGAAGTTGTATGAGGTGCCAGAGCCGTCAGAACGGTGGACGACGGTGATTTTACTGTCTGGCAGTTTCATGCCCTGGTTCAGGGCGACGATGGCCGGATCGTTCCAGACTGTAATCTCACCCAAGAAGATTTTCGCCAAGGTCTCACCATCGAGCTTCAATTGGCCCGGCGCTACACCCTCAATGTTCATCACCGGCACGATGCCGCCAATCACACTGGGAAATTGGCCTAGGCCACCGGCCTTGAGATCATCGGCAGACAACGGTGCGTCAGACGCACCAAAATCTACTGTTGCCGCTTTGATCTGAGCGATACCGCCACCCGATCCAATCGACTGGTAATTGATACGGTTGCTGGAGCTTTTGCTGTAGTCCTGCGACCACTTGGACAAAACCGGATAGACAAAGCTGGAGCCCGCACCGGTAACATCGGTCGCATGAGCAAGGCCACTCATGCAGAGGGAAGCCAGTAAGACAGACAGGCTTTTTTTAGTCAGCAACATCACGACAACACCTCAATGAAAGGAGTTAAGTGGAGGTATCCACCTATCGGAGAAGTGACGATTTAATTCTTTAAATATTTCTATCCGATGACAGTTTCGGCATTTTCAGAAATATTTTGAAATACGTGTGAATCGAGAACCTTCACTCGTTTGCTCGTTGAAAATGCTCGTCTGCATCGGTGTAAAGCCCTGGGGCTGCCGTTTACCCTCTTATGCGGAGGGCGATGTCGGGAGCCGAACGAAGGTCTGTCTTGCTTACATAATGGACAAATACGCAACGAGCAAAACGCCCAGGATTGCCGTGATGACATTGATGCCAGGGCCAGCATTGACGCTGTAGCCAAGGGGGATCTCAACAGGCTTGAGGGTCTTTACCACCTTTTTGTACTGCCAGGATGACCAACAGGCAACCGATGAGCCCAGCATTAGAAAAGCGAGTCCGATCCAGAAAGAAAAATGTTTTCCTGGAGCGCTCAAAACACCTGGCTTGAGCATTTGCAGCAGTAGTCCGAATCGTTCAATTACAAAGCCAAACGCCATCAGCGAAAGGCTGGTTCGGTTCCAGGCCAGCAAGGTTCGCTCAGCAGCAAAGAAGACTCGTGGATCGTTCAGGTCTGACATCAAATACCCCTTGGCTCTCAATAGGTGAAATCGATCTGGTCAGCGTGTGTAGACGTCTGACCGTGCTTCAGTCATTCGCTTTCATGGCTATCACCTAATCAGGCCGTGCGCCGACGTTCTAATAGAGAGAACAAGTACATACCCGCCAACATGGCCAATACGAATATGATGATTTTCCCGTGCCCCGTAAGCAGAATAGCGACCGCTGGCCCAGGGCAGATCCCCGCAATTCCCCAACCGATACCAAACACCAGGCTGCCGCCAATCAAGCGGGCATCCAACTCCCGTTTCATCGGTAACTGCATGGGGGCACCAAGCAACGATTGCTTGTTCTTGCGCGCCCAATTCAAGGGGATAGCCGCCACTGCGATAGCTCCTCCCATCACCAGGGCGAGTGACGGATCCCAGGCCCCGGCCACATCAAGAAATGCCAACACCTTGGCGGGGTTCGCCATACCTGCCAGAAGAAGCCCGAAGCCGAAGATCAGTCCTGCAAAAAATGCGCTCAGCTTGATCATTTTCATGCTCCCACCACATGACGAATGGCGTACACCGTTGCAAAACCGGCGAACATAAAGCACATCGTTGCAGTGATCGAGCGGGCTGACAGTCGAGAGATCCCACAAACGCCATGACCGCTTGTACAGCCGGAGCCGTAACGGGTGCCCACGCCTACGAGCAGCCCCGCAATAATCAGAGCGGGCCACTCAGCCTTGATCTCGATCTCCGGTAATAAGGTGAACGCTCCCCACAACAACGGAGCAATCACTAGGCCAAGAAGAAACAGCGCCTTCTCGCTCCAGCCTTCACTGCCAAATTGCATCACGCTTCCAATCAGCCCACTGATGCCTGCGATGCGACCATTTGCGAGAACGAACAAGCTAGCCGCCAGACCTATCAAGGCCCCTCCGCCTACGGAAGTCCAAGGCGTAAAGTTGATCCAATCAATGCTCATTTTGCATCTCCTGCACAGAAGTGCTGATAAAGGACATGGATCACCGCAAGCGCGGCAGAGCTGCTGATTCGGTAATAGACTTGCTTTCCCGCGCGTCGCGTTTCCACCATGCTCTTGCTACGTAGCACCGCGAGTTGTTGAGACAACGTAGGTTGCTGAATGCCCGACAAGGCCTCTAAATCGGTCACATTTAACTCACCCTGCGACAGTTGGCAGAGAAGGAGCAATCGATCAGGGTTCGCCAGCACTTTCAGTAGCTGGCCAGCAGCTTCAGCGCTAGCTCGCAGTTGCTGGATATCGAGTTCATTTTCAGGGCGTTGCATAACTGCCGACTCATTTAGAATTTATATAATATATATATTTACATAATGAATGCCTAGGGCCATGGTGTCGAGGCGGGTGCAGCCCGCATCCTGAATTGAAAAACTCGACGCAAATGAGATTAAATCTTAAATGAAAAGCTCACATGATCTTGTGACAGAAGCTAAATTACACATCAGAGAAATAGACCTTGGCTCAGCAGATGCTGCAGTAGAGGAAGCTGATCTACTGATCGATGTACGGGAGCCAGATGAGTACAGCGCTGGCCATATCCCTGGCGCAGTAAACATTCCACGTGGGATTTTGGAGTTCAGGCTTAGCAGCACGCCAGAACTCGCTATCCGAGACTTAAAGATAATTCTTTATTGCAAAACGAGCGGAAGAGCTGCTCTTTCTGCCTTAGCTCTGGGTGAGATGGGCTACGTCAATGTGTCTTCTATCGCTGGAGGCTTTGATGCTTGGGTAGCAGAGGCTAAGGCAGTAGCTACGCCAAGCCTCCCTGCGTTTGAATAAGTGAGTCTCGGTTTTTGGTACTGCACTTCGTTTGGCATCCACTGAGTCGCACCTGTATTTGTTAGATGCGACCCAATTCGTGTACTTGCAGCTACTCAACGAAGCAACAGTATCGGCATGGTGGCTGTGCTGAGCATCATCGTCGTTGTACTGCCTACCAGAAATTGTCTAATGCGCGAGTGGCCGTAGGCCCCCATGACGAGAAGATCAATTCCCTGCTCCGCCTGATAAGCGTGCAGAGCCTCGTCCACTTCTCCATGCAGGATCTGGGCGTGGATGACAAAGCCAGCAGTAAGGAGCGTGCTCCTCGCTTTCTCCAGCGACTCTCGGTTGCCTTCCGAATCAGCACCAACCATAACGAGATGAATCGGTAGGTTTGCGCAAAGCGGACTAGCGGCAAGCAGATCAACGGTTTTGTGTGCTGTGCGGCTACCGTCAAACGCGAGCATCACCTTTTGTGGCATTTTATAGCTGCTTGCGGTTATCAAAATTGGACGGTGAATTGTGCGTACAATAGCTTCAATTTGGCTGCCAAGGCTGTGCACTCCACGTTTGCTGTCTTCACCCACTCGCCCAATGACCAGCAGTCGAATATCGTCCTGAAGATCGATCAGACTTTCTATCAAGTGTCCGTGGCGCTGCTTTAACTCAGGAAAAGCTGCGCCGGCTATGACCGTCCGCTCCCTGGACTTCTCGAGCATGTGTTGACCTTGCTCCAGAGCGAGCCTGGCACGCTGAGCATCTAGAGTAGCCAGCTCCTCCAGTAGATGCTCTCGACTTCCGAGACCAATATTTCCGCTCAGGTTTGCTGATGCAGGGTATTTCTCCTCATCCAATACATGCAGCAAGGTAAGAGGCGCGCTAAGTCGTTGCGACGCCCATGCTGAGTAGTCGCAGACCGCCAGCGAGGATTGTGAGTTATCAATGCATGCCATTACGTGGGTCATTGTCGGTCTCCTTAGTGGCTCATGAGCTTATCGATGGCGTCAGGTTTGTCATGCACGCCAAAGCGGTCAACGATAGTGGCACTGGCTTCATTCAGACCGAGCACTTCAACCTCGGCGCCTTCGCGACGGAACTTGATAACCACCTTGTCCAGCGCTGCAACCGAGGTGATATCCCAGAAATGGGCTTGGGTCAGCTCGATAGTGACCTTCTTGAGTGCCTCCTTGAAGTCGAAGACATTGGTGAATTTGTCTGCGGAGCTGAAGAACACCTGGCCCACAACACGGTAAGTCCGGTGCGATTCAGTCTCCTCAAGACTGCTTGTGATATCCAGGTAGTGCCCGACTTTGTTCGCAAAGAACAGCGATGCCAGCAGCACCCCAACCAACACACCATAGGCCAGGTTATGCGTTGCCACGACCACCACAACAGTTGCCACCATGACGATGTTGGTCGACAACGGGTGCGCTTTCAGATTTCGCAGCGAGTCCCAACTGAAGGTGCCGATGGACACCATGATCATTACGGCAACCAATGCCGCCATCGGGATTTTGGAGAGCCATTCGCCCAAGAACACGACCATCAGCAGCAAGAAGATGCCTGCGCATAAAGTTGAAAGGCGAGTTCGACCGCCAGACTTCACGTTGATGATCGACTGTCCAATCATGGCGCAGCCGGCCATGCCACCGAGCATCCCTGCTGCAATGTTGGCAACGCCTTGGCCCTTGCACTCGCGGTTTTTGTTACTGGTGGTATCGGTCAGATCATCAACGATGGTCGCTGTCATCATGGACTCCAGTAGGCCCACAACTGCGAGCGCTGCTGAATACGGGAAAATGATGCGCAAGGTTTCAAGGTTCATCGGGACTTCAGGCCACAGGAAAATAGGCAGTGTGTCCGGTAGCTGACCCATGTCTCCAACGGTGCGGATATCCAGCCCCAAGTAAATCGCGATAGCAGTCAGGGTCAGGATGCACACAAGTGGCGAGGGAATCAGCTTGCCGATCTTCGGTACATATGGAAACAGGTAGATGATTCCGAGACCTGCTGCGGTCATGGCGTAGACGTGCCAGGTGACGTTGGTCAATTCAGGCAACTGCGCCATGAAAATCAGAATCGCCAAGGCGTTAACAAAACCCGTGACCACAGAGCGAGAGACGAAGCGCATCAGCGAACCTAGCTTCAGGTAACCCGCGAGTATCTGGAGTACCCCACAGAGCAGCGTTGCTGCCAGCAGATACTGAAGCCCGTGATCTTTCACCAAGGTGACCATGAGCAGTGCCATCGCTCCGGTCGCCGCCGAGATCATGCCAGGGCGACCGCCGACGAATGCGATAACTGCGCAGATACAGAAGGAGGCGTAGAGGCCGACCTTGGGGTCGACGCCGGCGATGATGGAAAAGGCGATGGCTTCGGGGATCAGCGCTAGTGCGACCACGATCCCCGCGAGCACATCTCCACGAACGTTGGAGAACCACGTTTTTTTGAGTGATTGCAACATCAGAATATCCAAGGCAATGCACCGCACGTACACCAAGCGAATGGCGAGCGCGTCGATACGAATTCAAATTTTGAGGATTATTTGACTGTGTGCTTTGGGTGTAAGAACCGGGCATACAGCAGTACGCACCGCGAGCGAAAACAGGCCGGTGCGAGGTGTTGCGAGGGGGCGTAGCGCTAAGGCGGCGTAGGCTGCCAGTAGATCGTTCGGAGTACAGTCATGCTGGTGTTCCTGTAGCTCAAGCGCGGGGCTGAGCAATAAGTATACAGTTGAGTTATCGCCGATTGCCACCCGCCGACTCAGTTTGGTTGGTTTCCTAGGACTCGCCCTGATCGGACTAGATTGAGCAGTCGAGGAGAATATGACATCGTCACTGCCAACCTTACTGAGCTACCCAAGCTGCTCCCTGCCTTGGAAGCATTCGCGGATGACTGAACCCGATAATTGCAACGAGCCCCTGCAGGCGGCATTGATTCAGGAGGAAATCCTAAAGATTCTGAAAGACGCCAAGGTGCTGGCGCGCAGATTCTACCGCCTAACCGGCAAGCCGCTGGGCGTCACCGGCGAGGTCGCAGAGTACGAAGCTGCTACTCGACTCGGCCTGTTGCTACATCCTGCAAGGCAGGCAGGTTACGACGCTACAGAGGCGCTGGAAGATGGTGTCGCGAGAATCCAGATCAAGGGTCGCTGTATCCTGAACCCGCAAAAGATTACGGGACGTATGGGTGCAATCGATCTACGACAACCCTTCGATACGGTGCTCTTGGTGCTGCTTGATTCGTAAGCGTACGGGCAAACCGTCTTGCACGACTAAGCCGGACGCCACCTATGCGGTAGCAACTCTGCAATCTCACTTGCTCGCTGCGTAGGCATGCGCGTCAGCACATCCTTCAGGTAGGCATAGGGATCGTGCCCATTGTTCCGGGCCGACTGGATCAAACTCATGATCGCAGCGGCGCGTTTGCCGCTGCGTAGCGACCCAGCAAAGAGCCAGTTCTTGCGCCCCAGCGCCCAAGGCCGTATCTGGTTCTCACACCATTTATTATCAATAGGTACGGCCCCGTCATCGAGGTAGCGCGACAGCGCCGTCCAGCGTTTCAAGCTGTAATCCAAGGCTTTGCCAATGGCCGAACCGTTATGCACGATGTCGCGCTGGGCAACCATCCAGGCATGCAACGCATCCATCACGGGTACCGCCTTTTCCTGCCGTATTCGGCGGCGTATGTCCGGTTCCAGTTCCTTGATTTCCCCCTCGATCTCGTACAGCACCTGCATGTAACGCAACGCTTGTTCAGCCAGCGTGCTCTTCTGGGTCGCATGCAGTTCGAAGAACTTGCGCCGGGCATGAGCCATGCAGCCGATTTCAGTCACGCCGAGTTCGAAGCTGGCCTTGTAACCGCCGAAATCATCGCAGACCAGCTTGCCTTTCCAGTCTTGCAGGAAGTTATGCGCATGCTCGCCGGCCCGGCTGAGGCTGAAGTCGTAAACGACAGCCGAGGTTTCGCAAAACGGGCTGGTGGCGTAAGCCCAAACGTAGGAACGATGGGTTTTCTTGGTGCCCGGCATGAGCATTTGCACCGGCGTTTCATCAACGTGAACGACCGGCTGTTCAAGCACCACTTCGCGCAGCGCATCGACCAGTGGCTGCAACTGCACGCCACAGGCGCCAACCTATTGGGCGAGGGTCGAACGCGGGATAACCAGGCCGGCGCGGCCAAACATGGCTTCCTGGCGATACAGCGGCAGATGGTCAGCAAACTTCGCAATCATGACGTGGGCCAACAAGCCCGCAGTCGGGATGCCCTTGTCGATCACCTGCGCTGGCACCGGGGCCTGGATCAGTGTTTCGCAACTGTCGCAGACCCACTTGCCACGGATATGGCGCTCCACGGTGAACACGCCAGGTGTGTAATCGAGCTTCTCGCTGACATCTTCACCGATGCGTTTGAGCGCGCAGCCACAGGCACACTCCGTGTTGTCCGGCTCGTGATGGATCAGCGTGCGGGGAAACTCAGGCGGCAAGGCGCGACGCTTGGGTTTCTGCTTTTCCTGGGTCGGTGCCGGAGTAACTTGCAGCGACTCCAGTTCCGCTTCAATGGCAGCGATATCGGTATCGATCAGATCGTCGAGCAAACTGGCCTGTTCCGGGCTCATTTGTTCGCTGCGTTTGGCGAACTTGAAACGCTTGAGTTGGGCGATCTCGTGGCTGAGTTTTTCGATCAACGTTTTGTCGTTATGGATCTTCTTGTCCATGACCTGGACGGTCTTGCCCATCGTTTCAACTTGCTCGTCGAGCGCCGAGACGCGTTGCAGCAACTGCGCCGCGAGTGCACGCAGTTGTTCGGGGTTCAGTTGGTCGAGGTCGGGGATCGAAGTCATGTCGCCGATCTTGCCAGATCAGCGTAAACAGGACGACAGGCTGATCGGACAATTGCGCTGCCGGATGGGGCATGGCTCGGTTCAGAGGATGGAAATGGCGTTTGCGGGGCCAACTCTCTGCCATGGCAAGCCCAGTATCAAGGCGTGTAGCTGTTCGGTGCTCAGCTCCATTTGTGAACCGTGGCGCGTGCCAGGCCAAGCGAATTTGCCCTGGTGGAGCCGACGTGCCGCCAACCAGATGCCCAACCCATCGTGCACCAGGACTTTCATGCGGGTGGCGCGGCGGTTGGCGAACAGATAAGCGCAGTGCGGCTGCGCCGCACCGAACACTGAAATCACGCGGGCCATGGCGGTGTCGGTGCCGGCGCGCATGTCCATCGGCTCGGTGGCGAGCCAGATGGTATCGATGCGGATCATCGCAGCAGATCTCGCAGAAAGGTGGCACAGGCTGCGGCGTTTTCGGTTGGCCAGCTCACTTTGACGGTGCCGCATGGGTGCGGGATTTCGAGACAAATAGTCGACGACACGGCTTGTGAATTTACTCCGGCTAGCTGCAAGGGCAGCGGAATGAACGCAGGCTGCAGAGCCATGGTTTTCTGCGCTTGGACTCGAATCCATTTATGGACGAGGTTTGCGTTAAGGCTGTGGCTCAGCGCAACGCTGGCAATCGAGGCCCCTGGCTGGGCGCACTCTTGAATGACCTGAGCCTTGAAGGATTTGGAATAGGAACGGCGTTGTGACTGCATGAAAGACCCGCTTAAAAGGCTAGAAATGGTGTCCACTTTCAGGTGGACACCATCACCTTTGGCGTTGGGGTCAGGAAGGTGTGTTGGCCGGACGCATACGCCCCAATCTCTATAATCGCCGACCTTTAATTTTATGGACCTCCGGCCCCCCCCCCCGGTTACATGAGGCCGGATGTTGGAGGAGGATGGCAACGAGGCTGGGACGTTAGTGCAGATGGCCAAGATTTCGTCGTATGCAGGGGCGAGTAAGAGGCTCTGAATGCTTGACTCTGGTCGCCCCAAAGCGTGACGCATACTTCTGTTTTTTCACGTTGTTTTCACCGTTTTAATACACAGCCATCTCTACATTCCCGCAGTATCTATGGTGCCGCGAAAAGGCGAGCTCCTGACTAGTACCGCTGTTCCTACCTCTGCAGGAGTGATGATATGGCTAGCATCCAGATGGGTGATGCTACAGCAGGCAAAGTGAACAATCGTACCGTGCGCTTGAGCAGGAAAAATATCGCATTTGGCTTAGCTGCCATTGCCGCATTGACTGCTGCCACATGGTATTTCCTTGCGCCCCGCGTGCCGGATCTGGGTGATGGAAATAACTTTGTACAGTCCGGCCTTAACGGACAGTGGATGGAGGGAAATGTCATAGTGATGGTTAGGCATGCCGAGCGCTGTGATCGTTCAAGCAATCCCTGCTTCGGGCCCCCCAACGGCATCACGGTCAATGGCCAGCAGCAGGCGTTGGCTGTCGCTAAGGGTTTGCAGAAGTTGGGTCTTGATAACGCTACCCTCATCTCCAGCCCGAAGACGCGTACCCAGCAGACAGCCGATCTCATCGCGGGCAATACCGCGACCTCACAGAAGTGGGTTGGCGAGTGCGACGCAGGCTTCAGGAATGCCGCGATGGCTTACAAGAAACCTAAGGAAAACCTGGTGCTGATTACTCACAGCGGTTGCATCGATCACTTCGAACGCACGATGCGGGTGCCTGCAGGTCAGCGATCCAGCGATTACGCCGAGGCATTTTTCATAGCTGCCGATGGTGCTAATGCGCCGAGGATCCTGGGCTCTCTGGGTTTTACACAGTGGAAGACAGTGATGGGCGAATCGTCGAAATGATGCGGCGCGTCACGCAGAGCACTATCGCTGGCTCGTCTGAAATCCACCAATATCCGCTTCATCCATAAGAGAGACTAGAGGAATAATCCACCAAAGTTCGCGTCACTCGCGCCGCTACCACTATTGGGAGAGCTAAATGAGGTGGGGAGTCTTCCCAAGAAGCTCATTTTTCCTGTCTTCAGTCAATTTGCCTAATCTCGTCCTCATTCTTGGGACAATGGCCACCCATCGTTCTTTCATGGCAGCAGGTCCTGCGGTCGACGCACTGTCTGATTGTCATTTCAGCGCCCATTCCCTAGTTATTCAACGGGAGGTTTCTGTGAGCTGTCACTGTGAGTTTCAGCCGCACCGAGCTCTAAACCTGGCAACAGGTAAATCGACCCAATAAGCGAAACCGGGGCAGGGAATTGCTCTGTTGTAAGTCCTATTAGGCAAAACACCCGGCTGCTCTGCTGGTCAACTGGCGCAGGATTGATGTGCACGACGTAAGCGCCAACGTGCAGCGCAACGATCTACTCGGCAAAGGAAATATGGCAATTTCATAACAGTCCCTCAGTCTCAACTAAGTTTCGCTATGTATCTTTTCCTCTGCGCAAGTTCAGTGCAGCTCACCTCAGGAGAAGCTACCTACACATGGATCACGAAAAAGCCGGATGGCTCAACAAAGTACCCGATGTGAGCGCCCCATCGCCGTCTATCGCCAGATCGACGATCCAGCCGGCTTCCTGCAAGCTGCGTTGCACGGTCTTGCCCAGCAGGGAGTTGTCTTCGACCGTCCGCGCTTTCATGCGTACTTCCCTAGATCTTCCCCATCCGAATTGCGCCAGTTCCAACGTATCACTCCGTTTGTTCGCCGGCACAGCATTTTAAGGAGACCCACCGCATGTCTTCGACCACCTCGATAACACCCCCCACAGTAGTCACTAGGCCAGCCGGGATGGTGACGCTGCCCGCGCTGGCCTATCCGGCGCTGTTCATCGCCTTCGCCCTATTCTTCGTTCTGCCTCTGGGCTTCCACGGCCTCTGGGTGCCGGATGAAACGCGCTATGCACAGGCGGCCCAGGAGATGCTGAACACGGACAACTGGGTGGTGCCGCACTTCATGGGGCTGCGTTATTTCGAGAAACCCATAGGAGGCTATTGGCTGATCGCGATCGCCCAGGCGCTATTCGGCGACAACCTCTTCGGTACGCGCATAGCCTCGGCGCTGACCACCGGTGCTACCGTGCTGCTGGTGTTCCTGCTGACTCGCCGGCTGTGGAGCGACCCACTCAAGACCTGGACCGCTTGTCTGCTTTACATGACCTTCGGCCTCGCCGCCGGGCAGGCCGGGTACTCCAACATCGACCCGCAATTGGCGCTTTGGACCACCCTCAGCCTGGCCTCGGCCTGGCTCGGCATGGAAGGCCGCAGCGCTCGGGAGCGCTGGCTAGGTTGGGCTCTGCTCGGCGCGGCCTGTGCCATCGGATTCATGACCAAGGGCTTCCTCGCCTGGTTACTGCCGGTGATCGTGGTGGTGCCTTACGCCGTGCTTCACGGGCGCTGGCGGGAGCTGCTCAAGGGCGGGCCGCTGGCGGTGCTGATCGCGGTGCTGATCAGTCTGCCGTGGGTGCTGGCGGTCAATCAGCGGGAGCCGGACTTCTGGAACTTCTTCTTCTGGAACGAGCACATCCGCCGCTTCACCAGCAACCATGCGCAGCACACGGCGCCGTTCTGGTTCTTCATCCCCATCCTGCTTGCTGGCAGCTTGCCCTGGACGCTGTTGGTGATACCCGCCCTCAAGCGTACCTGGGCGGAGCGGCGCGAGCGCCATAGCGGGTTTCTCGCGCTTTGGTTCGCTATGCCATTCCTGTTCTTCAGCCTCAGCAAGGGCAAGCTGCCGACCTACATCCTGCCATGCTTCGCGCCACTCGCGCTGCTCATGGCCAACACCCTGGTAGACAAGCTGCGCCAGAAGGACCTGCGTCTGCTGCGCGGTAACGGGCTGCTCAACCTGGCTCTAGGAGGTTTGTCGCTGCTGGGGCTGATCGGTCTCGAACTAACTCACCCTGTGTTTTCCGGCTACCCCGCGCGCTTGGCCAGCGCGGCGCTGGTCTGCATGGTCTGGGCGCTGTGCGGTGCGATCCAGTGGAAGCGCGCCAGCCAGCACTGGTACGCACCGGCCCTGGCGATCTGGGTACTGATCGCAGTGCTGCCGGCATCCATGCCGCAGACCATCGTCGATAACAAGATGCCTGACCAGTTCATCGCCGAGCACCTGGACCCGCTGCAGGGCGCGCGCAGCCTGCTGAGCAACGACCTGGGTGCAGCTTCGGCCTTGGCGTGGCGTCTGAACCGCAGTGACGTGACGCTGCTCAATGTTGATGGAGAGTTGCGCTACGGCCTTGGGTACGCGGATGCACAAGATCGACGCGTTCTGTCGAAAGACGTTGGTGACTGGCTAAGTAAGCAGATGAAGCTAGGACCCGTAGGGATTGTGCTGAAAGCCCCCGACATGCATGGCGACCAGCTTCCGTCTTGGCTTCCCGATGGAGCGAAGGTGTTTCGAGAGAACAACCTCCTAATTGTGATCACTCGCTAGCTTTATCAGGCGACTTTTCACGCATCGAGAGATTCGTCCGGTAAAGGCCTGGAATTTCCAATGCCCGCCAAGTGCATACAGGGCTCTCCGGTGCGTTATGGATTACGGTGTGTGGAAATAGCGACGTCAACGCTGCACTCGTGAGGAGGGGGGCAGCACTCCAGTGGCATCTTTTTCGTGTAGTTGCATTTCCTCCCAATTTTCACAGCAGCTGTATCCAAGCTTTCGATGGCCGCACCGGTAAGTTTGTGCCCTTGCCAAAAACTCTACCCTCCGCGCGGGTTCGTACTAAGTCGTGCTTTGACCCACATAGATGACTCCTGAAATACAGCACCCGCGTGGCACCATCAAAGTGAACTGGCCGATCGGAAGCGCTGTCGCCTGTGCCACTTTTCTGCGAGATCTGTTGGTATGATTGGAGTTGAAGCCATCTGGCTTTCCATCGAGCCTATGGACATGCGCGCCGGTACCGAGATCGCGCTGGCCAGATTGATCGCAGTGTTCGGTGTCGTGAAGCCGCACTGTGCATACCCCTTCGTTAATCGCCGTGCCAACGAATGAAGTTCTTGGTGCATGACGGTGTGGCAACGAAGCCCACGTGGATAATGACCCGGTGCCAACCTCTGCATGAGCTACGTCTGCAGGGCCTCCCGACTCATCTATTTTTGTGAACATAGACCGACGTCAGACGGTCGCGGTAGGGGGGGCAGGTAACCACCGTCCCTGCCGCGGCCCTTGAAAATACACCTAAAAGGGACTAGATATAAAAACGCTACCCTTTGAGATTCCGAACATGAAATCCACATTAGCCGCAGAGCTTCGCCAAATCGCCAAGAACGCTCCATGTAGTGGTCTAATGAAACCGGACACCCATTTAGGCGAGAATGCTCGCCAGATCGAGGTGTCAGATGACCAAACAACGCCGCTCCTTTACTCCTGAATTCAAGCGCGAGGCTGCCGACCTTGTGCTC
>NZ_JYLL01000039.1 GCF_001439695.1 Pseudomonas veronii
CCTGCCCCGAGCGCTGGCGCCGCACCTGTAGGAGCGAGCTTGCTCGCGAAAAACGCCCAGGCAACGCGGTCATCCAGGATGCCCGCGCTATCGTTAACGACCTTCGCGAGCAAGCTCGCTCCTACAGTGGGCCGTTAGTGGTTGTAGGCGCGCTCGTTGTGCTCGGCCAGGTCCAGGCCCATCTCTTCCACCGACTCATGGGCACGCAGGCCGACCAGGGCATTGACCACCTTGAGGATGATCCAGCTGACCACGAAGCAGTACACCGTGGTCAGCAACACCCCCTTGATCTGGGCGACGACTTGGCCGCCCATGGTCACGCCTTCCACCAGGCCGCCCATGGACGGCACGCAGAACACCCCGGTGAGCACCGCGCCGATCATGCCGCCGATGCCGTGCAAGCCGAATACGTCGAGGCTGTCGTCGTAGCCGAAGCGACGCTTCAACACGGTCACGCTCAAGTAGCAGAACACCCCGCACAGCAAGCCGATGGCCAACGCGCCGCCGACGCCGACATAGGCGCACGCCGGGGTGATCCCCACCAGACCGGCCAATGCACCGCTGGCCAGGCCCAGGGCGCTGGGTTTGCCGACCTTGAACCACTCGGTGAACATCCAGCCAAGAATCCCCGCACACGCGCCCAGTTGGGTGTTGAGCATGACGATCCCCGAGGTGCCGTTGAGGCCGCCGCCGGAGCCGATATTGAAGCCGAACCAGCCGACCCAGAGCATCGCCGCACCGGCCATGGTCAGGCTCAGGTTATGCGCGGGCATCGGCGTGTTCTGGTAGCCCTTGCGCTTGCCGAGGATCAGGCATGCGGCGAGCGCGGCCACACCTGCGTTGATGTGTACGGCGGTGCCGCCGGCAAAGTCGAGCACGCCCCAGTTATGCATCAAGGCCCCCGAACCGCCCCAGACCATATGCGCCACCGGTGCATACACCAGGGTGAACCAGATGGCCATGAACAGCAGCGCCGCCGAGAACTTCATGCGTTCGGCGAAGGCGCCAGCGATCAGCGCCGGGGTGATGATTGCGAAGGTCATCTGGAAGGTCACGAACACGCCTTCCGGAATATCCCCCACCAAGCTCTCGGGGGTCATCCCCGCCAGGAACGCGCGGCTCAGGCCGCCGACAAAACTGTTGAAGGTCACCTGCCCTTCGACCATGCCCGTGGTGTCCACCACCATGCTGTAGCCGTAGATCACCCACAGCACGCCCACCAGCCCGGCGACGCCAAAACACTGGGTGAACAGCGAGAGCATGTTTTTCGCCCGGACCAGCCCGCCGTAGAACAGCGCGAGCCCCGGCAGGCACATGAACAGCACCAGCACCGCGGCGGTGACCATCCAGGCGGTGCTGCCGGTGTTCAAGGTGGGCGCATCGGCGGCCTGGGCCAAGGGGGCGAAGGCACAGGCGGCCAATAAGCCGAAGAGGGATTTGCCGAGAAGACGATTGATCATGTTCAAAGCTCCTGCAAAAGATAGGGGAGATGCATGTAGGAGCGAGGGGGACGCCTAGTTCTTGCTCGCGAAAAACGTCCAGGCAACGCGGTCATCCAGGATGCCCGCGTTATCGTTAACGACCTTCGCGAGCAGGCTCGCTCCTACAGGGGTGGAACGCCGTAGCAGCCGGCAAGCCGGCTCGTCACTCAGTAACCGGAACCCGGTATCCAACGGGTCCCCGCCAACGGCACCCGGGCCATGGCGGCCGACTCCACCGTCAGCGCCACCAGGTCCTCGGGGTCGAGGTTGTGCAGGTGCGACTTGCCGCACGCACGGGCCATGGTCTGGGCCTCCAACACCATCACCCGCAGGTAGTTGGCCAAACGACGCCCGCCTTCCACCGGGTCCAGGCGTTTCGACAGCTCCGGGTCCTGGGTGGTGATGCCGGCCGGGTCGCGGCCGTTCTGCCAGTCGTCGTAGAAGCCGGCGGCCGAGCCGATCTTTTTCAGTTCAGCGTCCAGCCGTGGGTGGTTGTCGCCCAGGGCAATCAGCGCCGCCGTGCCGATGGCCACCGCATCCGCGCCCATCGCCATGGCCTTGGCCACATCGGCGCCGTTGCGAATCCCGCCCGACACAATCAACTGGACCTTGCGGTGCATGCCCATCTCTTGCAAAGCCTGTACCGCTTGCGGGATCGCCGACAAAATCGGGATGCCGACGTGTTCGATAAACACTTCCTGGGTCGCCGCGGTGCCACCCTGCATGCCGTCGAGTACGATCACATCGGCACCGGCCTTGACCGCCAGCTTCACGTCGTAATACGGCCGGCTGGCGCCGATTTTCACGTAGATCGGTTTTTCCCAATCGGTGATTTCGCGCAACTCGGCAATCTTGATCGCCAGGTCGTCCGGGCCGGTCCAGTCCGGGTGGCGGCAGGCGCTGCGCTGGTCCACGCCGATCGGCAAGGTACGCATGCCGGCCACGCGTTCGGTGACCTTCATGCCCAGCAACATGCCGCCACCGCCGGGCTTGGCGCCCTGGCCGAGGACGATCTCGATGGCGTCGGCCTTGCGCAGGTCATCGGGGTTCATGCCGTAGCGCGACGGCAGGTACTGGTACACCAGATGCCGCGACTGGCCGCGCTCTTCCGGGGTCATGCCGCCGTCACCGGTGGTGGTGCTGGTGCCGGCGATGCTCGCGCCACGGCCCAGGGCTTCCTTGGCGTTGGCCGACAACGCACCGAAACTCATGCCGGCGATGGTCACCGGGATCTTCAGGTGGATCGGCTTCTTGGCGAAGCGGTTGCCGAGGATCACATCGGTGCCGCACTTCTCGCGATAGCCTTCCAGCGGGTAACGCGACACGCTGGCGCCCAGCAGCAGCAAGTCATCGAAGTGCGGCAACTTGCGCTTGGTACCGCCGCCGCGAATGTCGTAGATGCCGGTTTCGGCGGCACGCTGGATTTCCTGGATGGTCAGGCGGTCGAAGGTGGCCGACTCGCGCAACACTGGAGGGGTTTTTTCACTCATGGTGTAGCTCCTGGTTCAGTACGCGGAGGCGTTGTCGACTTTGAAGTTGTA
This sequence comes from Pseudomonas veronii, assembly GCF_001439695.1. Taxonomy (GTDB): domain Bacteria; phylum Pseudomonadota; class Gammaproteobacteria; order Pseudomonadales; family Pseudomonadaceae; genus Aquipseudomonas; species Aquipseudomonas veronii. The sequence continues at coordinate 3,023 of NZ_JYLL01000039.1, forward strand.
CAGCTGGCGGGCCGAGCCGTAGCGCTTGAAATCCGCCGCGCGGTGGGCGAAACCGGCGCGATCGAGCAGCTCCTGCAGCTCTTGCAGGTGCTCGCTGCGCATCTCTTTTTCGACGCAATCGGAGCCCAGCGACTCGACCGTGCCCTTCACGTAGATGTGGGTCTCGTACAGCGAATCGCCCAGCGCATCGCCGGCATCGCCGCAGACGACCAGACGCCCGGCCTGGCCCATGAAGCAGCTCATGTGGCCGATGCTGCCGCCGACCACGATGTCGATGCCTTTCATGGAAATCCCGCAACGCGCCCCCGCGTCGCCTTCGATCACCAGCAAGCCGCCATGGGCCGTGGCCCCGGCCGCCTGGGACGCGCTGCCTTTGACGCGCACCGAACCGGACATCATGTTCTCGGCGCAGCCCACGCCGACGTTGCCGTGTACGGTGATCGACGCCTGTTGGTTCATGCCCGCGCAGTAGTAGCCGGCGTGGCCTTCGATATCGATGGACACCGCCTGATTCACCCCCACCGCAAGGTTGTGCTTGCCGTTGGAGTGGGTGACGCGCCACTCGTTGTCGATGGCCTGGGCGTGCAGCGCCTGGTTGAGGTCACGCACGGTGGCGGTGGAAAGGTCGATGGTTTTCATGTGTGCGCTCCTTAAGCTGACTGGCGTTCCCAGATGTACAAAGTGGCCGGTGCGGGCTCCCAGATGCGGGCATTCTCGATGCCTGGCAGGCTCGACAGCGCCTGGTACTCGGAGGCCATGGCGACGTAGTCGTCGGTCTCGGCGAGGATCGCCGGCTTGCACGCGATCGGATCGCGGATCACCGCAAAACCGTTGCGCGTGCCGATGGCGAAGGTGAAGAAGCCGTCGAGGTCTTCCAGGGCGTGGTCCAGCGCGTCTTTGAGCGAGTCGCCCTGTTGCAGGCGCCAGGTCAGGTAGCCGGCGGCGACTTCGGTGTCGTTGTCGGTTTCGAAATGGATGCCTTCGCGCTTGAGTTCCTGGCGCAGGCGGAAGTGGTTCGACAGCGAACCGTTATGCACCAGGCACAGGTCGGCACCGGTGGAAAACGGGTGGCTGCCTTCCATGGTCACCGCGCTTTCGGTGGCCATGCGGGTGTGGCCGATGATGTGGCTGCCCTGCATGCTCGCCAGGCCGAAGCGCTGGGAAATCTCCTGGGGCAGGCCCATGCCCTTGAGGATCTCGATGCTCTGCCCGGCGCTCATGACCCGCACGCTCGGCGCCAGTTCGGCCAGGGCCAGGCGTACCGGGGCTTCGTCGGCGTGGACCTTCAACACGGCGGCGCTGGCGTTCTGAAACCAGTCCAGCGAACAGCCCAGGCGCCCTTCCAGCTCGCCCATCAGGGCTTTCCAGTCGAAGGCCTCGGTGGTCGCTTGCAGGGTCAGCTTGACCCAGCCATCGGCGACTTCATCACCGTAGATGGCAAAGCCCGCACTGTCCGGGCCACGGTCGGTCATGGCCTGCAACATCGGTTCAAACAGCTGGCCGAGTTGGGGTTCCAGCCGGGGGTTTTTCAGGTACAGACCTACGATTCCACACATATCAAGTCTCCGTCACACGGTGTCAGAAAAATTCGGTATAGCGCTGGACTTCCCAGTCGCTCACATGGCGGCTGTATTCCACCCACTCCATGCGCTTGAGTTTGATGAACTCACCCACGATCTGCGGGCCGAGCACCTCGGCGAACAGCGGGTCGGCTTCCAGCGCGTCGCAGGCTTCCTTGAGGGATTGCGGCAAGGTCTTGATGCCGCGCTCGGCGATCTGTTCCAGGCTCAGGCTGTAGAGGTTTTCATTGCAGACGTGGTCGATTTCCAGCTGGCGATCGATACCGTCCAGGCCCGCCGCGATGATTGCGGCGCTGACCAGGTAAGGGTTGCAGCCGGCATCCGGCAGGCGGAACTCCAGGCGGCCGTAAGGCACGCGCACCATGGCCGAACGGTTGTTGGCGCCAAACGCGATAAAGGCCGGGGCCCAGGTGGCGCCGGACAGCGAGTGGCCCACCACCAGGCGCTTGTAGGAGTTGACGGTGGGCGCGGCGAACGCACACAGCGCCGGGCCATGGGCGAGCAGGCCGGCGGCGAAGTGATAGGCCAGCTTCGACAGGCCCATGCCGCTCGGGTCGCTGGCGTCGTGGAACAGGTTCTTGTTCTCGGCGCTGCTGATCGACAGATGAAAGTGCATGCCGTTGCCGGCGCGTTTCGGGTCGGGCTTGGGCATGAAGGAACAGATCATGCCCAGGTCATTGGCGATCTCGCCGGCAGCCATGCGGAAGAAGGTGAAACGGTCGGCCGAGGTCAGGGCGTCGCTGTAGGTGTAGTTGATCTCGAACTGGCCGTTGGCGTCTTCGTGGTCGATCTGATAGACCTCGAAATCCACCGCCTGCAAGGCTTCGGTCAGGCGCTCCAGGAATACCCGCGAGCGCGACAGGCCCTTGTAGTCGTAGCAGGGCTTGTCGAGGTTGTCGCTGGGGTCGACCAGTTGCAGCTTGCCCTGCTCGTCGCGGCGCATCAGGTTGAATTCGGGTTCCAGGCCGGTGTTCAGCGTCCAGCCCTTGTCCTGCAGGCGCTGCACCTGCTGCTGCAGCACGTAGCGGCTATCAAAGGGATGGGGCTTGCCGTCGACATGCCCGACGCACACCACGCGCCCGTAACCCGGCTGCCAGGGCACCGGGGTCAGCGTGGACAGGTCACCCCGCGCCATGAAGTCCGGGCCGTGGGGTTCCATGCCCATGCCGCTGATGGCAAACCCGGCAAACCCGGCGCCCTCTTCGGCCACCGTCTTGAGCCCGCAAATCGGCACCGACTTGGTCTTGGCCGCACCGTGTATATCCACAAACTGCGCAAGCACGTACTTGATGCCGTACTTGTCGATGATGCGCTGGGTTTCTGCTGGCAACATTGCGTGTCACTCCTCGCGAAAGGCAAAACCGTGTGGGTGGGCCTGGACTGTCTCTTTATTCCTAAAAAGAAAGTTAGTTTCTCCACAGGAATGCAATACCCTTGCCAGATTCGCGAGCGGCCGATCGAAGTGCCGGTGAAAGCGCTTTTGTGCTGTATATATGGGAAAATTGTTTTCTCCGTGGGAATACGTGCCTGGGCACGGCCGCCAAGCGCCGCTGCTTGCACTTTCCTAGTGCGAAACTAATATTACTGAACGGAAAGCGTGCAGGATCTGATGACTATGTCCACCGAAACCGCCCCCCGCCTCAAACTCGAGCAATACCTGGGTTTGCAGATCAAACGCCAGCGCCAGGCCCAGGACCTGAAGCTGTCCGACGTGGCGAAGATTGCCGATATCAGCCAGGGCATGTTGAGCAAGATCGAAAACGCCCAGGTCTCCACCAGCCTCGACACCCTCAGCCGCCTGTGCGATGTGCTTGGGCTGCCGTTGTCGAAATTGTTCGCCGAATACGATCAACAGGACGGCAGTGCCTTGCTGGTCAAGGCCGACCAAGGCATGGAAGTGGTGCGCCGCGGGACGGAAAAGGGGCATACCTACCATCTGCTCAACCATACCCGGGGGCCGAAGAAGAGCTTCGAGGCGTACATGGTCAGCATGGACGACGCCAGCGAGGAGTTCCCAACCTTTGCCCACCCTGGGACCGAGTTTCTGCACTTGTTGGAAGGGGAGCTGATTTATCGGCATGGGAATCAGCTGTATCGGATGGAAGCCGGCGACAGCCTGACGTTCGAGGGCGAGATTCCCCATGGGCCGGAGGAATTGGTGCGGGTGCCGATTCGCCTGCTGTCGATCATGAATTACGGCAACGACAAAGAATAATCCGGACTCGCGATACACCTGAAGCACAGAGATCCAATTGTGGGAGGGGGGCAAGCCCCCTCCCACATTTTCAACAGCGTTCGATGCCACTGGGCCTGTGGAAAATTTCCTCTCAGTTAAAAAACTTTCCCAAAACCCCTAGACGCCCTGCGTCCATTCCCCTATAAAGCCACTTCAGGAATATTTTATTCCTAACAAGAAAATGCGCTCACGGAATGAGCCTGCTGTCCTCTGACGTTTTTTCGCTATGCGATGAGCTGCCGCCATCATCCCGAGGACGTGTCATGCAACACGAAAAAAACCATTTCATCATCAAGGTCACTTGTCCCGCGGTGTCCGGCATTGTCGCTGCCGTCACCACGTACCTGGCGGACAACGCGTGCTACATCGGGGAGATGGCGCAGTTCGATGATGACTTCAGCGGTCGCTTCTTCATGCGTGCCGTGTTCCGTTTCAACGATGGGCACGCCGGCGACCTGGAACAGATCCGCGCCGGTTTCGCCGACGTCGCCCAGGCCTTCGACATGCAGTGGGCGCTGTACGACACCCGCGAGCCGATGCGCGTGCTGCTGATGGTGAGCAAGTTCGACCACTGCCTCACCGACCTGCTCTACCGCTACCACAAGGGCGAGATGGACATGACCATCACCGCCATCGTCTCCAACCACCTCGACCTGCGGCCCATGGCCGAGCGCGAGGGCATCCGCTTTATCTACCTGCCCGTGACCAAGGACACCAAGGCCGCGCAGGAAGCCGAGCTGATGAAGATCGTCGACGACACCCGCACCGAACTGGTGGTGTTGGCGCGCTACATGCAGATCCTCTCCGACGACCTGTGCCGGCAACTGTCGGGGCGCGCGATCAATATCCACCATTCGTTCCTGCCCGGTTTCAAAGGCGCCAAGCCCTATCACCAGGCCTATCAGCGTGGCGTGAAGTTGATCGGCGCCACCGCGCATTATGTGACCAGCGACCTGGATGAGGGCCCGATCATCGAGCAGGAAGTGCAGCGCGTGGACCACGTGTACAAGCCCGACGACCTCGTCGCCATCGGCCGCGACACCGAAACCGTGGCCCTGTCCAAGGCGGTCAAGTACCACCTGGAGCATCGGGTGTTCCTCAACCAGGACAGAACGGTGGTGTTCCGGTGAGCGCGCCCAAACTGATCGACGGCAAAGCGGTCGCCGCACGGGTGCTGCTGCAAGTGCGCGAAGACGTGGCGCGCCTACACGAGCAAGCCATTCAACCGGCCCTGGCGGTGATCCTGGTGGGCAACGACGCCGCCAGCCAGGTGTATGTGCGCAACAAGATCCTGCGCGCCGAAGAAGTGGGCATCCGCTCCGTGGAGCATCGGCTGCCCAGCGACACCAGCACCGAACAACTGTTGATCCTGATCGCTCAGTTGAATGCCGACCCGGCGATCCACGGCATTCTCCTGCAATTGCCGCTGCCCAAGCAGATGGACGAACTGCGCGCCCTGGAAGCCATCGCGCCGCAGAAAGACGTCGACGGTTTCCACAGCCAGAACGTCGGCGGCCTCAGCCAGGGGCGCGCCGTGCTCACGCCCTGCACTCCCAGCGGTTGCCTGTACCTGCTGGAGCAAACCTGTGGCGACCTGCGCGGTAAACACGCGGTGGTGGTCGGCCGCTCGAACATCGTCGGCAAGCCCATGGCGGCGCTGCTGCTCAAGGCCGATTGCTCGGTGACGGTGTTGCACTCGCGCAGCCACAACGCCCAGGCCCTGTGCCGCCAGGCCGACATCGTGATCGCCGCCGTGGGCCGCCCACGCTTGATCGATGCCAGCTGGCTCAAACCGGGCGCGGTGGTGATCGACGTCGGCATCAACCGTATCGATGACGACGGCCGCAGCCGCCTGGTGGGCGATGTCGACTTCGACGCCGCCCTGCCCCACGTCGCCGCCATCACCCCGGTCCCCGGCGGTGTCGGCCCGATGACCATTGCCTTCCTGATGAAAAACACCGTGACCGCCGCCCTTGCGCAACATCACGCCCTACGCAGCCAATCGGAGGCCGTATGCCATTCAATCTATTGAAATACGGGCTGAGTTCGGAGTACCCGGTGGAGGTGGATCTGCCGCCGCCCAAAGAACTCAAGTCGAGTTACGACGTGGTGATCATCGGTGCCGGCGGCCACGGCCTGGCGACCGCCTACTACCTGGCCAAGTACCACGGCATCAGCAACATTGCCGTGCTGGAAAAGTCCTATCTGGGCGGCGGCAACACCGCGCGTAACACAGCGGTGATCCGCTCCAACTACCTGACCAGCGAAGGGGTGCGCTTCTACGCCGAGTCAGTGAAAATGTTCCAGGCGCTGTCCAACGAATTCGATTTCAACATCATGTATTCCGAGCGCGGCCAACTGACCCTGGCCCACACCGACGCCACCGTGCGTTCGTTTCGCCAGCGCGCCGAGGTCAACAAGCACTTCGGCGGGCGCACCGAGATGATCGACCGCCAGCAGATCCGCGAACTGGTGCCCAGCCTCAACCTCGACCCCGGCCACCTGCCGGTGCTCGCCGGGCTCTGGCACATCGACGGCGCCACCGCGCGCCACGATGCCGTGGCCTGGGGCTACGCCAAGCAGGCGGCCAAGCGCGGCGTGGAAATCCATCAGCTCACTGAAGTGCAAGACCTGATCATTGAAAACGGCACCATCACCGCGGTGAAAACCAATCGCGGCACCATCCGGTGCGGCTGCGCGGTGCAGGCGATTGCCGGGCACAGCTCACTGTTGATGGCCAAGGCCGGCATCCGCTCGCCGATCCAGACCTTCCCGCTGCAGGCCATGGTCACCCAGCCGTTCAAGCCGTTCCTCGACCCGCTGGTGAGTTCCTCGGCCCTGCACTGCTACGTGCAGCAAACCAGTCGCGGCGAAGTGGTGTTCGGCGGCGGTTCCGACCCCTACCCGCTGTTCAACACACGCTCGACCCTGGACCTCAAGGAAAGCCTGCTGGCCCATGCCATCGAGATGTTCCCGTTCCTGGCCAACGCCAAGTTGATGCGCCAGTGGGCCGGGATCACCGACATGACCCCGGACTACAGCCCGATCATGGGCCTGTCGCCGGTGAAGAATTACTACCTCGACGCCGGTTGGGGCACCTGGGGTTTCAAGGCCACGCCGATCTGCGGCAAGACCATGGCCGAGCTGGTCGCCAGCGGCGGCAAGGTGCCGGAGCTGATCAAACCCTTTGGCCTCGAACGTTTCTCGACCTTCCAGCAAGTCAATGAGATGGGCGCCACGGCGGCCAGTCACTGATGGAGAGCGGACTATGAAAATCATGATGTGCCCGCTCAACGGGCCGCGCAATATCAGCGAGTTCACCTACGGCGGCGAGTTCAAGCCCATGCCCGATCCGGTCAACTGCAGCGACGCCGAATGGGCCGACTACGTGTTCAACACCGACAACCTCGCCGGTGTAGTGCGTGAATGGTGGATGCACACGCCGTCCAGCTACTGGTTCCTCGCCGAGCGCCACACCGTCACCGACGAGATCCTGCGCACCTTCGATCCCAAGGAACTGTTCACCCACCGCGTCGACTTCAACACCCCCCAGGAGATCGCCGGATGAACCGCCTCCCCGCCCCCATGGGCCTGCTGATCCAACGCGATCAGCCACTCGATTTCAGTTTCGACGGCCACCCCTACCAGGGCCTGCAGGGCGACAGCATCGCCAGCGCCCTGCTCGCCAACGGGCGCTTTCTGATGTCGCGCTCGTTCAAATACCACCGCCCACGCGGGCCGCTGAGCATGGCCGGCCAGGACGCCAACAGCCTGGTGCAATTGCCCCAGGAACCCAATGTGCTGGCCGATGCCCACGCGCTGAGCAACGGCCTGGCGGTGACCGCGCAGAACGTCAACGGCACGCTGGACCACGACCGCGATGCCTATATGGGCAAGTTCTCCAAATTCATGCCGGTGGGTTTCTACTACCGCTCGTTCTACAAGCCCAAGGGCATGTGGAAAGTGTGGGAGCCGATCATCCGTAAAAAAGCCGGCCTGGGCGTGCTCGACCTGAACTTCCAGCCCGAGTACTACGACAAGGCCTACCTGTTCACCGACCTCGCCGTCATCGGCGCCGGCCCCGCCGGCTTGCAGGCGGCGCTGACCGCCGCGGATGCCGGGGCGAAGGTGCTGCTGATCGAGCAGCAGCCGATCCTCGGCGGTTCGCTCACTTATGCGCGTTTCGATATCGCCGGCACCCGCGCCGACAACCTGCGCCGCGAATTGCTCAGCGCGGTGCAGCAACACGCGAATATCCAGGTGCTCACCGAGGCCACCTGCAACGCCTGGTTCACCGACAACTACCTGCCGGTGATCCAGGGCAAGCGCCTGTACAAGGTGCGCGCGCAGCAGTGCCTGGTGTGCAGCGGCTCGTTCGACCAGCCGGTGATCTTTCGCAACAACGACCTGCCAGGGGTGATGCTGACCAGTGCCGCGCAACGCCTGATCAAGCTCTACGCCGTCAAGCCCGGCAAACGCGCGGTGGTGCTCACCGGCAACGATGACGGTTACCTCGCTGCCCTCGACCTGCATGACCAGGGCGTGGACGTCGCCGCCGTGGTCGACCTGCGCCACGCCCCCGCCGACCAGGCCCTGGCCGGCGCGCTGGCGCAGCGCAAGATCCGTTGCCTGACTAACAGCACGGTGTTCGAGGCCTTGCATGAAAAAGGCCTGCGCCATGTGAAGGGTGTCGATGTGCGCCAGATCACCGCTCAGGGCCAGGTCAGTGACAAGGGGCAGGTGATCGACTGCGACCTGCTGTGCATGTCGGCCGGCTATATGCCGGTGTACCAACTGCTGTGCCAGGCCGGCGGCAAATTGGCCTATGAGGACTCGCGTGCGGAGTTCAGCCTCAGCGGCCTGCCGCAGAACCTGAATGTGGCCGGTTCGGTCCACGGTCGGCACCAACTGGACAATGTGCTGGCGGACGCGAGCAACGCCGCCCACGACATCGCCCTCGCCCTCGGCTTGAGCCCTGCCGCAGCGCGTACCCCGCTGCGCAGCGAAGCCCAGGTCAACTTCAACTGGCCGATCTTCCCGCACCCCAAGGGCAAGGATTTCGTCGACTTCGACGAAGACCTGCAAGTGGCGGATATCGTCAACGCCACCCGCATCGGCTACCGCGATGTGCAGTTGGTGAAACGCTACTCCACCGTCGGCATGGGCCCGTCCCAGGGCCGCCACTCGGCGTTGCCGACCGCGCGCCTGGTGGCCTGGGCGACCCAGCGCAATATCAGCGAAACCGGGGTCACCACCGCACGGCCGCCGTTCGTGGCGGAGAAACTCGCCCACGTCGCCGGGCGCGCCTTCGACCCCTACCGGCAAACGCCGATGCATGCGCGGCACCTGCAGGCCGGGGCGAAGATGATGCCCGCCGGCATCTGGCAGCGCCCGGCTTATTACGGCAAGGCCGAGGACCGCGACGCGTGCATGCAGGCCGAAGCCCTGCATGTGCGCAACAAGGTCGGGCTGATCGATGTGTCCACCCTCGGCGGCCTGGACGTGCGCGGCCCGGATGCCGCCGAACTGCTCAACCGGATGTACACCTTCGCGTTTCTCAAGCAGCCAGTGGGCCGTTCGCGTTATGCGCTGATGACCAATGAACACGGGGTGGTGATCGACGACGGCGTGTGCGCGCGGCTGGCCGACAAGCACTTCTACGTCACCGCCACCACCAGCGGCGTCGACCGCATCTACCAGCAGATGCTCAAGTGGAACGCGCAATGGCGCCTGGACGTGGATGTGGCCAACGTCACCGCCGCGATCTGTGCGGTGAACGTGGCCGGGCCGGATTCGCGCAAGGTGCTGGAACAACTGTGCAGCGACCTCGACCTGAGCGCCGAGGGTTTCCCTTACCTGGGCGTGCGCCAGGGCACGGTGGCCGGGATCAAGGCGCGGCTGCTGCGGGTCGGTTTCGTCGGCGAACTGGGTTATGAAATCCACGTTGCCGCACGTCATGGCCTGGCATTGTGGGATGCGTTGATGGCCGCCGGCAAAGCCTTCGACATTCGTCCCTTCGGCGTCGAAACCCAGCGCCTGCTGCGCCTGGAAAAAGGCCACGTGATCATCAGCCAGGACACCGACGGCATGACCCACCCGGCGGAAATCGACATGGGCTGGGCGGTCAGCCGCAACAAACCGTTCTTCGTCGGCCGCCGCTCGGTGGACATCCTTGAAGCCCAGCCGCTGAAACGCAAACTGGTCGGCTTCAGCTTGCCCAAGGGCAGCGTGCAGCCGCTGGAAGGCCACCTGGTGCTCAACGGCCCGGACATCAGCGGCAACGTCACCTCGTGTGAATACTCCGCCAGCCTGGGCCGGATCATCGGCCTGGCCTACGCCGGGATCGACCAGAGCACACCGGGGCAATGCATTCCGATTCGCGTCGAAGGCGGCATCGTCGTCCAGGCCGAAGTGGTGCAGCTACCGTTCTTCGACCCCACCAACCAACGCCAGGAGGGTTAAGCCATGACCAGTCTGAAAGCCCACGAATTGCTCACGCCGCCCTGCCGCCTGATCGACCAGACCGACCTGCCCCGGGTCGGCTTTCGCGGCGCACACAGCGCCGAGTACCTCACGGCCCGCGGTTTCACCCTGCCCGACGCGCCCAACCGAGCGACCGCGCAGGCGGACGGCAGCTGGGTGGCGCGCCTGTCACAGAACGAATACCTGCTGCTGGGCAGCCCGGCGGATCAAGGCCAGCGCATCGCCGATGAAGAAGCGCGCTGGGAACTCGACCACCGCGCCCACTACCTGCTGCCGCGCCAGGACAGTCATGCTTGCGTGCTGCTCAGCGGCACGGTGATTGCCCAGGTGATGGCCAAGCTGTGCGGCGTCGATCTCAGTTTTCCGGCCTTCAAGCCGGGAGCGGTGGCGCAGACGGCGGCGGCGCGGATCAATGTGATCGTCATCCACTCGGGAAGCGTGGAAGCGCCAGCGTTCCACATCCTCTGGGACCGCGCCTCGAAGGACTACTTCGACGGCGCGTTGCGGGATGCGTTGGAGGAGTTTGGCGGGGTGGGGCTTGCCGATCGCGCGTAAAACCAGGGTCAACGCGGCGCTCTCGGGGTTTTCGCGAGCAAGCTCGCTCCTACAGATGACCCCGTCACCGTAGGAGCGGAGCTTGCCCGCGAGGGTCGTTAACGATGACGTGGTAAGCCAGGATTAACGCAGCGCTCTCGGGTTTTTCGCGAGCAAGCTCGCTCCTACAGATGACCCCGTCACCGTAGGAGCGGAGCTTGCCCGCGAGGATCGTTAACGATGACGCGGTTAGCCAGGATTAACGCAGCGGCCTCAGGTTTTTCGCGAGCAAGCTCGCTCCTACAGATGACCCCGTCACCGTAGGAGCGGAGCTTGCCCGCGAGGGTCGTTAACGATGACGCGGTAAGCCAGGGTCAACGTGGCGCTCTCGGGTTTTTCGCGAGCAAGCTCGCTCCTACAGATGACCCCGTCACCGTAGGAGCGGAGCTTGCCCGCGAGGATCGTTAACGATGACGCGGTAAGCCGGGGTCAACGTGGCGCTCTCGGGTTTTTCGCGAGCAAGCTCGCTCCTACAGATGACCCCGTCACCGTAGGAGCGGAGCTTGCCCGCGAGGATCGTTAACGATGACGCGGTAAGCCAGGATTAACGCAGCGGCCTCAGGTTTTTCGCGAGCAAGCTCGCTCCTACAGATGACCCCGTCACCGTAGGAGCGGAGCTTGCCCGCGAGGGTCGTTAACGATGACGCGGTAAGCCAGGATTAACGCCGCGCTCTCGCCAGAAAAACCTGTTCAGTTGGTATACCCCAACCGCCCCGCCCTGACCGCCTGCGTGTACTGACGCGTCGCCAGGCAGCAATCGATGAGGATCACGCTCGACAGCGCCACACGCCCCCCAGTTTTTTACACGACTGATCCGTAGCTCTGGCGCTAATCTGATCGGCTAATGTGCCGCATGGCCAATAGCCATTTATCGCCTTTACCCCAGTATTTATTGGATACAAGACCAAAAATTGACGTTCATCGGGCGCTTGAAAAAGCAGTTGCATGCTTTGTATTACGGTATACCATAATACCTACAAACCTATAAAAACCGCTCCACCGCCGAGGACCGTCCCATGATCGATGCCGCTATCTACAAACAAGTGATGGGTTCGTTTCCGTCCGGGGTCACCGTGATCACCACGCTCGATGACGACGGGCAAATCGTCGGGCTGACCGCCAGTGCTTTCAGCTCGTTGTCGATGGACCCGGCGCTGGTGCTGTTCTGCCCCAACTACAGCTCCGACTCGTACCCGGTGTTGATCAAGAACAAACGCTTTGCCATCCATGTGCTCTCCGGCGGCCAGCAAACCGAAGCGTATGCCTTTGCGCGCAAGGGCAAAGACAAGGCCCAAGGCCTCGAATGGACGCTCAGCGAGCGGGGCAATCCGATCCTGGCGAATGCCACGGCGGTGATCGAATGCGAGCTGTGGCGCGAGTACGAAGGCGGCGACCACGCGATCATGGTCGGCTCGGTGAAGAACCTCATCGTGCCCCAGCAGAACGCCGCGCCACTGGTGTATTGCCACGGCAAGATGGGCGCATTGCCCATGCCGGCTTAAGCCACACACAAAACTTTGTGGGAGGGGGCTTGCCCCCGATAGCGGTGGGTCAGCTACAGATAAGCTGGCTGTTCCTCCGCCATCGGGGGCAAGCCCCCTCCCACAGTTTGATTGCGGGGTGTCAGCCCCTCCCAGTGGCGTGAGACCACGCGATCATGGTCGGCTCGGTGAAGAACCTCATGCACGTTGAGGATGATCAGCACAGCCACCAGAATCACCGGTAGGCTGGCAATCACCGCAAAGGCCAGGATCAGTTTTTGTTTTATGTTCATCGGGCTCGCCTTCCTTGTGAGGTGAGGGTGTAACCGTTGGAGAGAAAAGTTTTGTGGATATTCCATATTATGGTATACCAACAATCAATCCGCCGAACAGCCGTTATCCCCGGCAAGCGTTACAACGGCGAGAGCACTTAAGGGCCCGCGGTCGACAGGCCGATCACAATAGATCCGAGGTACGCGTCATGAAGTTTTCCCTGTTCGTACACATGGAACGTTGGGACGAGAGCATCAGCCACCGCCAGTTGTTCGAAGACTTGACCGAATTGACCTTGATGGCCGAAGCCGGTGGCTTCAGCACCGTATGGATTGGCGAACACCACGCCATGGAATACACCATCTCGCCAAGCCCGATGCCGTTGCTGGCTTACCTCGCGGCCAAGACCACCACCATTCACCTGGGCGCCGGCACCATCATCGCGCCGTTCTGGCACCCGCTGCGGGTGGCGGGTGAATGCGCCTTGCTCGACGTGATCAGCAACGGCCGCATGGAAGTCGGCCTGGCCCGTGGCGCCTACCAGGTTGAGTTCGACCGCATGGCCGGCGGCATGCCCGCTTCCAGCGGCGGCCAGGCGTTGCGCGAAATGGTCCCGGTGGTGCGCGCGTTGTGGCAAGGCGACTACGCCCACGACGGCGACATCTGGAAATTCCCCACCTCCACCAGCGTGCCCAAGCCCGTACAGAAGCCCAACCCGCCGATGTGGATCGCCGCCCGCGACCCGGACTCCCACAACTTCGCGGTGGCCAACGGCTGCAACGTGATGGTCACGCCGCTGATGAAGGGCGATGAAGAAGTCCTGGACCTGAAAAACAAATTCCAGACCGCCCTCGACAACAACCCCGGCGTGCCGCGCCCGCAATTGATGGTGCTGCGCCACACCCACGTACACGCCGCCGACGACCCGGAAGGCTGGAAAGTCGGGGCCAAGGCGATCTCCAAGTTCTATCGCACCTTCGATGCCTGGTTCGGCAACAAGGAAGTGCCGGTCAATGGCTTCCTGGCGCCAAGCCCGGAAGAAAAATTCGCCGGCCGCCCGGAGTTCGAGCTGGACAGCCTGCACAAGACCGCGATGATCGGCACCGCCGCAGAAATCATCCCGCGCATCAAGTACTACCAGGAACTGGGCGTGGATGAGTTCAGCTTCTGGTGCGACAACAGCCTGCCCCATGCCGAGAAGAAAAAGTCCCTGGCGCTGTTTATCGAGCAGGTCGTGCCAGCGTTTCGTTGATCGGTGAATGACCAAGCCGCTTGCCTCTTCACGGAGCAAGCGGCTTTTTTCTAGGCCGCGCCTTGCTGGTATTCCCGCGGCGTACAGCCAAACTCACGGCGAAACACCGTATGCAGGTACTGCGCCGACTTGAAGCCACACTGCTGCGCCACATCGGCAATCGCCAGGGCGTGGTTTTCCAGGCCCTTGGCGGCGGCGGCGAGTTTGAAGCGCAGGATCTCGTCATGCACGCTGCACCCGCGTGTCTTGCGAAAGTGCGATTCCAGGGATGAACGCGATACACCGACATACGCCGCGACCTGGGCGGTCTTGATGCCCTGGCAGGCGTACTGGCGGATGAACAGCAGCGCCTGCATCACATACGGATTGCCCAACGGCTGATGCAAGCTGGAAGCCTGCACATTGATTGCATCCGGTGGCACCAGGATCTGCGTGCCGGTGCAGGGTTTGCCGTGCAGCATCTGATGCAGCAGCGCGGCGGCCGTGCGGCCCATGGTTTCCGTGCCCTGGATCACCGAACTCAGCGGCACCCGCGTGAGGGTGCGGGTCAGCGGGTCGTTGTCGATGCCGATCAACGCCACCTCCTCCGGCACGGCGATACCGGCAGTGAGGCAGGCCTGCAGCAATTGCCGGGCGCGGGCGTCGGTGACGGCGATGATGCCGATGGGCTTGGGCAGGCTTTGCAGCCAGGCGATCTGCTGCTCCACCGCGCTGTCCCACAACGGCGCGCTGGTGCCCAGGCCGCGGTACACCTCCACCGGCAAACCATCACGTTGCAGCAGGCGCTTGAAGGCCTTTTCGCGCTCCTGGGCCCAGCGATTGGCCTGGGCTGGCGGCAGGCTGAAACAGGCAAACCGGGTCAGTCCGGCCTCGATCAAATGCTCATACGCCAGCTTCATCAGCGCATGGTTGTCGGTGGCCACGTAGGGGATGCCCCTGGGGTAGGCACGCGCATCCTCATAGGAACCGCCCACCGCCACCACCGGCAGCTTGATATCGGCCAGTGCCTCGCCGATCAGCGGGTCGTCGAAGTCGGCAATGATGCCGTCGCCCTGCCAGCGCTCGATGCCTTTGAGGCGGCACAAAAAATCTTCCTCCAGGAACAAATCCCAGGACGCGCGGGTGCTGCTCAGGTAATTGCCGATGCCGGTGATGATGCCGCGGTCATAGATTTTGCTGCCGTTGAACAGCAAGGCGATGCGGTGGACGGGCGGTAGGGTTTTCATTGTTTTTGTCCTGAGGCCGGTCGCCACAGGTTAGACCCCGCCACTCAAAATCGCACTACACCTTGACGATTTTCATAATCGCCGGGCCCAGTGCCGTTGTTAGTATCCAGACACCGCCAAGAACAATAAGGAACACGCCATGACGTACTTCCCCGGTGTCGAGAAGGTTCGCTTCGAAGGCCCCGCCAGCGACGCCCCCCTCGCCTTTCGCCACTACGACGCCAACAAACTGATCCTCGGCAAACCGATGCGCGAACACCTGCGCATGGCCGCCTGTTATTGGCACACCTTCGTCTGGCCCGGCGCGGATATGTTTGGCATGGGCACCTTCAAGCGCCCGTGGCAGCGCAGCGGCGAGCCGATGGAAGTGGCGATCGGCAAGGCCGAGGCGGCCTTTGAGTTTTTCTCCAAGCTGGGCATCGACTACTACAGCTTTCACGACACCGACGTGGCGCCGGAAGGCAGTTCGCTCAAGGAGTACCGCAACCACTTCGCGCAGATGGTCGATCACCTCGAACGCCACCAGGAACAGACCGGCGTCAAACTGCTGTGGGGCACCGCCAATTGCTTCAGCAACCCGCGCTTTGCCGCCGGCGCCGCGAGTAACCCGGACCCGGAGGTGTTCGCCTACGCCGCCGCCCAGGTGTGCAGCGCGATGAACGCCACGCTGCGGCTCAAGGGCGCCAATTATGTGCTGTGGGGCGGCCGCGAAGGTTACGAAACCCTGCTCAATACCGACCTCAAGCGCGAGCGCGAACAGCTCGGGCGCTTTATGCACATGGTGGTGGAGCACAAGCACAAGATCGGCTTCAAGGGCGACCTGCTGATCGAACCCAAGCCCCAGGAGCCGACCAAGCACCAATACGATTACGACAGCGCCACGGTGTTCGGCTTCCTGCATGAGTACGGCCTGGAACACGAGATCAAGGTGAATATCGAGGCCAACCACGCGACCCTGGCCGGGCACAGCTTTCATCATGAGATCGCCACCGCGGTGTCCCTCGGGATCTTCGGCAGCATCGACGCCAACCGCGGCGACCCGCAGAACGGCTGGGACACCGACCAGTTCCCCAACAGCGTCGAGGAGATGACCCTCGCGACGTATGAAATCCTCAAGGCCGGCGGCTTCAAGAATGGCGGCTACAACTTCGATTCCAAGGTGCGCCGCCAGAGCCTGGACGAGATCGACCTGTTCCACGGCCACGTCGCCGCCATGGATGTGCTCGCCCTGGCGCTCGAACGCGCGGCGGCGATGGTGCAGAACGATCGGTTGCAGCAGTTCAAGGACCAGCGCTATGCCGGCTGGCAGCAACCGTTGGGCCAGGCGGTACTGGCCGGCGAATTCAGCCTGGAATCCCTGGCCGAACATGCGTTTGCCCACGAGCTCAACCCGCAGGCCGTGAGTGGTCGGCAGGAGATGCTCGAAGGCGTGGTCAATCGGTTTATCTACACCTGATCACGCAGCCCTCTGTGTAGGAGCGAGCTTGCTCGCGAAAAACGTCAACGATGACGCGTGATGCCTGGATAAACGTGTCGAGTTCGCGATTTTCGCGAGCAAGCTCGCTCCTACACAGGGGGCGGCGGTGACATTTGCGCGACAAATCTACGCACAGAGCGTCGAGGGACGCTCTACAGTTCTACCCGCATCACGCTGTGTCTTTCCAACAACAATAAAAGGACGCACCACCATGAAGTCATTTAAACGCACCCTGCTCGCCTCTGCCCTGGCCCTGCTCGCCCTGCCGGTCATGGCCGATCCGGCCCATCCGAAAATCGGTTTTTCCATCGACGACCTGCGCCTGGAACGCTGGTCCCGCGACCGTGACTACTTCGTCGCGGCGGCGGAAAAACTCGATGCCAAGGTGTTTGTGCAGTCGGCCGATGCCAACGAGCAAAAGCAGATTTCCCAGATCGAAAACCTGATCTCCCGCGGCGTCGACGTGATCGTGATCGTGCCGTTCAACGCCACCGTGCTGACCAACGCCATCGCCGAAGCCAAGAAGGCCGGGATCAAGGTGGTGTCGTATGACCGCCTGATCCTCAACGCGGATATCGACGCCTACATCTCCTTCGATAACGAAAAGGTCGGCGAGATGCAGGCCAATGGCGTGCTGCAGGCGGCGCCCAAGGGCAACTATTTCCTGCTCGGCGGTGCGCCCACCGACAACAATGCCAAGGTCCTGCGCGAAGGCCAGATGAAGGTGCTGCAACCGGCCATCGACAAGGGCGACATCAAGATTGTCGGCCAGCAGTGGGTCAAGGAATGGAACCCGACCGAAGCCCTGAGCATCGTCGAAAACGCCCTGACCCGGAACAACAATAAGATCGATGCCATCGTCGCCTCCAACGACGCCACCGCCGGCGGTGCGATCCAGGCCCTGGCCGCGCAGAAGCTGGCGGGCAAGGTGCCGATCTCCGGGCAAGACGCCGACCTCGCCGCCGTCAAGCGCGTGATCGACGGCACCCAGACCATGACCGTGTACAAGCCGCTCAAACTGATCGCCACCGAAGCCGCCAAGCTCTCGGTGCAACTGGCGCGCAACGAAAAGCCCACCTACAGCTCGCAATACGACAACGGCAGCAAGAAAGTCGACACCATCCTGCTCACCCCGACCCCGCTGACCAAGGCCAATATCGACCTGTTGGAGAAGGACGGCTTCTACACCAAAGAGCAGATCGGCCTGTAGGAGCGGGCTTGCCCGCGAAAAACGTCAACGATGACGCGGGCATCCTGGATGTGCGCGTTGCCTGAGGGTTCTTCGCGAGCAAGCTCGCTCCTACGGGAAACCGCGTTTCTTCGGCCTTTTGTGTGAGCCATCGCCATGTCGCACTACCTGCTGCAAATGAACGGCATCGTCAAACGCTTTGGCGGTGTCAACGCGCTCAACGGCATCGATATCAAGGTGCGGCCGGGGGAATGTGTCGGCCTGTGCGGCGAGAACGGTGCCGGTAAATCCACCTTGATGAAGGTGTTGTCGGCGGTCTATCCCCATGGCACCTGGGACGGCGAAATCCTCTGGGATGGCCAGCCGCTCAAGGCCCAGTCGATCAGCGAAACCGAGGCGGCCGGCATCGTCATCATTCACCAGGAACTGACCCTGGTGCCGGACCTGTCGGTGGCCGAGAACATCTTCATGGGCCACGAGCTGACCCTGCCCGGCGGGCGCATGAACTACCCGGCGATGCTGCACCGCGCCGAAGCGTTGATGCGCGAGCTGAAGGTGCCGGACATGAACGTCGCGCTGCCGGTGTCGCAGTATGGCGGTGGCTACCAGCAACTGGTGGAAATCGCCAAGGCCCTGAATAAACAGGCGCGCCTGCTGATTCTCGACGAGCCCTCCTCGGCCCTGACCCGCTCGGAAATCGAGGTGCTGCTGGAGATCATCAAGGGCCTCAAGGCCAAGGGCGTGGCTTGCGTGTACATCTCCCACAAGCTCGATGAAGTGGCGGCGGTGTGCGACACCATCACGGTGATCCGCGACGGCCAGCACATCGCGACCAGCGCCATGGCCGACATGGATATCCCCCGGATCATCACGCAGATGGTCGGGCGCGAAATGAGCAACCTCTACCCCACCGAGCCGCATGAGATCGGTGAGGTGATGTTCGAAGCGCGCCATGTCACCTGCTACGACGTCGACAACCCCAAGCGCAAACGCGTGGACGACATCTCCTTCGTACTCAGGCGCGGGGAAATCCTCGGCATTGCCGGGCTGGTCGGCGCCGGGCGCACGGAGCTGGTCTCGGCCTTGTTCGGCGCCTACCCCGGCCGCTACAGCGCCGAAGTCTGGCTCGATGGCCAACTGATCGACACGCGCACGCCACTCAAATCGATCCGCGCCGGGCTGTGCATGGTGCCCGAGGACCGCAAGCGCCAGGGCATCATTCCCGACCTGGGCGTGGGCCAGAACATCACCCTGGCGGTACTCGACACCTACGCGCACCTGACGCGCATCGACGCCGAGGCCGAACTGGGCAGCATCGACCGGCAGATCGCGCGCATGCACCTCAAGACCGCCAGCCCGTTTTTGCCGATCACCAGCCTGTCCGGCGGCAATCAGCAAAAGGCCGTGCTGGCGAAAATGCTCATGGCCAAGCCCAAGGTGCTGATCCTCGACGAGCCCACGCGCGGGGTGGATGTGGGCGCCAAGTATGGGATCTACAAACTGATGGGCGCGCTGGCGGCCGAAGGCGTGGCGATCATCATGGTCTCCTCGGAACTGGCCGAGGTGCTCGGCGTGTCCAACCGCGTGCTGGTAATCGGCGACGGCCAGTTGCGTGGGGATTTCATCAACGAAGGCCTCACCCAGGAACAGGTCCTCGCCGCTGCGCTCAGCCAAAATAATAATGATCGGAAGACCGCTTAGATGAATCAGCTCAAACAGCTGTTTACCCGCTACAAAATGCTCGCGTTGGTGATCGCCGTGGCGTTCATCTGGCTGTTTTTCAGTTGGCAGACCGAGGGCGGCTTCCTCACCCCGCGCAACCTGTCCAACTTGCTGCGGCAGATGTCGATCACCGGGATTCTGGCCTGCGGCATGGTGCTGGTGATCATCAGCGGCGAGATCGATTTGTCGGTGGGCTCGATGCTCGGTTTGTTGGGCGGGCTCGCGGCGATTCTGGACGTGGTCTATCACCTGCCGCTGCTGGCCAACCTGAGCCTGGTGGCGCTGTGCGGGTTGATGATCGGTTTGGCCAACGGCTACATGACCGCGTACCTGCGCATCCCGTCGTTTATCGTCGGTTTGGGCGGCATGCTGGCGTTTCGCGGGATTCTGCTGGGCATCACCGGCGGCACCACCATCGCGCCGGTGTCGCCGTCGCTGGTGTACGTGGGCCAGGGCTATCTGCCGCATGCGGTGGGCATCGGCCTCGGGATTTTGCTGTTTGCCCTGACCCTGTTTTTGACCTGGAAACAACGGCGCAACCGTGCACTGCATGGCTTGGCCTCACACTCATTGACTCGCGACGTGCTGCGCGTGGCGGTGATCGGCGCGGTGCTGGCCGGGTTCGTCACCATCCTCAACAGCTACGACGGCATCCCGGTGCCGGTACTGCTGTTGCTGGTACTGCTCGGCGTGTTCAGCTACGTCACCAGCCAGACCGTATTCGGCCGCCGCGTGTATGCGGTGGGCAGCAACATGGAAGCCACGCGCCTGTCGGGCATCAACGTGCAGGCCGTCAAACTGTGGATCTTCGGCATCATGGGCGTGATGTGCGCCCTCGCCGGCCTGGTCAACACCGCACGCCTCGCCGCCGGTTCACCGTCGGCGGGCAACATGGGCGAACTCGACGCCATCGCCGCCTGCTTTATCGGCGGCACCTCCATGCGCGGCGGCTCGGGCACGGTGTATGGCGCGCTGCTCGGGGCGCTGGTGATTACCAGCCTGGATAACGGCATGTCGATGCTGGATGTGGACAGTTACTGGCAGATGATTGTGAAGGGCAGCATTTTGGTGCTGGCGGTGTGGGTGGATGTGAGTACGCGGGCGGGTCGGCGATAAACCCCACTCTCCCATGTGGGAGGGGGCTTGCCCGATGGCGGTGGGTCAGTCACTGCATGAGTGCCTGAACCACCGCCATCGGGAGCAAGTCGAACCGTCGCACCGCCCCTCCCACATTGACCGCATTCCATTGTTTGAGCGGCGGTGTGGGTGGATGCGAGTACGCGGGCAGGTCGCCGGTGAGTCATTTACCGGAACGCTGCACCTCCCCCATAAACTGATGCGCTTGGGCCTTGAGCCAATCAAGCAAACGGGCGATATCGGGCTCTGATTGTCGTCCGTTTCGACAAATGATGTAGTACGCAGCAGGCGACATCATTAAGGGGGCCTCCAACGCAACCAATTCACCGTCTTTCAATTGGTCATACACCAGTGCCGTCCTGCCCAGCGCAATCCCACCGCCTTTCACTGCCAAACTGATGGCCAGGCTGGAATCTGGAAAGCGCGGCCCATGGTGATACGGCGGTGCCTCTAGCCCTTGAAATGCAAACCAGCTCTCCCACCCTGGGCATACCTGATCGTCGACGCGATGAATCAGCGGGTACCGCGCTATTTCCTCCAGCGCAATATCACCATTCACACGTTTGAATTCCGGCGAGCACACAGGGAACACCGCATCGCGCATCAGCAGTTCGGCATGATGATCCGGGTAGTCGCCATACCCCATCACCACCGCGACATCGAACGGGTGAGCACTTAAGCTGGCGCTGCTTATGTCCGCGCTGGTCAACACCAGATCAAGGTTGAATGCCGCTTCGGCGTGAGCACCATGCATTCTGGGAATCAGCCAGGTTGCACAAAGAGAGGAGGTGCATGAAAGGTAAAGTGGCTGGGATCTACTCGGGTTGAGCGAATGCAGCACCGTATCCAGTTCTTTGAAAAAACCATCGGTCACTGGCAACAAGGCCTGCCCCGCTGTCGTGAGTTTGACCCCCCGCGAATGCCGCTCGAACAACTGCACCCCCCACCATTCTTCCAGGCCCGCAATTTGATGGCTGATGGCACTGGCGGTGAGGTTCAACTCGAACGCAGCACGCGCAAAACTGCCCGTTTGCGCGGCGCTGACGAAGGCTTGAAGCATGGGAGTGGGTGGCGGGCGCTGGGCCATCAGGTGCTCACTTTGATCAGGATGATCCCGCAGACAATAACGAACGCCGAAAGCATCCGTCGCCAGCCGAACCGCTCCCGGAAGAACAGCGCAGCAATGATGGCGCCGATAATAACACTGGTTTCCCGCAGGGCTGAGACCTTGGCCACTGCGTCCAGCGACAACGCAAACAGGACCAAACCGTAGGACGCCAAGTAAAAAACACCGCCCATTGCACCTACTCGCCAGTGGTCGCGCACAGCCTGGGTGAGTGCTGATCGCGTCTTGAAAAACGCCAGCATCGGAATCGGAATGCTCTGGAACAGCGTGAGGTAGATGATGTACTGCAGCACCGTCTCACTGGCTCTTACACCTTGAGCATCCACCACCGTGTAGGACGCGATGAACACCCCCGCGCACACGGCCATCAGAATTGGTTTGAACATCTGCGCGGTCATCCTGCGCACAAACGTCAGGCTGATGATCCCCGCGCAAATCAGCAGCACTCCCGCCATCGACGGGAACGACAGCTGTTCATGCAAAAGGAAGTAGGAAAACACCGCAACCAACACCGGCGGCACGCCGCGCATCACCGGGTAGACCTGGCCGAAGTCGCCCGTTTCATAAGCCTTGATCAGGAACAATCGATAGACCGTATTGAGCATCACAGAAATCAGCACATAGCCCCACACCTCCAGGCTCGGTACGTTGACCAACGGCAGCGCCGCCAGGCAGATCACTAATGCGGTGCCATCGACCATGGCCAAGGTCATGAAACGGCTGCTGCCGGCACGGACAACGGCATTCCAAGTGGCGTGCATGAAGGCGGAGATCAAGACCAGGGTGATGGCTATGTTGGCGTTGTCCATGAGGGCTCGGCTTTTTCTGGAGGTGTTCGATGAGGAAGCGTTGGAGCTGACTAAGCGCTCAGATTTACGTAATCGCATCCGCGCAGAGGGCTATTACTCAGACAAACGCGGACGTTACGGTTCGCGTAGCAAGCCAAAGGGCTGCGATTGTTTGGTTCACTCTGTCTGACCTCTTGTTCTCAATCTTGGGCTTTGAAAGCCACATCAGGACAAAGCTCAAGAAAAGTCGAAATACACAGCACCGGGCGCACTCTTCGACTGAGCCAACCGTTCCAAATGGTCAATCATTGTTGCGTTTCTGAAAGTGATTTTGGTCTTGGAGTCTCGTGCCGCTATAGCCTGACTATTACGTTGCAAAGCCGAAAAAAAAGAGGAATCAACTATTACATTAGCTCCGGTGTAAATCAGAGCAAGAACCTCAGGATTACTGATAGGCATCGGCTGCGGCTCCCGAAGTTCAGTTTGTGCGCCCCGCAACTCATCGACCAAACCTGCGGAACGCCTGACTTTAGATACTGCTTGGCGAAAATTACTGACGTTTATGTTCATCGCAATCCTTTACGGAGGTTAGTTGGAGTCGATATTTAACTCGGCCCACTACACCCTGAAAAAGCGAAAAGTCGTCAGCGCTGCCATCAAGTTCCGTCATGGCAGATCTTTCCTACAGATAGAAACCATCACGTGTTCGTTAGTGGCATTTGGTCATGGTTTTTAAAGGGCCAGCAAGCCGGGTCGCTTTAAATTGCAGGACGTTTCCTAGACAATCTGCGCCGCCTTGTGCCTGTTGGAATCGATGGCTAGTCTGCGGTCCGTCACTGCCAAATCAGTGATCGGGTTTAGTCGCCCGGATTCAGAACAGGCGCATGGTCCCATGAAGCTCAATGGTGGCTGTGCGCAGGGCGCCTTCAGGCGCGCCGGGTTCCTGTTCTGACCGGTCGACTAACCTGCGTACAGCCGCCACCTTCGTTTAGTCGCGAAGAGTGCCGTCTCCTTGATCAGACAGGAGTTTCACCATGACCAAAGCCCTACCCGACCCACCCATCGATCCCACCAAAGACCGCGCTGCCTTCAACCGCGCCATCGACCATTACCTGCCCACCCAAGGTTTCCACGCCGTCAACGAAGACCTGAGCTTCGAAGACGCCCTGCTCTACACCGCCAGTCTGCTGGACAGCGCTTCGGCGACGGCGCTGGATTGCGGGGAGCTGCTGGAGAAACCGGAGCGGGCGAAGATCCTCGCGGTGTGGCATTTGCTGGAAATCGCCAAAACCACGGTTGACCGCTCCATCGAATGCCTCAAGCCCACGAAGACCACTGCCTGACCACGCACAAAAAATGTGGGAGGGAGCTTGCTCCCGATAGCGGTGGTTCAGGCACTCATGCAGTGACTGCCACTGCGCCATCGGGGGCAAGCCTCCTCCCACATTGACCGTATTCCACCGATTGATCGGCGGGGTAAGTGGTATTTGGTCGTGTATCGACAGTTCCTGGCAGATGATCGTGAAGGGCAGCATGTTGGTGCTGGCGGTGTGGGTAGATGTGAGTACCCGGGCAGGTCGGCGGTGAGCCCCATTCTCACCGACACCGCATAACCCCTGTGAGAGGGGGCTTGCCCCCGATGGCGGCGGGCCAGCCAAGTCGTTGTCGACTGACACTCCGCCATCGGAGGCAAGCCTCCTCCCACATTGACCGCATTTCATTGTTTGAGCGGCGGTGTGGGTAGATGTGAGTACCCGGGCAGGTCGGCAGTGAGCCCCATTCTCACCGACACCGCATAACCCCTGTGAGAGGGGGCTTGCCCCCGATGGCGGCGGGCCAGCCAAGTCGTTGTCGACTGCCACTCCGCCATCGGAGGCAAGCCTCCTCCCACATTGAGCGCATTTCATTGTTTGAGCGGCGGTGTGGGTAGATGTGAGTATCCGGGCAGGTCGGCGGTGAGCCCCACTCTCATGAACACCGCCCAAGCCCCCCTCAGTTGATAGGCGTTACGTTAAAGGCCATCGACCCACGACATTTATCACGTTTATTTGACGTTTTTTTCTCATGCCCACCTCTACATTCGCCGCACCCCAATATGCAAATGATTCCTATTGATCTAATCTAAATCGACCTCAAACAGATTTCCCGTGCAGCCATAAAAACCCGGAGCGCTCACCGCATGACCACCCGCCGTCCTTCGTTCGTCAAAAAAGCCCTGCTGGTCACCGCTCTGGTCAGCGTCGGGCATGTTTATGCCGCCAGCGAGCCGGTCGGCATCGTGGTCTACAACGCCCAGCACGAAAGCCTCACCAAGGCGTGGGTCGAAGGGTTCACCCAGGAAACCGGGATCCCGGTGACCATCCGCAACGGCGACGACACCGAGATGGGGAACCAGCTCGTGCAGGAAGGCGCCGCCTCTCCGGCGGACGTGTTCCTCACCGAGAACTCCCCGGCCATGGTGCTGGTGGACAACGCCGGCTTGTTCGCGCCAGTCGCGCCAAGCACCCTGGAACAGGTGGATGCCGCCTACCGTCCGGCCCACGGCAAATGGGTGGGTATCGCCGCGCGCTCCACGGTGTTTGTGTACAACCCGAGCACATTGAAAGAAGGCGATCTGCCCAAATCCCTGCTGGACCTGGCTTCACCAAGCTGGAAAGGCCGTTGGGCAGCCTCGCCGGCCGGTGCCGACTTCCAGGCCATCGTCGCCGCCGTGCTGGAGCTCAAGGGCGAGGCCGCGACCCTCGACTGGCTCAAGGCAATGAAAGCCAACGCGAGCATCTACCGTGGCAACAGCGCCGTGCTCAAAGCCGTCAACGCCGGCCAGGTCGACAGCGGCGTGATTTATCACTATTACAGCTTCGTCGACCAATCCAAGACCGGCGAAAACAGCAAAAACACTCAACTGCACTACTTCAAGCACCAGGATCCGGGCGCGTTTGTGAGCATTTCCGGTGGTGGTGTATTGGCTTCCAGCAAGCACAAGGAACAGGCCCAGGCCTTCCTGAAGTGGATCACCGGCAAAGACGGCCAGGCGGTCCTCAAGGACGGTAATTCGTTCGAATACGCGGTCGGCCAGAACGCCACATCCAACCCCAAGCTGACCCCACTGGCGCAATTGGACGCACCTAAGGTCGACGCGTCGAAGCTCAACAGCAAAAAGGCTGTCGAGCTGATGACCCAAGCCGGACTGCTCTGATTGCTGCCTGAATCGTCGATCCCCGGCATCGCCCACGCGCAGCCACGCAAACGCCCCCACGGACTGTTCAAAAGCCGTGGGGGCACGTGGATCACCAGTTTGTCGGTCCTGGTTTCGTTGTTGGCGTTGCTGCCGATTGCGTTTGTGATCGGCGTGTCCTGGCAAATCGGCTGGGCACAGATCGAAGCGTTGGTGTGGCGCCCACGCGTCGGTGAACTGCTGGTCAACACCGTGTTGCTGGTCCTGTTCACCCTGCCGTTGTGCGTGGCGCTGGGCATTGCACTGGCGTGGTTGACCGAGCGCAGCAATCTGCCGGGGCGCCGCGCCTGGTCGTTGTTGGCGGTCGCGCCGCTGGCGGTGCCGGCGTTTGTACACAGTTACGCGTGGGTCAGCCTGGTGCCGTCGATCCACGGCTTACCGGCCGGTGTGCTGGTGTCAGTGATTGCCTATTTCCCCTTTCTGTACCTGCCGGTGGCGGCGACCCTGCGCCGGCTTGATCCTGCGATTGAAGACGTGGCCGAATCCCTGGGCCTCAAGCCCTGGGCGGTGTTCTGGCGGGTGGTGTTGCCCCAGTTGCGCCTGGCGATCTGCGGCGGCGCGCTGCTGGTCGGCCTGCATCTGCTGGCCGAATACGGCCTGTACGCGATGATCCGCTTCGACACCTTCACCACGGCGATTTTCGATCAGTTCAAATCCACCTTTAATGGCCCGGCGGCGAATATGCTGGCGGCCGTGTTAGCCCTGTGTTGCCTGGCGATGCTCACCGCTGAGGCCTCGGCACGTGGCCATGCACGCTATGCGCGGGTCGGTTCCGGCAGCGCCCGTGAGCAGCGCATCGTCAGGCTGAGCCCCCTCCTCACCGTGCTCGCCCTCGGTTTGCAAGCCGTGACCTGTGTGTTGGCCCTGGGCGTGCCGCTGTTCACCCTGGGCAAATGGTTGATCGCCGGGGGCCGCGAGGTCTGGCAATTCAGCGAGTTGCTGCCGGCGCTGGAACAAACCGTACTGTTGGGTATTGCCGGCGCCGTGCTGACCACCTGCGCGGCGGTGCCGATCGCCTGGCTGTCGATTCGCGCACCGGGCCGCTTGCAGCGCATCCTGGAAAGCTGCAACTACATCACCAGTTCGTTACCCGGCATTGTCGTGGCACTGGCGCTGGTCACGGTGACCATCCACTTTGCCCGGCCGATCTACCAGACCACGATCACCGTGCTGCTCGCCTACCTGCTGATGTTCCTGCCACGGGCGCTGGTCAGCCTGCGGGCGGGTATCGCCCAGGCCCCGGTGGAGCTGGAAAACATGGCGCGCAGCCTGGGCCGCTCGCCGGGCCGGGCACTGTGGCTGATCACAATGCGCCTGGCGGCGCCAGCTGCCGCAGCGGGCGCGGCGCTGGTGTTCCTCGCGATCACCAACGAACTGACCGCCACCCTGTTGCTGGCGCCGAACGGTACGCGCACCCTGGCCACCGGGTTCTGGGCGATGACCAGCGAAATCGACTACGCCGCAGCGGCGCCCTACGCGTTGATCATGATTCTGCTCTCACTGCCGTTGACCGGCCTCCTCTACCACCAATCCAAACGCACGGCCGGCCGATGAACGCCCTCGAACTCACCGCACTCTGCAAAACCTTCGGCACCCAACAGGCCTTGGCCGACGTCAGCCTGGCGGTGCCCAACGGCAGCCGCATGGTGATCGTCGGGCCTTCCGGCTCCGGCAAGACCACCTTGCTGCGGATGATTGCTGGCTTCGAGTTTCCCGACAGCGGCAGCCTGACCCTGAACGGCCAGGTGCTGGTTGACGCCACCCACGCCGTACCAGCGCACCAACGCCAGATCGGCTATGTGCCGCAGGACGGCGCGCTGTTCCCGCACATGACCGTGGCCGACAACATCGGTTTCGGGCTGGCGGCCAAACATACCTCGCGACACGCACGCATCGCCGAACTGATGGACAGCGTGGCCCTCGACGCCAACATGGCCCGGCGTTGGCCCCACGAGCTGTCGGGCGGCCAGCAGCAACGGGTGGCGCTGGCGCGGGCGTTGGCTCAACAGCCCCGGTTGATGCTGCTGGATGAGCCGTTTTCCGCGCTGGACACCGGCCTGCGCTCGGCCATGCGCAAGATGGTCGCGCGGTTGTTGAGCGACGCGGGCATCACCACGATCCTGGTCACCCATGATCAAAGCGAGGCGCTGTCGTTCGCCGACCAGTTGGCGGTGATGCGCCAGGGGCGCCTGGTGCAGTCGGGCCGTCCAATGGACTTGTACCAGTACCCCGCCGATGAGCAGACCGCGTTGTTTCTCGGTGAAGCCGTGGTCATGCCCGCCAGGATCGAAGCCGGTTGGGCCCACTGCGCACTGGGTCGCGTGCCGGTCGACAGCCAGGCCAACCAAGGTACGACACGGATCATGCTGCGTCCGGAGCAACTGCTGCTGAGTAGCACCGAGGGTTCCGGCTGCCGCGGCGTGGTCACCGAACGCGAATTCGGCGGCAATACCTGCACCCTGACCGTGGCGTTGCAAGCGGATGAGGACGTGCCCGGCCAAGCCATCCCGGTGCGCAGCTCGGGCCTGCAAGCGCCAAACGTGGGGAGCGTGGTACACCTCACCACGGTGGGCCTGGCCCATGTGCTGAAAAAAACCGCGGCCCTCAGTCTCAGCTAAGTGTCGGGGCCTACCTTCTCTCCTGCGCCCACCGCGCAGTCGAGAAGAGGTAACCCGATGAATGCCACAGCAGCCCGTTGGCTGAACAAAGTACCCGAGGTGACGCTGTCATTCTGGGTGATCAAAATCCTGTCCACCACCGTGGGCGAAACCGGCGCGGATTACCTCGCCGTCGATGCCGGCTTCGGCGCTGGCTGGACCAGCTTCGGCATGGCCGTGCTGCTGGGGTGCGCGTTGTTCTGGCAGTTGCGCACCAAGGCCTACACCCCGTGGATCTACTGGTTGACCGTGGTGCTGGTGAGCATCGTGGGCACGCAGATCACCGACATCCTCACCGACAAACTCGACGTGAGCCTGTACACCAGCACGGCGATTTTCTCGGTGCTGCTGGGTCTCAACTTCATAGCCTGGTTCCGTACCGAACGCAGCCTGTCGATCCGCGCCATCGTCACCCCGCGCCGTGAATGGTTCTACTGGACCACGGTGCTCTGCACCTTTGCCCTCGGCACCGCCGCCGGCGACCTGGCCACCGAAGCGCTGGGCCTGGGCTTTACCCTCGGAGCCGTGATCTTCGCCGGCCTGATCGCCGCCGCCCTGCTGGCCTGGCGCCTGGGCGTCAACAGCGTGCTGACCTTCTGGATCGCCTACATCCTCACCCGGCCGTTCGGCGCCTCCCTCGGCGACCTGCTGACCCAAGCCAAGACCTATGGTGGCCTGGGCATGGGCGCCAGTTGGACCAGCGCACTGTTCCTCTGCGTCATTGTCCTGCTGGTCGCCGTGGCGCAATTAAGCGTCGGCAACCGCAAAACCATCGCCCAATAAAGACTCAACTCAAGGAACCCCTCATGCGCCCCGTGCAAAACCTGATCCGCCGCGTCGCCATCGTTTCAGCGATCTTCATGCTGAGCATCGCCACCGGCTGCTCCAAACCCGCCGATAAGCCCAAGGACAGCACCGGCCCAGCGACCAGCCAACACCAGGCATCGAAACTGGGCGATCTGTCCGAATTCCAAAACATCGCGGTGGACGTATCGGCCCTCGTCGCCAAGAACGACCTGCCTGCCGCCAAAGCCCGGATCAAAGACCTGGAAACCAGCTGGGACGCAGCCGAAGCCGGGATCAAGCCCCGCGCCGCCAGTGACTGGCATGTGCTGGATAAAGCCATCGACCGCGCGCTGGATGCCTTGCGCGCAGGCAGCCCGAACCAGGCCGACTGCAAAGCCTCGATGGACGACATGCTCAAGGCCTTTGACTCGATGAAAGGCTAAGACCAGACAAACATCGGCCCAGGTGCTTCAATACACACGCGACGACACTCTCGTCGCGTCGGTTTTTTAGGGAAGCGACATGCGGATACTGCTGGTCGAAGACGACCCCATGATTGGCGATGCGATCCAGCGTGCGCTCAGCGACGCAAGCTACGCCGCCGACTGGGTCAAGAACGGCCTCACGGCCCTGGCTGCCCTCGACACCCACTCCTACGACCTGGTGCTGTTGGACCTCGGCCTGCCCGGCAAGGACGGCCTGCAAGTGCTGGACATCATCCGCGCCGGCAACAACCCGGTGCCGCTGCTGATCATCACCGCCCGTGACAGCCTCGATGACCGCCTGCGCGGCCTCGATGGCGGTGCCGACGACTACGTACTCAAGCCTTTCGACATGCCCGAACTGCTCGCCCGCATGCGCGCCGTGCTGCGCCGCAAAGGCGGCAGCGCCTCGTCGTTGCTCGGCAACGGCGTGGTATCGCTGGACCTGCTCTCCAAAGAAGCCAGCACCGAAGCGCTGCATGGCGTGGCCCTTTCCAGCCGTGAATTTGCGCTGTTGCAGGCGTTGCTGATCCGACCGGGAGCCATCCTGTCGCGCAGCGAATTGGAAGACCGTCTGTACGGCTGGGGCAATGAGGTCGAAAGCAACGCCATCGAGTTCTTGATTCACGCCTTGCGGCGCAAGTTGGGAAGTCACGTGATCAAGAACGTCAGGGGCATGGGATGGATGGTTTCAAAAAACGTTTGAGTGAGTCGGTGCAACTGCGCCTGTCGGTGACGCTGTCCCTGGCGATTCTGTTGGTGGCGCTGCTGGCCAGTGTATTTGCCTTCGTCTCGGCGTTCGAGGAAGCCCACGAACAACAGGACGCCACCTTGCGCCAGGTGGCCATGCTGTTCGACCGCCAGCAGATGACGCTGCACTACCCCCAGGGCCAGGCCATTGACGACGATGAAGAATCGCGGGTGATCATCCAGCACCTGGGTGATGGCCGCCACGCCACGGGCAACAACGACGAGGCGTTGCCACTGCCGTTTCCCACCACGCTCGCCGATGGCCTCGCCACGGTTGAAGTGGCCGGCGAAGCCTTTCGTGTGCTGGTGCACACCACCTCCCACGGCGAGCGCATTGCCGTGGCCCAGGAACAGGACGTCCGCGACAAGGACGCCCGCGAAAGCGCCTGGCGCAGCCTGTTGCCGTTCCTGATCCTGTTCCCCGTGCTGTTACTGGTGGTGGGCGACTTGGTGCGCAAACTGTTTCGTCCCATCGGCATGCTGGCCGCCGAAATCGACCAGCGCGCCGAACAAGAACTGCACCCGATTGATGAGCAGCACCTGCCGACGGAAGTGCGTCCGTTCGTGGTCGCCATCAATCGACTGTTGGCCCGCGTTGGCCAGTCCATGGACAGCCAGCGCCGCTTTGTAGCCGATGCCGCCCATGAGCTGCGCTCGCCGATGACCGCCTTGTCCCTGCAAGCGGAACGCCTTGCGGACACTGACTTGTCACCCGCCAGCCGCGAGCGTTTTTTGCCGTTATCCCGGGGCATCGAGCGCGGCCGCAAACTCATCGACCAACTGTTGGCGCTGGCGGCGGCACAGTCGCCGTCAGTGCGGGTACAGGGCCCTCTCTCGGTGCATGGCATCTATCGACAGGTACTCGAAGACTTATTGCCCCTGGCCGAGCGCAAGCAGATCGATATCGGTGTCGACAGCACCGAGGACGTACAGGTGGTGTTCAACGCGCTGGACCTGTTCACCCTGGTCAAGAACCTGGTGGACAACGCGATTCGCTACACCCCGCAGGGCGGGCGGATCGATCTGTCAGTGGGGTGGGTAGAAGGCGCCGTACTGCTGCAAGTCAAAGACACCGGCCCCGGCATTGCCGTGAAGGAACAGGCACGGGTGTTCGACGCGTTTTATCGCAGCCTGGGTTCGGAAGAAGCCGGTTCCGGATTGGGGTTGTCGATCGTCAAGGCGATCAGCGAGCGCACCGGTTGCCGTGTGCAGTTGGCATTCAGCGATACGCTGGCGCAACGGGGGTTGTGCGTCAGCGTCTGGATCGCTCAATGAGTTGTCCATTGCCCCGACAACCACTCGGGCGAATGGTTGTCGGGGCAGTGCTTACTTCGACACCGGCATCGCAAACTCCGCACCTTGCTCAATGCTCTCCGACCAACGCTGCATGATCGACTTCTGCTTGGTGTAGAAGCGCACCCCCTCGGTGCCGTAGGCATGCATATCGCCGAACAGGCTCTTCTTCCAGCCGCCAAAGCCGTGCCAGGCCATCGGCACCGGGATCGGTACGTTGATGCCGACCATGCCCACTTCGATACGCCGTGCGAATTCGCGGGCGATGTTGCCGTCGCGGGTGAAGCAGCTGACGCCGTTGCCGAATTCGTGGTCGTTGACCAGTTTCACCGCTTCGGCAAAATCATTCACGCGCACGCAGGCCAGCACTGGGCCGAAGATTTCTTCGCGGTAGATGCTCATCTCTTGAGTCACATGGTCGAACAAGGTCGCGCCGAGCCAGAAGCCGTTTTCCAGGCCGGGTTCGGTCGGCACGTAATCGCGGCCGTCGAGCAGCAGCTGCGCGCCGGCCTGGACGCCTTGTTCGATATAGCCGCTGATGCGTTCCAGTGCGGCGCGCGAGACGATCGGGCCCATTTCGGCCTTGAGGTCGCGGCCGTCGGTGATGCGCAATGTCTTGGCCCGCTCGGTCAGGGCGGCGATGACTTTGTCACCGACATCGCCCACCAGCACCGCCACCGAGATCGCCATGCAGCGTTCGCCAGCGCTGCCGTAGGCCGCGCCCATCAGTGCGTCGACGGTGCGTTCGATGTCGGCGTCGGGCATCACCACCATGTGGTTTTTCGCGCCGCCCAGGCCTTGGACGCGCTTGCCGTGGCGTGCGCCGGTTTCATAGATGTATTGGGCGATCGGCGTCGAGCCGACAAAGCTCACGGCCTTGACGTCCGGGTGTTCGATCAGCGCGTCCACCGCTTCCTTGTCGCCCTGCACCACGTTGAACACGCCTTTGGGCAAACCGGCTTCACGCAAAAGCTCAGCCATGAACAGCGCGGCGCTCGGGTCGGTCGGGCTGGGCTTGAGGATGAAGGTGTTGCCCGCCGCGATGGCGATCGGGTACATCCACATCGGCACCATCACCGGGAAGTTGAACGGCGTGACGCCAGCGACCACGCCCAGGGGCTGGCGCATCGTCCAGTTGTCCATGCCTCGCGAGACCTGGTCGGAGTGTTCGCCCTTGAGCAGGTTGGGAATGCCGCAGGCGAATTCGAGGATGTCGATGCCACGGTCGACTTCGCCCTGGGCATCGGTAAACACCTTGCCGTGTTCGGCGACGATGATGCGCGCCAGGTCGTCCTTGCGTGCGCGCAGCAGGTGCAGGTATTCGAACAATACGCGGGCGCGGCGGATCGGCGGGGTATCGGCCCAACTGGCGAAGGCGGCTTGGGCAGCGGCGACGGCTTCGCCGACGGTCTGGCGGCTGGCCAGGGCGACGCGCCCGGTCACGGCGCCGGTGGCCGGATTGTAGACGTCCTGATAGCGATCATCGCGGCTCACGCGCTGGTCGTTGATGTAGTGCTCGATGGTGCTGGTCATGGCAGTAGGTCCCAGGTGGGTAGCGTTGGGACACACGATAGGCTTTCGATTTGTTCCGAACCAGAGCAGAATCCAGAACTTATTGTCCTTATAGGCGAACAATAATCTCATGGAAAAGTCTGAGATCGAAGGGCTGTGGACCCACATTCACTGGCTCTCGGTGCTGGAAGAACACGGCACCTACACCGCCGCCGCGGCGCGCCTGGGGGTGAGCAAGTCGGCGGTCAGCCAGCGCATCAGCGACCTGGAAAAAGCCACCGGCACGCGCCTGGTCACCCGCACCACCCGTAGCGTGCGCCTGACCGACGCCGGGCAGTCACTGACGCGGGACGTGCGCAGCGCCTACGAACAGATCGCCCGCAGTTTTTCTTCGGTGCGCGACGCCGCCGGGGAAATCCGCGGCCTGGTGCGCTTGACCGCGCCGGTCGCGTTCGCCCGGCAGCAACTGGTGCCGCACCTGTCGGCCTTCCTGCAACTGTACCCGCAGGTGCGGGTCCAGTTGGAGGTGTCGGATGCCTTGAGTTCACTGGCCGCCGAAGGCTACGACCTGGCGGTGCGCCACGGTTTTCAGGTGCCGGAAACCCACGTCGCATGGAAGCTGTGCGACACCACCTCGGTGCTGGTCGCCACCCGCGACTACCTGCAACGCCACGGCGAACCGCGCACCCCCGGCGAGCTCAGCGCGCATAACTGCCTCTACTACCCGCGCGGCACCGAGCAGCCCGCCTGGACCTTCGAGCGCGGCGGCAAAACCCTCGAACGGGTCACCGTGCCGATCGCCGGGAGCTTCTCGACCAACAACAGCGAAGCCTTGCGCGACTCGGCGCTCAATCACCTGGGCATCGCCCTGCTCCCGGATTTCAGCGCCCATGCGGCGCTGGCCGGCGGCACGCTGGTGCAGGTGCTCAAGGGCTGGACGCTCAAGGGCGCGTTTGCCGATGAGATTTACTTGATACGGCCCTACTCGCCCCATGTACCCAAGTCCGTAAGTGCATTGGTGGGTTATCTGAAGGAAAAACTCTCCGGAGGCTTTCGTGTCACAGGTTGACCGCCTCATCGCTGAGACGCTGCCGGCTGGCGCGTTTGGGTGGGCGGCAGGTAGGCGGATCGCTCGATCACATCCGTGCGTACCGCCGAAGGTTGCCCCGCCGGGTTACGCGCAAAGCTGCACAGGGTGACGGGCAGTTGCGAGAGCGGGTAACTCGTTCCGCCCGTGGCGAGGATGTAGCGGACGTCGTCATTGTCACGGCAGGCAGCTTCCGCCGAGGTGTCCACATAGAAGTAATGGTGGCTGAAGACGGTTTGCGGGTCGTCCCAGTTGACGCTGTAGTTCAGGCCGATGCGCGGGACCGGCGCCGGGTCGGTCAAGAACACCGAGTGGGTGAACGCATTGTGCAGCAAGGCCGGCGTCAACGGCTCGTCGGGGGTTTGAACGCCGATGATGCACAGCACATACGCCCCCAGCGCCGGGCCGATGGCCTGATTGATGTAGCCCTGGGTTGACGCAATGGCACGTTGATAACCATTGGGCAGCCTGCATTCATTGACGTTGCGCACAGCCTTGAAGCGATAGAACGGGTCCTGGATCGAGAACCTGATGTTCCAGGTGGGCTGCACACTCTGCCCGAATTCGCCCAGTTGCATATGCACATAGGGGTTGAGCTTCCAGGGTTCCTCAAGGTGGATATCGACGGCTTTGAGCTGGCAAGCAGGCGTATCGTTCGAGAATTGGCCCTCGACAAAACAACGGTGCAGGTCGTTGGCGGGATAGCTGTAGTTGAACTTGGCCGCTTCACACGCCGAGACGTTCTGGCAGTTGTTGAGGATGTCTTTTTTAATGACCGCCGCGACTTTGCTGACAATGCCGGTGACTTCATTGGTATGCCGGTCCAGCATCGGGCTGCCGGAACTGCCGTACTGCAGGTCATTGCAGCGGTTTTTCAGGGCACCGGAAAACACCCCGGGATGCTCGACAAAGCTGTTGGTCGCGGTTTCCTTGCAGGCACTCATACGCAAGCCCTTCTGGCGAAACCCGCTCGGCGAACCGACATTCACGACCTCACGTTCCCCGGTACTTTGATGGGTGGCGAGCTTGAGCGGCATGATGCCGTCGGTGATCAGCCCGGCAAGTGAGGTATCCAGTTCGAGCACTGCCAGATCAGTGCCGACCATGCTGGTCCAGTGCGCCGTTTTAATGCGAAACGTGCGCTGTTGCGCCGGCGTGTCGTGGAAATAATTGAACGTGATGCTCGCCTCGATGGCTTGGTTGACATGGGCCGTGCCGAAGCTGAAGTACACGCAATGCCCACTGGTCAAGACATACGCCGGGCCGACGGCCTTGCTCTGGCGGTTGCGGGTGTCCAGCAGCACCGCGTTGCAGGTTTGGCCGATCGCATTTTTCAACAAACCGATACCGGACCACAGCGCGTAACGCTGGTCGTGGTTCTGCAGCGCCAGGGAGGCGCTGTCATCGTTCAGTCCCTCGGCCAGGTCTCTGGCGTGGGTGTGGCCGGTAAGGCAAGGCAACAGCAGTAACACGAGGGGGAAGATGCAGCGGGTCAGCATGGTCGAACGTCCGGGTGGCAACAGGGGTGGTGCCGAAACGTACTTGAGGCGTGGCGAACAGGTGACCTACATAGATGTGGGGGCTGCCGGCTTGAGCGCATTTTTTTCGCCGGGATATTGCTCGCAACGACTAAAAGTCCATAATGGACAAATTAGTTTACAGCGGAGTTCCCCATGTCCAGCACGCCCCATGTCATCCAGCAGGCCCAAGCGCGCGAGTTACTCGCTCAGATCGACGTGCCCCAGATCCTGCACAAGCTGTTCCGCGACCTCGCCGCCGGGCTGGCGGTGCAACCGGCGCAACAGTTAGTGGCGTTTCCGAAGGGCGCCGGCGACTTCATCAACTACCTGGGCGTGCTGGCCGAGGACGGCGTGTACGGGGTCAAGACTTCGCCGTACATCGTAGGGGAGCAAGGGCCATTGGTGACGGCCTGGACGCTGTTGATGTCGATGCACAACGGCCAACCGTTGCTGCTGTGCGATGCCCATGAACTGACCACCGCACGCACCGCCGCCACCACGGCCCTCGCGGTGGACGCCCTGGCGCCATTGGCCGCCCGGCGCCTGGCGATCATCGGCAGCGGCAAGGTCGCCCAGGCGCACTTGCGCTACGTGCAAAACCTGCGGGACTGGCAGCACATCAGCCTGTTTTCACCGAGCCTGGCCAGCGCCAGCCCCGCCACCCTCGCGCAGCTCACCGGCCTCGACCCGCGCCTGAGCATCGCTGACAGCTGCGCGGCGGCCGTGGCGGATGCCGACGTGATCATGCTGTGTACCTCGTCGGCCGGCCCGGTGCTCGACCCGGCGCACCTGAGCAAACCGGCGCTGATCACTTCGATCAGCACCAATGCGCCCCGCGCCCATGAAGTGCCGCCCCACAGCCTTAACGCGATGCAGGTATTCTGCGACTATCGCCAGACCACTCCGGACGCGGCCGGCGAAATGCTGATCGCCAGCGAACAGCACGGCTGGGACAAACGCGCGGTGATGGGCGACCTGCCCGAGCTACTCAGTGACATGGCACAGCGCCCGGACTACCAGCGCCCGGTGTTTTTCCGGTCCATCGGGCTGGGGCTGGAAGACATTGCGCTGGCTAACGCGCTGTACCAGCTGCAGCGCTAACCCCACCTTCAGGAGATGTTCATGAGCCACGCAGACTTCATCATCATCGGCGGCGGGATTGCCGGCGCGTCCACGGGTTTCTGGCTGTCGCCCCACGGCAAGGTACTGGTGCTGGAGCGTGAGGCCCACCCCGGCTATCACTCGACCGGGCGTTCGGCCGCGCTCTACAGCGCTGCCTATGGCACCCCGCAAGTACGCGCACTGACCCTGGCCAGCCGGGCGTTTTTCGACAACCCGCCCGCCGGTTTCTGCGAACACCCGTTGCTCACGCCCCGGGGCGAGATGACTGTGGACTTCAGCGGCGACCCGGCCGAGCTGGACAAGCAATACCTCAGCGCCAAGGCCACCGTGTCGCAGGTCGAACGACTGAGTGCCGACGAAGCCTGTGCACGCTTGCCGATCCTGCGGCGCGACAAAGTCCACGGGGCGATCTACGACCCGACCGCCAGCGACATCGACACCGACGCCCTGCACCAAGGCTACCTGCGCGGCATCCGCCGCAACCACGGCGAAGTGCGGACCGACAGCCACGTGCTGGGCCTGAGCCGCACTGCCGACGGCCTGTGGCACGTACAAACCCAGCATGAAACCTGCACCGCGCCGATCATCATTAACGCTGCCGGCGCGTGGGCCGACCATATCGGCGGGCTGGCCGGCGCCGCGTCCGTCGGCCTGCAACCCAAGCGTCGTTCGGCGTTCATCTTCGCCGGCCCCGAAGGCGTGGACAGCCACGCCTGGCCGATGCTGGTGGCCCTCGACGAAGCGTTCTACATGAAACCCGATGCCGGCATGTTCCTCGGTTCACCGGCCAACGCCGACCCGGTGGAACCCCAGGACATCCAGCCCGAAGAACTGGACATCGCCATGGGGATCCACCAGATCGAAGAAGCCACCACCCTGACCATCCGCCGCCCGACCCGCACCTGGGCCGGCCTGCGCAGTTTTGTCCACGACGGTGATTTGCTGTCCGGCTTCGATCCGCGGGTGGCCGGGCTGTTCTGGGTGGCGGCACAGGGCGGGTATGGCATCCAGACCTCGCCCGCGATGGGCCAGGCCAGCGCGGCCTTGGTGCGCGGCGCGGCGCTACCGGAGCCACTGACGCGGTTCGGCCTGGACGCTGGTATGCTCTCCCCCGAACGCCTGGAGCCGCATTGATGAACACCGCTGAACAAGACAAGGTCCTGCAGAACTTCCGTGCGATCGCCGATGCGATCGCCACGCTGTTCTTCCCCCACGCCGAAGTGGTGCTGCACGACCTGCGCACGCAAAAGGTCGACTACATCGCCAACAACCTGTCGAAACGGGCCATCGGTGACGATTCGGCGCTGGAAGACATGCTGAGCGACGACATCCGCGAAGTGAATATCGGCCCCTACGAAAAGCTCAACTGGGACGGTCAGAAAATCCGCAGCCTGAGCACCGTGCTGCGCGACCACAAGGGTCGCCCGCTGGCCGTGCTGTGCATCAACCTGAATATCTCGCTGTTCGAAAACGCCAAGGCGGCGCTGGACCTGTTTCTGTCACCCAGCAAGCTGATCCCGCAACCGGACTCACTGTTTCGCGATGACTGGCAGGAACGGATCAACACTTTCTTGCACGCCTGGCTGCGCGAACGCCAGTTGAGCCTGAACCTGCTGACCCGCGACCACAAGCGCGAGCTGGTGCTGGCGCTGCACGCCGAAGGTGCGTTCAAGGGCAAGAGCGCCTCGAACTACGTGGCCAATGTGTTGGGCATGGGGCGGGCAACGGTCTACAAGCACTTGAAGGAACTGAAGGGCTGAAGCCGGCAGCCGCGATCAAATGTGAGAGCGGGCTTGCCAGGGCTCGACAGCTCTCACACTGACCTACAGCGTTTTCAAGTGCATATTCAGCATCAGTCGCCGTAGATATCGGACTTGAAGTACTGCGCGGAAATCTTCTGGTACTCGCCATTGGCACGGATGCCGTCGATGGCCGCATTCAACTCACTGACCAACGCGCTATTGCCCTTGCGCACCGCAATGCCGGCGCCCTCGCCCACGTATTTCGGGTCTTTGAGTTCCGGCCCGACAAACGCATAACCCTGGCCTCGCGGCAGCGACAGGAAGTCACTCAGGGGGATGGTGTCGGCAAAGATCGCATCCAGGCGCCCCGCCGCCAGGTCCATGTAGATTTCTTCGTTATTGCTGTAGCGCTTGACGTTGATGCCCTTGGGTTCGAACACCTCGGTGGCATACCGGTCGGTAGTCGTGGCCCGCTGCACGCCGACGGTCTTGCCTTTGAGGCTGGCGTACTGGTCGTCCACCACCGCGCCGTCCTTCATCACCAGACGCGATGAGGTGAAGTAATACTTGTGGGTGAAATCCACCGACTTCTTGCGGTCTTCGTTGATGGTCATGGACGACAAGGCCATGTCGATTTTCTTCACTTTCAGCGAAGGAATCAGCCCATCGAACTCGCCTTCGACCCACACACACTTGACTTTCATCTGCGCGCACAAAGCGTTGCCGATGTCATAGTCGAACCCGACGATTGTGCCTTCCTGGGTCTTCGATGCGAACGGCGGGTAAGCCGCCTCGATGCCGATGCGCAGGGTTTTCTCGGCGGCCAGGGCGTGGCCGCAAGCGAACAGGCTCAGGGCCAGGGCGGTGATGAGGGAGCGTTTCTTCATGGTCGTGGTCTCGCAAGTTATTGTCGATTTGGCAAGATTGAAGAAAAAGTCAGGCAGGTTTTTTGTACTTATAAATCCATAATGGACTTTAGCGTATTTTCCGTCAATCGCTTCCAGGCAACCCACGCACGGGGCTCAGGTGCAGGGGGAATCGGCTTCGGCGTGAGCGGATGGCGGGATCAGCGAAGCCAGGTATTCGCCAAACCCGCCCTGGCACTTGTAGTCCCGACGCGCGCTGGTAATCACCGGAATGGTGGCCGTCCAGGCGATCCGCGCGCCGGTCCGTTCAAGGTCGGCCACCAGGCGGACGTCTTCATCGGCGGCCAGGTGCTGAAACCCACCGGCGGTGCGATAGGCCTCGGCACTCAACCCAAGGTTTGCCCCATGGATGTGGCGGTGGTTTTCGATGAATCGATAGCGCTCCAGGTATTGCGCGCACACCCGTTCGCCGTGCTCGTTCCAGCTGTCGACCTCGACGGTGCCGCACACCGCGTCAGCGCCAAACCCGAGCTGGCGCACCAGCCAATCCTGGGGAACCCGCGTGTCTGCATCCGTGAAGGCAAGCCACTGCACGCCGCGCTTGAGCAACGTCTCGGCGCCGACGGCTCTGGCCTTGCCCACATTCTGAAAACGCACGTCGAGTGTCGCCGCACCGTGGGCCGCCGCCAACGCGTCGGTGCGGTCGGAGCAGTCATCCAGAACCACGAGTATCTCAACCGGGCGGCCGTCAAGCGCGGGATGTTCACTGGCGAGCCGCACAGAAGCGAGGCACTCGCTGATCTGCCGCTCTTCATTATGGGCGGGTATCACGACTCCTATCATTGGCGTTGCCTCAGTTGGCGAAGTATGTCCAGCTATCGACATAGCGCTGAGGCAGAAGGTTTAAACAATCTTGTGCCGCCGCCTGACCACGCGCATCGTTGCCGCCGTGCCTCCCCAAAAAATTCGCACGAATGGCTTGCCTTCGCCTCATAGAGTGGTGACGCTTAGGTATTTGGGTAACCGTCAAAGGGCAAGGCGCATGCATCGAGTCACCACGAGCCGTTTTTTCACCGGGCTGTTCGCCCTGCTGATGCTGTGCGCTACGTTGCCCAGCCTCGCGCAGGCTGCGCCTTCGCCGATCAGCGACCCGCGCAGTGTGCCGCTGCTGGCTGAAGACGCCAGTGTGCAAGACCTCAACGACCAACTCGACCTGATCCGCCAGAAAGTCACGGGCAGCGCCAACGACGACCTGCTCTCGACCTTGCGCCAGGCCGCCTTGCAGGTGCAAAAACAGGCCGACACCCTGGCCGCCAAACAAATCCTCGATCTTGAACACCTGGATGACCAGCTCAACGTGCTTGGCCCGGTACAGGTCAATGAGCCTCCCAGCCTGACCCAACAACGCAGCGCATTGACCCGGCAGAAGAACACCCTGCTCAACGAGCAGCGCCAGGCCAGCAGCCTGAGCCAATCCGCCAGCGACATGGCCGCGCAGATCTTCAGCCTGCGCCGCAGCCTCTTCGACTCACAGATCAGCACCCGCTCGGCGAGCCCGATCAGTGTGGTGTTCTGGTCCAACATCATCCGCCCGACCGACGACGATCTCAGCCGTTTACGCGGCCTGTACGCCGATGTCCGCAGCGTGATGGACACCGCCGTGGCGCCGGGAAACCGCTGGTTTTTCGTGAGCATGCTGTTCGGTGCGCTGCTGGTCTGGGTGACGGGACGACGGGTGTTGGAGCACACGCTGGTCCGGCTGACGGTGCGCTGGATCCCCGAAGGCCGCCTGCGTCGCAGTGCCCTGGCGCTGGCGGTGGGGCTGGCCACCGTGCTGACCATCAGCCTGGCCGCCACGCTGCTGCGCTGGGGCGTGCTACGCGACACCGTGCCCAGCGCCGACATGCTCACGCTGCTCGATCAATTGCAGACCCTGGTGGTGTTCTGCGCCTTCATTGTCGGCCTCGGTCGCGCCCTGTTGATGCGCGCGCATCCGTCCTGGCGCCTGCCCCAGATCCCCGACCAGATCGCCGTCGCCCTGGCCCCCTTCCCCGTGCTGATGGGCCTGGCCTTGATGCTGATCGGCACCCAGGAACGCATCAACAGCGTCATCGCCAGCAGCCTGGCACTGACCGCGGCGGTGAACGGCCTGACCGCGCTGGCCATCGCGCTGGTGTTCTTCTTCGGCCTGCTGCGTTACCGCCGCACCCGCCGCCGATACGCGCTTGAACGCATGAGCGGCATCGCCGGGCTGATTCCGTTTGTCGCCGGGACCTGGATCGGGATCGCCCTGCTGGCGCTGTTGAGCGGCTACCTGACCCTGGCTTACTTCCTCACCGTCAAACTGCTGTGGATGAGCGTGGTCGCGGCGACGGCTTATCTGCTGATCGCCTGCTTCGGCGACCTCTGCGAGACCCTGCTCTCGCCGAAACAGCCTGGCGGCCTGGCGCTCGGCTCGGCCTTGGGCCTGTCCGAACGCCACCAGGCACAGGCCAGCACGATACTCGCGGGCGTGGGCCGCACCCTGCTGATGTTCACCGCGGTGCTGTTGGCGTTCCTGCCCTCCGGCTCCAGCCCGGGCGAGCTGCTGGCGGGGCTGACGCAACTCGACCTGGGCAGCAAGCCGCTGGGCAACCTGAACATCGCCCCCGGCGATATTCTGCTGGCCCTTGTCCTGCTCGCGATCGGCCTGTTCGGCGTGCGCGTGCTCAAGAACTGGCTCGGCGAACGGCTGCTGCCGGAAACCAACATGGACGCCGGCATGCGCGCCTCGCTGGTGACCCTGGTGGGTTACATCGGCTTCGTGCTGGTCGCGGTGGTGGTGATGTCCACGCTGAATATCAGCCTGACCAACTTGACCTGGGTGGTCAGTGCGCTGTCGGTGGGCATCGGTTTCGGCCTGCAGGCGATCGTGCAGAACTTCATCTCCGGCCTGATCCTGCTCACCGAACGCCCGGTCAAAGTCGGCGATTGGGTCAGCCTCGCGGGCGTCGAAGGCGATATCCGCCGCATCAACGTGCGCGCCACGGAAATCCAGATGTCCGATCGCTCAACGGTGATCGTGCCCAACTCGCAGTTCATCACCCAGAACGTGCGCAACGTGACCATGGGCAATGCGCTGGGCGTGGTCGGCATCACCCTGACCCTGCCGCTGGAAACCGATGTGCTGCAGATCCGCGAACTGCTGTTGACGGCATTCACCGAACACGAAGACGTGCTGGACACGCCGGCGCCGTCGGTGACGTTCAAGGACCTGACCGCCAACGGATTGGTCATCGGCGTCAGCGGTTACGTCAACAGCCCGCGCTCGGTGGGAACAGCCCGCAGCGACCTGCTGTTCACCGTCCTCGGGCGCCTGCGCGAACTCGGCGTGGCGCTGTCTTCGCCGCAGAGTATGGTGCTGATCAATGAGGCGGCGGAAAAAGCCTCGCCGGCCGATTAGAGCGCCACACAACCAAGCATCAGCACTCCGCCAATTGCGTTCTGATTTTTTCCACCACGCCCTGCATGGCCGGCAGATAGCGGCGGGCGGCTTCCTCAACTGACATCGCCTTGGCGATGTAGACCAGATTCAGGCAGCCCATCACCCGCTCCTCGTGCCTGATCGGAATCGCAATCGCAGCGATTTTACGCTCAAGGCCCCAGTGGGAATTGTTTTCGCCGTAGCCCTTGCCAAGGGTGTGCTCGACCAACCGATCGACAAAGCCGCGATCCGCCGCCAGCGCCGACTGTTCATCGTCGCGGCTGATCAACAACTCGATCAGCTCTTCGCGCTCGGCCGGCGGGCAGAACGCGAAGTACGCGCGCCCGATGGCGGTCATGAGCAAGGGTAAACGCCGGCCGACCATGGAGCGGTGAAACGACAGGCGACTGAAGCGATGCGTGGTCTCGCGTATCACCATGGCGTCGCCGTCCAGCGTACACAGGTCAGTGGGCCAGACCACTTGTTGCAGCAGCTCGCCGAGCAGCGGTGCGGCAATCGACGAAATCCATTGCTCGTCGCGAAATCCCTCGCTCAGTTCGCGGACTTTCAGCGTCAGGCGATAGCTGTCATCCGACTCGCTGCGGCGCACGTAACCCTCGGCCTGCAAGGTCTCCAGCAGCCGGCGAACCGT
The DNA here is from genome assembly GCF_001439695.1 of Pseudomonas veronii. Classification (GTDB taxonomy): domain Bacteria; phylum Pseudomonadota; class Gammaproteobacteria; order Pseudomonadales; family Pseudomonadaceae; genus Aquipseudomonas; species Aquipseudomonas veronii. Next base: position 46,754 of record NZ_JYLL01000039.1, read on the forward strand.
GGTCCGGTGCAGCCCGCTTTGCTCGGCCAACTGCGCCGTACTGGCCCCGCCATCGAAACGATTCAAGCCATTGATCAGGGCCAAACCCCGCATCAGCCCACGAACGGTTTTGTATTCTGTTTCGCTCATGGACGCTCCATTATCGTTTCAAATCAACGCTGTGCACCTGGTGCACACTAGCAGGGGTTTTCGTTGTCCACCAGCCTCGTGATTTCCATACTGCGCCCCACAAGAAATCCAAAAACGCTGTACGGAGATACCCATGAGTCTTGCACCCGCTCCTTCCACATTGGAGCTGACCGCCGACGTTGCCATCGTCGGCGCCGGCCCTGTCGGCTTGATGATCGCCAATTACCTGGGGCAACGTGGCGTAAACGTCACCTTGGTGGAAAAGCTCGACACCCTGATCGACTACCCCCGCGCCATCGGCCTGGACGATGAAAGCCTGCGCACGTTCCAGGCCGTCGGTCTGGCGGACAAGGTGCTGCCGCATACCACGCCCTGGCACGCCATGCGTTTCCTGACGCCCAAGGGTCGCTGCTTTGCCGATATCCAACCGAAAACCGACGAGTTCGGCTGGTCCCGTCGCAACGCGTTCATTCAACCTTTGGCCGACCGCGTGCTGTTCGACGGCCTGCAGCGCTTCAGCAACGTCAAGGTGCTGTTCAGTCGCGAGCTAGACAGCTTTGAACAAAGCGACAGCGCGGTGGTGCTCAACCTCAAGGATCAGCATGGCCGCAGCGAACGCCTGAATGCCCGTTACCTGATCGGTTGCGACGGTGGCAACAGCCTGGTGCGGCGCAGCCTGGACATCAGTTTCGAAGGCAAGACCGCGCCCAATCAGTGGATCGTGGTCGACATCGCCAACGACCCGCTGGCCACGCCCCATGTCTATCTGTGCTGCGACCCGGTGCGTCCTTACGTGTCCGCCGCCCTGCCCCACGGCGTGCGTCGTTTCGAGTTCATGGTGATGCCCGGCGAAACCGAGACCGAGCTGAGCAAGCCCGAGAACCTGCGCAAGCTGCTGAGCAAAGTCTTGCCCAACCCCGACCGCATCGAGCTGATCCGCAGCCGCGTCTATACCCATAACGCGCGTCTGGCCGGGCGGTTCCGCCAGGGCCGGGTGCTGCTGGCCGGCGATGCCGCGCACATCATGCCGGTATGGCAAGGCCAGGGTTACAACAGCGGCATGCGCGATGCCTTGAACCTGGCGTGGAAACTCGCGCTGGTGATCAAGGGCCTGGCCGCCGACAGCCTGCTCGACAGCTACGAACAGGAACGCCGCGACCACGCCAAGGCGATGATCAACCTCTCCGTACTCGCCGGCCACGTATTGGCGCCGCCGAAACGCTGGCAAGGCACCCTGCGCGATGGGGTGTCGTGGCTGCTCAACTACCTGCCGCCGGTCAAGCGTTACTTCGTCGAAATGCGCTTCAAACCGATGCCGCAATACACCCGGGGCGCGTTGATCGTGCCGACTGCAAAAGGCTCGCCGGTGGGCAAGATGTTCATTCAGCCAAAGGTCTTGACCGACGCCGGCACCACCGTGCTGCTGGACGAAGTGATTGGCGACAACTTTGCGATCATCGCCTGGGGCTGCGATCCGACCTGGGGCCTGTCGGCCACGCAAATCGCCCATTGGAAAGCCCTGGGCACGCGCTTCATCCAAGTGTTGCCGGACGTCCAGCTCCGAGTACCGAGCGATGCCGGCCAAGACGTGATCCGCGTGGGTGACAGCAGCGGGCGCTTGAAAGAATGGTTCGCGCTCGGCACCTCGTCCATCGCCCTGGTGCGTCCGGACCGCTTCCTCGCCGGCCTGGCCATCCCGCAAACCGTCGGCCAGGCCTGCGATGACCTGGCCCGGGCGCTCAAAGCCGTGCCACCGACCTCGGCGAACGCTGTTGTCAGCAAGGTCGCGTGACATGAGCGCCTTTGTGCATTGTTTGTCTCATACGCCGTTGGTGGGCTACGTCGATCCGGCGCCGCAGGTATTGGCTGAAGTCGACGGCGTGATCGACGCCGCGCGCGAGCGCATCGCCCGCTTCGACCCGCAGCTGGTGGTGCTGTTCGCTCCCGACCATTACAACGGCTTTTTCTACGACGTGATGCCGGCCTTTTGCATCGGCATGGCGGCCCACGCGATTGGCGATTTCGACACCGCCGCCGGCCCGCTCGACGTGCCCAAAGCGCTGGCCGAATCCTGCGCCCAGGCGGTGCTGGATGCCGGTGTCGATGCCGCGGTGTCGTATCGCATGCAGGTCGACCATGGGTTCGCGCAACCGTTGGAACTGTTGCTCGGCGGCTTGCAGCGCTGCCCGGTGATTCCGGTGTTTATCAACTCGGTGGCGGTGCCGCTGCCGAGTTTCAAGCGCGCCCGACTGTTGGGTGAAGCGATCGGCCAATGGGCCAAAGCGCTGGATAAACGTGTGCTGTTCCTCGCTTCCGGTGGTTTGTCCCATCAGCCACCGGTACCGGAACTGGCCAAGGTCGACGCGCGCATGGCTGACCGTCTGATGGGCAGCGGGCGTCAGCTCCCCGCCGATGAACGACAGGCCCGCCAGAACCGGGTGATTCAAGCCGCCCGCGCTTTCGTCGAAGACCCGAACAGCCTGCACCCGCTGAACCCGGCCTGGGATCAGCAGTTTCTCGACAGCCTCGAACAGGGCCGCATGCGCGACCTCGACAGCTTGGGCAATGACGCGTTGTCGGCGCTGGCCGGCAAGTCGACCCATGAAGTCAAAACCTGGGTCGCCGCCTTCGCGGCCCTGAGTGCCTTCGGCCCGTATCAGACCGAAGGCCGCTACTACCGCCCGATTCCCGAGTGGATCGCAGGTTTCGGTGCGCTTGGCGCACAGCCGCTGCCCCCTCACCCATGAATTCAAGGAACTCTGCCATGACTGCCACTGCTTTCAGTGAAGCCTCCACCAGCCGCTTTGCCCGTATCAAGGAAGGCGACCTGGACCTGCAACTGCATTACAACGACCTTGGCGAAGGCGCCGACACCGTGGTCATGCTGCACGGCTCCGGGCCGGGCGCGAGCGGCTGGGCCAACTTCAATCGCAATATCGAGCCGCTGGTGAATGCCGGTTTTCGCGTGATCCTGATGGATTGCCCCGGCTGGAGCAAAAGCGACACGATCGTCAGCGAAGGCTCGCGCTCGAACCTCAATGCCCAAGCGCTCAAGGGCCTGCTCGATGTGCTGGGGCTGGAGCGCGTGCACATCATCGGCAATTCGATGGGGGCCCACAGCACCGTCGCCTTCGCCCTGGAATACCCTGAGCGGATCGGCAAGCTGATCCTGATGGGCGGCGGCACCGGCGGCCCGAGTGCCTTCGTGCCGCAGCCCACCGAAGGCATCAAGCTGATCGGCGCGCTGTACCGCGACCCGACCATCGAGAACCTGAAGAAGATGATGAATGTCTTCGTTTTCGACGCCAGCGGCCTCACCGACGAGCTGTTCCAGACCCGCCTGGACAACATCCTGTCGCGCCGCGATCACCTGGACAACTTCGTCAAGAGCAGCACGCTCAACCCCAAGCAATTTCCGGATTTCAGCCACCGCCTGCACGAAATCAGCGCCGACACCCTGCTCGTCTGGGGCCGCGAGGACCGCTTCGTGCCGATGGACACCGGCTTGCGCCTGCTGGCCGGCCTGCCCCGGGCACAGTTGCACGTGTTCAACCGTTGCGGCCACTGGGCGCAGTGGGAACACGCCGAGAAGTTCAACCGCATGGTCCTGGACTTCCTGACCCACTGATCATCGAGGCTGACATGACGCTGACTCAAGACACCCTGCAACAACTCGCCGCCGACCTGCGCCAGGCCGAAGACCACGGCGAAGCCATCGGGCCGCTGCGCGAGCGGATCGGTGCAGACAACGCCGCCGCGTATGCCATCCAGCGCCTCAACGTCGACCACGGCGTGGCCAACGGGCGCCGCGTGGTCGGGCGCAAGATCGGCCTGACCAACCCCAAGGTCCAGGCCCAGCTGGGCGTGGACCAGCCGGACTTCGGCACCCTGTTTGCCGACATGTGCTACGGCGACAACGCCACCGTGCCGAGCGGCCGCGTACTGCAACCGAAGATCGAGGCTGAAATCGCGCTGATCCTCGAACGCGACCTGCCCCGCGCCGACACCACATTCGCCGACGTAATGGCGGCCACCGGCTGGGTCGTGCCGGCCCTGGAAATCGTCGGCAGTCGCATCCAGGGCTGGAACATCCGCTTCGTCGATACCGTGGCTGACAACGCGTCCAGCGGCTGCTTCGTACTCGGTGGCCCGGCTCGACGTCTCGATGGGCTCGACCTGCGCCAGGCCAGCATGCGGATGACCCGCAACGCTGAAGAAGTGTCCAGCGGCAGTGGCGCCGAATGCCTTGGTCACCCGCTCAATGCGGCGGTCTGGCTGGCCTGCGCCATGGCGCGCCTGGGCGATCCGCTGCGGGCCGGCGACATCATTCTCACCGGCGCGCTGGGGCCGATGGTGGCGGTCGCTGCCGGTGATCGGTTCGAGGCCGAGATCGACGGCATCGGCCGGGTCGGCGTGAACTTCTCGGTAGACAGTCGCGCCGAGTAATCGGCGACTTGCGTGCATATGAGGCAATAACAATGAATAAACTCAAAGTCGCCATCATCGGTTCCGGCAACATCGGCACCGACCTGATGATCAAGATCCTGCGCAACGCCAAACATCTGGAAATGGCGGTCATGGTCGGCATCGACCCGGCTTCCGACGGCCTCGCCCGCGCCCAGCGCATGGGCGTGGCTACCACCCACGAAGGCGTCGAAGGCCTGACCCGCATGGACGTGTTCCAGCACATCGATTTCGTCTTCGATGCCACCTCGGCCGGCGCGCATGTGCAGAACGATGCGTTCCTGCGCGCGATCAAGCCCGGCATCCGCCTGATCGACCTGACGCCGGCAGCCATCGGCCCGTACTGCGTGCCGGTGGTGAACCTGGAGCAGAACCTCGATCAGCTCAACGTCAACATGGTCACCTGCGGCGGCCAGGCGACCATTCCGATGGTCGCCGCGGTGTCGCGCGTGGCCAAGGTGCATTACGCCGAAATCGTCGCCTCGATCGCGAGTAAATCCGCCGGGCCCGGCACTCGCGCCAACATCGACGAATTCACCGAAACCACGTCCAAGGCCATCGAAGTCATCGGCGGCGCGGCCAAGGGCAAGGCGATCATCGTGATGAACCCGGCCGAGCCGCCGTTGATCATGCGCGACACAGTGTTTGTGCTGTCCGAAGCGGCGGATCAGGCGCTGGTCGAAGCCTCCATCGTCGAAATGGCGGCGGCCGTGCAGGCTTATGTGCCGGGCTATCGCCTCAAGCAAAACGTGCAGTTCGACGTGATCCCGGCAGATGCGCCGCTGAACATTCCTGGCCTGGGCAAATTCTCCGGCCTGAAAACCTCGGTGTTCCTCGAAGTCGAAGGCGCCGCCCATTACCTGCCGGCCTACGCTGGCAACCTCGACATCATGACCTCCGCAGCCTTGGCTACCGCCG
>NZ_JYLL01000003.1 GCF_001439695.1 Pseudomonas veronii
TTCGAGCATTACAACGAGCAGCATCCGCACAGCGCGCTGAAATATCGGTCACCAAGAGAGTTTAGGCGCTTGGCAGCAGCATCAATTTAACGGGGAGTTGGTGTCCGGTTTGATAGGGGCAAGTCCAGGTATTCCTGCGGTCGTTGGGACTTGGGCGTTGTTCAGGCGGCGTGGCTGAGGACGCCATCGGGGGCAAGCCCCCTCCCACATTTGGAATGCATTCCCCTGTGGGAGGGGGCTTGCCCCCGATGAGGCCCTCAAGAACCACAGGAATCCCCCTCGCCAGCCACCGCGCAACCCACTAGGCTAGCGACTGCCCATCCCATCCAGGGGGATGGGCTGTGGGATGCGCTGAGTTGGGTCGGGTTGGGTATTCCTGCGGTCATTGGGACTTGGGCGTTGTTCAGGCGGCGTGGCTGAGGACGCCATCGGGGGCAAGCCCCCTCCCACATTTGGAATGCATTCCCCTGTGGGAGGGGGCTTGCCCCCGATGAGGCCCTCAAGAACCACAGGAATCCCCCTCGCCAGCCACCGCGCAACCCACTAGGCTAGCGACTGCCCATCCCATCCAGGGGGATGGGCTGTGGGATGCGCTGAGTTGGGTCGGGTTGGGTATTCCTGCGGTCATTGGGACTTGGGCGTTGTTCAGGCGGCGTGGCTGAGGACGCCATCGGGGGCAAGCCCCCTCCCACATTTGGAATGCATTCCCCTGTGGGAGGGGGCTTGCCCCCGATGAGGCCCTCAAGAACCACAGGAATCCCCCTCGCCAGCCACCGCGCAACCCACTAGGCTAGCGACTGCCCATCCCATCCAGAGGGATTGGCTGTGGGATGCGCTGAGTTGGGTCGGGTTGGGTATTCCTGCGGTCATTGGGACTTGGGCGTTGTTCAGGCGGCGTGGTTGAGGACGCTATCGGGGGCAAGCCCCCTCCCACATTTGGAATGCATTCCCCTGTGGGAGGGAGCTTGCCCCCGATGAGGCCCTCAAGAACCACAGCCCCCCCTCGCCAGCCACCGCGCAACCCACTAGGCTAGCGACTGCCCATCCCATCCAGAGGGATGGGCTGTGGGATGCGCTGAGTTGGGTCGGGTTGGGTATTCCTGCGGTCATTGGGACTTGGGCGTTGTTCAGGCGGCGTGGCTGAGGACGCCATCGGGGGCAAACCCCCTCCCACATTTGGAATGCATTCCCCTGTGGGAGGGGGCTTGCCCCCGATGAGGCCCTCAAGAACCACAGCCCCCCCTCGCCAGCCACCGCGCAACCCACTAGGCTAGCGACTGCCCATCCCATCCAGGGGGATGGGCTGTGGGATGCGCTGAGTTGGGTTGGGTATTCCTGCGGTCGTTGGCACTTGGGCGTTGTTCAGGCGGCGTGGCTGAGGACGCCATCGGGGGCAAACCCCCTCCCACATTTGGAATGCATTCCCCTGTGGGAGGGGGCTTGCCCCCGATGAGGCCCTCAAGAACCACAGCCCCCCCTCGCCAGCCACCGCGCAACCCACTAGGCTAGCGACTGCCCATCCCATCCAGAGGAATGCCTATGTCCGCTCCCAGCATGACCTTGTTCCACAACCCCGCTTCGCCGTTCGTGCGCAAAGTCCGCGTGCTGCTGGCCGAAACCGGCCAGCAGAACCGTGTGGCCCTGCAGCTCTGCATGCCGACACCGGTTAACCCGGACGTGCAACTGGTCAACGAAAACCCGGTGGGCAAGATCCCGGCCTTGCGCCTGGCCGATGGCACGGTGTTGCACGACAGCCGGGTGATCCTCGATTACCTCGACCACCAGCACGTCGGCAACCCGCTGATCCCGCGTGACGGCTCGGCCCGCTGGCGTCGCCTGACCCTGGCCTCGATGGCCGACGCCATCATGGATGCCGCCGTGCTGGTGCGTTACGAGAGCGCCCTGCGCCCGCCGGAAAAACACTGGGCGCCGTGGCTCGACGAACAGCGCCACAAGATCCGGCGCACCCTGGCGGAGCTGGAAGCGGATGCGATTGCCGAACTGGCCAGCCACTTCGATATCGCCGCGATCAGCGTGGCCTGCGCATTGGGTTACCTGGATTTCCGCCACCCGGACCTGCACTGGCGCGACGCCAACCCCCAGCTTGCCGCCTGGTACGCCGAAGTCAGCCAGCGCCCTTCGATGCTTGAGACACAGCCGCCGGTTTGACCCTGCGCATAGGTGGCGCAGGAAACAACGCCACAATCCTCGCCACCAACTGCGCTCGCTCCCGCTGGTCCTCACGCAACCCGATCATTGCACGGCCTCCAGATCAAATGCCAAAGGCTCGGCCGCCTTGCGTTTGCCCACGCCGTACCAATCCAGTTTGCGTGTCAGCACCATCACCGTCCCCAGCAGGCCGAACAGCAACAGCGAGCCCATCAGCAGCGCGTAGTCCTCGGCACTCAATAACCCGTACAACAAGCCATACAACGCCGCCAGCCCGGCCGAAAACCCCAGGCCGTGGGCGACGCTGCGCAGCACATGGCACACGTAGAAACCAATCAACAACACACAGGCACTGGCCGAGATCAGGTACGCCAAGGCAAAGCCCAGGTGCTCGGACAACGACAGCAACAACAGGTAGAAAAACGCCAGGGCGAACCCCACCAGGGCGTACTGGATCGGATGCACCGCCAAGCCCTTGAGCACTTCGAACAGGAAGAAACCGGCAAAGGTCAGGGCGATGAACAGCAGCGCATATTTGATCGCGCGGTCGCTCTTGAGGTACTGGTCCACCGGGTCGATGAAGTTCACCCCGAAGCTGCGGTTGTTGAAGTCGTCACAGCCGCGTTCGTCCAGGCAGCCGCGCAGGGCTTCTTCGAGGTTGGTGGAGAAGAATGAGGTCTGCCAGTTGGCGCTGAAGCCCTTGTCGGTGACTTCCCGTTGCGCCGGCAGGAAGTTGCCGATGAAGCTCGGGTGCGGCCAGTTGGAGGCCAGTGTGACCTGGCTGGTCTTGCCCACCGGTACCACTTGCAGTTGCTCGGTGCCTTGCAGGCGCAGGTCGAAGGCGAAGTCCAGCGCTGCCGGGGTTTTGCTGTCCTGCTCCGGCAGCGCCACATGCACCCCCTCGCCCAGCCACTCGACGTGGGTGCCTGGCGCAAACTCCAGGCGCTGGCTGCCCAGCTCCAGCTTCAGTGCGTTTTCGATACCGCGAATATCGCTGATACCCACCGCCAGAAACGCCGGCTCAAAGCGGTAATCGGCGAAATTTTCCTTGATGCCCCATTGCTCCGGCAAGACGAAGCGTCCGCTGATGCGGTTGTCGGCGTGGAACAGCCGGGCCTGGTAGATGCCACGCGCGCGCAGTTCGGTCTGCACCCGCCCGTCGAGCTCAAAACGCTCCGGCAGGAAATACAGACGACCGCGCACTTCACGGGTTTCCTCGTAGCGCTTGTTGAGTTTTTCATTGAGCTTCCACTCGCGGACAGTCTTGCGGTACGGCACCACCATCACCGGGCCGGTGAGGCGCTGGCTGTAGCTGGAGCTACGGGCGATATCCATCAGGACACTGTCGCGAGTGTATTGGCGGTCGGCGATGAGGCCGTTGATCATCAGCAATGGAATCAGCAATAGCAGGATCAATAGCGCAATCGCGCCAAGTTTGAAAAGCAGGCTGCGGTTCATGGGGCTCTCCCTGTTTTGATGGGGAAAGCGTGAGCCGCGCATGTGGGAAATTTATGTGGGCAATGTGGAGACTGTGTGGAGATGCAGCACCACTTGCACGCCACCGTGTACGTTGCCGATCTGCAACGTGCCGCCATGCAGCTTCATCACTTCCTCGACAAAGTTGAGGCCCAGGCCGGTGCTTTTGCGCCCGCTGGCCGGACGCGGCAGCGAGTAGAAACGCTCGCTCAGGCGCGGCAAGGCGTAGTCGGGAATCGGCGCGGCCTGGTTGAACAGGCTGACCTGCACAGCGTTGTGCCGGGTCTGTGCGCTGAACCGCAACACCCCGCCCGCCGGCGTGAAGTCCAGGGCGTTGTCGAGCAAGTTGCCCAGGGCCTGGCGCAGCAAGAACGGTTCGCCGAAGACTTTCACCTCCGCGCCGATCGTTTGTTCGATGCACAAGCCGGCACCTTCGATGCGCGCGCATTGGGCCTTGAGCACATCGTCCACCAGCGCGGCCAGCGGCAGGCTGGCTTGCGCCTCCAGGCCCTGGCGTTGCTCGACCTGGGCCAGGTTCAGCAAGCGCTCGATCAACTGCTGCAGGCGGGTACTTTCGCTGTCGATATTGCCGACAAAGCGCTGTTGCTGCTCGCGGCTCATGTCGCCCTGCAACAGCTCGGCCGCGCCGCGAATCGCCGCCAGCGGGCTCTTCAATTCGTGGGTCAGGGTGTGGACGTAATGCTCCACATAAGCCTTGCCCTCCAGCTGTGTCCGCATGTGCTCCACAGCGGTGGACAACTGCTTCAGCTCGCCGCCACGGTAATGCGGCAATTCGGCGCGCCGCCCCTCGCTGACCGCCTCGGCATACGCGGTAAGCCGGCGCAGTGCCACGCTCAACCACCACGACAACAGCGCGCCGAGCAGCAGGCCGAGGATCACCAAGCCGGCGCCGTACCACAGCAACCGGTGCTCGGTGCGATCGACATAAGGCTGCAGCGAACTGTTCGGCTTGGCCACCGTGACCACGCCGATGATCTGCCCGTTGTCGCGAATCGGCGCGCCCACGTGCATCACCGACGAGGCCGGATCATCCGGCGCGCTGCGAGTGGAACGCGCGCCGTACTCGCCGCGCAGGGTCAGGTACACGTCGTTCCATTTGGAGTAGTCCTGGCCCACGGCTTCGCCGCTGGAGTCGAGCAACACCATGCCGTTGGCGTCGGTCACGTAGATGCGGTGGTTGACCTGGTTTTTCGGCAGGCCCCAGATGGTCGCGCCCGGCTGACGGGTGCCGTAGGCCTTGAGCAGCTCCGGCCAGTGGCTTTGGGCGAGGGTGCCGTTCTTGACGTCGTTGCGCAGGATTTCCGCCAGCAGGTTGGCGGTGTCCACCAGGGTTTCTTCGGTGGACTGGCGCACGCCGGGGCGGATTTCCTTCATCACGGTGTTTAGCACGAAGTAACCGGTGAAGCCGATAAACAGCGCGTAGACCAGGAAAAACCGCAGCCCCAGGCGCATCAGCTGTGGCTCGGGCTGTAGCTGTAGCCGAGGCCGCGATGGGTCTGGATCGGTTCGGCCTGCGCCGCCACGCTGCGTAATTTGCTGCGCAGGCTTTTGATATGGCTGTCGATATTGCGCTCATAGCCGGCATCGGCCGGCACGCCGACCGCGTCCAGCAGTTGTTCGCGGCTGAACACACGCTCGGGTTGTTCCAGCAGGCTTTGCAGCAAGCGGAACTCATGGCGAGTCAGGCTCAGTGCCAGGCCACGGTAGGTGATCTGCATGCGCTCCAGGTCGACCTGGAACAACGCCGGAGCGACGCCAGGGCCGACTCGCTTGAGGATCGCCCTGACCCGCGCCGCCACTTCCCGTGGGCTGAACGGCTTGACCACATAATCGTCGGCGCCGATCTCCAGCCCGACCACGCGGTCGATCTCGCTATCGCGGGCACTGAGAAACATCACCGGCACTTCGCTGAAACGTCGCAGTTGCTTGCAGGTTTCAAAGCCGCTGATGTCGGGCAGGCCGATGTCGAGGATGATCAGGTCGGCCGGGGTCTGGCGCTGATGGGCCAGCGCTTCCTGGCCGAGGCTCAGCCAGGTGGTGGTAAAGCCCTCGCCTTGCAGGGCGAAAACCAGTGTGTCGGCTATCGCCGCTTCGTCTTCGACAATCAGGATGTGCGGCATGGCGGTCCGTCAGCAGTCCGGCTTGTCGGCGGTGTAGCGACGCGCCGGGTTCACCGCGGCGCCGAATTCACGCAGGGCCTTGGCGCCGATCAGCAGCGGGTAGTTGAAGCTGCTGCGGTCGGTGAGGTTGACCTCGACGGTGCGCTTGACGTTGCCCAGGCACATTTCCAGGTCAATCACCGGGCGCGTGGCCACGGTGGCTTCTTCCTTGTCCTCGTCTTCGTCGGCGCGGCTCTTGATCTTGCTGATGCGCGCCACCTTGTGTTCGTAGACTTTGTTGCCGGCGTCCTTGCCGCCGACGCGGAAGCGCACCCAATCGTCGCCGTCACGGGTGAAGGTCTCGATGTCACGGGCCGACAGCGAGGCGGTCAGCGCGCCGGTGTCCATCTTGGCCTTGAAGGTTTCGCCGATCTCCGGCAGTTGGATGTATTCGTAGCGACCGTAAACGGTCGGTTCGGCGGCCATAACGGGCAAGGCCGCCAGGGCGAGCGAGGCAAGGAGCAGTTTCACGAAGTGATTTCCTCGGAAAGAAGTAGGCGAATTCTAGACCGCAAAGGCAGCACTTAGTTAGTTCTGCAACCATACCCGGCATATTGTGAAACATTCGTCGGGCGATTTGCGATTTGGCCTCTAGACGCCGCTCTCTTATTATGTCCCGCCCACAGGATTCCAAGAGTTACTTATGCGCCGCCTGCTCACCGGCTGTTTCGTCTCGCTGCTGCTCCTGCTCAACACCCTGGTCCTGATCGGGCCGCTGACGGTGTTTGCCCTGCTCAAGCTGGTGGCCCCCGGTCGCTATCGCGATTACGCGTCATGGGCCGTGATGTGGATCGCCGAGACCTGGGCCGAAATCGACAAACTGATCTTCGCGCTGTGCATCCCGACCCAATGGGACATCCGCGGCGCAGACGACCTGCGCGGCGACACCTCGTACCTGGTGATCAGTAACCACCAATCCTGGGTCGATATCCCCGCGCTGATCCAGGCCCTCAACCGCCGCACGCCGTTCTTCAAGTTCTTCCTGAAGAAAGAACTGGTCTGGGTGCCCTTCCTGGGCCTGGCCTGGTGGGCGCTGGATTATCCGTTCATGAAGCGCTACACCAAGGCGTTCCTGGCCAAGCACCCGGAACTGGCGGGCCAGGACTTGAAGATCACCCGCCAGGCCTGCGAGCTGTTCAAGCGCCAGCCGGTGACGGTGGTCAACTACCTGGAAGGCACCCGGTTCAGCGAGGCCAAGCGTGCCCAGCAAGGCTCACCGTTTGCCCACCTGCTCAGGCCCAAGGCCGGCGGCGTGGCGTTTGTGTTGGCGGCACTGGGCGAACAACTGGATGCCGTGCTCGACGTGACCGTGGTCTATCCGCAAGCGAAGACGCCGGGGTTCTGGGATCTGATCAGCGGGGCGGTACCGAAGGTGATCATCGATATCCGCACCCGTGAGCTGGACCCGGCGCTGTGGCAGGGCGACTACGAAAACGACCCGGCGTTTCGCCAGGTCGTACAGAACTGGGTGAACCGGCTCTGGATGGAGAAAGATCAGCGGATTCAGGAACTGCGAGGCGAAACCGCTGGGGCCTTATGGGCAAAGTAACCGTTACGGACGCTTAGGCCACGTGGCCGAATCGTCACCGGTACGCCACCCGTGCGCTATCTCGATGGTGTCGTGACTGCTCACGGTATCAGCCTGCTCCTGGCTGGCGTCGTGGGGCGCTTTTCCTTGCTCTGCGGCAGCGGGCTTGTGGGTCGCGGCGTGATACGAAGCGCTAGCGAGAGCGTTGTAGGTGTTGACGATGTTCATGGAAGACTCCTACCTGACCGGATTGAAGAATCCACCCCAGGAGGGTTGGTTTTCCTGGAGCAGCCCCCGTAGGTGGTGAAACATCCCACACAGTTCCTCGATAGTTGTTGCGCAGCATTGCCAAACGAGGGGCTGACTCAATCCTTGGCTACCCGCGCCCCACGCCTGGACCCGCTTGCCCTGCTGCGAACCCGCGATAGGGCATCGTCTGAAAACGCATAAAAAACTGTCAGAGTTAACAGTTCCGCCCGCCTTGGGCGGCTGATTAGGCTAAGGACTCCATCTCAGTCGAGTGCCCTGATCATGACCATCAAAGTCCTCTTCGCCGGCATGGCGTTACTGACAGTAGCGAACATTGCCCATGCAGAAATGGCCACGTGCCCCGCAGTCAGTTCAATAAAAGCTACGCCGTATACCGACCCGGACCTTCCTCCGGACTTCAACCAAGGCTTCAAATACGAAGCCCCCGGGCCCGGTGGCCAGATGTGGGAGGGCCAGTCCACGGCCACAAGCGAGACCTACCTCGAACCTAAATACAACCTGATGTTAGTCAGTGCCGAAATGATCCACGGGAAAATACTCTGCAGTTATGGCGGTACAACACAAAGAGAAAACGCAGAGCCGGTGAACAACGTTTCCAAACCCTATGTTCAATTGGGCCTGCGGTTTAACAACCCGAAGGCCGCGACCGGTACAGCATGGAACGAAACCAGCTGCGGGAATCAAGGCGGCGCTGTATCGATCGACGCCTCCCAATGTACTTTTGAGTACCAACCGTAACGCTGTTCCCCGCAACCTGCCGGCCACTTCAAAGCGGGGGCGAACCCGCTTTGAAGGACCACGGCCTTAGCTGCCGGTGCCCCAAGCCTGGCCCAGTTTGCCCAGCAGCGAACTGTTGGCACCCTGGCCGCCCAGGTATTGCAGGATCACCGGGGCGAATTGGCCGATCATGCCGCTGTCCATGCCCAGCGCGCTGAACGCGGTGTTCAGGTCGCTGGTGTTCTTCACGTTACCCAGCAGGCCGTCGAGGCCGCTGGTCTTGCTGCCGCCGCTCTGGCCGAGCATCCCGCTCAAGGCGCCGAGGCTGCCCAGCGCATTGCTGCCCGACAGTTGATCGAGACCCGGCACGCTTTTCCCCAGTTGCGAATAGTCGCTGCTGCTCAGTTGGTTCCTGGCCAGGCCCAGCATGGCGCCGGTGCCGCCGACGGCTTGCTCGGGGGTGACATTCAATTGTGAGGTCAGGGCACTCAGCAAACCGGCCGTTTCGGACGACGGCGCAACGGCAGCGGCTTTGTTGTTGCCGCCCTGCATACCGGAAATCGCATTGGCCGCATCGCCAAGGCTGAACCCGGCGGCGAATACCGGGCCGGCTGCCAGGGTCATCAGGCAGGAAAGGGCGAAACCGCGTGAAATCTTCATCGAAACAACCTCTGGATGTAGGGGTGAAAGCAGGCGTTTGACTGGCCTTTTCGTCACTTGTTCCAAACCCGCTCCGGAACCCAACTGCGATAAGCCGGTCCATGAACTGACTACAAAATTTGTCAGGAAGAGACTTATGACGACGATCCACCCCCAAGTGATTGATCACAAGCCTTCATTCTGGAGCCGCCCGCGCCTGTTCATCGGCGCCTGCGCTGTAGTGGCCGCCGGTATCGGCGGCGCGCTCTACACCCAGGACAGCGTCAAATCCGCCGCCACCCTGGTGACCACCACCCAGCAGCCGGCAGCGCAGATCATGGCCCACAAGGACTACCTGGAAGTGCAGCCGATTGCCTCCACGGCCCCTGCCCCAGATCAGAGCCTGGAACTGTGGGCCATCCCCGAGGACGGCACGCCGGTATCCCTCGGCCTGTTGCCGGAAGATGGCAAAGGCATCATCGGCTTGAATCCACGCCAGCAGGAATCCATCAGCAAACCGGTGGGCTTGATGGTGAGCTCGGAAACCAAGGGTGGATCGGTGAGCAAGCAGCCGACCGGGCCGACGGTGTATCAAGGCGCGCTGGCGATTCGCTAAGCCACGGGCACCGCGGATTTCGCAGTGCCCTGCTGCTCCGGCATCCAATCAACCCCGTTCGTACACCGCCAATGGCAATGGCAAAACGTGGTCAGGGTTCAGGAGGCTAACGGAAAGCTATTCTGCGACTATGGTGGAAAAACACTTGAAGTACAGACGGAAAATGAAGAGGGCAAGCCAGAAACTATAAAATCGACCGCTAACCTTCGACTCTCGGCCCCACTCTAATTGATAAGGGCGCCCGTCGAGGCGCCCTTGTTTTTTGCTCTAGCGTTTACGCCGCGCTGAACAACTTATGCGGATCAATCACAAACTTCTTCGGCACGCCCGCATCAAACTCGCCATACCCACGCGGCGCGTCATCCAGGCTGATGACTTCGACCCCGACGATGTCGGCAATGTGAATGCGGTCCCACATGATCGCCTGCATCAACTGGCGGTTGTACTTCATCACCGGCGTTTGCCCGGTGTGGAAGCTGTGGGATTTGGCCCAGCCCAGACCAAAACGGATGCTCAGGCTGCCCATCTTCGCGGCGGCGTCGACGGCGCCAGGGTCTTCGGTGACGTACAGGCCGGGGATACCGATCTTGCCCGCCACGCGCACCACGCCCATCAGTGAGTTGAGCACCGTGGCCGGGGCTTCGTGCTTGACGCCGTCATGCCCGTGGCCGCGTGCTTCGAAGCCCACGCAGTCGACGGCGCAGTCCACTTCCGGCTCACCGAGCAAGGCAGCGATCTGTTCGTGCAGCGGCGTGTCGGTGGACAGGTCGACCACTTCAAACCCTTGCGCCTTGGCGTGAGCCAGGCGGATGGAGTTGACGTCGCCGATGATCACCACCGCCGCGCCCAGCAGGCGTGCGGAGGCGGCAGCGGCCAGGCCGACCGGGCCGGCACCGGCGATGTAGACGGTGCTGCCAGGGCCAACGCCGGCGGTGACGGCGCCGTGGTAGCCGGTGGGCAGGATGTCGGAGAGGCAGGTCAGGTCGCGGATTTTCTCCATGGCCTTGTCGCGGTCCGGCAGTTTCAGCAGGTTGAAGTCGGCGTAAGGCACCAGCACGTATTCGGCCTGGCCGCCGGTCCAGTCGCCCATGTCGACATAGCCGTAGGCGCCACCGGCACGGGCCGGGTTGACGGTGAGGCACACGCCGGTGTGTTGCTCTTTGCAGGAGCGGCAGCGGCCGCAGGCGACGTTGAAGGGCACTGACACCAGGTCGCCGATTTTCAGGTTCTCGACGTCGCTGCCCTTCTCGATCACTTCACCGGTGATCTCGTGACCGAGCACCAGGCCGGTCTGGGCAGTGGTGCGGCCGCGCACCATGTGTTGGTCGGAGCCGCAGATGTTGGTGGAGACCACGCGCAGGATGACGCCGTGCTCAATCTTCCTGCCACGGGGGTCCTGCATTTTGGGATAGTCGATTTTCTGTACTTCGACCTTGCCGTTGCCGAGATACACGACACCACGATTACCAGACATGCTTTCACCTCGCTGTTGTTTTTATGAAAGCGCGTTGCCCGTGGGTGGGCAGCGCGTTGACTGCTCGGGTACAGATGCTGTTTCTTGTGTTGTTTGTTAGGGCCTCATCGGGGGCAAGCCCCCTCCCACATTTTGATTTGTGAACACATTCAACTGTGGGAGGGGGCTTGCCCCCGATGGCGTCAGTCAGAGCACCACCGTTCTATTGGCATTCAAAAACACCCGCCGTTCAATGTGATACCCCACCGCCCGGGCCAGGGTCAGCCCTTCGATATCGCGCCCCTTGGCAATCAGATCCTCGGGGTAGTGGCTGTGATCCACCACCTCCACACCCTGGGCGATGATCGGGCCTTCATCCAGGTCGTTGTTGATGTAATGCGCCGTCGCGCCGACCAGCTTCACACCCTTGTTGTACGCCTGGTGATACGGCTTGGCGCCCTTGAACCCCGGCAACAACGAGTGGTGGATATTGATCGCCTTGCCATCCAGCTTGCGGCACAGCTCCGGCGACAGCACTTGCATGTAGCGCGCAAGGATCACCAGTTCCGCGCCGGTGTCTTCAATCACTTGCCACACCTGACGCTCCTGGGACGGTTTGTCGTTGGGGTCGAGGGCGAAGTGGTAGTAGGGAATCTGGTGCCAGTCGGCCAACGGTTTCAGATCGGGGTGGTTGGACACCACCGCGACCACGTCCATCGACAGTTGGCCGATACGCTGGCGGTACAGCAAGTCGTTCAGGCAGTGATCGGCCTTGGACACCATGATCACCACTTTGGGCCGATAGTTCGGCGCCGTCAGTTCGAAGACCATGCCAAAGGCTTCCCCGCGCGCGGCCAGGCCATCGCGGAACGCTTGCTCATCGAAACCCTCCGGCTGACGAAACTCCACGCGGATAAAAAAGCGCCCTGACAGCCGGTCATCGAACGAGTGGTGCTCGGTGACGTAGCAACCCTGCTCGAACAGGTAGCGGGTGACCGCGTCCACCGTGCCGAGCACGCTGGGGCAGTCGGCGGTCAAAATCCATGTGTCGGGTGCGCGGCTCATGACAGGTCACTCCTCAAGCAAAGCCCGGCCTCACCCACCCCTGTAGGAGCGAGCTTGCTCGCGAAAATCGTCAACGATAACGCGGGCATCCTGGATGACCGCAGTGCCCTTGAGGTTTTCGCGAGCAAGCTCGCTCCTACAGGGTGGCGGGTGAGGGGGGTGGGGGTCATATCAGGCTTGAACGCTCAGGCCGAATTCGGCCGAGGCATCCTGCAACCACAACCACCAGTAATCCGAGAAGCTGCGACGAATCACCAGCTCCCAGGTGTCTTCGGCGGTATGGCGGATCACCAATTGCGACTTGGCGAACACCGTGCCCACCGCCTTGCCCACCGGGAAGTTGTTGGGGTGTACGTCGTAGCTGGTGGACTTCATCAGCACGTCGCGCACGTTCGGGCCGCGCAGTTCGAGGATCTGTTGGCCGCCGCTGACATTGACGATCTGGATATGCAGATCGCCCAGGGCGGCACGCAGGTTTTGTTCGGCGGCGAATTCTTCACCGCTCGGCACCACCAGCAGCCACTCGTCCGGGCCGAGCCATTGCAGGCTGGTGTCGCCGTTGACGATCACCGTCAGCGCGCCGGGCAGTTCGATGCCCAGGGCCTTGTGGACGCCAGCGGCGAAGGCGGCGTCATGGCCGTCGCCGCGAATAGTCAGGTGGCCGAGCAGTTTCTTTTCACGCATGGTCACGCCGGCATTCTTGCGGCCCTTGCCGATCAGGCTGGCGAGGTCGGCATGGTGCAGCGACGACTCGGCCTTGGCCCCGGTGGTGGGGCGTTGTTGGTATACGTTGGCTGCTGTCATAGAGCACCTTTGCTGAATTCTGTTGTGTGGCTACTGGCGTCATCGGGGGCAAGCCCCCTCCCACATTTGGAATGCATTCCCCTGTCTCCCGATGGCCGCGCCTCGGTCTATCAGATGTTCTGGCGATCGCCTTTCGGATCAAAGAACACCGAGGACACAATCTCCGCCTCGATCACGCTGCCATCCGCTTGCGGCGAAAACACCCGCTCGCCGATGCGCTTCAAGCCGCCCTTGACCACCGCCAGCGCAAACGAATAACCGAGGGAGTTATGCGCGTAGCTGGAGGTGACGTGGCCGACCATCTTCATCGGGATCGTCTGCTTGGCGTCGAACACCAGTTGCGCGCCTTCCGGCAGCCACACCGCGGGATCGATCGGCTTGAGGCCGACCAATTGCTTGCGATCTTCGCGCACGCAGTCTTCGCGGTTCATGCCGCGCCAGCCGATCCACGAGAACGGCTTGGTACGGCCGACGCACCAGCCCATGTTCAGGTCGTCCGGGGTCATCGAGCCGTCGGTGTCCTGGCCGACGATGATGAAGCCCTTCTCGGCCCGCAGGACGTGCATGGTTTCGGTTCCATACGGGGTCAGGTTGTACTTTTTGCCGGCCTCGACGATTTGCTCCAGCACGCCCATGGCGTAGTCGGCCTGCACGTTGACTTCATACGACAGCTCGCCGGTGAACGAGATGCGGAACACCCGCGCCGGCACGCCGCCGACCAGGCCTTCTTTCCAGGTCATGAACGGGAAGCCGTCCTTGTCCAGGTCGATGTCGGTGACTTCGGCCAGCAGCTTGCGGCTGTTGGGGCCCGACAGGGTCATGGTCGCCCAGTGGTCGGTGACCGAGGTGAAGTAGACCTTGAGGTCCGGCCATTCGGTCTGTTGGTAGATTTCCAGCCATTGCAGCACACGGGCCGCGCCGCCGGTGGTGGTGGTCATCAGGAAGTGGTTGTCGGCCAGGCAAGCGGTCACGCCGTCGTCGAAGACCATGCCGTCTTCTTTGCACATCAGGCCGTAGCGCGCCTTGCCCACGTCGAGCTTGGTCCAGGCGTTGCTGTAGATGCGGTTGAGGAACTCGCGGGCATCCGGGCCCTGGATGTCGATCTTGCCGAGGGTCGACGCATCCAGCAGGCCGACGCTGTCGCGCACCGCCAGGCATTCGCGCTTGACCGCCGCGTGCAGGTCTTCACCGTTGCGCGGGAAGTACCACGGGCGTTTCCACTGGCCGACGTCTTCAAACTCGGCGCCATTCTTCACATGCCAGGCGTGCAGCGCGGTGTAGCGAACGGGCTCGAAGATGTGCCCACAGTGCCGCCCCGCAACCGCGCCGAAGGTCACCGGCGTGTAGTTGGGGCGGAACATGGTGGTGCCCATCTGCGGGATGGTCACGTTCAGCGAACGCGCCGCAATGGCCAG
Source organism: Pseudomonas veronii (assembly GCF_001439695.1). Lineage (GTDB taxonomy): Bacteria > Pseudomonadota > Gammaproteobacteria > Pseudomonadales > Pseudomonadaceae > Aquipseudomonas > Aquipseudomonas veronii. The sequence goes on from NZ_JYLL01000003.1 coordinate 14,333, forward strand.
GCCGTTGACGTTACCCAGCTTGCCCTGGTCGGTGCCGAAGCCCAGCGCGGTATAGCGCTTGACGTGTTCCACCGACTCGAAACCTTCGCGGGTCGCCAGTTCGATGGCGGCCGCGGTGACGTCGTTCTGCAGGTCGACGAATTGCTTGGGCGCCCGTGCAGTGGCTTTCTCGTGAGGCACCTGGAACAGCGCCAGCGTCGGCTCTTCCAAGCGGTTCAAGGCTTTGGGCAGCGTGCCTTCCACCGGGCTAAAACCGGCTTCGCTGGCGGCGCGCACGCCCCCTTCAAAACCGTCCGCCAGGGAATCGCCCAGGCCGTAGACGCCGTTGATACCGCCAACGCACACGCGCTTTTGCGGTGCTTCACCCGGTACAAAACCGAGGATGTCTTCGCGCCAGGTCGGCTTGCCGCCCAGGTGCGAGGCCAGGTGGACCACCGGGCTGTAGCCGCCGGAGCTGGCCACCAGGTCGCAGTCCAGCCACTCGCCGGGGCTGGTGACGGTATGCGCTTTGACATCGATGGCGGCAACACGGGCGCCGCTCACATGCTTGCTGCCACGGGCTTCGATCACGGCGCTGCCGGTGAGGATACGAATGCCTTTGGCGCGGGCTTCTTCCACCAGCGCGCCGCGTGGGTTATGGCGGGCATCGGCCACGGCCACCACTTTCAGGCCGGCTTCCAACCAGTCCAGGGCGACGCGGTAGGCGTGGTCGTTGTTGGTCGACAGCACCAGTTTCTTGCCCGGCGCCACGCCGTAACGGCGCACGTAAGTCGAGACTGCACCGGCGAGCATATTGCCCGGCACGTCGTTGTTGCCGTACACCAGCGGACGCTCGCACGCACCGGTCGCCAGCACCACGCGCTTGGCACGCACACGGTGGATACGCTGGCGCACCTGGCCGATCGGCGCACGGTCGCCGAGGTGATCGGTGAGACGCTCGTGAATGGTCAGGAAGTTATGGTCGTGGTAACCGTTGACGGTGGCGCGGGGCAGCAGCACCACGTCCGGCAGGGCTTTGAGTTCGGCGATGACGCTGGCGACCCACTCGGTGGCCGGCTTGCCGTCGAGGCTTTCGCGCGAATCGAGCAACGAGCCGCCGAACTCTTCCTGCTCATCGGCGATGATCACGCGGGCGCCACTGCGCGCAGCGGCCAGTGCAGCGGCCAGACCGGCCGGGCCGGCACCGACCACCAGCACGTCGCAATGCCGGTTGAAGTTGTCGTAGGTGTCCGGGTCGTTCTCGGTCGGCGAGCGGCCTAAACCCGCAGCCTTGCGGATGTACTTCTCGTAGGTCATCCAGAACGACTGCGGGTACATGAAGGTTTTGTAGTAGAAACCCGGTGGCATCAGCTTGCCGCCGACTTTGCCGAGAATGCCCATCACGTCGTTGTTCACGCTCGGCCAGCCGTTGGTGCTGGTGGCGACGAGGCCCTGGTACAACGCCTGTTGCGTGGCGCGCACGTTGGGAATCTGGGTGGCTTCGGTGGCGCCGATCTGCAGCACCGCGTTCGGCTCTTCGGCACCGGCAGCAAAGATGCCGCGTGGGCGCGAGTACTTGAAGCTGCGGCCGATGATGTCGACACCGTTGGCCAGCAGCGCGGCGGCCAGGGTGTCGCCTTCGAAGCCTTTGTAGGTCTGGCCGTTGAAGCTGAAGGTCAGGACTTTGTTACGGTCGATCCGGCCACCGTTGGACAGGCGATTGATCTGGCTCATACCTTCGCTCCAGCAGCCTTGGCGGTGAATTGTGGCTTGGTGCCGATTTTGTAGGTTTCAAGAATTTCGTAGGTCAGCGTGTCGCGGGTCGCGTTGAAGTACTGACGGCAACCGGCGGCGTGAATCCACAGTTCGTGGTGCAGGCCACGGGGGTTGTCGCGGAAGAACATGTAGTCGCCCCACTCTTCATCGGTGCAGGCGTTGGGGTCCAGCGGGCGTGGGATGTGCGCTTGGCCGGAGGCATGGAATTCCTCTTCGGAGCGCAGTTCGCCACAGTGAGGACAGAAGATATGCAACATAGGGAATTTCTCCTGTTAGTGGGCGACGGCCGCAGCGCCGTGTTCGTCGATCAACGCACCGTTGTGGAAACGGTCGATGGAGAAAGGTGCGGCCAGCGGGTGCATTTCACCCTTGGCCAGGCTCGCGGCAAACACGTTGCCTGAACCGGGAGTGGCCTTGAAACCGCCGGTGCCCCAACCGCAGTTGAAGAACATGTTCGGCACCGGGGTCTTGGAGATGATCGGGCAGGCGTCCGGCGTGGTGTCGACGATGCCGCCCCACTGGCGGTTCATACGCACGCGCGAGAGCACCGGGAACATCTCGACGATGGCCTGGATGGTGTGTTCGATCACCGGGTACGAACCGCGCTGGCCGTAGCCGTTGTAGCCGTCGATACCGGCGCCGATCACCAGGTCGCCCTTGTCGGACTGGCTGATGTAACCGTGTACGGCGTTGGACATGATCACGCTGTCGATAATCGGCTTGATCGGCTCCGACACCAGTGCTTGCAGCGGGTGCGATTCGATCGGCAGGCGGAAACCGGCGAGCGAAGCCATGTGCCCGGAGTTACCGGCCGTGACTACACCGACGCGCTTGGCGCCGATAAAGCCTTTGTTGGTTTCGACGCCGATGCACACGCCGTTTTCCTTGCGAAAGCCGATCACTTCGGTCTGCTGGATCAAATCCACTCCGAGGGCGTCGGCGGCGCGGGCAAAGCCCCAGGCCACGGCATCGTGACGGGCCACGCCGCCGCGCCGTTGCACGGTGGCGCCCATCACCGGGTAGCGGGTGTTCTTCGAGCAATCCAGGTACGGAATCTCGTCCGCGACCTGTTTGGCGTTGAGCAGTTCGCCGTCCACGCCGTTGAGGCGGTTGGCGCTGACGCGACGTTCGGAATCGCGGATGTCCTGCAGGGTGTGGCACAGGTTGTAGACGCCGCGCTGGGAGAACATCACGTTGTAGTTCAGGTCCTGGGACAGGCCTTCCCACAGTTTCATCGCGTGTTCGTACAAGTGCGCCGACTCGTCCCACAGGTAGTTGGAACGCACGATGGTGGTGTTGCGCGCGGTGTTACCGCCGCCCAGCCAGCCCTTTTCGACCACGGCCACATTGGTGATGCCGTGCTCCTTGGCCAGGTAATAGGCGGTCGCCAGACCATGCCCGCCACCGCCGACGATGACCACGTCGTACACCTTTTTAGGGGTCGGCGTGCGCCACATCTTCTGCCAGTTTTCGTGGTGGCTGAGTGAGTGCTTGAAGAGGCCGAAGCCCGAGTAGCGTTGCATAGTCATTACTCCAAAACCGCGCTCAGCGATAAACCGGGAAATCAGCGCACAGGGCCGACACGCGCTTGGCCACGTCGGCCTCGACATCGGCGTCGCCGAGGTTGTCGAGGATGTCGCAGATCCAGCCGGCCAACTCGATGCATTGCGGCACCTTGAAACCGCGCGTGGTCACCGCCGGCGTGCCGATACGCAGGCCCGACGTCACGAACGGCGACTGCGGGTCATTCGGCACGGCGTTCTTGTTGACGGTGATGTGGGCGCGACCGAGGGCGGCGTCCGCGTCTTTACCGGTGAGGCCCTGGCGAATCAGGCTGACCAGGAACAGATGGTTATCGGTGCCGCCGGACACTACATCGTAGCCGCGTTTGATAAACACGCCGGCCATGGCCTGGGCGTTGTCGATCACTTGCTGCTGATAGGCCTTGAAGCCAGGCTCCTGGGCTTCCTTGAAGCACACCGCCTTGCCGGCGATGACGTGCATCAGCGGGCCGCCCTGGGCGCCAGGGAATACAGCGGCGTTGAGTTTCTTTTCGATCGTTTCGTTGGCACGCGCCAGAATCAGGCCGCCACGCGGACCGCGCAGGGTCTTGTGGGTGGTGGTGGTGACCACGTCGGCGTAAGGCAGCGGGTTCGGGTACAGACCGGCGGCCACCAGGCCGGCGACGTGGGCCATGTCGACGAACAGCAGCGCACCGACCTTGTCGGCGATCTGACGAAAGCGTGGGAAATCCAGGGTCTTGGAGTAGGCGGAAAAACCGGCCACCACCATCTTCGGCTGGTGCTCCACGGCCAGGCGCTCGACTTCGTCGTAGTCGATCAGCCCGGTGTCGGTGTTGATGCCGTATTGCACCGCGTTGTACAGCTTGCCCGAGGACGACACTTTGGCGCCGTGGGTCAGGTGGCCGCCGTGGGCCAGGCTCATGCCGAGGATGGTGTCACCGGCGTTCAACAGCGCCAGGTACACCGCGCTGTTGGCGGATGAGCCGGAATGCGGCTGCACGTTGGCGTAGTCGGCGCCGAACAACTGCTTGGCGCGCTCGATGGCCAGGGCTTCGACCTTGTCCACATGCTCGCAACCACCGTAGTAGCGCTTGCCCGGGTAGCCTTCGGCGTACTTGTTGGTCAGGCCGCTGCCCTGGGCTTGCATCACGCGCTTGCTGGTGTAGTTCTCCGACGCGATCAGCTCGATATGATCTTCCTGCCGCTGCTCCTCGGCATTCATCGCCGCGAGCAGTGCATCGTCATAACCCTGGATCTGGTCTTGTTTGCTGAACATCGCGTCTCTCCCAGCCTTTCGTATTGTTAAGGCCCGTGCAGGGCCCTTTGATGCGATGGTAGGGCTGGCGCCGGCAGGTCAAATGCCTACGGACGCCACGCAAAGGTGCGTTTACGACATTGCTGGAACAACGCAGAACAAATGTGGGAGGGGCGGTGCGACGGTTCGACTTGCCCCCGATAGCGGTGGATCAGCTTGCACATGCCGTGGCTGACACACCGCTATCGGGGGCAAGTCGAACCGTCGCACCGCCCCTCCCACACTGATTAGGCGATGATTTGACGGACGAGTAGCAGCAGCAGGAAATGCACAGGATAGAGGGCATAGGCCCAGCGCCGCATTGCCGGCGGCGTGGCGTTTTTGACATGTCGCAACAGGACCAGGCCGGCCAATGGCGCGATCAGGCATGCCGCCAACCCCATCCGCGCCACCGGCGTGCCGCTATCGAGCAGAATCTGCCATTGATTGGCTGCCACACACAGCAGCCCCGGAAATACGCTGAAATACCATCGCCGACGAAACACCAACACCATCGCCCACGGCAGCAATACACCGAAGAAACCGAACATCAGCTGCGTGGAAAACACAGCGCCTATCGCCAGGGCAATCAGCGCCAATCCTCGATCAACCAGCGCCTTCTGCTGCCATCCTCGGGCAACCAGCAGGCCCAACGCCAAGGTGGGCAACACATTCAACGTATCGGCATCTTCGATGAACAGCCGGTACGGCACTTCACTGATCAGGCTGAACAACAGCAACCAGCCCAGGTAACGCCAGCGGCCGCTCACCGGCGCGTCTCGCACCCGATGCACATTCGCCGCAATCGCCAGGCAAAACCACGGGAACGCCAGGCGCCCCGGCACATACAGGCCATCCAGGCTCAACCCGACATAACGCAAGTGGTCCAGCACCATGCTCAGCAGCGCCAGCCACTTGAGCAAATCCAAGGCGCCATCGCGGACACGTCCGACAGGAATCGTTTCAGTAGCGTGCATAATTCCCCAGTGACTTTGCATTTACAGTGCGTGTGCACCCCGGACAATCTTGGTTAAAGTGTGCACCAACATCGACCACAGGAATGGGCCATGACCGACAAGAGCCAACAATTCGCCAGCGATAACTATTCCGGCATCTGCCCGGAAGCCTGGGCTGCCATGGAACAAGCCAACCACGGCCATCAGCGCGCCTATGGCGATGACGAATGGACCCACCGCGCCGCCGACGGTTTCCGCAACCTGTTCGAGACCGACTGCGAAGTGTTCTTCGCCTTCAACGGCACCGCCGCCAACTCCCTGGCGCTGTCGTCGCTGTGCCAGAGCTACCATAGCGTGATCTGCTCGGAAACCGCCCACGTCGAGACCGACGAATGCGGCGCCCCGGAGTTTTTCTCCAACGGTTCCAAGCTGCTCACCGCGCGCACCGAAAACGGCAAGCTGACCCCGGAATCGATCCGCGAGATCGCCCTCAAGCGCCAGGACATCCATTACCCCAAACCCCGCGTGGTGACGCTGACCCAGGCCACTGAAGTCGGCAGCGTGTACACCCCGGACGAAATCCGCGCCATCAGCGCCACCTGCAAAGAGCTCGGCCTGAACCTGCACATGGACGGCGCGCGCTTCGCCAACGCCTGCGCGTTCCTCGGCTGTTCGCCGGCCGACCTGACCTGGAAAGCCGGGGTGGATGTGTTGTGCTTCGGCGGCACGAAAAACGGCATGGCCGTGGGCGAAGCGATTCTGTTCTTCAACCGCGCACTGGCCGAAGACTTCGACTACCGCTGCAAACAGGCCGGCCAGCTCGCGTCGAAGATGCGCTTCCTCTCTGCGCCGTGGGTGGGCCTGCTGGAAAACGACGCCTGGCTCAAACACGCGCGCCACGCCAACCACTGCGCGCAGTTGTTGAGCAGCCTGGTGGCGGATATTCCCGGCGTGGAATTGATGTTCCCGGTGCAGGCCAACGGCGTGTTCCTGCAACTCTCGGAACCGGCGATCGCCGCGCTGACGGCCAAGGGCTGGCGCTTCTACACCTTCATCGGCAAAGGCGGCGCGCGCTTCATGTGTGCGTGGGACACCGAGGAAGAACGCGTGCGCGAACTGGCGGCGGATATTCGCGAAGTGATGGGCGCGTGAAACGACGGCCCGCGTCGCAGGCTCATGACCTGCGACGCGGGCCTGCAGCAACTTGCAGGCTCATGATTTAACGCCCAGCGCCTACCGCTCGCGCATCTCGCTCACACACGTATGCTCACAAGGCCTTCGGCTGAAGCGCTTGCCATTCATCAATAGGGCCACGGTTGGTGAGAAGGGTCCCGCCGTTGAATTTCACCGCCAGTTTATTTACCGCGTTCAAGGCCGTCGTCACCGCCCCTTCCGCCCAGCCTCCCGTCCACGAAACATCGTCACCCGCAAGAATGAAGCCGTCGGGGTTCGCGCTCGACACACCGTTCATGAACTGAGAAAACAACAAGCGCTGGTACTCGTACTGTCCCGGCAGGTTCATTTTGAACGCGCACAGGAAAAACGGCTGCTCTTCCCAGTTGATTTCAACAAACGGGTTGGTCATGCCGAACTCAGCGGCCAGATTCAACTGATGAGGGGCATACACGCTGTCCAGCAGGGTTGTGCATAACTGCACGTGGGACGGCAGCGGCGCACTGCGATCACCCAGGAATTTGAGGGCGTCATCATTCCAGGTGTAAGACAAAAACAGGCCACTGCCGTTGTGAGGCCCCTGGCTCTCGCTATAGTCCAGCAGGTAGGTGCCGCGGGTGATTCGATCCGACAACGTCACACTCATCCTGTACTGCGAATCAGCCTCCATATCGGTCCAGAACGGTCGTTTGGTTTGCGCGAAGATTTTTGCCGACTGCATGTAATGGGTGTACATCACCGCTTCCCATTCCTTGCCGGATAACAGGTCATTCATCGCGTTGAAGCGGGCAGCGCCATCCATATAACGGAATTTGTCGAGGACCCGTTTGTGCGGGGTATAGACCACGGCAGGAAAGGTGTATTGGCGGTCGCTTCCCAGATTGTGATCAAACACCCACACGTCGAACTGGCCATCCGGCCGACGTAGGATCTGCCGCACTTCCTGTTTCAAAGGCTGAGCGATGACCTGGGTAGTCAGGCCTTGGACGGTGGTGCCCGCAGGCCAATGGACCATGGCGTCGCCGAAGGTATCCGGGGCACGCGTCCACAGCCGGTTTGGCAGCTCGCTGGAGCCGTCATACATCAGCTTGTGGTTGGTATCCAACCCGGTATACAGCACCCGTAACACCTCCAGGAAGCAGTTCGGGTAATCGGTATTCCAGCCGCCAGTGCCGAAGCCGATCTGGCCGAACAGATCGATATCTTCGCGACTCCAACCCGCCTGCTCGACCATCGCGGCAAAAAAACTGAGGTTGTCCCAACCCGCATCAAGGATCGCGTTCCACAAGGCTTTGATCCGGGCCTGATCAAGGCTGCCCTCGGACATTGCCGCTTCCATCTCAGTGAACTTGATCGGGTCCTGCTCAAGAAATACTTCGAATAGCTTGCGCTCGATCTCGGCGTAATCAACCGGCAGATTATCGCCTTCGTAATAAACCTGTTTTTGCTGGTAGTCGACGACCGTGCTGGGGGTAAAAGGCGACCCCGGATTGGGAAAATCCGTCGAGTTGGCCCGCATGCCAACTTTGTCGAAATAGTGCATCAACGCCTTGCCTGAAACAGGAAAGCGCATGGCACCCATTTCGCAGATAACACTGTTATCCGGATCTTGCGGATCACCCGCCACATAGGAATACAGGCGCCCACCGATGCGGCCACTGGCCTCTACTACCACCGGGTGCAACCCCATGCGCATGGCTTCATAGGCCGCGACCATTCCAGCGACGCCGGCGCCGACGATCAAGACCTGCTTGCCATAGGCCTGGCGGGATACCTGCGCCAACGGCGTGCCTAAACTGTCAGCCGTTTCAAGAAACCGGGCGTAATGAAAAGGAAAGTCCGGAACAAGTGCAGTGACATTCTTGGCAAGCAAGCGCGCTGCGCCTTTACTGCGGGAGGGGATAGCAGACATGGCAATCGTCCTTGGTATGTAATCAGGACGTCCACCTACTGCTTCAATGCGAAGGGCGAATACGACGTATGTGCTGCTCAGCGTAGATAATTGTAGGAAATGGCTCTATATCACTTGGAAATAAAAAGCCAATGCGTAATACAAGCCTTGCTTCAGAAGGCTTCAGGCAATCAGTTCAGAAATTCGTGAAGTGATTATTTGCAAATGCCGATTCAATAATCTTTTTAGTTACAAGACTCTTCATAGTCTCACTTAATAAAAACAGACCGTGATGCCTATGAACACGCCCCCCAACCGTTCGGCTGCTCCGCCATCCACCACACTGAAAATCGAAACCCGCTCCATTGACTACGTGCCGCGCAATGAACGCCACGGCAAGGTCTGGCATCAGGCGCCGTTCTGGTTCACCGGTAACTTCGTACTGACCACCCTGGTCACCGGGTTTACCGGCGCAGCGTTGGGGCTGAGCCTGGTGTACGCGATCCTGGCGATTGTCATCGGCGTGTGCCTGGGCACGTTCGCCATGGCATTCCACGCCAACCAGGGGCCGCGCATGGGTTTGCCGCAGATGATCCAGTCGCGGGCACAGTTCGGCCTGCGCGGGGCAATCGTGCCCTTTATCGCGGTGGTGTTCGTGTACATCGGCTTTAACGTGTTCAACGTGATTCTGGCGACCGACGCCATCAATACCGTGCTGCCCGGCAACCGCGCCCCGTGGTACGCCTTGATGATCATCCTGGCCGTGGTGATTGCCGTGATCGGCCACAACCTCCTGCACACCGTGCAACGCTGGCTGACCTACGTGATGATCAGTGTGTTCGCGGTCCTCACGGTCGCTGCCGTGATGAACCTGCAGGCCAACGCGGCGGTGGTCGACGCGCATTTTTCCTGGTCGGCCTTTCTGATCCAGCTTTCAGCCGCTGCCGGTTACCAGATCAGCTACGCCGTCTATGTCTCGGACTACTCGCGCTACCTGCCCCATGACACGCCGTCGCGCAGGGTCATCACCTGGACGTACCTGGGGGCTGCCAGTTCGGCACTGTGGCTGATGTCGCTGGGGGCGTTTCTCGCCTCGGCGCTGCCCTCACCCGACGCCATCGGCAGCGTGCAGGCGGTGGGCAACCAACTGCTTCCAGGGTTTGGCACCTTTACCGTGTTGATCGCAGTACCCGCGCTGGTTGGCATCATGGCGGTCAACTGTTACGGCGCCATGCTGACCGGTATCAGCGCGATTGACGGCTTCGTGTCGATCAAACCGGGCATCAAAGGGCGCATCGTGGGGATCAGCCTGGTGGGCGGGGTGATTTTCGCCATCGCCTTGAGTATCCCGCAGAGCTACCTGGAGAGTTTCAATACCTTCGTCTTGCTGATGCTGTATTTCCTGGTGCCGTGGACCGCCGTCAACCTCGCGGACTTCTATGTTGTCCGCAAGGGGCAATACGCAATCAGCGACATCTTCAACCCGGACGGGATCTACGGCCGCTGGTCGGGTGCCGGGCTTGTTTCCTATTTCCTCGGCCTGGGGGCGATGACACCGTTCATCTCCCTGGGGTTTTACCAAGGGCCCATCGCGAAGGCCTTGGACGGGGCTGATATTGCATTCGTAGTAGGCCTGGCAGTTTCTGCGATTGCCTACTGCCTGCTGTCGTGTACGCGTGACCTGACCGCTGAGCAACGCGCAATTGAAGCCAGCGAACGCCTGTTTGAAGGCGATGAGTCATGACACCGATACGCGTTGTCTGCCATCAGTTGGCGCCGCGCCTGGGCGACGCCGACGACAACCGTCGCCTGAGTGAAACGGCGATCCGTGGCGCGGCCAGCCTGGGTGCCCACGTGGTGGTGCTGCCCGAACTCATGCAAAGCGGCTACGCGTTCAATGACCTGGCAGAGGCCAGGGCGGTGTCGGAACCGCTCGATGGCCCGACGCTGAGTCTGTGGAGAACCCTGGCTATCGAGTTGGGCTTGATCGTCGTCGCGGGCTTCTGCGAGCGCCTGAGTGCCGGCCAAGTGGCCAACAGCGCCGCGCTGATTGAGCCCGACGGTAGGCTGACGGTATACCGCAAGGCGCATCTGTGGGACCGCGAAAAGCTGATCTTCACCGCCGGCACTGCCCCGCCGCCGCTGGTGGAAACGGCTGTCGGGCGCATTGGCGTGGTGATCTGCTACGACCTCGAGCTGCCCGAGTGGGTCCGCCTGGCGGCCCTGGCCGGTACCGACCTGCTGTGCGCGCCAGTGAATTGGCCGGACAGCCCACGGCCCGCCGCCGAGCGCCCAGGCGAAATCGTCCGCGTGCAGGCCAACGCGGCGGTCAATCGGATGTTTATCGCCGCGTGTGATCGATACGGTGAGGAGCGCGGTGTGAATTGGGTGGGCGGCTCAGTCATTGTCGATGCGGACGGCTATCCGCTGGCCGGCGGGGTTTCCCATCAACAAGAACAGCGCCTGGTCGCCGACCTGCCGCTGCTACAGGCGCGGAACAAACACATTAGCGAGCATAACCACGTTCATCTGGACCGCCGCCCAGGGCTGTACTGAAACGCCTGGCGCCCGCGCAGGGCTGTACTGAAACGCCTGGCGCCCGCGCAGGGCGCATGGGCGTGCCTAGAACTCAATCCGCACGTCGCCCTTCGGCACGCTGCAGCACGACAGGATGTAGCCCTCGGCTTCGTCTTCCTCGGTAATCCCGCCGTTGTGGTCCATCTCGACCTCGCCGCCCAGCTTGAGCACCTTGCATGTGCCGCAAATCCCCATGCCGCAGGCCTTGGGAATCAGCAGGCCGAGCTTGGCCGCAGCGGCGTGGACGGTTTCGCCCGGCGCCACGCGGATGCTCTTGCCCGAGGTGATGAACTCGACCTGATGCAGGTCCGCCAGGTCGATTTCCGGCGCATCGGCGGCTTGTTCGGCCTGTTCCACCGCATCGGCGCGGGCTTCCGCTGGCGTCGCGCCGAAGGACTCTTCGTGATAACGCGTCATGTCGAAACCGGCGGCTTCCAGCAGGCGCTTCACTGCGGTCATGTACGGCGTGGGGCCGCAGCAGAACACTTCGCGCTCCAGGAAGTCCGGCACCATCAATTCGAGCATCTTGTGGTTCAGGTAACCGCGATACCCGGCCCAGGGCTCGCCCAGGCCGTGCTTCTCGCAGATCAGGTGCAGGCTGAAGTTGTCGATCCGCGAGGCCATGTGCTCCAGCTCGCGGTGGTAGATGATGTCTTTGGGCGAGCGCGCGCTGTGGATAAACGTCATGTCGACGTTGGCGTTGGTGTCGTAGAACCAGCGCGCCATGGACATCACCGGGGTAATGCCGACGCCGCCGCTGAGGTACAGCACCTTCGGACTTGGGAAGTCGATGGCATTGAACAGCCCGACCGGCCCGTGGACCGCCAGCTCCTGGCCCTCGTGCAGGGTGTCGTGCAGCCAGTTGGAGACCTTGCCGCCCGGCACGCGCTTGATCGTCACCGAGAAGCTGTAAGGCACCGACGGCGAGCTGGAGATGGTGTAGGAACGCATGATCGGCTGGCCGTCGATTTCCAGCTCCAGGGTGACGAACTGCCCCGGCTTGAAAAAGAACAGGATCGGCTGGTCGGCCATGAAGCAGAAGGTGCGAACGTCCCAGGTTTCCTGGATGACTTTGACGCAACGGACAATGTGCCGACCATTGGCCCAGGTCTGGGTGGTTACCGGATTCAGGAAGTTACTGGACATGCTGTTCTCCACCGCCGAGGCTCGGCCTTATGGTGGCGATTCTGCGTAACGCGAGAACCACCCATTTACCTATCTGCGACATTCACATACTTATCGCGACCAGCCCCCAACGACAGGGGGTTGCGCGTCGGGAACAGATTGGGCCATGTCGCCCATGGATAAGGTTCACCGCAACGGCGGCCGCACACTCGCTGCCAACAACGACACTTTCTTTACGCCTTGCACTGCACTAACCGTAGCCACTTTCGCCGGCCACACAGAATGGCCATGAGGACACACACGATGGACGTCACCGCAACCTTAAGCTTGGGCGATCCGCTGGAACCCGCACGCAAGGCCACCGCGCAGATGCTGCAAGAGCGCGAACGCACGTTCTCGCTGCCACAGCCGTTCTACTCTGATGAGCGGTTGTTTGATATCGATATGCAGGAGATCTTCCAGAAAGAATGGTTGATCGCCGGCATGACCTGCGAGATCCCCACCAAGGGCAACTTCCTGACCCTGCAAGTGGGCAAGAACCCGATCATCGTGATCCGTGGCGCCGATGGCGTGGTGCATGCGTTCCACAACGTCTGCCGCCACCGCGGTTCGCGCTTGTGTACCAGCGACAAAGGCAAGGTCGCCAAGCTGGTCTGCCCGTATCACCAGTGGACCTACGAACTGGACGGCCGCCTGCTGTTCGCCGGCACCGAGATGGGCGCCGACTTCGACATGAAGCAGTACGGCCTCAAGCCGATCAACGTAAAGACCGCCGGCGGCTACATCTTCATCAGCCTGGCGCAGAACCCGCCGGCCATCGATGACTTCCTGTCGACCCTGAACCACTACATGGAACCCTACGACATGGAAAACACCAAGGTGGCGGTGCAAACCACCTTGATGGAAAAGGCCAACTGGAAACTGGTGCTGGAAAACAACCGCGAGTGCTACCACTGCAACGCCTCGCACCCCGAGCTGTTGAAAACCCTGCTCGAGTGGGACGACGTCACCGACCCGCGCGCCGACCAGGCCTTCAAGGACCACGTGGCCGCCAGCGCCGCGGCCTGGGAAGCCGAAAAAATCCCTTACGCCCACGCCAGCTTCGGCCTGCGCAACCGCATCGTGCGTATGCCGCTGCTCAAGGGCACCGTGTCGATGACCCTGGACGGCAAACAGGGCTGCAAGAAGTTGATGGGCCGCATCAAGAACCCGGACCTGGGCTCGATGCGTATCCTGCACCTGCCGCACTCGTGGAACCACTGCATGGGCGACCACGTGATCGTGTTCACCGTGTGGCCGATCAGCGCCCAGGAAACCATGGTCACCACCAAGTGGCTGGTCCACAAGGACGCGGTCGAAGGCGTGGACTACGACGTGGAGCGCATGCGCCAGGTATGGGACGCCACCAACGACCAGGACCGTCGCCTGGCCGAAGAAAACCAGCGCGGGATCAACTCCACCGCCTACCAGCCGGGCCCCTACTCCAAGACCTATGAGTTCGGCGTGGTGAACTTCATCGACTGGTACAGCGAGCGCATGTTGAGCAACCTCGGCGCGGCGCCGGCGCCCTACCTCAAAGGCGTGGCCGCCCAGTAACCATCCCTGTGGGAGCGGGCTTGCTCGCTCCCACATTGGGTTGCGCACTGATCAAAATTTGTTCAAGCACACTGAAGCCCTCTCGCCGCCTGCCCTCCAGCCTTTGCCCAACAACTTATCCACAGAGCCACCCACAGCAATTGTGCGCAAGTGCGCCTGCCCGCCGAAATTAAATCAAGAAAATCCGTGACTTATTCGACTTGGCCGTTTTAAGGCGCCACTGATCAATTTTTGAACAACTCCGTGTAAGCCATATGAACCGTGCCCTGTAGCGGTACGCGAACACCTTATCCACAGAAGCACCAACAGACTTTGGGGGCAACTTTGACGCGGCTGTGGAAAACCCCTTCAAACCTTCATAAACCGGGCTATCCACGCGTTTCAGCGGGCAAATGCGCGCAATTGATCAAATTTCGATCAGCCTAGCGTAAGCCTTTATTTATAAGGGCTGCAGCGGTAAGCGAACATCTTATCCACAGAAGCGCCAACAGACTTTGGGGGAAACTCTGCGCGGGGTAATCGCTGTGATCACACAGAAACCCAAGGAAAAACCGAGGGTTAGCCTGGTCGTTTTTTGTACGGAGGGCTGCAGGGCTTGATTTACAGGGGGTGTGGACAACCGCGAACAGGTTATCCACAGACGGGTCAACAGGGATTGTGGGTAAGCCATTCTCCCCGTTGCGGCTCAGCGAACCACGCCTTCCTCAAGCAACAACTTGAGAATCGCTTCAGCACCCGCTTCAGGGCTGAGGCCCTTGAGTACCTGCCCGCCGCCACCACTGGCCTTGGCCGTGGCCGCCTTCATCCGGTCCGCGCCGCTCTTGGCCTTGATCACCTTGAGCCGCTTGGGTCGTGGCTTGGCCGGTTGCAACACGGCGCCTGTGAATAACTCGTCCGCTTCAACCTCGACCTCGTGGGCCGCCAGTTCGCCGCGTTGCGCCGGGCCATAGGCGCTCTGCCGAGGCTTGGGCGCAGCGTTATCCACCGTGGCCAGAAACGGCAGGCGCACCTTCAAGCGCCGCCGCTGCCCACGGGGCAAGGCTTGCAGCACCAGGGCCACGCCGCTCTCGATGGACTCCACCTGCGCCAGCCCGACAATCAGCGGCCAGCCCAGGTGTTCGGCGAGCAGGAACGGCAACATCCCCGAACCTTCGCCGGTTTCGGCCTGGCTACCGGTGAGCACCACCTGGGCACCGGCGTCGCGCAGATACTCACTGAGCACCGGCAAAGCATCGGCGCCAGGCGGTTGTTCGAGCACATGCAACTGCGCCAGCCCCATGCCCAGGTAGCTGCGCAGCGTGGGTTCGGCGATGTCGCCGGCATGCAGCACCTGCAACTTATCCCCAGCCATTTGCAGGCCCAACTCGACCGCGCGCGCATCCTGCTCGGCGCGGCGCGGTCGCCCGGAGGTGGGGTGGGCGCCGATGGAGACCAAACTGATTACCTGCGTGTTCATGCCCTTATCCTTTGCTTAAGCCGCATCGCGCTTGGCGCCGTGGCGGTAGGCCTCGACCGCGGCGATCAAGGCTTGCAGAATCGCGGCGCTGTCGCCGATCACCGAGAGGTCGGCACGCTTGATCATGTCGCAGCCGGGGTCGAGGTTGATCGCCACCACCTTGTCGCAGGCGCCGATGCCTTGCAGGTGCTGGATCGCCCCGGAGATACCGACGGCCACATACACCCGCGCCGTGACCCAGGTGCCGCTGGCGCCGACCTGGCGATCGCGGGCCATGAAGCCATCGTCCACCGCGACGCGCGAGGCGCCTTCGGTAGCGCCCAGGGCGGCGGCGGTCTGGTGGAACAGCGCCCAGTCCTTCACGCCGTTGCCGCCGGAGAAAATAAACTCGGCTTCAGCCATCGGAATCGCCGCCGGGTCCACCGCCACCGCGCCGAGGTCTTCGATACGCGGCAGGCTGCGCGCCAGGGCTGTGGATAACTCCACGGGCAGCACTTCATGCCGAGTGTCGCTGACCGGATCGGCGCATTCGGCAGCCGCCAGGATCAGGCGCGGCAACGGCCGGGCCACGTCTTGCTGACCCGCACCTGCACGGCCGATGCACTGCTCGCCCTGGATCTGCCAGACCCGCGTGGCCGGGCGCTCGTTGAGGCTGGCGGCAAAACGCCGACCGAGTTCGCCGCCACCGCTGCGGCTGTCCGGCAGCAACCAATGGCGCGGGCTGAACTGGTTATCCACAGCCCGCAGGCCCTGCACGCGCTGCTCCGGTGAATAACCGTCGAAGGCATGGCCTTCGAGCACCAGCAGGCGGTCGACGCCGGCCGTGGCAAATGCGTTTTCCTTGTGTTCGCCAAACACCACGGCCAGCACCGCACCGTCGCTGCCGGCGAGTTGCCGGGCCAGGCCGAGCAGGTCACGGTCGTGGCTGCTCAGGCGGCCGCCGACCATGTCCGGCACCACGTTGATGTAGAACGCGGGCGCCGCCACCTGATGCAGCGGCAACTGCACCGCCACCGCCGCCGTGCGCTTGGCCGCCCCGCCCTGCTGGGCACCGCTGCGGTCGATGCGCTTGATGCCGTTGGGGCCGATAAAACCGACACCATGGACGTTCTTGCGGATGACGCCGTTGGGCCCCATCCAACTGTGTTGCACCGGCTGCATCGCCGCATGCAGCGGGTGCAGGCGGTTACGGGCGATCCATTCGGCGCGTGGGTCGCGGCGGATAATGTCGCTCATCAGTGTACCTCCGCGGGTTCACGCGTGATCGGGGCTTTGGCCGGCGCCGGCTCGTCGAGCAAGGCATCGGCCACCAACTCGGCGATGTCCTTGATCAGTGGACGCGGTTCGACCACGCCTTCGAGCATCGCAGTGCATTGCGGGCAGCCCACGGCCACCAGTTCGGCGCCGGTTGTGCGGATGTCGTCCATCCGCATATCGGGGATGCGTTGCTTGCCCGGAATGTCGGTGATCGGTGCGCCGCCACCGCCACCGCAGCAGCGTGAACGGTAGCCCGAGCGTTGCATCTCCTTGACCTCGATCCCCAACGCGCGCAGCACCTGGCGCGGCGCCTCGTATTCGCCGTTGTAGCGGCCCAGGTAGCACGGGTCGTGATAGGTCACGCTGCTGCCTTTGTGCTGGCCCAGGTTCAGCGCGCCGTGGCCGATCAGCTCGGCCATGAAGGTGCTGTGGTGCTGTACGACATAGTCACCGTTGAAGGCGCCGTATTCGTTTTTCAGCACATGGAAACTGTGCGGGTCGCAGGTGACGATGCGCGTGAAGTTGTACTTGGCCAAGGTCTGGATATTGCGCGTGGCCAGCAGTTGGAAGGTCGCTTCATCGCCCAAACGGCGGGCGACGTCGCCGCTGTCGCGCTCTTCCAGGCCGAGCACGGCAAAGTCGACCTTGGCCGCTTTCAGCACTTTGACGAAGGCGCGCAGGGTGCGCTGGTTGCGCATGTCGAAGGCACCGTCGCCGACCCAGAACAGCACCTCGCAGCGACCTTTTTCGCTGAGCAACGGCAGGTTCAGATCCGCCGCCCAGTTCAGCCGGCCGCCCGGTGCGAAGCCGCCGGGGTTGTCGGTGGCGATCAGGTTTTCGAGGACTTCGGCGCCCTTGTTCGGCGTGGCGCCTTTTTCCAGGGTGAGGTGGCGGCGCATGTCGACGATGGCGTCCACGTGCTCGATCATCATCGGGCACTCTTCCACACAGGCGCGGCAGGTGGTGCAGGACCACAACGTGTCGGCGTCCACCAGGCCGTTGACGATCGGTTGGTGCGGGTTGCCGCGGTGTTCACCGATCGGTTTTCCAGGATAAGCGCTGCCGGCGAACTTGGCATCGGTGCCGCCGGCCAGGCCGACCACCATGTCCTGAATCAGCTTTTTCGGGTTCAGCGGCTGGCCGGCGGCGAACGCCGGGCACGCCGCTTCGCACTTGCCGCACTGCACGCAGGCGTCGAAGCCGAGCAGTTGGTTCCAGGTGAAGTCCTTGGGTTTTTCCACCCCCAGGGGCGCGCTTTTATCGTTCAGGTCCAACGGTTTCAAACCGGTGGAACGGCCCCCGCCGAAGCGCTCGGCGCGGCGGTGCCAGGCCAGGTGCAAGGCACCGGCGAAGGCGTGCTTCATCGGCCCGCCCCAGGTCATGCCGAAGAACATTTCCGACACGCCCCACAGCACACCCACGCTCAACAACGCAGCCAGCAACCAGCCGCCGAAGTCAGCGGGCAGCACCCCGGCCACCGGCAGCGTCACCAGGAAGAAGCTCACAGAAAACGCCATCAGGCTTTTCGGCAGGCGCATCCACGGGCCTTTCGACAGGCGCGACGGCGGATTGCGCCGGCGCAGATAGACAAACGTGGCGCCGACAAACATCAGTACCGACGCCAGCAGCAAGGCAACGCCGAGGATGCGGTTATGCAGGCCGAAACCATGCACCAGGACCGCCAGCAGCGCCGACAGCACAAAACCCAGCGCCGTAGCGACGTGGGTGTTGGCGATGTATTTGTCGCGGGCGACCACGTGGTGCAGGTCGACCATGTAGCGCTTGGGCATGGCCAGCAGGCCTTTGATCAAGTCGACCTTCGACGCCCGCCCACGGCGCCACATGGCTGCCCGCCGCAGTGCGCCCAGAACAGCAAGGCCCAGCGCCGCGAACAGCAGAATCGGAAGAAGAGTATTCAACATGGTGAAGCTCCCACAGACCACACGGATCTACTGTGAAACCGGGTCTGAATGTGGGAGGGAGCTTGCTCCCGATGGCGGACTGTCAGTTGATACAGCTGTAGCTGACCCACCGCCATCGGGGGCAAGCCCCCCTCCCACATTTTCAGACCGAGTACACATTGGTTCGGTGTCGGGTCAGAAATCCTTGCACAAGCGCAGGGCGTCATAGATCGCGGCGTGGGTATTGCGCTGCGCCACACAGTCACCGATACGGAACAGCAAGTAGCCCTCGCCCGCTTCGCTCAGGCACGGTTGCGGCTTGATCGCGAACAGCGCTTCGATGTCCATCTGCCCCTTGTTGCGCGAGCCGGGCTTGAGGGCGTAGTAGATCTCCTCATCGGGACGCACGCCGTTTTCCACCACCACCTGATCGACCACCCGCTCCTCTTTGGCGCCGGTGTATTCGTTCTCCAGCACCGCCACCAGCTTGTCGCCTTCGCGGTAGACCTTTTCCAGCATCATGTCGCCGGTCATGATCACTTCCTTGGGGTACATGCTGCGGTAGTAGGTCGGGAACGACGTACCGCCGATGGCCACGCCGGGCTTGATGTCGTCGGTGACGATCTCGACCTGGCTGCCCTTGTCCGCGAGAAAATCGGCCACCGACATGCCGGTGAATTCGCAGATGGTGTCGTAGACCAGCACGTTCTTGCCCGGCGCGACTTTGCCGTCGAGCACGTCCCAACTGCTGACCACCAGGCCTTCGGCCGCGCCCCAGTGTTCGTTCTGCTCCAGGAACGGATGCCCGCCCACCGCCAGCACCACCACATCCGGGCGCAGGTCGAGGATGGCCGCCGCGTCCGCCGCCACGCCCAGGCGCAGGTCGACGTTCAACCGCGCCAGTTCCAGTTGGAACCAGCGGGTGATCCCGGCGATCTGGTCGCGCTGCGGGGCTTTGGAGGCGGTAGTGATTTGCCCGCCGATAAAGGCTTTTTTCTCGAACAGGGTCACGTCGTGGCCACGCTCGGCGGCGACGCGCGCAGCCTCCATCCCCGCTGGCCCGGCGCCGACCACCACCACCTTGCGCTTGGGCCCGGTGGATTTTTCGATGATGTGCGGCACGCCCATGTATTCGCGGGAGGTCGCGGCGTTCTGAATGCACAGCACATCCAGGCCCTGGTACTGGCGGTCGATGCAATAGTTGGCGCCGACGCACTGTTTGATCTGGTCGATCTGGCCCATCTTGATCTTGGCGATCAGGTGCGGGTCGGCGATGTGGGCGCGGGTCATGCCAACCATGTCCACATAGCCGCCTTCGAGGATGCGCGTGGCCTGGTTCGGGTCCTTGATGTTCTGCGCGTGCAGCACCGGGGCCTTGACCACTTCCTTGATCCCGGCCGCCAGATGCAGGAACGGCTCCGGTGGATAACTCATGTTCGGGATGACGTTGGCCAGGGTGTTGTGGGTATCGCAACCCGAGCCGACCACACCGATAAAATCGAGCATGCCGGTGTCGTCGTAATACTTGGCGATCTGCTTCATGTCCTCGTGGGACAAGCCGTCCGGGTGGAACTCATCGCCGCACAGGCGGATGCCGACGCAGAAATCCGGGCCGACTTCAGCCCGCACCGCCTTGAGCACTTCCAGGCCGAAACGCATGCGGTTTTCAAAGCTGCCGCCCCATTCGTCGGTGCGCTTGTTGACCCGCGGGCTCCAGAACTGGTCGATCATGTGCTGATGCACCGCCGACAGTTCCACGCCGTCCAGGCCACCGGCTTTCGCCCGCGCTGCCGCGCTGGCGTAGTTGCCGATCACGCGCCAGATCTCTTCCGGCTCGATGGTCTTGCAGGTCGCACGGTGTACCGGCTCGCGGATGCCCGAGGGCGACAGCAGGGTCGGCCAATGCTCGCCGTCCCAGCGCGAGCGGCGGCCCATGTGGGTAATCTGGATCATGATCTTGGCGCCATGCTTGTGCATGGCATCGGCCAGGTTCTGGAAGTGCGGGATGATCCGGTCGTCGGCCAGGTTCACCGATTTCCACCAGCCTTGCGGGCTGTCGATGGCCACGCTGGAAGACCCGCCGCAGATGGCCAGGCCGATCCCGCCCTTGGCTTTCTCTTCGTAGTACTTCACATAGCGGTCGGTGGTCATGCCGCCGTCGGTGGCATACACCTCGGCGTGGGCGGTACTGAGCACGCGGTTGCGGATGGTCAGTTTGCCGATCTGGATCGGCGCGAACATTGCTTCGAAAGCCATGGCAGGGTTCCTCGACTTACAACGGCTTGACGGTGAACAGGCCGTCGTCATGGCCCTCTTCGGAGCCGCCGTAGACTTGTTCGGCCACGGTGCGAATAGTGCTGCCGCGCGCTTGCAGGATCTGGTCCATGGCCCCGGCAAACCAGCCGGTGAACATGTAGTCGACCTTGCGCCCGACCTTGCCGTACACGTAGACGAACGCCGAGTGTTCGAGCTTGACGCTGGCGGTGCCTTTGTCGAGGTCGATGTCCTGGATCTTGAACAGGCCCCAGCCGCGTTGCGACAGGCGCTTCATGTAGTGCTCGAACACCGCCACGCCTTCAAGGCCATGGCATTCGGCTTCTTTTTCACACCAGTGCCAGGCGGATTTGTAGCCGGCCTTGTAGAGGATCTCAGCATAGGCCTCGGCGCCGAGCACTTCTTCGATGCCCATGTGGTTGTTGACGAAGAAATGACGCGGTACGTACAGCATCGGCAGGGCGTCGGAGGTCCAGACACCGGTTTCGCTGTCGACTTCGATAGGCAATTGCGGGGCGATCTTGGCCATGGAAACTTAACTCCAGAAAATTCGTAGTGGTGTTGCCCGTGGGTGTTTGGCTTATTCGCCCCACACGTCCTTCAAGACGTTGACCCAGTTCTCGCCCATGATCTTGCGCACCACGCGTTCGCTGTGGCCGCGCTTGAGCAGAGTCTCGGTGAGGTTGGGGAACTCGCCCACGGTGCGGATGCCCAGCGGGTTGATGATCTTGCCGAAGCTGGTCAGGCGGCGGGCGTAGCCCTTGTCATGGGTCAGCATTTCGAAGAAATCCTGGCCATGACCCTGGGTGAAGTCGGTGCCGATGCCGATGGCGTCTTCGCCGACGATGTTCATGGTGTACTCGATGGCTTCGGCGTAGTCGTCGATGGTCGAATCGATACCCTTGGCCAGGAACGGCGCGAACATGGTCACGCCGACAAAGCCGCCGTGGTCGGCGATGAACTTCAGCTCTTCATCGGACTTGTTGCGCGGGTGTTCCTTGAGCCCGGAGGGCAGGCAGTGGGAGTAGCACACCGGTTTTTTCGATTCGAGGATGACTTCTTCGCTGGTCTTGGAGCCGACGTGGGACAGGTCGCACATGATGCCGACGCGGTTCATCTCGCCGACGATCTCGCGACCGAAGCCCGACAGCCCGCCGTCGCGTTCGTAGCAACCGGTGCCGACCAGGTTCTGGGTGTTGTAGCACATCTGCACCACACCGACGCCGAGCTGCTTGAAGATCTCGACGTAGCCGAGCTGGTCTTCAAACGCGTGGGCGTTCTGGAAGCCGAAGATGATGCCGGTCTTGCCCTGTTCCTTGGCCTTGCGGATGTCGGCGGTGGTTTTCACCGGGATCACCAGGTCGCTGTTCTCGCGGATCAGGGTCTGGCTGGCGACGATGTTATTGATCGTCGCCTGGAACCCTTCCCACACCGACACGGTGCAGTTGGCGGCGGTCAGGCCACCTTTGCGCATGTCCTCGAACAGCTCGCGGTTCCACTTGGCAATGATCAGCCCGTCGATAACGATGCTGTCGGCGTGTAATTGCGCTGGGCTCATCAGGCGTCCCCTTATTGGCGATTCGTGCGCCGAATCGTCTGCCGGCGCTTTGGGGCCAGCATATGCCGAGGGGCCGAGCGGACCGGGTGCAAAAACGACAGGGGAATTGCCGAAAGCGTCAATCCGCGACGAAGGTCGCTAAGACAGGTCTGTCTGGCGGCTGTTCTTTGTCTTACGCTTGGGCCAGAATTCCCGCATCAACCGATATGAGACGGCGCAATGAAATCGATTTTCCTGGCTTTGGCACTCATCGCAACCGGCGTCCACGCGGCCGAAGACACCGACAGCACGCCGTGCGACGGCATCGAAAACGACAAGCAAACCCTGGAATGCGCCACCTACAACAAAACCACCGCCGAGCAATTGCTCAAGGATAACTATCAAGGGTTGCTGGAGCGCATGGGTTCGACCTATGGCAGCAACAAGTCACAGCTGGCAGACATTACCGCTCGTCTGAAGGATGCCCAGCAGAAGTGGGAAAAATTACGTGACGCCGATTGCGCGGTGGACACCTTCCCGGCGGCGACCGGCACCAAGCCCTATGCGATCGAACTGAACGATTGCCTGGCGCGGATGAGTGATGAGCGGTCGGAGTTTTTGGAGTCGATCGGCCAGGAGTGAAGCATCCCCGCGCATTGAACGCAGGAACGCTTCACAGGCGTCAGGCCATGAAGGGCGACTTGAACGGGCTTTTCGTCAATGGGCGGCTGGGCGCATAGCTGTAGCCCAGCGCGGCGATATCCATCACTTCACTGATCCGGCGGGTCCAGGGATTAATCACATCATCATAGTTGTGGCCCGGCGGACCGTCCTGCATGGGGCAATAGTGCGGGGCCAGGTCCGGCTCATCCAGGCGCTTCTGCGCCTGCCAGTCCGCCCAGATCTTGTCGATGAAACAGTGATGCAGGAAGAACACCGGGTCATCCGGTGAGGTCATGGGCAACATATTGCCGCCAATCCACAAATGCACACGGTTATGCAGCTGCGAACCGGAGGTTTTGACAGCAGGATCGCCGCGCTGGGTGATCCAGCCTTCCAGGCGGTTTCTGAAACCGCGGATGAAAGGGCTCGAGTTGTAATTGGGTTCGTCATACAGGCTTTCGTTCATCGCCACTCGCAGGTCGTCCTCGGTTGGCAGTGAGCTGATCACTTGCCCGAACTGACGCTTGAGGCCTGGCCCGGGCAAACCCTCCTCGTCATAGGGCGGCACGGGCCAGTTCCCGTATTTGTGGGCAAAGACCCCATCCTGCACGCGAAACTGATCGGCTGGGTCGCCATCACCTCCCAGGAAACCCTGGCGCCAGACCGGCGATTGTTCAGGGGCGGCCGCATCCTGCGTCCAGTCCCAATAAGGCAACGTCACGCCGACGTTGATCGCTTGTAGATCCGCCTCGAACTGCATCAACATTTCACGGTGCCACGGCAGAAATGCCGGCCCCCGGTGAGCACCGTTACGGTAGTTGGGATCTTGGGGTTCGTTCGGGTAGACCGTGGCCTTCATGACGGCGTGATGCCAATGAACATACTTGTCGTAGACACCGGAACGCTTCATCGCCAATAACGTGTTGATAAACTCCAGTTGTTCCGTTGCGGTCAGTGCGCGAATTTCCTTGCGAATATTCATTGCATAACTCCCTTGTCGGAATAGCCATGGAACAGGCCGGAACCCTCGGCAGGCTCCTTCAGGGAATCTATGAGACCGGGCACGCGGCGGTCTACTGTCAAAAATAACAGGTCAAGCACGTTCCCGACGGGTGGACGGCGGCCGTCTCAGCCCTCGACCCTGATACTATTGCGGCCTCTCTTTTTTGCCCCAAGGCGACCCAATGACTCTCTGCGGCATCGAAATCAAAGGCAGCGAAGCCATCATCGCCGTTGCCTCCCTGAACAATCAGACGCTGACCCACGTCGCCCTGGCCACCAAGAAAATCGCCCTCGAAGACGACGATGACGCGGCCAACGTCAAAGCCTTCGCCACCCAGGTGAAGGCGTTCGTGCAGGACAACGCCATCGAACGCATCGCCATCAAAAAGCGCAGCAAAAAAGGCGAATTCGCCGGCGGCCCGACCACGTTCAAGATTGAAGGGGTGTTTCAACTGCTGGAGGGGGTTGAAGTGACGCTGCTGTCGCCGCAGACCATCAATGCGCAGAACAAGAAGCACAATTTCGATCTGCCGGCGACGCTGAACAAGTACCAACATGAAGCCTTCAAGGCGGCGTGTTCGGCCCTGATAAAGCAATAAACACACCGGCAATTCACTGTGGGAGGGGGCTTGCCCCCGATGGCGGTGTGTCAGCCACTCAGGTACCGCTGATCCACCGTCATCGGGGGCAAGCCCCCTCCCACATTTGATCTTGGTCGCTTACAGGTGAAGGGGTGTAGTACCAGCATGAAGCCTTCAAGGCAGCGTGTTCGGCCCTGATAAAGCAATAGGCACACCGACAATTTACTGTGGGAGGGGGCTTGCCCCCGATGGCGGTGTGTCAGCCACTCAGGTGCCGCTGATCCACCGTCATCGGGGGCAAGCCCCCTCCCACATTTGATCTTTGTCGCTTACAGGTGAAGGGGTGTAGTACCAGCATGAAGCCTTCAAGGCGGCGTGTTCGGCCCTGATAAAGCAATAGGCACACCGACAATTCACTGTGGGAGGGCGCTTGCCCCCTCCCACATTTGATCTTGGTCGCTTACAGGTGAAGGGGTGTAGTACCAGCATGAAGCCTTCAAGGCGGCGTGTTCGGCCCTGATAAAGCAATAGGCACACCGGCAATTTACTGTGGGAGGGGGCTTGCCCCCTCCCACATTTGATCTTTGTCGCTTACAGGAGAAGGGGTGTAGTACCAGCATGAAGCCTTCAAGACGGCGTGTTCGGCCCTGATAAAGCAATAGGCACACCGGCAATTTACTGTGGGAGGGGGCTTGCCCCCGATGGCGGTGTGTCAGCCACTCAGGTGCCGCTGATCCACCGTCATCGGGGGCAAGCCCCCTCCCACATTTGATCTTGGTCGCTTACAGGAGAAGGGGTGTAGTACCAGCATGAAGCCTTCAAGACGGTGTGTTCGGCCCTGATAAAGCAATAGGCACACCGGCAATTTACTGTGGGAGGGGGCTTGCCCCCTCCCACATTGGCTGTGTGGTGTGTTTAGCCGGGTGTACGGTGCTTGTGCAGCAGCCAGTCGCCGAAGGACTTGTCTTCCAGGGCATAACCGCCGCGGCTGGACTTCCATACCAGTTCCTTGTCACGCAGGGCATCGATACACGCCTGGATGGTCTGAGTGCCGGGCACCACGTCGCTGCCCATCTCCTCCAGCACCTTGCTGACCGCAATGAGGGTGCTGTCGGTGAACGGGGCGAAGGGTTGATTGTGTTGCGAACGCTCCACCATCACTTGCAGCACGGCACGTTGCGCAAGGGTGAGGGCGTTCCAGGCGCTTTCGAATTCGTTCCAGACGCCAGCGCGCAGCACTTCCGCGCGGCTGTGCAGCAACTGGCCCAGGTTGCTCGCCTCGCCCAACTCCAGGGCCACTTCACCGATGATGGTGCGCAGCATCTCGGGGCGCCGGCCTACCAACTCAAATGCTTCGTCGATATCCGCCGCGTTGAATTGGTTGGTCTTGGCCAGGTGCGCGTTGAGATGCGCGGTGTAAGCCTGAGTGAACGCCTTACCCAGCAACGGAAACGGCGTGATGCTGGAGCCGAAAAACGGCTGGCTTTTGCCCAGCACCAAATGAGCGAGCTTGTCGCGGTTGGAGCCGGTGAACACCAGGTGTAAGCCACTGCCCTCGCCTTCGCGGCCCTGGTTGAGCTGGTCGCGTGCGGCCTTGAGGGCGAACATGGCGTTGATGCCCGCTTCGGTGGTGAGCGCGTGCTGGGCTTCATCAATCACCAGCACCACGGTTTTCTCGGCGGCGCGGTGAAGTAATTCCAGTGCTTGCGTAAGGGTCGCGCCCACGGGCAGTTGAGGCTTGGTGAAGTCCCAGGACAAGGTGCGCAGGAAGCTGAGTTTTTCGATGCCGATGTTCTTCGCCAGTTTGCGGATGCCCTTTTCGAAAGGCACCAACGCACCGGCAATGGCGCTGGAAATCAGCTCGGCGGGATCTTTCTCCTTGTCGGCCCACAGGTCCACATACACCGTCAGCCAACCCCGAGCCTGGCACTCGGGGAGAAGGTCTTCGCGCAGAAAAGTACTTTTGCCGGTACGACGCGGCGCCGCGAGAAACAGGCCAGAGGTGAAATCCTGGATACCCACGCCCACCAGGCCATCGGCAATACTGCTTGCCAGGGTGGGGCGGCGGAACACAAAACCGCTGGGCTTGGACATGCTTTTATACTCAATTATTGAACTAACTATAAATTATAGTCATGAGTATAATTGACTATAATCGCCGATCAAACCACCTCCCGTCGCCGATCCTCCCGCGGACACTTGGCAAATCGCGCCCGATAACTGCGGGTGAAATACGACGGCGACTCAAAGCCGCAGGCAAGGCTCACCTCCAGCACGCTCATGTCGCTCTGGCGCAACAACTGCCGCGCTTTTTCCAGGCGCAGGCCGAGGTAGAAGTTGCTCGGCGTGTCGTTCAGATGCAGGCGAAACAGCCGCTCCAGCTGGCGCCGCGTGACTTTGATCGCCTCGGCCAGGGCCAGGGTGCTCAGCGGCGGTTCGGTGTGTTGTTCCATCTCGCCGATCACCTGCACCAACTTCTTGTTGTTGATGCCGTAGCGCGTGGCGATCTGCATGCGCTGGTGGTCTTTGCGCGGGCGGATGCGCCCGAGCACGAATTGCTCGGAGACCTGGATCGCCAGGTCGGGGCCGTGGGCCTGGGCGATCAGGTCGAGCATCAGGTCGATGGAAGCGGTGCCGCCGGCGCAGGTAATGCGGCGGCGGTCGATCTCGAACAGTTCCTGGGTCACGCTCAGGTGCGGATAGGCTTCCTTGAAGGCGTCGATGGCTTCCCAGTGCAGGGTCAGGCGGTGGCCGTCGAGCAGCCCGGCCTCGGCCAGGATGCAGGCGCCGGTGTCGATGGCGCCGAGGGTCACACCGTCATGGTCGAGGCGGCGCAGCCAATGTTCGAGGGCCGGGGTGGCGAATTCAAGCGGTTCGAAACCGGCGACCACCATCAGCGTCGCGCCTTTTTTCAGCGGCTCCAGCGCCGCGTCGGCGTTGACCGACATGCCATTGCTCGCCAGCACCGCGCCGCCGTCGGCGCTCAACACATGCCAGCGGTACAACTCGCCACGAAAGCGGTTGGCCACGCGCAGCGGTTCGAGCGCGGAGATAAAGCCGATGGCCGAGAACCCCGGCATCAGCAGAAAGTAGAAATCCTGGGACATGGTGCGCTCTCGTAGGACCGGCAGCGTGGTCACTGTGATACGCCAGTTCAACGGCCCATTCAAGAGCACAGGTCGCTGCAGTGCAAGAGCGGGTCGCCGCCGTGCGTTTTGTCGCCCCTCAAGCTGCGTAACGTGACCCCACGGCGCACAAAGACGCCGGCCCCCACAATAACGACCTGCCGAGGGAACCACCATGAACCGACTGATCAGCCGCTGCGTGCTCGCCTTCAGCGCCAGCGCCATCTTGAGTACCAGCGTCTTCGCGGCCGACGCGCCATCCTGCCAGAACGTGCGTATGGGCGTGGTGAACTGGACCGACGTGATCGCCACCAGCGCCATGACCCAAGTGTTGCTCGATGGCCTCGGCTACAAGACCAAACAGACCAGCGCGTCCCAGCAAATCATCTTCGCCGGCATCCGCGACCAGCGCCTGGACTTGTTCCTCGGCTACTGGAACCCGCTGATGACCCAGACCATCGCCCCGTTCGTCGACGCCAAGCAGGTCAAGGTCCTCGATAAACCGAGCCTGGAAGACGCGCGCGCGACCCTGGCGGTGCCGACTTATCTGGCCGACAAAGGCCTGAAAACCTTCGCCGACATCGCCAGGTTCGAGAAAGAACTGGGCGGCAAGCTCTACGGCATCGAGCCGGGCTCGGGCGCCAACACCCAGATCAAGGCGATGATCGCCAAGAACCAGTTCGGCCTGGGCAAATTCCAGCTGGTGGAGTCCAGCGAAGCGGGCATGCTCGCCGCCGTCGACCGCGCGGTGCGTCGCAAGGAAGCCGTGGTGTTCTTCGGCTGGGCGCCGCACCCGATGAACGTCAACATCGCGATGACCTACCTCACCGGCAGCGAAGACGCCCTGGGCCCGAACGAAGGCATGGCCACCGTGTGGAGCGTCACCTCGCCGACCTACGCCGAGCAGTGCCCCAACGTCCACAAGCTGCTGACCAACCTGACCTTCACCGCCGCCGACGAGAGCCGAATGATGCAGCCGTTGCTGGAACACAAGGACGCCTTCGAGTCCGCCAAGCAGTGGCTCAAGGATCACCCGCAAGACCAGCAGCGCTGGCTCGAAGGCGTGACCACCTTCGACGGCAAACCCGCCGCCGCCAACCTGCAACTGACCAGCAAATAACGGTATTCGACGCACCGTTTCGCGGTCGTGCCTGACCGCGAACGGCCTCGCTACGCCTTGAAATCACGCCTGTAAGGAACCTGCCCCATGAACCACGACGTCATCATCACCTGCGCACTCACCGGTGCTGGCGACACGAGCGCCAGAAGCCCCCATGTACCGGTCACCCCCAAACAAATCGCTGCCGCCGCCGTGGAAGCCGCCAAGGCCGGCGCCACTGTCGTTCACTGCCATGTGCGCAACCCCGAGACCGGCAAGTTCAGCCGCGACGTCGCCTTGTACCGCGAAGTGATGGAGCGTATCCGTGAGGCCGACATCGACATCATCGTCAACCTCACCGCCGGCATGGGCGGCGACCTGGAGATCGGCGGCGGCGAGACGCCCATGGCATTCGGCCCCAACACCGACCTGGTCGGCCCGCTGACGCGCCTGGCCCATGTGGAAGCGCTGTTGCCGGAAATCTGCACGCTGGACTGCGGCACGCTGAACTTCGGCGATGGTGACACCATTTACGTGTCCACCCCGGCGCAACTGCGGGCCGGCGCCAAACGCATTCAGGCACTGGGCGTAAAAGCCGAGCTGGAAATCTTCGACACCGGCCACCTGTGGTTCGCCAAGCAG
Organism: Pseudomonas veronii; assembly: GCF_001439695.1. Taxonomy (GTDB): domain Bacteria; phylum Pseudomonadota; class Gammaproteobacteria; order Pseudomonadales; family Pseudomonadaceae; genus Aquipseudomonas; species Aquipseudomonas veronii. The sequence continues at coordinate 43,760 of NZ_JYLL01000003.1, forward strand.
ATGATCAAGGAAGGCCTGCTCGACGACCCGCTGTTCCAACTGTGCCTGGGCATCCCGTGGGGCGCGCCGGCCGACACCACCACCATGAAAGCCATGGTCGACAACCTGCCTGCCGACGCGGTGTGGGCCGGCTTCGGCATCGGCCGCATGCAAATGCCGATGGCGGCGCAGGCGGTGCTGTTGGGCGGCAACGTGCGGGTCGGGCTGGAAGACAACCTGTGGCTGGACAAAGGCGTGCTGGCCACCAACGGTCAACTGGTGGAACGCGCCAGTGAAATCCTCAGCCGCCTGGGCGCGCGGGTCATGACCCCGGCCGAAGGGCGGGTGAAGATGGGCCTCAAAAAACGCGGCTAACCCCCCAACCCAAACCGAATCAAAACCTGTGGGAGGGGGCTTGCCCCCGATAGCGGTGTATCAGCAGCGAATGCATCGACTGGTACACCGCTATCGGGGGCAAGCCCCCTCCCACAGGGGAACATCACCTTATTCAGGAATGTCGCCATGCGTTTTATTACAGATATCAAAACCTTCGCCGCCCTCGGCAGCGGTGTGATCGGCAGCGGTTGGGTGTCCCGCGCCCTGGCCCACGGCCTCGATGTGGTGGCCTGGGACCCGGCGCCCGGTGCCGAAGCCGCGCTGCGTCAACGCGTCGCCAATGCCTGGGGCGCCCTGGAGAAACAAGGCCTGGCCCCCGGCGCATCGCAGGACCGCCTGCGTTTTGTCACCACGATCGAGGCGTGCGTGAAAGACGCCGACTTCATCCAGGAAAGCGCCCCGGAACGCCTGGAGCTGAAACTGGAGCTGCACAGCAAAATCAGCGCGGCCGCCAAGCCGAATGCGTTGATCGGCTCCAGTACCTCGGGCCTGTTGCCCAGCGAATTCTATGAAGGCTCGACCCACCCTGAACGCTGCGTCGTCGGTCACCCGTTCAACCCGGTGTACCTGCTGCCGCTGGTGGAAGTGGTGGGCGGCAAACACACCGCGCCCGAGGCGATCCAGGCGGCGATCCAGGTGTATGAATCCCTCGGCATGCGCCCGTTGCATGTGCGCAAGGAAGTCCCCGGTTTTATCGCCGACCGCCTGCTCGAAGCCCTGTGGCGTGAGGCGCTGCACCTGGTCAACGATGGCGTTGCCACTACCGGCGAGATCGACGACGCAATCCGTTTTGGCGCCGGCTTGCGCTGGTCGTTCATGGGCACGTTCCTGACCTACACCCTGGCCGGCGGCGATGCCGGGATGCGGCACTTCATGGCACAGTTCGGCCCGGCGTTGCAGTTGCCGTGGACCCACCTGCCGGCGCCGGAGCTGACCGACAAGTTGATCGACGATGTGGTCGACGGCACCCGCGAGCAGTTGGGTAACCACAGCATTTCGGCGCTGGAGCGCTATCGTGATGATTGTCTGTTGGCGGTGCTGGAAGCGGTGAAGACCACTAAAGCCAAGCACGGCATGACCTTCGCCGAATAAGGAACCCCCCAGCATGCCGGCACTGACCACCTACACCACCCAGGTCCACCCCGACTGGGTGGATTACAACGGCCACCTGCGCGACGCGTTCTACCTGCTGATCTTCAGCTACGCCACCGACGCGTTGATGGACACCCTCGGCCTGGACAGCGAAAACCGCGCCGCCAGCGGCCATTCGCTGTTCACCCTGGAGCTGCACCTGAACTACCTGCACGAAGTGAAACTCGGCGCCGACGTGGAGGTGCGTACCCAACTGATCGCCCACGATGCCAAGCGCCTGCACCTCTATCACAGCCTGCACCTGGTGAGCGACGACAAGGAACTGGCGGGCAACGAACAGATGCTGCTGCACGTCGACCTCGCCGGGCCGCGCTCGGCGCCGTTCACCGAGGCGACACTGGAACGCCTCGCGGCCATCCGCGCCACGCAAGTCGACCTGCCCACTCCCGCCCTCCTCGGCCGCGTCATTGGCCTGCCCGCGCCAAATGGCCCGAAAACGACCTGTTCATAGCCATCCGAGCCATTCGTGCATTCTGCCCTTGCCGACCGCCTGGTCGGCTACCAGAATCCAAATCGATCCCCCCGCTCCCTTCACCAGGATAAACGTCATGATGCATGCGGATTTGATTGACCAGGATGACCTGCTGAGCAAACTGCGCTCGCTCGGTTTCGAGGTATCCAGCGGCGCCAGCGCCGAGCAGGCCTGTGAATGTGCGGTACGCGGTTTGAGCGAAGCGCGGGCCAAGGCGCTCAAGGGCATGGTCGAGCAGATGTACAGCGGCAGTGCGACGATTCTGCCGGCGGTGCGGCAGGCGATCGACAGGCAGTTATTGCCGGCGCTGATGCAGTTCAAACAGAACTCCGGCGTCTGACAGACCGCTATCGGGGGCAAGCCCCCTCCCACATTTGACTGTATTCACAATTCGAATGTGGGAGGGGGCTTGCCCCCGATGCAGGCGACTCGGTCTAGAGCCTCACACTGGCAAACGTCGACTCATTGCGCGCCTGGCTCAACGCCGACATCGGCCCCGACAACGGGGACAACACCAACGCCGGCGGAATCGGCATCATCGCCACCTGCTGGGTGGTGTTGGAACCGACGCGCTCATCCCGTGGCGGAATACCGAAGTATTCGCGGTAGCACTTGGAGAAGTGCGGCGTGGACACGAACCCGCACACCGACGCCACTTCGATGATCGACATCGGCGTTTGCTTGAGCAACTGCCGTGCGCGAATCAGGCGCAGCTTGAGGTAGTAGCGCGACGGCGAGCAGTGCAGGTATTTCTGGAACAGCCGCTCCAGCTGGCGCCGCGACACGGCGACGTATACCGCCAGCTCATCCAGGTCGATCGGTTCTTCGAGGTTGGCTTCCATCAGCGCGACGATTTCCTGCAACTTCGGCTGGTTGGTGCCGAGCATGTGCTTGAGCGGCACACGCTGGTGATCCTGTTCATTGCGGATGCGCTCGTACACGAACATCTCGGAGATCGCCGCCGACAGTTCACGGCCGTGGTCGCGGCTGATCAGGTGCAGCATCATGTCCAGCGGCGCGGTGCCGCCGGAGCTGGTGAAGCGGTTGCGGTCGAGGGTGAACAGGCGGGTGCTCATCGACACGCGCGGGAAGGCTTCCTGCATCGACGCCAGGCATTCCCAGTGCACGCTGCAATCGAACCCATCGAGCAGCCCGGCGCAGGCCAGGGCCCAACTGCCGGTACATACCGCGCCAAGACGACGGGACTGGCGCGCCTGGCTTTGCAGCCACGACACATGTTCACGGGTGACGGTGCGCTGGATACCCACGCCGCCGCACACGATGACCGTGTCCAGGGCCGGGGCTTTGTGCATGGCGGCATCGGGGGTGATTTGCAGACCGTCGCTGGCCCACACCTGGTTGCCGTCGACACTCAGGGTTGTCCAGCGATACAACTCGCGCCCGGACAACTGGTTGGCCATGCGCAGCGGTTCCACTGCCGAAGCCAGGGAAATCAGCGTGAAATTGTCCAGCAGCAGAAAGCCGATGGATTGAGGCGCACGGTTCTGGGGTTGGGCCCCGGAGTTGAACGACGTCATCGCGGTATCTCCTCACACAAAGCGGGTGATGGCCTCAGGCGAGGCTCTTGTTATTGCGCTCGTCTCTGATGCAGAGAGAGGCGTTGAGTTGATAGAGCAATTGCCATGCCTAAAATTGAATGGCCATTCAATAACTCCTGAAAACGACCTCTTGATGTGTCTAGACAAGCCCCTGTGCGAAGTGCGGGATATGCCCCGAATCGGCGGCGCAAGCGGCCCCGTTCAAGGGCTGTGAGCAGATCGGTAGCACTTGTGGGTAGGCGCTTTGAGGGCGAAGCAAGCGTCTGTCACCGCAGGCACGGGTGACGGGTGGTCTGAGGGGAAATCGTTTGGGGGCTACTTATCTGTTTGCGACGCGCTAAAAGGTGGCGCTTTTGGTTTTGGTGTTCACTTTATGAGCAGGGTTGTTTGGACTGGCGCTATCGGGGGCAAGTCGAATCGTCGCACCGCCCCTCCCACATCTGAAATGCGTTCCCCTGTGGGAGGGGGCTTGCCCCCGATAGCGGCGACGCGGTCTCAACACTCAACCGCACTGACCGCCAACCCACCCCGCGAGGTTTCCTTGTACTTGTCATGCATGTCCGCCCCGGTATCGCGCATGGTGCGGATCACCCGGTCGAGGGAGATAAAGTGCTGGCCGTCGCCGCGCAGGGCCATCTGCGCGGCGTTGATCGCCTTCACCGCGGCAATCGCGTTGCGCTCGATACACGGCACTTGCACCAGGCCGCCCACCGGGTCGCAGGTCAGGCCGAGGTTGTGTTCCAGGCCGATTTCGGCAGCGTTGCACAGTTGCTCCGGGGTGGCGCCGAGGATCTCCGCCAACCCCGCCGCCGCCATGGCGCAGGCTGAGCCGACCTCGCCCTGGCAGCCGACTTCGGCGCCGGAGATCGAGGCGTTCTTCTTGCACAGAATGCCCACCGCCGCCGCGCTGAGCAGGTAGTCGACCACGTTGGCTTCGGTGACGTCGTCGCTGAACTTCATAAAGTAGTGCAGCACCGCCGGGATGATCCCCGCCGCGCCATTGGTCGGCGCGGTGACCATGCGCCCGCCGGCGGCGTTTTCTTCGTTGACCGCGAGGGCGAACAGGTTGACCCACTCCATCGCGCTCAAGGTCGAGCCGATCACGTTGGGCTTGCTCAACTCCAGCAAACTGCGGTGCAACTTGGCGGCGCGACGGCGCACATTCAGGCCGCCGGGCAGGATACCTTCGTGCTTGAGGCCCTGCTCGACGCACGCCTGCATGGCGCGCCAGAGCGTCATCAGGCCGCTGCGGATTTCATCTTCGGAGCGCCAGACTTTTTCGTTGGCCAGCATCAGCTCGGCGACGCGCAGGTTATGGCTCTTGCACAGCTGCAGCAGCTCCACCGCGCTGGAGAATTCATAGGGCAATGCGCTGCGGTCCATATCCGCCACGCCGCTTTGCGCCTGGGCTTCATCCACCACAAAGCCGCCGCCGACGGAGTAGTAGGTGTCGCGGTGCAACTCGCCGTCAGCACCGAACACCACCAGGGTCATGGCATTGGGGTGGAACGGTAGGTTTTCGTCGAGCAGGCGCATGTCCCGCGCCCACACGAAAGGCACCGGTAAACGCCCGTCCAGCAGCAGCGTGTCGGTCTCGCGCAGGGTGTGGATACGCAGGCCGATCTGCGCCGGATCGATTGCGTCCGGCCACTCGCCCATCAGGCCCATGATGGTTGCGGTGTCGCTGCCGTGGCCGATGCCGGTGGCCGACAATGAGCCGTAGAGCTGAACTTCGACGCGCCGCACCTGTTCCAACCATTCACGTTCACGCAACCGTTGAACGAACAACGCTGCGGCGCGCATGGGGCCGACGGTGTGAGAACTCGAAGGCCCGATGCCGATCTTGAACAGGTCGAAAACACTGATAGCCATTGCCGTGGAACTCCTCGATAAGCACAGGCCAGGCTTGAACGAGGTGCTACGCTCAGATCGCCCAGATGGCGGCATCATCAGGCTTTTATCTGCCATCACGGCGTCTCACACCGACGCAACCATGCTCATCAGCGTCGCTCACGAGCAAGGGCTTGTTTTGGGCGTTTTTAGCGGTGCAGATGGGTAAAAACAGCGGTTTTTCCTTAGGAAAAATCTGTAAACGACGTCACCGACACTGGATGCGACCCTGCCTGTACTGGATACGACGCCCCCTGTAGGCGTCAGATTTTCACTGGTACATGATCAGTCTCGACTCGTTGGCAAGGCACCGTGCCGCCGCCTCAAAGCACGTTCCAACCGCAACACTTATAAAGCGCGGCGAATGCCGCCAGAAAGCACACAGGAGTCTAGCCCCATGAAAGGTTCACCCTCGTTGTTGTTGGCCGCCATGCTGAGTCTGCCAGTCCTGGCGCACGCTGCAGAACCGGCACAATGTCAGACCGTCAACTTCTCCGATGTCGGCTGGACCGACATCACCGTCACGACCGCGACCACCAGCGAAATCCTCAAGGGCCTCGGCTACAAGCCGCGCACCACGATGATTTCGGTGCCGGTGACCTACAAGTCCCTGGCCGACGGCAAGAACATGGACATCTTCCTCGGCAACTGGATGCCGACCATGGAAAACGACATCAAGCCATACCGTGATGCCGGCACCGTGGAAACCGTGCGCGCCAACCTGGAAAACGCCAAGTACACCCTGGCCGTTCCCGAGGCGCTGTATGACAAAGGCCTGAAAGACTTCGCCGATATCGCCAAATTCAAGGATGAGCTGGAAGGCAAAATCTACGGCATCGAACCCGGCAACGACGGCAACCGCACCATTCAAACCCTGATCGACAAGGACGCGTTCGGCTTGAAGTCGGCCGGTTTCAAAGTCGTCGAGTCCAGCGAAGCCGGGATGCTGTCGCAGGTCGAACGCGCCACCAAGCGCGGCAAGGCCATCGTGTTCCTCGGCTGGGAACCGCACCCGATGAACACCCGCTTCAAGATGAAGTACCTGACCGGGGGTGACGACTCGTTCGGCCCCAACTACGGCCAGGCCACCATCTACACCAACGTGCGCAAGGGCTACACCCAGGAATGCAGCAACGTCGGCCAGTTGCTGAAAAACCTGTCGTTCACCCTGAACATGGAAAGCACCCTGATGGGTAACGTCCTGGACGACAAGATGAAACCCGACGCCGCGGCCAAGGCCTGGCTGAAGAAGAACCCGCAAGTGCTCGATACCTGGCTTGCCGGTGTCACCACCGTCGATGGCAAACCAGGTCTGGAGGCCGTCAAAGCTTACCTCGCCAAGTAATCCCTGCTGACCCGGGCTGGTGCGCTGGTCCGGGATGTTTTCCCCTTCGCATGTGGACATTCACTACCATGCTGACTGAACAGAAAATCCCACTAGGCCAGTACATCGCTGCCTTCGTCGAATGGTTGACCCAACACGGTGCCAACTACTTCGACGCAATCGCATCGACCCTGGAAACGATGATCCACGGCGTGACGTTCGCGCTGACCTGGTTCAATCCGCTGGCATTGATCGGTCTGATTGCGCTGCTGGCTCACTTCATTCAACGTAAATGGGGCCTGACTGTTTTTGTCATCGCCTCCTTCCTGCTGATCCTCAACCTGGGGTACTGGCAGGAAACCATGGAGACCCTCGCGCAGGTGCTGTTCGCCACCCTGGTCTGCGTGGTCATCGGCGTGCCGCTGGGCATTGTTGCCGCGCACAAACCGATGTTCTACACCCTGATGCGGCCGGTGCTCGATCTGATGCAGACCGTACCGACCTTCGTCTACCTCATCCCTACCCTGACCCTCTTCGGGCTGGGTGTGGTGCCCGGGTTGATTTCCACGGTGGTGTTCGCGATTGCCGCGCCGATCCGCCTGACCTACCTGGGTATCCGTGATGTACCGCAAGAGTTGATGGACGCCGGCAAAGCCTTCGGCTGCTCGCGCCGTCAATTGCTCTCGCGCATTGAACTGCCCCACGCCATGCCGAGCATTGCTGCCGGCATTACCCAATGCATCATGCTGTCGCTGTCGATGGTGGTGATCGCCGCCCTGGTGGGTGCCGACGGCCTCGGCAAGCCGGTGGTCAACGCACTGAACACCGCCGACATCGCCCTGGGCTTTGAAGCCGGCCTGGCGATCGTGCTGCTGGCCATCATGCTCGACCGCATCTGCAAACAACCCGACGCCAAAGTAGGGGGTGATGCATGAGCATTATCCGATTCGACAATGTCGACGTGATCTTCTCCAAAGACCCACGCGAAGCGCTCAAGCTGCTGGACCAGGGCATGAGCCGTAACGAGATCCTGAAAAAGACCGGCCAGATCGTCGGCGTTGAAAAAGCCAGCCTGGATGTGGAAAAAGGCGAGATCTGTGTGCTGATGGGCCTGTCGGGCTCCGGCAAGTCGAGCCTGCTGCGCTGCATCAACGGCCTCAACACCGTCAGCCGTGGCCAGTTGTTCGTCGAGCATGAAGGGCGCCAGATCGACATCGCCTCCTGCACCCCGGCCGAGCTGAAAATGATGCGTACCAAACGCATCGCCATGGTGTTCCAGAAGTTCGCCCTGATGCCCTGGCTGACCGTGCGCGAGAACATCAGCTTCGGCCTCGAAATGCAGGGCCGCCCGGAGAAAGACCGGCGCAAGCTGGTGGACGAAAAGCTCGAACTGGTGGGCCTGAGCCAATGGCGTAACAAGAAGCCGGACGAACTCTCCGGCGGCATGCAGCAGCGCGTCGGCCTGGCGCGGGCGTTGGCGATGGACGCCGACATCCTGCTGATGGACGAACCCTTCTCCGCCCTCGACCCGCTGATCCGCCAAGGCCTGCAGGACGAGTTGCTGGAGCTGCAAAGCAAGCTGAGCAAGACCATCGTGTTCGTCAGCCACGACCTCGACGAAGCCCTCAAGCTCGGCAGCCGCATCGCGATCATGAAAGACGGCAAGATCATCCAGTACAGCGTGCCGGAAGAAATCGTGCTGAACCCGGCGGACGATTATGTGCGTACCTTCGTCGCACATACCAACCCGCTGAACGTGCTGTGCGGGCGCAGCCTGATGCGGACGCTGGACAACTGCAAACGCATCAACGGCTCGGTGTGCCTCGATCCGGGCGGCGACTCGTGGCTCGACCTGGCCGAAGGCAACACCATCCGGGGCGCACGCCAGAATGGCGCGGTGATGAACCTGCAGAACTGGGCACCGGGGCAACCCGTGGAAGGCCTGGGCCGCCTGCCGACACTGGTGGACTCGAATATCGGCATGCGCGATGCGCTGCAGATCCGCTACCAGACGGGCAACAAGCTGGTGTTGCACGACAACAACCAGGTGGTGGGGATCCTTGGCGACAGCGAGCTCTACCATGCCCTGCTGGGCAAGAACCTGGGCTAACAAACACCGCAAAACCAATGTGGGAGGGGGCTTGCCCCCGATAGCGGTGTATCAGTAACAGATGAGCTGACTGACACACTGCAATCGGGGGCAAGCCCCCTCCCACATTTTTTGCCCCAGTGGTGTCAGTGGGGACACCACCAGGCTTCAACCATCAGCTATAGACACGGCCAAGGAGCTGCCGATGGCTTTCAAACTGATCGAGCACGTCCCGGGTGATCTGTTCCTGGGCGAAGCCCATCAGGTCGTACTCCTGAGGCCCGTTGTGCAGGTACACCTCGGCCCGGTAGTAACGGGCGCGCTCCGCCTCGGGCAGTTCGTCCGACGCCACCGCGTAGCCGTCCAGGCTCACTTCGTAGACAAACGGGTTGCCCTCTTCCATCTCGATACGCACACCAATGCAACGCTTGGATTTGCCCAACAGGGTCTGCACGTCCAACCCCTGGTCGCGCAACGCCTTCGTCGCGTCTTCCAGTGCCGGCGTGACGTGCTTGTCCATAAAGCGCTGCACCGTGGCCTGGCTCGGTTGCAGGTCCAGGGCGGTCAAGCGCTCGCTGAAACCACGACGGCCACGCTCGGCCAATTGCGCCTGCTCCAGTTCCGTCGCCATGTCCTGGCGCATCGCCTTGTGCAAACCGAACATAAAGACAATCAGCACCACCGAGAACGGCAGCCCCGCCAGCACCACCATGGTTTGCATGGCTTCGAAGTTACCCGCAAACAGCAAGCCGATAGTCACCAGGGTGATCACCGCCGACCAGAAGATCCGCAGCCAGTGCGGCGCGTCTTCGTCCACGTTGCCGCCTTTGCAGGACAGGTTGGCCATCATCACCGCGCCGGAGTCCGCCGGGGTCAGGAACAGCACGAAGCCGACAAAGATCGACACGCCGATGACGATTTTCGACGCCGGGTAATGCTCCAGCAATTGGTAGATGGCCATCGACGGTTGTTCCAGCGCCGTCTTGCCCAACGCCACCGCGCCCTGGTTCAACACCAGGTCCAGCGCCGAGTTACCGAAGATCGACAACCACGCCAGGGTGAAGCCCAGCGGGATCAGCAGCACGCCGGCCACCAGTTCACGCACTGTGCGGCCCCGGGAAATCCGTGCGATGAACATGCCCACGAACGGCGCCCAGGAAATCCACCAGGCCCAGTAGAACAGGGTCCACAGGCCCATCCAGCGTTCGGTCTTGTCGGCGTCGCCTTCGTACACATACAGGTCGAAGGTTTTCAGGAGGATGCCGTTGAGGTAGTCACCGGTGTTCTGCACCAGGCCGTTGAGCAGGTGCAGGGTCGGGCCGAACAACAGCACGAAGATCAGCAAACCGCTGAACAACACGATGTTGAGGTTGGACAGGCGACGAATGCCGTTCTCCACCCCCGACACGGCGGCAATGGTCGCCACAGTGCTCATCACGATGATCACGATCAGCAGGTTGGTGTTGCTGTGCTGCATGCCAAACAGGTTTTCCAGGCCGGACGACACCTGCATCGCGCCGATACCGAGGTTGGTCACCAGGCCCAGCAGGGTCACGAACATGCCGAACCCGTCCACCGCATGGCCAGCCGCGCCTTTGACCCAACGCTCGCCCACCAGCGGGTACAACGCCGAGCGCAGGGCCAGTGGCTGGTTATGGCGGTACGCGAAGTACGCCACGGCCAGGCCGACCAGCGCATAGATCGCCCAGCCGTGCAGGCCCCAGTGCAGGAAGGTCAATTGCAGCGCCTGGCGCGCCGCGCCGTTGCTGGCGGCCGCGCCTTCGGGCGGGTTGAAGTAATGGTCCAACGGCTCCGATGCGCCGAAATACAGCAACGAGATGCCGATACCCGACGAAAACAGCATGCCGGCCCAGGCGCCGTAGCTGAAGTCCGGGGTGTCGTCCTTGCTGCCCAGCTTCAGCTTGCCGTAGGACGAAAACGCCAGGCCGACCACGAACACCAGGTAGGCGGCGATCACCAGCATGTAGTACCAGCCGAAGCTTTTCGATAACCACGCCTGCGCCACGCCGAGCATCCGGCCGGCCTCTTGCGGGGCGATGATCAAAATGGCGGTCAGCAACAGAATCAGTGCGGTGGAGGTGTAGAACACACAACCGTTGACCCGCACCTTTTCCGGTGGGGTTTTTATTAGAGAGGCAGAACTCATGGCGCAGATGCTCCAGGCAGTGCGAGAGAGAAACACAAGGCAGCGGTGATCCCGTGCTCATCGATTTTTCGGCAGTCGACGGACGGGTGTTATAAAGACACCCCGAAAATTCTTGAGCCCGCCGAAGCAGTGTTCAGGCTCTGAAATGGCCTGTTTCAAGGGTTTTCACAGGTGTCAGATGTCGCCACCTACCTGTAGGAAATACCGGCAGGCAGCGACCATTTGTCGCAGAGCTTATTCTTTGTTGATTGAACGTTCAATCAAAACAAAATAGACTGGCCATCGAGTCGACGGACGTCATCGCCCGCCGGCAGGCCTGAGGAGAGGTACTCCATGCCCAAGGTCGGTATGCAACCCATACGCCGCCAACAACTGATCGAAGCCACGCTGACGGCCATCGATCAAGTCGGAATGGGAGATGCCAGCATTGCGCTGATCGCCCGTTTGGCCGGCGTTTCGAACGGCATCATCAGTCACTACTTCAAGGACAAGAACGGCCTGATCGCGGCCACGATGCGGTACTTGATGAATGTGCTGATCGAGAACGTCCACGAACGGCGACAAGCGTTGACGGAGGACACGCCACGGGCGCACCTCCAAGTGATCATCGGCGGCAACTTCGACGCCAGCCAGGTCAACGGCCCGGCAATGAAAACCTGGTTGGCCTTCTGGGCGACCAGCATGCACCACCCGTCTTTGCACAGGTTGCAGCGGATCAACGATCACCGCCTGTATTCCAACCTGTGCTGCCAGTTCCGCCGCGTGTTGCCGCTGCCGGATGCACGCAGCGCAGCCCGAGGCCTGGCGGCCTTGATCGACGGTTTGTGGTTGCGCGGCGCCCTGTCGGGAGATGAATTCGACACGGCGCAGGCGCAACGGATCGCTTACGAATACATGGATTTCCAATTGGCCAAGCAGGTGAGTTAGAGCACACATAACCGCTCAACCCCTGAACCTCCACTGATCGGTGTTGCCAGACTCTTATTGGCCACCCCTCAGTGGTTAACGCCAACCACTTATGCACTTGCGAGGACTTTATGGCCCGTTTCGACCTGCAAAAACTCTACATTGACGGCGGCTACAGCGACGCTGGCAGCGATGCCACCTTCGAAGCCATCAACCCGGCTAACGGTGAAGTTCTCGCCCAAGTGCAACGTGCAACGTTCGATGACGTTGAACGTGCCGTGGTCAGCGCTGAAAAAGGCCAGAAAATCTGGGCCGCCATGACCGCCATGGAGCGTTCGCGCATCCTGCGTCGTGCCGTCGACATCCTGCGCGAGCGCAATGACGAACTGGCCGCCCTGGAAACCCTGGACACCGGTAAATCCTTCTCCGAAACCAAGTACGTCGACATCGTCACCGGCGCCGACGTGCTGGAATATTACGCGGGCCTGGTGCCAGCCATCGAAGGCGAGCAGATCCCGCTGCGCGACACCTCGTTCGTCTACACCCGCCGCGAGCCGCTGGGCGTGGTCGCCGGTATCGGCGCGTGGAACTACCCGATCCAGATCGCCCTGTGGAAATCCGCACCGGCCCTGGCCGCCGGTAACGCGATGATCTTCAAACCCAGCGAAGTCACCTCGCTGACCACCCTGAAACTGGCGGAGATCTACACCGAAGCCGGCGTTCCGGCCGGTGTGTTCAACGTGTTGACCGGCAGCGGCCGCGAAGTCGGCACCTGGCTGACCGAGCACCCGCGCATCGAGAAAGTCTCGTTCACCGGCGGCACCGACACCGGCAAGAAAGTCATGGCCAGCGCCTCCAGCTCTTCGCTCAAGGAAGTGACCATGGAACTGGGCGGCAAATCGCCGCTGATCGTGTTCGAAGACGCCGACCTGGACCGCGCCGCCGACATCGCGATGATGGCCAACTTCTACAGCTCCGGTCAGGTCTGCACCAACGGTACTCGCGTGTTCGTGCCCAAGCACCTGCAAGCCGCGTTCGAAGCCAAGATCGCCGAACGTGTTGCGCGCATCCGCATCGGCGACCCGCAGGACGACAACACCAACTTCGGCCCGCTGGTCAGCTTCGCCCACATGGAAAGCGTGCTCGGCTACATCGCCAAGGGCAAGGCCGAAGGCGCTCGCGTGCTGTGCGGCGGCGACCGCCTGACCGACGGCGACTTCGCCAAAGGCGCCTTTGTTGCCCCGACCGTGTTCACCGACTGCACCGACGAAATGACCATCGTCCGTGAAGAAATCTTCGGCCCGGTGATGAGCATCCTCACCTACGAGACTGAAGAAGAAGTGATCCGCCGCGCCAACGACACCGACTTCGGCCTCGCCGCCGGCCTGGTGACCAAGGACCTGAACCGCGCCCACCGCGTGATTCATCAACTGGAAGCGGGCATCTGCTGGATCAATGCCTGGGGCGAGTCCGACGCGAAAATGCCGGTCGGTGGCTACAAACAGTCGGGCGTGGGCCGTGAGAACGGGATCAGCTCGCTGAACAACTTCACCCGCATCAAATCGGTACAGGTCGAGTTGGGCGATTACGCCTCGGTGTTCTAAGCCTGGGCCTTGCGTTGCCTGTGAGGCCGCTATCGGGGGCAAGCCCCCTCCCACATTTGAATTGTGAATACCTTCAAAGGTGGGAGGGGGCTTGCCCCCGATGAGGCCCGACCTGACCACACTTCAAAGAGGGTGCATTCAATGTCCCAAGAATACGACTACATCATTGTGGGTGCCGGCTCCGCCGGTAACACCCTGGCGACCCGTCTGACCGAAGACGAAGGCGTCACCGTCCTGCTGCTGGAAGCCGGCGGCCCGGATTACCGTCTCGACTTCCGCACCCAGATGCCCGCCGCCCTGGCGTTCCCGCTGCAGGGTCGTCGCTACAACTGGGCCTACGAGACCGATCCAGAGCCGCACATGGATGGCCGTCGCATGGAATGCGGGCGCGGCAAGGGCCTGGGCGGTTCCTCGCTGATCAACGGCATGTGCTACATCCGTGGCAACGCCATGGACTACGACAACTGGTCGAAACTGCCCGGCCTGGAAGACTGGACCTACCTCGACTGCCTGCCGTATTTCCGTAAAGCCGAAACCCGCGACATCGGCCCCAACGACTACCACGGCGGCGACGGCCCGGTCAGCGTGACCACGCCCAAGGCCGGCAACAACCCGCTGTTCCACGCCATGGTCGAAGCCGGCGTACAGGCCGGTTACCCGCGTACCGAAGACTTGAACGGCTACCAGCAGGAAGGCTTCGGCCCGATGGACCGTACCGTCACGCCAAACGGACGGCGCGCCAGCACTGCGCGCGGTTATCTGGACACGGCTAAAAAGCGTTCCACCCTGACCATCGTCACCCATGCCCTGACCGACAAAGTGCTGTTCGAAGGCAAGCGTGCGGTCGGCGTGCGTTACCTGATCGGCGCCGCCGAAGAACGCGTCGAAGCCCGTGCGCGTAAAGAAGTGCTGGTGTGCAGCGGCGCCATCGCCTCGCCGCAACTGCTGCAACGCTCCGGCGTCGGCCCGGCCAAACTGCTCGAAAGCCTCGACATCCCGGTGGTCCACGACCTGCCCGGCGTCGGCGAAAACCTGCAGGACCACCTTGAGCTGTACCTGCAATATGCCTGCACCCAACCGGTGTCGCTGTACCCGTCGCTGCTCTGGTACAACCAACCGGCCATCGGTGCCGAGTGGCTGTTCAACGGCACCGGCATCGGCGCCAGCAACCAGTTCGAAGCGGGCGGTTTTATCCGTACCCGGGAAGACTTCGATTGGCCGAACATCCAGTATCACTTTCTGCCGGTGGCGATTAACTACAACGGCAGCAACGGTGTGAAAGAGCATGGTTTCCAGGCGCACATGGGCTCCATGCGTTCGCCGAGCCGTGGCCGCGTGCAATTGAAGTCGAAGAACCCACGGGACTACCCGAGCATTCTCTTCAACTACATGGCCACCGAGCAGGACTGGCAGGAATTTCGCGATGGCATCCGCCTGACCCGCGAAATTATGCAGCAGCCGGCGCTCGACCCGTTCCGTGGCCGCGAAATCAGCCCGGGCATCGAGGTGCAAACCGACGAGCAACTCGACCAGTTCATCCGCGAACACGCCGAGACCGCGTTCCACCCGTCCTGCTCGTGCAAGATGGGCAACGACGAGATGGCCGTGGTGGATGGCGAAGGCCGCGTGCATGGCATGCAGGGCCTGCGGGTGGTCGATGCGTCGATCATGCCGATCATCACCACCGGCAACCTGAACGCGCCGACGATCATGATCGCCGAGAAAATCGCCGACAAGATCCGTGGCCGCAAGCCACTGCCGCGCAGCACCGCGGACTACTACGTGGCAGGCGATGCGCCGGTGCGGGGCAAGCCGATGCGTGAAGTGGGGCCGACTGCGCAGTAACTGGAAGACCGTGTCGCCCGCATCGGGGGCAAGCCCCCTCCCACATTTTGAATGTATTCACAAATCGAAGTGTGGGAGGGGGCTTGCCCCCGATAGGGCCCGACCCAACACCGCAAACCTTACGCCTACACTCTCCTTGATCCGCTCCCCAGCCCAGGCCTACTCTGTTCGTCTGCCCGCGCTGAGCCGCCCACAAGGAAGGCCCCATGTTCGAACACCACGCCACACTCAAAAAGCATTTCAGTGCCCTGCGCACCACCGCCGAGTTTTTCTCCCTGCGTTACGTGCGCGAATCCGGCCACTACCTGTCGGTGCGCAAGAACGTCGCCGCACCGCCGCACCTGAACCACGATGAAGGCGCCATGCTCACCGTGCGCGTCAACGGTGTCGAAACCTACGCCGCGACCCACGATATTTCCCTGCCCGGCCTGCAAGCTGCGCTCGAGCGTGCCGAACAGCAAGCACGCTTGATAAAACCCCACGCCCTGCTCGACCTGCGCGAGCAACGCGTGTCCAGCGACGTCGCCGATTACCTGTCGCCCCACCTTGAGCAAGCCTTCCCCTCCTTGAGCGACTGCTACCAATTGCTCGGCGCTGAATCCGCAGCCGTGCCCCGGGACGAGCGCCTGGTGAACTGGGAAGTCAGCCTCGGCCTGAGCCACGTCGAACAGATCTACCTCAACAGCGCCGGCGCGGAACTGCGCCAGGCCCAGCGTTTTGTGTTCCCTGGCGTCAACGTCACGGCCTACGACGGCAACGACAGCCAGTCGCGCACCCTCGGCGGCAGTAACTTCGGCCAGCAAGGCGGGTTTGATGTGATCGAGCGCTTCGGCCTGGTCGGCGCCGCGCCGCGCATCGCCGACGAAGCCCTGCAACTGCTGCTGGCGCCGAACACGCCGCAGGGCCCGCGCGACCTGCTGTTGATGCCCGACCAGATGATCCTGCAGATCCACGAATCAATCGGCCATCCGCTGGAACTCGACCGCATCCTCGGTGACGAGCGCAATTACGCCGGCACCAGTTTTGTGAAGGCCAGCGACTTCGGCCACCTGCAATACGGCTCCAAACTGCTCAACGTGACCTTCGACCCGGACATCCCCGAACAACTGGCCAGCTACGGCCACGACGACGACGGCACCCCGGCCAGCAAACAATTCCTGATCCGCGAGGGGCTGCTGCTCAAACCGCTGGGCGGGGCGTTGTCGCAATTTCGCGCGGGCATGAGCGGCGTCGCCAACAGCCGCGCCAGCAGCTGGAACCGCCCGCCGATCGACCGCATGGCCAACCTGAACATCGAGGCCGGCGACCAGAACCTGGCGCAACTGATCGGCGGCATCGAACACGGCATCCTGATGTCGACCAACCGTTCGTGGTCCATCGACGACGCGCGCAATAAATTCCAGTTCGGTTGCGAATGGGGCCAGTTGATCGAAAACGGCGAACTCAAAGGCGTGGTGAAAAACCCCAACTACCGCGCCATTTCCGCGCAGTTCTGGCGCAAGCTCAGCGCCGTGGGCGACGCCAGCACCTTCCAGGTGTTGGGCACGCCGAACTGCGGCAAAGGCGAGCCCAACCAAGTGATCCGCGTCGGCCATGCCTCGCCCGCCTGTGTATTCAGCCATGTCGACGTATTTGGGGGAGACGCCTGATGAACAACTTCAAGGCATTGGTGGAGTGGCTCAAGCAGGCCCTCACCGACAAAGAACAATTTCACCTGGGCTACGCCGCGGAATCGTCCGAATTCGTGCGTTTCAACCATGCCAAGGTGCGTCAGGCCGGGCAGGTGCAACAAGCCAGCCTGACCCTCAAACTGATCAACGATGGCCGCCACGCCGACCTCGGCATCACCCTCGGCGGCGAGCCGGCGCTGGACCGCCAGCGCCTCGCCGCTGGCCTGCAACAGCTGCGCGAAACCTTGCCGTTGCTGCCGCACGATCCGTACCTGTTGCTGAACCACAACGCCTGGCAGAGCCAAAACGAACAGGCCCGGCCGCTGCCCGAGCTGGGCCAGGTGCTGGAAGACATCAGCCAGGCGGCACACGGCGTCGATCTGGTCGGTTTCTACGCCGCTGGCCCGATCAGCCGTGGCTTCGCCAGTTCGGACGGCGCGTTCGGCTGGCATCAGGCCAATAGTTTCAACTTCGACTTCAGCCTGTTCCACGCCAACGGCGAAGCGGTCAAAGCCAGTTACGCCGGCAATGAATGGAACAGCGCCGAGTTCGCCCGCCGCTTCCAGCAGGCTCGCGAACAGCTGGAATTCCTCGGACGGCCACTGCACAAGCTGGCGCCCGGCGAGTACCGCGCCTACCTGGCGCCGGCGGCCCTGGAAGAAATCATCAGCATCATCACCTGGGGCGGTTTTTCCGCCCAGGCCATCGCCAGCAAAAGCAGCTCGCTACAGCGGCTGTATGCCGGCGAGCAGTCGTTGAGCACGCTGGTGACGGTGGATGAGCACATCAGCGGCTCGCTGAGCCCGGCGTTCTCCAGCGAAGGCTACCCGTGCAGTGACGTCACGCTGATCAACGCCGGCCAGGGCGCCGGCCAACTGGTCAATTCGCGCAGCGCCGCCGAATACGGCCTCAGCACCAACGGCGCCAGCAGCGACGAGTCCCCCAGCGCGTTGCAGATGGCGGCGGGCAGCCTGGCCCAGGCCGATATCCTCAAGCAATTGGGCACCGGGCTGTACATCAGCAACCTGTGGTACCTGAACTACTCCGACCTGCCGGCAGCGCGCCTGACCGGCATGACGCGGTTCGCCACGTTCTGGGTGGAAGACGGCGAGATCAAGGCGCCGGTCAGCACCATGCGCTTCGATGACAGCGTCTACAGCCTGCTCGGCTCACAACTCGAAGCGCTGACCGCAGAGCGCGAACTGTTGCTGTCGGCCAGTACCTACAGCCAGCGCAACACCGCGTCCAATCTGTTGCCGGGGGCATTGGTCAAGCGCCTGACCCTGACCCTCTGACCGACAGTAGTCTGCTTGTGGGAGGGGCCCCCTCCCACATTGTTTTGTGTTGATTTCAGACGTCTTGTTTCGACATGTCCTACAGCTAAATCAGACCTCTCTCACCGCCCGCCCAAGGCCGGTTGTCGCCTGTAAAAAACCCCGTTATAACGGTTAGTGGCACCCCGCCACCTAACCCACGTGCCCGCACGTGATGCATGACCTCGCCCGGGAAAAGGCAAGCTGGAGCATTGACATGAACCATGGAAGTTTTGTCATAGAAAAGCTGTTCAAGCACTACAACGTTCATGTTGAGCAACTAGGTCACCATCCGCAAAAGAAAACCGTGCTGATGGTCAATGGCGCGCTATCCACCACGCGCTCCTTCGCCCGCACCAGTAAATGCCTGGCCGAGCATTTCAATGTGCTGCTGTTCGATTTACCGTTCTCAGGCTATTCACGCGAGCACAACACCGACCTGGACCTGGTGACCAAGGACGACGAAGTGCAAATCCTGCGGGCGCTGGTGGAGCGCTTCCAGGTCAACCACCTGGTGTCGGCCTCATGGGGCGGCATCTCCACGCTGCTGACCCTGGCACACAACCCGCCCTCCATCGAAAGCTCGGTGGTGATGGCGCTGGCGCCGAACCTCAACCAGGCGATGCTCGACTATGTGGAGCGGGTGCGCGTGCTGATCGAAGCCGACGACAAATCCGCCGTCGGCCACTTGCTCAACGACACCGTGGGCAAATACCTGTCGCCGCGACTCAAGCGCAATAACCATCGGCACCTGTCGAACATGGCCACCACCGAATACCGCCAGGCGCGCTTTCATATCCATCAGGTGCTGGCGCTGGGCGATGGCAACTACCTGCCACAGCTCAGCCGGATCGAAACGCCGGTGCATTTCCTCAACGGCACGCTGGACGAATACACCCCGGCCGCCGAGGCCCGACTGTTCCAGCACTACGTAGGCCGCAGCAGCTTTGCCGTCGCCGAACATACCGGGCATCTGCTCGACCTGGAGTCCCGCGAAGCGGCGCGGGCGGTACATCGCGCGCTGCTGGATTTTCTGGTGGGTGAGCACGCGATGTTGTCGGATGTGGACGAACCTTCAGTGGGAAAAGGAGCGACGAATGGCGCATAATCGCCGACACATAGCCTCCTAACAAAAGGGATCCCATGCCAAATCGCGCCCCTCTCGATGCCAAGACCGCCCGCTGGCTCCCCTGGGTGGTCGCGATTGCCTTCTTCATGCAATCGCTGGATGGGACGATTCTCAACACGGCACTGCCGGCGATGGCCCGGGACCTCGCGGAAAACCCGCTGCGCATGCAAGGGGTGGTGATCGCCTACATGCTCACCGTCGCCTTGCTGATCCCGGCGTCGGGCTGGATCGCCGACCGCTTCGGCACCAAGAAGATCTTCTTTGGCGCGATCATGCTGTTCAGCATCGGCTCGCTGCTGTGCGCGCTGTCCAGCAGCTTGACCATGCTCGTCGGCGCGCGGGTGGTCCAGGGCCTGGGCGGTGCGCTGATGCTGCCGGTCGGCCGGCTGGTGGTGCTGCGCGCTTATCCGCGCTCCGAGCTGGTGCGGATCATGGGCTTCATCACCATCCCCGGCCTGCTCGGTCCGTTGCTCGGCCCGACCATGGGCGGCTGGATGGTGCAATACCTGACCTGGCACTGGATCTTCCTGATCAACCTGCCGGTGGGCATGATCGGCTGCTACGCCGTGTGGAAACTGATCCCCGACCTGCGCGGCAGCGAGCGCACGCGGTTCGACGGCATCGGCTTCCTGCTGTTCGGCGCGGCGATGGTGTTGATCACCATCGCCATGGAAGGCCTGGGCGAATTGCACCTGCCGCACCTGCGGGTGATGTTGCTGCTGTTCGGCGGGCTGGCCTGCCTGGCGGCCTATTGGCTGCGCGCCGGGCATATCGATAACCCGCTGTTTGCGCCGGCGCTGTTCAAGACCCGTACCTTTGCGGTGGGCATCCTGGGCAACCTGTTCGCACGCCTGGGCAGCGGCGCCTTGCCGTTTCTGGTGCCGTTGCTGTTGCAGGTGGCCTTGGGCTATTCACCGTCCCAGGCCGGGATGAGCATGCTGCCCCTGGCGGCGGCGGCGATGCTGGCCAAGTCGGTTGCACGGCCGCTGATCGAACGCCTGGGCTACCGCGTGGTGTTGACCGGTAACACCCTGGCCTTAGGCCTGATGCTGGCGAGCATGGGCCTGGTCAGCGAACAGACGCCCTAC
The DNA here is from genome assembly GCF_001439695.1 of Pseudomonas veronii. Classification (GTDB taxonomy): domain Bacteria; phylum Pseudomonadota; class Gammaproteobacteria; order Pseudomonadales; family Pseudomonadaceae; genus Aquipseudomonas; species Aquipseudomonas veronii. Next base: position 64,343 of record NZ_JYLL01000003.1, read on the forward strand.
CCGCTGCTGCTGGGCATGCTGGCGATACTCGGGGCGATCAACTCCTTGCAGTTCACCGCGATGAACACCGTTACCCTGATCGACCTCGACGATGCCCAGGCCAGCAGCGGCAACAGCTTGCTGTCGGTGGTGGCACAACTGTCCCTGAGCCTCGGCGTAGCCTGCGCCGGTGCGCTGCTCGGCGGGTTCACCGCCGAATCGGGCAATGACGGCGTGAGCACGGTACTCGGCGCCTTCCAACTGACCTTCCTCACCGTGGGCATCATGGCAATGCTGGCGGCGGCGATCTTCCTGCAACTGTCGCCAAAAGACGGCAAACGCATCGGCAGCCGCGAACACGACATCGAACACTAGCAGGCGTCTCGTCGAGAACTTGCAGGGAAAATCCCACGGGACTGCTACACTGCGCGACATTTTGTTTTTGCAGAGCCAGTCCCGTGACCACCATCGCCACCGCTTTTAATACGTTGCCGCTCTCCGCCGCCATGCTGGCTAACCTCGACTCGCTGGGTTATGCCGAGATGACGCAGATCCAGGCGCAGAGCTTGCCGGTGATCCTCAAGGGGCTGGACCTGATTGCCCAGGCCAAGACCGGCAGCGGCAAGACGGCTGCGTTCGGCATCGGCCTGCTGAACCCGATCAACCCGCGCTACTTCGGCTGCCAGGCCCTGGTGATGTGCCCGACCCGCGAGCTGGCCGACCAGGTGGCCAAGGAAATCCGTCGCCTGGCCCGCGCCGAAGACAACATCAAGGTGCTGACCCTGTGCGGCGGCGTGTCCCTCGGCCCGCAGATCGCCTCCCTGGAACATGGCGCCCACGTCATCGTCGGCACCCCGGGCCGCATCCAGCAACACCTGCGCAAGGGTTCGCTGGTGCTCGACGGTTTGAACACGCTGATCCTCGACGAAGCCGACCGCATGCTCGACATGGGTTTCTACGACGCCATCGAAGACATCATCAGCAAGACCCCGGCCCGTCGCCAGACTCTGCTGTTCTCGGCCACCTACCCGGTGAGCATCAAGCAGTTGGCCTCGAAATTCATGCGCGCGCCGCAGCAAGTGAAGGCCGAAGCGTTTCACTCCGATGAGCAGATCGAGCAGCGTTTCTACGAGATCTCGCCGGAAGAACGCATGGAGGCCGTCACCAAAGTCCTCGCGCATTTCCGCCCGGCCTCGTGCGTGGCGTTCTGTTTCACCAAGCAGCAAGTGCAGGAAACCGTCGACCACCTGACCTCCAAAGGCATCTCCGCCGTCGGCCTGCATGGCGACCTGGAACAGCGTGACCGCGACCAGGTGCTGGCGATGTTCGCCAACCGCAGCACCTCGGTACTGGTCGCCACCGACGTCGCTGCCCGCGGCCTGGACATCGACTCGCTGGACATGGTGATCAACGTCGAGCTGGCCCGCGACTCGGAAATCCACATCCACCGCGTCGGCCGCACCGGCCGTGCCGGTGAGACCGGGATAGCCATCAGCCTGGTGGCGCCATCCGAAGCACACCGCGCCCAAGCCATCGAGCAACTGCAGAAGTCGCCGCTGAACTGGGACCAACTGGACAACCTCAAGCCACAGAGCGGTGGCCCGCTGCTGCCGCAGATGAGCACCCTGTGTATCGCCGCCGGCCGTAAAGACAAGGTCCGTCCGGGCGATATCCTCGGCGCACTGACCGGTGAAGCCGGCATTCCGGGGGCCCAGGTCGGCAAGATCGCGATCTTCGATTTCCAGGCGTTTGTGGCCGTGGAACGCAGCGTCGCCAAGCAGGCGCTGCAGCGCCTGAACGACGGCAAGATCAAAGGCCGCTCGCTGCGCGTGCGGATCCTGTAAAAAACCCACCACCCTTGTAGGAGCGAGCTTGCTCGCGAAAAACCTCAACGATCACGCAGCGCTATCAGGTAGCCCGTGTCGTCTATGGGGTTTTCGCGAGCAAGCTCGCTCCTACAGGGATCGTACTGATTCATAGATGAGGACACCGTTGTGCGCTCGACCGAAGTTGTGATCATTGGCGCCGGCGCCGCAGGCTTGATGTGTGCTCTGACCGCCGCCGGACGTGGGCGCAAGGTGATGCTGATCGACCACGCGAACAAGGCCGGCAAGAAGATCCTGATGTCCGGCGGCGGTCGCTGCAACTTCACCAATATGTACACCGAACCGGCGAACTTCCTCTCGCACAACGCGCACTTCTGCAAGTCCGCCCTGGCCCGCTATACCCAATGGGACTTCATCGGCCTGGTGGCCAAGCACGGCGTGCCGTACCACGAGAAGAAGCTCGGCCAGTTGTTCTGCGATAACAAATCCAGCGACATCCTCGGCATGCTGCTCGACGAGTGCATCCAGACCGGCGTGAGCCTGCACCTGGACACCTCGATCGAAACCATCACCAAGCTCGACAGCGGCTACCAGTTGCAGACCACCCTGGGCGAGTTGCGCTGCGAATCCCTGGTGATCGCCACCGGCGGCCTGTCGATCCCGACCCTCGGCGCGACCGGCTTCGGTTACCAGGTGGCCAGGCAATTCGGCCACGAACTGCTGCCGACCCGCGCCGGGCTGGTGCCGTTCACCATCACCGACCAGCTCAAGGAGCTGTGCGGCGAGTTATCCGGCACGTCGGTCGATTGCCTGGTCAGCTGCAACGGCCAGAGCTTTCGCGAGAACCTCCTGTTTACCCATCGCGGCCTGAGCGGGCCGGCGATTCTGCAGATTTCCTCCTATTGGGAGTCCGGCGACACGGTCGAGATCAACCTGCTGCCCGACCACGACGCCCACGCCTGGCTGCAACAGCAACAAGCCGAGCGCCCCAACAGCGAGCTGAAAACCCTGCTGGGTGAAATCTTCACCAAGAAGATGGCCAACCTGCTGGCAGAAACCTGGTTCGTGTCCAAGCCGATGAAGCAGTACACCCACGCCGAACTGGCCGACATCGCGCAAAAACTGGCGAGCTGGCAATTGGTACCGGCAGGCACCGAAGGTTATCGCACCGCCGAAGTGACGCTGGGCGGCGTGGATACGCGGGAAGTGTCGTCCAAGACCATGGAATCGCTGAAAAGCCCGGGCTTGTACTTCATCGGTGAAGTGCTGGATGTGACCGGCCACCTCGGCGGCTTCAACTTTCAGTGGGCCTGGGCGTCGGGCTACGCCGCCGCGCAATACGTCTGACACAACGCGGTAAAAATGTGGGAGGTGGGGCAAGCCCCCTCCCACATTTTGATTTTCAGTGTGCCCGGGAGAAATTTTGTGCAGTGATGTGATCACCACCCTTGCCGCAGCGTCCTTGATAGCTCAATTTAGCGGCATCGTCCCGGAAGACTCCAGCCTTCATGTCATCGACCTCGTTCAAGCAGTCCATGCGGCGCCTATGGGCACTGGATAAATTCAGTTACAGCGTTCGGGTATTCATCGCCCTCACCGGCAGCATGACGCTGTGCTGGTATCAGGATGAAATGACACTGCTGATCCCGCTGTTCCTGGGGATTATCGCCAGTGCCCTGGCCGAGACCGACGACAGTTGGCAAGGCCGCCTCAACGCCCTGGCGGTGACGCTGGTGTGTTTCAGCATTGCCGCGCTGTCGGTGGAGCTGTTGTTCCCCTACCCCTGGGCCTTCGCGGTCGCCCTGGCCCTGGCGAGTTTCGGCCTGACCATGCTCGGCGCCCTCGGTGAGCGTTATGGCGCGATTGCGTCGGCCACCTTGATCCTGTCGGTCTACACCATGATCGGCGTGGACCAGCGCGGCGGTGCCGTCACGGATTTCTGGCACGAACCGCTGCTGCTGGTGGCCGGCGCCGCCTGGTACGGTGCGCTGTCGGTGCTGTGGCAGGTGCTGTTTTCCAACCAGCCGGTGCAGCAGAGCCTGGCGCGGTTGTTTCGCGAGTTGGGGCATTACCTCAAGCTCAAATCGTCGCTGTTCGAGCCGATCCGCCAGTTGGACGTGGAAGCGCGCCGCTTGGAGCTGGCTCAGCAAAACGGCCGGGTGGTGGCCGCGCTGAATGCGGCGAAGGAAATCATCCTGCACCGCGTCGGCAATGGCCGGCCGGGCTCCAAGGTCAGTCGTTACCTCAAGCTGTATTTCCTGGCCCAGGACATCCACGAACGCGCCAGCTCGTCGCACTATCCCTACAACGCCCTGGCCGAGGCCTTCTTCCACAGCGATGTGCTGTTCCGCTGCCAGCGCCTGCTGCGCCAGCAAGGCAAGGCCTGCGAGGCCCTGGCCGAATCGATCCAACTGCGCCAGCCGTTCATCTATGACGCCAGCTTCGCCGAAGCCTTGGGCGACCTGAACGCCTCCATGGAACACCTGCGCATCCAGAGCAACCCGGCCTGGCGCGGCCTGCTGCGTTCCTTGCGTGCGCTGGCGGCCAACCTGTCGACCCTCGACCGCCTGCTGGGCGACGCGAGCAACCCGGACGCCCTGGCCGACGCCAGCGACAGCAACCTGCTTGACCGCGCCCCACGCAACCTCAAGGAAATGTGGACGCGCCTGCGCACCCAGCTCACGCCGACTTCGCTGCTGTTCCGCCACGCCTTGCGCCTGGCCCTGGCGTTGACCATCGGCTATGGCACCCTGCATGCGATCCACGCTTCCCAGGGCTACTGGATCATCCTCACCACCCTGTTCGTCTGCCAGCCCAACTACGGCGCCACCCGGCGCAAGCTCGGCCAGCGGATCATCGGCACGGCCATCGGGCTCACCGTGGCCTGGGCGCTGTTCGACCTGTTCCCCAGCGCCCTGGTGCAGTCGATGTTCGCCATCGCGGCGGGCCTGGTGTTCTTTATCAACCGCACCACCCGCTACACCCTGGCCACCGCGGCGATCACCCTGATGGTGCTGTTCTGCTTCAACCAGGTGGGCGATGGCTACGGGCTGTTCCTGCCACGCCTGTTCGACACCTTGATCGGCAGCGTGATTGCCGGCCTGACCGTGTTCCTGTTCCTGCCGGACTGGCAAGGCCGGCGCCTGAACAAAGTGCTGGCCAATACCCTGACCTGCAACAGCATCTACCTGCGCCAAATCATGCAGCAATACGCCGCCGGCAAAAGCGACGACCTGGCTTACCGCCTGGCCCGACGCAACGCGCACAACGCCGACGCGGCGCTGTCCACCACCCTGGCGAATATGCTGATGGAGCCGGGGCAGTTCCGTAAGGAGGCCGACGTGGGCTTCCGCTTCCTGGTGCTGTCCCACACCTTGCTCAGCTACCTGTCGGGGCTCGGCGCGCACCGCGAAACCCAACTGCCGGCCGACGTGCGCGAGCACTTGATCGACGGCGCGGGGAAAACCCTGGCGGCGAGCATCGACGAAATCGCCACGGGGCTGGCCAATAAACAGCCGATCTCGATTCAGAGCGATGCCGAGGAAGCCTTGGCTGCGGAGCTGGAACAGATGCCGGACGAGATCGATGAGGGGCAACGTCTGGTGCAGACGCAACTGGCGTTGATTTGCCGGCAGTTGGGGCCGTTGCGCACCCTGGCGGCCCACCTGATCAAAGACATCAGCGCGGCGTAGGCCACTACATGCCGTGCTGCTTCATCAACCGCGCATAACTGCCGTCGGCCTTCATCTTGGCAATCTCGCGGTCAAAACCGGCAACGATCTGCTCATGCTCGGGGTTCTTCAGGCTGACCAGAATATGCAGGCTGTTTTCACTCAACGGCTGCGGCAAAAACTCCACCGCATTGCGCACCCGCGCCGACTCCTGCGCCAGGTAATAACGGGCAACGAATTCGTCCTCCACCGTCAGGCGTACCCGGCGCGCAACGAGCATCCGCACCGCCATGGCGAAGTTGTGTACCGGGACTTTCTGTAACTGCGTGTCCTGGTCGAACGCCGCGGAATACGCATACCCCCGCACCACGGCGATGGGATAGTCGTGCAGTTGCTCAAGGTTCTGGAACTCGATCGGGTCGTCGCGACGCTTGATAAAAACCAGGCGGTTGATCAGGTATTCAGCAGAAAACTGCCCCAGGCGCGTGCGGGCCTCGTCATACCAGGCGTTGACCACCACGTCGTAGCGCCCATCGCCGACGCCCATCAACGCGCGAGCCCAGGGCACCTGCTCGAAATCACTGGCATAACCGGCGCGGGCCAAGGCGGTGCTGACAATATCGGTAGCCAGCCCGCCATTGATCAAGGTGGCATCGGTAAAGGGTGGCCAGGCATCCGCCACCAGGCGCAGACGCTGTGCGAATGCCGGCTGGGCCAGCAACAACATTCCAATCAAAGCAACGGCACGAGAAAATCGCGGCATGCTTAAAGTCCTTGGCAGGCAGGCGGTGGCCCTGGCTCAGGCGGTACCTGAGGATGTAACAGTAGCTCAGATTACACAAAGAACCCGCCGCTGAATGCATACAATGATGGCAGATTGACGTCACTGTTCCAAACAACCGATTTAGACAGAAGTGCCCGCCGCGCTTACTATCCGGGACAGACACTTCCAAGAGAATCACACCATGACAGTCGAATGGGTCTGCAAACATCACAACGACCTGGGCAAGGAGCAGCTGTACGCCATTCTGCGCCTGCGCAGCGAGGTCTTCGTTGTCGAGCAAAAGTGCGTCTACCAGGACATCGACGGGCAGGACCTGCAAGGCGATACCCACCATCTGATGGCCTGGAAAGGCGATGACCTGGTGGCCTACCTGCGCCTGCTGGACCCGGAGACCCAGGCCGGGGATGTGGTGATCGGCCGGGTGATCGTGGCACCGATGGCACGCGGCACCGGGCTGGGGCATCTGCTGATGGAAGAAACGCTCAAGCAGATTGACGATATCTGGCCAGAGACGCCGATCTTTCTCTCAGCCCAGGCGCATTTGCAGGGGTATTACGCGCGGTATGGTTTTTTGGTGGCGGGTGAGGAATACCTTGAGGACGACATTCCGCACATCGGCATGCGGCGCGCCTGATGGCCCCATCGCGTCAGCCCAGCGACCGCCAAGCCTCAGGGATAACCCAAGACCTGTTTGATCGACGCCAGATTCGCCTCGATCCACCGCCGATCGATCGCGCCCCAGTCGCGAATCCGATAGCACCCCGCATGATTGCGCGCGCCGTCTTCCTGCTCGAACTCGCAGACGATATCCAGATCCGCCAATGCCGCAATCGTGTCCTGCGCGGTGCGCCGGGGCATGCCCGTCACCTCGGTCAGCGCCGGCACGCTGCTGGCCTGCTGGCTGTCGATCAGATACGCCACGTACAGGCGGCGGTAGAAGCTGCTCTTGGTCTTGCTCACATCCATGGTCAACCGCCTTGGAAAGTCAGGGTTTGCCCTGCAGGTCGCGATACGTGAGGTACACGCGCAGGTCGAATTCCACCTGATGGTAGCCCGGCATCATGTACTCACAGAGTTTGTAGAACGCTTTGTTGTGGTCCGATTCCTTGAAGTGCGCCAGTTCGTGTACCACGATCATGCGCAGAAATTCCGGGGCGGCTTCCTTGAACAGCGCGGCGATCCGGATTTCTTTCTTGGACTTCAGATTGCCGCCCTGCACCCGCGAAATCGTGGTGTGCAGGCCGAGGGCACGGTGGGTCAGGTCGAGGCGGTTATCGAACAGCACTTTGTCGATAGCCGGCGCGTTGCGCAGGTGCTCCTGCTTCAAGGCCAGCGCGTAGGCATACAGGGCCTTGTCGCTCTGCACGGCGTGACGTTCGGGGTAACGCTGCTCCAGGTAGGCGCCCAACTGGTCCTTGGCGATCAGTTGGCGCACTTGCTCCTGAAGGGCAGCGGGATAGGCCTGGAGGTATTTCAGCGCGGTCATTGAGGTCTGCAACAGGGTTCGAATGGGCGCCAGTGTAGCGAATTCAGCAGGAACGGGCGCGCAACCAGTCGACCACCGCCCCGGCCATCAACGGTGGGGCCGCCCATGGCCCCTGGACAAACGGGCAACCATTGGCCTTGAGCCACTGGGCTTGCTCCAGCGTCTCTACACCCTCGGCGACTACCAGCACGCCGAAATGCCCGCACAACTCGATAATGCTGCGGGCCATCGCCGCATCCCGCGTCGAGCCCGGCAGGCCCGCGACCAATTGGCGGTCCAGCTTGAGCGTGTCGAATGGCAGGTCGCGCAGATGGGCCAGGGAGCAGTGGCCGGAACCGAAGTCATCCAGGGCGATGCGTACCCCCACCGCGCGCAGTAACTTGAACTGCTTGGCGGACGCGTCGAGGTTATGCATCAGGCTGTCCTCGCCGATTTCCACCTCCAACTGGCGCCCCTGCAACCCATGTCGGTCGAGTACCTGCTGCAGTTGGCTCGCCAGGTTGGGCATGTTGAACTGGCTGCTGCTCAGGCTCACGCTCAACACCAGTTCATCCTCGAACATGGCTTGCCACACCTGACGCTGGGCGGCGACCTGGTGGTAGATCCAGGCACTCAACTGGCTGATCAGCCGCGCCTCTTCCAGCAGCGGCAAAAACAGCCCCGGCGGTACATCGCCGACACTCGGGTGCTGCCAGCGCAACAACGCCTCGACGCCGCGCAGATGGCCGTCCTCCAGAGACACCTGGGGCTGGTACACCAGGGTGAAATCCTTGTTCTGGATGGCGTTGCGCACGCTGTCCTCGAGCATCAGCCGCGAGCGGGCGCGACCGTTCATTTCCTGATCGTAATAGCGATATTGCTGACGCCCCGCACGCTTGGCCTCATACATGGCGATGTCAGCCGCACGCAACAGGCCGCCCAAGTCCGAGCCGCAATCCGGAAAAGTCGCGATGCCGATGCTGACCCCGAGCATCACCTCCAAGCCATCCACCTGTTGGCAAACAGACACCCGCTCGATCAGTTTTTCCGCAATCTTCGCCGCCTGTTCGGGGAACTCCAGCTCCAACAACGCCGTGAATTCATCCCCGCCCATGCGTCCGAGAATGTCGTAGGAACGCAGGCAGCTCTGCAACTGTTCCGAAACCCAGCGCAGCACCCGATCACCCGCGTCATGCCCCAGCGAGTCGTTGACCCGTTTGAAGCCGTCGAGGTCCAGGTACAACAAGACCAGCGACTGCTCGGTGCGATCGCTGCGCAGCAGGGAGTTTTCCACGGCCTGGTAAAAGCCACGGCGGTTCAACAACCCGGTCAGCGGGTCGGTCACCGCCTGGAACTCCAGTTGCTGATGCAGGTGGCAGACCTCGGACATGTCCAGCACGGTCACCACCATGGCCTTCTGCTCGGCGGGCAACGGCGCACTAGAGAGCGCCACCGGCACCTGCTGACCGCGGCCGGTACGCAAGATCGCATCATGCAAACGCCAGGTTTGGCCTTGACGGAAACCGGCGTACATCTGCGATTCCAGCCAGGCAGGCACATGGGGTTTTTGCAGGAAACTCAAAAAATCCTTGCCCTTGAGCTCATCGTGCGTGGCATTGAGCAGGCGCGAAATCGCCGGGTTGGCGTACTCGATCACGCCCGCATCACTCACCACGAGGATGCCTTCGGCGGCGTTGTCCAGCACCGAGGCATTGAAGGCGCGGGCGGACTCCAGGTCATGGCTCAGGCGCTGCAACGCCCGACGGGTGCGCTGCTGCTCCAGCAACGCCTGGACCTTGGGTTTGAGGATATGCGGGTCGAAGGGTTTAAACAGGTAATCGATGGCGCCGCTGGCATAACCTTCCAGCACGGCGGCCGGCGATTGCGCATTCGCGCTGAGAAAGATGATCGGCGTCATGCGCGTGCGCTGGCTGCCGCGCATCAGGCGGGCGACTTCAAAACCGTCCATGCCGGGCATCATCACGTCGAGCAGCACCAGGTCTACCTCGTGCTGGAGCAACAGTTCCAGAGCCTCCAGGCCGGAACCGGCGGTCACCACCTGCCAGTCATCACGTTGCAAAAGGGCGCGCATGCTAATCAGATTTTCCGGGTAGTCATCGACCACCAGAAGAACCGAACCGCCATCGCCTTGGTGTGGAGCGCATTCCATGCTACGTCTCTTCCTTAAGGTGCCGCACCGGTCAGTTCTGACAGAAAACCCGGGCAAGCACTGAGGTCTCACTCTAGCCTTGGTTCCCAAAAATCAGAAGTGAAGCGGGTGCCATCATCGCACCAAAGACTGCTAAGCCGACTAACGGTCAACCCCTGCAGCCCGCGGTTCATGGGGAACATGGCTTTTTGACATTCCCTTGGCGCCAATAACTTGCCAGGCATTCATTAACAAGCGGCGGACTACCGCCTATAAAGATGCTGTCTGGCCCAAGGGCCAAAGCCTATACCTATCTGTAAAAAGGCCTACGCCATGATTGATCTTTCCACCTGGAACCTGAGCATTCCGGTCGGCTCGCCTCCCGCGACCATCGACACCCCGAAGCTGATGAGCGGCTTCAATGACCAATATTTCCAGGCCGAAGGCAGCAACGTGCAATTCTGGACACCCGTCACCGGCACACGTACCGAGAACGCCATTTACCCCCGCAGCGAACTGCGCGAAACCTACGCCGACGGGCGCCTGCGCAACTGGACCTACCCCGAAGCCGACAATTATCTGCGCGCCACGCTGGCCGTCAACCAGGTGCCCTCCTCCGGGAAAATCGTCATCGGCCAGATCCACGCCTACGACAGCCAGAAACCCTTGATCAAGGTGGAATACCAGTTCAAGGAAAAAACCCAGACCGGCAACATCGTCGCCAAGGTCCGCATGCGCCCGGACGACGATGAAAGCCGGGTGATCATCGTCGCCTCCAATGTGCCGCTGGAGAAGAGTTTTACCTACGTGATCAACCTCAACAAAGCCGGGTTGCTGAGTGTGGAAGCCGCCGACGGGCAGTGGAACGAGCGCATTGGCGCGGCCTGGGGCAGCAAGCCGCTGTATTTCAAGGCGGGGGCGTATGTGCAGGACAACAGCGGGGATAGCAAGGAAGGGGCGAAGGTGACGTTTGCGAAGTTGGATATTGATCACGAGTGAACGGATTGGCCTCATTACGAGCACTGGTAAACACCGTTCCCCTGTGTAGCCTTAGGACTCGGTGCTGGTCCTACGCGCCTGCAAGCTGATCAAATTCCAGCCGCAAAAAAAGCCCGCATCGCTGCGGGCTTCTTTTTAAACGCTTGAGGCTCAGTTCACCTTAGCGTTCAACTCACCTTTCAGGTAACGCTGGTACATCGCTTCCAGGGAGATCGGCTTGATCTTCGAAGCATTGCCCGCAGTACCAAACGCTTCATAACGTGCGATACACACATCGCGCATCGCGGTCACGGTGGCGCCGAAGAATTTACGTGGGTCGAATTCGCTCGGGTTGGTGGCCATCAGGCGACGCATCGCGCCGGTGGATGCCAGGCGCAGGTCGGTGTCGATGTTGACCTTGCGCACGCCGTACTTGATGCCTTCGACGATTTCTTCAACCGGTACGCCGTAGGTTTCTTTGATGTCGCCGCCGTACTGGTTGATGATCGCCAGCCACTCTTGCGGCACCGAGGAAGAACCGTGCATCACCAGGTGGGTGTTGGGGATGCGCTTGTGGATTTCCTTGATGCGGTCGATGGCCAGCACGTCGCCGGTAGGCGGCTTGGTGAACTTGTAGGCGCCGTGGCTGGTGCCGATGGCGATGGCCAGGGCGTCGACCTGGGTCTTCTTGACGAAGTCGGCGGCTTCTTCCGGGTCGGTCAGCATCTGGCTGTGATCCAGCACGCCTTCGGCGCCGATGCCGTCTTCTTCGCCAGCCATGCCGGTTTCCAGGGAACCCAGGCAGCCCAGCTCGCCTTCAACCGAGACGCCGCAGGCGTGAGCCATGGCCACGGTTTGTTGGGTGACGCGCACGTTGTACTCGTAGTCGGTCGGGGTCTTGCCGTCTTCGCCGAGGGAGCCGTCCATCATTACCGAGCTGAAGCCCAGTTGGATGGAACGCTGGCACACGTCCGGGCTGGTGCCGTGGTCCTGGTGCATGCACACCGGGATGTGCGGGAATTCTTCGATCGCGGCGAGGATCAGGTGACGCAGAAACGGGGCACCGGCGTATTTACGCGCACCGGCCGAGGCCTGGACGATCACTGGGGAGTCAGTCTTGTCAGCGGCTTCCATGATGGCGCGCATCTGCTCAAGGTTGTTGACGTTAAAGGCTGGGACGCCGTAGCCGAACTCGGCTGCGTGGTCCAGCATTTGACGCATGCTGATAAGTGCCATTGTGTTGTCTCTCCCGGTCGAGGGTCGTTAATCGTGCAAGCCTGCCGTAGCGGCGGCTGCTATTCAAGTTATTGCCGGTCAGGCTTTGCATACCTGGCCTGCTGAATCGTTTTTTCACTATCCGGTTCACTGCCTGTATCACTTTGGAACCGGATCAATGTGGGAGGGGGCTTGCCCGCGATGGCGATTTACCTGTCGACATCGCGGGTGGCTGACCCAACGCTATCGGGGGCAAGCCCCCTCCCACATTGGGATCTCATTAATGTTGAGACCGTGTTCTTTTACTGGGCCTTGCAGCCACGTCCGATCAAATCGTCGGTGGCCACCCAGTAAACCAGGCCTTCCTCACCTTTTGTGTGAAACGCCAACTGATCGTTGCTGTAGAGCACACCCGATGCCGCCACGTCCTGCTTGAGGCGGTAAACCTGGGTCGAGCCGCCGAGGCGGACATCCACTTCGGTGCGGGCCGGGTTGGCAAAGCGCCAGTTGACCTCGGCCTTGCTGTCGCAGGTCCAGGTCGTCCATTTGTCGGCAGGCTCTGCCTTGTTGAACATGTTCATGCTGCTGCAACCGGCCAATAACGCCAGTGCTACCAGGGCGAAAACGCCTTTCATTGCCAATCCTCGCACGCAGGCCTTGGGCTTGCGTTGCAGTCGGTTAGTTGATCAGACCCTTCAAGGGCAACCCTGTTCCTGACCGTTGGGCGCAGAGTCGTATTTCTCCAGCCGTTCGTTGCCCATGCGCTTGTTGATCACCGGCATGGTCTCGGCTTGCCAATCGGCTTGGTAGCAGCTTTTTTTCTGCGCCGGCAGCGCCTTTCCAGGTGCCGGCGCCGCGCTCGGCGTGCTGCCGCAGCCGGCCAACAGGCCCGCTGCGATCACCAGTGCCAACGACTTGATCATGGGAATGCTCCTTTTCCTGATCTGCCTCAGCCTTTGGCTCGGCTTTCCAGGACTTCAACCGCCGGCAGGACTTTGCCTTCGACGAATTCGAGGAACGCGCCGCCACCGGTGGAAATGTAGGAGATCTGGTCGGCAACGCCATATTTATCGATGGCCGCCAGGGTGTCGCCGCCGCCAGCGATGGAGAATGCCGAGCTTTCGGCAATGGCCTTGGCCAGCACTTTGGTGCCGTTGCCGAACTGGTCGAACTCGAACACACCGACCGGGCCGTTCCACAGGATGGTCCGGGAGGCTTTCAGCAATTGCGCGAAGTTGGCTGCGGTTTGCGGGCCGATGTCCAGGATCATGTCGTCAGCGGCCACGTCATCGATGAGTTTGACGGTGGCTTCAGCGCTTTCGGCAAATTCCTTAGCCACGACCACGTCCACCGGCAGCGGCACGCTGACCTTGGCCGCGATGGCGCGAGCGGTGTCCAGCAGGTCCGGCTCGTACAGCGACTTGCCCACCGGGTGACCGGCTGCGGCCAGGAAGGTGTTGGCAATGCCGCCGCCGACGATCAACTGGTTGCAGACCTGGCTCAGGCTGTTGAGTACGTCCAGCTTGGTGGAGACTTTGGAACCGGCCACGATGGCCGCCATTGGTTGGGCCGGCGCCTTCAGGGCCTTGCCCAGCGCGTCCAGCTCGGCAGCCAGCAACGGGCCGGCGGCAGCGACCTTGGCGAACTTGGCCACGCCGTGGGTCGAACCTTCGGCGCGGTGGGCGGTGCCGAAGGCGTCCATCACGAACACGTCGCACAGGGCGGCGTATTGCTGGGCCAGTTCGTCACTGTTCTTTTTCTCGCCCTTGTTGAAGCGCACGTTTTCGAACAGCACGACGTTGCCGGCTTTCACGTCGACGCCGCCGAGGTAGTCAGCCACCAGCGGCACGTCGCGGCCCAGGGCCTTGCTCAGGTAATCGGCCACAGGCTTGAGGCTGTTTTCGGCCGAGAACTCACCTTCGGTCGGACGACCCAGGTGGGAGCAGACCATCACGGCCGCACCTTTTTCCAGGGCCAGCTTGATGGTCGGCAGCGAGGCCAGGATTCGCGCATCGCTGGTGACAACACCGTCCTTGACTGGGACGTTGAGGTCTTCGCGAATCAGTACGCGTTTACCTTGCAGATCGAGGTCGGTCATCTTCAACACGGTCATGGGTGGCAATTCCTGAGGCTAAAGTTTTGGAGAGGCTGTTTGCAGATAGTGTTCTGCGACGTCCAGCATTCGGTTGGCAAACCCCCATTCGTTGTCGAACCAGGCCAGGATATTCACCAGCCTCGGGCCGGAAACGCGGGTCTGGCTGGCATCGACAATCGCCGAATGCGGGTCATGGTTGAAATCACAACTGGCGTGGGGCAACTCAGTGTAGGCCAGCAAACCTTTGAGCGGGCCGCTGGTGGCGGCGTCGCGCAGAATCCGGTTGACCTCCACCGCATCGGTGTCGCTGACGGTTTGCATGGTGATGTCCAGGCATGAAACGTTCACCGTCGGCACCCGCACGGCTTTGGCCTGAATTCGCCCGGCAAGTTCCGGCAACAGCCGTTCGATGCCACGCGCCAGACCGGTGGACACCGGAATCACCGACTGAAACGCCGAACGCGTGCGGCGCAGGTCTTCATGGTGATACGCGTCGATCACCGGCTGGTCGTTCATCGCCGAGTGGATGGTGGTGATCGACACGTAGTCCACGCCGATCGCCTGGTCCAGCAGGCGCAACAACGGCACGCTGCAGTTGGTGGTGCAGGAAGCGTTGGACACCAGCCGTTCAGCGCCGGTCAGGCAATCCTGGTTGATGCCGTAGACGATGGTGGCGTCGACATCCGCCTCGCTGGCCATCGGCTGGGAAAACAGCACACGCGGCGCGCCGGCATCGAGAAAACGCTGGCCGTCGGCACGGGTGTTATAGGCACCGGAGCATTCCAACACCAGGTCGACGCCCAGCGCCGCCCAGTCGATGCCCTCGGGGGTGGCACTGCGCAGCACTTTCACGCAGTCGCCCTTGATATGCAGACAATCGCCTTCCACCCGCACTTCGCCGGGGAACCGGCCGTGGGTGGAGTCAAAGCGTGTCAGGTATTCGATGCTGGCCATGTCGGCCAAATCGTTGATCGCGACAATTTCAAACCCGGCCGCCGCCCCTCGCTCGAACAGAGCACGCAAGACGCAACGACCAATACGGCCGTAGCCGTTGAGTGCAACTTTGTAAGGACGCGGTTGGGGCATGGGGTTCTCGCAGTGTGGGCGACACAAACCATCTAACCAATGTAGGAGCGAGCTTGCTCGCGAAGATCGTCAACGATAACGCAGCGTCTCTGGTTTGACGCGGCGCTCTCTCGTTCTTCGCGAGCAAGCTCGCTCCTACAGTGGGTGCGATGGGCAGTCGCCACCGCACATCTGTGTGCAGCAGCCAGTTGGCCACCGCGTTCGCGCTTTTAGTCTTCCAGCAGCTCTTCAGCCTGACCCAGGATGTTTTCCAGGGTGAAACCGAACTCTTCGAACAAGGCTGGCGCCGGCGCCGACTCACCGTAGGTGGTCATGCCGATCACGCGGCCTTCCAGGCCCACGTACTTGTACCAGTAGTCGGCGTGAGCCGCTTCGATGGCGATACGCGCGCTGACCTGCAGCGGCAATACCGATTGCTTGTAGTCGGCGTCCTGGGCTTCGAACACGCTGGTGCAAGGCATGGACACCACGCGCACGTTGCGGCCCTGGGCAGTCAGCTTGTCGTAGGCCTGAACGGTCAGGCCGACTTCGGAACCGGTAGAGATCAGGATCAGCTCCGGCTCGCCGATGCAGTCCTTGAGCACGTAGCCACCACGGCTGATGTCAGCGATCTGCGCGTCAGTGCGAACCTGATGTTGCAGGTTCTGACGGGAGAAGATCAGCGCCGAAGGGCCGTCCTTGCGCTCGATCGCGTGTTTCCAGGCCACGGCGGATTCGACCGCGTCGGCTGGGCGCCAGCAATCCAGGTTCGGCGTGGTGCGCAGGCTGGTCAATTGCTCGACCGGCTGGTGGGTCGGGCCGTCTTCGCCCAGGCCGATGGAGTCGTGGGTGTACACGTGGATCACGCGTTTCTTCATCAGCGCGGCCATACGCACTGCGTTGCGCGCGTATTCCATGAACATCAGGAAGGTCGCGCCGTAAGGCACCAGACCGCCGTGCAGGGACACGCCGTTCATGATCGCGCTCATGCCGAATTCGCGCACGCCGTAGTACATGTAGTTACCGCTGGCGTCTTCGGCGGAGACACCTTTGCAACCTTTCCACAGGGTCAGGTTGGAACCGGCCAGGTCGGCCGAACCGCCGAGGAACTCAGGCAGCAGCGGGCCAAAGGCGTTCAAGGTGTTCTGGCTGGCTTTACGGCTGGCGATGGTCTCGCCCTTGGCCGCGACTTCGGCGATGTAGGCCGAGGCTTTTTCCGCGAAGTCGGCAGGCAGGTCACCGGCGAGGCGGCGTACCAGCTCATTGGCAAGCTCCGGGAATTCGGCGGAGTAGGCGGCGAAACGCTGGTCCCACTCGGCTTCGGTGGCCAGGCCTTGTTCCTTGGCGTCCCATTCGGCGTAGATGTCGGCCGGGATTTCGAACGGGCCGTAGTTCCACTTCAGCGCTTCACGGGTCAGGGCGATTTCCGCGTCACCCAGCGGGGCGCCGTGGCAGTCTTCTTTGCCTTGCTTGTTCGGCGAGCCGAAACCGATGGTGGTCTTGCAGCAGATCAGGGTCGGCTGCTCGCTCTTGCGGGCGGTGTCGATAGCGGTCTTGATTTCTTCCGGGTCGTGGCCGTCGACGTTGCGGATCACCTGCCAGTTATAGGCCTCGAAACGCTTAGGGGTGTCGTCGGTGAACCAGCCTTCGACTTCGCCGTCGATGGAGATGCCGTTGTCGTCGTAGAAGGCAATCAGCTTGCCCAGGCCCAAGGTACCAGCCAGGGAAGCGACTTCGTGGGAAATGCCTTCCATCATGCAGCCATCACCCAGGAATACGTAGGTGTGGTGGTCGACGATGTGGTGGCCGGGGCGGTTGAACTGCGCGCCCAGGACTTTTTCAGCCAGGGCGAAACCGACGGCGTTGGCCAGGCCTTGGCCCAGGGGACCGGTGGTGGTCTCGACGCCTGGGGTGTAGCCGAATTCCGGGTGACCCGGGGTACGGCTGTGCAACTGGCGGAAGTTTTTCAGATCGTCGATGGTCAGATCGTAGCCGGTCAGGTGCAGCAGCGAGTAGATCAGCATCGAGCCATGGCCGTTGGACAGCACGAAGCGGTCACGGTCGGCGAAAGACGGGTTGGTCGGGTTGTGTTTCAGGTAGTCACGCCAGAGTACCTCGGCGATATCCGCCATGCCCATCGGGGCACCGGGATGGCCGCTGTTGGCTTTTTGCACGGCATCCATGCTGAGGGCACGAATGGCGTTGGCACGCTCACGACGGCTGGGCATCGCTGTTCTCCTGAGGGTTGAATAAAAGAAACGGAAAAAAGGACCGGCATTTTCCCTCAGCCACCGCCTGCGGGCAATGACAGATAGTCACTTGAGGGCGTTTTTCCTGTGGTTTGCGCGGCAATCGCCTGCAGAACCCTGCCGCCGCTTCGTCTAACGGGAATAGCGCTCGCTTATAACCGCCACTTATCGACCAATATCAAAACTTTTTGATATTGGCCTTGCGATGATTTCCACCCGTCACTAGACTGCTGGCCTTATGAACTTACCCGTGCCCTCCCTGCGTCCCGACGATGGCGATGAACTGGCAGCCTTATGCAAGGCCGCTGGCGATCCGTTGCGCCTGAACGTCTTGCGGGTGCTGGCCAACGATTCCTTTGGCGTGCTGGAACTGGCGCAGATTTTCGCCATCGGCCAATCGGGCATGAGCCATCACTTGAAGGTCCTGGCCCAGGCCGACCTGGTGGCCACCCGCCGCGAAGGCAATGCGATTTTTTACCGCCGCGCCCTGCCCCACACCGAGTTGCTCGGCGGCAAGCTGCACAGCGCGCTGCTGGAAGAAGTGGACAACTTGAGCCTGCCCGGCGACGTGCAATCACGCATCGGCCAGGTTCACGGGCAGCGCGCGGCGGCCAGCCAGGACTTTTTCTCACGGGTCGCCGAGAAGTTTCGCGCCCAGCAAGACCTGATCGCCGGCTTGCCGCAATATCGCGAAAGTGTACTGGCGTTGTTGGACAAGCTGAGCTTCAGTCATAAAGCGACGGCCCTGGAAGTCGGGCCTGGCGATGGCGGCTTTTTGCCGGAACTGGCGCGCCGCTTTCAACAGGTCACGGCGCTGGACAACAGCCCGGCGATGCTCGAACTGGCACGCCAACTGTGCGAGCGCGAGGCCTTGGGCAACGTCAGCCTGCAGTTGGCCGATGCCCTGAATGACACCAGCCTGCGGGCCGATTGCGTGGTGCTGAACATGGTCCTGCACCATTTCGCCGCCCCCGCCGACGCCCTCAAGCAGATGGCGAATTTGCTGCAACCCGGCGGTAGCTTGCTGGTTACAGATTTATGCAGCCACAACCAGAATTGGGCCAGGGAGGCCTGCGGTGATCTCTGGTTGGGTTTTGAACAGGACGATCTGGCCCGTTGGGCCACCGCTGCGGGACTCGTTCCCGGGGAAAGCCTCTATGTAGGTTTACGTAATGGTTTCCAGATCCAGGTCCGCCATTTTCAGCGACCGGCTGGCGACACTCACCATCGGTAAATATCAGGAAAACATCGAGATGAGCGAATACTCCCTTTTCACCTCCGAGTCCGTGTCTGAAGGGCATCCGGACAAAATCGCCGACCAGATTTCTGATGCGGTGCTGGACGCCATCATTGCTGAAGACAAGTTCGCCCGTGTGGCGTGCGAGACTCTGGTGAAAACGGGCGTGGCGATCATCGCCGGCGAAGTCACCACCACGGCCTGGGTCGACCTGGAGCATATCGTCCGCGAGGTGATCACCAACATCGGCTATAACAGCTCCAACGTCGGCTTCGACGGCGCGACCTGCGGCGTGATGAACATCATCGGCAAGCAGTCCCCGGACATCAACCAGGGTGTCGACCGCGCCAAGCCAGAAGACCAGGGCGCCGGCGACCAGGGCCTGATGTTCGGCTACGCCAGCAACGAAACCGACGTGCTGATGCCAGCGCCGATCACCTTCTCGCACCAACTGGTGCAGCGCCAGGCCGAAGCCCGCAAATCCGGCCTGCTGCCGTGGCTGCGTCCGGACGCCAAGTCCCAGGTGACGTGCCGTTATGAAGGCGGCAAAGTGGTCGGTATCGATGCTGTCGTGCTGTCGACCCAGCACAACCCGGACGTTTCCTACGCCGACTTGCGCGAAGGCGTGATGGAGCTGATCGTCAAGCACGTGCTGCCGGCTGAACTGCTGAACAAGGACACCCAGTTCCACATCAACCCGACCGGCAAGTTCATCATCGGTGGCCCGGTGGGCGACTGCGGCCTGACCGGGCGCAAGATCATCGTCGACAGCTATGGCGGCATGGCCCGTCACGGCGGTGGCGCGTTCTCCGGCAAAGACCCATCCAAGGTTGACCGTTCGGCGGCCTACGCCGGTCGCTACGTGGCCAAGAACATCGTCGCCGCTGGCCTGGCCGAGCGTTGCGAGATTCAGGTGTCCTACGCCATCGGCGTGGCCCAGCCTACGTCGATCTCGCTGAACACCTTCGGCACCGGCAAGATCAGCGATGACAAGATCGTCAAACTGGTGCGCGAGATCTTCGACCTGCGCCCTTACGCGATCACCACCATGCTCGACCTGCTGCACCCGATGTACCAGGAAACCGCGGCCTACGGCCACTTCGGCCGTACCCCGGCGCAGAAGACGGTCGGCGACGACACCTTCACCACCTTCACCTGGGAAAAAACCGACCGCGCCAACGACCTGCGTATCGCTGCCGGCCTGTAATCGCTTGCGCTACCCAAAGCCCTGCCGGGTTCGCCCGGCGGGGCTTTTTATTGTCGGGCGATTCGCGTCGGTGTTCACATTTTTTGGATCCAAACCTTGCAGGCTAAATAATGGCCCACTAGAATCCGCGCCCTCTCGGGCCCTCCACCTTATTCTGGATATTGCACTGCGCCGGCCCGGGACTCATCAGCGCGCAGGCAATCGGACATTGAGGTTTTCATGCATATTTCCAAGCTCGCCCCTGCCGCCCTGCTGCTCAGCCTGTTTGCCCTGCCGGTGAACGCCGCCGACCTGAGCGCACTGAGTGGCGCACTGAGCTCCCAGCTCGGTGGCGGCAACTCCGGCGACTGCCAGCAGCATGCCAAAGACCTGCAAACCAAGATCGACGCGGCCAATGCCAAGAATGACGCGTTGAAAGTGAAGGCCTTCGAAGCCGCGCTGGAGCAGGTCAACAAAGGCTGTAACAAACTCGCCGAGTCCCAGGCCAACGTCGATGCCAAGCAGCAAAAGCAGCAGGCCAAGGCAGAAAACAACGATGCCGTGAAAGCCCTGGGTGGTCTGTTCAAGTAAGCAGAAACACCCGGTAAAAAGCCCCGCTCTGTCGGGGCTTTTTTGTGGGCGCGAAGATCCCTTAGGCTGAACGCCCCTTACCGAGCAAGGATGCTCCCGATGCGCTTGCTGATCGTTCTTTTACTCAGTGTTCTAACCGGGTTGGCCAGGGCTGAAGAGTGCCCCGATGACGCACGGGCACAAATCGGCCCGCTGGCTCGGCAAATCAGCCTCTGGGACGACAGTTACCACCGGCTCGGCCATTCGCCCATCAGCGACGAACTCTACGACCAGGCCCGCCAGCGCCTGGCTCACTGGCAACGGTGTTTCCCGCAACCGGCGGCGGTGGCCGACAAGCCTCTGGCCAGCTCACGGGGCACCTCGCCGCACCCGGTGGCCCATACGGGCCTGGACAAATTGCTCGACGAACACGCCGTCGGTGAATGGCTCCAGGTTCGCCAAGATGTGTGGGTCCAGCCCAAGGTCGACGGTGTCGCCGTGACCCTGGTGTACCGCCAGGGGCGCCTGCACCAAGTGATCAGCCGGGGCGACGGCTTGCTCGGCCAGGACTGGTCGGCCTGCGCGAAAAAAATCCCCGGCATCGTCCAGCAACTGCCAGAGCCCATCGACCTGGTGCTGCAAGGTGAGCTCTATTGGCGTCTCGACGACCATGTGCAATCAAGCCTGGGCGGGCTCAATGCGCGCAGCAAGGTGGCCGGTTTGATGAACCGTCGACAGTTGAGCGACGCCGAGGCCGCCGGGATCGGTCTGTTTGTCTGGGCCTGGCCCGATGGCCCGGCGGACTTCACCGAGCGCCTGGCCACCCTGGCAGGTTGGGGCTTCATCGACAGCCAACGCTACAGCCGGCCCATCCAGGACATCGTCGGCGCCGCCCGCTGGCGCACCTACTGGTACAACCATCCACTGCCTTTTGCCAGTGATGGCGTCGTGCTGCACCAGGCCACGCGCGCACCCGCCAAGCGCTGGCAGGTCAGTGCGCCTTACTGGGCAGTCGCCTGGAAATACCCCGCCGCCAAGGCTCTCGCATTGGTACGCAAGGTGCAATTCAACATCGGCCGCACCGGGCGCATCACCCCTATCCTGGAACTCGAACCGGTGCGCCTGGACGACCGGCAGATCAGCCGCGTCAGCACCGGCTCCCTGCAACGCTGGAAAACCCTGGATATCCGCCCCGGCGACCAGGTCGCCATCAGCCTCGCCGGCCAGGTCATCCCGCGACTGGACGAGGTGGTCCTGCGCAACGAGACCCGAGTGGACATCCAAGTCCCCAACGCCCGGGACTTTCACGCCCTGAGTTGCTGGCAACTGGACCCTGGCTGCGAAGAACAGTTGCTGTCGCGCCTGACCTGGTTGAGCGGCAACCAGGGCCTGGGCCTGCCGCATATGGGCCGGGAGACGTGGAACGTATTGATCCAGGCCGGTCTAATCGCAGGCTTCCTCGATTGGTTGACCCTCGATGCGGCAGAGCTTGCTAACATTGAGGGCTTCGGCGATCGCAGCCGTGCGCGGGTGCTCGACAGTATCCAAAGCGCGCGGCAACGGCCTTTCGCTCAATGGCTCAAAGCCCTGGGTGTACCGCCTGCGGCACGCAATAACCTGGAAGGCGACTGGCAGGCGCTGGTTGCCAAGGACACCCAAGCCTGGCTGGCCCTGGATGGCATCGGCCCGGGCCGCGCGGCGCAACTCAGCGCTTTTTTTCGCGACCCGCAGATACAGGCTTTGGCTGAGACACTACGCGTGGCCGGAATAGACGGGTTTTGAACCCGACCCGGCCATCAGATTGCGACTTTGGAGCTCCATATGAAATTTTTAGCCCCTTTTGCCCTGCTGACCGTCGCATGCTTCATGGCGACGCCGCTGCTGGCAGCCGAAGAAGCAACCCCGCTGACCGGCTGCGCCGCCAAGCGCCAGGCCATCAGCACCCAGATCGAACAGGCCAAGGCCCATGGCGACAGCGCACAACAGGCCGGCCTGGAGAAAGCCCTGAGTGAAGTCACGGCCAACTGCAACGACGCGGCGTTGAAAAAGGAACGCGAAAACAAGGTGCTCGACGCCAAGCATGACGTCAGCCGCCGTCAGGCCGACCTCGACAAGGCGATGAAAAAAGGCGACGCGGACAAGATCAACAAACGCAAGGACAAACTGGCCGAGTCGCGCAAAGCACTGCAAGACGCGGTGGAAGAACTCGACCAGTAAACCGGTCAGTGGTCCCGGAACTGCTTATGACAGGCGCTGCAGGCATCTTCGACTTTCTGCACTGCAGGCGAAAGGTTACTGGCCTTGTAAGGCTGCACCTGGCTTGCGATCACCAATTCACCGGTGGCCGCTTCGAGGTCGCGGGCCATTTGCTGGAATTGCGCCTGTTTTTGCCAGACGTCGTCCTTGGCGCTGGTGTGGTCTTCCTCACGCACGCTCGGAAAATGCTTCCATGGCTCATGGGACAACGCATCGAGCTTGACCGCGCCTTCGGCGAACTTCGCGCCGTCGAACGGGATGCGCCCACGCAACATGCCACCCAGGTCTTCGCCGGTCTTGAGCATTTGCTTGAAGATCGCTTTGCGCTGGCCCAGGGGCGAATTCGGATCAACGCCGCCACAGGCGGACAGCGCCAGGCAGGCCAGCAGTACAACAGTCAGTTTTTTAAAAGTCATGGTGGCTTCGAGGTCACGGGAAACGGCGGCCAGTATCCTCGCCCCACCCGCAAAGACCAATAGCCCTATTAACGATAAGGGTTGCCCAAACGCGTCGACGCACGGGCAATCGCTTCAGGAATTGCTTGTATGAATATCGCTTTGAAACCCTGGAGCCGCCGTCTGGCGTGGGCTCTACCGATGATCGCGGTGCTGGCCGGCTGCGATGCGGGCAAGGACACGCACAAAGATGAAACAATCAAACCCCATGCGGTGGCCACCTATGTGAACGCACCGTGGGAAGCCCTGCCGGCGGTGTCCGACAGCGAACTGCTGGCCGGGTTTGAGTCCTGGCGCAGCGCCTGCCAACGCCTCAAGGCTGACCCGGTGTGGGGCGCGACCTGCGCGGCGGCAACGGCGGTGCCAGGCGATGCCGCGGCGGTTCGCGGTTTTCTCAAGGAACGCCTGGACGTATTCGGCCTGCGCTCGGCCGACAACACACCGAACGGCCTGATCACCGGCTACTACGAACCCGTCTACCCCGGCAGCCTGACCGAAACCCCCACCGCCCATGTGCCGGTGTATGGCGTGCCGGACGACCTGATCATCGTCAACCTCGAAAGCATCTACCCGGAACTCAAGGGCAAGCGCCTGCGCGGCCGCCTGGAAGGTCGTGTGCTCAAGCCGTATGACGACGCCAGCACGATCAACGGCCAAGGCTCCACCGCCAAGCCGATCGCCTGGCTGACCGACCCGATGGACCTGCAGTTCCTGCAGATCCAGGGTTCGGGGCGGATTCAACTGGCAGGCGGGCGCCAATTGCGCATCGGCTATGGCGACCAGAACGGCTACCCCTACCGCCCCATCGGCCGCTGGCTGGTGGAGCAAGGCGAGC
This sequence comes from Pseudomonas veronii, assembly GCF_001439695.1. GTDB lineage: Bacteria > Pseudomonadota > Gammaproteobacteria > Pseudomonadales > Pseudomonadaceae > Aquipseudomonas > Aquipseudomonas veronii. Next base: position 88,358 of record NZ_JYLL01000003.1, read on the forward strand.
TGAAGAAAGAAGACGTGACCATGGGTGCCATCGGCGCCTGGGCCAAGGCGCATCCGCAGCGCATTCCGGAACTGCTGGCGAGCAACCCCAGCTACGTGTTCTTCAGCGCCCGCCCCGACAGCAACGAAGGCCCTCGCGGCTCGCTGAACGTGCCGCTGACCGCCGGCTACAGCGTGGCGGTGGATCGCAAGGTGATTCCGCTGGGCAGCCTGCTGTGGCTGTCGACCACACGCCCGGACGGTGCGCCGATCGTGCGCCCCGTCGCCGCGCAGGATACCGGCGGCGCAATCACCGGCGAAGTGCGCGCAGACTTGTTCTGGGGCACAGGGGCGGCCGCAGGCGAACTGGCAGGGAATATGAAGCAGCAGGGGCAGATCTGGATGTTGTGGCCAAAGGGCGCCGCATTACCCCAGGTACCGGATGCCCCGGCCGGCACCTGACAGACGCTGATCGACAGTGTGGGGCGAGCCAGCCCCCACACTGCGACAAGCGTTAGATCGAGACGAAGAAGAAACTCGCAATCAGCGCCATGCCCACCGCCCACACCAGCGAGCGCAGGATGGCCCAGTCCGCCAGGTAGCAGATGATGTACAGCAGGCGGCTGGTGATAAACAGCACCGCGAGGACATTGATCGTGACCAGTTCGGCGGTGCCGGCCAGGTGCGCGATGATCACTGCGGCAGCAAACGCCGGGGTCACTTCAAAGCTGTTGAGTTGCGCGTTATGGGCGCGTTTGGCGAAGCCTTCCAGGGTATCGAGGAAGGCACGCGGGTCATGGTTCTGCCGTGGCCCGAACTTGCCGCCACTGAATTTGGCCACACCGGTACACAGGTACGGCAGAAAGATTGCGATCAATACACACCAGAAAGCGACAGTCATCACTCATTCCTTTTTTGGTTTTATCAAGGCGATCAACGCTTTATCACGAACATGCCGACCCGCATCCAGCCACAGGCTCTGCGTCCAACCGCATGGCCCAAAGCACCCAAGCGTAGCTCATCAAAACGCACACCCCCAACCGCCATGGGTTCCGTGTCGGCAGCGCGTTGATTCTGCCGCTCACTGATCCTTATTGATCCGCTGCGGATGCCTCGGGTCCGCTGCAACCTTACCCGGCAAGCTGCTTTCGCTGCGGATCTGCGCATGACTGATCAGCGCAAAGATACAGCTGCCGCCAATGATATTGCCGGCCAGGGTCGGCCCGGCGAATATCAGCCAGAAATCCTTCCACGGCAGTTCACCGGCAAATACCAGGTAAGACACTTCCGCCGAGCCGACCACGATGTGGGTGAAATCCCCCAGCGCCATCAAGTAGGTGATCAGGATGATGATCCAGAGCTTGGCGCTTTCCATCGACGGAATCATCCACACCATGGTGGCGATCATCCAGCCGGAAACGATGCCCTTGGCAAACATCTGGCCGGGGGCGTTTTCCATGACTTTGCGTCCGATCTCAAGGAAGGCCTGGTCGGTCCTGGTATCGAAGATCGGCAGGTGCAGCATCACATAAGCCACCAGCAAGGTGCCGCACAGGTTACCCACCAGCACCACCGTCCACAGCCGCAGCAAGCGCCCGGCATTGGCCAGGGTCGGTTTGCTCATCACCGGCAGCACTGCGGTCAGGGTGTTTTCGGTGAACAACTGCTGACGCGCGAGAATCACCGCCAAAAAGCCCGCGCAGTAACCGAAACTGGCAATGACTTTGAACCCTTCACCGTCCGGCAGGCGCGAGTTGAGCAGGCCCATGCCCATCAGTGACAGGCCCATGGTCAGGCCGGCCGCCAGCGCCGACCACCACAATGCCGCCACCGTGCGCTCCAGTTCCTGGTCGCCCTGGGTGCGGATGATTTCATGCAGCACCGCCGCGCGGGGTGGCTGGTTCTTGTCGACGTCGTGCTGCTCTTCCTTCGACAGGTTGGGGGTCTTGCCGTCGTCGTGCGTGGCCATGATGCTCCAGAGTCCAAGGGGTACCTGTAGCTACGACAGGCTGGAGCGATGGCTGTTCAGTGGACTGGCAACTAAACCGGTATGCGCCAGGCCTTGGCCATCTCCACCGTGGTCGAGCTGAACGGTTTTGACCAGGGCTTGTTGCGCGCGCCGTAGTGCCGAATGATCTCGTCGAGCACCCGGTTGAACGCCGCGGGGGTGGTCGCCTTGGCCAAATCCGCCGCAGCGCGTTGCAGCAGGTCGACATTGGCGTCGGTCTGGCCTGGCCGGTACAGCGATGGGTAGATGACCTCGCGGGTGAAGTTTTCGGCCTTTACCGCGATGTCGCGCCGTTTCATTTCGGCGACCGCACTGGCCATGACGCTGGACATCGGCGAGGCGCCCGAAGTCTGCTTGGCCGCCACCTGCAACAACTGCTGAAAATTGCGCTGCCCCGCGGCATTCAGTCGACGCCCCAGCCACTCGACGTGCTCAGGCCGACTGGCGAGCGCATCCAGGTTACGCAGCGCGGCAGACAGCTCAGGTGTGAAGATCAGGGTGTCGTGGGCCTGGTTCACCTTGGCAATGGCACTGTCCAGGGTTTGCAGCGCTTGTTGTGCGTTCTGTCTGAACATCAACACCGCGGCGGCGTCCGGGTCTTTCTGCAAGGTTGCCTGCGCACTGGCCAGCATCGCATCGTCCATTGCCAGCACCGCGTCATCCAACGAGGCGAACGTGTGATGCTCGCGCACCGTGTCGCGTTGTTCCAAGTGCGCCGCCACGGTTTTGCGCGCCTGTGCCTGCAGATGCTGCTTGTCTTGTGCACTCATGGTGAAATTCACGGTGCCGTTGAGCGTGCCGCGAAAGTCCCCCTTATCCGTCTTCAGCGGCAGGACCACGGTCTGCTCGGCAAACGCCTTGAGCCGCTCATTTTGATAGGCTTCGGCGGACGCATGGGGCGTTCCCGTCAGCTTGTCGACGAGGCTGCTGAAGAAACCGCCGCCTTTTTTCGGCGTCGCTGCGTCTTCGGCTTCAAACTTGACGATCAGCGACTCGTGCTGGCTCAACGGGCTTTCTGCAAACGAGGGCTCGATCACCCCGGGGGCCGGCGTGTTGAGCAGCAGGCCACCGTCCTGGAATGCAGTGGCTTCGGCGGTTTCCTGGAAGGCATGCCCCTGCTCGGCAGGGCGCTTGAAAAGCACCGGCAACGACGCCGAAATGTGTGCGGCGCGGGCGATGTCCATGTCCGGGGTCAGGCTGGCGTTGAACGTCACCAGTTGCGGGCGGCCGTCGAACATCCCTGTGCCGGTGATATTGAGCGGTTTGATCGCCGGGATATGTCGGTTCAACACCTCAAGATCGCGAAACGTCGGAGCCTCGCCGGCGCTGATCCGGTCGGCGATTTTCATGACTTCACCAGGCCGGGTGGCCCTTGGCGTAGCGGCGATATGGGCAAGGACCGATTGGCGCGACTCATTGCGCAGCAATTGCTCCAAGGGACGCGCCTCGGTTTGCAGGCGCGGCATCATGGTCAGCAACAATTGAGAGATATTGCCCGCCGGGCCTGGCAAGCGCCGGGTGAGTTTGCCCAGGCGAGCACTGGCCTCTTGCAGCCAGGCCGTCAACGGGTCGTCGCTGTTCAACAGGCTCGGCAGGTCGATGCGGTTCGATAGCTTGCCGAAGACCTCGGCGTTCATGCCGCTGGCGAGCAACGAGGCAGAAATCGCGCCGGCGGATGAGCCGGAAATAACCTGGATACCTTGCAGCTTCCCACTGTCCTCCAGCGCCTGCACCATTCCCGGATAGGCAATGCCTTTGGCACCTCCGCCGCTAAGCACCAGATGGCTGGGCGGTGGCGGCGACAACACCACCTCCACCTGGCCGTCAATATTGCGGGAAAGACTCAGTTTGCGCGGTCCCGCGGCCTCAACCAACGTGGTTTTCACGTCTTGGCTGAGGGGGGCTTGCGATGACTGGAGCGAAAGCGGCTGCATCTGCGCAGCCAGATTGGACGACACTTTCATACATAGGCTCTCGATACAGAACGTAGTCCTGAGTCGTGAGAAAGCCTGGGAAAGATCCACGCGGAATGATTTGGTAAAGCAATCAAACCGCTGTGCGGTTACGCAGGAGGGCTGTCTTCCTTGAACTGGTCTTTCACGTATTTGATCTCGGTCCGGCCGTGAGGCGCGGGCAAACCGTCTTCGCCGAGGTTGACGAAGACCATTTTTTCCACGGTGAGGATGCTTTTGCGGGTGATCTTGTTGCGCACTTCACAGGTCAGGGTGATGGAGGTGCGGCCGAAATCGGTGGCGGTGATGCCCAGCTCGATGATGTCGCCCTGGCGCGAGGCGCTGACGAAGTTGATTTCGGAGATGTACTTGGTCACCACGCGCTGGTTGCCCAATTGGACAATCGCGTAGATGGCCGCTTCTTCGTCGATCCAACGCAGCAGGCTGCCACCGAACAGGGTGCCGTTGGGGTTGAGGTCTTCAGGTTTTACCCATTTGCGGGTGTGGAAGTTCATGGTCACTCCAAAGCGTCTTGCCGAATGATGGGCAATATCATGGCAGAGCCTGGGCGCAAGCTCTATGCGCCATTGCCTATCGCCCCCATACGGGATCTTCATATCGCCGACAGAAAGGCTTGGGAAGTGCCGCGTACACAGCTATAATCGCACCCGCTTCAAAACGGTCATCTTCAGTTGATACCGTTCTCCCGCCACCTGTCCGAGGGGCGCTGCAGCAGGTTAGACCTGTCAGGCTCGGATGGGGCGTTGTCCGGCCTGGTTGTCCTGGCCTGATACTAAACGCACAACGGCGCCCATTCGCACACTACGAATGGAGGCTCTTCATGAGCGCTGTAATTACGCCTGCAGATTTCAACGACTACAAAGTCGCCGACATGTCCCTCGCTGCCTGGGGCCGTCGCGAAACCTTTATCGCCGAATCCGAAATGCCTGCCCTGATGGGCCTGCGTCGCAAGTACGCCGCTGAGCAACCGCTCAAGGGCGCGAAGATTCTCGGCTGCATCCACATGACCATCCAGACTGCCGTGCTGATCGAAACCCTGGTTGCCCTGGGTGCCGAAGTGCGTTGGTCGTCCTGCAACATCTTCTCGACACAAGACCAGGCCGCCGCCGCCATCGCTGCTGCCGGTATCCCGGTATTCGCCTGGAAAGGCGAGACCGAAGCAGAGTACGAATGGTGCCTGGAGCAAACCATCCTGAAAGATGGCGCGCCTTGGGATGCCAACATGGTCCTCGACGACGGCGGCGACCTGACCGAGCTGCTGCACAAGAAGTACCCGCAGATCCTCGACCGCGTCCACGGCGTGACCGAAGAAACCACCACCGGCGTACACCGCCTGCTGGACATGCTGGCCAAGGGCGAGCTGAAAATCCCGGCCATCAACGTCAACGACTCGGTGACCAAGAGCAAGAACGACAACAAGTACGGCTGCCGTCACAGCCTGAACGATGCGATCAAGCGCGGCACCGACCACCTGCTGTCGGGCAAGCAAGCCCTGGTGATCGGCTACGGTGACGTGGGCAAGGGTTCGTCCCAGTCCCTGCGCCAGGAAGGCATGATCGTCAAGGTCTCCGAAGTCGACCCGATCTGCGCCATGCAAGCCTGCATGGACGGTTTCGAAGTGGTTTCGCCGTTCATCGATGGCATCAACGATGGCAGCGAAGCGAGCATCGACAAGGCCCTGCTGGGCAAGATCGACCTGATCGTCACCACCACCGGTAACGTGAATGTCTGCGATGCCAACATGCTCAAGGCCCTGAAGAAGCGCGCCGTGGTGTGCAACATCGGTCACTTCGACAATGAAATCGACACCGCTTTCATGCGCAAGAACTGGGCATGGGAAGAAGTGAAGCCACAGGTACACAAGGTTCACCGTACCGGCTCGGGCGATTTCGACCCGCAGAACGACGACTACCTGATCCTGCTGGCCGAAGGCCGCCTGGTAAACCTGGGTAACGCCACTGGCCACCCAAGCCGCATCATGGACGGCTCGTTCGCCAACCAGGTACTGGCGCAGATCTTCCTGTTCGGCCAGAAGTACGCCGACCTGTCGCCGGCCCAGAAAGCCGAGCGTCTGACCGTGGAAGTGCTGCCGAAGAAACTCGACGAAGAAGTGGCCCTGGAAATGGTCCGCGGCTTCGGCGGCGTGGTGACTCAACTGACCAAGACCCAGGCCGACTACATCGGCGTGACCGTCGAAGGTCCGTTCAAGCCGCACGCTTACCGCTACTAAGTAACCAGCTCCACCTGCTCTAACCTGTAGGAGCGAGCTTGCTCGCGAAAAACCCAAGGGCACCGCGTACAGCCTGTTTGACGCGTTATCGTTGACGTTCTTCGCGAGCAAGCTCGCTCCTACAGTGCAGGTGGGTTGCACAGTCGGCTTCTGAGTTTCCAAGGGTATTACCATGTCCCAAGACCGTCGCTACAGCTTCGAGTTCTTTCCGACCAAGACCGATGCTGGGCATGAAAAACTGATGGCGACTGCCAAGCAGTTGGCCAGCTACCACCCCGACTTCTTCTCCTGCACCTACGGCGCTGGCGGCTCGACCCGTGACCGCACGATCAACACCGTGTTGCAGCTGGAAAGCGAAGTCAAAATTCCCGCCGCGCCGCACTTGTCGTGCGTGGGCGACAGCAAGGCCGACCTGCGCGCCCTGCTGACCCAATACAAAGGCGCCGGCATCAAGCGCATCGTCGCCCTGCGCGGTGACCTGCCATCCGGCATGGGCATGGCCAGCGGTGAGCTGCGCTACGCCAACGACCTGGTGAGCTTCATCCGCGAAGAAAGCGGCGATCACTTCCACATCGAAGTGGCCGCTTACCCGGAGATGCATCCACAGGCGCGCAACTTCGAAGACGATCTGCAGAATTTCGTGCGCAAGGCCAACGCCGGCGCCGACAGTGCGATCACCCAGTACTTCTTCAACGCCGACAGCTACTTCTACTTCGTCGAGCGTGTACGGGCCATGGGTGTGAACATCCCGATCGTGCCAGGCATCATGCCGATCACCAACTACAGCAAGCTGGCGCGCTTCTCCGACGCCTGCGGTGCTGAGATCCCACGCTGGGTGCGTAAACAACTGGAAGCCTATGGCGACGACGTCAAAAGCATCCAGGCATTCGGCGAACAGGTAATCAGTGAGATGTGTGAACAATTGTTGCAAGGTGGTGCGCCAGGGCTGCATTTCTATACCCTGAACCAGGCTGAACCTAGCCTTGCCATCTGGAACAACCTCAAGCTGCCACGCTGAAGTTTGCCCGGCTGTGCCAAGGCCCTCGTTTCTACGAGGGCCTTTGTCGTTTTACATGCCCACGGAACCCAGCAGTCCATGAATACAGTCCCCACGACTTCCCGCCCGCAACTGGTGTATCTGGTTTTCGGTGCCCAGACCTACCATCAGGAAGCCGTCTTCAGTATCGCCAGCGCCTTGGCTTTTCTGCAGGACACCCCGGACGCCGTCGTGGACATCCAGGTATTCAGCGACAACCCCGAACCCTATCGCCTGCTGCCGGTACGCGTGCGCCCGCTGGACGACGCCACCCGCAAACGCTGGAGCGAGCCCCATGGCTATCACTTCCGCACCAAACACGTGGTGCTGCGCCAGGTGCTGGAAGAGTCGTCGACAGCCCTGCTGATCGACACCGACACCTTCTTCCACCATTCGCCCACAGCCCTGTTCGAGCGCGTGCAACCCGGCACTCTGCTGTGCAACGCCTTCTACACCAAGTACGGCGACAATCACGAAAGCATCCTCTATAGCGCCCTGCACCAGCGCCTGCTGGACATGGGCGTGGCCGACGATGACATGATGACCCTCAACTCCGGCGTCATCGGCCTGACGCAACAGGACGCGCACATCCTCGATCGCTCCATCGAGTTGATGGACGAACTGTTCCCCCACGCCCAGGGCGCCTACACCCTGGAAGAGTTCTGCCTGTCGATCGCCGCCTACCGCACCGTGAATGTGCGCGAGTGCCCGGACCTGATCCACCATTACTGGAGCCGCAAGCAGCTGTTCCGCGCCAAGGTCAAAGCGTGGATCGCCAAGCATGCGGCCGCCCCCACCAGCGCGCAGGCCCTGGCCGACACGCGTCAGGTTTCCTCGCACCTGCCGCGCCCGCCGCGCTTGCAGCGCCTGATGTACAAACTGATCACCCTGCTCTTGCCCAAGCACCAGCAGCAGTTCATCCGCGAAGTTCTCTACGGTTGCTACGAGCACGAGAACGAGTTCGACCAGGCGTGCGGCCCGGTGTGGTGGGACAAGGCGCGGCAGAATCAGGAAGAGCGCCAGCAACGTCCGCTCGACGCCCACCAACTGGAGCACTGGTTCGCCAACCCGGTGGTCAGGCTGATTCTGGGCGAGCGGCGCAGCGCGATCTACGAACACTTGATAACCTCGCCCGCCAAATAACGATCCTTGCAGATGCGCGTGCCAGAGCTTCTCTTTCATTCAGGAGCATCGTAACCTCAGGCCATGTCCGCCCTTCTGAAGCTGTTGACTGCGACTCTTTTTACTTGCCTGAGCCTGGCCGCTCACGGCGAGAAATTGCGCATCGTCACCGAACCGTGGGCGCCTTACGTGTATGACGACAACGGCACGATGCGCGGGCTGGACTATGAAACCACGGTGATCGTGTTCCAGCGCCTGGGCGTCGATGTGCAGTGGCAATTCCTGCCGTGGAAACGCTGCCTGGCGATGCTCGAACAAGGCCACGCCGACGGCGCGCTGGACATTTTCCACAGCCATGAACGCGATGCCCTGCTGCTGTACCCCAGCGAACCGCTGTCGGAAGTGGAGTTCGTGCTGTTCTACGCCAATGAGCGGCCCCACCCGGTCCAGACCCTCGACGAGTTGCGCGGGCTGACCGTGGGCACCTCGCCGGGTTACCTGTACGGCGCCGAATTCAGTGAGTCCAACATGTTCCAACGCGAGCCGGCGCCGAGTCATGAAGCGAACTTCGGCAAATTGCTGCTTGGCCGCATCGATCTGCTGGTGACTGACCGCAGGGTCGGCCAGCATGTGATCGCGGCCTTGGGCCTGGAAGGCCAGGTCAGCCAGGCGCCCGCCGTGATCCGCCGCCAGCAGCAGTTCCTCGCCGTGCGCCGTGGCGCGGGCATGGACCTGCTGGTGCAGCGCTTTGCCGCCGAACTCAAGCGCTTCAAACAAGAGCCGGCCTACGCCGCCTTGAGTGCCAAATATGGTGGTATTCAAAGCGCAGCGGCGCCGATTACACTGCACGAACACACCGTTGAGCAGCAGGAAAGCAGCGCGCGGTGATTGCTCTGTTATACTCGGGCCTTCCCGCCAGGCTTACGCCCGGCCGCTGAGGTCTTGAAAAAGACACCCAACCCAGCTACTGCGCAGCTTTGCGGCCCGCGCGAGCCATTGGAGTGTCCGCCAGACGCAGCAGGACCGGACGGGGTTGCGCTCCCCTAAGCGCCATTCACGCCCGGCAAGATTATCCCTTTGGGCCAAGCCCTAACTAAAACAGGATTACTCATGTCCTTTGCTTCCCTCGGTCTCTCCGAGGCTTTAGTCCGCGCCATCGAGGCAGCGGGCTATACCGAGCCTACTCCGGTGCAACAGCGGGCTATTCCCGCCGTGTTGCAAGGTCGCGACCTGATGGTTGCGGCTCAGACAGGTACTGGTAAAACCGGCGGCTTCGCCCTCCCGATTCTGGAGCGGTTGTTCCCCAATGGTCACCCGGACAAGTCCCAGCGTCATGGCCCGCGCCAACCGCGCGTACTGGTCCTGACCCCTACCCGCGAACTCGCCGCCCAAGTGCACGACAGCTTCAAGCTGTATGCCCGCGACCTGAAGTTCGTCAGCGCCTGCATCTTCGGCGGCGTCGGCATGAACCCACAGGTTCAGGCCATGTCCCGTGGCGTTGACGTCCTCGTCGCCTGCCCGGGTCGCCTGCTCGACCTGTGCGGCCAAGGCAGCGTCGATTTGTCCCACGTGGAAATCCTCGTGCTCGACGAAGCCGACCGCATGCTCGACATGGGCTTTGTCCATGACGTGAAAAAGGTCCTCGCCCGCCTGCCGGCCAAACGTCAGAACCTGCTGTTCTCGGCAACGTTCTCCAACGACATCACCGCCCTGGCCGGCAAGTTGCTGCACAACCCGGAGCGCATCGAGGTCACGCCGCCGAACACCACGGTCGAGCGTATCGAACAACGCGTGTTCCGCCTGGCCGCCAGCCACAAGCGTTCGTTGCTGGCGCACCTGATCACCCACGGCGCGTGGGAACAGGTGCTGGTGTTCACCCGCACCAAGCACGGCGCCAACCGCCTGGCCGAGTACCTGGACAAGCACGGCCTCACCGCCGTCGCCATCCACGGCAACAAGAGCCAGAACGCGCGCACCAAAGCGCTGGCCGACTTCAAGGCCGGTGAAGTACGCATCCTGGTGGCCACCGATATCGCCGCACGCGGCCTGGATATCGACCAACTGCCGCACGTGGTCAACTTCGAGCTGCCTAACGTCGACGAAGACTACGTACACCGTATCGGCCGTACCGGCCGTGCCGGTCGTTCGGGCGAAGCCATCTCCCTGGTTGCGCCGGACGAAGAAAAACTGCTGAAAAGCATCGAGCGCATGACCAAGCAGAAAATCGCCGACGGCGACCTGATGGGCTTCGATGCCAGCACCGTTGAGGCCGAGAAGCCTGAGGTGCGCGAGCGTCCGGACGTGCGTAACCCACGCAACCCACGCGGTCCGAAGGGCGATGGCCCGAACGGCGGCGGTGGTGGTGGCGGTCGTCGCGACAAGGGCAAGGACAAGGGCGGCAAGGAAAAAGCGCCGACCAACGGCCGTGGCGAACGCCCGGCCCGCGAGCAGAAGCCCCGCGAAGGCACCCCGGCCCGCGAACAGCGTCAGCCGAGCCAGCCAAGCCAGCCGCCACGCGCCAGCGCCGACCGCGCGCCGGACGAGTTCCTCGACGACGATGTGGATAACTTCGGTAACCGCGTCGACTACGTGCCCCAGGCCAAACCGGCCCAGGGCCGTGGCCGTCGTCCAGGCGCTCCGGCTCCGGGCGCTGGCACTGGCGCACCGCGTGGCGGCCAGCCACAGGGCGCGCGTCAGAATGGCCCGCGCAACAGCAGCGGCGGCACCACCGGTACGCCACCGGCCAAGCGCAGCGGCCCGCGTAACGGCGCACCGCGTGATGGCCAGGCGCGTCGCGAAGACTCGCGCAGCAACAACCGCCGCCCGGCCCGTGACGACCAGCCACGCTTGTCCGAGCCAGCGGTGCAGAACCCGCGCGGCGGCCCCGCGCCGAAGATCATCCACAAGGAGTCGAAAGCCGACCGCTTCCCGACACCGGAGCAGCTGGATCAGTTGCCAGGCCGTCCTCGTGGTGAAAAACCAGCGCTGCTGACCCGCAACCGCGAAGCATAAAAAAAAACCCGTATCGCGAGATACGGGTTTTTTTGCCTGTAGGAGCGAGCTTGCTCGCGAAGGTCGTCAACGATAACGCTGGCAGCCTGAAAAAACGCGGTGTCTCTACGTTTTTCGCGAGCAACCTCGCTCCAACAAGTGAAGCGTTACTTCGCTTTCACACCTTCAAACGTCACGTACAGCTCAACATTGTTGGACGCTGGGCCCAGGTCCATCTGCTTGCCGAAGTCTTGGCGATTGAAGCTGGTGGTGCCTTCAAAACCGGCACGGTAGCCGCCCCATGGATCCTTGCCTTCACCCAGGAAGGTGGCCTTGACGACGATCGGCTTGGTCACGCCGTGCAGGGTCAGGTCGCCGGTCACGTCGGCAGTGACTTGGCCCGCAGCATTCTTACCGGTGGTTTTAACACTGGTGGAGACGAACTTGGCATCGGCAAACTTGCCAACGTCCAGGAAGTCTTTGCTGGAGATGTGCTTGTCACGTTCAGCGTGGTTGGTGAACACGCTGGCGGTGCGGACGTTGAACTCAATCTTGCTGTCTTCAGGCTTGGCGGCATCGAAGCTGAACTTGCCGTCCAGGTCCTTGAACGTACCGGTGATGAAGCTGTAGCCCAAGTGGCTGATCTTGAAGTCGACGAAGGCGTGCTGGCCTTCTTTGTCGACAACATAGTCAGCGGCCATCACCTGGCCTGCGGACAGCAGAGCAGAACCGATTGCCAGAGCAGCGAGTGTCTTTTTCAACATGCTTTCTATTCCTTGTGAGTCGAGGTTGAACATCAGGCTTTGCGCCCCAGCATTCGCGTGAGGGTCGCATCACGATCGATAAAGTGGTGTTTCAACGCGGCCACGCCGTGCAGGCCGGCGAAAACCACCAGCACCCAGGCGAGGTACAGATGCACCACGCCTGCGGTGTCTGCCTGGTCCGGCAAGCCGGAAACCAAGGCAGGAATCTCAAACAGGCCAAACACCGGGATACCCACACCGTCCGCGGTGGAAATCAGGTAACCGGCGATCATCACGGCAAACAAGCCGACATAAAGGAACCCATGGCCAAATGCAGCACCGATCCGCGTCAGCCGGCTGTAGCTGGCCAGCGCCGGTGGCGGCGGGCTGATCAGGCGCCAGACGATACGCACCAGCATGATGGCGAACAGCGTGATGCCTATGCTTTTGTGCAGATCCGGCGCGTCTTTGCGCCATGCGCTGTAGTAGTCGAGACCGACCATCCACAAGCCCAGGGCGAACAGACCAAACACCACCAGGGCCACGCCCCAGTGCAATACCATGCTGACCCAGCCGTAGCGGGCTGGTGAGTTACGTAGCTGCATGTACTTAATCCCGTAAGAACTGTGCTCAAGACTAACGATTTACCTATCGAATTAAAGCGCAATTTTTTGCTTTGAAATATCGAGAAATATGATCATAAGCCTAGGCATAATACGTTAACGAGGGATTAAGACTATTCCTAAGAAACGTGACAGACCGTCCTGTGTTTACTGCGAATTGCCCCACAATGGCTTGTGACACGGGCCTCCATTGCATAGGCTTGCGCGATTGTTTCGCCTGCGCCGGGCGCAGGACCGCTTCGAGGAGATAGACGATGGGCTTGAACAACCAGTGGATGCAACGCGACCTTGCGGTGCTGTGGCATCCCTGCACCCAGATGAAAGACCACCAGCAACTGCCGCTGATCCCGATCAAGCGCGGTGAAGGCGTGTGGCTGGAAGACTTCGAAGGCAAGCGCTACCTCGACGCCGTCAGCTCCTGGTGGGTCAACGTGTTCGGCCACGCCAACCCGCGCATCAACCAACGCATCAAAGACCAGGTCGACCAGCTGGAACACGTGATCCTCGCCGGTTTCAGCCACCAGCCGGTGATCGAACTGTCCGAGCGCCTGGTGGCGATGACGCCCGCAGGCCTGACCCGGTGCTTCTACGCCGATAACGGTTCGTCGTGCATCGAAGTCGCGTTGAAGATGAGCTTTCACTATTGGCTCAACCGCGGCCTGCCGAACAAAAAACGCTTCGTCACCCTGACCAACAGCTACCACGGCGAAACCATCGCCGCGATGTCGGTGGGCGACGTGCCGCTGTTCACCGAAACCTACAAAGCGCTGCTGCTCGACACCATCAAGGTGCCAAGCCCGGACTGCTACCTGCGCCCCGAGGGCATGAGCTGGGAAGAACACTCGCGCAACATGTTCCTGGCCATGGAACAGACCCTGGCGGACAACCACGACACAGTCGCCGCCGTAATCGTCGAACCGCTGATCCAGGGCGCCGGCGGCATGCGTATGTACCACCCGGTATACCTCAAGCTGCTGCGCGAAGCCTGCGACCGCTACGGCGTACACCTGATCCACGACGAAATCGCCGTGGGCTTCGGCCGCACCGGCAGCATGTTCGCCTGTGAACAGGCCGGTATCCGCCCGGACTTCCTGTGCCTGTCCAAGGCCCTCACCGGCGGCTACCTGCCGCTGGCGGCGGTGGTCACCACCGAAGATGTCTACAGCGCCTTCTACGACGACTACCCGACCCTGCGCGCCTTCCTGCATTCCCACAGCTACACCGGCAACCCGCTGGCGTGCGCGGCGGCCCTGGCGACCCTGGATATTTTCGAAGAAGACAACGTCATCGAAAACAACAAGGCCCTGGCCCAGCGCATGGCCACGGCCACCGCGCACCTGGCGGACCACCCCCATGTGTCGGAAGTGCGCCAGACCGGCATGGTGCTGGCCATCGAGATGGTCCAGGACAAAGCCACCAAGACCGCCTACCCCTGGCAGGAGCGCCGTGGCCTGAAGGTGTTCGAGCACGCCCTGGCGCGCGGCGCGCTGCTGCGGCCGTTGGGCAGCGTGGTGTACTTCCTGCCGCCGTATGTGATTACGCCGGAGCAGATCGACTTTTTGGCGGAAGTGGCCAGCGAAGGGATCGATATCGCCACCAACAGCAAGGTGAGCGTTGCCGTGCCCAAAGACTTCCACCCAGGCTTTCGCGATCCAGGTTGATTTGCCCTTCAAGCTTTGTATTTTTTCCAGAGAACAGACATGAGACTGTCCCGCTTTTTCACCGACACCCCGCTGAGCCTCGGCGATCACGAATTGCCTGAAGCCCAGGCGCACTACATCAGCCGCGTGCTGCGCATGGGCGAAGGCGATGCCGTGCAACTGTTCGACGGTTCCGGCCAGGAGTTTCGCGGCACGTTGCTGGAGGTCGGTAAAAAACACGTCAGCGTGCAACTGACCGAGCAATTCGCCGGGCAGGCCGAATCGCCGCTGCACATTCACCTCGGCCAGGGCCTGTCCCGCGGCGAGCGGATGGATTGGGCGATTCAGAAAGCCACCGAACTGGGCGTCAACGCCATCACGCCGATTTTCAGCGAACGCTGCGAAGTGCGCCTCAAGGACGAACGCGCCGACAAACGCCTGCTGCACTGGCGCCAGGTGGCGATCAGCGCCTGCGAGCAATGCGGGCGCTCGACGGTGCCGGTGATTCATCCACCGCTGCTACTGGCCGATTGGCTGAAGCAGACCGAGGCGGACCTGAAGCTGGTGCTGCACCCGGTGGCAGAGCCGATGGTCAGCCATGCCAAGCCATCGAGCCTGGCGTTCCTGATCGGGCCCGAAGGCGGCTTGACCGACCCTGAAGTCGACACCGCCCAAGACGCCGGCTTCCACGCCGCCCGCCTCGGCCCGCGCGTGTTGCGCACCGAAACCGCGCCGGTCGTCGCGCTGGCCGTCGCCCAACAACTGTGGGGCGACTTCTGACCGGCCCGAGGAGCGGGTTTATTCCACCGGGTCGCTGACCGGGGTGGCGAAGATCGCCTTCAACTCGGCGGTCATCGGAAACTCCAGGTTCAGGCCCTTCGGTGGGATCGGCTGTTCAAACCAGCGCCGGTAAATCCCGTTGATCTCACCGGTGCGGTACAGATCGCCCAAGGTGTCGTTGACCACCGCGAGAAACTGCGGATCGTCCTTGCGCACCATGCAGCTGTAGATTTCCCGCGACTGCTCCTCGCCCACCACCACCCAGCGATGCGGGTCCCTGGCCTTGGCGCGCTCGCCGTAGAGCAACGCATCGTCCATATAGAACGCGGCTGCGCGGCCGGTCTCGAGCATCTTGAAGGCTTCGCCGTGGTCCTTGGCGCTGATCACCGACAGGTTGCCGTTGTGCTCGGCGTTGTAACTTTTGAGGAAGCGTTCGTTGGTGGTGCCGGCGGTCGTCACCACGTTCTTGCCCTTGAGGTCGGCGAAGCCTTGGATGCCGCTGTCTTTCGCCGTCAGCAGTTGCCCCTTCACGTAGATGAAGCCGTAGGAAAACGCCACCTGCTTCTGCCGCTCGGCGGTCACCCCGGTAGAACCGCACTCCAGGTCGACGGTGCCGTTCTGCACCAGCGGGATACGGGTCTGGGAAGTCACCAGGTTGTACTTCACGCTAAGGTTGGCCACCCCGGTTTTCTGCTGGATGCGCTCGACAATCTTGTTGGCCAGGTCCACCGAATAGCCCATGGGCTTGCCGCTCTGGTCGCCCACGTAGGAAAACGGCACCGACGCATCGCGATAACCCAAGGTGATGGACTGGGTGCTGGCGATCTTACTCAACGTGCCCTCTGTCGGCGGTTCATTCGCCTGAACCGGCGCGCCGAACAAAAGCCCCAGGGTGCAACCGATCAACAGGATTTTTCTCATTGTTATTCTCCGTTGGTGTGTGACGATTCAAGCGGCGCGGGGCGCCAGGCCCTGCATATCAATCGACGGCATGTGCTGGCCGATCAGTTCGGCCAGCAGTTGGCCGCTGCCGCAGGCCAGGGTAAAACCGAGCGCGCCATGGCCCAGGTTCAGCCACAGGTTGCGATAGGCACTGGCGCCGATCAGCGGCACCCCGGTCGGCGTGGCGGGACGCATGCCGGCCCATTCGACCGCCTGGGCGTAGTCGCCGGCCAAGGGGAATGTCTCGACCGCCTGGCGCCTGATCAACGCGAGCCGCTTGGGCTCGAGGCCGGCGTCGAAACCGACGATATCGACCATCGCCGCCACCCGCAATTGCTCGCCGATCCGGGCGTACACGATCTTGCGGTCGTAGTCGGTGATGCTCACATTCGGCGCCCGATGCTGCGCGCCAATCGGCACGCTCAGGCTGTAGCCCTTGAGCGGATACAGCGGCAGCACCAGCCCCGGCAACCCCAACTCAGCGCTGCGATGCCCGGCGGCGAGGACCAGTTGCTCGACCGGCATTACCTCCTCGCCCAACTCGATGGCCTGCACCGCACCGGCGCTGTGACGGATCCCGGTGACCTTGCGCCCCAGCAAGAAGCGGCAATGCCCCGACGCTTGCAGGCGCGCCGCCAGGCGTTGGCAGAAGGCGTGACAATCGGCCACTTCCTCGTTCGGCGTGTAGATCCCACCGACAAAACCACCGCTCGCCAGCGCCGGCTCCAGGCGGGTGCAATCGGCCGCCGACAGCACCTGCTGTTGCAGGATATCCGTGACCTTGCGGCGCGCATGCTCGAAGGTGTCGGCGTTGCGAAACGTCACCAGCTTGCCGTTGCGCCGCCAGTCGAAGCCATCCAGGCGATCATCCTCGCGCCATTGCTGCAAGGTGGCCTGGCTCAGGCTCGCCAGGCGCAGCAGGTGGGCGGCATTGCGCCGGTTCACCGAGCCACGGCAGGCGCCGAGGAACGCCGCCATCCAGCGCCATTGCTGCGGGTCGAGGCGCGGGCGCAGCTTCAATGGCGAATCACCGCGCAGCAGCCAGCCAAGCGCTTGCAGCGGCACGCCGGCATCAGCCAGCGGCGCAACGTAGCGATACGACAACTGCCCACCGTTGGCGAAACTGGTTTCGCTGCCCAGGGTGTCGCGCGCGTCGATCAGCGTCACGTCATGCCCGGCGCGCACCAGCGCGTAGGCGCTTGCCAGGCCGATGACCCCACCCCCGATGATACAAACCTGCCTGGCCATCCCCGCTCCTCGCCGTTGAATAAGACGGCTCAAGCGTAGGGGCAGGTGACAGGCCCGCGACAATGAATAAAGATGGGTCACCTATAAGCAAAGGTTATGGACTCGCCATGCGCTTGCGTCATATCGAAATCTTCCAGGCCATCCGCCAAACCGGCTCCATCAGCGCCGCCGCGCAATTGCTGCACGTCTCGCAGCCGGCGGTGAGCAAAGTGTTGCAGCACGCCGAGTTGCAACTGGGCTTCCCGCTGTTTCTGCGCGTGCGCGGCAAATTGCAGCCCACGCCGGAAGCCCTGGCGTTGGAACGCGAAGTCGAGAAAGTCAGCGAAAGCCTGCAAGGCGTAAGGCGCCTGGCCAAGAGTCTGCGCCGGTCGCCGGCGCAGAGTGTGCGGATCGGTGCGATCCCGGCGCTGGCGCTGTCGTTGCTGCCACCGGCGATTCTGCAGTGGAAGCGCGCTTACCCGGACATTGCCTGCGAACTGTCCAGCGACCATAGCCGCGAGTTGGTGCAGAAGCTGTTGATGCGCGAAATCGACCTGGCGCTGACCCTCAACTTCGCCGGCCACCCGGGGCTCACCACCCAAGTGCTGGCCAACGGAGCCTTGGTCGCGCTGGCGTCCAAGGGTTATTGGAGCGACGCGCAAACCCACCAGCCGCTGCCCTTGGCGGAGCTGGCGGGAGCGCCGTTGATTGGCCTGTCCAGCGCCGACCCGTTGGCGGCAAAGCTCGACAGTTACCTGGAGAAAGTCGACCCGCCACCACGGGTGAGCCTCTCGGTGCAGACCTACTCCCTGGCTCGCGCGATGGTGGAATCCGGCGCCGGCCTGACCGTCATCGACCCCTTCACCGCCCTCGGCGCGTCGACGGCGACCACCTGCATCCGCACGCTCACACCGCCGCTGCCGATCACCCTGTACGCCCTGACCCGCGCCGACGAACCGCCGCCGCACATGTTGGCCAACCTGCTGCAGATCTTCGGTGAGCGTGCCCGGGAGCTGCTCGAACGCCTGTGAGAACGCCGAGGACTCCATGTGGGAGGGGGCTTGCCCCCGATGGCGGTGGTTCAGCCAGCATATTTGCCAACTGACACACCGCCATCGGGGGCAAGCCCCCTCCCACATTTTTTAGACCGCGTCGTGCGTTAGAGCACGTAATGCATGATCGCCACGAAATGCAGCAAACTGCCGCCGATCACAAACAGATGCCAGATCCCATGGGAATGCCGCAGGCGATCCTCCAGGGCAAAAAAGATGATGCCGACGGTGTACAACACCCCGCCCGCCGCCAGCCAGATAAACCCCGCCGTGCCCAGCGCGGCAATCAGCGGCTTGACCGCCACCAGCACGATCCAGCCCATCACCGCATAGATCACGATCGACAGAACCCGTGCTTCAGAACGCGGTTTGATCTCCTGCAGAATGCCGATCACCGCCAGCCCCCACACGATCCCGAACAACGTCCAGCCCCACGGCCCTCTTAAACTGACCAGGCAAAACGGCGTGTAACTGCCGGCGATCAACAGGTAGATCGAAAAGTGATCGACCTTCTGCATGATCGCTTTTCGCCGCCCCTGCACGCTGTGATACACCGTCGACGCGCTGTACAGCACCATCAACGTAAACCCATAAATCGCCACGCTGACAATCTTCCAGGGGCTGCCGTCCAGGCTCGCCACCACCAACATCCACACCGCGCCCACACACGCCGCGACTGCACCGAGCAAATGGCTCCAGGCGTTGAATCGTTCCCCGTGGTACATCTGTCACTGACCTCCCGTAACCGTTGACCGCTGGCTGGCAAGCGTCCCGCCTTGTGCATCAGAGTGCAAGGGCCTTATGACGTTCCGGCGACGCCGCACGGTTTTGCGGGCACAATCGGCAGCATTCGAACAAGAGCCACGGCCATGTTGATCGACGAAGAGTTCACCCTCAAAAAGCTGGAAATCTTCCTGGCCTTCATGCGTACCGGCAACCTGGCCCGCGCCGCTGCCGAGCTGCAAACCAGCAACGTCAGCGTACACCGCGCCATCCACTCCCTGGAAAACGCCCTGCGCTGCCCGCTGTTCAAGCATGAAGGCCGCAACCTCACCCCGCTGGAAAGCGCCTACGTGCTCGAAGAGCGCGCACAAAAGCTGGTGCAGGACGCAGTCGACAGCATCCGCCTGACCCGCGAAGCCGCCGGCTTCTCCGCCGAACGCTTCAAGCTCGGCTCGCTGTATTCGCTGACGGTGAAAACCGTGCCGCAGCTGATCATGGGCCTGAAACTGCGCCGCAGCGAACTCAACATCGACCTGATCCTCGGCTCCAACTTCGACCTGCTGTATAAGCTCAAGAACATGGAAGTCGACGCGATCCTGATCTCCCTCGACGAACGCGCCAACGACCCCGATTGCGAACAGATCGCGTTGTTCTCCGACGACATCTTCCTCGCCACGCCCGCCGACTCGCCCTTCGACCGCGACCAGCAGATCGACCTGGCCGACGTGCGCGACGCCACGTTCATCACCCTCACCCAAGGCTTCGCCACCCACCAGGACGGCAACCGTGTGTTCAAGCAAGCGGGGTTCGAACCGAAGGTGGCGATGCAGGTCAATGACATCTTCACCCTGCTGAGCATGGTCAGTTCGGGGGTCGGTTATGCGCTGCTGCCAGGAAGGATTGCGGCGGTGTATGAGAACCGCGTGAAGCTGATACCGCTGCAACCCCGGTATCGGTTGCAGCAGCATATCGGGGTGGTGTTCTTGAAGGCCAAGGAGCGTGATCCGAATTTGCTGGCGTTGTTGGCCGAATGTCGGATGTATGCCAATCGGCAGGTGACAGCCTGACAGACCGTCATCGGGGGCAAGCCCCCTCCCACATTGAAACGCACTCCAAATGTGGGAGGGGGCTTGCCCCCGATAGCGCCAGCCCAATCACCGCAAAACCCCAAAGTCAGCCCACCAACCCTCGCACAATGAAGTACAGCAACGAAGGCCCGAGCAAACAGCCAAGCCCGGTGTGGAACGTCGCGGTCAGCGCGCCATACGGCACCAGGCGCCGATCCGTCGCCGCCAGCCCCGCCGTCACGCCACTCACCGTACCGGCCAGCCCACCGAACACCATCGCCGAACGCGGGTTATCCAGGCCCATCCAACGCGCCGCAACCGGCGTGCCGACCATCACCAGAATCGCCTTGATCAAGCCAGTGGCAATCGACAGCGCCATCACATCCGAGGTCGCGCCGATCGCCGCACCGGTCACCGGGCCGACGATGTAGGTCACGGCGCCGGCGCCGATGGTGGTCATGCTGATCGCATCGCGATAACCGAACACCCAGGCCATGCTTGCACCGACGATAAACGGCAGGATCGTGCCCAGCAGCAGCGCAATCACACCGATCATCCCGGCCTTGCGCGCTTCGGTGGCTTGCACTTCAAACGCCGTGGCGACGATGGCGAAGTCGCGCAGCATTGCGCCGCCCATCAGGCCGATGCCGGAGAACAGCGATATATCCGCCAGGCCTTTTTGCCCGCCGGTCATAGTGCCGCCGACCCAGGCCAGCACCAGGCCGATCACGATGGCAATCGCCGAGCCGTGAACGCGCCCGAACGTCAGACGCTTGGACAGCACCACAGAAATCCACATCACCACGCCCACGAACGCAAAGGCAGTGACCAGGCCGTTATGCTCCAAACCCTTTTCAATGAGAGCCCACATATCAGCGGCCTCCTACGACAGGTGTCGGTGTGATCAGCGGTTCTTCATCGGGCAGCGGTTCGCCCTTGTGCGTGCGGCTGATCAACGCGATGGTGCAACCACACACCACCACCGAACCAATCGCCGCGAGTACCGCGACCGGGCCGCCGTGCAGAGCGGTGACCACATTTTGTTGCGCGGCCATCGCCACCACCACAGGGATGTACATCGCGCCCCAGAAGCCGACGCCCATTTCGCAATCCTTGGTCATACCGCCGCGTTTGTGCATCCACAGCCGTGCGCAGATCAGCAGGATCATCGCGATGCCCACCCCGCCCACGTTGGATTTGACGCCGAGCAACACGCCAAGCATGTCGCCCATGATCACGCCCGCGAGCGTGCAGATCGCCAGCAATGCCACACCGTAAATAATCATTGTTGTTGTCCTCAAAGTGCTCGATCGATTTTTTGTTGTTGTGCTTCGAAAGCCTTGGGTGGTGCTTTATCGGTGGCGGCGCTCCTCCTCTTCCAGCAGGGCCTGCAAGGTGTCCAGGCGCGCACCTTCGCAGGCGATCACCGTGCCGTGTTCGAACACGCGGCGTGACAAGCCGGTGAGAACGGCGCCGGGGGGCAGTTCGATCTGCAGGCGCACGCCGCGCTCATAGGCGCTTTGCACGGTGCCGCGCCAGTCGACGACGCGGCACATGTTGAAGGCCAGGTCGTCGCGCAGTTGCGCAGGGTCGCGGATCGGCCGCGCCCGGGTGCTGCTCAAGTAGCTGATGCGCGGAGCCTTGAGCGTGACGAACGCTTCAGCCAGCACCTGGGCCGGGCGCTCCAGCAGCGCGCAATGGGACGGCACGCTGACGGCCAGGCGCCTGGCGATGCCGTTGCCTTTGACGCGCTGGGCGACACGCTGCATCGCTTCATCGCTGCCGGCGATCACCGTCTGGTTGTCGGCGTTGATATTGGCCAGGTACACCGGGGTTTCGGGACTATGGATGGCGGCCAGCAGGGTTTCGACAGTGGATAAATCCGGGCCGATCAGGGCGGTCATGCCGTAGCCCTGTGGATAAGCCTGCTGCATCAGTTCGCCACGCAGGCTGACCAGCCGGACGGCGTCGGCAAAGTCCAGGGCACCGGCAATCACCGCCGCCGGGTAAGCGCCGATGGACAAACCCGCCACATAATCCGGCGTGCGCGCCAACAGGCGCGCATGGGCCACACCCGCAATCAACAGGCACAACTGCACAGCGCGGGTACTGACCAAGGCCCGCGCAGAGTCGAGTGGGCGAACGTCTTCAGCCAAGGCCTCGCTGGCTTCGTCCAGCACCGACGCGGGCAAATGCCGAAGCATGCCAGGGCGTTGCGCACCCTGCCCCGGAAACACCAGCAGGCTGCTCATACCAGCGCCTGCCAGGGATCGATGACCAGGTGCGCGCCGCTGGCGGTTTTGAGTAATACGCGACGTGACGAGCCGGCCCATTCGCGCAAGGCGACGGCGCCAAACGGGGTTTGCAGTTGCAGGTCCACGGCGCAGACCGCCGTGTCCAGGATCGCCAGCAAGTCCCCGGCGTCGCGTCGCTCCAGCGGCTCGGGGGTGCGCAGGATCAAATCCAGATCGCTGGCGTCATGCAGCGCTTCGATGCCCGTGGCCAATTCAAAACCCGCACTGCCGCTGACGCCCCAATCCTTCTGCGCCAGCAGCGGCCGCAGTTGAGCCAGCGCCTGCAATGCCGGCAAATCCCGTGGCGATGTCACCTCGCGCAGGGCTTGCGGCGTCACGCGCCGCCGTACCAGCGCCAGCGGCATCTGCGCGGCGAAACGCTGCTCGCGCAAACGCCCGCGCACGCCGACCGCCACCTGGCCCGGTTGCGCAATGGCGCGGCGGACCACCACCGGCTGCCCGGCACCGAGCGCCTCCAGCACCCAGGCCGGCGCATCGGCAGGCACATGCGCCGGGGTCATGCCCCAGAGCAGGTCGTGGGCGTTCACCATTGCGCCCGCAGCAGTTGGCGCACATGGCTGGAGGCGGCGCGATGGGGCGCACCCAGGCGACCGCTCAAATCACGGCCATCGACATCCTTGATCGCACTGACCAGGCAGTCACTGACCCGCGCCACATCGTCCTTCGTCGGCTGTTCAATCTGGCTGACCGACAAGGTCTCCCAGAGCAAACCGAGGCTGGCATAACTGTCGATGTCATAGGCCATCGGCGGCACGCTGGCGGCCAGGGCTTCGAGCTCTTCGACGCTGCGCAGGGTCACCCGCGCCGCCGAGGCCTTGCCCATGGCGTGAACCATCACGCCGGGGTCGCGCAGGGCGATCAGGCGGTTGGCCTGGTAGCCGTGGGCGAGGAACGCGCCGGACATGGCCTTGCCCACCAACAACCCGATCACCGGGTGCCCGGCCAGACGGGCCCGAGCGTAGCTGTCGACCGCGGCGGCCAGGGCTTGATGGATGCCGAGGGCTTCTTCGCGACGGCCATAGGCCTGGCTCGGCACATCGACGATGGCGATCAATGGGCGCTGGTCGCCGGTCGCAATGGCTTCATCCACGGCTTTGGCCAACCCCCAGCCTTCGAGCAGGCCGACTTCGCCATTGCGTGCGCGGGGGAAGCGGTTTTGCGCGTCGGGGACCACGGCGATAAAGCGCACCTTGTGTTCACCCAATACGCCATCGGCGACTTTCAGCGAGTCCGGCAACCCTTCCACGGGTTGGGCGCCGGCACTCAACGCGTTGAACCACTGCAAGCCTCTCATGAGCGTTCTCCCTGATACAGATCGCGAACCGTCGCCGGGTCGATTTGCGGTTCGGCGTCCAGTTCAGCCAGGCGCGCCAGATAGAAGTCGGCGCGGCGACTGCGTTGTTGAGCGGGCAAGCCGAGCTGCAATAGCGCGCTGACGGTCTGCTGAATCTGCGCGACATCGTCCGCCACGTAACGGTCGGCCAAGCCGCTGTTGAAGCGTTGTTCGCCACCGGTCAGGCTCCAGATAAAGGGCCGGTCGCGGGAATCGTATTCATCCAGGCCGGCTTCCTGCTCGATCACCTGCGGACCGTTCAAGCCCAGGCGCGCTTCGCGGGTCACCAGCAGATAGCTGCACAGCCCGGCGGCGATGGACATCCCGCCAAAGCAACCGACGCTGCCCGCCACCACGCCGATCACCGGCTGATACTGGCGCAGATCGACAATCGCGGCGTGGATATCGGCAATCGCCGCCAGGCCCAGGTTGGCTTCCTGCAGGCGCACGCCACCGGTTTCCAACAGCAGCACGGCGCGGGTCGGGATGCCGTTGCGGTTGTCTTCGGCCGCCAGTTCAAGGGCGCCGGCGATTTTTGCGCCGCCGACCTCACCGAGGCTGCCGCCCTGAAAGTTGCCTTCGATCACGGCGATCACCACCGGCTTGCCGGCGATATTGCCTTTGGCGATCACCACACCGTCGTCGGCCTGGGGCACCACGCCCTGACGGCTGAGCCAGGGCGACATGACCCGCTCGAACGGGTCGATCAGTTCACGGTAAGAACCTGCGTCCAACAAGGCCCTGGCCCGTTGCCGTGCGCCCAGTTCGACGAAGCTGTGTTTGCTGAGCAAGTCAGTCATGGCCGATCTCCTCGAAGCCCTGTTCCAGGCGCAGGCGCACCACGCCGGGCGTGGCACCGAAGTCGTGGATATCAATGTTCAACGCGGGCGGCGTGTGCTCCTGGAAGATCCGCTCGAACAGGTGCTGCCAGCGCTGTTCGGCGCCATTCACCGAGGTCTGTACCTGAATGCTCAGGATGCCGGGCGTGCCCGGTTCCAGCAGCACTTCGAGGTCGCCCGAACCGACACACCCCACCAGCGCGCGACCTTTGGGCGGCTGCCCGGCGGGAAATTCAAAGGATAAGGTTTCCATCAAAACGCTCCATCGAGGCGGTCGATAAACAGGCAGGCGGCCAACAGGTCGGCGGCGCCGCCGGGGGAGGCATTCAGGGCCAACAGCTGTTGGTCGAGTTCGTGCAAATGGCGGCGACCGGCCAGGGTCGCGCTGCCGCCTGCGTCGAGCACCGCTTGGGCGCCGTGTTGCATGGCGTGCAGGCCCGCGGTGCCGGCGCGGTAGAGCACGCAGGTGTCGGCCAGGTCGGTCATGATCGCGAGCAACGCATCCAGGCGCGCGTTCTGTTCACCGGCCTGTTGCTGGCGGCTTTTGTGCAGTTGCGGCAGGCCGCGTTGCAACACCGAGGGGAAACCCAGTTGGGCTTCCTCACGGGCACCGCGTGCGCCGTAGCGTTGCGCCACCTGCGCGCCGTGGCTCATGGGTTGCGGGGCATGGCGATCATCGAGTAGGGCCAGTTTTGCCGCTGTCAGGGTTACGGCATTCGGGTGAAGGGATTGGGGTTCCAGTGCCGCTGCCGCAGTGAGTAAGCCGAGGGCCCAGATCGCACCGCGATGGGTGTTCACGCCGAGGGTGGTGACGAGCATCGCCTGTTCACCCTCACGACCGATGCGGCCGAGGGCTTCGCGCAGGGGCAAGCCGACTTCACCGATGTCGCGGGCGGCTTCGGCCATTGCCAGGAACATCGGCCACAGCGACAGCGCCGAGGCATGCATCAGGCCCAGGTGCAAATCGCGGTGGGCGCCGTTGCCACGACGGTCCACCAGGGCCGGTTTGGGCGACAGGTCGGCTTCGTCGATCAGGGCGTCGACGGCCAGGTCCGCCAGGCGTTCGGCAACGCTGAGTGGGTGCAGTTTGAGGGCGCGCATTTACCAGCTCCTGAACTTGGCGGGAGGGTTGTACAAACCGCCGGACCACTCCACCAAGTCGGCCACGCTCTTGGCGGCCAACAACTCACGGGTGGCGTCGGTGCGGCGGATGCCGAGGTCTTCGGGCCAGGCGATCAGGCCCTCACGGCGCATGCGCGCGGTGTCCTTGGGGTTATGGCGCATGCCGATGGCGGTCACCCCGGCGACGGCGGCGATCATCGCCTGGCGCTCTTCCAGGGAGCGCGCCTTGTACAGGTAGGCGATGCCTTCTTCGGTGAGCAAGTGGGTGACGTCGTCACCGTAGATCATGATCGGTGCCAGGGGCATGCCGCTTTTGCGCGCCACCTCCACCGCGTCGAGGGTGTTGACGAAGGTCGGTTTGCCGCCTTCCTGGAACGTCTCGACCATTTGCACCACGAGCTTTTTGCCGCGCTCCAAGAGTGCTTCGGGAGCATCCTCGTGACGCATGTCGAGCCAGGCCGGGGTGCCATGGCGGCGGCCACGCGGGTCGTGGCCCATGTTCGGTGCGCCGCCGAAACCGGCGAGGCGCCCGCGGGTGACCGTGGAGGAATGCCCGTCGCCGTCGACTTGCAGGGTGGCGCCGATAAACAGGTCCACCGCGTATTGGCCGGCCAGTTGGCAGAACATGCGGTTGGAGCGCATGGAACCGTCGCGGCCGGTGAAGAACACATCCGGGCGGGCGGCGATGTAGTGTTCCATGCCCAGTTCAGTGCCGAAGCAATGCACGCTTTCGACCCAGCCGCTTTCAATGGCGGGGATCAGCGTGGGGTGCGGGTTGAGGGTCCAGTTGCGGCAGATCTTGCCCTTAAGACCCAGGGATTCGCCGTAGGTGGGCAGGATCAATTCGATGGCGGCGGTATTGAAGCCGATGCCGTGGTTGAGCGACTGCACGTTGTGTTTTTCGTAGATGCCGCGGATTGCCATCATCGCCATCAGCACATGCACCGGCTTGATGTGGCGCGGGTCACGGGTGAACAGCGGTTCGATGTAGAACGGCTTGTCGGCCACCACCACGAAGTCGACCCAACTGGCCGGGATGTCGACGCGGGGCAAGTCGGTGACGTCATCCACCAACTGATTGACCTGCACGATGACAATGCCATCGCTGAACGCTGCCGGCTCGATCAGCGCCGGGGTGTCTTCGGTACTCGCGCCGGTGTAGATATTACCGGCGCGGTCGGCCATGAAACCGGCCGAGAGCACCACATTGGGGATCAGGTCCACCACCAGCCGGGCGTAGAGTTCGATGTAGGTGTGGATCGCGCCGATTTCCAGCAGGCCGTCTTCCAGCAACTGGCTGATGCGCAGGGATTGGGTGCCGGCGAAAGAGAAGTCGAGCTTGCGCGCGATGCCCTTTTCAAACAGGTCCAAGTGCTCGGACCGGCCGACACTGGGCATGATCATGTGCAAATCGTGGAGCTTGGCCGGGTCAGCCTTGGCCAGGGAGCGCGAGAGGAAATCCGCCTGCTTCTGGTTATTGCCCTCCAGCACCACGCGGTCGCCGGGGAGGATCAGGGCTTCGAGGGCCTCGACGATTTTGTCGCTGGGCAGCACGGCCCCATCCGCATACTGCTTGACCAGCCCGAGCCGCCGCTGCTTCTCGTCGCGCCGCCGCGTCCAGCGCGAGTCGGGGGTAATTATTGTTGTCATGGTCGCTCCACGGGTTTGCTGTCGTGGGCTGTACCTTAGGAGTGATTCAGAGGGGCATCAATCAAGCTGGGCGGCGAATCGTTACGGCTGGAGTAATGAATCAGTGACAGACACGGGGTCAAGCCTAATGGGGAGCAACATGCCCCCCAACGCAGCCCACGGCGCTACTCGAAGCGAGGTAAATGCGGAACCACAGTCGGCTTTTGCGCACGAAGCCTCCAGTTGGGAGAGTTAACCGACGTTCAAAGCGGCGCCGCAACACCTGCGCGGCTGCCATCGGTATTAATCATGTGGTCGGCCATTTCGGAAAACATACGTTGCAGCTTCGCATTCAGGACTGCGTCATCCACCTGCTCGTTGATTGCCTGACGCATGCACAGCATCCATTCGTCGCGCTCGACAATACTGACTGCAAAGGGCGCATGTCGCATGCGCAAACGCGGGTGGCCACGTTCCTGTTGAAACAGTGGCGGGCCGCCAAGCCAGCCACTCAGGAACTTGAATAGACTGTCGGCGCTGCCGGCAAGACTCGGCGGGTGCATCTGGCGCACTCTTCGCGCCTCGCACAGCACCTCCATCAATTCGTAAAAGCGGTCGACCAGTTTATGGATACCCGCCTCTCCCCCTAACTGGAGATAAGTACTGGTGTTGTTCTTATGCACGGTACTCAATAGTTCAGTCATATCGTCAGCACTCAATGTTGGAACTTTATCCCGCCCGCAAGCACATGCGTCACACAGCACTGCCATTGGCAGATAACGCCGCCGTCGTTTATCGCAACGGGCCATGACCAGGCAGTTAGCACGCGCCATGCCAAGAGCGGAAATGTGTTTTTTATTGATTGATAACAAATACTTAACTATTCGAGCACGAAGATGGCAGATGCGTTGGCAGTCACATCTTCTGCCAATCGGCTATGACGGCAGTGGTTGGCAGTCAGGGTGCGGGCGAGCGCCTACGACTTGTGGCAGGCCGAGCATTGGGAGCAGCGGATTGATTGAGCTCTGAAGACGAGCGCTAACCTGTGTGGGAGGGGGCTCGCCCCCGATGGCAGTGGCTCAGTTACAGATACTGAGACTGACACACCGCCATCGGGGGCAAGCCCCCTCCCACATTTGTTCGGTGATGTCTTTTAAATAGCGGTCCCCAAAAGGGAGTGATCAGTCGCTGTTTGGGAACGTTTCAAGATGCTGGAGAAGGGCTGACTTGATCCCGCGCTCTGTCGACCAGCAACTGCCCCAAAGCCGCCATTTGCTGGATTCCGAGC
The DNA here is from genome assembly GCF_001439695.1 of Pseudomonas veronii. GTDB lineage: Bacteria > Pseudomonadota > Gammaproteobacteria > Pseudomonadales > Pseudomonadaceae > Aquipseudomonas > Aquipseudomonas veronii. The sequence goes on from NZ_JYLL01000003.1 coordinate 117,019, forward strand.
ATGATTGCGCGCTGCGAGCGACACGTTCATGCAGGGCGCAAAATATTGCAGGAAGAATCCGAACGCTGACTCATCACAACTCCATCACCACCTTGACCGCTCCAAGACCTTCGAGGGCGTAGCTGTTGTACTCATACACGCCCCCCTGAATATCCAACCGAAGCACGCCCTCATGCTCACTTACTTGCACATCGGGTTCTTTGGTTTTCAGAAATGGATGAGCCGACACCAACCCTGTGAGTATTTCCTGATCACTCCCCAGGTCCTTATGAACGTAGTACCTGTAGGAAAAGCCCACCGTCGCACCACCCTGCCCATCCCGCGCGCCGTAGATTGAGGTGCCGTTGCCCAAGGAATGTTTCAACACCACCTCATCCAGATCCGGTGTCCCGGGCGACATGACCCAACTGCCCGCGATATAAATCAGGCAGACCACTAACAGGCAGTTACGCAGGATCGGTATGAAGCCTTCAGTGGCCTTGAGAAATCGCATACTCAATACCTCTCCTTATCCAATATTGATCTCGCGGGTCATCACCAAAAGGATCACCTCCCCACCATGATCCAAAATCCGGATGGGTGGTTTTTGCGATGGTCTGAGCAACACCAGCGGCGCGCAGCAACACGTGCTCAGGACTGCCCAACACCGTACCAGTTGCACCGTAATTGAAGTTACCAAAAGCCTCGTATTGGCGCCCTCGCTTCTTGTAGTTCCATGGCCCGGCAGCTCTGACCTGAGAATAAAACCAGGAGTAGGCGAACGCCGAGCCTGACTGGAGATGAACACGCTTGCATTTGGCTATTGCCATATTTTCTAGAAGTGAAACACCAGGCGGCATTAACGGTACGGCCATGTGCCGGTCCTTGTTGGCAGTGAGGGGTGCTGAAATTGGCATCCCACTCAGGCCAGAAAACCTGCCCAATCAAAGCAAAGAAATTGCCTACATAAACAACATCCCATTCCGACAGAGGCTCGCCCCCGATGGCAGTGGCTCAGTTACAGATACTGAGACACCGCCATCGGGGGCAAGCCCCCTCCCACATTTGTTCGGCGGTGTCTTTTAAATAGCGGTCCCCAAAAGGGAGTCCCATTCAGGCCGGAAAACCTGTCCAATCCAGGCAAAGAACTTGCCTACATAAACAACATTCAATTCTGACATCAGTGCGCTCAACGCTAACCTGTGTGGGAGCAAGCCCCCTCCCACATCGGGATCATCGCAAGGCTTATGTTCAGGCCAGGCCGGATTCAACCAGCAGGGCTTCTAACCCCATCAAATCCGGCACTTTCGCCACATGCTCCCCCACCTGCACCGCCGCCAGTTCCAGCGGGCACAGCGGCACATCCACGTAGCTCAACTGGCTATCGAGTTTGTAGGAGCGGGGAATCCCCTGGATCACCATCGCAATGAACTTCAATGACGGCCGCCCGCCCAGGGCGTTCAGCACGACGATGCGCGAGCGCTCGCCGGTCACGCTGGCTTCACCGCAGGCCGCTTCGAAGCTGATCAGCGGCAATTGCCGGTCGCGCCAGGTCACTTGCCGCAGGTACCAGGGCGGTGCGTCGCTGGCCGGTTCGCCGCGCTGGAAGTCGATCAGTTCAGCGATGGCGACATTGGGCAGCACCAGGTGGCGGTCGGCCAGGGGCAGGAGCAGGCCGGTGAGTTGGCTGGTGCGGTGGTCAAGCATGGGACTTGCTCCAATAGGCGATGCTTTCCAGCAGCACCGACTCCTGATACGGCTTGCCGAGGTAGTCGTTGACGCCGATGGCCATGGCGCGGTCGCGGTGCTTCTGGCCGGTGCGGGAGGTGATCATGATGATCGGCAAGCGCATCAGCCGTGGGTCGTTGCGCACCTGGATGGCCACTTCGAAACCGTCCATGCGCGGCATTTCGATGTCCAGCAGCATCAGGTCCGGGGTGTGTTCTTCCAGCACGGCCATGGCGTCGATGCCGTCCTTGGCGGTGAGGACGTTCATGCCGTTGCGCTCGAGCAGGCGGCTGGTGACTTTGCGCACGGTGACCGAGTCGTCCACCACCAGCACCAGCAGCGGGCGCTTTTTCAGCGGCGCGTTGAGCAGCAGCGGGACATCCACCACCTGCGCCGGCAAGGCCGGTTGCCGGGCGCGGATGTGGGCGAGCAGGTCGATGATCAAGACCACGCGGCCATCGCCGAGAATGGTCGCCCCGGAGAGCCCCTTCACCCCGGCAAACTGCGGCCCCAGGCCCTTGACCACGATTTCCCGGCTCCCCGCCATGCTGTCCACCTGCACCGCCACGTGCCGTTCGTTGTACTGCACCAACAGCACGGGAAGCGGTTGGTACTGGCCCAGCAGTTTCGGGCGGGCGACCGTGTGCAGCAGGTCGCCGAGGTAAAACAGCTCATAGCGCTGGCCGGCGTATTCATAACGCGGCGGGTCCAGTTGATAGTGCCCTTCCAGCTCATGGGGCAGCACACGCACCAGGCCTTCGATGGTGTTGAGCGGCATCGCGTATTGATCGTCCGCGCACTGCACCATCAGCGCACGGTTGACCGACACGGTGAACGGCAGGCGAATACGAAAATGCACGCCCGCCCCCGGTATCGAATCGATAAACATCGAGCCGCCAAGCTGTCGCACTTCTTCATGCACCACGTCCATGCCCACGCCACGCCCGGAAATCTGGGTGATCTTTTCCGCGGTGGAGAACCCCGGCTGCAGGATGAACTGCAACACGTCATGGTCGCTGATCTCTTGATCAGCGGCGAGCAGGCCGCGCTTGATCGCCTTGCGCCGTACCGCATCGAGAGACACGCCGGCACCGTCGTCGCGCAGGTCGAAGACGATATCGCCGCCTTCGTGGGTCAGGTCCAGGGTGACGCGGCCCTTCTCGGGCTTGCCGGCCAGCAGCCGCGCCTCGCGGGACTCCAGGCCGTGATCGACGGCGTTGCGCAGCATATGTTCCAGCGGCGCGACCATGCGTTCCAGCACGTTGCGGTCCATCTCGCCCTCGGCATTGCCGACCACGAATTCCACGTCCTTGCCCAACTCCTGCGCGACCTGGCGCACGATGCGCTTGAGGCGCGGCAGCATGCGTTCAAAGGGCACCATGCGCGTTCGCATCAGGCCTTCTTGCAATTCGGTGTTGATGCGCGCCTGTTGCTGCAACAGGTCGTGGGCATCCTGGTTGCGGCGTTCGAGGGTTTCCTTGAGGTCGAGCAAGTCGGAGGCAGACTCGAACAACGCCCGGGACAGTTGCTGCAACTGTGAATGACGGTCCATTTCCAGCGGGTCGAACTCGTCATAGTCCAAGCGCTCGGCTTCGGCCTGCTGACGGCTGAAGAGGCGGCCCTGGGTTTCGCTGTCGAGCCGACGCAGTTGGTCGCGCATGCGCTCGAGGGTGGTTTCCACCTCGTTGAGGGCAACCTGCGCGTCGTTGACCTGCTGTTCGATTCGGCCACGGAAGATCGAAGTTTCACCGGCCAGGTTGACCAGGTCGTCCAGCAGGTCGGCGGAGATTTTCACCATGTCGGCCGTCGGTTCGACAGCCGCTTCGGCCTTGCCCGTCACCAACGCCACCGCCGCCACCGGCTCATCGCTGGGGTGGACCAGGCTCTTGATGCGCTCGATGAGTTTGTCCACCGAGCCCACCGGCAAGCCCGCCGCCACCGCATCGATCATCTGCGCCAGGCGGTCGTGACAACCTTGCAGCAAGGCGAACAACTCGGAGGACGCCACGAGCAAACCGGAGGACAAGCCTTCGTAGAGAAACTCCAGCTCATGGGCCAAGTCGCCGATCGGGCCGATCTCGACCATGCGCGCACCGCCCTTGAGGGTGTGCAGGTCGCGCAGCAGGGTTTCGACTTCCTGGCGGTTATGGGGCTCAGCCTGCCAGCGCAGCAACGCCGCGCCCGAGCTGTCGAGAATGTCGGCAGCTTCTTCGAGGAAGATATCCAGCAATTCAGGGTCGATGCCCAAGGTATGCGCGGTCGCGACCGGCGCCGTGGGCGAACCGCTGTGGCGCAACGCCCGGACTTTGGCGATCAACTCACTGGAATCGCTCAGCGCCTGATGCTCTTGTAGCTGATCCAACTGCAACGCCAAGTGCTCATGACTGGACATCAGTACCTGGGACAGCTCGCCGGAATAGCTGTAGCGGCGGTCCGCCAGGCCTTCGTAAAGGCCTTCCAGCTCGTAGGCAAGGTCGCCGACCGGCCCGATTTCGGCCATGCGCGCGCCGCCCTTGAGGGTGTGCATATCGCGCTGCAACGAGGTCAACGGCGCTACGCCCTCGGGTTCCAGCAACCAGCGCTTGAGGGATTGCCCGGCGCTGTCGAGGATATCCACGGCTTCTTCGAGGAAGATCTCGACGATCTCATCATCTACCACCGCGTGCCGATCCAGGCGGGCCGTCGCGGCGCCCAGTTCGGAGATGCTCAGCGCACGGCTGCCGTCGCTTTTGATCAGGCCGGTGGCGGACGGATCGAGGGCGCCATCCAGCAGCTCGCGCAAGGCTTGCATGCGCGTCGGGGCCGGGCTGATTTCCTGGCCGGCGGCCAGTTCGTCGAGCATGTTGATCAGCGCTTCGTGGGCCTGTTCGGCCTCCTGGAAAAACCGCTCGCTGACCGCCAGGCTGCTTTCTTCCACGGCGCCGTAAAGGTCGAGCAGGGCTTCGCACAGTTCGTCGATGGCGTGCAGGTCGGCGAGGTGCGCGCCCTGCCCCAGGGTAGTCAATTCATCCAGCAGCGCAGTCAGTTCCTGGCGTTCGCCGGGGTGTTGTTGCCAGCGGCGCAGCAGGCTTTCGGCGTCGAGCAGGATGTCCATGCCCTGGGCCAGGAAGTTGTTGATCAACTGCGGATCACGCTTGATCCGCAGCCCGGTGCTCGGCGCTTCGAGCTGGGCTTGAAGCTGCTGATCGAGCAGGCTTTGGGTGCGACCGATCAGGTCGGCGGCCCCTTGGATCGGCATCAGCGGGTCGCCGTTCAACTGGCGCAAGCCCCGTTGGAACAGGCCCTCGGCCTCCAGCAGCAGTTCCACTTCATCCAGGTCCAACGGCAGGCGGTGGGCCTTGTACTCGCGGGTCAGGTGATCGAGCGGGCGCGCCAGTTCGGCGATCGGCAGCACGCCGGCCATGTAAGCGCTGCCTTTGAGGGTGTGCAAGGCGCGTTGCAGCTCATCGCTGACTTGCAGCGGCACATGCTCGGCGGCCTGGCGCAGGAAATGGTTGAGGCTGTCGAGGTGGCTCTGGACTTCGTTGCGGAAGATCTCCAGCAGCATCGGGTCATGGGGTTCGGCAGCCGCCACGGCAGTGCCGCTGGCCAACGCGTGGGCGCGCGCGGCCAGGGCGTCGACCGCGTCCCGCTGGCGCTGGGCACCGGCGGCGAAGTCGGCAATCAGTTCCGGCAGCAGGGCCACTGCTTCATCCAGCACCTGTTGCACCTCGGGGCCGGCGGCCACGCTGCGCTCCAGCACGCGGTTGAGCAGGTTCTCGACGGCCCAGGCCAGTTCCGCCAGCACCAGGGCCCGCACCATGCGGCCGCTGCCTTTGAGGGTGTGGAAGGCTCGGCGCATTTCGCCGAGGGCGGTTTTATCGACGCCGCTCGGTAGATGGTGGTGCAGCACCTCGAGGACTTCGGCGGTCTCTTCGAGGAACACTTCACGCAGTTCGTCGTCGATCGGCTCTTCACCGGCCGGCGGCGGCAGCAGGCTGCCGGGGCGTTGCAGGGCGGGCGGGTTCAAGCGCGAAGCGGGATTGGCCAGCGCGTCGAACTGGGACTGGCTCGGCGTGCTTTCGCTCGACAGCGCACCATCCGGCGCCACCAGCGCCTGGCGCCAGGGCTTTTCGGCAGGCAGGTAACCCAGCGCGGCCAGGCCCCGGGTGGCCAGCTCCAGCACCCGTTCGCCAGCGGCGTCGGGGTCTTGGAGCATGCGTTCCAGGTAATACTCCAGGCCGCTGATCACGTCGGCGAAATGCTCCAACTGCTCTGCGGACGGCACTGCGTCGTTGATCATCAGTTGTTCATCGACGTAATCGGTGCAACCGCGCATCAGGCTCGCTGCGCGTGGCAGTGGAATCATCGCCAGGGCGCCGCGCACCTGGCTCAACAGCTCCGGCAGGGACTCCAGGCGCTGGCGCTCCCACTGGGCGTCGATGCAGTCGATCACCAGCTCTTTGGCTTGCTTGAGGCACTGGCAGGACTCGCGGATCACCAACTGATGAATCTGCGTCAGGTCGGTGGTGGGCAGGCGGCTTTCTTCGCGGTTTTCCGGCTCGACCGTGCCCGCCATCCCGGCCAGCGTGGCTTCGACGTAGAGCAACGCGCCGGCGACATCCATCAGCACCGCATCGTTGGGTTCGCGCTGGCCCTGGGCCAGGCTCAACACCACCGCAAGCTGGTCGATGATGACTTTGCGCGGCTGGCCAAAGCCCAGCACCGCGAGGGTATCGGCGATTTGCCGCAGCGGCGCCAACAGCGCATCGAGGTCGCTGGTATGTTGACGGTCGCTGCGCACGAACAGGTCGAGGCGTTCCTTGACCCGCACCAGCTCCTCGCACAACGCGCCGAGCACCGAGCCCATCGCATTGCGGTCCGGCCCGGCCAGGCGCGCCCGTTCGGCATCGACCACGGCGCTGTCGGGCAAGGCTTCATCGAGGCCGTAGCGTTCTTTCAGGCTTTGCATGCGCGGCGTTGGCCGGGTGACTTTGGCGACGTAGAACAGCAGGCTCTTGAGCAGTTCATCTGGCGCCGGCTGGTTGATGCCGCCAATGCCCTGGACGAGCAGGCGCTTGAGTTGCTTGTCGCTGGCCTTGAGCAGGCTGCGCAGCGCCGGGCTGTTGGCGATCACGCCGGTCAACATGCCCTCGACCAGCGCCGAGGTGACTTGCCACAGCGGCAACAGCGGCGCGCCCTGGCACAGCGCTTCGAGGCGGGCGAAGACCCGCGCCATGTCTTCCAGGTTGCTCGGGCCGTGATCTTCGCGCAGCAACCCGGCCAGGGCTTGTTGCAGCAGCAAGTGCCACTGGCGCACCTGCTCGTTCAGGTCCGGCGGCGCGCGTTGCGCCAGCGTTTCTTCGGACAACGGCGCAATCGACAGCAGTTGCGGGCTGAACAGGCTGGTTTCGGACAACAGGCTTTCGCCGCGCGCACTGCGCAGGTCGTTGAGCAGCGGCAACACCACCAGCGGCAAGTCGCGGCGCGCGCTGTGGATGCGGTCCAGGTACAGCGGCAATTGGCCGAGGGCTTGTTGTAGCAGGCGGATGCTTTCATCGCGCTGGCTGACGCGCCCGGCCTGCAGGGCCAGAGCCAGGGCTTCGATTTCTTCGGCGAGCAGCGCCGCGCCGTAGAACTCGACCATTTGCAAGGCGCCATGCACTTGATGGATGCACGCCAGGCAGTCGCCGAGGGTGTCGTTGTCGGTGGTTTCGACAAACGCGTCCAGCGCCGAACGGGCCTGTTTCAGGGTTTCGGCAATGTCGCCCTTGACCCATTCGAGGGCCACGTAGTCGTGCCGATCAACCATAACTGCTCCGCTTAGAATTCATGAGTTGCTGGTGTTCTTGAAACAAAGAGCGAGATCACATGTGGAGGGGGCTTGCTCCCGATGACGGTGTATCAGTCACCTGATTCATTGACTGACCCACTGCCATCGGGAGCAAGCTCCCTCCCACATTTGGATTGCATTTCAATCATCAGCCTGCTTAGCAGCCGGGAGGGTGAAGCCCGATACTGAGCGGCGCAGCTGGCTGGCCATTTTCGCCAGGTTGCCGATGCTCTCGGCGGTGGCGGTCGAGCCCGATGAGGTCTGGCTGGTGATCTGCTGGATGACGTTCATGGTCAGCGAGATCTGCCCCGCCGACGACGTCTGTTGCTGCGCCGCGTTGGAAATACTCTGGATCAGCGCCGCCAGGGTTTTCGACACGCCTTCGATCTCTTCCAGCGCCACCCCGGCGTCCTGGGCCAGCCGTGCGCCGCGCACCACTTCAGTGGTGGTCTGTTCCATCGAGATGACGGCTTCGTTGGTGTCGGCCTGGATCGCCCGCACCAGGGTTTCGATCTGCCGCGTGGCCGCCGAGGAGCGCTCGGCCAGGCGTTGCACTTCATCGGCAACCACCGCGAAGCCGCGCCCGGCATCCCCGGCCATGCTTGCCTGGATCGCGGCGTTGAGCGCAAGGATGTTGGTCTGGTCGGCGATGTCATCGATCAGGCTGACAATGTCGCCGATCTCCTGGGACGACTCGCCCAGGCGCTTGATGCGCTTGGCGGTGTCCTGGATCTGCTCGCGAATGTTGTCCATGCCGTGGATGGTGTTGTGTACCACTTCATTGCCCTTGTTGGCGATTTCCACCGAGCGCTCGGCCACCGCCGAGGATTCAGCCGCGTTCGCCGACACCTGATCGATCGACTGGGCCATCTGCTTGATCGCGGTGGAGGCCTCGGCGATCTGCTGGGCCTGATGCTCCGAGGCCTGCGCCAGGTGCATCGCGGTGGCCTGGGTGTCCTGCACCGCGCCGGCGACCTGGCCGGCGGTGAGGTTGATGGTAGCGACAAGGTCGCGCAGTTGGTCCACGGAATAGTTGATGGAGTCGGCGATGGTGCCGGTGAAGTCTTCAGTCACCGAGGCCGTCACGGTGAGGTCGCCGTCGGCCAGGTCTTCGATTTCATCCAGCAGGCGCATGATCGCGTTCTGGTTGCGCTCGTTCTTCTCGGCGGTTTCCCGCAGTTGCTGGTTGGTGGCGCGGACCATCACCAGGCCGATCAGGATGATCGAGGCCAGCGCCAGCAAGCCCAGCACATAGCCGCCGATCGTGTCGAAGCTGCGCCCGCCGGCGAGGTTTTCAAAGCCGGTGGCCAGGTGCGAGGCTTCATCGAGCAGGGTTTGCGAGAGGTTGAAAATATTGCTCGCCGAGGCCCGGACCTGGAACAGTTGCGGCGAGGTTTCGAGGATCTCGTCCACGGAGCCGGAGACAAACTCGAACAGTTCGGCGATTTCCGCCAGGCGCGCCCGTGCGTCGTGGTCCTCGACCTGGGTGATGCGCAGCCCGGGGTTGCCCTGGAGCATGCCGGTGAGCACCTGGCCGAAGCGGTTGGCATCGCGGCCAAAGGCATCGGCGGCCTGCGCGGCGGTTTCGTCACCGGCCAGCACGGTGTTGACCGCCCCCAGGATCCGCTCGGCCAGCAGCGACTGGCGCTGGGCCAAGGCCACCTGGCTGGCCGGGGCGCCGCGTTGCAGCAGGATATCCACGACCTTTTCCGATTCCATCTGCAGTTGCGGCACGGTTTCGGCCAGGGTTGCGGCAACTTGATGCAACGACAGCACGGTCTGTTCGCTGGCGAGGATCGCGTCGGTGTTTTTCAGCAGCGCTTCCCAATCGGTCTGCACCGCCCGCATCTCTGCACGTACCGCACTGGGCGCGGCGGGCAGGCCGGTGTCCGGGTCGCCCTTTTTCAGGTAACCCCAGCGCCGGGCAAAGTCATTGCGCGCTTCCGCCAGCAACTTGAACGCCGCGGCCTTGCCGGCGGCGGCTTCGGTGGCGTTCTTGGCGATACGCTGGGACAGCACCCGCAACTCACCGGCGTGGCCGATGTACTGCTTGTCGTAGGTGGACTGGGTGTTGAGGTACGCGAAGTTGGCGAACAGCAACATGATGAACACGATCAGCGCAATAAACAGCACGATGATCTGCGAGCGGCTGCGTGAGCCTGCCTGGGGTTTGGGCGTGGTAGCGGTGGTCATGCGGCAACATCCATGAAGCCAGGGGCCTGGGCCAGAGCGAAGGGGCTGAAGACCTGCCACTGCTGATCAGCGTCGAACCGGCCACTGATAAAGGGCACGCCGGGGGTGGCGCTGGGCAACAAGGCGTCTTGTGCGAAATGCTGCATACCCACCACCTCGTCCACCAGCAGCCCGATAAATATGTCCTGGTATTCCACGACCAATACCCGCCGCTGCTTGTCTGCCTTGGACAGCGCATGGCCGAGGAACCCGCCGAGATCCATCACCGGCAGCAGGCGCCCACGCAGGTTAGCGACTCCTCTGATCCAGGTCTTGACCCCGGGCATTAAAGTGCAGCGCGGCTCATGCAGCACTTCGGCGACTTCGCGCATGGGCGCGACAAACCACTGTTCGCCCACGCGAAAGCCGATCCCGCTCCAGCCTTGCAGGCGGGTTTCCTGGGACGGCAGGTCAGCGGCCAGCAGGCGACAGCGGCGGTCGATGTCCAGCAGCAGCTCGAAGGCGGTTAGCGACTCGGTCATGATGGCGTGCCGTCAGCGGGCCAAGACCTTGTTCAGGGTGGCGATCAGCGTGGCTTCGTCCACCGGCTTGGTCAGGTAATCCTTGGCGCCCTGGCGCGCGCCCCAGATTTTGTCGGTTTCCTGGTCCTTGGTGGTGATGATGATGATCGGGATGCCATTGGTTTCCCGCTCCTTGGACAGCTGGCGGGTGGCCTGGAAGCCATTGAGGCCCGGCATCACGATGTCCATCAAGACCGCGTCGGGCTTTTCCTGGCGGGCCAGGGCCACGCCGTCGGCACCGTTTTCCGCTTTCAAGACCTGATGACCGTGCTTTTCCAGCATGCCGGTCAGTTTGTACATTTCGGTCGGCGAATCGTCGACGATCAGAACACGTGCCATGGTTTTCCCCACTACATTGGAAGACGCACGCCCTTGTGAGGTTGCGTCAGTGTGCTTGTTCTACTGCGGCGAAACCCGGCACGTAGGCCTTGATCGCGCCCAGCAGTTCTTCCTTGCTGAAAGGCTTGGTCAAAAACTGATCGACACCGACGATACGCCCCTTGGCCTTGTCGAACAGGCCGTCCTTGGAAGACAGCATGATCACCGGGATCGACTTGAACGCCGGGTTGTTCTTCACCAGGGCGCACGTCTGATAGCCATCCAGGCGCGGCATCATGATGTCGACAAAGATAATGTGCGGGTGATGATCCACAATCCGGGCCAGGGCATCGAAACCATCGATGGCCGTGATGACATCGCAGCCCACGTTCTTCAACAGGGTTTCGGCGGTGCGGCGGATCGTTTTCGAATCGTCGATCACCATCACTCTCAAGGCGTTGGAATGCTGTTCCATATCTGCTCTACCATCGCCACAGCGAATCGGTTTTCGGTGTGTACGGCCTGATACTGCCCAGGATGAGCGTCACAAGCCTTGGAATTCAGGGGCTGCTGCGCCGTGGCAGTCTTTTTAGCACAGTCTCGTGGAGCAATCTATCGAGCGACCCGCCAGGTGGTTTTTCCTTGACCCACAACAGTCGCAGCGCCACTCTGACGCCACTTTTATGCGCCCTAATTTGCTAGAGGAAATCCCCCATGAGCGTTCGCGTCGGCATTGTCATGGACCCTATCGCCAGCATTTCCTATAAAAAGGACAGCTCGCTGGCCATGCTCCTGGCCGCCCAGGCCCGCGGCTGGAGCCTGTTCTATATGGAACAGCGCGACCTTTACCAGGGCGGCGGCGAGGCGCGTGCGCGGATGCGTCCGCTCGAGGTGTTCGCCAACCCTGAAAAGTGGTTCGAGCTGCAAGACGAAATCGACAGCCCCCTGAGCGACCTGGACGTGATCCTGATGCGCAAGGACCCGCCGTTCGACATGGAATTCGTCTACTCCACCTACCTGCTGGAGCAAGCCGAGCGCGCCGGCGTGCTGATCGTCAACAAGCCGCAGAGCCTGCGCGACTGCAATGAGAAGCTGTTCGCCACGCTGTTCCCGCACTGCACGCCGCCGACCGTGGTCAGCCGCCGCGCCGATGTGCTGCGCGAATTCGCCGCCAAGCACGGCGATGTGATCCTCAAACCGCTGGACGGCATGGGCGGCACCTCGATCTTCCGCCACCGCGCCGGCGACCCGAACCTGTCGGTGATCCTCGAAACCCTGACCGCCCTGGGCACCCAGCAGATCATGGGGCAGGCTTATCTGGCGGCGATCAAGGACGGCGACAAGCGCATCCTGATGATCGACGGCGAACCGGTGGACTATTGCCTGGCACGCATCCCGGCAGCCGGCGAGACCCGCGGCAACCTGGCGGCCGGCGGTCGTGGCGAAGCCCGGCCTTTGTCGGACAAGGACCGCTGGATTGCTTCCCAGGTCGGCCCGACCCTGCGGGAAAAAGGTTTGCTGTTCGTAGGCCTCGACGTAATTGGTGAACACCTCACCGAAATCAACGTCACCAGCCCGACCTGTATTCGCGAGATCGACAATGCATTTGGCACGAACATCGGCGAAATGCTGATGGCCGCGATTGAGCGCAAGCTACAAGCCAAGTGACATAGAACAGCCGGACACCCGCCAACATTGCGTTATCATGCGCCACCTGTGAAACACGCGATGTTGGTTTTCTTGTCATGACACTCCCGTCCGATCTGCCCTTCGAACCCTCCCCCAGCGGCGTGCGCCCGGCTGATCGGCTCGGATTTACCCTGTTTCTCGCGGCATTGATCCACCTGGCGCTGATCCTCGGCGTGGGTTTCACCATGGTCGAACCCAAGCAAATCACCAAGACCCTGGAAATCACCCTCGCCACGTTCAAGAGCGAAAAGAAGCCCGAGAAGGCCGATTTTCTCGCCCAGGACAATCAGCAGGGCAGCGGCACGCTGGACAAGAAAGCCGTGCCCAAGACCACCGAAGTGGCGCCGTTCCAGGACAACAAGGTAAATAAAGTCTCCCCGCCACCGACGCCCAAGCCCGAAGTCCCCCAGGCCGCGCCCAAGCCTGTGGTGACCACCGTCGCGCCGAAACCGCAAAAAGCCGCGACCCAGCGCGAGAAAACCAAGACCGAACCGCGACCCGAGCCCGTCAAGCCGGCGCCGACCTTCGACAGCTCGCAGCTCTCCGACCAGATCTCCAGCCTCGAAGCCGAACTGGCCAATGAGCAACAGCTGTACGCCAAGCGCCCGCGCATCTACCGCCTGAACGCGGCGTCCACCATGCGCGACAAAGGCGCCTGGTATAAGGACGAGTGGCGCAAGAAGGTCGAGCGCATCGGCAACCTCAACTACCCGGACGAGGCCCGCCGCCAGCAGATCTACGGCAATTTGCGCTTGCTGGTGTCGATCAACCGCGACGGCACGTTATATGAAGTGCAGGTACTCGAATCGTCCGGCCAGCCGCTGCTGGACCAGGCCGCCCAGCGCATCGTGCGCCTGGCCGCGCCCTTTGCGCCGTTCAGCGGCGACCTGAACGACGTGGACCGCCTGGAAATCATCCGCACCTGGCGGTTTGCCAAGGGCGATCGCCTGTCCAGCAACTGATAACCCCAATCAACACCAATCACTGTAGGAGCGAGCTTGCTCGCGAAAAACTTGAGAGCGACGCGGTTCTACCTGGAGCACTTCGTTATCGTTGGCGTTTTTCGCGAGCAAGCTCGCTCCTACAGAAAAGGCGGCGGCGCTGTATTCGGATCACTCCCAGCTTGTCAGTTCGCCCCTCCAACGCCACACTAGCGGACATGAAAAATGTCAGCCCGACCTACCTCAAGCACCAATTCCTGATCGCCATGCCCCATATGGCCGACCCGAACTTTGCGCAGACCTTGACCTACATTGTCGAGCACACGGCCAATGGTGCCATGGGGTTGGTGGTGAACCGCCCGCAAGAGCTGAACCTGGCCGATATCCTCGAGCAACTGCGCCCGGAGATCGACCCGCCAGCCCGCTGCCAGGGCGTGCCGATCTATATCGGCGGGCCGGTGCAGACCGATCGCGGCTTCGTGCTGCACCCGACCGGGCCGAAGTTCCAGGCCACGGTGGACCTCGACGGCGTGTCGCTGTCCACATCCCAGGACGTGTTGTTCGCCATTGCCGACGGCGTCGGCCCCGAACAGAGCGTGATCACCCTCGGCTACGCTGGCTGGGAAGCCGGGCAACTGGAGGCCGAGCTGGCCAGTAACGCCTGGCTGACCTGCCCCTACGATGCCGACATTCTGTTCAACACTGCCGCCGAGCTGCGCCTGGACGCGGCCGCGGCCAAGCTGCGGGTCAACCTCAGCCTGCTGACCAGCCAGGCGGGGCACGCCTGATGGCCTTGCGTCTGATCCTCGGTTTTGACTACGGCACCAAACAGATCGGCGTCGCTGTCGGCCAGGTCATCACTGGCCAGGCCCGCGAGCTGTGTACCTTGAAAGCCCAGAACGGCATACCGGACTGGAACCAGGTCGAAGCCCTGATCAAGGAGTGGAAGCCCGACGCGGTGGTGGTCGGCCTGCCCTTGAACATGGACGGCACCCCCAGCGACATGTGCCTGCGCGCCGAAAAGTTCGCGCGCCGCCTCAACGGCCGCTACAACCTGCCTTTTTATACCCACGATGAGCGCCTGACGACCTTCGAAGCCAAGGGTGAGCGCCGCGACCGTGGCGGGCAGAAAGGCAGCTACCGCGACAACCCGGTGGACGCCATCGCCGCGGCCTTGCTGTTGCAGGGTTGGCTGGATGAAAACACCGCGTTATTTGAATCCTGACTGACGCGGCTTGCCGCGTCTTTTTACGTTTGAGCCCGGTCCTTGCTGGCAACCCCTGCCGTGCAAGGCCTTGAAGGAGCGACCATGAGCCTGCCAAACCCCGCCGAACTGATCAGCCAGATGGCGATTCGCCTCAAGGCCCACCTGAAACACCGTGGCATCAGCGAGCCGCGCTTCATCGGCATTCGCACGGGTGGCGTGTGGGTGGCCCAGGCGCTGCTGCAAGAGCTGGGCAACGATTCGCCGCTGGGTACGCTGGATGTGTCCTTCTACCGCGACGACTTCAGCCAGAACGGCCTGCACCCGCAAGTGCGCCCGTCGGCCCTGCCGTTCGAGATCGAAGGCCAGCACCTGGTGCTGATCGACGACGTGCTGATGAGCGGCCGCACCGTCCGTGCCGCGCTGAACGAGCTGTTCGACTACGGCCGCCCCGCCAGCGTGACCCTGGTCTGCCTGCTGGACCTGGACGCCGGCGAGCTGCCGATCAGCCCGGATGTGGTCGGCGCGACCCTGTCGCTTTCAGCCCAGCAGCGGGTAAAATTGTCCGGTCCCACGCCGCTCGTACTCGAACTGCAAGACCTTGCCCTTTAACCCGCCTTGTAAAGAGTCCCCGCGATGACGCCTCTAGATGCCAAGCGCCCGCTGCAGCTCAATGCTCAGGGCCAGCTGCAACACTTCTTGTCCCTCGACGGTTTGCCCCGCGAACTGCTCACCGAAATCCTCGACACCGCCGACTCGTTCCTCGAAGTCGGTGGCCGCGCGGTGAAGAAGGTCCCGCTGCTGCGCGGCAAGACCATCTGCAATGTGTTCTTCGAGAACTCCACGCGCACCCGCACCACCTTCGAACTGGCGGCCCAGCGCCTGTCGGCCGACGTGATAACACTGAACGTGTCGACCTCGTCGGCGAGCAAGGGCGAGACCCTGCTCGACACCCTGCGCAACCTTGAAGCGATGGCCGCCGACATGTTCGTGGTGCGCCACGGCGACTCCGGCGCCGCGCACTTCATCGCCGAGCACGTCTGCCCGCAGGTGGCGATCATCAACGGCGGCGACGGCCGTCACGCCCACCCGACCCAGGGCATGCTCGACATGCTCACCATCCGTCGGCACAAAGGCAGCTTTGAAAACCTTTCGGTGGCCATCGTCGGCGACATCCTGCACTCGCGGGTAGCGCGCTCGAACATGCTGGCCCTGAAAACCCTGGGCTGCCCGGATATCCGCGTGATCGCGCCGAAAACCCTGCTGCCGATCGGCATCGAGCAATACGGCGTGAAGGTCTACACCGACATGACCGAAGGCCTCAAGGATGTGGACGTGGTGATCATGCTGCGCCTGCAACGCGAACGCATGTCCGGTGGCCTGTTGCCGAGCGAAGGCGAGTTCTACCGCCTGTTCGGCCTGACCACCACGCGCCTGGCCGGAGCCAAGCCGGATGCCATCGTGATGCACCCGGGGCCGATCAACCGAGGGGTGGAGATCGAATCGGCGGTGGCCGACGGCAACCAGTCGGTGATTCTCAACCAGGTGACCTACGGCATTGCCATACGCATGGCGGTGCTGTCCATGGCCATGAGCGGGCAAACCGCGCAACGTCAATTCGAGCAGGAGAAGGCCCAGTGAAGCTCAGCATTCTCGGCGCCCGCGTCATTGATCCGGCCAGTGGCCTGGATCAAGTCACCGATCTTCATCTGGAAGCCGGCAAGATCATCGCCATCGGCGCTGCGCCCGCTGGCTTCAGCGCCAGTGAGACCCTCGACGCCAAGGGCCTGGTGGCCGCGCCTGGCCTGGTCGACCTGAATGTCGCCCTGCGCGAGCCGGGTTACAGCCGCAAAGGCAACATCACCAGCGAAACCCGCGCCGCCGCCGCCGGTGGCGTCACCAGCCTGTGCTGCCCGCCGCACACCAAACCGGTGCTGGACACCTCGGCCGTGGCCGAGCTGATCCTCGACCGCGCCCGCGAAGCCGGCAATTGCAAAGTGTTCCCCATCGGCGCCCTGAGCAAAGGCCTGGAAGGCGAGCAACTGGCCGAACTGATCGCGCTGCGCGATGCCGGTTGCGTGGCCTTCGGCAACGGCCTGGAGAGTTTCCGCAGCACCCGCACGCTGTGCCGTGCCCTGGAATACGCGGCCACCTTCGACCTGACGGTGATCTTCCACTCCCAGGACCGCGACCTGGCCGAAGGCGGCCTGGCCCATGAAGGCGCCGTGGCCAGCTTCCTCGGCCTGCCGGGCATCCCGGAGACCGCGGAAACCGTGGCCCTGGCCCGCGATCTGCTGCTGGTGGAACAAAGCGGCGTGCGCGCGCACTTCAGCCAACTGACCAGCGCCCGCGGCGTCGCCCTGATCGCCCAGGCCCAGGCCCGTGGGTTGCCGGTGACGGCGGACGTGGCGCTGTATCAGTTGATCCTGACGGACGAGGCGCTGATCGACTTCTCCAGCCTGTATCACGTACAACCGCCGCTGCGCACCCGTGCCGACCGCGAGGGTTTGCGCGCGGCGGTGAAGTCCGGTGTGGTGTCGGCGATTTCCAGCCATCACCAGCCCCACGAGCGCGATGCCAAGCTGGCACCGTTCGGCGCGACCGAGCCGGGTATCAGCAGCGTCGAGCTGTTGCTGCCGTTGGCGATGACGCTGGTGGAGGATGGCTTGCTCGACCTGCCGACGCTGCTGGCGCGCCTGAGTGCAGGCCCTGCCGAAGCCTTGCGCCTGCCGGCGGGTAAGTTGGCGGTGGGGGCGGCGGCGGACCTGGTGCTGTTCGATCCGGCCAGCTCGACGATTGCCGGCGAGCACTGGCTGTCCAAGGGCGAAAACTGCCCGTTCATCGGCCATAGCCTGCCGGCGAGCGTGCGCTACACCCTGGTGGACGGACGCATCAGCTACCAGGCCTAAAGCGGGCTCGGTAAAAAATGTGGGAGGGGGCTTGCCCCCGATGGCGGTGGACCAGTCAGCTTATCTGTAGCTGACCCACTGCTATCGGGGGCAAGCCCCCTCCCACATTGGGTTCTCTATAGAGCTTGAGAGATCAGCGCCCGCCTCTTAGCTCGGCGTTACGGATCGATATCTGCGTATTCAACGTCCAGAAGTCATACAGCACCCCCACCAGGAACAGGCCGCCGGTCAGCAGGTACAGCAGGCCGGTGATCCATTTGCCCTGGTACATCCGGTGTACGCCGAACACCCCGAGAAACGCCAACAGAATCCAGGCCACGTTGTATTCGATCGGGCCGGCGGTAAAACGCAGGTCGGCTTCACGGTCCATCGCCGGAATCAGGAACAAGTCGATCAGCCAGCCAATACCCAGCAAGCCCAACGTGAAAAACCAGATCGTCCCGGTGACGGGTTTGCCGTAATAGAAGCGATGCGCCCCGGTAAAACCAAAAATCCAGAGCAGGTAACCGATCACCTTGCTGTGGGTGTCTTGCTGCGAAACATCCTGTCGATAGGTGTTCATGGCGTACCTCTTTTGCTGCGATAGATAAATTTTTTCACTTTCTTTGTGACTTTTTTACATGCACCCGACGTATGGCCGATGGTATCTTCGCTCCCCTGAAAGCCTGATGCCACCTGACTTGTGTAGGACAATTGCGGCGATTCGTCGCGTATTTCCTGAGTTTGACCCCAAGGTTCAGTCGACAAACGGCCTGAGAACGACACAAAAAGCTGTTATAAAGTTGCGCGCAAACCCATAAGAGCCACGCCTAATGCGACCATTTTTCAAGACATGGCTAACCATTTGCCTATTAATGCCACTGGCCGCCCACGCCACCAATCGTGAGCAACGACTTCCTAACGTCAACGGCTTCACCCCGAAAGTCCACAGCACACCCAGCACGGCCAAATCCGTAAAGCCTACCGTCAGCCGCCCGACTCAACTGAGCAAGGCCCACGGTAAGGCAACACCCGGCCTGATGGCGGGTAACACCAAGCAAAGCAGCACCGTCCTCAGCCGCGCCGTGAATGTGCTCGGTACACCTTATCGTTGGGGCGGCAGCAGCCCAAGTAAAGGGTTCGACTGCAGCGGCCTGGTAAAATATGCATTCAACGACGTTGCCGCGGTGGATTTGCCACGCACCTCCAACGCCATGGCCGCCGGCCACGGGCAGAAGGTTGACCGCAAGGACTTGAAGCCGGGCGACCTGCTGTTCTTCAAACTGAAGAGCCGCCGGGTTAACCACGTTGCCATCTACCTGGGCAACGACCGCTTTATCCACGCACCGCGCCGTGGCAAGTCGGTCAGCATCGATACCCTGAAGAAGCCGTTCTGGGACAAGAACTACGTGATCGCCAAGCGGGTTCTGCCGAAAGAACAGAACAACCTGCGGATCGTCCAACGCTGATCTGAAGCTGGAATACAGTACCCATGTGGGAGGGGCTTGCCCCCTCCCTCATTTGATTTCATTGCCCACAAGATCTCATATGTCTGTCGGCACCCTCGCCTTCTCCCGCGCCGCCTCCCGGCTGATCACGCCCTGCGTGACCAAGGCCTTCAAGCGCATATCCAACGTCTGCATCCCCGATGCGCCACCGGTCTGAATCGCCGATACGATCTGCGCCACCTTGTCTTCGCGGATCAAATTGCGAATGGCGGGCGTACACAGCATGATTTCATGGGCCGCCACGCGCCCGCCGCCGATCTTCTTGACCAACACCTGGGACACCACCGCCTGCAGCGACTCCGAGAGCATCGAGCGGACCATGGGCTTTTCTCCCGCCGGAAACACGTCCACCAGGCGATCCACGGTCTTGGCCGCCGACGCGGTGTGCAGGGTGCCGAAGACCAGATGCCCGGTCTCAGCCGCCGTCAGCGCCAGGCGGATGGTTTCCAGGTCACGCAGTTCACCCACCAGGATCACATCCGGGTCTTGCCGCAGTGCCGAACGCAAGGCCGCCGAAAAACTGTGGGTGTCGCGGTGCACCTGGCGCTGGTTGATCAGGGCCCGGCAGGGCTGGTGGATGAACTCGATGGGGTCTTCCAAGGTGAGGATGTGCTGGCGCCGGTGCTGGTTGAGGTGATCGATCAGCGCCGCCAGGGTGGTCGACTTGCCCGAGCCGGTGGGCCCGGTCACCAGCACCAGGCCGCGCGGCAGTTGGGCGATACGTTGGAACACCGCGCCCAACCCGAGGTTTTCCAGGCTCTGGACCTGGGCGGGGATGTTGCGAAACACCGCGCCCATGCCACGCGCCTGCTGGAACACATTCACCCGGAATCGCCCGACACCGGGCAGTTCGAAGGCGAAATCCGTTTCAAGAGATGTTTCGAAATCCTTTTGTTGGTACTGGTTGAGCAAAGGGCTGAGCAAATCCGCCACGTGCGTGGGTGACAGCACTGGCCCATCCAGGGACCAGACCTCGCCATCCATCCGCAGCATCGGTGCGAGGCCGGCCGACAGGTGCAGGTCGGAGGCGCCCCGGCGCACGCTGTGCGTGAGTAATTCAGTGATATCCATAGGGCTTTCCATTTCCAGTAGAATGCCGCGGACTCCATATCCACGGGCGCATCTTGAATGTCGACGATAGCAGACAACATTGGCCAGGTTCGCCAGCGCATCCGCGCCGCAGCCGACGCCGTGCAACGTGACGCAAACAGCATCCACCTGCTGGCCGTGAGCAAGACCAAGCCCGCGCAAGCCGTGCGCGAAGCCTATGCCGCCGGGATGTGCGATTTCGGCGAAAACTACCTGCAGGAAGCCTTGGGCAAACAGGCCGAATTAACCGACCTGCCCTTGAGTTGGCACTTCATCGGCCCCATTCAATCGAACAAGACTCGCGCGATCGCCGAGAACTTCGCTTGGGTGCATTCCGTGGACCGCCTGAAAATCGCACAACGCCTGTCCGAACAACGCCCGGCCGACCTGGCACCGCTGAACATCTGCATCCAGGTCAACGTCAGTGGCGAAGCCAGCAAGTCCGGCTGCACGCCCGCCGACCTGCCGGCGCTGGCCAACGCGATCAGCGCCCTGCCGCGCTTGAAGTTGCGCGGTTTGATGGCGATCCCTGAACCGACCGAAGACCGCGCCGCACAGGATGCAGCGTTCGCCGCCGTCCGCGACCTGCAGGCCAGTTTGAACCTGCCGCTCAACACACTTTCCATGGGCATGAGCCACGACCTCGAGTCGGCCATCGCCCAAGGCGCCACCTGGGTGCGGATCGGTACCGCCCTGTTTGGCGCCCGCGACTACGGTCAGCCGTGAAATGGCCGACTTCCCACTGAATAAGGACCTGTCATGAGCAACACGCGTATTGCCTTTATCGGCGCCGGCAACATGGCGGCCAGCCTGATCGGCGGCCTGCGGGCCAAGGGCCTGCAAGCCCAACAGATCCGCGCCAGCGATCCGGGCGCCGAAACCCGCGCCCGCATCAGCGCCGAACACGGTATCGACACCTTCGCCGACAACGCCGAGGCCATCCAGGGCGTCGACGTGATCGTGCTGGCGGTCAAGCCGCAAGCCATGAAAGCCGTGTGCGAAAGCCTGCGCCCGAGCCTGCAGCCGCACCAGTTGGTGGTGTCCATCGCCGCCGGCATCACCTGCGCCAGCATGAACCGCTGGCTCGGCGCCCAGCCCATCGTGCGCTGCATGCCCAACACCCCGGCGCTGCTGCGCAAAGGCGTGAGCGGTTTGTATGCCACCGCCCAGGTGAGCGCCGAACAGCGCGACCAGGCCCAGGAACTGCTGTCCGCCGTGGGCATCGCCCTGTGGCTGGAACAGGAAGAGCAACTGGACGCGGTGACCGCCGTCTCCGGCAGCGGCCCGGCCTACTTCTTCCTGCTGATCGAAGCCATGACCGCCGCCGGCGTGAAACTGGGCCTGAGCCGGGACATCGCCGAGCAACTGGCCGCGCAAACCGCCCTGGGAGCCGCGCAGATGACCGTGACCAGCGACGTGGATGCCGCCGAACTGCGCCGCCGCGTGACATCCCCCGGCGGCACCACGCAAGCCGCCATTGAATCGTTCCAGGCCGGGGGCTTCGAAGCCCTGGTGGAAAAAGCACTGGGTGCCGCGGCACATCGTTCGGCCGAGATGGCCGAGCAACTGGGCAAATAGTCGTCCCCAACCTGCAACTGGACTAGATAGGAATCGAACATGCTCGGAATCAATGACGCTGCCATTTTCATCATCCAGACCCTGGGCAGCCTGTACCTGCTGATCGTGCTGATGCGCTTTATCCTGCAACTGGTGCGGGCGAACTTCTACAACCCGCTGTGCCAGTTCGTGGTGAAGGCCACCCAGCCACTGCTCAAGCCCCTGCGCCGGGTGATCCCGAGCCTGTTCGGGCTGGACATGTCCTCGCTGGTGCTGGCGTTGCTGCTGCAGGTCCTGCTGTTCGCGGTGATCCTGATGCTCAACGGCTACCAGGCCTTGACCCTGCTGCTGCTGCCATGGGCGCTGATCGGGGTTTTCTCGCTGTTTTTGAAGATCCTCTTCTGGTCGATGATCATCAGCGTGATCCTCTCGTGGGTCGCACCCGGCAGCCGCAGCCCTGGGGCCGAGCTGGTCGCGCAGATCACCGAACCGGTGCTGGCGCCGTTCCGCCGGTTGATCCCCAACCTGGGCGGTCTGGACATCTCGCCGATCTTCGCGTTTATCGCGATCCAGCTCCTGCAAAGCTGGGTGATCCCGCGCCTGGCGTTCTATGCATTCATGCCCAAAGAGCTGTTCGGGCTGATCTGATTCAGCCCCGCTTGCGTGTCAGGGCCGGATAACCTCCGGCCTTTGCTTGCCGCTAGGGGCAGCGGTCTTTAGACTTACGCCTCATTTAAACGAGAGCAGGGTCGATGCCAGCTGCCTTTCCCCCCGATTCTGTTGGACTGGTCGTGCCCCAAATGGCGCACTTCAGCGAACCGCTGGCCCTGGCCTGCGGACGTTCGCTGCCAGCCTACGACCTGATCTATGAAACCTACGGCCAGTTGAACGCCACGGCGAGCAACGCCGTGCTGATCTGCCACGCCTTGTCCGGCCATCATCACGCCGCGGGCTTCCACAGCGTCGACGAGCGCAAGCCCGGCTGGTGGGACAGCTGCATCGGCCCCGGCAAGCCCATCGATACCAACAAGTTCTTTGTGGTCAGCCTGAACAATCTCGGCGGCTGCAACGGCTCGACCGGCCCCAGCAGCCTCAACCCGGACACCGGCAAGCCCTTCGGCGCCGACTTCCCGGTACTGACCGTGGAAGACTGGGTCCACAGCCAGGCGCGCCTGGCCGACCGGCTGGGCATCCAGCAATGGGCCGCCGTGATCGGCGGCAGCCTCGGCGGCATGCAGGCCCTGCAATGGACCATCACTTACCCCGATCGCGTGCGCCATTGCCTGGCCATCGCCTCGGCCCCCAAGTTGTCGGCGCAGAACATCGCCTTCAACGAAGTGGCGCGCCAGGCGATCCTGACCGACCCGGACTTCCACGGCGGCTCGTTCCAGGAAGCCGGCGTGATCCCCAAGCGCGGCTTGATGCTGGCGCGGATGGTTGGGCATATCACCTACCTGTCCGACGATTCCATGGGCGAGAAATTCGGCCGCGGCCTCAAGAGCGAGAAACTCAACTACGATTTCCACAGCGTCGAGTTCCAGGTGGAAAGCTACCTGCGCTATCAGGGCGAAGAGTTCTCCGGGCGGTTTGACGCCAACACCTACCTGCTGATGACCAAGGCCCTGGACTACTTCGACCCGGCCGCCAACTTCGACGACGACCTGGCGAAAACCTTCGAGGGCGCGTCGGCCAAGTTCTGCGTGATGTCGTTCACCACCGACTGGCGCTTCTCGCCGGCCCGCTCGCGGGAACTGGTGGATGCCTTGATGGCGGCGAAGAAAGACGTCTGCTACCTGGAAATCGATGCTCCGCAAGGCCACGACGCCTTCCTGATCCCGATTCCTCGTTATCTGCAGGCGTTCAGTAACTACATGAACCGCATAACTCTGTGAGAACGCCATGAGAGCCGACCTGGAAATCATCCAAGACTGGATACCCGCCGGCAGCCGCGTGCTCGACCTTGGCTGCGGCAATGGCGAACTGCTGAGCTGGCTGCGCGACAACAAGCAAGTCACCGGCTATGGCCTGGAAAACGACCCGGACAACATCGCCGAGTGCGTGGCCAAGGGCATCAACGTGATCGAGCAGGACCTGGACAAGGGCCTGGGCAACTTTGCCAGCAACAGCTTCGACGTCGTGGTGATGACCCAGGCCCTGCAGGCGGTGCATTACCCGGACCGCATCCTCGACGAAATGCTGCGCGTCGGCCGCCAGTGCATCATCACCTTCCCCAACTTCGGTCACTGGCGCTGCCGCTGGTACCTGGCCACCAAGGGCCGCATGCCGGTGTCGGATTTCCTGCCGTACACGTGGTACAACACGCCGAACATCCACTTTTGCACCTTCGAAGACTTCGAAGCCCTGTGTGGCGAGCGGGAAGCCAAGGTGATCAACCGCCTTGCCGTCGATCAACAGCACCGCCACGGCTGGGCGAGTAAACTATGGCCCAACCTGTTGGGTGAAATCGGGATTTACCGGGTCAGCAGCCCGGGCCTGACAGACCACAAGATCGCCGTCTAACTATTTTCGAGGAAGACGAATATGAGACGCCTGGCTGTATTTCTACTCACCGCGTGCCTGGGCGTCAGCGCCATGGCCGCCGATGCCATCGACAGTAAGCGCCAGAAGGAATTTGGCGATATCACCGTACACTACAACACCTTCACCTCCAGCTTCCTGCAACCCGATACGGCCCAGGCTGTCGGCGTGGTACGCAGCAAGAACAAGGGCTTGATCAACGTGACCGTGATCAAGGGCGTGACGCCCGTGGCCGCGCAAGTGACCGGCACGATCAAAGACCTGAGCGGCAGGAGCGAAATCCTGACGTTCAAGCAGATTACCGAAAAAGGTGCGATCTATTACCTCGCGCCCTACAACGTACCGCAACAGGAAGTGCGGGTTTTCACCATCAACGTTGAAACCGGCGGCAAGGCCCATGGTTTCCAATTCAACCAGGAACTGTTTCCGGCGGACTGATGAACCTGACTCAACTCGTGCTGGCCAGCCATAACGCCGGCAAACTCAAAGAACTCCAGGCCATGCTCGGCGAGTCCGTGCAACTGCGCTCGATCGGCGAGTTCAGCCAGGTCGAGCCCGAAGAAACGGGCCTGTCGTTCGTCGAGAACGCCATCCTCAAGGCGCGCAATGCCGCGCGCCTGTCCGGCCTGCCGGCGCTGGCGGACGACTCGGGCCTGGCGGTGGACTTCCTCGGCGGCGCCCCCGGTATCTATTCGGCGCGCTATGCCGACGGCAAAGGCGACGCGGCGAACAACGCCAAGCTGCTCGACGTGCTCAAGGACGTGCCGGATGCCGAGCGTGGCGCGCAGTTCGTCTGCGTGCTGGCCCTGGTGCGGCATGCCGACGATCCGTTGCCGATCCTCTGCGAAGGCCTGTGGCACGGGCGCATCCTGCATGCAGCCAGCGGCGCGCATGGGTTTGGCTACGACCCGCTGTTCTGGGTGCCGGAGCGCGATGTCTCCAGCGCCGAACTGAGCCCGGCCGACAAAAACCAGATCAGCCACCGCGCCCGCGCCATGGCTTTGCTGCGCCAGCGCCTGGGCTTGAAATGACCCAGAACACCTCCGCGCAGCCGCTGATCCACGGCGGCGCGCAAACACCACGGGCGGCCCTGCCCCATCTGCCGCCCCTGGCGCTGTACATCCACATCCCGTGGTGCGTGCGCAAATGCCCTTATTGCGACTTCAACTCCCACACCGCCAGCCCCGTGTTGCCGGAAGAAGAGTACGTCGATGCGCTGCTGGCCGACCTCGATCAGGACCTGCACGCGGTTTATGGCAGGGAACTGAGTTCGATCTTCTTCGGTGGCGGCACGCCGAGCCTGTTCAGTGCCGCCGCGCTGGGCCGTCTGCTCAAGGGCGTGGAAGCGCGCATCCCGTTTGCCGACGACATCGAGATCACCCTGGAAGCCAACCCGGGAACGTTCGAGCAAGAGAAGTTCGTGGCGTACCGCAAGCTGGGGATCAACCGCCTGTCCATCGGCATCCAGAGCTTCCAGCAGGAAAAACTCGCGGCCCTGGGCCGTATCCACAACGGCGATGAAGCCGTGCGCGCCGCCGGCATGGCGCGCCAGGCCGGGTTCGACAACTTCAACCTGGACCTGATGCATGGCTTGCCCGATCAGTCCCTGGACGACGCCCTGAGCGACCTGCGCCAGGCCATCGCGCTCAAACCGACCCATTTGTCGTGGTACCAACTGACCCTGGAGCCCAATACCGTATTCTGGAACCAGCCGCCGACGCTACCGGAGGACGACACCCTGTGGGATATCCAGGAAGCCGGCCAGGCGCTGCTGGCCGAACACGGTTACGCGCAATATGAAGTCTCGGCCTATGCGCAACCGGGGCGAGCGGCGCGACATAACCTCAACTACTGGAGCTTCGGCGACTTCATCGGCATCGGTGCCGGCGCCCATGGCAAGCTCAGCCACCCGGACGGGCGCATCGTCCGCACCTGGAAGACCCGCGCACCGAAGGACTACCTCAACCCGGCCAAAAGCTTCCTGGCCGGCACGAACGCGCTGACCAACGAAGAGCTGCCGTTCGAGTTCCTGATGAACGCCCTGCGCCTCACCGAAGGCGTCGACGCCAAGCTCTACGCCGAACGCACCGGGCTGGCGCTGGCGAGCCTCGCGCAAGGCCGCACCGAGGCAGAACAAAGTGGCTTAATGCAGGTCGAACCGTCACGCCTGGCGGCGACTGACCGCGGGCAACTCTTTCTCAATGACCTGTTGCAGAAGTTTTTGAGCTGATCGCTCTTAAGGAAATCGAATGGATTTGGTACTCGACCTGCTCGCCACCGTATCCCGCTGGAGCCGCAGCAACCTGTCGGAAATCTCCCTGGCCCTCGTCGGCTGCCTGTTGGTGCTGTTCGGCGCCGACATCAAAGGCTGGGTCGAGGCCCGCCTGGGCAGCATCGCCGGAGCCTTGCGCGTACCGTTGATGGCCCTGCTGTGCATGATCGGCAGCGGCGCGGCGCTGATCTACGCCACGCCGTGGATTGTGCGGGGGCTGAGCCAGTTCAATAACTACAGCCTGGCGCCGGTATTGGTGGTGGTGCTGGTGTTGATCGGCGTCGTCGCCGACCGCCGCTGAATTTAAAGCCAGATACAAAACAATGTGGGAGGGGGCTTGCCCCCGATAGCAGAGTGTCAGTCAACCACTCTATGACTGACCCACCGCTATCGGGGGCAAGCCCCCTCCCACATTTTTTGACCGCATTCCAAGTTACTGGCTGATCAGTCGACTTTCTCGAACTTCAAATCCCACACCCCATGCCCCAACCGCTCGCCGCGGCGTTCGAACTTGGTGATCGGGCGCTCGGCCGGGCGTGGCACGCATTTGCCGTCTTCGGCCAGGTTGCGGTAGCCAGGGGCGACGTTCATCACTTCCAGCATGTATTCCGCATAGGGTTCCCAGTCGGTGGCCATGTGCAGGATACCGCCGACTTTCAGCTTGCTACGCACCAGCTCCGCGAAGGACGCCTGGACGATGCGGCGCTTGTGGTGACGGCTTTTGTGCCATGGATCGGGGAAAAACAGCATCAGGCGATCGAGGCTGTTGTCGGCGATGCAGCGGTTGAGCACTTCAATCGCGTCGCAGTCGTAGACCCGCAGGTTGGTCAAACCCTGGGTCAGCACGCCATTGAGCAGCGCGCCGACACCCGGGCGATGGACTTCCACACCGATGAAATCCTGTTCCGGCGCGGCTGCGGCCATTTCCAGCAGGGAGTGGCCCATGCCGAAGCCGATTTCCAGGGAGCGCGGGGCCGAACGACCGAACACTTGGTCATAGTCCACCGGCGCGTCGGCCAGGGGCAGGACGAACAGCGGCGTGCCTTGCTCCAGGCCCTTTTGCTGGCCTTCGGTCATGCGACCGGCGCGCATCACAAAGCTCTTGATGCGGCGGTGCTTGGACTCGTCGCCCTGTTCCACGGTGTTCGGCGTTTCGTTTGATTCAGTCATCAATGGCTCTTACTTGATCAGACCATCCAGCGGCGAGGAGGCGCTGGCGTAGAGTTTTTTCGGCATGCGCCCGGCGAGGTAGGCCAGGCGGCCCGCGACGATGGCGTGTTTCATGGCTTCGGCCATCATGATCGGCTGTTGGGCATTGGCGATGGCCGAATTCATCAGCACCGCTTCGCAGCCCAGCTCCATGGCGATGGTCGCGTCGGAGGCAGTGCCCACGCCCGCATCCACCAGCACCGGGATCTTGGCTTCTTCGAGGATGATCTGCAGGTTGTACGGGTTGCAGATCCCAAGGCCAGTGCCGATCAGGCCGGCCAGCGGCATCACGGCGATGCAGCCGATTTCGGCCAGTTGGCGGGCGATGATCGGGTCATCGCTGGTGTAGACCATCACGTCGAAGCCTTCCTTGACCAGGGTTTCGGCGGCCTTGAGGGTTTCGATCACGTTGGGGAACAGGGTTTTCTGGTCGGCCAGCACTTCCAGCTTCACCAGGTTGTGGCCGTCGAGCAGCTCACGGGCCAGGCGGCAGGTACGCACGGCTTCGATGGCGTCGTAGCAGCCGGCGGTGTTCGGCAGGATGGTGTAGCGGTCCGGCGGCAGGATATCCAGCAGGTTCGGTTCGCCCGGGTTCTGGCCGATGTTGGTGCGGCGCACGGCCACGGTCACGATCTCGGCGCCCGAGGCTTCGATGGCCAGGCGGGTTTCTTCCATATCGCGATACTTGCCGGTGCCTACCAGCAGACGGGACTGGTAGGTACGACCGGCCAGGACGAAGGGCTTGTCGCTACGAACGATGCTCATGGGAAATCCTCGAGGTGGGGTGAGGTTCTGCAGAATCCGGGGTGGCGCGCCTGGGCGCCGGACGACTAGCCGCCGCCGATGGCGTGGACCACTTCGACCTGGTCACCTTCGGTGAGCGCAGTCTCGACGTGTTGGCTACGCGGGACGATATCCTGGTTGAGCTCCACTGCGACGCGACGCCCGGTCAGGTCCAGACGGGTCAGCAGGGCCGCAACGGTTTCACCGTCGGGCAGTTCAAAGGGTTCGCCGTTCAACTGAATGTGCATGCCATGGGCCGCCATCGTTTTTAGGGGCAAGCATTCTAGCCCGATTGGCGTAGCTGGCCCAAGGCCCTTTGATCAGTAGCGCGCTTCAGGCCGCCTGCTGCAAGCGCCACGCCGCCAGCCCCAGGAGGAACCAACCGAGCAGAAACGCCAGGCCACCGAACGGCGTGATGATGCCGAGCTTGCTGATGCCAGTCATCGTCAGCACGTACAGGCTGCCGGAGAACAGCAGGATGCCGACGACGAACGACACGCCCGCCCACGTGACCAGGCGGCCAGGCAGGTGCGCCGCGAGCAACGCCACGCCGAACAGCGCCAGGGTGTGGACCAGTTGGTAGGTCACGCCGGTATGGAAAATCGCCAGGTACTCGGCGCTCAGGCGGTTTTTCAAGCCGTGGGCAGCGAACGCACCGAGGGCGACACCGGTGAAGCCGAAAAAAGCAGCCAGCATCAGAAAGCCACGCAGCATGAGGAACTCCAGTCAGACTCATTGGGCAGGGTCTGTATAATGGCCCGCTCAACGGGTTCGGCCAAGCCATCTCTATGCTGCGTGTCCTCTTCAGTCGTTTTCTCAAAGCCGTGAAATGGTTTGCCATCGGCAGCGTGTTGCTGGTGCTGCTGTTTCGTGTCGTACCGCCGCCGTTCACGGCGCTGATGGTGGAGCGCAAGATCGAATCCTGGTTTGACGGCGAACCGATTGACCTGCAGCGCACCTGGGTGCCGTGGGATGAGATCTCCAACGACCTCAAAGTGGCGGTGATGGCGGGTGAAGACCAGCGTTTCCCACAACATTGGGGCTTCGATTTCGGCGCGATCCAGGCGGCGCTCCTGCACAACGAGCGCGGCGGCTCGATCCGCGGCGCCAGTACGCTGAGCCAGCAAGTATCGAAGAACCTGTTCCTGTGGTCCGGCCGCAGTTATCTGCGCAAGGGCCTGGAGGCCTGGTTTACCGGGCTGATCGAGGTGCTGTGGCCCAAGCAGCGGATCCTTGAGGTGTACCTCAACAGCGTGGAATGGGACGAAGGGGTGTTCGGTGCGCAAGCGGCGGCGCAGCATCACTTCGGGGTGAGTGCCAAGGCGCTTTCTCGGCAGCAGGCCAGCTACCTGGCGGCGGTGCTACCCAATCCACGGGTATGGAGCGCCAGCCATCCAACGGCCTATGTGGCACGGCGGGCGGCATGGATTCGCCAGCAGATGAGCCAATTGGGTGGGGATGGCTATCTGGTTGAGTTGAACAATTCGCGCAAGGCGCCTTGGTCCGACTGACACAACACAGAAATAAATGTGGGAGGGGGCTTGCCCCCTCCCACAGTTTTAAGCGGCGATCGACAGCTTCAGCTTGTTCATCGCGCTTTTCTCAAGCTGACGAATCCGCTCGGCCGACACGTTGTACTTCTGCGCCAGGTCGTGCAGCGTGGCTTTTTCTTCGGCCAGCCAGCGCTGGTAGAGGATGTCACGGCTGCGGTCGTCCAGCACTTCCAGCGCTTCGTGCAGGTTGTGGTTGGAGTTGTCGCTCCAGTCGGCGTCTTCCAGTTGACGCGCCGGGTCGTACCGGTGGTCTTCCAGGTAGTTGGCCGGCGATTGGAAGGCGCTGTCGTCGTCCGCTTCAGCGGCCGGGTCGAAGGCCATGTCATGGCCGGTCAGGCGGCTTTCCATCTCGCGCACTTCACGCGGCTCCACACCGAGGCTTTCGGCCACGCGGTGGACTTCTTCGTTGTTCAGCCACGCCAGGCGTTTTTTCTGGCTGCGCAGGTTGAAGAACAGCTTGCGCTGGGCCTTGGTGGTCGCGACTTTCACGATGCGCCAGTTGCGCAGGATGAACTCGTGGATTTCCGCCTTGATCCAGTGAACGGCGAACGACACCAGGCGCACACCCATTTCCGGGTTGAAGCGCTTCACTGCCTTCATCAGGCCGACGTTGCCTTCCTGGATCAGGTCAGCCTGGGCCAGACCGTAGCCGCTATAGCTACGGGCGATATGTACGACAAAACGCAGGTGGGCGAGCACCATCTGCCGAGCCGCCCCCAAATCCTGCTCATAGTAGAGACTCTCGGCCAGTTCACGCTCCTGCTCCGGCGTCAGCAATGGAATGCTGTTGACCGTGTGCACATAGGCCTCCAGGTTCGCACCCGGGACCAAGGCATAAACAGGTTGCAAAGAAGTGGTCATACGAAAAAACCTCCGACTCACATAACTCGTGCAGTTCAGCACTGCGAAAATTGACCGGGAACCGTAGGACAAGTTCCCTAAACCACTGATACGGTCAATACAAACGAAACCACATTAATCTGACATTAACTACTTCGGTGCCAGCTCACGTAAATGCCGTGCGACCGCAATCCACGCACCGATATACCCCAACAAGACCGCGCCAAGCAAGAGCGACAGACCATCGGCGACCGGCACCCCGGCCAGGGCGAAATCACTGCCGTACAAGCCGGCAAGCCCGATGACCGCGTCGTTCAGCCAGTCCAGGCCGAACGCCAATAAGCCCCAGGACAAAATCCCCGCACCGAAGCCATAAAGCGCGCCCATGTACAGAAAAGGACGACGCACATAGCTGTCCGTGCCGCCGACCAGTTTAATCACTTCTATCTCGGTGCGACGGTTTTCAATATGAAGACGAATGGTATTACCTATCACCAAAAGTAATGCAGACACCAACAACACCGTCAGGCCGAACACAAAGCGGTCGCCCAGCTTGAGGATCGCCGCCAGGCGCTCTACCCAGACTAGATCAAGTTGCGCCTGTTGCACCTTGGGCATCTCTGCGAGTTTTTGTCGCAGGGCTTCCAGGGCCGGTTTGTCGACTTCATTCGGCGTCACCAGCACCACGCCCGGCAGCGGGTTCTGCGGCAGCTCCTTGAGCGCCTCGCCCAGGCCGGACTGTTGCTGGAATTCCTCGAGGGCCTGATCGCGGCTGATGTACTCGGCATCCGCCACGCCCGGCAGGTTCTTGATCTCTTCGCGCAGGGCCTCGCCGTCTTTGGCGCTGGCATCCAGGTTCAGGTACA
Organism: Pseudomonas veronii; assembly: GCF_001439695.1. GTDB lineage: Bacteria > Pseudomonadota > Gammaproteobacteria > Pseudomonadales > Pseudomonadaceae > Aquipseudomonas > Aquipseudomonas veronii. The sequence goes on from NZ_JYLL01000003.1 coordinate 148,546, forward strand.
GCGAAATCTGCGCGGCGCGCTGCCAGGAACCGCCCAGGCGCTCCACATTATTAAGCAGCAGCGACAAGCCCATGGGCAGGCTCAAGGCCACGGCCATCACCAGGCAGGTGAAAAAGCTGCCGATCGGTTGCTTGCCCAGGCGACGCAGGCTGTCGAGCAGGCTGGCACGATGGCTTTCGATCCAGGCACGCAGCAGCGTGGCGAAATCCGGGCCGTCGTCTTCGTCGTGTTTTTTCTTTTTCGGTTGTGGGTCGGCCGGTTTCGGCGCCACGCGCTCGGAAACCTTGGGGCTGCGTGTCGCACTCATACGCCAGCCTCCCCGTCGCCGATCAGGCGACCGCGTTGCAGGGTCAGCATGCGATGGCGCATGCGCGCGATCAGTGCCAGGTCGTGACTGGCGATCAGCACGCTGGTGCCCAGGCGGTTGATGTCTTCGAACACGCCCATGATCTCGGCCGCCAGGCGCGGGTCGAGGTTACCGGTGGGTTCGTCCGCCAGCAGCAAGGCCGGGCGGTGGACGATGGCGCGGGCGATGCCGACGCGCTGTTGCTGGCCGGTGGACAGGTCGCCGGGGTAGAGGTCGGTCTTGTCCGACAACGCCACGCGCTCCAGCGCCGAGTCCACGCGCTTGATGATTTCGGCCTTGGACAGCCCAAGGATCTGCAACGGCAACGCAATGTTATTGAACACCGTGCGATCGAACAGCAACTGGTGGTTCTGGAACACCACGCCGATCTGGCGGCGCAGGAACGGAATCTGCGCATTGCTGATGGTGGCCAGATCCTGGCCGGCCAGCAGCAGCTTGCCGGTGGTCGGGCGTTCCATGGCCAGCAGCAGGCGCAACAGGGTACTTTTGCCGGCACCCGAATGGCCGGTGACAAACAAGAATTCGCCGCGACGCACTCGAAAACTCAGCTCATGCAAGCCGACATGCCCATTGGCATAGCGTTTACCGACCTGTTCGAATCGAATCATGAACGCTCCCGCTCGGCAAACAGTGCCTGGACAAAGGGTTCGGCTTCAAAGGTGCGCAGGTCGTCGATACCTTCACCGACGCCGATATACCGAATCGGCAACCCGAACTGCTTGGCCAGGGCGAAGATCACGCCGCCCTTGGCCGTGCCGTCGAGCTTAGTCAATGCCAGGCCGGTCAGTTGCACCGTCTGGTGGAATTGTTTGGCCTGGCTGATGGCGTTCTGGCCAGTACCGGCGTCGAGCACCAGCAGGACTTCGTGCGGAGCCTCGCCGTCGAGCTTGCCGATCACGCGGCGCACTTTCTTCAGCTCTTCCATCAGGTTGTCTTTGGTGTGCAGACGACCGGCGGTATCGGCGATCAGCACATCAATGTTGCGGGCCTTGGCGGCTTGCACGGCGTCGAAGACCACCGAAGCGGAATCGGCGCCGGTGTGCTGGGCGATGACCGGGATCTTGTTGCGCTCGCCCCAGACCTGCAACTGCTCGACGGCGGCGGCGCGGAAGGTGTCGCCGGCGGCGAGCATGACTTTCTTGCCTTCCAACTGCAGCTTCTTGGCCAGTTTGCCGATGGTAGTGGTCTTGCCGGCGCCGTTGACGCCGACTACCAGGATCACGAACGGCTTCTTCGGAGTAATCACCAACGGCGCTTCGACCGGCTTGAGCATCGCGGCCAGCTCGGCCTGCAGGGATTTGTACAGCGCATCGGCGTCGGTCAACTGCTTGCGCGCGACCTTCTGGGTCAGGCTCTGGATGATCACGGCGGTGGCTTCGACACCCACGTCGGCGGTCAGCAGACGGGTTTCGATGTCTTCCAGCAGTTCGTCATCGATGGTCTTCCGACCCAGGAACAGGCTGGCCATGCCTTCGCCGATGGTCGCGCTGGTTTTGCTCAGGCCTTGCTTGAGGCGGGCGAAGAACCCGGTTTTGCTCGGTTCCGCGGCAACCACGGGCGACGGCGCGATCACGGCGGGCGCCGCGGCCACAACAGGCGCGGGAGTCGGCTCGACCGCCACCGGCTCAACCTGCGGAATCGGCGGCGTCACATGCTCGGCCTGCACATCTTCGACCAGTGCCACGGGCTCTTCGGCCACTGGCAGTGCCAGCCACGGTTTGTGCTCAGGCTCGGCTTGCGCCACCGGCGCGGTCGGTTCGGCGCCTACCAAGGGCTCAGGGATTGGCTCAGATTGAACCTGCGGCTGTTCGACGACGGTTTCCTGCGGCTTTTTGCGCAGCCATCCGAACAGGCCTTTTTTCTCGCCAGCCGCAGCTGGGCTCTTCTTGTCGTCGTTGGAACCAAACATGGAGGACGGCTATCTCAAGGTAGCGACGCGCCAAGGGCGCCTCGGTAAATAAAAATTCGATGCAGAACAGACTGCTTTAACGCTCGCTCGTTCATGCGCAACATTTTGTAAGGCGTAAATAAAGGCCTCAACAAATCGATTCAATATGGAATTGAAGCGATAACATCGGCGAAAAGATGAAGATTGTCGGGGAAAACCGTAGCAAACTTCAAAATTCCTACAACTGAATCCAGAACGGTATGACGACCGCAGTGGCCGTCCCCAAATCGGATCAGTATCCTAGCACCTCCTCGCCCGCCGACGCTAAGACCAAGCGGGCAGCCCAACAGGTTTAAAAACGAATGAATGCTCTAGCCCGCCGCGCCGCAGGCCTGCTGCTCAGCACAGTTTGTCTGCCCCTCTCAGCCTTGGCTGCCGACCCACAACCCACCCACGAATTCACCCTGGATAACGGCCTCAAAGTGGTCGTGCGCGAAGACCATCGCGCGCCGGTGGTGGTTTCCCAGGTCTGGTACAAAGTCGGTTCGAGCTACGAAACCCCGGGCCAGACCGGTTTGTCCCACGCCCTGGAACACATGATGTTCAAGGGCAGTTCCAAGGTCGGCCCCGGCGAAGCCTCGCTGATCCTGCGCGACCTGGGCGCCGAAGAGAACGCCTTCACCAGCGACGACTACACCGCCTACTACCAAGTGCTGGCGCGTGACCGCCTGGGTGTCGCCTTCGAACTCGAAGCCGACCGCATGGCCAGCCTGCGCCTGCCAGCCGACGAGTTCAGCCGCGAAATCGAAGTCATCAAGGAAGAACGCCGCCTGCGCACCGACGACAACCCGATGTCCAAGGCCTTCGAGCGCTTCAAGGCCATGGCCTTCCCGGCCAGCGGCTACCACACGCCGACCATCGGCTGGATGGCCGACCTCGACCGCATGAAGGTCGAAGAACTGCGCCACTGGTACCAGTCCTGGTACGTGCCGAACAACGCCACCCTGGTGGTGGTCGGCGACGTGACCCCGGACGAGGTGAAGAACCTGGCCCAGCGCTACTTCGGCCCGATCCCCAAACGTGACGTGCCACCGGCGAAGATCCCGCTGGAACTGGCCGAGCCCGGTGAGCGCCTGCTGACGATGCATGTGCAGACCCAACTGCCGAGCGTGATCCTGGGCTTCAACGTGCCCGGCCTGGCCACCGCGCCAGACAAACGCTCGGTACAAGCCCTGCGCCTGATCTCGGCCCTGCTCGACGGCGGCTACAGCGCGCGCATTTCGGAACGGCTCGAACGCGGTGAAGAGCTGGTCTCCTCCGCCTCCACCAACTACGACGCCTACACCCGCGGTGACAGCCTGTTCACCCTGAGCGCCACACCGAACCAGCAGAAGAAAAAGACCATCGCACAAGCCGAAGCCGGCCTGTGGCGCCTGCTGGAAGAACTCAAAGCCAAGCCGCCGACCGCCGAGGAACTGGAGCGCATCCGCGCCCAGGTCATTGCCGGCCTGGTCTACCAGCGCGACTCGATCACCAGCCAGGCGACCGCCATCGGTTCCCTGGAAACCGTCGGCCTGTCCTGGAAATTGATGGACACCGAACTGGCCGACCTGCAAAGCGTGACCCCGGACGATATCCAGAAGGCCGCACGCACCTATTTCACCCGCGAACGTCTCAGCGTCGCCCATGTCCTGCCTGAGGAGACCGCTCATGAGTGATCGCAAAAGCAGCCGCCTGATCCTGCCCGGCCTGATCGCCGTCACCCTGATCGCGGCGAGCGCGGTGTATTTCCTGCGCCCAAGCGAATCCGTCGCCAGCCCGGCGCTGGAAAAAGCCCAGTCGACCCACACACTGCAATCCCTGGCGGAACTGGACGGCAAGGCGCCGACCAACCGCAAGCTCGACGTGCAGACCTGGAACACCGCCGAAGGCGCCAAGGTGCTGTTCGTCGAAGCCCACGAACTGCCGATGTTCGACATGCGTATCCTGTTCGCCGCCGGCAGCAGCCAGGACGGCAACGTCCCCGGCGTGGCGCTGATGACCAACGCCATGCTCAACGAAGGCGTGCCGGGCAAGAATGTGAGCCAGATCGCCAGCGGCTTTGAAGGCCTCGGCGCGGACTTCGGCAATGGCGCTTACCGCGACATGGCGCTGGTGTCCCTGCGCGGCCTGAGCGACAGCGACAAGCGCGACGCCGCCCTGGCGCTGTTTGACCAGGTGATCGGCAAACCGACCTTCCCCGCCGACTCCCTGGCGCGCATCAAGAACCAGATCCTCGCCGGCTTTGAGTATCAGAAGCAGAACCCCGGCAAACTGGCGAGCCTGGAGCTGTTCAAGCGCCTGTACGGCGACCACCCGTATGCTCACCCGAGCGAAGGCACGGCCGAGAGCGTTCCGAAAATCACCCAGGCGCAGTTGCAGGCATTCCACGCCAAGGCGTATGCCGCGGGTAACGCTGTGATTGCCGTAGTGGGCGACCTGACCCGCGCCGAGGCCGAAGCCATGACTGCCAAGGTCTCGGCCTCGCTGCCCAAAGGCCCGGCCCTGGCGAAGATCGCCCAGCCGACCGAGTCCAAGGCCGGTTTGAGCCATATCGAGTTCCCGTCCAAGCAGACGCACCTGCTGTTCGCGCAACTGGGCATCGATCGCGCCGACCCGGACTACGCCGCCCTGTCCCTGGGCAACCAGATCCTCGGCGGCGGGGGCTTCGGCACCCGCTTGATGAGTGAAGTGCGCGAGAAGCGCGGCCTGACCTACGGCGTCTACTCCGGTTTCTCGCCGATGCAAGTGCGCGGCCCGTTCATGATCAACCTGCAGACCCGCGCGGAAATGAGCGGCGGCACCCTGCGCCTGGTGGAAGACGTGCTGGCCGACTACCTCAAGACCGGCCCGACGCAAAAGGAGCTGGATGACGCCAAGCGCGAGCTGAGCGGCAGCTTCCCGCTGTCCACCGCGAGCAACGCCGATATCGTCGGGCAGCTGGGCGCCATGGGTTTCTACAACCTGCCGCTGAGCTATCTGGAAGATTTCATGAAACAATCCCAGGCCCTGACCGTAGAACAGGTCAAAGCGGCTTTGAACAAACACCTGAGCGCCGACAAGATGGTCATCGTGACCGCCGGCCCGACGACTGCGCAAAAGCCACTACCGCCCCCCACTGATAAACCTGCCGAGCAGCCGCTCGGGGTTCCGGAGCATTAATGGCCAGTTCATCTCGCCCGAAAAAACCTGTCCACAACGTGCATAACGGTGTGGGCCAACTGCGCATCATTGGCGGTGAATGGGGCAGCCGCAAGCTCAGCTTCCCCGACGTCGTGGGCCTGCGCCCAACGCCGGATCGCGTGCGTGAAACCCTGTTCAACTGGCTGGCACCCTACATCGCCGGGGCCAAGGTACTCGACCCGTTTGCCGGCAGCGGCGCGCTGTTCCTCGAGGCGCTGTCCCGTGGCGCGGCCCAGGCACAGGCGCTGGATGCCAGCAATGTGGCGGTGTCCAGCCTCAAGGAACACCTGGGCACCCTGCGTTGCACCAACGGCCAGGTGCAGACCGCCGACGCGCTGCGCTACCTGGAAACCCAGGCCGCCAGCGAATACGACGTGGTGTTCCTCGACCCGCCGTTCAACCAGAACCTGCTGCCGACCGTGTGCGCGTTGCTGGAAGAGCGCCAATGGCTGGCGCCGGACTCGTGGATCTACACTGAAAGCGAAAGTGCGCCATCCAGCCTGGGCCTGCCCGGCAGCTGGCGCCTGCACCGGGAACAAAAATCCGGGCGGGTGTATTACGCATTGTGGCAACGTTCGGTACAGCCCTCGGCCTGAACGGGCTTTTGTGGCGAGCAAGCTCGCTCGCCACAGTGAGTCCGCGTGCCACAGAGAGTGTCATGACCCCCTCTTCAGACCTGTTCAAACCCGCCTTCGGCCTCGGCAACCCTCATCTGCAAACGTTGTGGGGGCCGCTGTGGCGCCCGACCACGCACCTCGAACGCCCACGCGAACGCCTGTGGCTGGACGACGGCGACTTTCTCGACCTCGACTGGCATGGCCCCCATGACGCGCAAGCGCCGTTGGTGCTGGTACTGCATGGGTTGACCGGTTCGTCCAACTCGCCTTACGTGGCCGGCCTGCAAAAAGCCCTCGCTGCCCAGGGCTGGGCCAGTGCGGCCTTGAACTGGCGCGGATGCTCGGGCGAGCCGAACCTGTTGGCGCGCAGCTACCACTCGGGCGCCAGCGAAGACCTGGCGGCAGCGATTGCCCATCTGCGCGCCAAGCGGCCGTTGGCGCCGTTGTATGCGGTGGGTTATTCCCTGGGGGGCAACGTGCTGCTCAAGCATTTGGGCGAAACCGGCGCGAATTCGGGGCTGCAAGGCGCGGCGGCGGTGTCGGTGCCGTTTCGTCTGGATCAGTGCGCCGATCGCATCGGCCTGGGCTTTTCGCGGGTGTACCAGAAGCACTTCATGCGCGAGATGGTGGCGTATATCCGCGTCAAGCAAAGCCGCTTTTTACAGGATGGTCGCGCTGAAGGGCTTAAGGCCCTGGAGGCACTCGGGTCTCTGGAGAAGATGCACACGTTCTGGGACTTCGACGGCCGGGTCACCGCGCCGCTGCATGGTTTCCTCAGTGCCGAAGACTATTACCGCCGCGCGTCGAGCCGTTACTACCTGGGCGATATCCGCACGCCGACCCTGATCATCCAGGCGGCCGATGACCCGTTCGTCTTCGCCCATAGCCTGCCCGAAGCCAGCGAGTTGTCGGATTGCACCGAGTTCGAATTGCTGGCCAAGGGTGGGCATGTGGGGTTTGTCGACGGTTCGCTGAAGCGCCCCGGTTACTACCTGGAGCGGCGGATTCCACAATGGCTGCTGACACAACCCCGTTAAACAAGGTGGGTTTACACGCAGGACAACTCAGTCGCCCGTCGCGATTTCCCGCGTTGGATCGGTAATCCACTCGCTCCACGAGCCCGCATACAACTTGCCCAACGGGTAACCCGCCAGGCTCAGGGCGAACAGGTTATGGCACGCCGTCACGCCCGAACCGCAATACGCCACCAACTCATCCGGCGAACGGCCTTGCAACTGGGCGGCGAAGCGCTGCTTGAGCTGCTCGGCCGGCAGGAAACGCCCATCGCTGCCCAGGTTTTCGGTGAACGCCGCACATTGCGCGCCGGGAATGTGCCCGGCAATCGGGTCGATAGGCTCGACATCGCCGCGAAAGCGCGGCTGGGCGCGGGCGTCGATCAGGGTCAGGCCCGGTTGGCCCAGGCGTTTTTGCAGCTGCTTGGCATCCAGCAACAGGCGATTGTCCGGCGTGCCGACAAAGGTGCCGCGCTCGATCACCGGCGCATCCAGGCTTAACGGGAAGCCGGCCGCGTGCCAGGCCTTCAAGCCACCGTCCAGGATAAACACGCCATCACGCTTGCCCAGCCACGCCAGCGACCACCAGGTGCGGGCGGCATAAACACCCGGGCCGTCGTCGTAGAGCACCACATCGGTATCGGCATTGATGCCCCAGGCACGCAGTTGCTCGGCGAGCGTCTGCGCCTGCGGCAACGGGTGACGCCCGGTCACGCCCTTGGTCACCGGCCCACTGAGATGGCGCTCCAGGTCGGCATATTGCGCGCCTTCGATATGCCCTTCGGCGTAGCTGCACATTCCGTAGTCCGGGTCTTCCAGGGCAAAGCGGCAGTCAAGTATCACCAGAGCGCCGCGCTGTTGGCGCTCGGCCAGTTGCTGGGGGCTGATCAGTTGGGCAAGTGGCATGACAGACTCCTGTGAACAAATTCGGGAAAGATCCTACTTCACTTCTTCCAGTGCCTGGTTCAACGGCACGTAAAACTCTTTGAACAGTGCATCCACCGCCGCTTTGGCCTGCGGCGTGACAAACCCCGCTTCCAGCACCAGCACCTGATACACCCCGCGCTTGATCGCTTCGGCGCTCAGATGTGTGGACTTTTCATTGGTGGTACACAAAAACCGCACCCAGGAGGTAAGGATGATCCAGGCGTTGAGGGTCAGCGCCTCGGTTTGCACCGGGTCCATATTGAGAATGCCGGCATCGACAAACCCTCGGTAAATGGCGCCACCCTGAATCAGACAACGCTGGGAAAAGCGCCGGTAGCCGGTGGCCAGTTCCGGGTCGCTCTCCAGCAGGTGTTCGAGGTCACGGTGCAGGAAACGGTAGCGCCACATGCCGGCCAGGACCGCCTGCAGGTAGAAGCGCTTGTCCTCCACCACCATGGTGCGACCCTGGGGCGGGCGCAGGAAACTGTCGACCAAGGCTTCGTATTCGCGAAACAGCACGGCGATGATCGCCTGCTTGTTGGGGAAATGGTAGTACAGGTTGCCCGGCGAAATTTCCATATGGGCGGCGATATGGTTGGTGCTGACACTGCGCTCGCCCTGCTGGTTAAAAAGCTCCAGGCTGGTTTGCACAATGCGCTCGCTGGTCTTTACTCGTGGTGCCATAGGGGATCAGCTTCTGTACACGTGATCGACCATCTTACGGCCTAACCTTGCCGGGATAAATCCAGTTATGGCTGCAATGCCATTTGACAATTTAGAGCAATAACTCTAAAAATCCAGGCAGACCAATAACAATCCGGAACTGCACCATGTCTGCCAACGTTGCCTACCCGCAAGATTCCCAGACACTGGATCAACTCCAGGGCCTGTTCGACGCCCAACGCCGCGCCTACGCCGCCAACCCGATGCCGCCGGCCGCGCAACGCCAGCAATGGCTCAAGGCCTTGCGCGAAGTGCTCAGCGACGAACGCCAGGCGCTGATCGACGCGATCAGCCAGGACTTCAGCCATCGCAGCGCCGACGAAACCCTGTTCGCCGAACTGATGCCCAGCCTGCATGGCATTCACTATGCGAGCAAACACCTCAGTGGCTGGATGAAACCTTCCCGCCGCGCTGTAGGCATTGCCTTCCAGCCCGCCTCGGCCAAAGTCATCTACCAACCGCTGGGCGTGGTCGGGGTGATCGTGCCCTGGAACTACCCGCTGTACCTGGCCATCGGGCCATTGGTGGGTGCGTTGGCCGCGGGCAACCGGGTGATGCTCAAACTCAGCGAATCGACCCCGGCCACCGGCGAACTGCTCAAGACCCTGCTGGCGAAGGTCTTCCCCGAAGACCTGGTGTGCGTGGTGCTGGGCGAGGCCGACGTCGGCATGGCATTTTCCAGGCTGCGCTTCGATCATCTGCTGTTCACCGGCGCCACCAGCATCGGTAAACATGTGATGCGCGCGGCGGCCGAGCATCTGACCCCGGTCACGCTGGAACTGGGCGGCAAATCGCCGGCGATCGTTTCCGCCGATGTGCCCCTCAAGGACGCCGCCGAACGCATCGCCTTCGGCAAGGCCCTGAACGCCGGGCAAACCTGCGTGGCGCCGGACTACGTGCTGGTGCCGGAAGATCGCGTCGAGGGTTTCGTCGAGGCCTACAGCAAGGCGCTTCGCGGTTTTTACCCGACGCTGGCCAACAACCCGGACTACACCGCCATCATCAACGAACGGCAACTGGCCCGGCTCAACGCCTACGTGAAGGACGCCACCGACAAGGGCGCCACCCTGATCCCTCTGTACGACCAGGGCCAGGCACGCCGCATGGCCCACAGCCTGCTGTTGAATGTCAGCGATGAAATGACGGTGATGCAGGACGAAATCTTCGGCCCGGTGCTGCCGATCGTGCCCTATCGCGGCATCGACCAAGCCTTTGCCTACATCAATCAGCGGCCTCGCCCACTGGCCCTGTACTACTTCGGCTACAACAAGCGCGAACAGAACCGCGTACTCCACGAAACCCACTCCGGCGGCGTATGCCTGAACGACACGCTGCTGCATGTGGCTCAGGACGACATGCCTTTCGGCGGCATCGGCCCGTCGGGCATGGGCCACTACCACGGCCATGAAGGGTTCCTCACGTTCAGCAAGGCCAAGGGCGTGCTGGTCAAGCAGCGCCTGAACGCCGCGAAGTTGATCTACCCGCCCTACGGCAAATCGATCCAGAAGCTGATCCAGAAGCTGTTTATCCGCTGATACCGCCACCCTCGGGATAACCATAACAATGAACCCAAGCCTGACTGATTCACCCGCGCTGTCGCGGCGCGGCGTCCTGAAAATCGGCCTGTGCGCCAGCGCCTTCCTGGCCACCGCCGGGCTGGGCGCGAGCCTCAGCGGCTGCTCCAGCAGCACTCCGGCCAGCGGCTTTGCCCTGTTGCGCAGCAGCGACTTGCCGTTTCTGCGCGCGGTGATCCCGGTGCTGCTGGAAGGCGTGGCCAGCGCCCAGGAAGTCGCCAGCGGGATTGAAGACACCCTGAAAAAACTCGACTACAGCCTGCAGCACCTGTCGCCGGAGATGTTCAAGCTGACCCAGCAACTGTTCGACGTGCTGGGCATGGGCATCACCCGCGGCCCACTGACCGGGATCTGGGGCAGTTGGGAAAACGCCAGTGGCGAACAGATCCGCAACTTCCTGCACCGCTGGGAAAACAGCTACCTGAACCTGCTGCGCATGGGCCAGGGTTCGTTGCTCAAGCTGGTGATCATGGCCTGGTACTTCCGGCCGGCGTCCTGGGCCCATTGCGGCTACCCCGGGCCGCCGAAGATCTGATTCGCATCCCCCCAATAAAAACAAGAGACGACCCCGATGCCTGTACCCGATCTGTTCCGCGCCGGCCTGGCCCGCGGCTGGAAAACCCACAATGGCGCCGCCCTCGACCGCGACCTGACGCTGGAAGCCGACGTAGCGATCATCGGCAGCGGTGCCGGCGGCGGCACCACTGCCGAAATCCTCAGCGCCGCCGGCTACAAAGTGCTGCTGATCGAAGAAGGCCCGCTCAAGACCAGCAGCGATTTCAAGCTGCTCGAAGACGAGGCCTACGCCAGCCTGTATCAAGAAGGCATCGGCCGCATGAGCAAGGACGGCGCCATCACCATCCTGCAAGGCCGGGCCGTGGGCGGCACCACGCTGATCAACTGGACCTCCAGCTTCCGCACCCCGGACGCCACCCTCAGCCACTGGGCCAGCGAATATGCGGTCAAGGGCCACAGCAGCGCGGACATGGCGCCATGGTTCGAAAAAATGGAACAGCGCCTGGGCATCGCTCCCTGGGCCATGCCGCCCAACGCCAACAACGACGTGATCCGCAAAGGCTGCGAACAGTTGGGCTACAGCTGGCATGTGATCCCGCGCAACGTGCGCGGCTGCTTCAACCTGGGTTATTGCGGCATGGGTTGCCCGGTCAACGCCAAGCAGTCGATGCTGGTGACCACCATCCCCTCCACCCTGGAGAAAGGCGGCGAGCTGCTGTACCTGGCCCGCGCCGAACGCCTGGTCTACAGCGGCGACCGCATCAATAGCCTGGAATGCGTGGCCATGGACGAACGCTGCGTGGCGCCGACTGGACGCAAGATCACGGTCAAGGCCAGGCATTACGTGCTGGCCGGCGGCGGCATCAACAGCCCGGCGCTGCTGATGCGCTCGGCCGCCCCCGACCCGCATTCGCGGCTGGGCAAGCGCACCTTTTTGCATTTGGTGAACTTCTCCGCGGCGCTGTTCGACGAGGTGATCAACCCGTTCTATGGCGCGCCGCAGTCGATCTATTCCGATCACTTCCAATGGCTGGACGGCACCACCGGCAGAATGTCGTACAAGCTCGAAGCGCCGCCGCTGCACCCGGCGCTGGCCAGTACGCTGCTCGGCGGCTACGGCACCCAGAACGCCCTGGACATGAGCCAATTGCCACATACCCACGCAATGCTTGCCCTGCTGCGCGACGGCTTCCACCCCGACAGCCCCGGCGGCAGCGTTGAACTGCGCGGCGACGGCACACCGGTGCTCGATTACCAGGTTTCGCCTTACGCCTGGGACGGCCTGCGCCGCGCGTTCCACAGCATGGCCGAGATCCAGTTCGCGGCGGGCGCCAAGTCGGTCAAACCGCTGCATCACGATGCGCGCTACGTGAAGACCCTGGCCGAAGCACGCAGCCTGATCGACGGCCTCAACCTGGAATTGCACCGCACCTGCCTGGGCAGCGCCCACGTGATGGGCGGCTGCGCCATGGGCGAAGAGCCGAAAAATGCGGTGGCCGACAGCCTCGGTCGCCATCACCAGTTGCGCAACCTGTCGATCCACGATGGTTCGCTGTTCCCCACCAGCATTGGCGCCAACCCGCAGTTGTCGGTGTACGGATTGACCGCGCAACTGGCGAGCGCATTGGCCGAACGTCTGAAAACGGCATGAAAAAACAGGGTATTTCGCGGGTCTATCTGCATAAGTCGACTTGGCCGACCGGGACGGCTGCGATACCATCCGGTTCCCCAACGGACTCCGCCAGGACGACGCGATGAACCGAGTGTTGTACCCAGGTACCTTCGACCCGATTACCAAAGGCCATGGCGATCTGGTCGAACGCGCCTCGCGCTTGTTCGACCATGTGATCATCGCGGTCGCTGCCAGCCCCAAGAAAAACCCGCTGTTTCCCCTGGAACAGCGCGTGGAGCTGGCGCGCGAGGTCACCAAGCACCTGCCCAACGTCGAAGTGGTGGGTTTCTCGACGCTGCTGGCACATTTCGCCAAAGAGCAGAACGCCAATGTGTTCCTGCGCGGCCTGCGCGCGGTATCGGACTTCGAATACGAATTCCAGTTGGCCAACATGAACCGCCAACTGGCGCCGGACGTGGAAAGCCTGTTCCTCACGCCGTCGGAGCGTTATTCGTTCATTTCCTCGACGCTGGTCCGTGAAATCGCGGCCCTGGGCGGGGATATCACCAAGTTCGTGCATCCGGCCGTGGCTGATGCGCTGACCCTGCGCTTCAAGAAGTAAGACCGCTCACTCGGCGCCCGCTCGCACTGCGGGCGCCAATGCGGCACAATTGCGCGCATTAGTTTTCCAGATGCCTTGGCTGACTGCCCTGGCAGGAGTTTTCATGTCCTTGATCATCACCGACGATTGCATCAACTGCGACGTCTGCGAACCCGAGTGCCCGAACGCCGCGATTTCCCAAGGCGAAGAGATCTACGTGATCGACCCCAACCTCTGCACCCAGTGCGTCGGCCACTACGACGAACCGCAGTGCCAGCAGGTGTGCCCGGTGGATTGCATTCCACTGGATGAAGCCCATCCGGAGACTGAAGAACAGTTGATGGAGAAATACCGGAAGATTACCGGTAAGGCTTGAGCCTGGTGGCGTCTGTGAGGGCCTCATCGGGGGCAAGTCGAATCGTCGCACCGCCCCTCCCACACGTTGATGTGTGAATACATTTAAATGTGGGAGGGGGCTTGCCCCCGATGGCGATATCCGCCATCACACAGCAATCAGCTCTGACACTTAGGGCAAAACACACTCGCCCGCTGCCCCAGCACCACATTGCGCAACTCGCTCCCGCAGACCTTGCACGCCTCGCCGCCCCGGCCGTAGACGAACAGTTCCTGCTGGAAATACCCCGGCTGCCCATCGCCGCCGATAAAGTCGCGCAAGGTGGTGCCGCCGCGCTCGATGGCGGCCGCCAGAATGCGCTTGATCTCGATCGCCAGCTTCAAATAGCGCCCGCGTGAAATGCCACCGGCCTCGCGGCGCGGATCGATCCCCGCCGCGAACAGCGCTTCGGTCGCGTAGATATTGCCCACGCCCACCACCACCGCGTTGTCCATGATGAACGGTTTGACCGCCATCGAACGCCCACGCGACAGTTTGAACAGGCGTTCGCCATCGAACAGGTCGGTCAACGGCTCCGGCCCCAGGCGGATCAGCAGTTCGTGGTTATGCGGGTCCTGGCTCCAGAGCATCGCGCCAAAACGCCGAGGGTCGGTGTAGCGCAGGGCCAGGCCCGACTCCAGCTCGATGTCCACATGCTCATGCTTGGCCGCCGGCAGGCCGACTTCCACCAGGCGCAGGTTGCCCGACATGCCCAGGTGACTGATCAGGGTGCCCACTTCGGCGTTGATCAACAGGTACTTGGCCCGCCGCTCCACCAGCACGATGCGCTGCCCGGACAGGCGTACATCGAGGTCTTCCGGGATCGGCCAGCGCAGGCGTCGCTCACGCACCACGACGCGGCTGACCCGCTGGCCTTCCAGGTGCGGCGCAATCCCGCGCCGAGTGGTTTCGACTTCTGGTAACTCGGGCATGTGTGCCTCGTGAGGTAAGGGTCAGTGCGCGCCCAGTTCGCGGATCGACAACTTCATGCTTTCGAAGTCGTAGTCCGACAGGCCCACGTAGTCCAGCACCAGATGGCCAATCGCGTCCCACTCATAGTCGACCGGCTGGTTGCCCAACACCCGGTACGACGCGCAGATGTGCTCGGCCATTTTCAGGATCGCCAGCAGGTTCTTGAGCTGCGGATTGCGCGGCGACTCATCGCTGAAGATCGCCAGGGCGTTGTGATGGTTGGCAATGGCGTCGGTCACATGCTCCGGCAGGCGCCAGGACTTGGCGGTGTAATAGCCGACCACCGCATGGTTGGTGTTGAACGCATTGTTTTCGGTGTCGACCACTCGGCAGTCGGCACCGGCATTGGCGTAGGACTCTTCGAGCACCACCATGTAATTGGGGAAGCGCTTGAGCATCAGCGGCACGCCGCAATCGTGGAACAGCCCCAGGGCATAGGCTTCGTCCACCGCCTGGGCGCCGGTGCGCTTGGCCAGGGTGAGGCAGGTCATGGCCACGTCCTGGGCGGTGTCCCAGAAACGGTTGAGGGTGACGATGGTGTCGTCGCTCATCTCGCCCTTGATCGACAGGGCGTTGATCAGGTTGATGATCGAACGGCTGCCCAGCAGGTTAACGGCGCGCTGGATCGAGGCGATCTTGTTGCTCAGGCCGTAATACGACGAGTTGACGATCTTCAGCAGCGCGCCGGACAGGCCCGGGTCCTGGGAAATCAACCGCGCGATCACTTCCAGGTCCGGGTCGGGCATGTACTGTTCCATCTGCAAATCCACCATGATTTGCGGCTGAGGCGGCACACTGATGCCTTGCAGGGCCTGCTGGATCTGTTCGGCGGAAAGCTCTTGGGACATAAGTACACACTCTGGGCGAGAGGGGGATTCTAACCCCGATGGGAAGCTGACCGACACCTCAAAAAACCAAATGGCACTCCTATCAAATGGACGCCACAGCACGCGCCCCCCCTGCAACCCATCAGGCCAAGCCACGAAATGTAATGCAACACGGTATACTCCCGCTCTTTTTTCCGGAGCGACGTCATGTCCCTGCCAAGCCTGCGTCTCAAAGCCAACGCCGATCGTCGTTTGCGCAACGGCCACCTGTGGGTCTACAGCAACGAAATCGACGTGGCCGCCACCCCACTTCACGGCTTCCAGGCGGGCGACCAGGCCATCCTCGAAGCGGCCGGCGGCAAGACCCTGGGCATCGTGGCCATGAGCCCGAACAACCTGATCTGCGCGCGCCTGCTGTCGCGTGACATCAAGTTGCCTTTGGACAAGTCGCTGCTGGTACACCGCCTGAACGTCGCCCTGTCCCTGCGCGACCGTCTGTTCGACAAGCCGTTCTACCGCCTGGTCTACGGCGATTCCGACCTGCTGCCGGGCCTGGTGGTCGACCGTTTCGGCGACATCCTGGTGGTGCAGATCGCCTCGGCGACCATGGAAGCGCATAAAGAAGACGTGATCGCCGCCCTGACCCAAGTGCTCAAGCCGAGCGGCATTCTGTTCAAGAACGACTCCGCCGCGCGCGACGCCGAAGGCCTCAACCGTTACGTCGAAACCGTGTTCGGCCTGGTGCCGGAGTGGGTCGCGCTGGAAGAAAACGGCGTGAAATTCGAAGCCCCGGTGATCCAGGGCCAGAAAACCGGCTGGTTCTATGACCACCGCATGAACCGCGCACGCCTGGCCCCGTATGCCAAAGGCAAGCGCGTCCTCGATCTGTACAGCTACATCGGCGGCTGGGGCGTGCAAGCCGCGGCCTTCGGCGCCACTGAAGTGTTCTGCGTCGACGCCTCGGCCTTCGCCCTCGACGGCGTCGAGCGCAACGCCGCGCTGAACGGCGTCGCCGAGAAAATGACCTGCATTGAAGGCGACGTCTTCGAAGCCCTCAAAGAGCTGAAAGCCAGCGAAGAACGCTTCGACGTGATCGTCGCCGACCCACCGGCCTTCATCAAACGCAAAAAAGACATGAAAAACGGCGAAGGCGCCTACCGCCGCCTCAACGAGCAAGCCATGCGCCTGCTCAGCAAGGACGGCATCCTGGTCAGCGCCTCGTGCTCGATGCACCTGCCGGAAGACGACCTGCAAAACATCCTGCTGACCAGCGCCCGCCACCTGGACCGCAACATCCAGATGCTCGAACGCGGCGGCCAGGGCCCGGATCACCCGGTGCACCCGGCGATTGCCGAGACGCGCTACATCAAGAGCATCACCTGCCGGTTGCTGCCAAATAGCTAAAGACCAAAACCGTCCCCCTGTAGGAGCGAGCTCGCTCGCGAAAAACGCATAGACGACGCGGGCTACCTGATAGCGCTGCGTCATCGTTGACGTGCTTCGCGAGCAAGCTCGCTCCTACAGGGGCGGCGTACACCAATATGGGACGCTTCGCACAATAGATTTGATTGAATTCCATTTTTCGCAGACTAGTATCGGTTTCTGGTTTTACTCCGGAAATGACCACTCATGTCTGAGCCCTTCTGCTCTCCCGCCCTCAGTGGCGAGGTAAAACGCCAACAACTTTCCCGCTTCATCCTGATCACCTGCATTGCCCTGATCAGCTTCTTCCCGATCAATATTCTCCTGCCGTCGTTCCCCGCCCTGGCCGCCCAATTCGACACTCCGACGGCCGACGTCGCGCTCTCGATCAGCCTGTTCACACTGGTCTTCTCCATCTCCCAACTGATCGCCGGCCCGTTGTCGGACAAATGGGGGCCTAAGGAAGTGCTGCTCGGCTGCATCACGCTGTCGATTCTTGGATCGCCGCGCAGGTGTTCGCCTGCTACTTCGCCTTGATCAGCGTGACGCCGCTGATTTTCATGGACGCGCTGAAGCTTTCCGAATATCAGTACGCGCTGGTGATGATGGTGTACGGCGCGGCTTATCTCCTCGGCGGGGTGGCGGCCTCGTACCTGCAAAAACGTATCGCGCTGTCCCGGCAAATCAATATCGGTCTTGGGTTGTTGCTGGTCGCGGGTGTGCTGCTGGCGCTGATTATCATCTTTGAAGCCATTACCACAGTGACCCTGCTCATCCCGATGCTGATCAGCGCACTGGCGGTCACCCTGGTTCGTCCCGCCGCAATTTCGGCGGCGATGCTGTTGTTTTCAAGCAGCGCGGGCACAGCAGCGTCAGCAGGAAATAGCATCATGTTCTTCACCGCCGCCGTCAGCAGCGCAGCGCTTGCGCAAACCGGCAGTCATTTGCTGATCACGATTGCCGTGAGCTTTATCATTTTCAGCCTGTGGAGTTGGCTGACCAATGCGCGAGTCGGACACTGACACTTCCCCCCTGTAGGAGCGAGCTTGCTCGCGAAGAACGTCAACGATAACGCAGCGCTATCAGGTAGCCCGCGTCGTCTATGCGTTCTTCGCGAGCAAGCTCGCTCCTACAAGGGGGAAGAGGTCACAACCAGATGGCGTCCCATAGCGGGTACTGGCCGATATGCTCGACCAGCCCTGCACGCAAGGGATTGGCCACGATATAGCGGGCCATTGCTTTCAAATCTTCCTCCCGACGCAGTGCGCGGTCGAAGTAACCTTTTTGCCATAGGGTCCCGAACGAACACCTGGCCTGGTTGATGGCACGGGCACTTCGCGACTTGGTGATTCGCATCAGCCTTGGCAAGTCGCCGTTATGCAACTCGACCAGCCAATGGAAATGGTCAGGCATGACCACCCAGGCCAGCGAAGTCGCCTCACCCTCGTCCTGAGCCTGCCTGAACTCACTGACAAGCAGGCGGCCGATGCGCCAGTCCTGAAAGACCGATTGTCGTTGATGGGTAACCGCAGTGATCAGGTAAATACGGCCCGACTCCGAACAGCGCCCGATGCGCAGCCGATGTGCACGTTGCTGGGTGGACATTCCTTCGTCCTCTTCTGTGAGTGAAAGAGAAACGGTAGGCGCAGCGACGTCAACCGGCCTCTAAACAGTGGTTCTGAATATGTCCCTCCCCTGTAGGAGCGAGCTTGCTCGCGAAGAACGTCAACAATAACGCCGTACTATCAGGAGGCCCGTGTCGCCTGTTCGTTTTTCGCGAGCAAGCTCGCTCCTACATCAGATTGGTTGATCCGGGCGTGCGTCGCCACGGCGCTTTTCGCCATTCCCTCCAGCCGCCAGCGGTGTAGAATCGGCCTATTCATCGCCAGTCATCCCCCGGCGGGTTTATGAGCTCGAGGCCAAAACGCACGGCGATCCCGTAACGTTTGCGGCAACGTCCGGACACCACGGCCATTTTTCGGGTGTTCCAGACGTCCATAGAAGCTCACTCCCCTTAGCACCTGATTAGTTTTGATTAGCCGCCCGGAGGGCTCAAATGCCAGATTACCGCTCGAAAACATCCACCCATGGCCGCAACATGGCCGGCGCCCGCGCACTGTGGCGTGCCACGGGGATGAAAGATGACGACTTCAAGAAGCCGATCATCGCGATTGCCAACTCGTTCACCCAGTTCGTCCCCGGCCACGTCCACCTCAAGGACCTGGGCCAACTGGTCGCCCGCGAGATCGAACGCGCCGGCGGTGTCGCCAAGGAATTCAACACCATCGCCGTGGACGACGGCATCGCCATGGGCCATGACGGCATGCTGTATTCCCTGCCGAGCCGCGAGATCATCGCCGACTCCGTGGAGTACATGGTCAACGCCCACTGCGCCGACGCCATCGTGTGCATCTCGAACTGCGACAAGATCACCCCCGGCATGCTGATGGCCGCCCTGCGCCTGAACGTCCCGGTGATCTTCGTCTCCGGCGGCCCGATGGAAGCCGGCAAGACCAAACTCGCCTCCCACGGCCTCGACCTGGTCGATGCCATGGTCATCGCCGCCGATTCCAGCGCTTCTGACGAGAAGGTCGCGGAATACGAGCGCAGCGCCTGCCCGACCTGCGGTTCGTGCTCCGGCATGTTCACCGCCAACTCGATGAACTGCCTGGTGGAAGCCCTGGGCCTGGCCTTGCCGGGCAACGGTTCCACGCTGGCCACCCACAGCGACCGCGAGCAACTGTTCCTGCAGGCCGGCCGCACCATCGTCGAGCTGTGCAAGCGCTACTACGGCGAGAACGATGAGTCGGTGTTGCCGCGCAACATCGCCAACTTCAAGGCGTTCGAAAACGCCATGACCCTGGACATCGCCATGGGCGGTTCCACCAACACCATCCTGCACTTGCTGGCCGCGGCCCAGGAAGCCGAGATCGATTTCGACCTGCGCGACATCGACCGCCTGTCCCGTCATGTGCCGCAACTGTGCAAAGTCGCGCCGAACATCCAGAAGTACCACATGGAAGACGTGCACCGCGCCGGCGGGATCTTCTCGATCTTAGGTTCCCTGGCGCGCGGCGGCCTGCTGCACACCGACCTGCCGACTGTACACAGCAAGTCCCTCGCCGAAGGCATCGCCAAGTGGGACATCACCCAGACTGACGACGAAGCCGTACACACCTTCTTCAAGGCCGGCCCGGCGGGCATCCCGACCCAGACCGCGTTCAGCCAGTCGACCCGTTGGGACACCCTCGACGCCGACCGTGAAAACGGCTGCATCCGCAGTGTCGAGCACGCCTATTCGAAAGAAGGCGGCCTGGCCGTGCTGTACGGCAACATCGCCCTCGACGGCTGCGTGGTGAAAACCGCCGGTGTGGATGAGTCGATCCACGTGTTCGAAGGTCGCGCCAAGATCTACGAAAGCCAGGACAGCTCGGTACGCGGCATCCTCGCCGACGAAGTCAAAGAAGGCGACATCGTGATCATCCGCTACGAAGGCCCGAAAGGCGGCCCGGGTATGCAGGAGATGCTCTACCCAACGTCGTACCTGAAATCCAAAGGCCTGGGCAAAGCCTGCGCGCTGTTGACCGACGGCCGTTTCTCCGGCGGCACCTCGGGCCTGTCCATCGGCCATGCTTCGCCTGAAGCCGCTGCCGGCGGCGCGATTGGCCTGGTACAGGACGGCGACAAGGTACTGATCGACATTCCGAACCGCTCGATCAACCTGTTGATCAGCGACGAAGAACTGGCCGCGCGCCGGGTCGAGCAGGACAAGAAGGGCTGGAAGCCGGTGGAGAAGCGTCCGCGCAAAGTCACTACCGCGTTGAAGGCTTATGCGTTGCTGGCGACCAGTGCCGACAAGGGTGCGGTGCGTAACAAGGCGATGCTGGACGGGCTGTAAGGCCTAATCCTGCGCATAAAAAAGCCCCGCCCAGTGCGGGGCTTTTTGTTAAAGGTTTACTGCCCAGCCAAGCGGGTTTGCAAATAACGATAAAGCCCGGCCGCACTCTTTCGATAGCCTTGCTCGTTCAGGTGAACCAGATCGTTCTGAGCAAGGTGGTCGGCCTGCCAAGCCTCAATCGAACAGGGGCCTCCCATATACGCTTGCCAGTCCCAGAACAGAGCCCCCGCGCGTAAGGCGGCCTGCCGTTGGATCTGGATGACCCGAGACAGATTTTTCGGCTGACGCTCTTCGCACGCCATGCCGGACCGCTGCTTTATCGAGTCTGCCGGCCCGACCAACAAAAGCACGGTGGCGGGTAATGTGCGGCGCAAGAACGCGAGCTTTTCAAGCAACTCATCGTGATAACGCCTCGGATCCAGATCGTCATCGAACGCTTCGTTACCGCCATACGCCAGCACCAGCAGGTCGGGATGCAGCGCGTTCAACGTATGCTCCCATCCGGCCTGCCACGAATCGACCGAATTCAGGGTTGCACCGTTGATACCCAGTGCCGAGTAAGTCACTCCAGTCTGTTGCTGTGACTCGATATTCCAGCCGCCGAGCGCAACCCCCCGTTCACTGATGATCGCCAGGTCCAATGGCAGGGCCAGATTTTCGAGCGCCCGACTGAACCGCCATTGCCCGGAAGTCGACAACAATGGCACCGCCATGTGACGAATGCCGTCATCCGCCACCAAACCGCTGTCAACATCAGCTCGGTACAGCGCAGAAACCCGGTAGCGCATTTCATGGGGTTCTCGCACACCAATCCTGACGTGGGCGTTGGGCGCCACGGGCAACGCCAGATAACCACCGAGCGGGAATTCATCGCTGTGCTGATAACGGCTTGAAATCAGGCGCCATTGGTCACTATCAGCCGCCAGTACCACTTGATCGTAACGGGTGCCTGGGACCGGTGTAGCCGCGACGAAACCTATTCCGCCCTCACCATATTGCAGTTGGAACAAACGGCGCATTTCACCGGAAAACCAATCAGCCGCCGTATGGGAGTCGCCCAACTGCACGATATTGACGGAACTACCGTGCGAAACCTTGAGCTTGTCGGCCAACGTCACTAAACCAGAAACAGGCACTGCTTGCGGTTCTGCCGCCAAGGCCCGAATCGAGAACAGCGCACTGCATCCGCCTGACACCGCCAGCAACACCATCGAGCGACATAGCCATAGCCACATGTTGCAGTCCCCTGACCATCCCGATAGTTGACTATAGCCGTCGCTCAGCGGCACAGGCCCGATAAAAATCCGCGCCGTGCGGGGCATTTTTTTGCCTGGAGAAAACCTCCAACACACGGGAGATCAACAGGTGGGAGGGGGCTTGCTCCCGATAGCGGTGGGTCAGTCAACACTGCTATCGGGAGCAAGCCCCCTCCCACAATTACCGGCGTACACCCGTGGTTACTGGATCTCGTCAGGCTTGACGATCACCCAGTTCTTGTCCGCCGTCACCGGCAAGCCTTCCTTGGCCTGGGCGGCCGCGTGCTTGGCCATCATGCCGTTGAGCTGGGTCATGTACTTGTCTTTGCGGTTGACCCACAGGTGAATGCCGCCCTTGGCCACGTCCACATCGTGGAACAGCATGTAGCCGTCGCTGGTCGGGGTATCGCCGCCGACGATTACCGGCTTTTTCCATTCGTCGATGTAGGTCAGGATCGCGGCGTGCTTACCGGCCATCCAGGTCGCCGGGGTCCACAGGTAGGGGGTCAATTCCAGACCGAGGTTGGCTTTTTCGTCGTATTTGCCGGCAGTGATCTGCTTGCGTGCGGTGGTCAGTTCGCCGGTCTTGCGGTCCTTGAGCAGGGTGCTCACGCCGATGACGTTCTGCGGTTTGACGTTGTAGCCGTACTTCGGATCGGCAGCGACCATGCGTACCAGCTCTTCCGACGCGGCGGTCATCACATACACCTCGATGCCGTTTTCCATGAGCTTGTTGTACAGCTCAGCCTGACCGGTGAAGACTTTCGGCGGCTGGACTTCGGAGTTCTTCACCGCGTCGCCTTCGAAATAGCTGACCGGCACTGGCTTGCCGGAGGCCATCAACTCATCGACCTGGACCTTGAGTTCCTTGAGGGTAAAACCTGCAAACACCTGGGCCACCCACGGGTAGCAGACCATGTCGTCCACTTCGCAGAGGCGATAGTAGTAACTGAACAGGCTTTCCTTATGCTCGGCGGTGTCTTTGAAGGGCATAAGCTTGAGCGACGGGTCGAGGCTGTCGCGGGTGATCAGGCCCTTGTTTTCCATGTAGGGCAGCAGGGACTCTTCGAGGTCGTAGCGGTAGCTGGTGTTGTCCATGTCGAACACCGCGAAGTTACCCTTGTTGGCGTTGGCGGCGATCATTTCGTTCAGTTGCTTGGCGGCCGGGGCCGGCCAGTGTTTCAACTCGGTGGCGGCGAACGCCTGGCCGGCGAGTGCGAGGCAGAATGCGGCGGATACCAGTAGTTTCGGCGCGAGCTTCATAGGCGTTGTCTCCCTGAGTGAAAGACATCGACGCTAACAAATCCCTGTGACAGTTTTCGCCCGGTCGCGACCGCTTGCGTTCTGATTCCGCCATTGCCATGTGCCTGAGCGCCAACTACTTATTCCAAAAACGACAGACACCATTCCATATTGGTATTAAATCAATATATATCAAGCTGTTAGGCTTCCCGGTTCGCAATCGCAGGCTCACGCGATTGGCAACACTCTCAACGGAGCTTCAATGAATCTGCCCCTGATTCTCAACTTACTGGTGTTCGTGGCCCTGTTGCTGGGCCTGGCACAAACCCGTCGAACGAACTGGAGCCTCGCCAAGAAGGTCCTGTTCGCCCTGATACTCGGCGTGGCGTTCGGTACGGCCTTGCACACCATTTACGGCGATGGCAACCCGGTCCTCAAAGCCTCTATCGGCTGGTTCGATCTGGTCGGCAACGGTTATGTGCAGTTGCTGCAAATGATCGTGATCCCGCTGGTGTTCGCTTCGATCCTCAGCGCCGTGGCACGTCTGCACAACGCCGCGTCCCTGGGCAAGATCAGCTTCCTGACCATCGGCACCCTACTGTTCACCACCGCGATTGCGGCGCTGATCGGCATCGGCCTGACCAACCTGTTCGGCCTCACCGCCGAAGGCCTGGTGGCCGGCACCCAGGAAATGGCGCGCCTGCAAGTGATCCAGAACGACTACGCGGGCAAGGTCGCCGACCTGAATATCCCGCAGTTGCTGTTGTCGTTCGTGCCGCAAAACCCGTTCGCCGACCTGGCCCGCGCCAAGCCGACCTCGATCATCAGCGTGGTGATCTTCGCCGCCTTCCTCGGCGTGGCCGCGCTGCAACTGCTCAAGGATGACGTGGAAAAGGGCCAGAAAGTGCTCAACGCCATCGACACCCTGCAAGCCTGGGTGATGCGCCTGGTGCGCCTGGTGATGAAGCTCACGCCCTACGGCGTATTGGCGCTGATGACCAAGGTGGTCGCCGGCTCCAACCTGCAAGACATCATCAAGCTCGGCAGTTTTGTCGTGGTCTCGTACCTGGCGCTGGGGCTGATGTTCGTCGTGCATGGCCTGCTGCTGTCGCTGGCCGGGATCAACCCGCTGCGCTTCTTGCGCAAGGTCTGGCCGGTGCTGACGTTCGCCTTCACCAGCCGCTCCAGCGCGGCGGCGATCCCGCTGAGTATCGAAGCGCAGACCCGCCGCCTGGGCATCCCGCACGCCATCGCCGGTTTCGCCGCCTCGTTCGGCGCGACCATCGGCCAGAACGGTTGCGCCGGTCTCTACCCGGCAATGCTGGCGGTGATGGTCGCGCCGACGGTCGGCATCAACCCGTTGGACCCGCTGTGGATCGCGACCCTGGTGGCGATTGTGACCTTGAGTTCGGCGGGCGTTGCCGGCGTGGGCGGTGGGGCGACGTTTGCCGCGCTGATCGTACTGCCGGCGATGGGCTTGCCGGTGTCACTGGTGGCGCTGCTGATTTCCGTGGAGCCGCTGATCGACATGGGCCGTACCGCGTTGAACGTGAACGGTTCGATGACAGCCGGGGCGATTACCAGCCAGATCATGCAGCAGACGGATAAAGAACGGCTGAATGCGGATGAGCATGCGGAGTTGGCGCAGGCCTGATAGACCGCTATCGGGGGCAAGTCGAATCGTCGCACCGCCCCTCCCACACTTGATCGCATTCACTCGGTCAAATGTGGGAGGGGGCTTGCCCCCGATGCTTTTAGGCTTTTTCCCAGACTTCGAAGTTGTAAGCCGGCTTGTCACCTTCGGCTGGGTTCTGCAGATTGGAAACCAACTTCCACTGGTTCTCATCAAACGCCGGAAACCACGCATCCCCTTCCGGGCTCAGCGCCACCCGCGTCAGGTACAGGCGATCCGCCTGTTCCAGCCCCTGCGCATAAAGCTGCGCGCCGCCGATCAACATCAGCTCATCCACGCCCTGCTCCAGGGCCCACGCTTGCGCACGCGCCACCGCCGCTTCAAGCGACGGAAAAACTTCCGCACCTTCCAGCGCCAGGTCGGTCTGACGACTGACCACAATGTTCAAGCGCCCCGGCAGCGGTCGACCCAGGGAATCCCAGGTCTTGCGCCCCATGATGATCGGCTTGCCCAGGGTGGTGGCCTTGAAATATTTGAAATCCCCCGGCAAATGCCAGGGCATGCTGTTGTCGACGCCGATCACACGGTTTTCACCGAGGGCTGCGATCAGGCTTAGAGGGAGAGTTTTTTTCATGGCGACGAGAATA
This sequence comes from Pseudomonas veronii, assembly GCF_001439695.1. Taxonomy (GTDB): domain Bacteria; phylum Pseudomonadota; class Gammaproteobacteria; order Pseudomonadales; family Pseudomonadaceae; genus Aquipseudomonas; species Aquipseudomonas veronii. The sequence continues at coordinate 173,897 of NZ_JYLL01000003.1, forward strand.
CCAGAGCCACGCGAAGCGTACCCCAACCGGCTGCACAGCGGTTATGCTCCAGGCTCACTGACACAACAGGACGGCGCGTGACTGCACTGACCCCCCTGCAAACACTCTGGCTGACGGAAACCGTGCGCCTGCGCGAAGAACACGCCGGCCCGCTGGAAGATCAGCAAGCCAATCGCCTGGCCCGCACGGCCGGTGGCGACCTGCCGACGCGCATTCAACAGCGCGCCCTGCACCTGGCCGAGCGCGATGGGCTGACAACCGCCCTCATCCGCTGGCTGCAAGGTGCGCGTTTGGCCCTGATACTGCTGGCGATAGTCGCGGTGATCAGTGGTGCGGGCCTGGCCTTTGCTGCGCTGGGTAACGGCTTGACCCCGGTGAATGTGTTCTGGGCGCTGGGCAGCCTGCTCGGCTTGAACCTGATCCTGCTGATCAGTTGGGCATTGGGCCTGCTGTTTGCCGGAGAACACAGCGCCAGCCTTGGCCGGCTGTGGTTGTGGCTCAGCGAAAAATTCGCGCGTGACGCCAAAGCCGCGCAACTGGCGCCGGCGTTGCTGCTGCTATTGCAGCGCCAGAAGCTCAATCGCTGGGCCGTCGGGGTGCTGGTCAACAGCCTGTGGTTACTCGCGTTGCTCAGCGCGCTGGCGATCCTGCTGACGCTGCTCGCCACCCGGCGCTACGGTTTTGTGTGGGAAACCACCATCCTCGGCGCCGACACCTTCGTCGCCGTGACCCAAGCCCTCGGCGCCCTGCCCGCCCTGCTTGGTTTCAACGTCCCCACGGTGGAGATGATCCGCGCCAGCGGCGATTCCGCCCTGAACATCGACAGCGCCCGCCAGGCCTGGGCCGCCTGGCTGGTGGGCGTGTTGCTGGTCTACGGCCTGTTGCCGCGGTTGATTCTCGCCCTGCTGTGCCTGTGGCGCTGGAAACGCGGACGCGCCGCCCTGCGCCTGGACCTCAACCTGCCCGGCTACAGCCAACTGCGCGAACGCCTGATGCCGAGCAGCGAACGGCTTGGGGTCAACGATGCGGCACCGGAGCAGTTGCACGCCGTCAGCGGCGGCGTCAGCGAACTGCACAGCGACGGCGCTCTGGTGGTCGCCATCGAACTCGACGACCAGCACCCGTGGCCGCCGAAGCTGCCGGGCAACGTGCAGAACGCCGGCATCCTCGACAGCCGCGAATCACGCCACAAACTGCTGGAACAACTGACCCGCTTCCCGCCCGCGCGCCTGGCCATCGCCTGCGACCCGCGCCGCTCGCCCGACCGGGGCAGCCTGGCGCTGATCGCCGAACTGGCGCGCAGCGCCAGCGCCACCCGCGTGTGGCTGCTGCAAGCGCCACCCGGCCAGGCGCTGGACGCCGAGCGCCTGGGCGATTGGCACGCGGCGCTGCAACAACTGGAACTGCCCTTCGCCGATTGCGCGCCGTTGAACTGGCTGGAGAGCGGCCATGACTAAACCCCTGAAACTCGCCGTGGTCGGCCACACCAATGTCGGCAAGACCTCGCTGCTGCGCACCCTGACCCGCGATGTCGGTTTCGGCGAAGTCTCCCATCGCCCCAGCACCACGCGGCATGTCGAAGGCGCGCGCTTGTCGGTCGAGGGCGAAGCCCTGCTGGAACTCTACGACACCCCCGGCCTGGAAGACGCCATCGCCCTGCTCGACTATCTGGAGCGCCTCGATCGCCCCGGCGAACGCCTCGACGGCCCGGCACGCCTGGCGCGGTTCCTCGAAGGCAGCGAAGCCCGCCAGCGTTTCGAACAGGAAGCCAAGGTGCTGCGCCAACTGCTGGCCTCCGACGCCGGCCTGTATGTGATCGACGCCCGCGAGCCGGTGCTGGCCAAGTACCGCGACGAACTGCAAGTGCTGGCCAGTTGCGGCAAACCGTTATTGCCCGTGCTCAACTTCGTCAGCAGCAACGATCATCGCGAACCGGACTGGCGCGAAGCCCTGGCCCGCCTCGGCCTGCACGCACTGGTGCGGTTCGACAGCGTCGCGCCGCCGGAAGACGGCGAACGCCGCCTGTATGAAAGCCTCGCCCTGCTACTGGAAAACGCCCGGCCCCAACTGGAACGGCTGATCCTCGACCAGCACGCCCAACGCCAGGCCCGCCAGCAAAGTGCCGCGCGGCTGATCGCCGAACTGCTGATCGACTGCGCCGCGTGCCGGCGCAGCGTGGTCACTGAAGAGGAACCGCAAGCCATCGGCGATTTGCGCAAGGCTGTGCGCCAGCGCGAGCAGCGTTGCGTGGAAGCCTTGCTCAAGCTGTTCGGCTTCCGCCCGCAGGACGCCGCCGCCAGCGACTTGCCGCTGCTCGACGGGCGCTGGGGCGATGACCTGTTCAACCCGGAAACCCTCAAGCAACTCGGCGTGCGCGTCGGCGGCGGGATTGCCGCCGGCGCGGCCGCCGGTGCCGGGGTCGACCTGCTGGTGGGTGGGTTGACCCTTGGCGCCGCCGCGCTGGCGGGCGCCATTGCCGGTGGCGCGCTGCAAACCGCGCGCAGCTATGGCGGGCGCCTGCTGGGCAAAATCAAGGGCCAGCGCGAGCTGACCGTCGACGACAGCGTGCTGCGCCTGCTGGCCCTGCGCCAACGCCAATTGCTCAAGGCCCTGAACCTGCGCGGTCATGCGGCGATGCACAGCATCAAGGTCGACACGCCGCAGGACAAGACCTGGCGCGAAGGCAAACTGCCCGATGCCCTGCACAAGGCCCGCGCCCACCCGCAGTGGTCGTCCCTCAACCCCCACGCCAAATTGAGCCAGGCCGAGCGCCAGGAGCAGGTCGAAGCCCTGGCCGCCCGGCTCGATGAAGCGTGACCGCGCTTATTAGTGTGCGTACCACTCAAAGCCCAGAAAGGTCGTACACAACGTGCGGATCAGCTCTTTATCGGCCTTGTCCGCAATACCGTCGCGGTCGATGTCACTATTGGTAAACGATTCCAGCACCCCGTCGCCATCGCCGTCATAGGCGGCGGCCTTGTAGATCAGCGAGCCCTTGCACTGCGGCGCCGTGCGTTCTTGGAATTCCAGCTTGACCGCGTTGGGCGTGCCGGCCTTGGCGTAATGATCGACGTACAGCGTCAACGTGCGCTGCCAGTGGCTGCGCCGATTGAACCAGTTCAATTTCAAAAAGCAGTCGGCGAAAGTGTCCACCCGCTGTTTTTCCAGCCGACAAGGGCGAGTGACCGGGTTCAGATCGTCCGCCCATTGCAGGTCGACCCGGCCGTCCGCGCTCATGTCCACGGCGAAGATCTCGTGGATCAGTTCATCAGGACAGCCAGCCTGCTGCTCATAGAAGTGCAGGATGACTGTGTCCGCCCGACCGTTGCCGCTCATGTCCTGGGCCGTCACTTTTAAGTAGCGCATCAGCGTTGCTCCTTGGATTGAAGAAGCAAGCCACCTTAGTGATCCGACCTCAGGGGCTCTAGGCGGCGCATCTGCGTTTGGCGTAAGGCCAATCTACGCAACCAGTAGCCGCGCGGCCTTGGCCTTGAGTACCTGCAGATCGAGCACCGGCACCTGCGCTTGCTTGGCCTGTTCGTCCCAGTGGCGCAGACGCAGGCTGATGGCGTAGAGCGGGTCTTGCTCGAACGCCCGCGCTTCGTCAGGCGTCATTGCCCCGCCTTGATACGCCAGCGTGCGGCGGCTGGCTTCGCTCAACCGGGCGTAGTAGTCCGGCTGGCTGAATGTCAGGTAGCGCTTGGCCTCGACGTGATATTCCACCAGCCGCGCCAGGCGCTCGCTGAAACCGACGCGGCGCAGGTAATCGGCGCCCAGCCGCTCATGGCTGACCACGCCATAGCCGCCCATGTTCGCACCGCCCTGGCCGCAAAGATGGCCGATATCGTGGAAAAACGCCGCCAGCACCACTTCATCGTCGAAGCCTTCGGCCATGGCCCACTGCGCGGCCTGGGACATGTGTTCGAGCTGCGACACCGCCTCGCCGATGTAATCCGCCGTGCCGTGTTGCTCGTACAGGCCGAAAACCTCGGCAATCACCTGCTGCGGATTCATCATGCCGCCCCCCACAGTGCGCTGATATTGCGCTCGCCCAGCGCCGGCCCCACGCTCATGCCCACGCCGGTATGCATCAACGCGGCGCTGACACCGGGCGCCACGCGCAGGAACGAGAACGGCACCCGCCCGCGTGCGCCGTAGACGCCCTGCCAACGCTCGACCACCTGGACCTTGCAACCCAGGGTCTGCTCGGCCAGTTCGAGCATCCAGTCATCGACCTGCTCGGCGTTGAACGGCGACGCATCGCGGCCGTAGTCGTGGGAGTCGCCGATGATCAGTTCGCCATGGGGCGTCGGGCTGATCAGCAAGTGAATCCCGTGCTCATGCAGGTACGGTGCCTCGCGCAGGATCTGCGCCTGCACCGCCGCCGCTTCCGGCAGGTCGGCAAACGCGCCGTAATGCACGCAACTGAGGCCGGTGAGCAAGGCATGTTGCAGGTTCAGGTTGACCGCCGGCCGTGCGCGCAGCATTTGCAGGCGGCAGATATGCGGGTCGAGTTCGGCAATCGCTTCGGCCAGCAGGGTTTGGTAGTCGTGGCCCGAGCAGACCACGATCTGCGCGCCACGAAAACTGCCCGCCGTGCTGTGCAACTGGCCGGGCTCGACGTCGCGCACCAGGGTCGAAAAGTGAAACTCCACCTGCAGTTCCCCGCGCAGGTAATCGATCAACGCCGGGATCGCCTCGCGCGAATACAGCTGCTGATCGTCCTTGCCGTGCAACGCTGCGCGGTGATGACGGAATTGGCCGCCGTACAGATCCCGCAACGCCGCGCCCTGCAGCAGTTCGACGTTATAGCCATACGCCTGGGCGCGGCCGGCGCAGAAGGCTTCCAGCAGGTGTTCTTCGGCTTCGCTGCGGGCGAACAGATACGAGCCGTTGCGCTTGAGCTGCAAGCCGGCCAGCCGCGCCCATTCGCCCCAGATATCGCGGCTTTGCCGCGCCAGGTCGAGCATCGGGCCTGGCGGTTGGCCGGTGACCAGGGCCTGGCCGAAGTTGCGTACCGAGGCGCCCAACGGCGTGGCGCTGCGCTCGAACACCTTGACCTTGAGCCCGCGCTTGGCTGCTGCGTAGGCGTGGGACAGGCCGAGGATGCCGGCGCCGATGATCAATAAATCTGTCATGACATACGTAACCCTCTGTAGGAGCGAGCTTGCTCGCGAAGCACGTCAACGATAACGCAGCGCTATCAGGTAGCCCGCGTCGTCTATGGGTTCTTCGCGAGCAAGCTCGCTCCTACAGGTAGAGGTGAAATTTATTGTTTTTCCGACTTGCCGTCATAGCGCTTGCGCCATTCAGTCAGAATGCTGTCGCGGTTTTTCGAGGCCCAGGTGAAGTCGTTCTTGATCAGCCGCTGCTCGTAGTCCGCCGGCAATTCGGTCTGCGGCTTGGCGATGCCCGGCTGGGCGAGCACGGCGAAGTTGTCCTTGTACAGGTCCATCGCGGCGGTGCTGGCGGAGAAGTCGGCGAGTTTCTTCGCCGCGTCGGCGTGGGCGCTGCCTTTGATCACCGCCGTCGCTTCGATGTCCCAGCCCAGGCCTTCTTTCGGCAGGATGATGTCCAGCGGCGCGCCCTGGCGCTTCAGCTGCACGGCCGGGTATTCGAAGGAAATACCGATCGGGAATTCACCCGAAGCCGCCAGCTTGCACGGCTTGGAACCGGAGTGGACGTACTGGCCGATGTTCTGGTGCAGGTCGTCCATGTACTGCCAGCCCTGCTTCTCGCCGAAGGTCTGCAGCCAGGCGCTCACATCCAGGAAACCGGTGCCCGAGGACGCCGGGTTGGGCATCACGATCTTGCCCTTGTACTCAGGCTTGGTCAGGTCTTGCCAGCTCACCGGTTTGCTCAGGCCCTGCTTCTCGGCTTCGACGGTGTTGAAGCAGATCGTCGCGGCCCAGACGTCCATGCCGACCCACGCAGGCGGGTTGGCGGCGTCACGGTAGTGTTTGCCGATCTTGTCCAGGCCCTTGGGCGCGTAACTTTCGAGCATGCCTTGCTGGTCGAGGATCGCCAGGCTCGACGCGGCCAGGCCCCAGACCACATCGGCTTGCGGGCGGTCTTTTTCCGCGAGCAGCTTGGCGGTGATGATGCCGGTGGAGTCACGCACCCATTTGATTTCGATGTCGGGGTTGGCCTGCTCGAAGGCCTGTTTATAGGTCTTCAATTGCTCGGCTTCGAGGGCCGTGTACACGGTCAATTCAGTCTTGGCGAAGGCATTCAGGCTGAATGCAGTGAGTACGGCAGCGACCAACGCGAGGGGCTTGAACATGGCATACCTCCTTCAGGGTTATTGGCCCGGCGCGGTCTGGCGCCAGGCTTGGGAGCGGCGCAACGCGCCACGTGAGGCCCACGCCAGCAGCAGCGAGACGCCGGCCGAAGTGAACAGAATCAAAGTGGACATGGCCGCCGCGCCGCCCACATTGCCGGCGTCGTCCATGTTCAACACGGCGACGGCGGCGAGGATGGTGTCGGGGCTGTAGAGGAAGATCGCCGCCGAGACAGTGGTCATCGCCGACACAAACAGGTAGCGCACGATGTCCAGCAGCGCCGGCAGGCAGATCGGCACGGTGACGCGCAGGTAGTGGCGGTACAGCGGCGCCTTGAGCGACAGCGCGGCGGCTTCGAACTCGGCATCGAGCTGGCGCAGCGCGGTGGTGGCGGTCATCTGCGCGGTGGTCAAATAATGAGCGATGGTACACACCACCAGCAGCGTCATGGTGCCGTAGAACACATGCAGCGGGTTGCCGCTGAGGTTGAAGAAGAAGACGTAGCCCAGGCCCAGCACCAGGCCCGGCACGGCCATCGGCACGAAGCTGAGCATGCGCAGCGCCAGGTTCAGGCCTTTCTGGCCCTGGGTCTTTTCCATCAGGTACGCGCCGGTGAAGATCAGCACGCTGCCGATCAACGCCGTACACAGCGCCAGGGTCAGGCTGTTGCGGTACGCCAGCCAGCCGCCGCCGGCTGTGTCTTCGAACTGGTAGTGGTTGAGCGACAGCGACAGGTTGTAGGGCCAGAACTTCACCAGCGACGAGTACACCGCCATGCCGAACACCAGCAGCAACACCGCGCAGATCAGCAGCACGATGGCCAGGTAACAGGCATCGCGCCGCCGCGACGGGGCCGGCTGGAACACTTGGGCACGGCCGCCCATGGCATCACCCTGGCGCCGACGCAGCCAGGTATCGACGCCAAAGCTGAACAGCGCCGGCAGCAGCAACACCATGCCGATCAACGCCCCGCGCCCGAACTGTTGCTGGCCGACCACGGCCTTGTAGGCTTCCAGCGCCAGCACCTGATAATCGCCGCCGACCACCACCGGTACGCCGAAGTCGGTGATGGTCAGGGTGAACACCAGGCAAAACGCGGCGAACACCGCCTGGCGCGTGGCAGGCCAAGTGATGCTGCGAAATGCCCGGGCCGGGCTGGCACCCATGCTCGAGGCGGCATCGAACAAGCGCGCATCCGCCAGGGAAAGCGCCGACAACAGGATCATCAAGGCGTGTGGGAAGGTGTAGATCACCTCACCGAGGACAATGCCCCAGAAGCCGTAGATATTCTCCGACAACAAACCGCGCAGCAGGCCCTGGTTGCCGAACAGATAGACCAACGCGATCCCCGGCAGCATTGACGGCGCCATCAACGGCAGCAGCGACAACCCGCGCCAGAGCGCCTTGGCCGGGATCAGTGTGCGTTGCAGCGCGTAGGCAAACAGATACGCCAGCGGTACGACAATGACCGCCACGCTGAGGGAGACTTTCAGGCTATTCCCAAGCAGCCAGTGGAAGTTGGCGCTGCTGACCAGTTCCCGTGCCGCCACCAGCCCGCCGCCCTGCCCGGCTTCGCTGCTGAAGCCGCGCCAGAAGATCGCCAGCAGCGGCAACAACACTGCGATACCCAGCAGGCACAGCCACAGCCATTTGCCGCCCAGCACGAAAAGGCGGTCGCCCAACTCGGCGCGGGACACCCGGCGTGCAATGGGCAGCGTCATCAGCGCACCCATGTCAGGCAAACACCTGCAGGCTACGCGGCGGCAACGCGACCCAGATGTCCTGGGCCCCCAGGCGCGGCATGGCTTCCGGAGCCAGTTCGGCCAGCAGCGGATGACCGGGCAGTTGCGCCAGTTCAAAGCTCATGCGGCAACGGTTGCCGAGGAAGGTGATCTCGCGGACCTTGGCCGCAAACAGGTTCTCTTCATGCACCAGCGGGTTGACGCTGATCGCTTCCGGGCGGCAGAACAGGCGCCCGGAGGTGGCCGCGCCAGCATCATCGGCCAGGCGCATGTGCATCCCGCCGACCTGGGCGTGGCTCGCGCTGCTGCGGCTGAACGGCAGCCAATTGCCCTGGCCGACGAACTCCGCCACGAACGGTGTGGCCGGGCGGTCGTAGATCTCTTGGGGCGTGGCGTATTGCTCGACCTTACCGTTGTTCATCACGGCAATGCGGTCGGCCATCAACATGGCTTCGTCCTGATTGTGGGTGACCATCAGCGTGGTGACACCGAGGCGCCGTTGCAGTTGGCGCAGCTCGGTACACAGGTGCTCACGGACGCGGGCGTCGAGGGCCGACATCGGCTCATCGAGCAGCAACAGCGAGGGTGCCGGCGCCAAGGCGCGGGCCAGGGCGACCCGTTGTTGCTGGCCGCCGGAGAGTTGGCCGGGGTATTTCTTTTCGCTGCCGAGCAGGCCGACCAGTTCGAGCATCTGACCGACACGCTTGCGCACTTCATCGCGACCGCTGCCGGTGAGGCCGTAGCCGATATTCGCTTCAACGCTGAGGTTGGGGAACAGCGCGTAGGACTGGAACAAAATGCCGTAGTCCCGCGCCTGCGGCGGCAGCAGGGAAACATCCCGCTCCCCCAGGTAAAGCTCTCCACTGTCCTGGCGCTCGAGGCCGGCGATGCAGCGCAGCAGCGTGGTCTTGCCGCAACCGGACGGGCCCAGCAAGCACACCAGCTCGCCGGCGGCGACGTCCAGGGACACGTTGTCCAGCGCGGTAAAGGCGCCGAAGCGTTTCTGGATACCGCGCACCTTCATTGGCGCGCCGGGTTGGGTCAGGGCTGTGTTCATGGAGGCACCTCATCAAACAGATGAGGGCCATGCTAGGCAGGCAATGCGTCCCTGATGTGGCAGAAAGGCAAAACGTGGCGATAGTGGTATTGGTGGATTTGGGTAGGGGGGGTGCCAGGTCCGGCGCTATCGGGGGCAAGCCCCCTCCCACATTTTGACCGCATTCTCATGTTGGAACTCGGTCAAGTGTGGGAGGGGGCTTGCCCCCGATAGCGCCCTCAAGACCACCACCGGATTTCAGATCGGCGACATTTCCTGCGCCAACCCGAGAAAAGCAGCTGGCAGGCGAGCGCCTTTTCTTTCCTTGAGGCAGTAGAGATACTCAGCGATCTGCGGCGCGTTCTCGATGGTCAGCACTCGCAGTTGCGGGTCATGGGGCACTTCCTGGCGGGCGATGATGCTGATGCCGATATTGCGCAGCACCGCTTCACGAATCGACTCGCGGCTGCCGATTTCCAGCAGCGGCCCGTAACTCACGCCGGCACCCTGCAGCAGCTGTTCCGTCAGGCGTCGCGTGGTGGAGCCGGCTTCACGCATCAACAGCGTATGCCCGGCCAGCGCGGTCAACGGCACATGATCGAGCGTCGCCAACGGGTGGTTCCGATGCACCGCCAGCACCAGCGGATCGGTGCCCAGCACACGGCGAATCAGGCGCGGGTCTTCCAGCAGTTGCGAGGACGCGGCGACGTCGACGCGGTAATCATCCAGGGCTTCGAGCACCTGTTGGGAGTTGCCGATTTCCACCGACACGTCCACCTGGGGTAAACGCTCGCGAAAGGCTTTGACCAGGTCGAGGATGTAATACGGCGCCGTCGCGGCAATCCGCAATGCGCCCTGGACCTGGCCACTGTTACGCAGGAAAAACTCGATATCCGCTTCCTGCTGCAACAGCGTCTTGACCATCGGCAGCAGGCGCGCGCCTTCGTCGCTGACCGTCAGGCGGCGGCCCCCGCGATAGAACAGCTCGACGCCGTACTGGCTTTCCAGGTTGCGGATCTGCGTGGTGACGGTGGGCTGGCTCAGGCCGAGTTTTTTCGCCGCCTGGGTGATGCTGCCCAGGCGGGCGACCATAAAAAACGCCTTCAACTCGGCACTCAGCACACCACCCTCACATCATTTATTTGCGCAGCAGGCGCAGGCCATTGAACACCACCAGCAGGCTTACGCCCATGTCGGCGAACACCGCCATCCACATGGTGGCCATGCCCAGGAAGGTGACCGCAAGGAAGACCGCCTTGATCACCAGCGCCAGGGCGATGTTCTGCTTGAGGATACTCGAGGTTTGCCGCGACAACCGAATGAAAGCCGGAATCTTGCGCAAATCATCGTCCATCAAGGCCACGTCGGCAGTTTCGATGGCAGTGTCGGTGCCTGCCGCGGCCATGGCAAAACCGATCTCGGCGCGGGCCAACGCCGGGGCGTCGTTGATGCCGTCGCCAACCATGCCCACGCGCCGGCCTTGGCCGTAAAGGGCTTCGATGGCTAGCAGTTTGTCGGTGGGCAACAGGTCGCCCTGGGCCTGGTCGATGCCGACCTGGGCCGCAATCGCCTGGGCAGTGTGGGTGTTGTCGCCGGTGAGCATCAGGGTTTTGATGCCCAGCTCGTGCAACTGCTGGATCGCTTCGCGGCTGCTGTCCTTGACCGTGTCGGCCACGGCGAACAGCGCCAGCGGGCCGGATGTGTCGAGCAGCAGCACCACGGATTTGCCTTGTTTCTCCAGGGCGAAGAGTTTGTCTTCCAGCGCGGGCGAGCACAGGCCGAGTTCTTCCACCAGGCGGTGGTTGCCCAGGTGGTAGGTTGCGCCGTTGATATCACCGCGCACACCGCGACCGGTCAGGGCAGTGAAGTTATCCACAGCATGGCGCGGCAGGTTTTTATCCACAGCCGCGTTGGCGATGGCCAGCGATACCGGGTGGTCGGAACGCCCGGCGAGGGCGGCGGCCAACGCCGGCGCACTGTCTTCGACATTCGGGAACAGTGCCAGGTAGTCGGTTTGCACCGGTTTGCCGTGGGTGATAGTGCCGGTCTTGTCGAGGGCCAGGTAGTCGAGCTTGTAACCGCCCTCCAGGTACACGCCGCCCTTGATCAGGATGCCTTTGCGCGCCGCTGCGGCCAGGCCGCTGACGATGGTCACCGGGGTGGAGATCACCAAGGCGCACGGGCATGCGACCACCAGCAGCACCAGGGCGCGGTAGATCCAGTCGAACCAGACGCCAGCCATGAACAGCGGCGGGATCAGCGCCACGCCCAGGGCAAACAGGAACACCGCCGGGGTGTAGATCTTCGCAAAACGGTCGACAAAACGCTGGGTCGGCGCGCGGGCGCCCTGAGCCTGTTCCACGGCGTGGATGATCCGCGCCAGGGTCGAGTTGCTGGCGGCCGCCGTGACTGCGTATTCCAGGGAACCGGCCTGGTTGATGGTGCCGGCGAAGACTTTATCGCCCACGGTTTTTTCAATCGGCAGGCTTTCGCCGGTGATCGGCGCCTGGTCGATGGTCGACTGGCCGGCGGTGACTTCGCCGTCCAGGCCGATGCGCTCGCCGGGGCGAACCCGCACGATGGCGCCCAATTCCACACTGTTCACTTCCCGTTCGGCCCAACTGCCGTCGGCCTGGCGCACTGTGGCCCGTTCCGGGGTCATCTGCATCAAGCCGCTGATGGCATTGCGCGCGCGGTCGAGGGACTTGGCTTCGATCAATTCGGCCACGGTGAACAGGAACATCACCATCGCCGCTTCCGGCCATTGGCCGATCAGGATCGCGCCGGTCACGGCGATGCTCATCAGCGCGTTGATGTTCAGGTTGAGGTTTTTCAGGGCGATCCAGCCCTTTTTATAGGTGGTCAGGCCGCCGCTGAGGATCGAGACCAGCGCCACCAGGGCGATCACCCAGGTCGGGGCCGCGTTGGTGAAGTGGATCACTTCGGCCGCCAGGGCGCCGACGCCGGACAACGCCAACGGCCACCAGTGTTTCTTCGCCGGCGGTGCGGCAGCCGGGGTGCCCTCTTCGATCGGATCGGCCTGCATGCCCAGGGACTTGATGGCGTCGATGATCGGCGCGGTGCTCGGCAGGTCATGGGTGACACCGAGGATGCGGTTGATCAGGTTGAATTCCAACTGCTGCACACCGGCAAGCTTGCCCAGTTTGTTCTGGATCAGGGTCTGCTCGGTGGGGCAGTCCATGGCTTCGATGCGGAAGGTGCTCAGGCGCGAATCGGCGCTGGGCGCGGCGCTCAGTTGCACCAACGCCGGGGCTGGCGTGCCGGAGCAGCAGGAACCGGCGTGGCCGTGGTCATGCACCGGTGTCAGTTTTTTCGGCGCATGAGCGTGGTCATGCGCGTGATCGTGCGTGTGCGGGGTGTGATGGGAGTCGCTCATCTGGTCGCGTCCGTAAGGTGCCTGTTGCCAAGTAAAGACCCTGTAGCCACTATAGGGTCAAGCACCCATTTGGAGATTGTTGCGATGAAGATCGGCGAATTGGCCAAGCTGACCGACTGCCCGGTGGAAACCATCCGTTATTACGAGAAGGAAGGCTTGCTGCCACCACCGGCACGTACCGAGGCCAACTACCGCGTGTACACCCAGGCGCACACCGAGCGGCTGGTGTTTATCCGCAACTGCCGCAGCCTGGACATGACCCTGGAAGAAATCCGCAGCCTGCTGGGCTTACGAGACAGCCCGCAGGACCAATGCGAAAACGTGAATGCGCTGATCGACGAGCATATCCACCATGTCAAAGCACGGATCGATGGCCTGTTGGCATTGCAGGAACAGCTGATCGACCTGCGCCAGCGCTGTGGCAGCGGGCCGGAGCTGGATCAGTGCGGGATATTGCAGCGGCTGGAGGTCAGCGGCAGTGTCGCCGCCAGCGAGGCTGAGCCTTCGCATGTGGGCAGAAGCCATGGGCATTAATTCAGCCTGGTAACCGAATCAAAGTGTGGGAGGGGACTTGCTCCCTCCCACACAAGCCCACACCTTTAGACTGAGGCAGGCTTTAGATGGCGACGTCGGCTTTAATGCTTGGGTCAGCGTTGTAACCGACGATTTCGAAGTCTTCGAACTTGTAGTCATAGATCGACGCAGGCTTACGCTTGATCACCAATTCCGGCAGCTTCTTCGGCGTGCGCGCCAGTTGGGTCTGGATCTGTTCCATGTGGTTGCTGTAGGCGTGGGTGTCGCCGGTGGTGACGATGATCTCGTGGGGGATCAGGTCGCACTGCTGGGCCAGCATGTGGGTCAGCAGCGCCAGCGCGGCGGTGTTGTACGGCAGGCCGAGGAATACGTCGGAGCTGCGGATATACAACTGCATCGACAGATGGCCGTCATGCACGAACGCCTGGTACAGCAGGTGGCACGGCGGCAGGGCCTGCTTGCCGTTGCGCGCATTTTCCTGGGGGCTCTTGGTCTCGTCCGGCAGGTACTCGACGTTCCAGCCGTGGAACAGGATGCGGCGGCTGTTGGGGTTGGTCTTCAGCGTCTCGACCATGTAGTCGATCTGATTGATCGTGCCGCCGTCCTTGGTCGGCCAGGCGGTCCACTGCTCGCCGTACACCGGGCCCAGATCACCGTCTTCGGTGGCCCACTCGTCCCAGATACGCACGCCGTTCTCGTTCAGCCACTTGATGTTGGTGTTGCCGCTCAACATCCAGATCAATTCGTTGGCGATGCTTTTGAAGTGAAGCTTCTTGGTGGTCAGCAACGGGAAGCCGTCGGCCAAGTTATGCCGATACTGACGGGCAAACACAGCCTTGGTGCCGGTGCCGGTGCGGTCGCCCTTGGTCAGGCCATTGGTCACGACGTCGTTCAGTAGTTCGAGATATTGCTTCATGTCATTACCCGTATCGGTGCAGCCGAGACCTCGCAGGCCTCGGCATTCGAATTCAAAGCGCGGTGTTCTTCAACGGTTGCGGACGGTTGTACGCCCACCACAGCAGGCCCAGGCCGACGATGATCATCGGCAGACTGAGGATCTGGCCCATAGTCACCCAACCGAACGCCAGGTAGCCCAGTTGCGCATCCGGGACGCGCACGAACTCGACGACAAAACGGAAGATGCCGTAGAACAACGCGAACATACCCGACACAGCCATGGTCGGCCGTGGCTTGCGCGAGAAAATGTACAGAATGAGGAACAGTGCCACACCTTCCAGGGCGAACTGGTACAGCTGCGACGGATGGCGCGGCAATTGCGCCGGGTCGCTGAACGGCGGGAACACCATGGCCCACGGCACGTCGGTCGGCTTGCCCCACAGTTCGGCATTGATGAAGTTACCGATACGCCCGGCGCCCAGGCCGATCGGCACCAGCGGCGCAACGAAGTCCATCAGCTCGAAGAACGACTTGCCGTTGCGACGGCCAAACCACCAGGCGGCGAGCATCACGCCGATAAACCCACCGTGGAAGGCCATGCCGCCCTTCCATACCTCGAAGATCAGCGTCGGGTTGGCGATGTAGGCGGGCAAGTCGTAAAACAGCACATACCCCAGGCGTCCGCCGACGATGACCCCCATCGACAACCAGAACACCATGTCGGAGAGTTTCTCCTTGGTCCAGGTCGGGTCGAAACGGTTCAGGCGCCGGGAAGCCAGCAGCCAGGCGCCGCCGATGCCGATCAGGTACATCAACCCGTACCAGTGGATTTTCAGCGGACCGATGGCCAGGGCCACCGGGTCGATCTGCGGGTAAGGCAGCATTGCGACTCCTCGTTAAATCATTCGTTATGGCGACCGGGACCATGCCCGGGCGCGATTAAGGCTGCGTTACAGCAAGAAATTCAAACCCACGCAAAACAGCAGCCCGGCAAACAGGCGTTTGAGCAAGCGCGGCGACAAACGGTGCGCCAGGCGCGCGCCGAAGCGGGCAAACACCATGCTGGTCAGGGCAATGCCCAGCAGCGCCGGCAAATACACGAACCCTAGACTATGAGCGGGCAGCAGCGGGTCATGCCAGCCCAGAATCATGAAACTTAATGCACTGGCCAGCGCAATCGGCAGCCCGCAGGCCGACGAAGTGGCCACCGCTTGCTGCATCGGCACGCTGCGCCAGGTCAAAAACGGCACGGTCAGCGAACCGCCGCCAATCCCGAAAATCGCCGAGGCCCAGCCGATCACCGTGCCCGCCAGGGTCAGACCGAGCTTGCCCGGCACCGTTCGACTGGCCTTGGGCTTGACCTCCAGGGCCAACTGCACGGCGATGATCAGCGCGAACACGCCGATGATCTTCTGCAAGTGGGGGCCGGAAATCGCCTCGGCGGTCAGCGCGCCAAAACCGGCGCCGATCAGGATGCCCACGGTCATCCACACAAAGATCGGCCAGCGCACCGCGCCCCGTCGATGGTGCTCACGCACGGCATTGATCGAGGTGAAGATGATCGTCGCCAGGGACGTGCCCACGGCCAGGTGGGTCAGCACCTGCGGGTCGAAGCCCTGCAAGGTGAAGCTGAACACCAGCACCGGCACGATAATGATCCCGCCGCCCACGCCAAACAGCCCGGCGAGCACCCCGGCACAGGCGCCCAGCAGTAAATACAGCAGAAATTCCATGGGAGCCCCCAAACCAAGTCCGGCATGTTAACGGATGGAAGGCATGCGACCCAACTGGATACGATGGAACGCCCGCGCCAGTGTAGGTAGAGTGGCCAAACACACAAAGGGAGATCGCCTGATGTGCCTGATTGTTTTCGCCTGGCGGCCGGGCCATGCCCAACCGCTGATCGTCGCGGCCAACCGTGACGAGTTCTACGCCCGCCCCAGCCTGCCGCTGGCCCAATGGCCGGATGCGCCTGCCGTCTATGCCGGCCGCGACCAGGAAGCGGGCGGCACCTGGCTGGGGGTGAACGCCGACGGGCGATTTGCCGCCCTGACCAATATCCGCGACCCGCACCAGCCGCCGGCCCGCAAGTCGCGTGGGGAATTGGTGGCGCGGTTTCTCAGCGGTTCGCTGCCGCTTGAGCAGTATTTGGCGGAGATCAACGGCCGCGCGATTGAATATGCCGGGTTCAACCTGTTGGTGGGCACGCGGGAGGAGCTGTGGCATTACAACGCCCGCGACAGCGTGCCTACGCAGCTGCCCGCCGGGGTGTACGGCCTTTCCAATGCAGGGCTCGACACGCCATGGCCGAAATTGCTCAAGGCCAAGGCAGCGCTGGGCGAGGTACTGGAGAACCCGCAGCCGGAAACCTTGCTGGATATCTTGAGCGACCCGCAGACCGCGCCGTTTGCCGACTTGCCGGACACCGGCGTGGGCTTGGCGACCGAGAGTTTGCTATCAAGCGTATTTATCGCCAGCCCCAGTTATGGGACACGGGCGAGTACAGCGCTGATTGTGAATGCGGACGGCACGCGGCAGATGGTGGAGCGCAGTTTTGGGCCGCACGGTGGGCGGCTCGGCGAAGTCGAACTCAACCTGTAGGAGCGAGCTTGCTCGCGAAAAACGCCAACGATGACGCGCGCCCCCCTGAATGCACGCGGTACCCTCAGGTTTTTCGCGAGCAAGCTCGTGTGCTGACTGACACTCCGTAATCGGGGGCAAGTCGAGTCGTCGCACCGCCCCTCCCACATTTTTGATCGGCGCCAGGTTTTAGAGGGTCTTGGCAGAGGCCGGGTTGATCATCCGCGTCAACCCCAGGTTCTTCAGCGCCAGTTGCAGCGAGCTGTGGATAACTTGCGGGTTGTCGATGGTCATCAGCTCGGCCAGCAGTTCCTTGGCCATGCTCAGGTTGACCTGGCGCAGCAGCCACTTCACCTTCGGCAAGTTGGTGGCGTTCATCGACAGGCTGTCAAAGCCCATCGCCATCAACAGCACCGCTGCCGCCGGATCGCCGGCCATTTCCCCGCAGATGCTCACCGGCTTGCCTTCGGCATGGGCGTCGCGCACCACATGTTGCAGCGCTTGCAGCACCGCCGGGTGCAGGTAGTCGTAGAGGTCGGCCACCCGTGGGTTGTTGCGGTCCACGGCCAGCAGGTATTGGGTCAGGTCGTTGGAGCCCACCGACAGGAAGTCGACCTGCCGCGCCAGTTCCTTGGCCTGGTACACCGCCGCCGGAATTTCGATCATCACGCCGATCGGCGGCATCGGTACGTCGGCGCCTTCGTCGCGCACCTCGCCCCAGGCGCGGTGGATCAGGTGCAGGGCTTCTTCCAGCTCATGGGTGCCGGAGATCATCGGCAGCAGGATGCGCAGGTTGTTCAGGCCTTCGCTGGCCTTGAGCATGGCGCGGGTTTGTACGAGGAAAATTTCCGGGTGGTCGAGGGTGACGCGAATCCCGCGCCAGCCGAGGAAGGGGTTGTCTTCCTTGATCGGGAAATACGACAGTGACTTATCGCCGCCAATGTCCAGGCTGCGCATCGTCACCGGCAACGGATGGAAGGCGGACAGTTGCTCGCGATAAATCGCCAGTTGCTCCTTCTCGCTCGGAAAGCGCTGGTTGATCATGAACGGCACTTCGGTGCGGTACAGCCCCACCCCTTCGGCGCCGCGTTGTTGCGCGCGGGCCACATCGGCGAGCAGGCCGGTGTTGACCAGCAGCGGCACGCGATGCCCGTCGAGGGTCACGCAGGGCAGTTCGCGCAAGGCGTCGAGGCCCTGGGACAGCTGGCGTTCCTCTTCCACCACCTCGGCGTACTGCTTGCGCATCACTTCGCTGGGGTTGGTGAACACCTCGCCACGGTTGCCGTCGACGATCATTTCGATGCCGTCGACCTTGGAATACGGCAGGTCCACCAGGCCCATCACCGTCGGAATGCCCATGGCCCGGGCCAGGATCGCGACGTGGGAGTTGCCCGAACCGAGCACCGAGATCAGGCCCACCAGTTTGCCTTCCGGCACTTCGCCGAGCATGGTGGCGGTCAGTTCTTCACTGATCAGGATGGTGTTGTCGGGGTAGACCAGGTTGGTGGAACGGTCTTCCTGCAAGTAAGCGAGCAGACGGCGACCGAGGTCGCGCACATCCGAGGCGCGCTCGCGCAGGTAGGCGTCGTCCATCAATTCGAAACGGTTGACGTGATCGGAGACCACCTGGCGCAGCGCGCCCTGGGCCCACTGGCCGGTCTTGATCACGTTTTTGACTTCGCTGCCCAGCGACGCGTCATCCAGCATCATCTGGTACACCTCGAACAGCGCTCGCTCTTCGGGGCGCAGTTGGGTGGCGAGCTTGTTCGACAGGTTGCGCATGTCGGCGCGCACGCCTTCCAGGGCGGTCTTGAACAGTTTGATTTCGGCGTCGATGTCGCTGACGGTCTTGTCCGGCACCACATCGAGGTCGGCCGGCGGCAACATGACCACGGCCGTACCGACGGCCGCACCTGGCGAGCCCGGTACGCCGACGAACTTGGCTTCCTGGATGCCCTTGCCCTGGCGCCCCAGGCCGCGAATCGAGCCGGTGGCTTCGGCATGGGCGATCACCCCGGCCAATTGCGCGCTCATTGTCACGAGGAAGGCTTCTTCGCCTTCGTCGAACTGGCGGCGTTCTTTCTGCTGGATGACCAACACGCCGACAACGCGGCGGTGGTGAATGATCGGCGCGCCGAGGAACGAGGCGTAGCGCTCTTCGCCGGTTTCGGCAAAGTAGCGATAACGCGGGTGATCAGCCGCGTTTTCAAGGTTCAGGGGTTCTTCACGCGTCCCTACCAAGCCCACCAGACCTTCATTGGGCGCCATGCTGACCTTGCCGATGGAGCGCTTGTTCAAGCCCTCGGTCGCCATCAGCACAAAACGGTTGGTCTCGGGGTCCAGCAGGTAAACCGAGCAGACCTGGCTGCCCATGGCTTCCTTGACGCGCAACACAATAATCCCCAACGCCGCCTTGAGATCCTTGGCGGAGTTAACTTCCTGGACGATCTTGCGCAGCGTATTGAGCATGGCTCGGGGTCGAACTCCGTCGTCAGTCGCGCGTTAAAAGGCGCGGGGCAAGCTCTTTGAGAGCGCGACGATAAACCTCGCGCTTGAATGTCACCACCTGGCCCAACGGATACCAATAACTGACCCAACGCCAGCCATCGAACTCCGGTTTACCGGTCAAATCCATCCGCACCCGCTGCTCGTTGGAGATCAGGCGCAGGAGAAACCATTTCTGCTTCTGGCCGATACACAGCGGTTGGCTGTGGGTACGCACCAGGCGTTGCGGCAAACGATAACGCAACCAGCCACGGGTACAGGCCAAAATTTGCACATCTTCGCGCTCAAGGCCGACTTCTTCGTTCAACTCGCGGTACAAGGCGTCTTCAGGGGTTTCGTCAGGGTTGATCCCACCTTGAGGAAACTGCCAGGCATCTTGGTTGATTCGGCGAGCCCATAGGACCTGTCCGGAATCATTCGTAAGAATAATCCCGACATTAGGACGGAAACCATCGGGGTCGATCACGGCAACAACCTCGCAAACGCATGTCGTCGCATTGTTCCACAAAGGTTGTTCCAGCGGCAACGAGGCTTCTTAGCTTATGTGCAGTCTTGTGAAAAGACCGTATTCTGGACGCCTTTTTACAGACTTTTCAGCGGGTAACTGTAATGCGCCTGGCTTTATTCGACTTGGACAACACGCTTCTGGGGGGTGACAGCGATCACGCCTGGGGCGATTACCTCTGTGAACGCGGATTTCTCGACCCGGTGACCTACAAGGCACGCAACGACGAATTCTATCAGGACTACCTGGCCGGCCAGCTGGATAACGCGGCCTACCTGAATTTTTGCCTGGAAATCCTCGGCCGCACCGAAATGGCCCAATTGGAGGCATGGCACAACGACTACATGCGCGACTGCATCGAGCCGATCATGCTGCCGCAGGCATTTGAACTGCTGGCCAAGCACCGCGCCGCTGGCGACAAGCTGGTGATCATCACCGCGACCAACCGCTTCGTCACCGCGCCAATTGCCGCACGCCTGGGCGTAGACGCCCTGATCGCCACCGAATGCGAGATGGAAGACGGCCGCTACACCGGGCGCAGCACCGATGTGCCGTGCTTTCGCGAAGGCAAGGTGACGCGCCTGAACCGTTGGCTGGAAGAAACCGGGCACAGCCTGGAAGACAGCTACTTCTACAGCGATTCGATGAATGACTTGCCGCTGCTGGAGCAGGTGACGTATCCGATCGCGGTAGACCCGGACCCGAATCTGCGGGCTGAGGCTGAAAAACGCGGCTGGCCGGTGATTACGCTGCGGAGCTGATGGCCCTATCGGGGGCAAGCCCCCTCCCACATTTAACTGCATTTCAACGGATGTACGCGGTTAAATGTGGGAGGGAGCTTGCTCCCGATGCAGACAACTCGGTCCCAAGCCTTAAACCGGCTTGGCCCCCATCAACCCCGCAATCGCCACAAACCCCACCAGGCTGACCACCGCCAATGCCAAGGTGAAATTCAGGCTACCGCCCTCGCCCTTGCGCAAGCGATTGAGCCGCGCCACCAGCCAGAACCAGCACAGCGCCGCGACGGTGTAGAGCAGGCTGGAACCCAGGATCCAGGTCTGCCCCAGCGGCCAGCCGACCAGATGCACCAGCCACCAGCCGGTAAACGGCATGCTGATCAGGCAGATCCCCATCAACAACCATACGAACGCCCACGGGCGCTGCACGGTGATCGCCGGGCCGGCGCTGCGTTTGCGCCAGGCCAGCAGCGCCAGGCCGAGGCCGCTGAGCAGCAGCAACACAGTCGCCGCCATGTGGATAACTTTGAGGGTGGTCAGGGTTTCCATGTGTCGTCTTCCTTAAAGGCCGCCCCAATCAGCGTAGTCGCTCAACCGAGGAACAGTTTGTAAGCCGGGTTATCGCTTTCATCCCAGTACGGGTAGCCGATGGCTTCAAGGGCTGCCGATACCAGATGGCGCTCGTCCGCCGGGACTTGCAGGCCGGCGACCACGCGGCCGTCGGCTGCGCCGTGGTTGCGATAGTGGAACATCGAGATGTTCCAGCGCCCGCCTAATTTGTTAAGAAAGTTGAACAAGGCGCCCGGCCGCTCCGGGAATTCGAAGCGAAACACCACTTCATCGCTGACCTTCGCCGCGTGCCCGCCAACCATGTGGCGGATGTGCAACTTGGCCAGTTCGTTCTCGGTCAGGTCGAGCACCGGGAAACCCTGGCTGGTCAGGCTGGCGATCAATGCGCTGCGCGGATCGTTTTCCGGATGGGTCTGCACGCCGACGAAAATGTGCGCCTCGCGGCCGGAGTGGTAGCGATAGTTGAATTCGGTGATCTGGCGCTTGCCCACGGCCTCGCAGAACGCCTTGAAGCTGCCCGGCTTCTCGGGGATGGTCACGGCGATGATAGCTTCGCGGCCTTCACCCAGCTCGGCGCGCTCGGCCACATGGCGCAGGCGGTCGAAGTTGACGTTGGCGCCGGAGTCGATGGCCACCAGGGTTTGCCCGCTGACGCCACGGCTCTCGACGTATTTCTTGATGCCCGCCACACCCAGGGCGCCCGCTGGCTCGGTGATGGAGCGGGTGTCGTCATAGATGTCCTTGATCGCCGCACAGATTTCATCGGTGCTGACGGTGATCACTTCGTCCACATAGTCTTTGCAGATGTCGAAGGTGTACTGGCCGATCTGCGCCACCGCCACGCCATCGGCAAAAATCCCCACGGTCGGCAGCACCACGCGCTCGCCGGCGGCCATGGCAGCCTGCAGGCAGTTGGAGTCGTCCGGCTCGACGCCGATGATCTTGATCTCCGGACGCAGGTATTTCACATACGCTGCGATACCGGCGATCAGCCCGCCGCCGCCGACCGGCACGAAGATCGCGTCCAGCGGCCCAGGGTGCTGGCGCAGGATCTCCATCGCCACGGTCCCCTGCCCGGCAATGGTGTGCGGGTCGTCGTAGGGGTGAATGTAGACGTAGCCTTTTTCGTCGACCAGTTTCAGCGAGTAGGCCAGGGCTTCCGGGAACGAATCACCGTGCAGCACCACTTTGCCGCCACGGGAACGCACGCCTTCGACCTTGATTTCCGGGGTGGTCTTGGGCATCACAATAGTGGCCTTGACCCCCAGCACCTTGGCCGCCAGGGCCAGGCCCTGGGCATGGTTGCCCGCCGAAGCGGTGACCACGCCGCGCGCGCGCTCATCGGCCGTCAACTGGGTCAGCTTGTTGTACGCGCCGCGAATCTTGAACGAGAACACCGGCTGCAAGTCTTCCCGCTTGAGCAAGACCTTGTTGCCCAGCCGCTCGGAGAGCTGGCGGGCGGCCTGCAAGGGGGTTTCTATGGCAACGTCGTAAACGCGCGAGGTGAGGATCTTTTTGACGTACTGTTCAAGCATCGGCAGGCATCACTGGGCGGAGTGGGCAGGGTCGACGAGTCTAACTCAGCGTTTGGCCGGGCGACCACACGAATCCAAAGGTTTTGATGGGTTATACTCGCGCCCTCTCTACTCCCCGCCCGTTCCGGAGCCCGCATGACCCAGGATCAACTCAAACAGGCAGTGGCCCAGGCCGCTGTCGATTTAATCCTTCCTAAACTCGATGACAAGAGCATCGTCGGCGTCGGCACCGGCTCCACTGCCAACTGCTTCATCGATGCGCTGGCCAAGCACAAGGGCGCGTTCGATGGCGCCGTGGCCAGTTCCGAAGCCACCGCCGCGCGCCTCAAGGGCCATGGCATTCCGGTGTACGAGCTCAATACCGTCAGCGACCTGGAGTTCTACGTCGACGGCGCCGATGAAAGCGACGCGCACCTGAACCTGATCAAGGGCGGTGGCGCGGCCCTGACCCGCGAGAAGATCGTCGCGGCCGTGGCCAAGACCTTTATCTGCATCGCCGACGCCAGCAAACTGGTGCCGGTACTCGGCGCCTTCCCGCTGCCGGTGGAAGTGATCCCGATGGCCCGCAGCCACGTGGCCCGCGAGCTGGTGAAGCTGGGCGGCGACCCGGTGTACCGCGAAGGCGTGTTGACCGACAACGGCAACATCATCCTCGACGTGTACAACATGCAGATCACCAACCCGGTGGAGCTTGAGACGCAGATCAACGCCATCGTCGGCGTGGTCACCAACGGCCTGTTCGCCGCACGCCCGGCTGACGTGCTGCTGCTGGGCACCGCGGAAGGCGTGAAAACCCTCAAGGCCTGACGCACAACCGAATGTGGGGTCGGCGGTGTGTTCAGGCTTCTGGTTTCTTGAACACGTAGAACAGGTTCGGCTCGCTGACCAGGTACAACGTACCCGCGTCATCCATGGCGATCCCTTCGGCCTGCGGCACCCGCGCATTCAGGCCATGGCGCCCGTTAAGCAGCGACAAACTGCTTAACGGGCGACCGTCGATATCCAGCTCCAACACCAGGAACGATTCATCCGACAGCGCCAGTAAATGGCCGCTGCGTTCGTCGTATTGCAGGCTCGACAGGTCGCGCACGAACAGCCCGGCATCGCGCTTGGGGTTGTTGATGACGTGGACCGAGTAGGTTTTTTCCGGTTTGAAATGGGGAAACCCATGAACCTCATAGATCACCATCGGGTCGCGTTCCTTCGCCACGAACAGGCGCTTGCCCACCGAGTCGTAGGCAAGCCCTTCAAACCCCTTGTTGCCCCCCACATGCACACCCAGGGTCATCTGCTCCGCGTCGGTGGCGTCGAGGAACTGCGTATCGTCATCCACATGCACCTTGATCAGGCGCTGTTGGCGCTCATCGCTGATGACATAGATGTTGTCGCTGATAAATTCCACGGCCTCGGCATCTCCGAAGCCAACCAGGGGAATCCTTCGCAGGATCTTGCCAGCGAGGGACAGTTCGACCAGCTCGGCGTTTTTGTTGGTGACGGTAAACAGGCTTTTACGCACCGGGTCGTAGGTCAGCGCGGAGACGTCGTCATCCAGGCCTTCGATCACCTGGCCCTCGACGCTGACCCGGTAATCCGCCAGGCCAATGGCGCGGTCGCCAACAGGCTGGCCCCACACCTGCCAATTGAACCAGGCCCGTTCGAACAGACGAAACTGTTGTGCGACAACGCCCGCGCCCATCAAGGCGATCAGCACCAGTATGAAAAAAGCCGGTTTGGGGCGGGCAAGTCGACGCATCGGGCGGGCTCAAAGTCAAAAATGGCGAATGAATATCACGCCCGCCTGAATTTAAACTTAAACGCGCCCGGTGTGTGGCGTATGCCGCGGATAGAGAAATATCCGACGTAATCGGTTGTTATTTCTGCTTTTCGAAACGATAGAACAGGTTCGGCTCACTGACCATGTAGAGGTTGCCGTTCTCGTCCAGAGTCACGCCTTCGGCACGCGGGATCGTGTTCTTGAGGCCGTTGAAGCCGCCGAGCAAGGTCATGAAGCTGACTGGCTCGCCCTTTTCATCCAGTTCCAGCAGCAGGTGGGACTCGGCCGACAGCGCCAGCAGGTGCCCGGTGCGCGGATCGATGGCCAGCGCCGAGAGGTTGCGCATGTCGAGCTTTGTATTGGCGAGCTTTTGCTTGTCACCGACCAGGGTCTGGCTGCCGTCGCTTTTCCAGGTGAACAGCGCTGGCGGGCGTTCTTCGCCGAGCACGAACTGCTGGTTGCGCTTGTCCCAGGTGACGCCTTCAAAGGCTTTGTTCTGGTCTTTGGACGGGCCCAGGTCGTAACTCGGGAAGTCGGCCTTGTTCAACGCCGTGGTGCTGGCGTCGACCTTGACGATGGTCAGGCTGTGCTGGCGTTCATCGATCACGGCCATCAGGCCGTTTTCCATCACCGTCACACCTTCCGGGTTGTTCCAACCGTTAAGGGGCATCTTGCGCAGCACATCGCCTTGCAGGGTCAACTCGACGAGGAATGGATTTTTGCCCATGACGGAAAACAGGGTTTTCGTCTGCGGGTTGTAGGACAGGTCCGAGGCCTCGTCCTTCTCCATACCGGGCAGCAGCTTGGCGTCGATGACGGCGCGGTAATCCGGGAGCCACACGCTCGCTTGGCGTTTGGCCGGGCTTTCAAAACGTTCCACGACCCACAACACACCGCGATCGTCCCAATGCATGGCCCAGGCAACGCCATACACGATCGCCCCGACCAGAAGCAGCCAGGAATACCAGCGCAGAGCAAAACGAGAGCGTGGCTTGGGGGTGAAGGTAGGCAGGGACACGGCCATTGGGCGCTTTTTCCGGAAAGTCAGCGTTAGGTGATAGCACAGGAATAACCGGCCCGCGCGCTAGAGGCTGAAGATTATCCGGATGGGGTGTGAAAAATATGCAAACAACCGAAACGGGTGCGGGAGCTGTGGCGAGCGAGATTGTTCGCTCGCCACAGGGTTGTGCCGAAGTTAGCGAACGCTGCTTTCGAAGCGGGTCACACCGGACAGTTCCAGCACCAGCTTGTCACCGACATTCAACGGCCCAACGCCAGCGGGGGTGCCGGTGAGGATCACGTCGCCGGCCTGCAGCGAGAAGCAGCCGGCCATGTACTGGATCATCGGGATGATCGGGTTGAGCATGGCCGCGCTGTTGCCATTCTGGCGCACTTCGCCGTTGATGCTCAGGCGAATGCCGATATCGGTCAGGTCCGGGAAGGTGCTGCCGACCACGAACGGCGCGATCACCGCCGCGCCGTCGAAGGACTTGGCGATTTCCCACGGCAAGCCCTTGGCTTTCAATTCGGCCTGCTTGTCGCGCAGGGTCAGGTCCAGGGCCGGGGCGAAACCGGAGATGGCATCGAGCACTTCTTCGCGGCTGGGCTTGGTCGACAGGGGTTTGCCGATCAGCACCGCAATTTCCGCTTCGTAATGCACCGAACCACGTTCGGTGGGAATGCTGAAACCGCCTTCCAGCGCCACAACGCAGCTGCCCGGTTTGATGAACAGCAACGGTTCGGTCGGTACCGGGTTATCCAGTTCCTTGGCATGTTCGGCGTAGTTACGCCCAATACACACCACTTTACCCACCGGGAAGTGGATGTTAGTGCCGTCGACATACTTGTGCTGGTAGCTCATGGATCGACTCCTTCAGGGGCGGTTAAACAGCGAAGATCTTGCCGGGGTTCATGATCCCGTTCGGGTCAAACACCGCTTTCACGGCCTTCATGTATTCGATTTCAACCGGCGAGCGGCTGTAGGTCAGGTAGTCGCGCTTGGTCATGCCCACGCCGTGTTCGGCGGAGATCGAGCCGTTGTACTTCGCCACGGTTTCGAACACCCACTTGTTCACGGTGGCGCACTTGGCAAAGAACTCGTCCTTGCTCAGGTTTTCCGGCTTGAGGATGTTCAGGTGCAGGTTGCCGTCGCCGATATGGCCGAACCAGACAATCTCGAAGTCGGGGTAGTGTTCGCCGACGATCGCGTCAATTTCCTTCAAGAATGCCGGCACTTTCGATACCGTCACCGAAATGTCGTTCTTGTACGGCGTCCAGTGGGAAATGGTCTCGGAGATGTACTCGCGCAGTTTCCACAGGTTGTGCAGCTGGGTTTCGCTCTGGCTCATCACGCCGTCCAGCACCCAGCCCTGCTCGACGCAGTGCTCGAAGGTTTCCAGGGCGTGGTTGGCGACTTCTTCGGTGGTGGCTTCGAATTCCAGCAGTGCGTAGAACGGGCACTCGGTCTCGAACGGCGCCGGCACGTCACCACGGCCGAGGACTTTGGCCAGGGCCTTGTCAGAGAAAAACTCGAAAGCGGTCAGGTCCAGCTTGCTCTGGAATGCGTGCAACACCGGCATGATCGCGTCGAAGTCGGTGGTGCCGAGCACCATCGCGGTGAGGTTTTTCGGCGCACGGTCCAGGCGCATGGTGGCTTCCACCACAAAACCCAGGGTGCCTTCGGCGCCGATGAACAGCTGGCGCATGTCGTAGCCGGTGGCGTTCTTGATCAGGTCGCGGTTCAGTTCCAGCACGTCGCCTTTGCCGGTGACGACCTTCATGCCGGCGACCCAGTTACGGGTCATGCCGTAGCGAATGACCTTGATCCCGCCGGCATTGGTGCCGATATTGCCGCCAATCTGGCTCGAACCGGACGAAGCGAAGTCCACCGGGTAGTACAGGCCGTGCTCTTCGGCGACGTTCTGCAATTGCTTGGTGACCACGCCCGGCTGGCACTTGGCGGTGCGGTCGGTGAGGTTCACCTCGAGGATCTGGTTCATATAGTCGAACGAGACGACCACTTCACCATTGGCCGCAACGGCGGCAGCCGACAGGCCGGTACGCCCACCGGACGGCACCAGCGCGACCTTGTGCTCATTGGCCCAGCGCACGATGGCCTGCACCTGTTCAACCGTCTTGGGGAATACGATGGCAGTCGGGGCCGGGGCGAAGTGCTTGGTCCAATCCTTGCCGTAAGCCTCCAGGGAGTCGGCGTCGGTCAGCACTTTGCCGGGCTCAACCAGGGTCTTTAGCTCATCAATCAGGGCAGGATGGGTCATCGACAGAACTCTCGAACAATTCATGGTCATCCTGAGAACGCTTCACGTCGCAGGAATAGGTGTTTAGCGGGGCGCGTATGCTAGCATACCGCCCCCGTAGGACAGAGCCCAAGGGCGTTCTGCGGTGACGGCTTTCCTGCCGTCCGGGTCAGCTCTGTGCCCTGATTTACCAATACGTTTCTGTTTGACGAGTGGCTGTTGTCGTCAGGCAAGGCGCCGCGACGACTCATAGCTCTGGCTATGGGGAGGAGCGGCAACGCAGCATGACGGCAACAGACGCCGTCAAACGGGAACAGTATTGGTGAATCAGGACACATCCGGCGATCCGATTCCCTGCCATTTTTCTCCGGGATACAGGTTTACGCAGATGAGCAAGACTTCTCTCGATAAGAGCAAGATCAAGTTCCTTCTTCTGGAAGGCGTCCACCCATCGGCTGTCGAAGTTCTGAAAGCCGCCGGGTATACCAGCATTGAGTACATCACCAGTTCTCTGCCGGAAGCCCAGCTCAAGGAAAAGATCGCCGACGCGCACTTCATCGGCATTCGCTCCCGCACTCAGCTGACCGAAGAGGTCTTCGATCACGCCAAGAAACTCGTGGCGGTCGGCTGCTTCTGCATCGGCACCAACCAGGTCGACCTTAACGCAGCGCGCGAGCGCGGCATCGCGGTGTTCAACGCACCGTACTCCAACACCCGTTCCGTCGCGGAGCTGGTGCTGGCCGAGGCCATCCTGCTGCTGCGCGGCATTCCGGAGAAGAATGCCTCCTGCCACCGTGGCGGCTGGATCAAGAGCGCAGCCAACTCCTTCGAAATCCGCGGCAAGAAGCTGGGGATCATCGGTTACGGTTCGATCGGCACTCAACTGTCGGTCCTGGCCGAAAGCCTGGGCATGCAGGTGTTCTTCTACGACACCCTGACCAAGCTGCCACTGGGTAACGCCACGCAAGTGTCGAGCCTGACCGAGCTGCTGGGCATGTCCGACATCGTCACCCTGCACGTGCCGGAAACCGCTGAGACCCAGTGGATGATCGGCGAGAAGGAAATCCGCGCGATCAAGAAAGGCGGCATCCTGATCAACGCCGCCCGCGGCACCGTGGTCGAGTTGGACGCCCTGGCCGACGCGATCAAGGACAAGCACCTGATCGGCGCCGCCATCGACGTGTTCCCGGTGGAGCCACGCTCCAACGACGACATCTTCGAAAGCCCGCTGCGTGGCCTGGACAACGTGATCCTGACCCCGCACATCGGCGGCTCCACCGCTGAAGCCCAGGCCAACATTGGCCTGGAAGTCTCGGAAAAACTGGTCAAGTACAGCGACAACGGTACGTCGGTGTCCTCGGTCAACTTCCCGGAAGTGGCCCTGCCGGCTCACCCTGGCAAGCACCGTCTGCTGCACATCCACCAGAACATCCCGGGTGTGATGATGGAGATCAACAAGGTCTTCGCGGAAAACGGCATCAACATTTCCGGTCAGTTCCTGCAGACCAACGAGAAGGTCGGCTACGTGGTGATCGACGTCGACGCCGAGTACTCGGACCTGGCGCAACAGAAGCTGCAACACATCAACGGCACGATTCGTTGCCGCGTGTTGTTCTAACGCTTCAAACGCCCTACGAAAAATGGGAGGCCCGCAGGGGTCTCCCATTTTTTTGTCTGAACAAATCTTACTTGACGTTAACCGTGATCACTTTCGACGCTACAGTCGGGTTGAACTGCATGTGCAGTTTATCGCCGGCGACCAGTTGCAAGGTGTGCTTGCCAGGGGTCAGGGTCAGCTCGGTTTCGGTCTGGGCCTTGCCGAAGTGGATTACGCTGTCGGTGGCCGGGATCGGCACGCTGGCGTCGGGCAGCGCCTTCTGGTCGACCAGCAGGTGATGGTGGCCGGTGCCTGGGGTCTGGTCGGTGGCCGGGGCCAGTTTCAGACCTTCCATGCCGAACTTGACGGTGAAGGTTTTATCGACGGTGGAGCCGTCTTTCGGCGAAACGATAAACACTTTGGCATTTTCAGGTGGCGCGCTGCGAGGGATGCCGTCTGCGGCGGTCACCAACATCGAAGCACCCAATAGTACGCCGGCAATCGTTACACGAGACAAAAGGGCTTTCATTCGCTTCTCCACTTTTCTATGAAATTTGTAGGGTTATGACAACTTAGCGACTAATTGCTGTCCAAGGCACTCAACACCATAACAAAGCGATGCTGAACCGCGCCTCGCACATTCGAATTATTTAGGAGTGACCATGCGCTTTTCGCCTGGCCTGTTACTGCTGCTTCCTCTGATGAGCCCCTTGGCTCACGCCGAATTGATCGATGATGTGTTTGACCGCGGTGAACTGCGCATCGCCCTCGAGGCCAATACCCCGCCCTTCAACTTCAAGGACGGCGAGAAACTCACCGGTTTTGAAGTGGAACTCGGTGAACAACTGGCCAAAGAGATGGATGTGCGCCCCTCGTTCATCACCACCGACGACAGCGACATGCTGCCCGGCGTGGCAAGCGGCAAGTACGACGTGGCCATCAACCATATCGCTATGACTGCCGAGTTGCAGGATCAGTTCGATTTCAGTGAGCCTTATCGCGACAAGCCGGCGCTGGCCATTCCGTTCCAGAAGGGCAACCCGGCGTTCAAGGCGAGCCTGGACAATGCGCTGCAACGGGTGAAAGCCGATGGCCGGTTGAAGGCGCTGGGGCAGAAGTGGCTCGAAAGCGACACGGCGGAAGTCAAAGCACAGTAAATCAAAATGTGGGAGGGCTTGGGAGACGGGCCAGGGCTTGCGCCGCCTCAAGCAACTCCAACTCACTGAACACCAGCACCCCATGGCGCTTGAGCAGCGCCGCCGTGACACCCTCGCCGCTCACCTTCACACCGCTGAAAGTGCCGTCATAGGTCAGCACATTGCCACAGGACGGGCTATTGGCCTTGAGCACGGTGATACGGATATTGTGGCGCTGCACCAGCGCCAACGCCTGGCGGGCGCCGTCGAGGAAGGCGGCGCTGAAGTCCTCGCCCGCGGCGGTCAGCACCTGGGCGCGGCCCTCCCACACGTCGATACCCTGCCCGCCCGGAATCTCGGCGGAAGGTCTGGGCGTGGGCAAACCGCCCGCCACTTCCGGGCAGATCGCAACCACGCGGCCTTCGGCCTGCCATGCCGCCAGTTGATCGAACGGCCCGCTGGCGCCGCCGTCATAGCGCACTTTGTGCCCGAGCAGGCAGCGGCTGACGAGAATTTTTTCCATGCTTAAAACGGCTCGTTACCGCGCCGGCGAAACCAGCCGGTCAGCGACAGGCGCTCGCGGGTAGCAGGCAGCACTTCGTGGGGCACTTCGCCGGACAGGAACACCACCAGGCAACCTCCGCTGGGCACCACGTCGAGTTCGACGCCGTCCTTGAGGTACATGCGCAACTGGCCGCCGTGTTCCGGCAGCCACTCGTCGTTCAAGTAGATCACCGCCGAGACCGTGCGCCGGTCGTCGTCGCGAAACCGGTCCAGGTGCCTGAGGTAAAACGCCCCCGGCGGGTACATCGCGAAATGGCTTTCGAAATCTTCCAGGCCGAGGAACAAGCTGCGGTTTATCGCCAGGCGCAGGCTGTCCATCACCGTCATATAGCGGTCGCAGACGACGGCGTCGCCCTCCTCCAGCCACTGGATATGGTCGCCACGAATACCCTCGCGAATCTCCTGGGCCGGCCCGCGCCCGACCGCCGCCGGGGCCAGCTCACCTTCAGCCGCACGTTTACGGCACTCAGCCGCCAGTTCCAGGGTCAGAGCCTGGGGCAGGAAGCCGTTTTGCTGCGACCAGCCCTTTTCGGCCAGGTCGTCGACAATGCGTTGCAGCAATGGGTGATCGTGGGATATTTGCATGGCGCGCATAGTATCCATACGCCTGTGAATCCGACAGAGCCGCTGAGCGTCTGAACGCACTTTAGTCAGGTGACTGATAGGACTTCTCGACAAATCCTACGCCCGACACGGACAATAGTGGCCGACTGACAGGAGTCCATATGCGTCGTTTGTTTTTTTCCTTGCTGATGTTCTGCGTTTTGCCCGCTTGGGCAGACGGCCATGACCAGTTGTACAAGGTCGCCGGCTGGGCCGAACAACGCGCGCATTTCAATGACGCCCTCAGTGCCGCCCAGCAACGCTACCGCAACAGCCTGCCGCCAGCGGTGTACCAGGCGCTGGTCGACAACAGCAACAAGCGCTTCGCCGCCCAGGCCGTGGACCGGCGCGCCGAAGCCCAACTGCGCAAGCACCTGGCGGACCCGGCACCGGCCCTGGCGTTTTTCCAGTCGCCGCTGGGGCGCAAGATTGTCGCTGCCGAACTGCTGGCCACCCGCCGCGACCAGCTGGCAAAAAATGCCCAAGGCCTGCCGCACATCGAAGCCGACGCCACCCGCAGCCTGATCATCGGCCACCTGGCCCAGGCCCTGCCCGCCCGCGAAGCCGGCGCCGAAGTCAGCTTGGCGATCGCCGGCGTGGCGGCCGACAGCTTGAGCCAGATGATCCCCGGCCTGTTGGGCGGCGGCCAGGCCCAGGGCATGCTGGATGGACAACGCGAACGGCTGATGCAACAGATCGGCAATGACCTGAACAACACGTTGCTGTACGTCTATCGGGACTTGTCCGACCCGGAACTGGAAGAATTCGCTACGTTTGCCGAGTCGCCGCAGGGGAAGGCGTATTACCAGGCGGCGCTTGCGGCCGTGCGCGCAGGGCTGGCGGTCGGTCAAAGCACCTCAAGCCTGGCGCAGTAGGAAATGTGGGAGGGGGCTTGCCCCCGATAGCGGTGGGTCAGTATCAGATGTGCTGACTGACACCCTGCTATCGGGGGCAAGCCCCCTCCCACATTTGCACCGCGTTATTTCAGGTGGTCGGTGAGGTACTTGAAGTATTCCTGGCGAATCTCCGGGATCTCATTGGCCAGATGATGCCGGCCGCGCTTGAGCATCAACACCTCAGGCTGATCGAACTTGCTCCGCAGCACCTGCAGGTTGTGCTGCCAATCCACCGTCATATCCTCTTCGCCCTGCACAATCAGCGGCCGCCGCGGGCTGCGCGGTGCGGCTTCGATTTGCCTGATCCAGCGCGCCAGTGCCCCGACCCAGGCCGTCGGCAATTGGCGCGGCTGCAAGGGGTCGGCTTCGAGGAACGGCTTGAAGGCCGGGTCATTGGTGTTTTCGCTGAACCGTCGGGCGATGCCTTTGACGAACGGCCGCAGCAGGTAATAGCTGACCTGCGACCAGCCCCACCCACGCGGACGCACCAAGGGTGAAAGCAGAAAAGTCTTACCCTGGGCCGGGCTGTCGGCGCCATGGTTGAGCAAGTGATCCACCACCACCGCACCGCCGGTGCTTTGCCCGAACAGGTGCCAGGGCCGTGGCAGGTGCAGCGCTTCGGCCTGGGCGAACAGCGCCTGCACCACGTCCTGGTACACCGCAAAATCATCGATACTGGCCCGCGCGCCGCTGGACAAGCCATGGCCCGGCAGGTCGCAGGCGATCACCACGAAACCCTGGTCCAGCGCCCAGTCGACGACGTGGCGGTACAGCCCCATATGATCGTAGAACCCGTGGAACATGAACATCGTCGCCACCGGCACCGGCGGCCACCACACCTGGGCGACCACCGCGAACCCATCGACCTCGAACCGGCCAAGACGGCTCACCGCCGGCACCTGGCGCGCGCGCAGGTCCAGCCCATAGAAGCGCTGATAGACCCGCGCCTCGGCGCTGAGCGGCTGCGCATCCACCAGGGGCCGCAAGCTGTCGCGCAGGTGATCGGGGTCAAAGGTGACGGGCATAAGAGGTTCCAGACTTGGGGCTTCACGCGCTGCGCAGAGGAATATCGAGCTGCGATATTCATCTGTCGGGGCAAGCATGGCAAGCTACGCGTCCTTCGAGGATTGATCTGAATGCGACAGCCCTACCGCACCACCCTGTTCGCCAGCCTGCTGCTGATCCTCTGCGCCGGCGTGTTATGGGCGGCGTATGACTGGTTCCAAGGCCGCTACCTGCGTGCCTTCAGCGAACACACGGCGGTGTTTTCCGGCGACGCCCTGCGCCTGCCCGACGACCTCGCCGGCCCCGGCCCGATCCGCCTCGTGCATTTCTGGGACCCGGCCTGCCCGTGCAACGTCGGCAACCAGCAGCACCTCGGCGAATTGATCGAGCACTACGCGCCCCAGGGCGTCGAGTTCTACGCCCTGCAGAAACCCGGCAGCCACGGCCAGTTGCCCGACAACCTGCGCCAGATGAAAATCCTCAGCAGCCTGCCCGGCGCCGATCAGATACCCGCGACCCCGGCCGTGGCGATCTGGGACCGCAGCGGCAAGCTCGCGTATTTCGGGCCCTACAGCGAAGGGCTGACGTGCAACGCCAGCAACAGCTTTATCGAGCCGATCCTCAAGGCCCTTGCAGCAGGCCGCGCAGTGAATGCCACTCACACCCTGGCGGTGGGCTGCTATTGTTCGTGGCCAACCGGTTCGTAGCCCGTCGCCCCACTCTTGGTAAGGAATGTTCATGAAGCGCCTCTTGCAGGTTCTCGCGGTGCTGCTGGCGCTGGTCGCCGTCGGTGCCGGCTGGTACGTCTACAGCAAGCAACCCACCCGCCAGGGCGCCGTGACGCTGGCGAACCTGCAAGGTTCGGTCACGGTGCGCTACGACGAGCGTGGCGTGCCGCATATCCGTGCCGAGAACGAGACCGACCTGTACCGCGCCCTGGGCTACGTGCATGCCCAGGACCGGCTGTTCCAGATGGAAATCATGCGACGCCTGGCGCGCGGCGAATTGGCCGAAGTGCTCGGCCCCAAGCTGCTGGACACCGACAAACTGTTCCGCAGCCTGCGCATTCGCGAGCGCTCCGCCACTTATGTGGCGCAGTTGGACCACGAGTCGGCGCACTGGAAGGCCCTGCAAGCCTATCTGGACGGGATCAACCAGTATCAGGACAACCACGCCAGCCCGATGGAGTTCGATGTGCTGGGCATCCCCAAGCGGCCGTTTACCGCCGAGGACACCATCAGCGTCGCCGGGTATATGGCCTACAGCTTTGCTGCGGCGTTTCGTACCGAACCATTGCTGACCTATGTACGCGACCAGTTGGGCAGCGATTACCTGAACGTGTTCGACCTCGCCTGGCAACCCAAGGGCGCGCTCAACCTGGCCGCCAGCGACTGGCAAAACCTCGGCGCCATCGCGGCCCTGAGTGAACAGGCCCTGGCCGACAACGGCTTGCCGCAGTTCGAAGGCAGCAACGCCTGGGCGATCAGCGGCAGCCGCACCCAGAGCGGCAAGCCGTTGCTGGCGGGTGACCCGCATATCCGCTTCTCGGTGCCGTCGGTGTGGTACGAGGCGCAGCTGTCGGCGCCGGGCTTTGAGTTGTACGGCTATCACAACGCGCTGGTGCCGGTGGCGTTCCTGGGGCACAACCTGGATTTCGGCTGGAGCCTGACCATGTTCCAGAACGACGACCTCGACCTGATCGCCGAGCAGGTCAATCCGGACAACGCCAACCAGGTCTGGTACCACGGCCAATGGGTCGACATGACCCGCAGCGAGCAACAGATCGCGGTCAAGGGCCAGGCACCGGTCACCTTGACCCTGCGCCAATCGCCCCACGGCCCGATCATCAATGACGTGCTCGGCGAGAACGCCGGCAAGACGCCGATCGCGATGTGGTGGGCGTTCCTCGACACCCAGAACCCGATCCTCGAAGGGTTCTACCAGCTCAACCGCGCCGACACCCTGGCCAAGGCCCGTGCCGCGGCGGCCAAGGTGTCGGCGCCGGGGCTGAACATTGTGTGGGCGAATGCCCAGGGCGATATCGGCTGGTGGGCGGCGGCGCAGTTGACGATCCGCCCGGCCGGCGTCAACCCCGGGTTTATCCTCGACGGCAGCACGGCCCAGGCCGACAAGCTGGGCTTCTACCCGTTCAGCGCCAACCCCCAGGAAGAAAACCCGGCGCGTGGCTATGTGGTGTCGGCCAATGCACAGCCGGTGTCGCCCAGCGGCATGGAGATCCCCGGCTATTACAACCTGGCCGACCGTGGCCAGCAGTTGAACGCGCAGTTGAGCGACAAGCGCGTGAAGTGGGACGTGAACAACAGCCAGGCCCTGCAACTGGGCACCACCACCGCCTTCGGCCCGCGCCTGCTGGCACCGCTGTTGCCGGTGCTGCGCGAGGTGGTCAAAGACCCGGCGCAGTTGCAGCTGGTGGAGCAACTGGCGGCCTGGAAAGGCGATTATCCGCTGGACTCCACCAGCGCCACGCTGTTCAACCAGTTCCTGTTCAACCTGGCTGACGCGGCCTTCCACCCGAAACTCGGCGACGCCATGTTCAAGACCCTGCTCAGCACGCGGGTGATCGATGCGGCGTTGCCCCGCCTGGCCGCGAGCCCGGATTCGCCCTGGTGGAACGGCAAGCGTGCCGACACCGTCAAGCTCGCCTGGGACAACAGCCTCGCGCACCTCAAGGCGACCTTCGGCGATGACCCGGGCCAATGGCAGTGGGGCAAGGCCCATACGCTGACCCACGGCCACCCGCTGGGTTCGCAGAAACCGCTGGACCGGCTCGTCAACGTCGGCCCCTTCCCCGCGCCGGGCAGCCACGAAGTGCCGAACAACCAGTCAGCCAATATCGGCCCGGCACCATGGCCGGTGACCTACGGCCCGTCGACCCGGCGCCTGATCGACTTCGCCGACGTGCCCCACGCGCTGACCATCAACCCGGTAGGGCAAAGCGGTGTGCCGTTCGACAAGCACTATGGGGACCAGGCGGAAACGTATATCGAGGGCGGCTATGAGCAGGCGCATTTCAGCGACGAGGAAATCACGGCCAATACGCGCGGTACGCTGAAGCTGCTGCCAGCCCGCTGACCGCCTGGAACGCGGTCAAAATGTGGGAGGGGGCTTGTATCTGCGGTGTTGCCCCTACACCGGCGCGGCGAAGTTGAGCCGGAACTGTTGCGGCGTCACCCCCAGTCGGCGGTTGAACACGCTGCGCATGTGCTGGGCATCGCGAAACCCGCATTGATAGGCCACGGTCTTGAGCGGTGCGCGGCTGCTTTCGAGCATCACCCGCGCCGCATCCACCCGCGCCCGCTCGACGAACTCCGCCGGGGTGATCCGCGCTTCACGGGCGAACACCCGGGAGAAGTTGCGCGCACTCATATTGGCCGCGTTGGCCAGGTCCGCGATGGTCAGGTCGCCGGTCAGGTTCGCCAGCACATACACCTGCACCAGCGCCACCGCCGAGGTGGTTTCGGCGTGGGGCGTGAGGAACGGGCTGAACTGCGACTGCCCGCCCGCACGCTGGGTGAACACCACCAAGCGCTTGGCCACGCTCAACGCCACTTCCGGCCCGTGATCCTGGGCCAGCAGGTACAGCGACAGGTCGATCCCCGCCGTGACCCCGGCTGAGGTGTAGAGGTTGCCGTCCTGCATATAGAGACGGTCGGCCTCGACCCGGGCGCTGGGGCACAACCGCGCCAGGTCGGCGGCATCGCCCCAATGGGTGGTGACGGTTTTCCCGTCGAGCAGGCCGGCGCGGGCCAGTATGAAGGCGCCGTTGCAAATCGAACCGAAGCGCTGCGCCCGCGCCGCGGCCCCGCGCAGCCAATCATCGAAGTGCGCGCCGAAATCCTCGAAAGGCAGCTGCGGCCCGCCGGCGACCAGAAGCAGGTCATAGGCTTGCAACGCTTCGCGGTAATGCCGATGGGCCTGCAACGACAGGCCGTTGGAACAGGCCATATTGCCGTGGTCCAGGCCGATCACGTCCAACTGGTACTGGTCGTCGGGCGACAGGAAACGGTTCGCTTCGCAGAACACATCCAGCGGGCCGGTCACGTCCAGTGACTGGACGCCGGGGAAAATCAGAATGCCGACGGTCTTGCTCATGAACAGGCACACCTTTACCTAACCGGATAAACACAGAACCCTTGTGGGAGGGGGCAAACGCCCTTCCACCTTTGGATTTTCGCAGGCTTCAAGGGCGATATCGCCAGCTACACCCTAGCCGACTTTCACTTGGCACGATGTAGCAGCACATTGGCCGACATCGCACCCTCGCTGCGATAGCCCCTTCCCCGGCGCGCGACCAGACTGGCTGCCTCGGCGCCACCCCGGCGCTTTCTTGCGGAGAACGACCATGAGCACCAGCATCGCCGGCATCAAGATCCCGGACAGCGCCCTGGCCAGGGCCACCACCGACTACATCCGCGATATCGAATCCGACCTGCTCTACCACCACTCGCGCCGGGTGTTTCTGTTCGGCGCGTTGAGCGGTGAGCGCAAGCAACTGACCTATAACCCGGAGCTGCTCTACGTCGGCGCGATGTTCCATGACCTCGGCCTGGTCGAAGGCCATCGCAGCGACGACCAGCGTTTCGAAGTCGACGGTGCCAACGCGGCGGCGGACTTCCTCAAGCCGCATGGGCTGAGCGATGACGACATCGAACAGGTGTGGCTGTCCATCGCACTGCACACCACGCCGGGCGTGCCACAGCATCTGCGGCCGACCGTGGCGCTGGTCACCGCCGGCGTCGAGATGGACGTGCTGGGCATGGACTACGCCGCATTTACCCCCGTGCAGCGCGAAGCCGTGGTGCATGCACATCCACGCGGTGAAGGGTTCAAGGAATGCATCATCTGCGCGTTCGCCGACGGCTTGCGCCATCGCCCGCTGACCACGTTCGGCAACGTGAAGACCGATGTGCTGGTGGATCAGGAGCCGGGGTTCAAGCCGATGAACTTTGTCGAGGTGATTCGCCAGTCGCCGTGGACGGCCTGATCAACCTGGAATGCGGTCAAAATGTGGGAGGGGGCTTGCCCCCGATGGCGGTGGATCAGTCACAGCTTCAGTGACTGACACTCTGCTATCGGGGGCAAGCCCCCTCCCACATTTGCACCGTGTCGGCCGTTAGACCGGCGCAGGCGCCCGACGCTTGTCCGGCTGCTGCCAGCCATCGGCGGCCGCTTCTTCGATCGCTTGCTGGATCGCCTTCTTGCGCATCTCTTCGGCACGTCGGCTGAAGAACCACACCAGGAAAGTCACCAACGACACCGCCAGCAGAATCAGGCTGGCCACCGCGTTGATCTCCGGTTTGACCCCCAGGCGCACCGCCGAGAAGACTTCCATCGGCAACGTGGTCGAACCCGGGCCCGACACGAAGCTGGCGAGTACCAGGTCATCGAGGGACAGCGCGAAGGACATCATCCCACCCGCCGCCAACGACGGCGCGATCATCGGGATGGTGATCAGGAAGAACACCTTCCACGGCCGCGCGCCCAGGTCCATCGCCGCTTCTTCGATCGACAGGTCCAGCTCACGCAAGCGCGCCGACACCACCACCGCCACATACGCCGCGCAGAACGTGGTGTGGGCGATCCAGATGGTGACGATGCCACGTTCCTGGGGCCAACCGATCATCTGCGCCATCGCCACGAACAGCAGCAACAGCGACAGACCGGTGATCACCTCGGGCATGACCAACGGCGCGGTCACCAGGCCGCCGAACAGCGTGCGGCCCTTGAACTGGCTGATGCGCGTCAGCACGAACGCCGCCAATGTACCCAGCGCCACGGCCGCGACGGCCGTGTAGCAGGCGATTTCCAGGGAACGCGCCACCGAGCCCATCAACTGGGTGTTGTCCAGCAGGCCCACGTACCACTTGATCGACCAACCGCCCCACACCGTCACCAGCTTGGATTCGTTGAACGAGTAGATCACCAGGATCAGCATCGGCAGGTAGATGAACAACAACCCCGCCACCAGCATGAAGCTTGAGAAACTGACGCGCTTCATATCTTGCCCTCCATCTCTTTGGCTTGGCTGCGGTTGAACAGGATGATCGGCACGATCAGGATCGCCAGCATCACCACCGCCAGGGCAGAAGCCACCGGCCAGTCACGGTTGTTGAAGAATTCTTGCCACAACACTTTACCGATCATCAGGGTTTCCGGGCCGCCGAGCAGTTCCGGGATCACGAACTCGCCCACCACCGGGATGAAGACCAGCATGCAACCGGCGATGATGCCGTTCTTGGACAGCGGCACGGTGATCTTCCAGAAGCTGTTGAAGGTGCTCGAACCCAGGTCCGAGGCAGCTTCCAGCAGGCTCTGGTCGTGTTTCACCAGGTTGGCGTACAGCGGCAGGATCATGAACGGCAGGTACGAATAGACCACGCCGATATACACCGCGATGTTGGTGTTGAGGATCTGCAGCGGCTCGTTGATCAGCCCGATGGACATCAGGAAGCTGTTGAGCAAGCCGTTGTTGCTGAGGATGCCCATCCATGCGTACACGCGGATCAGGATCGCGGTCCAGGTCGGCATCATGATCAGCAGCACGAGGACGGTCTGCATCTCTTTGCGCGCACTGGCAATCGCATAGGCCATCGGGTAGCCGATCACCAGGCACAGCAGGGTGCTGAAGAACGCCATCTTCAGCGAGCCCAGGTACGCGGCGATGTACAACTCATCGTCGCCGAGCATCGCGTAGTTGGCCAGGTTCAGCACCAGTTGCAGCTTCTGCTCAACGAAGGTGTAGATCTCGGTGTAAGGCGGGATCGCCACGTCGGCTTCGGCAAAGCTGATCTTCAGGACGATGAAGAACGGCAGCATGAAGAACAGGAACAGCCAGAGGAAAGGGATCCCGATGACCACATGCCGGCCACCGGGGGTTATTCGTTGCAGCTGGCGCTTGAATTTTTTCATGTTCATGAGCGAAGTACCACGCCGCTGTCGTCTTCCCACCACACGTACACCTGATCACCCCAGGTTGGGCGCTGGCCACGGCGTTCGGCGTTGGCGACGAAGGATTGCACGAGCTTGCCGCTCGGCAACTCGACGTAGAACACCGAGTGGCCGCCGAGGTAGGCGATGTCGTGGACCTTGCCGCTGGACCAGTTGTGCTCGCAGGTCGGCATTTGAGTGGTGACCAGCAGTTTTTCCGGGCGGATGGCGTAGGTCACTGACTTGTCTTCCACCGAAGTGGCGATGCCGTAGCCAACGTAGATGTCGCGGTCCAGGTCCGGGCACTTGAGCACTGCGTGGCCCTCAGCGTCGTCGACCACCTGGGTGTCGAAGATGTTGACGTTGCCGATGAACTCGCACACCAGGCGGCTGGTCGGCGTCTCGTAGATGTCGACCGGGCTGCCGATCTGCGCGATCCAGCCCAGGTGCATGATCGCGATGCGCTCGGCCATGGTCATGGCCTCTTCCTGGTCGTGGGTCACCATCACGCAGGTCACGCCGACGCGCTCGATGATTTCCACCAGTTCCAGCTGCATCTGCGAACGCAGTTTCTTGTCCAGCGCCCCCATCGGTTCATCGAGCAGCAGCAGTTTCGGGCGCTTGGCCAGGGAACGGGCCAGGGCCACACGCTGGCGCTGGCCACCGGACAACTGGTGTGGCTTGCGCTTGGCGTACTGGCTCATCTGCACCAGCTTGAGCATCTCGGCCACGCGGGCGTCGACTTCGGCCTTGGGGATCTTGTCCTGTTGCAGGCCAAACGCGATGTTCTGCGCCACGGTCATGTGCGGGAACAGCGCGTAGGACTGGAACATCATGTTGATCGGCCGCTCGTAGGGCGGCATGTCGGTGATGTCCACACCGTCGAGGTAGATGCGACCCTCGGTTGGGCGCTCGAAACCTGCGAGCATGCGCAACAAGGTGGATTTGCCCGAACCCGAACCGCCGAGCAAGGCGAAGATCTCGCCTTTCTTGATTTCCAGGGACACATCGTCCACGGCAATCGTCTCGTCGAACTTCTTCGTGACCCGGTCGATTTTGACCAGCACCTTTTTCGGTGTCTGGTCGCCCTCGAGGGCTTTCTTATAGGCGCCGGAGGCAACTGCCATTTACGAAACTCCCAAAAAAAAGAGTGCAGTTCGCCCGACGCGGGCGAACCCAGGATAGTTTGAGCCTTACTTGCCCGTCTTGACCTTGGTCCAGCTACGGGTCATTAAACGCTGCACTTTCGGGGGTAGCTCGAAGTTGACAAATGTCCGGTCGAGAACCGCCTGCGGTGGGTAAAC
Organism: Pseudomonas veronii; assembly: GCF_001439695.1. Taxonomy (GTDB): domain Bacteria; phylum Pseudomonadota; class Gammaproteobacteria; order Pseudomonadales; family Pseudomonadaceae; genus Aquipseudomonas; species Aquipseudomonas veronii. The sequence continues at coordinate 215,300 of NZ_JYLL01000003.1, forward strand.
CGCTTCGTCGGTGCGTATCGATTGCTCCATCAGTGCGTCCGCCCCTGGGTTAGGGTTGGCATAACCGACGTAATCACTGACCTGAGCGATAACCTCAGGTTGCAGTAAATAGTTGATGAAGGCGTGGGCTTCTTTAACGTTGGTCGCGTCCTTGGGGATCGCCAGCACGTCGAACCACAGGTTGCCGCCTTCTTTCGGAATCGCGTAGGCGATGTGCACGCCCTTGCCCGCCTCGGCTGCGCGGGCCTTGGCCTGGAACACATCGCCGGAGAACCCGGCCGCCACGCAGATGTTGCCGTTGGCCAGGTCGGAGATGTATTTGGAAGAATGGAAGTAGGTCACATAAGGCCGCACTTTCAGCAGTTTCGCTTCGGCCTTCTTGTAGTCTTCGGGGTTCTCGCTGTTGGGGTTCAGGCCCATGTAGTTGAGCACCGCCGGCAGCATTTCATCTGCCGAGTCCATGAAGGACACGCCGCACGTCGCGAGCTTCTTCATGTTTTCCGGCTCGAACAGCACGGCCCAGGAGTCGATCTTGTCGACGCCCAGCACTTCTTTGACTTTATCGACGTTGTAACCGATGCCGTTGGTGCCCCACAGGTACGGCACGGCGTATTGGTTGCCCGGGTCGTTCTTTTCCAGGCGCTTGAGCAGCGCCGGGTCGAGGTTGGCGTAGTGAGTCAGCAACGACTTGTCGAGCTTCTGGAACGCCCCGGCCTTGATCTGTTTGCCAAGGAAGTGATTGGACGGCACCACCACGTCGTAACCGGTACGTCCGGCCAGCAACTTGCCTTCCAGGGTTTCGTTGGAATCAAACACGTCATACACAGGCTTGATACCGGAGGCCTTTTCAAAGTTGGCCAGGGTGTCGGGGCCGATGTAGTCCGACCAGTTATAAACATGCACAGTCGATGCGGCCTGCACGCTGACAGCCAGCGTGATACCTGCACCTACCAGCAAGGCTTGGCGAAATAAAGAAAATGGCAAGTGGAGGTCCTCTTAAATAGTTGGGCCCAAAGTTGTTGCCCGGCAACAAAACCGGCGCGCAACTTACCCTCGATAAACCGATCCGGCAAAACTTTCTGTCATTTAATTACTGTACGGCTGCCGCTCTTTGTAGGAGCGAGCTTGCTCGCGAAGAACTCACAGGCAACGCGGGCGACCAGAGGCGCTGCGTTATCGTTGACGATTTTCGCGAGCAAGCTCGCTCCTACAGGTTTCCTCGCTTATTTGCCCGATTTGATTTTGGTCCAGCTACGGGTCATTTCACGCTGAGTCGCCGCCGGCAAGTCGGCAATGGCATACAGCTTGGCTTGCACGTCCGCTGGCGGGTAGATGCCTGGGTCGCTGGTGATGTCTTTGTCGACCAATGCGGTGGCTTTCTCGTTACCGTTCGGGAAACGCACGCTGTTGGTGATCGCAGCCATGACTTTCGGCTCGAGCAGGTAGTTCATGAACTTGTAGGCCGCTTCGACGTTTTCGGCATCTTTAGGGATGGCGACCATGTCATAGAAACTGCCGGCGCCTTCCTTCGGAATGTCATACGCCACTTTGACCTTGCCACCGGCTTCAGCCGCGCGGGATTTGGCCTGCTGGATGTCACCCGAGTAACCCACGGCTACGCAGATGTTGCCGTTGGCCAGGTCGGAGATGTACTTGGACGAGTGGAAGTAGCCGATCGAAGGACGGATCTTCAGGAACAGGTCTTCAGCTTGCTTGAGGTCGGCTTTCTTCTGGCTGTCGGTCGGCAGGCCCAGGTAATGCAGCGCGATCGGCAGCATTTCGGTTGGCGAATCGAGGAAGCTCACACCGCAGCTCTTGAGCTTGGCGATGTTTTCCGGCTTGAGCAGGATGTCCCACGAATCGATCTTGTCGACGCCCAGCGCGGCCTTGACCTTCTCCGGGTTGTAACCGATGCCGATCGAACCCCACATGTACGGGAAAGCGTGCTTGTTGTCCGGGTCGCTGACCGACACGGCCTTGAGCAGCGACGTGTTCAGGTTTTCGTAGTTGGACAGCTTGGACTTGTCCAGCTCCTGGTAGACGCCGGCCTTGATCTGCTTGGCGAGGAAGTTGTTCGACGGTACGACGATGTCGTAACCGGACTTGCCTGCCAGCAACTTGGCTTCAAGGGTCTCGTTGCTGTCGAATACGTCGTACACCACTTTGATGCCCGACTCTTTTTCAAAGTTGGCGATGGTGTCCGGAGCAATGTAGTCGGACCAGTTATAGACGTGCAGCACTTTATCGTCTGCCTGGGCCGCGCCCGCCATTGCGCCCATCAGGGACAACGCGAGGAGGGTCTTGCCAGCGTTCTTCAAACCTAATGCCTTCATTTGGTGATGCTCCAATTTTCTTTTTTGGGCCGCAGCATGCTTCATCGATACACAGCTGTTCGGCAGCCCGTCGAAGGGCAGCAAAACAGGACAACAGTCTGGCAACTTAGGGGGCCGGCTTTCAACTAACCCCCCACTTTTATAACTGCCCGAACGCAGCACCCGAGAGTCACTGCGTTCTGAGCCTAGCACTTAGCCCTGCAATGCCGCCAAAGTCAGGTCCAGGCAATGACGAGCCTTGGTCACCAGCTCGTCGATTTCGGTCTTGCTGATCACCAGCGGCGGCGAAATGATCATGGTGTCACCCACGGCGCGCATGATCAGGCCATTCTCGAAGCAGAAGGTTCGGCAGATCATGCCAACACCGCGGCCTTCGTAACGCTTGCGCGTCGCTTTGTCCTGAACCAGTTCAATCGCACCGAGCATGCCGACACCACGCACTTCACCCACCAACGGATGATCAGCCAGCTCCCTCAGACGTTTCTGCAAATACGGTGCCGTTTCATCATGCACACGCTTAATAATTTGTTCATCGCGCATGATGCGGATGTTTTCCAGAGCGACCGCCGCGGCCACCGGGTGACCGGAGTAGGTGAAGCCGTGGTTGAAATCGCCGCCTTCATTCAGCACCGCCACCACCTCGTCGCGCACGATCAGGCCACCCATCGGGATGTAGCCCGAGGTCAGGCCCTTGGCGATGGTCATCATGTCCGGCTTGAGGTCGTAGAAATCGCTGCCGAACCACTCGCCGGTACGGCCGAAACCGCAGATCACCTCGTCGGCGACGAACAGGATGTCGTACTTGGCGAGGATTTCCTTGATGCGCGGCCAGTAGCTGTCCGGCGGCACGATCACGCCACCGGCGCCCTGGATCGGCTCGGCAATGAAGGCGCCGACGTTGTCCACGCCCAGTTCCAGAATCTTCGCCTCCAGCTGGTTGGCGGCCCACACACCGAACTCTTCGGGGCTCATGTCGCCGCCTTCGCCAAACCAGTACGGCTGGGCGATGTGGACGATGCCCGGGATCGGCAGATCGCCCTGCTCATGCATATAAGTCATGCCGCCGAGGCTGGCGCCGGCCACGGTGGAGCCGTGGTAGCCATTCTTGCGGCTGATGATGATTTTCTTGTTCGGCTGGCCCTTGATCGCCCAATAGTGGCGGACCATGCGCAACATGGTGTCGTTGCCTTCGGAGCCGGAACCGGTGAAGAACACGTGGTTCATGCCGGCCGGTGCAACGTCGGAGATCGCCTTGGCCAGTTCCAGTACCGGCGGGTGGGCGGTCTGGAAGAACAGGTTGTAGTACGGCAGTTCTTTCATCTGCTTGGCGGCGGCGTCAGCCAGTTCATCGCGACCGTAACCGATCGCCACGCACCACAGGCCGGCCATGCCGTCGAGGATCTTGTTGCCTTCGCTGTCCCACAAGTAAACGCCGTGGGCTTTAGTAATGATCCGTGGGCCTTTCTCTTTCAACTGCTTGAAGTCGCTGAACGGCGCCAGGTGGTGATCACTGCTCAAGGCTTGCCATTCACGGGTTTGCGGGTTGTTGCTGGACATACCAATCTCCTAGACTTTTCAGTGGAGGGCGCGCCGTTCAACGGGCGCGCCCGGCGCATCAGACGGCGAAGAGCAGGAACTCCCGCTCCCACGAACTGATCACGCGCTTGAAGTTTTCATGCTCGGCCCGCTTGACCGCGACGTAGCCAGTGATGAATTTGTGACCCAGGTATTTCTCGATGGTCTTGCTGTTTTCCATACGTTCCAGGGCGTCTTCGATGGTCAACGGCAGGCGCAGGTTGCGCCGCTCGTAACCACGGCCGACGACCGGCGCGCTTGGGTTGTGCCCTTCGACCATGCCGATGTAGCCGCACAACAGGCTGGCGGCGATCGCCAGGTACGGGTTGGCGTCTGCGCCCGGCAGGCGGTTTTCCACGCGACGGTTCTGCGGGCCGGCATCCGGTACGCGCAGGCCGACGGTGCGGTTTTCTTCGCCCCACTCCACGTTCACCGGCGCCGAAGTGTCCGGCAGGAAGCGGCGGAACGAGTTCACGTTGGGGGCAAACAGCGGCAGCAATTCGGGGATGAATTTCTGCAGGCCACCAATGTGGTTGAGGAACAGTTGGCTCATGGTCCCGTCTTCATTGGAGAAGACGTTCTTGCCGGTGGCGATGTCGATGATGCTCTGGTGCAGGTGCATCGCGCTGCCGGGCTCGCCGGTCATCGGCTTGGCCATGAAGGTGGCGGCCACGTCGTGCTTGAGCGCGGCTTCACGCATGGTGCGCTTGAACACCAGGATCTGGTCGGCCAGGGACAGCGCGTCGCCGTGACGGAAGTTGATTTCCATCTGCGCCGTGCCGTCCTCGTGGATCAGGGTGTCGAGGTCCAGCTCCTGCAGTTCGCACCAGTCGTAGACGTCCTCGAACAGCGGGTCGAATTCGTTGGCCGCTTCTATAGAGAACGACTGCCGACCGGTTTCCGGGCGCCCGGAACGGCCGATCGGCGGTTGCAGCGGGAAGTCCGGGTCTTCGCAGCGCTTGGTCAGGTAGAACTCCATCTCCGGCGCCACGATCGGCTGCCAGCCTTTGTCGGCGTAGAGCTTGAGGACTTTCTTGAGCACGTTGCGCGGCGACAGCTCGATCGGGTTGCCTTGCTTGTCGTAGGTGTCGTGGATCACCTGGGCGGTAGGCTCGATGGCCCACGGCACCAGGAACACCGCGTTCTGGTCGGGGCGGCAGATCATGTCGATGTCGGCCGGGTCGAGCAATTCGTAATAGATGTCGTCTTCGACATAGTCGCCGGTCACGGTCTGCAACAGAACGCTCTCGGGCAGGCGCATGCCTTTCTCGGCGATGAACTTGTTGGTCGGCGAGATCTTGCCCCGGGTGATACCGGTGAGGTCGCCAATCATGCATTCGACTTCTGTGATCTTGTGGTCTTTCAACCAATCGGTGAGCTGGTCGAGGTTGTTACTCATAAATGCCTCTGGGCTGGGTTTCCTGACGTTCATTAAAGGTCAGGCGTCGGTTGACGCATCGGCGTCGCTGGTTCATCAGAGTGGGAGCTTAACCGCCATTTGGGGTGCCGTTGCACTCCTAAAGCAAAAGGCTTGCCTCCCGTGCAGGATAATGAGCGGCAACCGCAAAAAAGGCAGGACCGGCGTCATGAAAAGGGTGAGTACAAGAAAATGAACGGGGCACGCGAACAGCGTCCTGGCCGTCAAGAATAATGGCCGGATCGAAGGGGCTTATCGGGGATGGAATCATCAATGGGAATGCGCGTTCGCAACATTCGACACGGATCTGAAAAGCATGCAGACCGACCTGTTTCGCGCAGGTGGTGATGCCGATTAACGGCAGGCCAGACATGAAGCACCCCGGTATTATTGCTGTTATGGGTTTAAATCGAGCTTAGCCTTGTTCATTTTTTTACACAACACCCCCGTAAAAAATACAACACGGCCCGCTCAAGCCTGCTAGTCCCAAGCCGGGCAACCGAGCAAAACCGCCCCAAAAAGCCCCAAAAAAGCCCTCATGGCGCTTTTTTGGGGCAAAAAAGGCCTCGCTTGACTTCGGCATGCCGTTCGGGTTGACTGAAACCTGAAAAGATCAATGATTGATATTTTTAACAACAAAGGTGTTGCATCATGTCGGTACCCCCGCGTGCCGTTCAGCTTAACGAAGCGAACGCGTTCCTTAAGGATCATCCTGAGGTTCTGTACGTAGACCTTCTAATTGCGGATATGAATGGTGTGGTGCGCGGTAAGCGCATCGAACGCACCAGCCTCCACAAGGTTTACGAGAAAGGCATTAACTTGCCTGCCTCTTTATTTGCCCTGGATATCAACGGCTCAACGGTGGAAAGCACCGGCCTGGGCCTGGACATCGGTGATGCTGACCGAATCTGTTATCCAATCCCCGACACCCTGTGCAATGAACCTTGGCAAAAGCGCCCGACCGCGCAACTGCTGATGACCATGCACGAAATTGAAGGTGAACCTTTCTTCGCCGATCCGCGCGAAGTACTGCGTCAGGTTGTAAGCAAATTCGACGACCTCGGTCTGACTATCTGCGCTGCCTTCGAGCTTGAGTTCTACCTGATCGACCAGGAGAACGTGAACGGCCGCCCACAACCGCCCCGCTCGCCGATCTCCGGCAAACGCCCGCACTCGACACAGGTCTACCTGATCGACGACCTCGACGAATATGTCGACTGCCTCCAGGACATCCTGGAAGGTGCCAAAGAGCAAGGCATCCCGGCTGATGCCATCGTCAAGGAAAGTGCCCCGGCGCAGTTCGAAGTGAACCTGCACCACGTGGCCGACCCGATCAAGGCCTGCGACTACGCGGTACTGCTCAAGCGCCTGATCAAGAACATCGCCTACGACCATGAGATGGACACCACCTTCATGGCCAAGCCTTACCCAGGCCAGGCAGGCAACGGTTTGCACGTACACATTTCGATCCTGGACAAGGACGGCAAGAACATCTTTGCCAGCGAGGATCCCGAGCAGAACGCCGCATTGCGTCACGCGATCGGCGGTGTGCTGGAGACCCTACCCGCCCAAATGGCGTTCCTGTGCCCCAACGTCAACTCCTACCGTCGTTTCGGCGCACAGTTCTACGTGCCGAACTCGCCGTGCTGGGGCCTGGACAACCGCACCGTGGCGATCCGCGTGCCGACCGGCGCGGCCGACTCCGTGCGTATCGAACACCGCGTGGCCGGTGCCGATGCCAACCCCTACCTGCTGATGGCTTCGGTCCTGGCGGGCGTACACCACGGCCTGACCAACAAGATCGAACCGGGCGCGCCAGTGGAAGGCAACAGCTACGAGCAGAACGAACAAAGCCTGCCGAACAACCTGCGCGATGCCCTGCGCGAGTTGGACGACAGCGAGGTGATGGCCAAGTACATCGATCCTAAATACATCGATATCTTCGTCGCCTGTAAGGAAAGTGAGCTGGAAGAGTTCGAACACTCCATCTCCGACCTTGAGTACAACTGGTACCTGCATACCGTGTAAGCGCTGGTTGCACTGAAAAAACGTCGCAGGCCTTTGGTCTGTGGCGTTTTTTTATGGGTTGCTTTTGGTAGACCGAGTTGGCCGCCATCGGGAGCAAGCTCCCTCCCACATTTGAACGAGTTTTCCTGAAGAAACCGGTTCGAGTGTGAGAGGGAGCTTGCTCCCGATGGCGGCCTGGCAGACAACACCGGCTCCTGCTCATACAATGCCCGCTGCCTTGTAGGAGACTTCCATGACCACCCGCCCCGCCGCCCCTCGCAAACCCCGCGCCCGCAGCCAGGCCCGGATCGACGCGATCCTCGACGCCGCCCGCACGTTGCTGGCGTCCGAAGGTGTGGCTGGTTTGTCGATCTACAGCGTGGCCGAGCGCGCACAGATTCCGCCATCGTCGGTGTACCACTTTTTCGCCAGCGTGCCGGCGCTGCTGGAAGCGTTGACCGCCGACGTCCATGCGGCATTCCGCGCCGCAATCCAGGCGCCCATCGCGCATGATTCACTCAAGTATTGGCGCGACCTGTCTTACATCGTCGAACAGCGCATGCTCACCATCTACAGCAACGACGCCGCCGCCCGCCAGCTGATCCTGACCCAGCACGGGCTGACCGAAGTGAATCAGGCCGACCGCCAGCACGATCTGGAGTTGGGTGACTTGATGCTGGCCGTATTCAACCGGCATTTCGAAGTGCCAACCCTGCCCGCCGATGTGGACGTGTTCGCGCTGGCGCTGGAATTGAGTGATCGCGTGTATGCGCGTTCGGTGCATCAGCATGGGCTGATCACGCCGCGCATGGCCGAGGAAGGCATGCGCGTGTTCGATGCGTATGTGGGGCTTTATCTGCCGGCGTATTTGCCCAAGCGGGGCGCCACTGTCTGATGGATGTGTTGTCTGGCAGGGCCTCATCGGGAGCAAGCTCCCTCCCACATGTGACCGAGTTTTCCTGAAGAAACCGGTTCGAATGTGGGAGGGAGCTTGCTCCCACATGTGATCGAGTTTTCCTGAAGAAACCGGTTCGAATGTGGGAGGGAGCTTGCTCCCGATAGCGCCCTCAAGTGATCACAACTTGGCGATCGACACCTCGGTGGATTTGACGAAGGCAATCACCTCGCTGCCGATCACCAGCTCCAACTCCTTGACCGAACGGGTGGTGATCACCGACGTCACGATCCCGGACGCGGTCTGCACGTCGATTTCCGAGAGCACGTCGCCTTCGACGATTTCCTTGACGGTGCCTTTGAACTGGTTACGCACGTTGATGGCTTTGATAGTCATGTCGTTTTTCCTTCATGGGACAAGTGAGTTATTGCGCCCACCGCAATTGCGTAGGCAACGGTGAAACGGGTTCGGGTTCCGGCGGGGTGCCGGGCAGCGACAGCACACGGTTGAGCACCTGCGCTTCGAGCGCGGCCAGGCGATGCGAGCCTCGGGCGCGTGGACGCGGCAGGTCGACAATCAGGTCGAGGCCGATTTCGCCGTCTTCGATCAGGATCACCCGGTCGGCAATGGCCACGGCTTCGCTGACGTCGTGGGTTACCAGCAACACGGTGAAACCATGCTTCTGCCAGAGGCTTTCGATCAGTTGCTGCATCTCGATGCGGGTCAACGCATCCAGCGCGCCCAACGGCTCATCGAGCAACAACAGACGCGGCTGATGAATCAACGCACGCGCCAGGGCCACACGCTGCTTCTGGCCACCGGACAAGGCCGCCGGCCACTCATTCGCACGCTCGGCCAGGCCGACTGCTTCGAGCGCTTCCAGCGCCTTGGGACGCCAGTTGCCCTTGAGGCCGAGGCCGACGTTGTCGATGATCTTTTTCCACGGCAGCAGACGCGCTTCCTGGAACATCAACCGCGTGTCTTCGATCGCCGCGCCAAGCGGCGCGGAGCCGGCCAGCAGCTCACCGCTGCTGGCCTTGTCGAGGCCGGCGAGCAGGCGCAGCAAGGTACTTTTACCGCAGCCACTGCGGCCGACCACGGCAACGAACTGGCCCGCCGGAATATGCAGGTCGATGCCCTTGAGCACTTCCCGCGCGCCAAAGGCCTTGCGCAATTTGCGCACCGCCAGGGGAATCCCCTTCAGCAGGCGCGGAGGTTGTTGAGCGGTCATGCCGCACCTCCTTTATTCACTTGATAAGCCGGATGCCAGCGCAGCCACACACGCTCCAGGCCGCGCGCTGCGAGGTCGGCCAGCTTGCCGAGAATCGCGTACATGACGATGGCCAGCACCACCACGTCGGTTTGCAGGAATTCACGGGCGTTCATCGCCAGGTAACCGATACCGGAACTGGCCGAAATGGTTTCCGCCACGATCAGCGTCAGCCACATGAAGCCCAGGGCAAAACGCACGCCCACCAGGATCGACGGCAGCGCGCCCGGCAGGATCACCTGGCGGAACAGGCTGAAGCCGGACAAGCCGTAGCTGCGCGCCATTTCCACCAGCGCCGGGTCGACGTTGCGGATGCCGTGGTAGGTGTTGAGGTAGATCGGGAACAGCGTGCCGAGGGCGACCAGGAAAATCTTCGCGGTCTCGTCAATGCCGAACCACAGGATCACCAGCGGGATCAACGCCAGGTGCGGCACGTTGCGGATCATCTGCACCGAGCTGTCCAGCAGGCGCTCGCCCCACGTCGACAGGCCGGTGATAAAGCCCAGGGCCAGACCGATGCTGCCACCGATCACAAAACCCAGGCCCGCGCGCCAGCCGCTGATGGCCAGGTGCGTCCAGATTTCACCGCTGCGTACCAGGTTGACCCCGGCCTCGATCACCGCGCTCGGCGCCGGCAGAATCCGCGTCGACAACCACCCCGCCGACACCGACAACTGCCACACCGCCAACAGCAACACCGGCAGCACCCAAGGCGCCACGCGATGGCTCAGTTTTTCCACATTCATGGCGCCACCTCAGCTCTGTGACGCCGCTTTGGGAAGGATGTCGTTGGCGACCATCTCGCCGAACGGGCTCACGTAGCCGGCACTTTTCGGCAACTCGGGGCGTTCGATATCCAGGTGCGGGAACAGCAACTCGGCGACGCGATACGATTCTTCCAGGTGTGGATAACCGGAGAAGATAAAGGTGTCGATGCCCAGCGCCGCGTATTCCTTGACCCGCGCCGCAACCGTCGGGCCATCGCCCACCAGCGCGGTGCCGGCCCCGCCGCGCACCAGGCCGACGCCGGCCCACAGGTTGGGGCTGACTTCGAGGTTGTCGCGGCTGCCGCCATGCAAGGCCGCCATGCGCTGCTGGCCGACCGAATCAAAGCGCGCCAGCGAGGCCTGGGCGCGGGCGATGGTGTCGTCGTCCAGGTGCGAGATCAGTTTGTCGGCGGCTTTCCAGGCTTCATCGTTGGTTTCGCGCACGATCACATGCAGACGAATACCGAAGCGCACCGTGCGCCCGAGTTTCGCGGCCTTGGCCCGCACCTGTTCGATTTTTTCCGCAACCGCGGCCGGTGGCTCGCCCCAGGTCAGCACCATGTCCACCTGTTCGGCCGCCAGGTCCTGCGCGGCTTCGGAAGAGCCGCCGAAGTACAGCGGCGGACGCGGTTGCTGGATCGGCGGGTAAAGCAGTTTGGCGCCTTTGACGCTGATGTGTTCGCCGTCGTAATCCACGGTTTCGCCTTCCAGCACACGACGCCAGATGCGGGTGAACTCCACCGAGGCCTGGTAGCGTTCTTCGTGGCTGAGGAACAGACCGTCGCCGGCCAATTCTTCCGGGTCACCGCCGGTCACCAGGTTGAACAGCGCACGGCCGCCGGACAGGCGATCGAGGGTCGCGGCCTGACGCGCGGCCACCGTCGGCGAAATGATCCCGGGGCGCAGCGCGACCAGGAACTTCAGACGCTGGGTCACCGGGATCAGCGAAGCGGCCACCAGCCACGAGTCTTCGCAGGAACGCCCGGTGGGGATCAGCACCCCGCCGAAGCCAAGGCGGTCGGCCGCCTGGGCCACTTGCTGCAGATAACCGTGGTCGACGGCGCGAGCGCCTTCGGCGGTGCCAAGGTAATGACCGTCGCCGTGGGTAGGCAGGAACCAGAAAATAGTGAGGCTCATGGAGTTGTCTCCTGAAGAAGTCGGATTACGGCGCGTTGGCCACGGCGGCAGGTGGAGTCCAGATCACGTCCTTGATGCTCAAGGGTTTGGGGATCAATTTGAGTTGGTAGAAGCTGTCGGCAATCTTCTGCTGCGCGGCTACCACCGCCGGGGTCAGGAACAGCGCGCCATAGCCCTGGCGTTTCACCGAGGTCAGGGTGATGTCAGCCGGCAGGCCGAGCAGCGGCGCGACCTGTTCGGTGACTTGCTGCGGGTTGGCCTTGGACCACTCGCCCACCGCGCGCACTTCTTCCACCAGCGCCTTGATCACTTCGGGGTGTTTTTCGGCGTAGGGCCTGGTGGCCAGGTAGAACTGGTGGTTGTCGGCAATCCCGCTGCCGTCACGCAAGGTGCGGGCTTGCAGTTGTTTCTCGGCGGCGGCCTGGTACGGGTCCCAGATGACCCAGGCGTCTACGCTGCCACGCTCGAACGCGGCACGCGCATCGGCGGGCGGCAGGAACACGGTCTGCACATCGGTGTATTTCAGGCCGGCATCTTCCAGGGCCCGCACCAGCAGGTAGTGAACGTTGGAGCCCTTGTTGAGCACGACTTTCTTGCCCTTGAGCTCGGCCACCGATTTGATCGGCGAGTCTTTCGGCACCAGGATCGCTTCACTGGTCGGCGCCGGCGGTTCGTAGGCCACGTAGAGCAGATCGGCACCGGCGGCCTGGGCGAATACCGGCGGGGTTTCGCCAGTGACGCCGAAGTCGATCGAGCCGACATTCAGGCCTTCGAGCAATTGCGGGCCGCCCGGGAACTCGGTCCACTGCACCTGCACACCGTCGGCGGCCAGGCGCTTTTCCAGGGTGCCCTTGGCCTTGAGCAGCACCAGGGTGCCGTATTTCTGATAGCCGATCCGCAGGGTTTCGGCAGCGTGGGCTTGAACAATGGCGCCGAAGGACACAGCCGCAGCAAACAGTGCGACCAGACCACGACGCAAGATGACAGTGAGCATGGCGCTCTCTCCAAAAATGCGATTGGGGGGTTGGCTGCACCTGCTTGGCCGTTGGCGGCTGAGTAAGGTGAGTACTTCGTGAATCGGTAAGGCTTAAATGCTCCAGCGAGCACTCAACAAACGTTCATTCAACACATGCGGGTCCAGCGGTTTCGGGCGACGGGCCATGGCGGCGTAGAAAGTTTCCAGAGCCTCGCTCAAGCGTTGTTCGAGGACCGGCACCAGTTGCGCCTGGGCACTGCCCTCGCCGTAAGCGATCTGGCTGTCTTCGGCAAAGATCCCGTGGAGCAATTCCTGGGCTTTGAGCGCCGACAGCACCGGCTTCAATGCGTAGTCCACCGCCAGCATGTGGGCGATGCTGCCGCCGGTGGCGATGGGCAATACCACCTTGTGGGCCAGGGCGCGTTCGGGCAGCAGGTCGAGCACGGTTTTCAGCGCGCCCGAGAACGAGGCCTTGTACACCGGCGTGGCGATCACCAGGCCGTCGGCATTGGCCACTTGTTGCAACAAGTCGATGACTTTGGGGCTGTCGAAGCGCGCATGCAGCAAGTCTTCGGCCGGGAAGTCCCGTATCTGATAACTCACCACTTCCACGCCCTGCTGTTGCAGCCACTGACGGGTTTTATCCAGCAAGACCCCGGAGCGGGAACGCTGACTGGGACTGCCTCCAAGTGTTACGACCAGCATGTAGGAAATTCCTTTAGCAAGTGTCGGCGGTTCGCTGTGTGGCGATGGCGCCAAGATGGAACAGACCATATCAGCAGATTTATATATCCATAAATCTTATTTTTTCATTTGTTTATTCCTTAAAAGAATAAACCATCCATCAATCGCCAGGCGAAAAAAAAGGCCGTCGAAACGGCCTCAAAACCCCTGCCATGTGAGTACACAGCGTCTATCTGTAGGAGCGAGCCTGCTCGCGAAAACCGTCAACGATGACGCAGGCTTTCTGGATGTCCGCAGTAACCGCGCATGCTTCGCGAGCAAGCTCGCTCCTACAGGTAATTCAGCGATTGGGTTGCGGTGTCAGCCGCAGATACGGCTTCACCGCCCGGTACCCTTTGGGAAAGCGTTTCTTGATTTCTTCCTCGTCCTTGAGCGACGGCACGATCACCACTTCATCGCCGTCCTGCCAGTTGGCGGGCGTGGCAACTTTGTAGTTGTCGGTCAGTTGCAACGAGTCGATGACCCGCAGGATTTCGTGGAAGTTGCGCCCGGTGCTGGCTGGGTAGGTGATCGTCAGGCGGATTTTCTTGTGCGGGTCGATCACGAACAAGGAACGCACGGTGAGGGTGTCACTGGCGTTCGGATGGATCAGGTCGTAGAGGTCCGAGACCTTGCGGTCGGCGTCGGCCAGGATCGGGAAGTTGACGACCGTGTTCTGGGTTTCGTTGATGTCTTCGATCCACTTGAGGTGCGAGTCCACCGGGTCTACCGACAGGGCGATGGCCTTGACGCCACGCTTGGCGAATTCGTCCTTGAGCTTGGCGGTGAAGCCCAGCTCGGTGGTGCATACCGGCGTGAAGTCCGCCGGGTGGGAAAACAGCACACCCCAGCTGTCGCCCAGCCACTCGTGGAAACGAATCTTGCCGGCGCTGGAATCCTGTTCGAAGTCGGGGGCGATGTCGCCCAGTCTTAGGCTCATGGTGTGGCTCCTGATGAGTGCTTATGGAGCCCACTGTGCATGGATTACGGATTATTTAAAAAGAATAAATATCGATTTATTTAGACGATATAGGAATATTAAAAATGTGTTCACTGGACCTTGAAACAGGCGAGAGTCAACATTCCGTCCAAGGTTCGAGAAGGCCTTGAGACGCTGTAAAAAGAGGGGTTCAGGAAGGGCTTGCGGGGGTTGAGCCCGACTTGAAAAGCAAGACACCTTGCCCGGCATTGCGCCGGGCAAGGTTTTACAGGCTTACAACAGTGGGATCGAGTAGCTGACGATCAGGCGGTTTTCGTCCTGGTCGCGAGTCGCAACGTCGGTGCGCCACATAGCGTTTTTCCAGGCAACACCGAGGTTTTTCAGTGGGCCTTGTGGAATAACGTAAGCCAGGCTGATGTCACGTTCCCATTCAGACTTGTCACCAGTGGTGGTCTGAATGTTGGTGCCTTTCAGGTAAACCACACCCGCGGTCAGGCCAGGCACACCCACTTGGGCGAAGTCATAAGCGTAACGCGCTTGCCAGGTACGCTCGCCGGCACGGGCGAACTTCTGGATTTGCATGTCGGTAGTGATGCTGGCCGACGAACCGTCACCTTGGTTCAGCCAAGGGAAGTCACTGTCACCCTTGGTGTACTGATAACCGCCACCGAAGGTGTGGCCGCTGACCGAGTACAGTGCCAGGTAGCTGTACAGGTCGTTGTCGACCTTACCGCTGGTAACCGGCTTGGCGCCATCGTTGTAGTAACCGCTGGTGTAGTACGCAGAGTTGTTAGCGTTCTCACCGTTGTCGCGGCTGCGGTAGTAGCGCAGGTCACTTTTCAGCACGCCCGGGCCGATTGCCCAGTTGTGTACCAGGCCCAGGAAGTTCTGGGAGTAGAAATCTTTCAGCTCGCCGAAGTAGTACGAAGCGGTCAGATCCTTGGTGATCTTGTAGTCGGCACCGGCGTAGTAGAACTTGTTGCTGAATTTGCCGGTGTCATAGTTGGAGCTTTTGTTCGCGCCAGCAATCGACAGGTTTTCGTTGTTGCTGGAGTTACGGCCCTTGGCCGACTCGATTTGACCAGCGGTCAGAGTCAAGTCTTTGATTTCGTTAGAAACGATCTCGCCGCCCTGGAAGGTCTGAGGCAACAGGCGACCGTCGTTGGTCTTGATCACCGGGTTGTTTGGCTGCAGGGTGCCCAATTTTGCCACGGTCTGGGAAATCTTGATCTTACCGGTCAGACCCAGGCTAGCGTAGTCGTCGACAGCCTTGTTGCCGTCGCTTGGGAAGACGGTGCCGCCGGACGCAGTGCCGGTGTAGTTGCCGTGGTCTGCGCGGCTGGAGTCCAGACGCAGGCCGTACAGGCCAATGGCGTCAACGCCGAACTGAACGGTACCTTGGGTGAAACCCGAGATGAAACGCAGATCGAAGCCTTGGCCCCATTCGGCGTTCTTGCTACGGGTGTTCGAGGTAGACGATGGCTGGCCATCACGGTTGTCAGTGTTGATGTAGAAGTTACGCAGGCCCAGTGTGGCCTTACTGTCTTCGATAAAACCGGCGGCGCCTGCATGCTGGGCGATTGCCCCGAGTGCTACAGCCAATGCCAAGGTGGACTTCTTCATGTACCGCTCCTCTCATTTCTAATTTTTGTATTTCTTTGGTCTCAGGTCTAACGCCGGAGATCCACAGATGCGCGATTAGCGCCAGATAGTGACCGCCAAGTCAATCGTAACCTTGTGTGTCTACTACCTTCGTCTAATCGCAGTTTGTTTGGTCCTTGCAGGGTAATGAATTTTTCATACACCCAAAAAGAATTATTTCATTCTTTTTCATATGCTTTTGGAATAAGTCTCTGCATAAAGCAAGACGCGTCAGCATAGACGAACCTTTGCACAAGCTAATTCCTAAAAGGCATTTCTTGATCGCTTTTTAGATCTTTTTAGCTGAACGCACCGTCACATACGTCACCCAGGATCAAAAAGGCGACGCCATCATGGCCAAACGCCCATCTTCCCGTCAATTTGTTACAGTTTTTGTATCGCTAATATTTCATGCCGGCCTGAGAGCCGCTGATCGAGCCGTCTGGCAGCGAAAGCTTCGCGCAATTTATCCCTCTACGCCTTGATCGTATCGGCTCAAAATCAAGAATCCTTAAACTTTAGTAGGGGGCACGGGTGGCACGATGACGCACCCCGGGGTTTGATCGGCCACGTCATCGCTACGCCCTTCGCCCGTGGGACGTACCGATCTTCGAAGTGACGAGCTGGTTTGGCGGCGAACGCATCACCTCGGGTTAACGCAACGACCGAGGCCTGCATCGCAGGCAAACCAGCTCAGAGGCTGGGAGGGCGGGGTATTACAGGGCCTTCTCGAAAATCTTCGAGTTACGCTGATAGTTGTACAGCGATGCCCGCGCCGAAGGCAGGCGATCCACGCTGCTGGGCACAAAGCCGCGCTCGCGGAACCAGTGCGCCGTGCGCGTGGTGAGCACGAACAGGGTCTTCAACCCCTGCGCCCGGGCGCGCGCCTCGATGCGCTCGAGCAGTTCATCGCCGCGCCTGCCGTGGCGATACTCCGGGTTGACTGCCAGGCACGCCAGCTCCCCCGCGTCCGAATCGGCGATCTGATACAGCGCCGCGCAGGCGATGATCATGCCTTCGCGTTCGACCACGCTGAACTGCTCGATCTCGCGCTCCAGCACTTCCCGCGAACGGCGTACCAGGATGCCCTGCTCTTCCAGCGGGCTGATCAGGTCGAGCAAGCCGCCGACGTCTTCGATCGCCGCCTCGCGCACCAGCTCGAATTGTTCCTGGGCCACCAGCGTACCGCCGCCATCACGGGTGAACAGTTCGGTGAGCAACGCACCGTCTTCGACATAGCTGACGATATGGCTGCGGCCTACCCCGCCCCGGCAAGCTTCGGCAGCCGCATCGAGCAATTCAGCCTGGTAGTTGCTGCCCAGGCGTTGCAGATGCGCCGGCACTTGTTGCGGGCGCAGTTCACGCACCAGGCGGCCATTTTCATCGATCAGGCCAGGATCGGCACCGAACAGCAGCAACTTATCGGCGGCCAGGTCGATGGCGGCGCGGGTGGCGACGTCTTCGCAGGCCAGGTTGAAGATCTCGCCGGTGGGCGAATACCCCAGGGGCGACAGCAGCACGATGGAGCGCTCGTCCAGCAGGCGATTGATGCCTTTGCGGTCGACCCGACGCACTTCGCCGGTGTGGTGGAAGTCCACGCCTTCGAGCACGCCGATCGGGCGCGCCGTCACCAGGTTGCCGCTGGCCACGCGCAAGCGCGAGCCCTGCATCGGCGACGAGGCCATGTCCATCGACAGGCGCGCTTCAATGGCGATGCGCAGATGGCCGACCGCATCGATCACACACTCCAGCGTGGCGGCATCGGTGATGCGCAGGCCGTTGTGGTAAACCGGGTTGAGCCCGCGCGCTTCAAGGCGCGCTTCAATCTGTGGGCGCGAACCGTGGACCAGCACCAGTCGCACTCCCAGGCTGTGGAGCAGCACCAGGTCGTGGACGATATTGCCGAAGTTCGGATGATCCACACCGTCGCCGGGCAGCATGACCACAAAGGTGCAGTCGCGGTGGGCGTTGATGTAGGGCGAAGCGTGACGAAGCCAATTGACGTAGTCGGGCATGGAACCTGGGCCTGTAATAAAAAGCAGCCGAAAAAGGATGAGTCGTGAAAACGCACAGCAGGCTGATGGTTATCGTCGGAACAGGCTTGGCAACACGCTCGCTCTCCTTATGTACGCATGGGCAGGGATTAATTTATGCAGGTGTCAGGCAGTAATGTTCGATCAGTTCCCGCAATAGACGCACTGTAGGCGTCAAGCGTGACATTTCGAGGTACTCGCCCGGCTGGTGGGCGCAGGCAATATCGCCAGGGCCAAGCACCAGGGTTTCACAACCAAGGCGCTGAAGATAAGGCGCTTCGGTGCCGAACGCTACTGCTTCGGCGCGATGACCGGTCAATTGTTCGGCGACCCGCACCAGCTCTGCGTCTTCGGCCTGCTCGAACGGCGGCACTTCGGCGAACAGCGGCGCATAGTCGATCTTCACCTTATGGCGCTCGGCCACTGGTTCGAGTTTCTGCCGGATCGCCGCGCGCAGCACCTGCGGGTCCATGCCGGGCAAGGGCCGCAGGTCGAACTCCAGGGAACACTGGCCGCAGATGCGGTTGGGGTTATCGCCGCCGTGGATGCAACCGAAATTCAGGGTCGGTTGCGGCACGCTGAACTGCGGGTTGCGGTACTCGCGCTGCCAGGCCAGGCGCAGGCCGCGCAGTTCGCCGATGGCATCGTGCATGGCTTCCAGCGCACTGTGGCCCAGGCGCGGGTCCGACGAATGACCGCTGCGGCCGAGGATGTCGATGCGCTCCATCATCACACCTTTGTGCAGGCGGATCGGCTTGAGGCCGGTCGGCTCGCCGATCACCGCCGCACGCCCCAGCGGACGCCCGGCCGCCGCCAATGCACGGGCGCCGGACATCGAGCTTTCTTCATCGCAGGTGGCAAGGATCAGCAACGGCTGCTTGAACGGTTGGTCGAGCAGCGGCAACACCGCTTCGATGGCCAGCGCGAAAAAACCCTTCATGTCGCAGCTGCCCAATCCTACCCAGCGACCGTCGACTTCCGTCAACTTGAGAGGGTCGGTCTTCCACAGCGCGGCGTCATACGGCACGGTATCGCTATGGCCGGCCAACACCAGGCCGCCGGGGCCCGTGCCGAAACTGGCGAGCAGGTTGAACTTGCCGGGGCTGACGGGCTGGATGTCGATGGCGAAGCCCAGATCGCCCAGCCAGCCGGCGAGCAGGTCGATCACCGGGCGGTTGCTCTGGTCGAGAGACGCTTGGGTGCAACTGACCGACGGTGTGGCAATCAAGGCGGCGAATTGCTCTTTCATGGACGGTAACGGCATGCGCGGTCTCCCTACTTCCCGGATGAACCTCACTATAGAGGCATCTGCACGACACAATAAACCGTTGCGGCGCGTTGCCGGGCTCAGTCCTGTACACTGCACGACCTTGGCAGCCACTCTTTTTCCCGGCTGCGCTCCCGATCCTGGATTTTCCGGCCATGCAGAAAGAAACCGAAATCAAGCTCCGCGTCAGCCGCGAAACACTCGCCGCGCTGCGTGAGCACCCGCTACTGAAAAAACGCAACAAAAGTGGCTGGGAACGCCGTGAGTTGATGAACCAGTACTTCGACACCCCCGAGCGCGACCTGGCCAAGGCCAAAGTCGCCCTGCGTTTGCGCAAGGACGGTGACGACATTATCCAGACCCTCAAGACCCGCGGCCAAAGCGTCGCCGGCTTGTCGGAACGTAACGAATACAACTGGGAATTGCCCAAAGCCAAGCTCGACGTGAAGAAACTCGACGGCGAATGCTGGCCCGAGGAACTCGCCGAGCTGGACAAAAAGACCCTCAAGCCGATCTTCACCACCGACTTCGTGCGCGAACGCGCCGAAATCGCCTGGGGCCGGGGCAAAGCCAAAGTGGTGATCGAAGCCGCACTGGACCTGGGCCATGTAGTGGCCGGCAAGCAGAAAGAAGAAATCTGCGAACTGGAACTGGAACTGCGCGAAGGCGAACCGGCCGCCCTGCTGGAACTGGCCGCCGAACTGGCCGCCACCCTGGCACTGATGCCATGCGACATCAGCAAGGCCGAACGCGGCTATCGCCTGTATGACGCCAGCAGCTACTCCCTGAGCCTGCCGGCGCCGCAACTGCACGCCGAAATGCCACTGGACGACGCCTTCGCCGCGATCATGTGGCACCTGCTGGGCAGCAGCCAGCGCCTGGCCGAGCAATACCGTTTCAATGGCCACTGGCGCCTGTTGCAGGACTGGGTCGACAACCTCGGCGAACTGCGCGCCCTGCTCGGCAGCCTCGGCCAGGCCGCGCCGCGTCAATCCACCAGCGAACTGCGCAGCGCACTCGATGCCCTGCTGGAAGACTGGCGCCCGCTGGTCCAGGCCGGTGACGACGATGAAGACATTCGCAAAGCCGCGCCGGAGCAATTCGCCGAAGAATTGACCGACGTGCGCTGGGGCCTGTTCTCGCTGAACACCTCCCGCTGGCTGCTGAACCGCACCTGGACCGCCGACCGCAACGTGCGCGGTAACCGTCAGGGCGCCGCGCAAATCACCAACTGGTTGCCACGCCTGCTGGCCGAAGACGCCGTCGCCCTGCAACTGCCGCGCTATCAGCAGCAACCGGAAGACCTCGCCGAGCAACTGCCGCGCATCGAGCGCATCCAGGCCTGGCTGCACCACGCACGCCAGGTGGTGGACATTGCGGAACTCGACCGCCTGTACGGTGAGCTGAACAAGCTGGCGCAACTGGCCAACCAGCCGATCACCGATGAATCGCTGGATGCGCGCATGCATCAGGCGATCGCGGTGTATCAGAACCGTGCCTGGAAGACCCTGCTGCGTCTGTAATATCGCCATCGGGAGTAAGCCACTTCCCACTCCAATGTGGGAGGGGGCTTGCCCCCGATGAGGCCAGCCCTGTCAGCCCAATACTGGCAGGCTAGTGGTGGACTTGATCTCCGACAACGCCACGATCGAATTGACCTCCTGAATCCCCGGCACCATCGACAACTTCTCGAAGAAAAACCGCTCGTAAGCCTCGATGTCCGACGTGACAATGCGCAGCAGAAAATCCACCGCCCCCATCAACACATAACACTCCAACACTTCCGGAAAACCGCGGATCGCCTCGGTGAACTCGGTGAAGTTGGAACGCCCGTGGGCATTGAGTTTGACCTCGGCAAAAATCTGCGTATTGAGGCCGATCTTCTTGCGGTCCAGCAGCGTGACCTGGCTGCGGATCACGCCCTCGTCCTTCAGCCGTTGGATACGCCGCCAGCATGGCGATTGAGACAGGCCGACCTGCTCGGCGATCTGCGCGCTGGAGAGCGAGGCATCCTCCTGCAGCAGGGCCAGGATACGGCGGTCGTAGACGTCCAGCTCGCTGCGCATAGAAATACCTTTAATACGGGTTGTCTTGAATTGATTTGTGCATCTATCGACGAATCAGGCTCATCTTAGATAAGAAATCTCCTTTCGCGAATGTAAGAATTTCTCCAATCGAATCTGGAGAGTCCGCATGCACGCCGTCGAAACCACCTGCCCTGTTACCCGCGTCGATGCGTGGGCCGTCGACAGTGCCCATTGCCAGGCCCATTACCAGATCGTCGCCGAGGCCGAACCCGATGTGCTGTGCCGGGTGCTCAACTATTTCGCGCTGCAGTTCCTGACGCCGCGCCAGGTCAGTGTGAATCGCCAGGACGATGTGCTGACCGTGGATATCGTGATGGATGGCGTGAGCTGGCACCGAGCCCAGGTGATCGGTGAAAAGATTCGAAACCTGATCAGCGTGTGCTCGCTGGAGATGTGGTCGGCTGATTCCGTGCGGCCTCAGGCGCTGGCGGCCGGCGCCCAGTAAAAGCCTGCAATACACGCGCAAGGCAGCGGGTCAGGGGCTGACTAGCCTGGGAATACACCCGGCGCCCCAGGAAAGCCTCAATGTCCGTTGACCAGCGATTGGAATTGCCCCCGTTGTTACCGGCCCTGGTCGAGCAGGGCGTGATCACCCTCGATGTGGCCCGGCGCTTGTCGACGCTGCCGGCCAGCCACACTCAGCATCCCCTGGAATGCATCGCGGCCCAGGGGCCTTGCCTGGAAACCCTGACGCAATGGCTGGCGCGGCACAGCGGGCAGCCTTACCTGCGTATCGACCCGCTGAAGATCGATGTGGCGACGGTGGTGCCGCTGATGTCCCACGCCTTCGCCCAGCGCCACGGCATTCTTGCGGTGGCCGTGGATGCGCAGAGCGTCACGGTCGCCAGTGCCGAGCCTTACGTCACTGCCTGGGAAGCCGGGCTGGCGCAGGTGCTCAAGCGTTCGATCAAACGCGTGGTCGCCAACCCACAGGCCATCCAGCGCTGCATCGGCGAGTTTTATCGCCTGGCGAAGTCCGTCAGCGGCGCCGATCAAACAACGCCCGCGCCGGCACATTTCGAGTTGCTCAACCTCGGCGCCGGCGACCAGGCGCCGGACGCCAACGACGCGCATATCGTCAATATCGTCGACTGGCTGTTGCAGTACGCGTTCGGCCAGCGGGCCAGCGATATCCATATCGAGCCATGTCGCGAGCAGGGCCGCGTGCGTTTTCGCATCGACGGGCTGCTGCATGACGTCTACCAGTTTCCGCCCCAGGTCACGATGGCGGTGGTCAGTCGCCTGAAAAGCCTGGGCCGGATGAACGTGGCAGAAAAACGCAAACCGCAGGACGGGCGAGTCAAGACCAAAAGCCCGGCGGGCGCGGAAGTGGAATTGCGCCTTTCAACCTTGCCCACGGCGTTCGGCGAGAAACTGGTGATGCGGATTTTCGACCCCCAGGTACTGCTCAAGGACTTCGACCAGCTTGGCCTGTCGGCCCAGGACCAGCAACGCTGGCACAGCCTGACCCGCCAGACCCACGGCATCATCCTGGTCACCGGCCCTACCGGCTCCGGCAAGACCAGCACCCTCTACACCACCCTCAAGCGCCTGGCGAGCCGCGAGGTCAACCTGTGTACGGTGGAAGACCCGATCGAGATGGTCGAGCCGGCATTCAACCAGATGCAGGTGCAGCACAATATCGACCTGAGCTTCGCCAGCGGCATCCGCGCACTGCTGCGCCAGGACCCGGACATCATCATGATCGGCGAGATCCGCGACCAGGAAACCGCCGAGATGGCGATCCAGGCCGCGCTGACCGGGCATCTGGTGCTGTCGACCCTGCACACCAACGATGCGCCGAGTGCGATCAGCCGATTGCAGGAACTGGGCATTGCTTATTATTTGATCAAGGCCACACTACTGGGAGTGATGGCGCAACGCTTGGTGCGGCTCTTGTGCCCACGCTGCAAACGCACAACCAGCAGCAACGACACTGAAGCCATCGGGTGCGCGGAGTGTCGTGACAGCGGTTATCGCGGGCGCGCCGGGGTCTACGAAATCATGGTGCTGGACGACGCGCTCAAGTCGCTGATCACCCCCGGCACCGACGTGCAGGCCTTGCGCCGGGCGGCGCTCCAGCAAGGGATGTGCAGCCTGCGAATGGCCGGCATGCACAAGGTCGAAGCCGGGTTGACCAGCCTGGCGGAAATCCTGCGCACCACGCCTGGGGATTCAGAAACAAATCCGTTGGCTGTCGGGCGGTGAAACCCTTCTTATCGCAGACAACCCCGTTACAATCGGCCGAACGTCGTTTCACTGACATCTTCAGATAGGGAATCGCTATGCAGATCGGAACCGTACTGCTTCTTTTCGTGGGATTGGCCATCGCCATCCTGTTCATGGGCTTCAAAGTGGTGCCCCAGGGCTATCAGTGGACGGTCGAGCGCTTCGGCCGCTACACCAATACGCTCAAGCCCGGCCTCAACATCATCATCCCAGTCATGGACCGCATCGGTCGCAAGATCAACGTGATGGAAAGCGTGCTGGATATCCCGCCCCAGGAAGTGATCACCGCCGACAACGCCACCGTGCAGATCGACGCCGTGTGCTTCTTCCAGGTGGTCAACACCGCCCAGGCCGCCTATGAGGTGAACAACCTCGAACACGCCATCCGCAACCTGTTGCAGACCAACATCCGTACCGTACTCGGTTCTATGGAACTGGATGCGATGCTCAGCCAACGTGACGGCATCAACGAAAAACTGCTGCGCACCGTCGACGAGGCCACGGCGCCGTGGGGCATCAAGATCACCCGGATCGAGATCAAGGACATCAGCCCACCCGCCGACCTGATGGCCGCCATGTCGGGCCAGATGAAAGCCGAGCGGATCAAGCGCGCACAGATCCTCGAAGCCGAGGGCCTGCGGGCATCGGCGATCCTGACCGCCGAAGGCAAGAAGCAGGCGCAGATCCTCGAAGCCGAAGGTGGACGCCAAGCCGCGTTCCTGGAGTCCGAAGCCCGCGAACGTCAAGCCGAGGCAGAGGCCCGCGCCACCCAGGTAGTGTCCGAAGCGATCGCCACCGGTAACGTGCAGGCCATCAACTACTTCGTCGCCCAGAAATACATCGACGCGCTGGGCAAACTGGCCTCGGCCAACAACAGCAAGGTGATCCTCATGCCGCTGGAAGCCAGCCAGGTGATCGGCGCTGTCGGTGGTATCGGCGAAATCGTCAAAGCGACTTTCGACAACAAGAAAGGCTGAGGCCATCGCCATGTGGGATTTCCTGCAGCATCTTTCGTTTTGGGATTGGCTGGCACTGGGCACAGTGCTGCTGATTCTTGAAGTGTTCGGCGCCGGCGGCTACCTGTTGTGGATGGGGATCGCCGCGGCCGCCGTGGGCGTGATCAAGTTCCTGGTACCGCCGCTCGGGCTGGAATGGCAACTGCTGCTGTTCGCCGTGTTGTCGATATTGACGGCGGTGTACTGGTGGAAACGCCAGCGCAGCAGCGCCAAGGCCAGCGACCAACCGGGACTCAACGAGCGCGGTTCAGAGTTGATCGGCCATACGTTTGTCGTGCATCAGGCAATTGTGGATGGTCGCGGCAAGATAAAAGTCGGTGATGGCGTGTGGATCGTGACCGGCCCGGACACCCCCGTAGGCGCTCATGTATGCGTGGTTGCACAGGAGGGGACGGTTTTGCAGGTTGAAACTGTTTAGTCAGTGATGGAACTCGATTGGGCTAACTACAATCATAGAGTACAGATAACCCACCCGGAGTCACCCGCCATGCGTCTCAAATATGCTGTCGCCACCCTCGCTGTGCTTTCCCTACCTGTCGGCTCAGCCATGGCCGACAGCTTCTGGCGTAATGTCATCTCGTCGGGCGCCACGACCGGCTCGACGTACCTGACCTTCAAGGACCACAAGCTGGTGGTTGCCGCCCAAGACGACGCAGGCAGCTTCGTTGCCAGCGACGGCGGCATCCGCGGCCCGTACCTGGAAGCCGCCATGCAGAAAGTCCGCGCCGATAACCCTGGCCTCCAGGCCACGGACATGGAATTGGCCAACGCCATCCTCGCGAAAAACGCTGTCACCGAGTAATCCTCGCCCCATAAAGAATGCCGCTTCCCAGCGGCATTTTTTTTGATCATTTCCTACAGTCATCGCCCCCGGGCACTACGCAGATAGTCTATTTTTTCCAGCCGCGGGCAGAGAAGTCCTGTCGAGCCCTCAAGAGCCAGGCAACAAGCTAAGGATTCCTTTTCCATCGAGCGAATCCCTTCCATGCAAAAACTCGCCTACGCGCTGCTGTTCTCTGTGTTCTTTACCCCCCATGCCCATGCAGAAAACGGGTACGGATCGTTGAAGCTCAACCACGCCCGTCAGAACCTCTCCAGCGCCCTGCTGACCAGCCCACGCGTCACCGAACGGGTGGAGGCGCCCGACAGCAGCAAGTCAATCGTCGCCTCTTTCGCCGTGGGTTATGCGTTTGCCGATGGCTGGCGCCTGGAAGGGGAATACACCATGCCGAAGCATTCGACCTTCAAATCCTACTGGGCGCCCTTCAATGCCAACGTCAACAGCCAACAGGTCCACAGCCAGCGCTTGATGCTCAATGGCTACAAGGACATCCCACTCAATGATTGGCTGTCGTTTTACGGCATGGCCGGCGTGGGGGTGGCGCGGATCGACGCCGAGGGCTACCAGACCAACGAGACCCGGCGCTTTGCCAGCCATCGCCAGCACAATTTCGCCTACAGCGTCGGCATGGGGCTGGAGGCCAAGGTCAGCGAACAACTCACCCTCGGCGCGGGTTACCGTTACACCGCCATGGGCGATGTGGAAACCGGCTACAACA
The DNA here is from genome assembly GCF_001439695.1 of Pseudomonas veronii. GTDB lineage: Bacteria > Pseudomonadota > Gammaproteobacteria > Pseudomonadales > Pseudomonadaceae > Aquipseudomonas > Aquipseudomonas veronii. The sequence goes on from NZ_JYLL01000003.1 coordinate 241,172, forward strand.
CCTTCGCCAACCGCGTGAACGCACGGGATGAGCAGCTCAAAGGCAAGCTCAAAGAGCAGAATATGTTTCTGGAAGCGCGCGTGTCCTTCTGACTCGCAGCAGAAAATGCCGCGCTCGATGCGGCATTTTTCATCGTTTGGGTGACGTTTCGTTCACAGAAGACAGGCTATATTCAGTCACGCCGTGCAACCATGCCGGTACTGATATGCCTTCTCTCATCGTCTATCTGAAACGGATGCCTTCGTCGTCATGAGCCAACAGCCCTTTCTGCCATTTTCCAAACCTACCATTGATGAAGCCACCATCTCGGCGGTCGGTGATGTACTGCGTTCGGGCTGGATCACCAGCGGGCCGAAAGTGCAGGCATTCGAAGCGCAACTGTCGGAATACTTTGGCGGGCGACCGGTACGCACCTTCAACTCGGGCACCTGCACCATGGAGATTGCCTTGCGCATCGCCGGTATCGGGCCGGGCGATGAAGTCATCACCACGCCGATCTCCTGGGTTGCCACGGCCAACGTGATTCTGGAAGTCGGCGCTACGCCGGTGTTTGCCGATATCGACCCGGTAACCCGCAATATCGACCTGGCCCAGGTCGAAGCGGCCATCACCCCGCGCACCAAGGCGATCATCCCGGTATACCTGGCCGGCCTGCCGCTGGATATGCCGATGCTTTACGCACTGGCCAACAAGTACAACCTGCGTATCGTTGAAGATGCCGCCCAGGCCCTGGGTTCGAGCTGGGACGGTGAGCGGATCGGCGCCACCGGCGACTTCGTGTCGTTCAGCTTCCAGGCGAACAAGAACATCACCTCTTCCGAGGGCGGCTGCCTGGTGCTGAACAACGCCGACGAAGCACGCCTGGCAGAGAAGTACCGCTTGCAGGGCGTGACCCGCACCGGCTTCGACGGCCTGGACGTGGATGTGCTGGGCGGCAAGTTCAACATGACCGACATCGCCGCCGCCATCGGCCTGGGGCAATTTGCCCATATCCAGGAGATCACCGCCCATCGCCAGAACCTGGCGCGGCACTACTTCAAGTGCTTCGGCAGTGATTTTGAAGAGCAATACGGTGCGCAACTGCCACCGGCGGATTTCGAAAACAGCAACTGGCACCTGTTCCAACTGGTCCTGCCGGAGCGCCAGGACGGGCTGCCGGCCCGCGCCACGTTCATGGAGCAGATGCAGGCCCACGGCGTCGGCATTGGCTATCACTACCCGCCAATCCACCTGTTGAGCCTGTATCGGGCACGCGGGTTCAAGGAAGGCATGTTCCCTGTAGCAGAACGTGTTGGGCGTTTGATCGTGTCGTTGCCGATGTTCACAGCAATGACAGAGGCAGATGTGGAACGCTCGGTAGCGGCGGTGAAGGCCGTGCTGAAGCGCTGAAAGGCTGTTGCAGGAGCCGGATGACCGGCTCCTGCAGCGGGATCACTCGCCGATGGCGGCTTTGTAGCCGGCGGCATCGAGCAGTTTTTCCAGGTCGGCCGGGTTGCTGGGCTTGAGCTTGAAGATCCAGGCGCCGTAAGGGTCGCTGTTCAACAACTCAGGGCTGCCGCTCAGTTCCTTGTTAACAGCAATCACTTCGCCAGCAACTGGCGAGTAGATGTCCGAAGCCGCTTTAACCGACTCCACGACACCCGCCGCGTCCCCCACCGCAAACGCTTTGCCGATTTCGGCCAACTCAACAAACACCACATCACCCAAGGCTTCCTGGGCATGGTCGGAGATGCCGACGGTCACAGTGCCGTCAGCTTCCAAACGGGCCCATTCGTGACTTTCGGCATAACGCAGGCCGGCAGGGATATCGCTCATAGTCTATGTCCTCAAGAAGAAATGTCAGCGGCCACTGGCCTGCCGGAATAGTTAGATCAAGGTTTTACCATGGCGCACGAAGGTCGGTTTGACCACTCGAACCGGATACCACTTGCCGCGGATCTCCACTTCGGCCCGATCGGCAGTCGCCGTCGGTACACGCGCCAAAGCAATGGATTTACTCAGCGTAGGAGAGAAACTACCACTGGTGATCTCCCCTTCGCCAACATTGGCGATACGAACCACCTGGTGAGCGCGTAAAACCCCACGTTCTTCCAGTACCAAACCGACCAATTTGGTCTGCACTCCGGCCGCCAGTTCGGCTTCCAGCGCGGCGCGGCCGATGAAGCGGCGCTCGGCCGGTTCCCAGGCAATGCTCCAGGCCATGTTGGCCGCCAGGGGCGAAACGTCCTGGTGGATATCCTGGCCATACAGGTTCATGCCGGCTTCCAGGCGCAGGGTGTCGCGGGCGCCGAGGCCGATGGGGGAAATCCCCGCGCCCACCAGGTCGTTGAAAAAACCCGGGGCCTGATCGGCCGGCAGGACAATTTCCAGGCCGTCTTCGCCGGTGTAGCCGGTACGGGCGATAAACCAGTCGCCATCGGCCTGACCTTCGAAGGGCTTGAGCTGGTGGATCAGGGTGCCACGCGACTGGGTCACCAGTTCGGCGATTTTCTGCCGGGCGTGGGGGCCTTGGATAGCGAGCATGGCCAGTTCGGAGCGCTCGTGCAGTTGCACCGGGTAAGAGCCCAACTGCGCCTGCATCCAGGCCATGTCCTGGTCACGGGTGGCGGCGTTGACCACCAGCCGATAACCGGCTTCGGTACGGTAGACGATCATGTCGTCCACCACCCCGCCGTGCTCGTTGAGCATGGCGCTGTACAACGCACGGCCGCAGCCGTGCAAACGGTCGACGTCATTGGCCAGCAGGTACTGGAGCCATTCCTTGGCCTGGGGGCCGGTGACATCGATCACGGTCATATGAGATACATCGAACACCCCGCAGTCGCGTCGCACCTGATGGTGTTCTTCAACTTGCGAGCCATAGTGCAGAGGCATATCCCAACCGCCAAAATCGACCATTTTCGCGCCGAGGGCGAGATGCAGGTCATACAAAGGCGTGCGCTGTCCCATGGGTTTCTCCTTCCGGGCTTGGCGAAGGTACGCAGGGCTGCAGGATGGGCTTAACCCCTTGAATCAAAGGGCTTACAGCCACATCCGACGAGCCGGTCCGAAACACGGAGCGTACCGAATGCCGCGCATTGTAGCCTCAAGCCGTAGGACTGGCACCTAACCGATTTGCCGAGCGGAACGTCGTATCAGCCCGACCACCGGCAACAGGCCCACCAGCACCAAGGTCAAGGCCGGCAATGACGCCCGCGCCCACTCCCCTTCACTGGTCATCTCAAAGATCCGCACCGCCAGGGTGTCCCAGCCAAACGGGCGCATCAGCAGGGTCGCCGGCATTTCCTTGAGTACATCGACGAACACCAGCAACGCTGCGCTCAGGGTGCCCGGCAGCAACAGCGGAAGATACACTTTGCAAAACAGTCGTGGACCGCTCACCCCAAGACTGCGCGCCGCTTCGGGCAACGATGGACGGATACGCGCCAGGCTGTTTTCCAGCGGCCCGTAAGCCACCGCCAGGAAACGCACCAGATACGCCAGCACCAATGCCGCCAAGCTGCCCAGCAACAAGGGCTTGCCCGCGCCACCGAGCCAGCCCGACAACGGCACCACCAGCTCACGGTCCAGGTAGCTGAACGCCAACATGATCGACACCGCCAGTACCGAGCCCGGCAACGCATACCCGACACTGGCCAGGCTGATGCCGGAACGAATTGCCCGGGTCGGCGCCAGGCGGTTGGCGAAGGCCAGTATCAGGGCCACGCTGACCGTGACCAGCGCCGCGATACCGCCCAGGTACAGGGTGTGGACGATCAGGCCGGTATAGCGCTCGTCCAGATCGAAACGGCCGCGCTGCCAGAACCAGGCGAGCAGTTGCAGCATCGGAATGACAAAGGCACAAGCAAACACCAGGCCGCACCAACCACTGGCCGCCGCCGCCTTCCAGCCGCGCAGGTGATACAGCGCCTTGCCGCGCGGCCGCTCATTGCTCGGCCGACTGGCACCGCGGGCACGACGCTCGCCGTAGAGCACCAGCATCACCACCAGCAGCAACAGGCTGGCCAGCTGGGCCGCGCTGGACAGGCTGAAAAAGCCGTACCAGGTCTTGTAGATCGCGGTGGTGAAGGTATCGAAGTTGAACACCGAGACCGCACCGAAATCCGCCAGGGTCTCCATCAGCGCCAGGGCCACGCCGGCGCCAATCGCCGGCCGCGCCATGGGCAGGGCCACGCGCCAGAAGGCTTGCCAGGGCGATTGCCCCAGCACGCGCGCCGCTTCCATCAAGCCCTTGCCCTGGGCCAGGAACGCCGTGCGCGCCAGCAGGTAGACGTAGGGATAGAACACCAGCACCAACACAATGACCACCCCACCGGTGGAACGCACGCGGGGCAGCCGCACGCCGCTGCCGAACGCGTCACGCAGCAGGGTTTGCACCGGCCCCGAGAAGTCCAGCAGGCCGACAAACACAAACGCCAGCACATACGCCGGGATCGCGAACGGCAGCATCAGCGCCCAGTCGAGCCAGCGCCGCCCGGGAAATTCGCAGAGGCTGGTCAGCCACGCCAGGCTCACACCCAGCAAGGTCACGCCGACGCCGACGCCGAGCACCAGGGTCAGGGTATTGCCCAGCAGGCGCGGCATCTGGGTTTCCCACAGATGGGACCAGATCTGCGCGTCGATGCTTTGCCAGGACAGCAACAGCACGCTCAGCGGCAGCAACACCAGGGCGGCGACGCTGAAGACCGGCAGGTACCAGCGGCGTTGGGCGGGGTGGGCCAAGAGCAAATTCCCTGGGAATGGATGATCTACAGACAGACACAAAACAGTGTGGGAGGGGGATTACTCCCTCCCACAGACACATTCAGTTCCAGCCGGCCCGATCCATCAGGCGAATCGCCTCGGCCTGGCGCTTGCCCGCCACTTCCACCGGCAAGGTGTCCGCCACGAACTTGCCCCAACTGGCCACTTCAGCCGACGGTGCCACCGTCGGGTTGGCCGGGAACTCCTGATTCACGTCGGCAAAGATCTTCTGCGCCTCAGGCGTGGTCATCCACTCCACCAGCGCCTTGGCTGCTTCCGGGTGCGGCGCGTATTTGGTCAGGCCGATGCCGGACAGGTTCACATGCACGCCACGGTCGCCCTGGTTCGGCCAGAACAGCTTCACCGCCAGGTTCGGCTTCTGCTTGTGCAGGCGGCCGTAGTAGTAAGTGTTGACGATGCCCACGTCGCACTGCCCGGCGTTGATCGCTTCGAGCACGGCGATGTCGTCGGAGAACACATCGGTGGACAGGTTATTCACCCAGCCCTTGACGATTTCTTCGGTCTTGGCCGCGCCATGGGTTTCGATCAGGGTGGCGGTCAGCGACTGGTTGTAGACCTTTTTCGCCGTGCGCAGGCACAGGCGGCCTTCCCATTGTTTGTCGGCCAGGGCTTCGTAGGTGGTCAGCTCGCCTGGCTTCACCCGGTCGGTGGAATAGGCGAGGGTCCGCGCACGCAGGCTCAAACCGGTCCAGGCGTGGGTGGACGAGCGGTATTGCAGCGGAATATTGGCGTCGATCAGCTTGGAGGTGAACGGTTGCAGGATGCCCATCTGCTCGGCCTGCCAGAGGTTGCCGGCGTCGACGGTGAGCAGCAGGTCGGCGGTGGCGTTCTCGCCCTCGGCCTTGATGCGCTGCATCAGCGGGGCTTCCTTGTCGGTGATGAACTTCACCTGCACCCCGGTTTTCTGGGTGTAGGCATCGAACACCGGCTTGATCAGTTCGTCGATGCGCGAGGAGTAGACCACGACTTCGTCGGCCGCCTGCACGGTGGTGCTGCCGATGAGGGTGAGTGCCAGGGCAGTCAGGAGGCGCTTGGGTGCCGACATGGGTGCGGTCTCTCGTGAACAAAAGAGTACAAATGATAAGGACTCACATTTAGCATCTCAATCACTCACTCGAGTAAGGCGTTACGAGATGTTGCAAAGCCGCGTTCGGCACTGCGACGTATCGCCTCATCGCGGGCAGGCCCGGGCTGCAGGGTGTGTCAGGGCCTGGCCAGTTCCGGCAGATCCCCGCTCAAGCCAAGGGCCTGGCGCACGAAGATCGCCTTGGCTTCCGGCATCTGGTCGACCACCTTCAAGCCGGCATTGCGCAGCCAACGCAACGGCAGCTGGTCGGCCTGGAACAAGCGCTCGAAACCTTCCATCGCTGCCATCAGCGCCAGGTTGTGCGGCATGCGTCGACGCTCGTAACGGCTCAGCACTTTCACATCCGCCAGGCGTTCGCCGCGTTCGCTCGCCGATAGCAGCACCTCGGCCAGCACCGCCGCATCGAGAAAACCGAGGTTCACCCCCTGCCCCGCCAATGGATGGATCACGTGGGCCGCATCGCCGATCAACGCCAGGCCTTCGGCCACATAACGTTTGGCGTGGCGCTGGCGCAGGGGCACACACACACGCGGGTCGGCGCTGAGCACCGTGCCCAGGCGCCCTTCGAAGGCACGCTCCAGCTCACGGCAGAAGTTTTCCTCATCCAACGCCATCAGGCGCGCGGACTCAGCCGGCGTGGTCGACCAGACGATCGAACACCAGTCCTCCTGCCCATCCCGCACCAGCGGCAAAAACGCCAGCGGGCCGGTGTCGGTAAAGCGTTGCCAGGCGGTGCGCCGGTGCGGTTGGCTGCTGCGCACGCTGGTGACGATAGCGTTGTGCAAGTAATCCCATTCGCGGGTCGCGGTGCCGGTCAGACGGCGCACCGCGGAGTTGGCGCCATCGGCGGCGACCACCAGCGGCGCACGCAGTGTGCGGCCGTCGGCCAGGGTCAGCAGCCAGTCATCGCCGGAGCGGCGCATCTGTTCCAGGCGCGCATTGGCCAGCAGGCCCAGGTCGCAGTCGTGCAGGCGATCGAGCAAGGCATCCTGGACCACGCGGTTTTCGACGATATGCCCGAGCACTTCGGCATGCACGCTGGCCGCCGAAAAATGGATCTGCCCGGTGCCGCTGCCGTCCCACACCTGCATCTCGCCATACGGGCTGGCGCGCCGTGCGACGATGCCATCCCACACGCCAAGGCGCTCAAGGATGCGCTGGCTGGCGGCCGACAAGGCGCTCACCCGCGGCTCGAAAGCCGCGTCAGGCTCGAACGGCTTGACGCTCAGCGGGCTGCCGTCGAGCAGCAGCACCTGCAGGCCACTGCCCTGCAACGCCAGCGCCAGGGCGCTCCCGACCATTCCGGCCCCGACAATCAGCACATCTGCGCGCATATCCATGCTTTAAGCCTGTCTCGCTGGCGGCTTGCGCCGCACGTAAAGGGTTAATCTCATCCCGTCCCGAACGATGTAGTCGCGGCTACGCATCGGGACGCGTGCCCAGGCCCATGGCTTGACGGGCGAACCAGCGTTTCGCCGGCGGCAGCAGGTCGAGGCCCAGCAGGCCCATGTTGCGCCCCAGTGCGACCAGCGGCTGGGCGCTGCCGAACAGGCGCGTGACCTGATCGGAGAAACCCACGGTCAGCGTTTGATCCATGCGCTGCCGCTCGCGATATGCCTGCAAGGTCGCCAGGTCACCCGGCACCGCCGGCCCGGCCAGCAAGGCCTCGGCCAAGGCATTCGCATCGCGCAGGGACAGGTTGAAGCCCTGCCCGGCAATCGGGTGCAGGCTGTGGGCGGCATTGCCGAGGATCGCCAGGTGCGAGCGCACTTGTTCTTCGGCTTCCACCAGGGTCAGCGGGTACAGATGCCGCGCACCGACCTGCTTCAAGGTGCCCAGGCGGTAGCCGAACACGCCCTGCAATTCACTGAGGAAACTGCGCTCATCCAGGTTGGCCAGGCGCTGGGCGTCCATGCCGGCACGGGTCCAGACCAGCGCGCAGCGGTTGTCCGGCAGCGGCAGCAGGGCCATCGGGCCTTCATCGGTGAAGCGCTCGAAGGCTTCGCCGTTGTGGGCTTCGCTCGGGGTGATATTGGCGATCAGCGCGCTCTGGTTGTACGGGCGGGATTTCACGCCGATCCCCAGTTGCTCGCGCAGGCCGGAGCGACCGCCGTCGGCCAGCACCGCCAGGTCGCACTCCAGCACGGTTTCGTCGTTGAGGGTCAGGCGATAGCCATCGGGCAGCGGCTCCATGCGCGTGACTTCGGCCGGGCAACGCCAACTGACCACGTCCTTATCCAGGCCTTGCCACAGGCATTGGCCGAGCCAGGCATTCTCCACCACGTAGCCGAGGGCCGGCACGCCCTCTTCCATGGCGGATAAGCGCGCGGTGGAGAAGCGCCCGCGGTCCGACACATGGATCTGCTTGATCGGCTCGGCGCGGCGGGAGATGGCCTGCCACAGACCCAGACGCTGATAGATCTGCCGCGCGCCATAGGACAGCGCCGAAGAGCGTGCGTCGTAGCTCGGCTGGTAGCTGTCGCCCGGTGCGAAGGGTTCGATCAGCAGGATCTTCCAGCCCCGCGCCTTGGCCCCGTCCTGCAGCGCCAACGCCAGGCTCGCGCCCACCAGGCCGCCGCCGATAATGGCCAGGTTGACCCGGCTCATCGGGCGGCCGCCATCAACGCTTCGATGTCGGCGACGGTCTTGGGCACGCCGCCGGTCAGAATGTCACAGCCTTGCTTGGTCACTACCACGTCGTCCTCGATGCGTACGCCGATGCCACGCCATTTCTTTGCCACGCTCTGGTTGTCCGGCGAAATATAGATCCCCGGCTCCACGGTCAACGTCATGCCGACCTCCAGCACACGCCATTCACCGCCCACTTTGTACTCGCCGACATCATGCACATCCATCCCCAGCCAATGGCCGGCGCGGTGCATGTAGAACGGTTTGTAGGCTTCGCCGGCGATCAGTTCGTCAACGTCCCCTTGCAGCAACCCCAGCCTCACCAGCCCGGCAGTGATGACCTGCACGGTGGCCTCATGGGCCTGGTTCCAATGCTTGTTCGGTGCAATCTCGGCGAAGGCGGCTTCCTGGGCGGCCAGCACGACTTCATAGATCGCCTGTTGCTCGGGCGAAAACTTGCCGTTGACCGGCCAGGTGCGGGTGATGTCGCTGGCGTAGCAGTCGATCTCGCAACCGGCGTCGATCAGCACCAGGTCGCCGTCCTTGAGCAGCGCGTCATTCTGCTGGTAATGCAGGATGCAACTGTTGCGCCCGGCGGCGACGATGGAGCCATAGGCCGGCATCTTCGCGCCGCCTTTGCGGAACTCGTAATCCAGCTCGGCTTCGAGGCTGAACTCGCGCAAGCCGGCGCGGCTGGCCTGCATGGCCCGCACGTGGGCGGCGCAGGAAATCCGCGCAGCTTCGCGCATCACCTTCACTTCCGCCGCCGATTTATACAGGCGCATATCGTGGAGCAGATGATCCAGGGCAACGAATTCGTTCGGCGGCTGGGCGCCCAGGTGCGCTTTGGAGCGGATGATGTTGATCCACTCCATCAGGTGCCGGTCGAACTCGGCATTGCTGCCCATCGCCGAATACACCCGGTCGCGGCCTTCGATCAGGCCGGGCAGGATGTCGTGGATATCGGTGATGGGGAAGGCATCGTCGGCGCCGAAATCACGGATCGCGCCTTCGGTACCGGCACGCAAGCCGTCCCACAGTTCGCGCTCGGCATTGCGTTCGCGACAGAACAGCACGTACTCGCCGTGCGGGCGACCGGGCATCAGCACGATCACCGCTTCGGGCTCGGGGAAGCCGCTCAGGTACTGGAAATCGCTGTCCTGGCGGTAGACATGTTCGACATCGCGATTGCGGATGGCCACCGCGGCGGCCGGCAGGATCGCGATACTGTTGGGTTCCATCTGCGCCATGAGCGCCTTGCGGCGACGGGTGTATTCCGCTTTCGGGATATGGATCATGGGCAGACGGGCTTCCTTTCTCAGTGCAGCGACGGCTTGGGGGTGGCCGGTTCAGCGGACTTCTTGGTCTCGGTGAACAGCAGCAGCGGCGCGACGCGCAGGTATTCCATGACTTCCATGTAGTCGCCTTCGCCGTCTTCGGATTCTTCCAGGGCATCTTGCACCTGGGAGATGGCCGCCAGGTCCTGCAGCACTTCCTTGGCGTCGGTGCTCAGCTCCAGGCCGCCGGCATTCACGCCAAAGCCATGGAGGAAGCCCTGGCACCATTGGCCCAGCGCGGCAGCACGTTCGGTGAGCGGTGCATCGTCGGTCGGCAGCAGCAGGACCACGGTGACGTCATCACCGGTCAGCTCGCCCTTGACCATTTCCTGCAGGCCGATCAGCGCGTTACGCACGTTCTCGGAGGGCTCGGTTTCCAGCAGTTCAGCCACATCGGCCAGCCAGTTGTCGGCGTCAAAGCCAACACCGGTGCAACTGCGGCCCAGCAACACGCCGTGCAGTTCGGCGGGCGAGCAAGGATGACCGCTGGAGCTCAGCAGTTTGGTAAAAGCATCGTACGGGGAGTTCTGAATGGGCATGGTGAGCTAGGCGCCAGACGGCGCAATGTCTAGAATGAAGCGCTGTATCCTAGCACCGGCAGACGCACCAGACTATCAAGGGCGTCAGATCGTTTATCCTGCAGTTGCCATTCATCAGACAAATCCAGTGGAACCCAATGGAAGACACCGACCTGCAAGCGCTGATGGCCAGACTCGAATTGCTAATTGATCGGGTCGAGCAACTAAAGAGGCAAAACGGACTCCTATTAGCTCAGGAAAAGACCTGGCGCGAGGAACGCGCTCACCTCATTGAAAAAAACGAAATCGCCCGGCGTAAGGTCGAGTCGATGATTTCGCGCCTGAAGGCCCTGGAGCAAGACTCATGAGTTCAAGCAATAGCGTCACCGTGCAGATTCTCGACAAAGAATATTCGATCATCTGCCCCCAGGAAGAGCGCAGCAACCTGGTGAGCGCCGCCCGCTACCTGGACGGCAAGATGCGTGAAATCCGCAGCAGCGGCAAAGTGATCGGCGCCGACCGCATCGCCGTGATGGCCGCGTTGAATATCACCCACGATCTGCTGCATAAGCAGGAGCGCCCGGACGTGCAGGCCAGCGGCTCGACGCGCGAGCAGGTACGTGACCTGCTGGAGCGTGTGGACCTGGCACTGTCCAACGATTCCGACACATCCAAGGGCTGATTGCCGCATCTGTTTAAGGTATACTCGCCCCACTCCCTGGCGTGCTTGCCAGTCGGCGATGTCCCGGAGCCGATTCGCACTACCCTGGAAGTTGCACGTTTGGCTGGTGTGCATGTCCGCTAGACGGAAAGCCTTAAAGCCTACTGCTTCTTCCACCTTGAACTTTCGGGTTCAAGGGCTTAGTCGACAGCGGTTCTGTCGGGGAGCCTGAATCCCAAACTCAATGCCAGTCCCAGGACTGGCATTGTTTTATGAGCCGAAAAACCATGACCGAACCTGCGCCGCTTTCCCGTCCGCAACTTCGACGCATGTTGCGCAACGCCCGCCGCGCACTCACGCCAAGCGAGCAGCGAAAAGCCGCCCAAGGCGTGTATCGGCAACTGGCACAGCACCCGCTGTTTCGCCGGGCCAAGCATATTTCCCTGTATCTGCCGACGGACGGTGAAATCGATCCGCGCTTGCTGCTGCGTGCGGCTCAGCGGCGGGGCAAGGCCACTTACCTGCCGGTGCTCAGCGCCTGGCCACGGACCAAGATGGTGTTCCAGCGCGTTCGCCCCGGGGAGAAGTTGCAGCCCAATCGCTTTCGCATACTTGAACCACGAGTGAATGTCCGCCGCCAGCGCAAGGTCTTGGCGCTGGACCTGGTGCTATTGCCGTTGGTGGGGTTCGATGACGCGGGGGGACGGCTGGGCATGGGTGGCGGTTTTTATGACCGCAGCCTGGCTTACCTGGCGCGCCGCCAGCACTGGCGCAAGCCGACGCTGCTGGGCCTGGCCCATGAATGCCAGAAAGTCGAACAGCTGGTGCAGGCGAGTTGGGATGTGCCGTTGGCGGGCACCGTCACCGATAAGCAGTGGTATATCGCACAGGCGTCGCTGGAACCCGCGACGCCCTGAAGAAGGGTTAACGCTTGAACGGTTGTAGCGGCTGCTGGGTCAGTTCAACGGGCGCATCGGTCTTGTTCGACCATAAGCTTTGCGCATACCCGGTGGTCACGACGCCCAGACCAAACAAAATAACCAGTATCCATAGTAAATCCGGTTTGCGTTGCATCGATTGCCCCCCTTCAGGCACCTCGTACACGATGACAACAACGTTCCAAAGTAGTCCGTTGCAGCTGCGTCAAGCTTAAAATCCCGGCATTCTGCGTTAACGTGAACCAACACGCAAACCTTGACGCCAACCGACCGTCGGTTTGTCATGCAATTGCCCCACAACCTGTCCAACGCCTTTTTCAGGAGCCCCCCAATGGCCTACTGGCTGATGAAATCCGAGCCCGACGAACTCTCCATCACCGGCCTGGAACACCTCGGCGAAGCGCGATGGGACGGGGTTCGCAACTATCAGGCGCGCAACTTTCTGCGTGCGATGGCGGTGGGCGATGAGTTTTTCTTCTACCACTCCAGCTGCCCCGAGCCTGGCATTGCCGGCATCGGCAAAATCGTCGTGGCGGCGTATCCCGACCCCACCGCGCTGGAACCTTCCAGCCACTATTTCGACGCCAAGGCCAGCCCGGACAAAAACCCGTGGAGCGCGATCGACGTGGCCCACGTCCAGACGTTTCCCAAGGTGCTCGGCCTGGGCTATCTGAAGCAGCAAATCGCCCTGGCCGAACTGCCCCTGGTGCAAAAAGGCAGCCGTCTGTCAGTGATGCCGGTGACCGCCGAGCAATGGTCGGCGGTCCTCGCGCTGGGCTGAACCGCAGAACCTTGCAGTCACGCGCCCGACGCATGCATCTGCAGCGCAACCGGGTTAGGCTTGCGCTTCATTTGACCCGCATCAAGCGCCCTCGGGCCGAACCCGTCAGACTAGGACGCTAACACCGCAGGAAGCATCTATGTCCACGAACCACCGCACCTCCCAGCTGTTTGCCACCCTCCTGATTGTGTTGCTGCTCGCCGCCGGCGGTTTCGGTTACTGGAAATCCACCCAGGACCGTCTGCCCGAAGGCTTGAGCATGGGTAATGGCCGCCTGGAATCCACCGAAGTGCAGATCGCCGCCAAGATCCCCGGGCGTCTGGAAGAAGTGCGGGTGGATGAAGGCGACAAGGTACTCAAGGGCCAACTGCTCGCGCGCATGGACACCCGCACCCTGGAAGCCCAGCGCGCCCAGGCCGAAGCCGAAGTGCTGCGGGCCAGGGAAAACCTCGCCGCCGCCGAGGCCAATGTGCAATTGCGTCAGAGCGAACAACTGCTTGCCCACCAGGAACTCCAGCGGACCCAGGAGCTGTACAAACGCGGCTTCGCCAGTGGCCAACTGATCGACCAACAACAGTCGCGCCAGAACACCGGGAATGCGGCCGTGGTCGCCGCCCAGGCCCAGGTCAATTCGGCCAAGGCCGCGATCGGCGCCGCCCAGGCCCAGGTGGCGCAGCTCACCAGCGAAATCGACGACAGCAGCCTGCGCGCGCCCATCGACGGCATTATCCAACTGCGCCTGGCCGAGCCGGGCGAAGTGCTCGGCGCCGGCGGGCGCGTATTGCTGCTGATCGACCCCGAGGATCAGTACATGAACCTCTACCTGCCCGCCTCGGTGACCGGCGCCCTGACCGTCGGCAGCGATGCGCGCATCCTCCTCGACGCGCTCCCCGGCCAATCGCTGCCGGCCAAAATCAGCTTCGTCGCGGCCAAATCGCAGTTCACCCCCAAAGAGGTGGAGACCCGCGATGAACGCCAGAAACTGGTATTCCGCGTCAAATTGCGCCTGACCCAACCCAGCGCCGTGCCGCAGGCCAAACCGGGCATGCCCGGCGCCGGCTACATTCGCACGGCTGACATCCCATGGCCGGCCAACCTGCAATGACCGATCTGGCGCTGCACGCCACCGGCATCCAGCACCGCTACGGCAAACAACAGGCGCTGGTCGATATCGCCTTCAGCCTGCCCGCCGGCACGCGCTGCGGGCTGATCGGCCCGGATGGCGCCGGCAAGTCGAGCCTGCTGGGCTTGATCGCCGGGGTTAAAAAACTCCAGGACGGCCAACTGGAGGTGCTCGGCGGCTCCATCGCCAACCGCCGCCACCGCAACAGCCTGTACCCGCGCATCGCCTTCATGCCTCAAGGCCTGGGCGGCAACCTGTACCCCGAACTGTCCATCCGCGAAAACATCCGCTTCTTTGCGACGCTGTTCGGCCTGTCCAAAGCCGATTGCGACCAGCGCATGCACAACCTGCTGCTGGCCACCGACCTCGAGCGCTTCGCCGAACGGCCGGCCGGCAAACTCTCCGGCGGGATGAAGCAGAAACTCGGCCTGTGCTGCGCGCTGATCCACGACCCGGACCTGCTGATCCTCGACGAGCCCACCACCGGGGTCGACCCGCTGTCCCGTCGGCGCTTCTGGGAGCTGGTCGAAACCGTGCGCAGCGAGCGCCCGCAACTGACGCTGCTGGTGGCCACGGCCTACATGGAAGAGGCCGAGCAGTTTGAGCATTGCCTGATGCTCGACCGCGGCAAACTGATCGCCGACGGTTTGAGCAGTGAGCTGGCGGCAGTGACCCCCAGCGGCAAACTGGACGAAGCCTTCACCCACTTCCAGGGCGACAGCGCCCACGACAATCAGCCGCTGGTCATCCCGCCGCGCGCAGGCAACAACACCGATATCGCCATCGAAGCCCACGACCTGACCCTGCGCTTTGGCGACTTCACTGCCGTCGATAAAGTCAGCTTCGCCATCGGCCGGGGCGAGATCTTCGGTTTTCTCGGCTCCAACGGCTGCGGCAAGACCACCACCATGAAAGTCCTCACCGGCCTGATGCCGGCCACCGAGGGCAGTGCCACGTTGCTGGGCAACCCGGTGAACGCCAAGGACCTGGCCACCCGCAAGCGTGTGGGTTTCATGTCGCAGAGCTTTTCGCTGTATGGCGAACTCAGCGTGCTTCAGAACCTGGTGCTGCACGCGCAGTTGTTCGATTTGCCCAAAGTCGACAGCGGCAAGCGGATCGACGAGCTGATCCAGCGTTTCGACCTCAGCGAGGTGGCCGAGCAGCCGTCGGGCGAACTGCCCCTCGGCTTGCGTCAGCGCTTGTCGTTGGCCGTGGCGGTGCTGCATCGTCCTGAAGTGCTGATCCTCGATGAGCCGACCTCGGGCGTCGACCCGGCGGCGCGGGATGACTTCTGGCGGCTGCTGATCGAACTGTCGCGCGAACAAGGGGTGACGATCTTTCTGTCCACCCACTTCATGAACGAAGCCCAGCGTTGCGACCGCATCTCCCTGATGCACGCCGGCAAGGTGCTCGCCTGCGACACGCCCGACGCGCTGCAGCAGCAATTCCACGGCGACACCCTCGAAGCCGCGTTCGTCACGTGCCTGGAGCAAGCCCAGGGCGAGGCCGAACCTACCGCGCCCACCGCCACCGTCAGCGAAACCAGCACGCCGCCGGTGAGCAAGCGCGGCTTCAGCCTGTCGCGCCTGCTGGCCGTGGCCAGCCGTGAAGGCAAGGAACTGCTGCGCGACAAGGTGCGTATGGCCTTCGCCCTGCTCGGGGCGATGTTCATGATGGTGATCTTCGGCTACGGCATTTCCCTGGACGTGGAAAACCTCGCCTTCGCCGTCTACGACCAGGACCAGACCCCGCAAAGCCGCGCCTACCTGGAGGCGTTTCGCGGCTCACGCTATTTCGCCGAACAAACGCCGATCCAGGATGCCAACGAGCTGCACCGGCGCCTGCAACGTTCGGAAATCAAACTGGCCCTGGAAATCCCGCCCGGTTTTGGTCGTGACCTCTACGCCGGCCGCCAACCCAGCGTGGCGGCCTGGCTCGACGGCGGCATGCCGTTTCGCGCGGAAACCAGCCGGAACTATGTAGAAGCGGTCCACCAGGCCAACCTGCAGCAACTGGCCGAGCTGAGCAGCCAGCCGCAGAACAGCCAAGGCGCGGCCAAGCTCGAAACCCGCTTTCGCTACAACCAGGATGTGGTCAGTGTGAACGCCATCGGCCCAGGCGTGATGGCACTGATCCTCGCCTTCATCCCGGCGATGCTCACCGCCCTGGGCATCGTGCGCGAAAAGGAGCTGGGTTCGATCACCAACTTCTACGCCACGCCCCTGACCCGCCTGGAATTCCTGCTGGGCAAACAGACCCCGTACCTGGCCGTGAGCCTGATCAACCTGGCGGTGCTGGTCGCGATGAACCGCTGGCTGTTCGGCGTGCCGTTCAAGGGCAGCGGCCTGACCCTGGCGTTCGGCGGCCTGCTGTACGTGCTCGCCACCACCAGCATGGGCCTGCTGATTTCCGCGTTCACCCGCACCCAGATCGCCGCGATCCTCGGCACCATGATCATCACCAGCCTGCCGACCATTCAGTTCTCCGGGCTGATCGTGCCGCGTTCGTCCCTGGAAGGCGCGGCGGCGGTGATGGGCACGCTGTTTCCGGCGGGGCACTTTCTCGATATTGCGGTGGGCACGTTCACCAAGGCCCTCGACCTGCGGCAACTGTGGCCGCAGTGCCTGGCGCTGTTCGGGTTTTTCCTCGGGTTTACCGGGCTTAGCCTGATCATGCTGAAGAAGCAGGAGGCTTGATGCATAAGTTCGCGCACATCCTGCGCCTGGGGATCAAGGAACTGACCAGCCTGCGCCACGACAGCGTGCTGCTGCTGTTTCTGTTCTACGCCTTCACGGTCGCGATCTACATGCCCGCGGCCGGCTCGGTGATTGGCGTACACAACGCCAGCGTGGCGTTTGTCGACGAGGACCACAGCGCGATCTCGCGGCAGATGGCCGAGGCGTTGCAGCCGCCCGAGTTCCAGTCACCCGTGCCGTTGGCGTATGACCAGTTGGATAAGGTCATGGACAGCGGCCAGTACACGTTCGTGATCAACGTACCGGCGAATTTCCAGGCCGACCTGTTAGCCGGTCGCGAGCCCGATGTGCAGGTGAACGTCGATGCCACGGCGATGAGCCAGGCGTTCATGGGCGCCGGCTACATCTCACGGATTTTCCAACGCGAGCTGCTGACCTACAGCGGCCAGGCCGACTCCGCCAGCAAAGCGCCGGCGTTGCTGACAACGCGGGCGCTGTTCAATACCAACCTGGAGGGCGGCTGGTTCCTCGCAGTCATCCAGATCGTCAACAACATCACCATCCTCGCCATCGTGCTCACCGGCACCGCGCTGCTGCGCGAGCGCGAACATGGCACCCTCGACCATTTGCTGGTGCTGCCGCTGACGGCGCTGGAAATCATGCTGGCGAAAATCTGGAGCAACCTGCTGGTGGTGGTGCTGTGTACCTGGGTGTCACTGGAAGTGGTGGTCAAGGGCATGCTCGGCGTGCCGCTGGCCGGGTCGCTGAGCCTGTTTCTGTTCGTGACCGCGCTGTACCTGTTTGCCAGCACCGCCCTGGGGATCTTCCTCGCCACCCTCGCCCGCTCGACGCCGCAGTTCGGCTTGCTGGCAATCCCAGTGATCATCCCGATGCTGTTGCTCTCCGGCGGCAGCACGCCGCTGGACAGCATGCCCGAATGGTTGCAGTGGGTGATGCAGGCCTCGCCGTCGACGCACTTTGTGAGCCTGAGCGCGGCGATCCTGTTCCGCGATGCGGGCATGAGCGTGGTGTGGCCGGACATGCTGGCGCTGGCGGGAATTGGCTTGCTGTTCTTTTTGGTGGCGCTGGCGCGGTTCCGCAAGAGCCTGGCGTCTTGAGGTGCCTGCCCGGCCGCTATCGCAGGCAAGCCTGCTCTCACAGGTGGAACGCATTCCCTTGTGGGAGCGGGCTTGCTTGCGATCGTCGCGCCGTGACTATTGGATGATCAGGTTGTTGAACAACAGGTCTTCCACCACCGGCTTGCCGGTTTCGTCGTTCATCACTTGCTGGGTCTGCTTCAGGGCTTCCTGGCGCAGTTTTTCCTTACCCTCAACCGTGCTCATGGTCTCGTTGGTTTGCTGGGTGAACAGCGCCACCAGTTGATTACGAATCAACGCATCGTTGGCTTTGATGGCGGCGGCCGCTTCGGTGCCGGTCACGCGCAGAGCGATATCGGCCTTGTACACCTTGAGCTTGGACGTACCGTCCAAGCCATAGTTGCCCACGAACGGCGGGGCCAGGCTGATATAGCTGACCTTCGGCGCCTCGCCTTCTTTCGCCTCTTGCGCCTGGGCCGCCATTGGCAAGGTCAGGGCCAGCATCAACAGAATCCACGCTTTCACAGTTCATTCCTCACATTCGGTAGCCCAGTAGCATAACGCTAGCAAGGCAGAGCACAAGCTTATGGCGACTTATCAGGCCCGGGCATGCTCGTTGACCCACGGGCATACCCTCCTACACTTATCGGCCACGACACCAAAAGGAATAGTCCGATGAAAGCTGTGCTGTGCAAAGCCTTCGGCCCCGCCGAAACCCTGGTGCTGGAAGACATCGCCAGCCCGGCGATCAAGAAGAACGAAATCCTGTTGGACGTGCATGCCGCCGGGGTCAACTTCCCGGACACGCTGATCATCGAGGGCAAGTACCAATTCAAGCCGCCGTTCCCGTTCTCGCCGGGTGGCGAAGCGGCGGGCGTGGTCAGTGAAGTGGGGGAAAAGGTCAGCCACCTGAAGGTTGGAGACCGCGTGATGGCCCTGACCGGCTGGGGCAGTTTTGCCGAGCAGGTCGCGGTGCCCGGCTATAACGTGCTGCCGATCCCGCCCAGCATGGGCTTCAACACCGCCGCCGCGTTCAGCATGACCTACGGCACCTCGATGCATGCGCTGAAGCAACGGGCCAACCTGCAACCCGGCGAAACCTTGCTGGTCCTCGGCGCCTCCGGCGGCGTGGGCCTGGCTGCCGTGGAAATCGGCAAGGCCATGGGCGCCCGGGTCATCGCCGCCGCCAGCAGCGCCGACAAACTGGCGGTGGCCAAGGCTGCCGGCGCCGATGAGCTGATCAACTACAGCGAAGCCAGCCTGAAAGATGAGGTCAAGCGTCTGACCGACGGGAACGGCGCCGACGTGATCTACGACCCGGTGGGCGGCGACTTGTTTGACCAGGCCATCCGCGCCATCGCCTGGAACGGCCGCCTGTTGGTGGTGGGTTTTGCCAGCGGGCGCATTCCGGAGCTGCCGGTGAACCTGGCGCTGCTCAAGGGCGCGGCCGTGGTCGGAGTGTTCTGGGGCGCGTTCGCCCAGCGCCAGCCGCAGGACAATGCGGCAAACTTCCAGCAGCTGTTTGGTTGGTATGCCGAGGGCAAGTTGAAACCGCTGGTGTCGCAGGTGTATCCGCTGGAACAGGCGGCCCAGGCGATCAATGACCTGGGGCAGCGCAAGGCGGTGGGTAAGGTGGTCGTGCAAACCCGCCTGCCGAGGTGAAATGCGCTTGAATGTGGGAGGGGCGGTGTCCTCGACCATCACCTGTCTATTCGCGACATGTTCGTAGAGAACATGCATTGGCTCATATTTCCTGCGTTTGGCGCGTTAATCGCCTGAGCAATCCTTGGCACAACGCTTGAGCCGCGCCTCCAGGTTTTTGTCTGGCATGGCGTGGCTGCGCAGGGCGTTGACGGTCTGCTCGACATAATCGCGCGTCGTGCCGTAACGCCCGCAAGCGCTTTGCAGCACGTGGCTGAGCACGATGTCGGGCAGATTGCCAGCGTAGCTCGGCAGGTGCCGCTCCAATACAAACCCCAATGCCTGCACCCGACTGCCATCTTCCAGACGGCAACTGAGCCAGTGCGGCCGATAGGAGGGGTAAGGCATTTCGCGCTGCCACAAGGCGTACAGCGAGGCTTCTAACTGATCTTCCGGCAGGCGGTAGGCAAACCCGCTGCACGAGCCGCCACGATCCAGGCCGAACACCAACCCGGGCAACTCCGGCGTACCCCGATGCTCGTGGGACCACAGGTACAAACCACGGTGATAGCCATGGACTCGCGCCCGAACCCGCTCGGTCGATGAACATTCCGGCCGCCAGATCAGCGAACCGTAAGCGAATAGCCAGACCGGCCCGCCCTTATGCCGGGCCATGGTGGCCTGCATCGAGTTCATCAACTGTTCGTGCGTGAGTTGCGGTCCCAGATCGAGCCGCGGAGGGTAAGCCAATTGCAAAAGATCGGATTCGATGGCGGTCATGGCGAAAAGTGGCTCGCCTCCTATGTGTTACCAATTGTTAGCAACTCTACCGTAATAAAACGCGCTGCTGTGACCATACGGCAAAAAAGTACAATAGGCTGAACGACCACCGCATTCTCCAGAAGCAATCCCAGTATTTTCAGCTCCGGTTCAGCCCGGCAAAGCGCTTGACCGTCAAAATAGCGCAGCTGGCACGACTCAGTCGGTCACCCCTCACACCGATTACTCGAGGTCGCACCTATGAAAAAATTACGATTGCCGGGCCTGCTGCTCCTGGCCCAGGCCACCACCGCTCTCGCTGTCGAAACCCCGCCCGTCGACGATGACAAGGGCTTCTGGTATGCGCAGACCAGCGTCTACACCCGGCACTTCTCCCCCGACCCGGACCACAACAACAACCAGGATTTGCTTGGCCTGGAGCGCAATGAAGCGTCAGGTTTGGTGTATGGGGCGGCGACGTTCCGCAACTCGTTCAGCCAACGCTCGTACTACGTCTACGCGGGCAAACGCTATGACATGACCGACTATCCGGTGTATCTGAAACTGACCGGCGGGGCGATCCAGGGCTATCGCGGCAAGTACCGCGACAAAATCCCGTTGAACCGTTTCGGCGTGGCGCCGGTGATCATACCGTCCGTGGGCACCCATTACGGGCCGGTGGCGGCGGAGTTGGTGCTGCTGGGGTTCAATGCGGCGATGATCACGACCGGCGTGCGTTTCTGACAGCAACGCCAGCTCCTCCACCAGAGCCGGCGTAGGTTTCAGGGCCGCGGGGCGTAGGCGAATACGTCGGCGCGCATCTGGTGTGCATCCATGCCCGCAGCCACCAGCGCATCCAATGTGCCGTAGATCATCGCCGGTGAACCGCTGGCGTAGACATGCACGCCTTTGAGGTCGTGGATGTCTTCGCACACCGCTTCATGCAACAGCCCACAGCGTCCTTCCCAGCCGCACAGGTCACTGACCACTTTGTGCAAGAACAGGTTGGGCAGCTGCTGCCATTGATCCCAATGCTCGATCTCGTAGAAATCTTCCGGACGCCGCACGCCCCAATACAGATGCACCGGGTGTTTGAAGCCGGTGGCGCGGCAGTGCTCGATCAGGCTGTGCATCTGCGCCATGCCGGTGCCCGCGGCGATCAGCACCAACGGCCCATCGGGCAGCTCGGCCAGGTGGGTATCGCCAAACGGCAGCTCAATGCGGGCCATCCGGTTGCGCTGCAATTGCTCGATCAGATTGCGCGCGCTGTCCTCGCGGGCCAGCACGTGCAGTTCCAGTTCGCGTCCGGCGTGGGGCGCCGAAGCCAGGGAAAACGCCGACTTCTCGCCGTTATCCCGTTCAATCATCAGGTATTGCCCGGCGTGGTAACGCACGGCCTTGCCGGCCGGGGCGAGCAAGCGCACGCGCCATACATCGCCACCGACTTGCACGCATTCACTCACTTGGCACGACAACTTGCGCAACGGCAACTCTCCCGGCGCCAGCACGCCATCCCACAACACCACACAATCCTCCAGCGGCTCGGCGATGCAGGTGTAGAACTCCCCGTGGTCGCGTATTTCACCGGACTGCCGCACCCGGCCGTCCACCAACAGCGCCGCGCACACGTGGCACACGCCATTGCGACAGGCTTGCGGGCATTCGTAGCCCAGGCGGCGCGCACCTTCGAGGATTCGCTCACCGGGGACCAGCTCCAATACGGCGCCGGAAGGTTGCAGGGTCACACGCATCAATCTATTCCCAACTCTTTCCAGATCGCATCGACACGCGCCGTCACGGCTTCGTCCTTGACGATCACCCTGCCCCACTCGCGGGTGGTCTCACCCGGCCATTTGTGCGTGGCATCCAGGCCCATCTTCGAGCCCAGGCCCGAGACCGGCGAGGCGAAGTCGAGGTAGTCGATCGGCGTGTTGTCGATCATCACCGTGTCGCGCTTGGGGTCCATGCGCGTGGTGATGGCCCAGATCACGTCGTTCCAGTCGCGGGCGTTGATGTCGTCGTCGGTGACGATAACGAACTTGGTGTACATGAACTGTCGCAAAAACGACCACACGCCGAGCATGACCCGCTTGGCATGGCCTGGGTACGACTTCTTCATGGTCACGATGGCCATGCGGTACGAACAGCCTTCCGGCGGCAGGTAGAAGTCGGTGATTTCCGGGAACTGCTTCTGCAGGATCGGCACGAACACTTCGTTCAGCGCCACACCGAGAATCGCCGGCTCATCCGGCGGACGGCCGGTGTAGGTACTGTGGTAGATCGGCTTGATCCGATGAGTGATGCGCTCGACGGTGAACACCGGGAAGCTGTCGACTTCGTTGTAGTAGCCGGTGTGGTCGCCGTAGGGGCCTTCGTCGGCCATTTCGCCGGGGTGGATCACGCCTTCGAGGATGATTTCCGCGGTGGCCGGCACTTGCAGGTCGTTGCCACGGCACTTCACCAGCTCGGTGCGGTTGCCGCGCAGCAGGCCGGCGAAGGCGTATTCGGACAGGCTGTCCGGCACCGGGGTCACGGCGCCGAGGATGGTGGCCGGGTCGGCGCCCAGGGCCACGGAGACCGGGAACGGCTTGCCGGGGTGCTTTTCGCACCATTCACGGAAGTCCAGCGCGCCGCCGCGGTGGCTCAGCCAACGCATGATCACCTTGTTGCGGCCGATCACTTGCTGACGGTAGATGCCGAGGTTCTGGCGATCCTTGTTCGGGCCCTTGGTGACGGTCAGGCCCCAGGTGATCAGCGGGCCGACATCGCCGGGCCAGCAGGTCTGCACCGGCAGCATGCCCAGGTCGACGTCATCGCCTTCGATGACCACTTCCTGGCACACCGCGTCCTTGACCACCTTGGGCGCCATGGCAATGATCTTGCGGAAGATCGGCAGCTTCGACCAGGCGTCCTTCAAGCCCTTGGGTGGCTCGGGCTCCTTGAGGAACGCCAGCAACTTGCCGATCTCGCGCAATTCGCTGACCGACTCGGCGCCCATGCCAAAGGCCACGCGATCGGGGGTGCCGAACAGGTTGCCGAGCACCGGGATATCAAAACCGGTCGGGTTCTCGAACAGCAGCGCCGGGCCCTTGTTGCGCAGGGTACGGTCGCAAATCTCAGTCATTTCCAGCACCGGCGAAACCGGCACGTGGATGCGTTTCAACTCTCCGCGCTGCTCAAGTTGCTGCACGAAATCCCGAAGATCCTTGAATTTCATTAACCATGCCACCCGTAAAATAGGCGTACATCCTACCTGCTCTGAGGACGGCTGGCAGCTTAATTGGCCGTCAGCCCCCGTGATTGCAGCGAACGGAACAGCGGTTCCAGGAACGCCTGGACGTGTCGCGCGCCGACGTCGGAGAGGTGGTTATCGTCGGTGTACAGCGCGCGGCCGTCGAGCTCGACCCGGCACAGGCCGTCGGCGCCGCACAGCAGGGGCGCGGGGTCCAGCACGGTGACGCCACTGTCGGCGGCGGCCAGCTCGTCAAACAGTCGAGTGATAAAGGCCTGGCGCTTCTCGTGCTCCGCCACGGGGAGCCCTTCGCCGTCCACCGGCCGGTGCATCATGGCCAGGCGACTGAGGCGGTACGGCACGATGATTTCCTGCAGCGGTGCTTCCTTGATCAGCCACACATGGTGCCCGGCGGCACGCAGCCCCTGGATGCGTTCACGCAGGCCCTGTTCGAAACGCTGCTCGGCCACGGCACGCACGTACTTGCCGGTGCCCGGGTCTTTGAGCGCATGTTCCTTGTCGCCCGATATCTGCCCATAGAGGTACAGGCTCCAGCGCGCCGCCAGCACCACATCGCTGAACGACTGTTCGGCCAGGGCCTGCTCGACGCGCTGGTTGAAATGCGCGCACTGGGTGATGTTCTCCAGACCGTCCAACGGTACGCAACCGGCGAAACTGGCCTGGACCAGACTGATATCGTGCCGTTTGGCCGCATCCTTCAGCGCCGGAATCAATGCGGTGGCGTGGCTGTCGCCCCAGACCAGCGCGGACACCGAGTGGCTTTGTGGGCCGAAATGGCAGAACAGCCGCTCATCCGGGGTGTTCTTGTCCGCCAGGCAGGCCGTCAGCTCCGGGCTCCACTTCTTCGCCTGGGCATAACGCAATGCCTGTTCGGACAGGCGCCACGGCACGCCATCAGCTTCCCGCAATGCCAGGCCAGTAAGGCCGAGACACAAAATGCCGGCCGCGGCGCCAGCCAGGATCGCCTTGCGCCCGGCCAGCAGGCGCTTTTCCCGGAACGGCGTCTCCACGAAGCGCCAGGACAAATAACCCAGCACCAGGCTCAGCAGCATCAACCCGGCCAATTCAGCCACGCTCAAGCCATCAACCGCTGCGTAGTTGGCGTACACGAACACCGGCCAATGCCACAGGTACCAGGAATAAGAAATAAGCCCCAGGCCCACCATCAGCCGCGAACTCAGTAGCCGCCCGACCCAGGTGGCTTGCTGCCCATTGGCCCAGATCAACCCGACCACGCCCAGCACCGGCAGCAAAGCGGCCGCGCCAGGGAACGGTGTATGCCGGTCGAAACCGAATATGGCGGCCAGGATCAATGCCAGGGAAGCCAGGCTGACCGCTTGCGCCAGGGGCGGCGAGGCGCGCCACTCAACCTTCGGCATGACCGCCAGCATGGCGCCGGCCAGCAATTCCCAGGCACGCATATGCAGCAGGTAGAAGGCTTTCTGCGGCTGATGGGAAACCGCCCAGACACTCATGCCAAACGACACCAGCAGCACCGCGAACAACGCCAGGCGCCAGTGTTTCAAACGGCTTGAAAGCAGGGCCAGCAGCAGCGGGAACAGGATGTAGAACTGCTCCTCCACCGCCAGCGACCAGGTGTGCAGCAAGGGCTTGATGTCGGAGGCAGCATCGAAATAACCGTGCTGGCGTGAAAACAGCAGGTTAGAGGTGAAGATCACCTGGTAGTGCGCCGACCGCCCCAGCTCTTCATAGTCCTTGGGCGCCAGCAAAAACCAGCCCACGGCCAGTGTCGCGGCCATCATCACGAACAACGCCGGCAAGATACGCCGGGCACGGCGCGCCCAGAAGCCCACGAAACTGAAACGCCCGGCCTGGCGTTCGCGCCAGATGATCGAGGTAATCAGGAAGCCGGAAATCACAAAAAAAACATCGACCCCCACAAAGCCGCCAGTAACACCCGGAACGCCAAAGTGGAACAGCACGACTGCGAGGACAGCGACAGCACGCAAGCCATCAATGTCTCTTCGGTAAGCAAGAATGGTCATAAATCCAGAGTCAGCCAGAAACGAATGGGAACGAGCGTAGCCTCGCTCATCCTTTTGTTTCTTAACTGACACTTTAAGCGCTCAAACCTCCCTTTCTAGATACAAAAAAAATGGCGCCCCGAAGGACGCCATTTTTTTGGACCTGAAACGTCGTATTACTTACGCTTCATCGACAGGAAGAACTCGTCGTTGGTCTTGGTGGTTTTCAGCTTGTCGATCAGGAACTCGATGGCCGCGACTTCATCCATCGGGTGCAGCAGCTTGCGCAGAATCCACATGCGCTGCAGTTCGTCGTCGGCTGTCAGCAACTCTTCACGGCGGGTGCCGGAGCGGTTGATGTTGATCGCCGGGAACACACGCTTTTCAGCGATACGACGGTCCAGGGGCAGTTCCATGTTGCCGGTACCCTTGAACTCTTCGTAGATCACTTCATCCATCTTCGAGCCGGTTTCAACCAGCGCGGTGGCGATGATGGTCAGCGAGCCGCCTTCTTCGATATTCCGCGCGGCGCCGAAGAAACGTTTCGGTTTCTCCAGGGCGTGGGCATCGACACCACCGGTCAATACCTTGCCGGAGCTCGGGATCACGGTGTTGTAGGCACGGGCCAGACGGGTGATGGAGTCGAGCAGGATCACCACGTCTTTCTTGTGTTCGACCAGGCGCTTGGCCTTCTCGATCACCATTTCGGCAACCTGCACGTGACGGGTTGGCGGCTCATCGAACGTCGAGGCAACCACTTCGCCGCGCACGGTGCGCTGCATTTCGGTCACTTCTTCCGGACGTTCATCGATCAGCAGCACGATCAGGTGAACTTCAGGGTTGTTACGTGCGATGTTCGCTGCAATGTTCTGCAGCATGATGGTCTTACCGGCTTTCGGCGGTGCGACGATCAGGCCGCGCTGGCCCTTGCCGATTGGGGCGCACAGGTCGATCACACGACCGGTCAAGTCTTCGGTGGAACCGTTGCCGGCTTCCATCTTCATTCGCACGGTCGGGAACAGCGGGGTCAGGTTCTCGAAGAGAATCTTGTTTTTCGCGTTCTCTGGACGATCGAAGTTGATCGTGTCGACCTTGAGCAGGGCGAAATAACGCTCGCCTTCCTTCGGAGGACGGATCTTGCCAACGATGGTGTCACCGGTGCGCAAGTTGAAGCGGCGGATCTGGCTCGGCGAGACGTAGATATCGTCTGGGCCGGCGAGATAGGAAGCGTCTGCAGAGCGGAGGAAGCCGAAGCCGTCCTGGAGAATCTCCAGCACGCCATCACCGGAGATTTCCTCGCCGCTTTTCGCGTGCTTTTTGAGCAAGGAGAAAATCACGTCCTGCTTGCGCGAACGGGCCATATTTTCTATGCCCATCTGTTCGGCCAATTCGAGCAGTTCGGTAATCGGCTTTTGCTTGAGTTCAGTCAGATTCATATAGGAATGACGTAATCATTTATGGAGGGGGGAAATTAAGCTTTTGGCTTAATGAGGCCGCGCCGCAGAGAAGGCGACAGGATCGCGTACTAATCGAAAAGGAATGCGTCGGCGACGGCTTGCAGGGGGCAGTGGAGAAACCAGTGCGGGGCCGAATGTACCACCTGAGTTTCGGAGCGTCTAGCCCTGTTTCACGAAAAAGCCCCGCAATTTGCGGGGCCTTTTTGACGACGCTTAGAGGTTCACGTCGATGAATGCAGCCAGTTGGGACTTCGACAGCGCGCCCACTTTGGTCGCTGCGACTTCGCCGTCCTTGAACAGCATCAGGGTCGGAATACCACGCACGCCATGCTTGGCCGGGGTTTCCTGGTTTTCGTCGATGTTCAGCTTGGCAATGGTCAATCTGCCGTCGTACTCGGTTGCAATGTCGTCCAGAACCGGAGCGATCATTTTGCAAGGGCCACACCATTCAGCCCAGTAGTCAACCAGCACCGGGCCAGCAGCCTTGAGTACTTCGGCCTCAAAGGTCGCGTCGGTGACGTGCTTGATAAGATCGTTGCTCATGGATGTCTCCGGATTGTAAGCAAAAAAAACGTGGCCCATCATAGCTGCCCTTCCCTCGTTCAGGAAGCCGCCTCTGATTGAGTCTTGCTATGGTGGCGCATGAGTTTGGGTATCGCCTCGCTCACGGCGCTACGGGAGTCACGAAAGCAATCCCGGTGCGCAACGCCGCATTACGTACATGTTCCTGCATGGTTTTCTGCGCCGCCGCGCTCGCGCGCCGGGCCAGGGCGCGCAAGACTCTGCGGTGCTCCTGCCAGGTTTCCATGGCCCGCTCTGGCCGGATGAACGGTAGCTTCTGGCTCTCCAGGAACACCTCGGCGCTGGCACTCAGGATGCTGACCATCGCCTGGTTGCCGCTGGCGAGGAGGATGCGCTGGTGGAATTCGAAGTCCAGCCGCGCGGCCGCTTCGAAGTCGCCGGCCTTGAGCACCTTGCGCATGGCTTCGACATTCTCTTCCAGGCTATCCAGTTCATCAATGGTCAGCGTAACGGCCGCCAACCCTGCCGCAAACCCTTCCAGGGCATAGCGCAACTGGAAGATATCCAGCGGCGTCGCCTGGGCCGCGAAGGGCCACGCAAACCCCGGCGGCTCCTGTGCCTCTTGCACGAACACGCCTTTGCCCGGCTGCACGCTGACCACCCCCAAGGCACTCAGGGACGACAACGCTTCGCGCAATGACGCCCGGCTCACGCCCAACTGCAGCGCCAGGTCGCGCTGGGACGGCAGTGCGTCGCCCGGCCCGAAGCCTTGCTCCTTGATCAGTTTGCGGATGGCCTGCAAGGCCGCTTCCGGTACCGCTTGGGCGATGGAATTCATAAAAAACTCAAGGTTCCAGACAACTGAGCGGCTAGTTGTAAAGCTATTCGTGCCCAGCGGCAAGCCACGCCCCAAAGGGGCTCGCGCGCTTTGGGCGGCGCTCGAAAAAGGTGCGAAAGCCGCGCTCACTGTTCAGACCAGTAAGACCACCGAAGCTCAACAAATCCCGGCCTTGCAGACGAACCGAGCCGGGATGGCATGGGCTGTGCACTGGGCAAAAACAGAATGCCCCTTCGCCCTTCTCGGAGAGTTCCCATGACCAAGCGCTACAGCGCCCTGCTCACCGCCCTGTTTGCCAGCCTGATGCTGAGCCAGGCACCCGCCCAGGCCAACGGTCTGGACGATATCGTTGCCCGCGGCACCTTGAAGGTCGCCGTGCCCCAGGACTTCCCGCCGTTCGGCTCGGTCGGCCCCGACATGAAACCACGCGGCCTGGACATCGACACCGCCAAGCTGCTGGCCGACCAGCTCAAGGTCAAACTGGAGCTGACCCCGGTCAACAGCACCAACCGCATCCCGTTCCTCACGACCGGCAAGGTCGACCTGGTGATTTCCAGCCTGGGCAAGAACCCCGAGCGGGAAAAGGTCATCGACTTCTCCAAGGCCTACGCGCCGTTCTACCTGGCCGTGTTCGGCCCGCCTGACGCCGCCATCAGCAGCACCGACGACCTCAAGGGCAAGACCATCAGCGTGACCCGCGGCGCCATCGAAGACATCGAGCTGACGGCCGTCGCGCCCAAGGAAGCCACGATCAAGCGCTTCGAAGACAACAATTCGACCATCGCCGCCTACCTGGCCGGCCAGGTCGACCTGATCGCCAGCGGCAACGTGGTGATGGTTGCGATCAGCGAGCGCAGCCCGAAACGCGTGCCGGCGCTGAAAGTGAAGCTCAAGGATTCGCCGGTGTACGTGGGCGTGAACAAGAACGAGCCGGCGCTGCTGGAGAAGGTCAACCAGATCCTGGTGGCGGCCAAGGCTGACGGCAGCCTGGAAAAGAATGCAATGCAGTGGCTGAAAGAACCTCTGCCTGCTGATCTCTGAAGCCCGCGACGGAGCTGATTCATGGCCTATCAATTCGACTTTGTGCCGGTGCTGGCCAATACCGACCTGCTGTTGCGCGGCGCCCTGTTCACCCTTGAACTGACGGCGATCGGCGCAATCCTGGGGGTCGCCCTGGGCACCGTCGGCGCAGTGGTGCGGGCGTGGAAAATCCAGCCGTTCGCCTGGTTCTTCGGGGTGTATGTCGAGTTGATCCGCAACACGCCATTTCTGGTGCAGTTGTTTTTCATCTTCTTCGGCCTGCCCTCCCTGGGGCTGAAAATCACCGAGTGGCAAGCGGCGGTATTGGCGATGGTGATCAACCTGGGCGCCTATTCCACCGAGATCATCCGCGCCGGCATCCAGGCGATCCCCAGTGGTCAGCTGGAGGCTGCCGCCGCCCTGGCGATGACGCGCTTCGAGGCGTTCCGCCATGTGGTGCTGCTGCCGGCGCTGGGCAAGGTGTGGCCGGCCCTGAGCAGCCAGATCATCATTGTGATGCTCGGCTCGGCGGTGTGTTCGCAGATCGCCACCGAAGAGCTGAGTTTTGCCGCCAACTTCATCCAGTCGCGCAACTTCCGCGCCTTTGAGACCTATGCCCTGACCACCCTGGTGTACCTGTGCATGGCGTTGATGATTCGCCAGTTGCTCAACTGGATCGGCCGCCGGTTTGTGATGAGGAACAGCCGATGAGTGATTTTTCCTTCTGGGACATCGTGCGCAACCTGCTCGTCGGCCTGCAATGGACACTGTTGCTGTCGCTGGTGGCGTTTGTGGGCGGTGGCCTGATCGGCCTGCTGGTGATGACGATGCGTATCAGCCGCAAAGCCTTCCCGCGCAATGTCGCCCGCACCTATATCGAACTGTTCCAGGGCACGCCGCTGTTGATGCAGCTGTTCCTGGTGTTTTTCGGCGTCGCCCTGCTCGGGGTGGATATCTCGCCCTGGCTGGCGGCGGCGATTGCCTTGACCTTGTTTACCAGCGCCTACCTCGCCGAGATCTGGCGCGGCTGCGTCGACTCCATCGCCCACGGGCAGTGGGAAGCCTCGGCCAGCCTGGCCCTGAGCCCGCTGGAACAGCTGCGCTACGTGATCCTGCCCCAGGCCCTGCGGATTGCCGTGGCGCCTACCGTGGGGTTCTCGGTGCAAGTGGTCAAAGGCACCGCGGTGACCTCGATCATCGGCTTCACCGAACTGACCAAGACCGGCGGCATGCTCGCCAACGCCACGTTCGAGCCCTTTATGGTCTACGGCCTGGTGGCCCTCGGTTACTTCCTGCTCTGCTACCCCTTGTCCCTCAGTGCGCGCTACCTGGAAAGGAGACTGCATGCCTCTGCTTAGAATTTCCGCCCTGCATAAGTATTACGGCGATCACCATGTGCTCAAGGGCATCGACTTGACCGTTGAAGAAGGCCAGGTCGTCGCGATCATCGGCCGCAGCGGCTCGGGCAAGTCGACCTTGCTGCGCACCCTCAATGGCCTGGAGTCGATCAACGACGGCGTGATCGAAGTCGACGGCGAATACCTCGACGCCGCCCGCGCCGACCTGCGCAGCCTGCGGCAGAAAGTCGGCATGGTGTTCCAGCAGTTCAACCTGTTCCCGCACCTGACGGTGGGCGAAAACGTCATGCTCGCGCCGCAGGTGGTGCAGAAAGTGCCCAAGGCCAAGGCCGCCCAGTTGGCGCGGCAGATGCTGGAGCGGGTCGGCCTGGGCGAGAAGTTCGACGCCTTCCCTGATCGCCTGTCCGGTGGCCAGCAACAACGCGTCGCGATAGCCCGCGCCCTGGCCATGTCGCCCAAGGTGCTGCTGTGCGACGAGATCACCTCGGCGCTGGACCCGGAACTGGTCAATGAAGTGCTTAGCGTGGTGCGCCAACTGGCCAAGGACGGCATGACCCTGATCATGGTGACCCACGAAATGCGTTTCGCCCGCGAAGTCGGGGACAAACTGGTGTTCATGCACCAGGGCAAGGTGCATGAAGTGGGCCCGCCCCAGGCGCTGTTCGCCAACCCCCGCACCCCCGAACTGGCCAACTTCATCGGCTCGGTGGGGCAGCCGGGCTGACCAGCTCGAAGGTGCCCCGCCCCTCCAGCCGCGTTTCATCGCGGACCTGCAGGGCATCGGAAGGCAGGTCGATATCGACATCGACCTGGGCCGTCAGGCGCTGGCCGACCAGCGCTTGACCTGCTGCGCGTGCCACCAGGACCTGGCCCGGCAACAACGCCCCGCTGACGGTTTCACCGGGCAAGTGCGCCACCCCCCACTCGACGGCGCGCCCATCGACCTGGGCATGCTTGAGACTCAGGCGCATACGCCCCTGGCGGTCAAACCGGAAACCTTGCCCATCCGCCGCACCGATGAAGCGCAACGCAATCATCGAAGGCTGCGTACACACGACGTTCAGGTGCAGCGTGCGGGTGCCGAGGGCCACGGAGGTGCTTTGGACGACGGCCTCCCTGCGAATGACGCCATAGTCGAGGCGCGGCTGGCTCACGGACAACCGGCAGTTTTCAGCGCGCACGCCCTGGGCCATCAACAGCGCGCAGAACAGGACGACGCCCGCGCTTCTCCACTTAGCGGCCATGGCACACCGCCGTCGTGGTCTCATAGAACTTGTCATGGTCAGGCTGGGTTCCGGGGTCAAGGCTCAGTTGGCAGGTGGAAGAGTCCGGCAACGAAACCCGCAGGCTTTGCGACTCATTGACGTCATTCAGGAAAATCATGCCTTCGCCCACCACGCTGGTGAGGAAGCGGCCATCCTGGCCGAACACCGACGCGCCCTGGGGCAACGGCTGACCGTGCTGATCGCTGGCGGTGAGCAACACGCGGCGCACTGTCACCACATCGAACGCGACGGTATTGAAGGACCCGCGACCGGCGGCGAGCACCTGGGTGCCGTTCTTCAGGTCAACCCGCCTGGGCAACGACTGCGTCTGCACTTCGACGCGGCTGTTGGCATACGCGGGCAAGCCGGCAATCACGGCCTGCCCGGTGAAGTCGGTCCACACCGGCCCCTGGGGGGTTTCGACTTTCGCGGAGCCGATATCCCCCACGGAGACGATGCCGAACGTGTCCTGCACGGGATAGGGCGAGAAGGTCAGGCCGTTTTCGTGCGCGACGATGCCGCCTTGCAGTTGCCCCGTATAACCGGTGCCCTGGGCATCTCGGCTGACGCCCAGGCCGACGCGGGTGTAGCGCGGCAGCAGGTCCACATGGCCGCGAACCGCTTGTTCGCGGGCGCTGAGGTCGCGCTCGACTCCTACCTCGTAATTCACATAGTCATTGACCCGTTCGCTGAGTGCCGTGCCAGCGCGGGACTGGTGACCACGCCGGCTGACGTAGCTGTTCACACGACGATCACCGCCCAGCGGCACGCTGATCTGTAACCGTACCGACAGATCATTGTCCACCGTGCTATCGCGCCGGCCGGCGGCAACGCTGGCGTCACGCCGTGGCCGCGTGCCGCCCACCTGCGAGTCGGCGATCAAAGCAACATCGACGTGACTGAACGACTTGTTCCACGAAGCAAACACATGTTCGGCCGTTTGCCGGTCAAATTGCGCGCTGCGCGAATAACCCAGGGAGAACGCGCCCAGGGTTGGATCGGCCCAGCTCATGCCCGCCGTGTACTGGTTCTTGAAGCGCGAACCCAACTCGTCGGCCTTGAACGAGCGGCCCGCTTCAAGCACCTCGCGATACCCCCGGGTCTGGGTGGTGGCGCTGAAGTTGACGTCTATATTGGCGTAGACCGGGCTGCTCACGGACACGCTGCTACGCGAACCCGACACCGCGTTACGGCCGTCTCGGGACACATTGTGGCGAGCGCCAACCGCAACCCGCTGGAAAAAGACGCTGCTCAGGGTGCCGCCTGCCGACCAGTATTCATCGGTGCTCAATAAGCCAAACCCCGCCGACGATTCACGCCCCAGGCCCCAGGTGCCGCTGCCCATGGCGACCACCGGCGACGGCGCCTGCGCGTCGCTGTTTTCGCGCACCTTGCCCAGCGAAAAATAATAGCCGGGCGCCGCCGGGGCTGCCCCCGCGAACGAAGCCGCCGGCACCACGAAACTGCGCTTGGCGCCGCGTACATCGATCACGCTGACTTCGAGGTCGCTGGTGCCATTGAGCAAAGGCAACCCGGTCAGCCGGAAGGGGCCTTCGGGCACCAGCGTGCTATGGATCAGCACGCCGGACTGGCGCACTTCAATCCGCGACTGACTCTGGGCCAGCCCCTCGACCACCGCATTATTGCCGCCCGCCGGCACCCGCGACTGGCCATCGGGGGAAAACTGCACACCGGACAACTGGATGCCGCCAAACAGCGGATTGTTGCTGGAGAGCTGGCCCACCTGGAACGTCGATCGCAGCGCAGCCAGATCCCGCTGGGCGAAGGCGTACAGGTGTTCGGTGCGCGCGTCGCCATTGTCGGACACATAGAATTGGCGGCTGCGGACAATCCAGTCGCCCAGGTTGAAGCCTGCTTCGGTGTAGGCCGACACGAACCGGCTGGACTCACTGCGCGAACGGTTGTCGAAACCCAGCACGTCATAGTTGAACATCGCCGCTGCGCCACCCTGGGCAAAGTCCCCGACCTCCCACTGGGGTTCACGCAATGACTGGGTCGGCACCACCAGTGCCACCTCATCGATGCCGGGCCGGAGCCGAACCATCGTCGTCGGGAAGGCGCCCAGGAAGTCATGGCAGGCCTGGTCCGGTGAGGCGCCTTTGCGGACAACGGCGCGGGGCTGCACCAACCCGGCTTTCTCGAGCAAGCCCGGGGTGAAACACAATTGCCCCTGTGCGTCGAACCGCGCATCGACTGACCCGAGCGGGTTCCCGTTGACCCGCAGCCCTACCACCTGGACGCCTTCGCGAAAACGCGCCGCACTGCGGAAGTAGTCGGAGACCTTCGGGTCAATACCGTGGGTGGTCAGTGCCGCGAGGTCGAAACCCTCGCCCAACTCGAGCGCTGGAGCCAGGCCGGGCAAGCTCCACAGGGTCGCAAACCCGATGAGCAGCGTGGGGCGGCGAGACCGGATGGAAACCGCAGGCGTATTACTCGACAGGTTTTTCATAAGCCGCTCAACCCCCATCGGTACTGATCGGGGCGCGGTAGCTGTCTACCGAAAACCCATAGACCGTGGCGGGCTGGATCTCGACTTCGGCCAAGCCGTCCAATGTTCCGTCAACCTTCGCCGTCAACGCCTCCCCCGGCAAAATGTAAGCACGCGGCAACGTCGCCAGAACCCGCTGGGGCAGCAACTGCACCTCCGGCGCCAGGCGCACCACATAAGCACTGTCGTTGTGAACAGCCAGCATCTCTCCTGCCCGCCGCCACTTCAGCAGCTCCCAGGGCGTGTGATGTTGAGGCAAGCCTTTGGGGTGCAGGATCAGCGGCAGATTCTGCCGAAGGGTGATACCGATGGTCGCACCCCCTGCGGCACGCGCCTGCGGAATACCCTCGAAGGACACACGCTTCAAGCGCTGGGTCTTCAGCGGTGCTTCCAAGGTGCTGATGAAACGCACCAACTGGGTTTCACCGGGTTCCACACGCGCAATAGGCGGCGTGACAATCAATAGGGGCTCTACGTCTTCGGGCACGTTCAGTACGACTGAATGAAGCAGCGCCGGCCCCGAATCGGTGTTCTTGATATTTATCGTGGCCTCGCCTTGTTCCTCATAAAGAACCACAACCGAGGTTTCCGGCAACATTCCGTCCGCCAATACCATGCCGGTAAAACACAGGCACACACTTGCACACAACAACAGCAGATTATTTATTACTGAAAGACTACGCACTCAGTGTTCCCCGCAGACCATGAAGTTGGCAATTGATAGCCAAGCACCCACATGAAAACAGCCGATCAGAACGCGTGCGTTCTTTGATCGGCTGTATTTCAGCCGCTTAGAGGTAAACCAAAGTAAGCGTTGCGCGACCATCAAGAGTAACGTCGCGAGCCAGGTTCAAGTCTTGGCCTTTGTTGATCACGGCCCGTACTGCGATAGTCCCGGTCAGTTGAGAGAGTTCGGCCGGAATGAGCGAAGTGCCACTGCGCCACGAAGATTGGTTAGGCGATTTCGCGACTTTGCCATCACTGCTCTGCCAGGCCGCGCCTTCGCCGACACGTGTAATAGCCGTCAGCGTTTTGCTCGGCGATCTGAGGTCCCTGAGCGTAACCGCATAACCACCGGTATTTTTGCCAGCGACCGAACCCAAGCCGAAGTTATGCACCTCGGTATAACCTGCGCCAAGGGCGCTGAGAATGCCCGTTACCCTGCTGCCGGCCTGCAGGTCGGTGAATGTCAGCCCGAACGGAGCGCTGCCGGTGCCGCAATTGACGGACAGGGGCGTGGTCATTTCCCGAAGCGGGTTGAACGCCGTCTGGGAGAGTTGGCCCGAAGGAATATCGCCGTAATTGATAATGCCGCCGCCAGTCATGCTGAGGTTGCAGGCAGCGGGTTTGATCGTGCCCCTGACGACCAGTTCGGCACTGGTGGATGCGTTAGCACTGATGGCCGCAGCCAGGCAAGCGAGACCGAGAGTCAATCCAACAATTTTTTTCATATTCGACCTGTCACTGAAAGTTATCAGGCGTTCTTTATTTATCTCTCGGCAAGTCCAGCGCCAAACGGCTTATTTCTCCGGACCTGCACGACTATAAATAAATAACACCCAGGCAATATTGCCGGATGACAGTCTGTCGCTTTGGCACTTCATTAAAGAATCAGATAACACATCAGTTAGTGTGGGAGCCGTAAAAACAAAGAGTCGCCTTTACCCGACCGCGAGGTAGTCCTAAACAAAAAAACCAAAGGAACATCAACAAGCACTCTGTAGGGAAAATCATAAAAAGCTTTACAACAACAACTAGTTAAAAACTCCTACAAAACTAAAACCCCATTCATTGGATATTTAGAAACCCACCCTACATTTCCCACAAGAATTCCTCGCAGACACCCTTAGGAAAATTACCGGAGCGCTACGCGTTGGCTCCAGCGGTCGATCGTGGCACGATGGTCAGGTTATCGACCGAGACCCTCTAACCATGCCGCAATCCCAAGCCAAGAATCTGTCCCTGATCGCCGCCATCGACCTGGGCTCCAACAGCTTTCATATGGTCGTGGCCAAGGCCCAGAACGGCGAAATCCGCATCCTTGAGCGGCTAGGCGAAAAAGTCCAACTGGCTGCCGGAATCGACGACGCGCGCCAGCTCAATGAAGAATCCATGCAGCGCGGGCTCGATTGCCTCAAGCGGTTTGCCCAGTTGATCAACGGCATGCCCCCGGGTGCTGTGCGAATCGTCGGCACCAACGCGTTGCGCGAAGCCCGTAACCGGGGCGAATTCATCCGCCGCGCCGAGGAGATCCTCGGGCACCCGGTGGAAGTCATCTCCGGACGCGAAGAAGCGCGCCTGATCTACCTCGGCGTGTCCCACACCCTGGCCGACACCCCCGGCAAGCGCCTGGTGGCGGACATCGGCGGCGGCAGTACCGAATTCATCATCGGCCAGCGCTTCGAGCCGCTGCTGCGCGAAAGCCTGCAGATGGGCTGCGTCAGCTATACCCAGCGTTATTTCAAGGACGGCAAGATCACCCCGGCGCGTTATGCCCAGGCCTACACGGCGGCGCGGCTGGAGATCATGAGCATCGAGCACGCCCTGCATCGCCTGTCGTGGGATGAAGCGATCGGCTCGTCCGGCACCATCCGCGCCATCGGCCTGGCCTTGAAAGCCGGCGGCCATGGCACCGGCGAGGTCAACGCCGAAGGCCTGGCGTGGCTCAAGCGCAAGCTGTTCAAGCTGGGAGATGCCGAAAAAATCGACTTCGATGGTATCAAGCCCGACCGCCGCACGATTTTCCCGGCGGGCCTGGCGATTCTCGAAGCGATCTTCGACGCCCTCGAACTGCAACGCATGGACCACTGCGACGGCGCCCTGCGCGAAGGTGTGCTTTACGACCTGCTCGGCCGTCATCACCATGAGGACGTGCGTGAGCGCACCCTCAGCTCGTTGATGGAGCGCTATCACGCCGATCTGGAACAAGCGGCCCGCGTGGAACGCAAAGCCCTGCATGCCTTCGACCAGGTGGCCGCGGACTGGGACCTGGAAGACGGTGTATGGCGCGAACTGCTGGGCTGGGCGGCCAAGGTGCATGAAGTGGGCCTGGATATCGCCCACTACCATTACCACAAGCACGGCGCCTACCTGATCGAGCACTCCGACCTGGCCGGTTTCTCCCGGGAAGACCAGCAGATGCTCGCGCTGCTGGTACGCGGCCATCGCCGCAATATCCCCAAGGACAAGTTCGCCGAATTCGGTGACGAAGGCATCAAGCTGATCCGCCTGTGCGTGCTGCTGCGCTTTGCGATCCTGTTCCACCACATCCGTGGCACCCAGGAAATGCCCCAGGTGACCCTGCGCGCCAGCGGCGACAGCCTCGACGTGGTGTTCCCGGAAGGCTGGCTGGAGGAAAACCAGCTGACCCAGGCGGACTTCGCCCAGGAAGCGGAGTGGCTGACGCGGGTGGGCTTCAGCCTGAACGTGCGCTAAAGAACACCGAAAATACATGTGGGAGGGGCGGTGCGACGATTCGACCTCCCGATGGCGGTGTGTCAGTCACTTGGTACTTTGACTGAACTGCCGCCATCGGGGGCAAGTCGAATCGTCGCACCGCCCCTCCCACATTAGGTCGGTTAATTCACCGCGAGAATCGGGCTACCCAGCCTCTCCAGCAAGGTGGCCTGGGCGCTGCGCGGGTTCTGGTTGCCGGTCGGCGTGTTGCGCACGTAGCGGCCGTCCGACTGCAGGCTCCAGCTGTGGGTGTTATCGGTGAGATAACTTTCCAGCTCTTTCTTGACCCGCATGATCAGCTTCTTGCCTTCCACCGGGAAACACGTCTCCACGCGCTTGTCGAGGTTGCGCTCCATCCAGTCGGCGCTGGAGAGGTACATCTGCTCCTCCCCGCCGTTGAGGAAGTAGAACACCCGCGTGTGCTCCAGGAACCGCCCGATGATCGAGCGCACATGGATGTTGTGCGAGACCCCGGCGATGCCCGGCCGCAGGCAGCACATGCCGCGTACCACC
Organism: Pseudomonas veronii; assembly: GCF_001439695.1. Classification (GTDB taxonomy): domain Bacteria; phylum Pseudomonadota; class Gammaproteobacteria; order Pseudomonadales; family Pseudomonadaceae; genus Aquipseudomonas; species Aquipseudomonas veronii. The sequence goes on from NZ_JYLL01000003.1 coordinate 279,378, forward strand.
AGGTCGATACGCACGCCGGACTGGCTGGCCTTGTACAGCGCGCGGATGATCTTCGGATCGGTCAGCGAGTTGAACTTGGCGATGATGTGCGCCGGTTTGCCGTCGAGCGCGAACTGGGTCTCGCGGGCGATCATGTCGAGCATGCCCTTCTTCAGGGTGAACGGCGCATGCAGCAGCTTCTTCATGCGCAACGTCTTACCCATGCCGATCAACTGGCTGAACAACTTGCCGACGTCTTCACACAAGGCGTCGTCGGAGGTCAGCAGGCTGTAGTCGGTGTAGAGCTTGGCGTTACCGGCGTGATAGTTGCCGGTGCCCAAGTGCGCGTAACGCACGATCTCTCCGGCTTCGCGGCGCAGGATCAGCATCATCTTGGCGTGGGTCTTGAACCCGACCACACCGTAGATCACCACCGCGCCGGCCGCTTGCAGGCGGCTGGCCAGTTGCAGGTTGGACTCTTCGTCGAAGCGCGCGCGCAGTTCGATCACCGCGGTGACTTCCTTGCCGTTACGCGCAGCGTCCACCAGGGCGTCGACGATCTCCGAGTTGGCGCCGCTGCGGTACAGGGTCTGGCGCACGGCGAGTACATGCGGGTCCTTGGCGGCCTGGCGCAACAGGTCGACCACCGGGGTGAAGGACTCGAACGGGTGCAGCAACAGGATGTCCTGCTTGCTGACCACGCTGAAAATGTTTTCGCTGTTTTGCAGCAGTTTCGGGATCTGCGGCGTGAACGGCGTGTATTGCAGCTCCGGGTGGCTGTCCAGGCCGGTGATGCTGAACAGACGCGTCAAGTTGACCGGGCCGTTGACCTGGTACAGCTCGCTCTCGCCGAGGTTGAACTGCTTGAGCAGGTAGTCCGACAGATGTTTCGGGCAGGTGTCGGCCACTTCCAGACGCACCGCATCGCCGTAGCGCCGCGAGAACAGCTCGCCGCGCAGGGCGCGGGCCAAGTCTTCGACGTCTTCGGAGTCCAGCGCCAGGTCGGCGTTACGGGTCAGGCGGAACTGGTAGCAGCCCTTGACCTTCATGCCCTGGAACAGGTCATCGGCGTGCGCGTGGATCATCGACGACAGGAATACATAGTTATCGCCAGCGCCCCCCACCTCTTCCGGTACCTTGATGATCCGTGGCAGCAGACGCGGTGCCGGGATGATCGCCAGGCCGGAATCGCGACCGAAGGCGTCGATACCTTCAAGCTCAACGATGAAGTTCAGGCTCTTGTTGACCAGCAACGGGAACGGGTGAGTCGGGTCGAGACCGATCGGCGTGATGATCGGCGCGATCTCGTCGCGGAAGTAGCGACGCACCCAGGTCTTGATCTTGGTGGTCCAGTGGCGACGACGGATGAAGCGGACCTGATGTTTTTCCAGTTCCGGCAGCAGGATGTCGTTGAGGATCGCGTATTGGCGATCCACATGCCCGTGTACCAGCTCGCTGATGCGCGCCAGGGCTTGATGCGGTTGCAGGCCATCGGCGCCGGCTTGTTCACGGGCGAAGGTGATCTGCTTCTTGAGGCCGGCGACGCGGATCTCGAAGAACTCGTCCAGGTTGCTGGAGAAAATCAGCAGGAATTTCAGGCGTTCCAGCAACGGGTAGGACTCATCCAGCGCCTGTTCCAGCACGCGGATGTTGAATTGCAGTTGTGACAACTCACGGTGGATGTACAGGCTGCTGTCATCCAGGTTGGTCACCACGGCAGGCGCTGGCGCCGGGGCCGGCGCTTCGGCGACCACCACCGGCGGCGCCGGCTCCGGCACCGGCGGGGTCTCGGCGACGGATTCGACCACCGGGTGGGCGTCTTTTACGGCAACTTCTGAGAGTCCTTCGGTATTCATCGAGTGTTCCTGTGAGGGCTATTGTTGCTCTCTAAGCAATTGGGCAGCGCGGGCGGCGAAGTAGGTCAGAATGCCATCAGCGCCAGCACGTTTAAAGGCTGTCAGGGATTCGAGGATCACCCCTTCACTCAACCAACCATTCTGGATCGCGGCCATGTGCATGGCGTATTCACCGCTGACCTGATAGACAAAGGTCGGCACCTTGAATTCCTCTTTGACCCGATAAAGGATGTCCAGGTAAGGCATCCCGGGCTTGACCATCACCATGTCGGCGCCTTCGGCCAGGTCGGCGGCCACTTCGTGCAGGGCTTCATGGCTGTTGGCCGGGTCCATCTGGTACGAGGCTTTGTTGGCCTTGCCCAGGTTCAGGGCCGAGCCCACCGCATCGCGGAACGGACCATAGTAGGCACTGGCGTATTTGGCCGAGTAGGCCATGATCCGCACATTGACGTGGCCGGCCAGCTCCAGGGCTTCGCGGATCGCCTGGATGCGGCCGTCCATCATGTCCGACGGCGCGACCACCTGGGCCCCGGCGGCGGCATGAGACAAGGCTTGCTTGACCAGCGCGTCGACGGTGATGTCGTTCTGCACGTAGCCGTCTTCATCCAGGATGCCATCCTGCCCGTGGGTGGTGAACGGGTCCAGGGCCACATCGGTGATCACCCCCAATTCCGGGAAGCGCTCACGCAACGCACGGGTGGCGCGCTGGGCGATCCCTTGCGGGTTCCAGGCTTCGGCGGCATCGAGGGACTTGAGTTCAGCAGGCGTAACGGGGAACAGCGCCAGCGCCGGAATCCCCAACTCGACCCAGTTCGCCGCCTCTTCCAGCAGCAAATCAATGGTCAAGCGCTCGACACCCGGCATCGACGCCACGGCTTCCCGACGGTTTTCCCCGTCCAGCACAAAGACCGGCAGGATCAGATCATTCGTGGTCAGTACGTTTTCACGGACCAGACGGCGAGAAAAATCATCACGACGGTTGCGACGCAGACGGGTCGCGGGAAACAGGCGATTGGCAGGGGTAAAGCTCACGACAGACTCCTGAGCCCGCGTTTACGGGCGAGTGTTGCAGTTATAAGCGGCCATTATGACGAAGGTATGACAGTTGTGCTTAACGATGCGACCTGTAGTCGCATTCGGCGTTTCTGTAGGAATTGTTCACTTCGTGACACATCTCGATACTTTCACGAATGATCGCGAAGGCGTAGGCTGCGCGTTCATTTCGCCAGCACCCAGACCATGCTTCAACAATTTCTGCATGACTTCGGCTACTTTGCCCTCTTCCTCGGGACGTTCTTCGAAGGCGAGACCATACTCGTTCTCGCAGGCTTCCTGGCGTTCCGTGGGTACATGGATATCAACCTGGTGGTGGTCGTTGCTTTTTTTGGCAGCTACGCCGGCGACCAGCTTTGGTATTACATGGGGCGCAAGCACGGCCGCAAACTGTTGGCACGTAAACCGCGCTGGCAATTGATGGGCGACAAAGCCCTGGAACATATCCGCAAGCACCCGGATATCTGGGTGTTGAGCTTCCGCTTTGTCTACGGATTGCGCACGGTGATGCCCGTGGCGATTGGCCTGTCCGGCTATCCGCCCTTGCGCTACCTGTTACTCAACGGCATTGGCGCGGCGGTCTGGGCGGCGGCACTCGGCGCGGCGGCGTACCATTTCGGCGCGGTGCTGGAAGGCATGCTGGGCAGCATCAAGAAGTACGAGCTGTGGGTGCTGGGTGCGTTGTTACTGCTGGGCCTGGTTCTCTGGCTGCGGCGGCGGTTCAAGAACGCGCGCATCGCCCGTCAAGCCTGTGCCGACGCCAAGGCCCGACTGGCGGCCGCACAACTGAGTGAGACCAGCCCGGCCGAGCCGCCTAAGACGCCAGTCGAGTAAGCCGGCCTCGGCAGCAGTAGAGGCCAATCAGGCTCAGCAAGCTGTAGCTCAACAGACCCGGCCAGCCCAGGTGGCTGGCCGGCCAAAGCCCGACCAGCGGCGCCAGCCATACCAACGGCACATTCAGGCCCAGGCGCACCAGTTCCGCCTTCAACGCCCACGGGCGGTTCTCCAGGGCGACGCCCAGGCTGAACAGGCCCAACGCCATTGCACTCCAGCCCAGCACCAACGCCGCCGTGGGCAGCCCTTCGCCGACGTTCATCAGATAACTGCCAAACCCCACATACACCGCGAATTGCAGGGCGACGTACACCTGTTGCCGCGTATCCAGCGGCACCTCGAATTTGCGGAACTGGCTCAAGTCCGGCTTGGTCAACGGGTAGTTGGCCTTCACGTCGGCCGGCCGCCAGCCGGTACGCATGAACCAGATGCGCAGCTTGTCCCAACGGCTTTGCGTGCGCCGCGCGTCACTCCACAACTGCGCATAGAACTGCAGGTTGGCCCACAGCGGGTTCCAACTGGCCAAGGGGGTGGTGACGCCAAAGATCACCGGCTCGTTTTCGTCTTCTTCCTGAAACGAGCCAAACAGCCGGTCCCAAATAATGAACACCCCGCCGTAGTTGCGATCCATGTAGAGAGCGTTCTGTGCATGGTGGGCCCGATGATTGGACGGGGTGACGAAGAACCACTCGAACCAGCCGAGCTTGGGCACATGGCGGGTGTGGACCCAGAATTGATACAGCAGGTTGAGCGAAGCTACGCTGATGAACACCACCAGCGGCACGCCGAACACGGCCAGAGGCAGATAGAAGATCCAGCTCAGCAGAAAGCCGGTGCTGGTCTGGCGCAAGGCGGTGGTGAGGTTGTAGTCCTCGCTCTGGTGATGCACCGAATGCGCGGCCCACAGGATATTGCGCTCGTGACCGCAGCGATGCAGCCAGTAATAGCAGAAGTCGTAGAACACAAAGGCGAACACCCAGGTCCAGACGCTCTCGGCCGACAGCTCGATCAGCGCCAGGTGCCTGAGGGCGAATGCGTAGGTCAGCAATCCCACGCCCTTGGTCAGCAGCCCGGTGGTGGTGGACAGCACGCCAGTGCTGAGGCTGTTGATGGCATCCGCCACCCGATAATTGCGCGCGCCGCGCCAACGGTCGACGAGCAGTTCAACCACGATCAAGGCGATGAAAAACGGTACCGCGTAAGGCACGAAGTCCATGGGCTAGTCCGGTCTGTTTTTATTGCATCAAGATTAGGGGCTGCGGCGAGAGTTCCCATTGGCAACAGATGACAAATTAGTAGACATTTAACGCCATGAATCAGGAGAAATGCCCATGAGCAAAAAGATTGCAGTGATCCTTTCCGGCTGTGGCGTGTACGACGGTGCAGAAATCCACGAAAGCGTGATCACCCTGCTGCGCCTGGATCAGCGCGGCGCTCAGGTCCAATGCTTTGCACCCGACATCGCGCAGTTGCACGTGATCAACCACCTCACGGGCGAAGAAATGCCCGAGTCGCGCAATGTGCTGGTGGAATCCGCCCGCATTGCCCGGGGCGACGTGAAAGACATTCGTGAAGCCAACGCCGAGGATTTCGACGCGCTGATCGTGCCTGGCGGGTTTGGCGCGGCGAAGAACCTGTCGAACTTTGCCAGCGAAGGCGCCGGTTGCAGCCTCAACCCGCAGGTATTGGCGCTGGCCGAAGCCTTTGTCGAAGCGGGCAAGCCGCTGGGACTGATCTGCATCTCGCCGGCCCTGGCCGCGAAGATCTATGGCCCGGGGGTGACCTGCACCATCGGCAACGATGCCGACACCGCCGCCGCGCTGGACAAGATGGGCGCCCACCACCAGGCATGCGCGGTGGAAGATATCGTCGAAGACACCGCGCGCAAGCTGGTCAGCACTCCCGCCTATATGCTCGGCAAGAACATCAGCGAAGTTGCGTCAGGCATCAACAAGCTGGTGGATCGGGTGCTGGAGTTGACCCACGAAAACGATTAACCGGCCCGCATCAAGCGTGTGAGCAGGCGGTCGAGTGCGTTGGCGAACGCTTGCTTGTCCTTTTCCCCATGGGGCGGTGGACCACCGCCCATCTGGCCTTGCTCGCGCAGATCGGTGAACAGGTTACGCACCGCCAGCCGCTCACTCATGTTCTGCGGGCTGAATTCCTTGCCGCGCGGGTCGAGAGCCGTCACGCCGTTCTTCACCAGGCGGTCAGCCAGGGGCACGTCGCTGCAGATCACCAGCTCACCGGGCACCGCGTGCTCCACCAGGTAGTCATCCGCCGCGTCCGGGCCGCTGGGCACCACGATCAGCTTAACGCAGGCGAAGGCCGGCTTGATCTGGCTCTGCCCGGCCACCAGCACCACCTCGAACTGACGCTTGAGGGCGAACTTCACCACCTGGTCCTTGGCCGCGCGCGGGCAAGCATCGGCGTCGATCCACACGCGCATGCTTATGCCGCCAGCCGGCGCTTGTCGGCGATCCGACTGCGGCCATACATCACCATAATCGCCAGGATCGCCACCACCTGCGCACTCAGCGAGTAGGCATCGGCGTGGATACCCAGCCAGTCGAAGTCAAAGAACGCCACCGGCCGCGTGCCGAAGATGCCGGCTTCCTGCAATGCCTTCACGCCGTGCCCGGCGAACACCACCGACAACGCACACAGCAGCGCCGCGTTGATCCCGAAGAACAGCGCCAATGGCAGCTTCGCCGAACCGCGCAGGATCACCCACGCCAGGCCCACCAACAGCACCAGCGCCGTGGCGCCACCCCCCAGCACGGCGTTGTGCCCGGCCGGGCCGGCTTGCAACCACAGGGTTTCGTAGAACAGGATCACTTCGAACAGCTCGCGGTACACCGAGAAGAACGCCAGCAGCGCGAAGCCGAAACGGCCACCGCCGCCCACCAGGCTGCTCTTGATGTAGTCCTGCCAGGCCGCTGCGTGGCGCCGGTCATGCATCCACACGCCGAGCCACAGCACCATCACACTGGCAAACAACGCCGTGCAACCTTCGAGCAATTCGCGCTGGGCGCCGCTCACATCGATCACATAGGCCGCCAACGCCCAGGTGGCCAAGCCGGCCAACAAGGCCAGGCCCCAGCCGACATGGACGCCGCGCACCGCCGATTCCTGGCCGGTGTTACGCAGGAAGGCGAGGACCGCCGCCAGCACCAGGATCGCTTCCAGACCTTCGCGCAGCAGGATCAGCAAGCCTGAGATAAAGCTCAACGACCAGCTCAGGCCATCGCCACCCAACAAGCCGGCAGATTCGGTGAGCTTGCCCTTGGCGGCATCCAGACGCTGCTGCACCTGTTCGAGCGGCAAGCCGTCCTGCAACGACTGCCGATAGGCCATCAAGGCCTTCTCGGTGTCTTTGCGCACGTTGGCGTTGACGTTGTCCAGGGAGCTTTCCACCAGCTCGAACCCTTCCAGATACGCCGCTACCGACAGGTCGTAGGCTTGCTCATGGTCACCGCTGCGGAACGCCGCAAGGCTCTTGTCGAGGGTCGCGGCGGTGTAGTCGAGCAACTGCGCCGGGCCGCGCTTGACCTGCGGCGGCTGAGCACGCTGGGCGCGGAACGTCGCAGCAGCGGCCGGGCCGTTGGCGGCCAACACTTCATTGGGGGTCTGGCGGGCCAGGTCGGCGAGGTTGAACGGTTGCGCGCTTTTCGCGGCAGCCGGGTCGGCCGTGAAGCCGGCGATGTAGGTGGCCAGGTCCCAGCGCTGGCGGTCGTCCAGTTGGTCGGCGAAGGACGGCATGTCCGTGCCTTCGACACCCAGGCCCAGCGTGTTGTAGATCGCATAGAGGCTCAGGCGGTCCAGGCGCTCCGCGTTCTGCAGGTTCGCTGGCGGCGGCGTCATGCCGACGCCCGCCGGGCCATCACCGGCGCCGGCCGTGCCGTGGCAGACCGAGCAGTGCTGGGCATACAGTGGTGCGCCGCGGGTCGGGTCGGGCGTAATCGCCGGGGCCTGGCTGACTTCATACGCCGCCGCCAGCTTGGCGCCCAACTGCCGGGACTGGCGGGCCACGCTGGCACCATCCTGACGAGCGGTCACGGCCGCGACCAATTCATCGACCCCTTTGACCAATTCCGCGCGCTCGGGCTTGGACGGCAGCTCAGCCACCAGGCCCTGCAATACCCCCAGAAATTCCACCTGCTCACGGTATTCCGATTCATCGACGACCTTGCCCGCCGCTACCGTCGGCGGATAGTCCGCGCCGATGTAGTCCAGCAAATGCAGGGCTTTCGTGGCGCCCTCGGCAGGCGCGGCCAACAGATTGAAGCTGCACGACATCAACGCCGGCAATAGCAGCCAGGCGAGAAAACGGAAGGGGGCAGTCATGAACGAATCTCAAAGGGAAATACGAAGTAACACATTGTTGAGCTTTATGAGATTTGACTCAAGGTGTAAGTGATTTGTATTTTGAGTAACAGAGCAGATTGAGCTGTAGCAATGACGCCACGCCCGACGATTCTGCGCTGCCCCCAACGCGCACAGGCAACGCAAAAACAATGTGGGAGCGGGCTTGCTCGCGATAGCAGTGGGTCAGCCGACTGACTCGGTGACTGACACTCCACTATCGCGAGCAAGCCCGCTCCCACATTGTCGATTCGGTTTCTTCAGCCCGGTCCGGGTTCAAGCCGTCGCGCGATGCAAGCTGGCGAGGAAGCCAGCAGCCCCCACGAACAACCCGGCAAACGTGCGGTTCATGCGTTTTTGCTGCTTGGGCGTGCGCAACAGGCGCAAGACTTTCGACGCCAGGCCGGTATAGCCCGCCATCACGATCATATCGACGCTGATCATCGTCGCGCCGAGGATCAGGTATTGGATCAGCAGCGGCGCCTGCGGGTTCACGAACTGCGGCAGCACCGCGAGCATGAACACCAACGCCTTGGGGTTGCTGGCGTTGACCAGAAAGCCACGGAACATCATCGCCATCGGCTTGCCGATCGGCCGTACTGCGGCGTCATCGGTCATGTCCATGGGCAGCGCGCGCCATTGCTTGACGGCCAGGTACACCAGGTACGCCACGCCAAACCATTTGATCGCATAGAACGCGGTGGACGACGCCGCCAGAATGGCTCCCAAGCCGCCCGCGACCACGGCGATCTGCATCGCCAGGCCGATTTGCAGGCCGATGGCGTTCCAGTAGCCGCGCAGGAAACCGTATTGCAGGCCACTGGACATCGAGGCGATGGCGCCTGCGCCAGGAGAAAGGGAAATGATCCAACTAGCGAGGAAAAAAGCCAGCCATGTGTCGAGTGCCATTGCACACCTCAGCAGCGAGTTTGCGGTTGTGCCTTAAGCTAACGCTGCCGACCGAAGGCTGGCTATAGTTTTTTGCAAGATGTGAACGCTAGCGCTGGCCCGGGAGGACAGCACTGTCGCGCCAGCGGCGCACCGAGCGTTGGAAGAACAGGCTATTGGGCACCTGCACCGTCACGCCGCCGGTCCCCGCCTCTTCGACTTCGATCAGCGTGGTGTAAAGCAGGTTGATCGCCACTACCCGGCCTTTGACGCCGGGCTTGTCGACGGTGTCCACCAGCTCGACCACATCACCGAGGCGGAACGGCCCGACGGTGAAGATCAGGATCGCGCACAACAGGTTGGACAACACCGACCACATGGCGAAAAACGCCACCGCCGCCACCGCGACAAACCCCGACAACGCGGTCCACAACACCGTGGCGGACACGCCCAGGCGCTCCAGCACGAAGATCAGCGCACTGCCCATGATCAGCCAGCGCAAGCCGCCACGCAGCGGCATCAACAGCTGCGGCGGGAAGGGGTAGTGCTCGCCGAGGCGGGTCAGGCCTTTGGCGACAAACCGCTGGGTCAGGTAGCCGGCCAGCAGGATCAGCAGGATTTGCACGCCGATCCACACGGGGGCGACCCATTGCGCCGGCAGCGGCAGTTGCAGCGCGTCCATCAGGACAGCGCCTCCAGCTCCGCTTGCAGGCTTTCGAGCAGTTCGAGGGCTTCCATCCAGCTTTCCTCCAACTGCCCTTCACGGACCTTGAGCTTGGCCTGCTCGGCCAGCAGATCGCGCAGTTCATCCTTGCGCGCGGCTTCGTACACGGCACTGTCGCCCAGGCTGGTTTCGATCTTGGCCAGGCGCTCGTGGACCTTGCCCAACTCGGCTTCCAGCTTGTCGGCTTCGCGCTTATGCGGCGCCAACTGCTGACGCAGGGCGGCAGCGGCCTGGCGCTGGGCCTTCTTGTCGGTTTTGTCCGGGTTGACCGGGGTGTTGCTGGTCGGCGCGTTGCGCAGGCGGTATTCCGTCAGCCAGCGCGCGTAGTCGTCGAGGTCGCCGTCGAACTCTTCGACTTTGCCGTCGGCCACCAGCAGGAAGTTGTCGGTGGTGCTCTTGAGCAAGTGGCGATCGTGAGACACCACCAGTACCGCACCGCTGAACTCCTGCAAGGCCATGGTCAGCGCCAGGCGCATTTCCAGGTCGAGGTGGTTGGTCGGCTCGTCGAGCAGCAACAGGTTCGGCCGGTCCCAGGCGATCAACGCCAGGGCCAGGCGGGCTTTTTCGCCGCCGGAGAAATTCAGCACCGGCTCATCGATGCGCGCGCCACGGAAGTCGAAGCCGCCGAGGAAGTCGCGCAGGGGCTGCTCGCGTTCGGTCGGCGCCAGGCGCTGCAGGTGCAGCAACGGGCTGGCCTTGGCGTCCAGGGAGTCCAACTGATGCTGGGCGAAGTAGCCGACCACCAGGTTCTCGCCACGGGTCAGGCGCCCGGCCAGGGGTTGCAGCTCGCCCGACAGGTTCTTGATCAGCGTCGACTTGCCCGCGCCGTTCGGCCCGAGCAGGCCAATGCGCGCGCCCGGCGTGAGTTGCAGCTTGACCTTCTCGAGGATGGTTTTCTCGCCATAGCCCAGGCGGGCATCGGACAGGTCGAGCAACGGGCTGGAGATCTTCACCGACTCGCGGAACACGAAATCGAAAGGCGAATCGACGTGGGCCGCCGACAGTTCTTCCATGCGCTCCAGCGCCTTGATCCGGCTCTGGGCCTGGCGGGCCTTGGTGGCCTGGGCCTTGAACCGGGCGATGTAGCTTTCCATGTGCGCGCGCTGCGCCTGCTGCTTCTCGAACGCCTGCTGTTGCTGGGCCAGGCGTTCGGCGCGGGCGCGTTCGAACGCGGTGTAGCCGCCACGGTAGAGGGTGATTTTCTTCTGTTCGACGTGGGCGATGTTGTCGACCACGGCGTCGAGGAAATCCCGGTCGTGGGAAATCAGCAGCAAGGTGCCCTGGTAGCTCTTGAGGAAATCCTCCAGCCACAGGATCGCATCGAGGTCCAAGTGGTTGGTCGGTTCGTCGAGCAGCAACAGGTCCGAGGGGCACATCAGTGCCTGGGCCAGGTTCAGGCGCATGCGCCAGCCGCCGGAGAAGTCGGCGACCGGGCGGTCCATCTGTTCGTTGGTAAAGCCAAGGCCGGCGAGCATCTTGCGCGCACGGGCGTCGGCGGTGTAGCCGTCAGCGCTGTCCAGTTCCGCGTGCAGGCGGGCTTGAGCGGCGCCGTCCTGGGCTTTCTCGGCCGCGGCCAGGTCGTGTTGCACCTGGCGCAGACGCAGGTCGCCATCGAGCACGTAGTCGATCGCGATGCGGTCCAGGGTGTCGATCTCCTGGCGCATATGGGCGATGCGCCAGTCGGCCGGCAGCAAGCAGTCCCCGGAGTCCGGGGTCAGCTCACCCAGCAACAGGGCGAACAACGTGGATTTGCCGGCGCCGTTGGCACCGATCAGGCCGGCTTTGTGACCGGCGTGCAGGGTCAGCTCGGCGTCTTCGAGAAGACGTTGCGGGCCACGCTGTAATGTTAGGCTTTGAAGTCGGATCATAATGGCGGCGGAGTCTACCAGCTTCGTTGGCCGCTGGCTTGGGTGTGAATATGTGCGCTGACCTGTGGAGCTTTGCCCTCTCGACTTACGCCCGCCCGGGCGTCGAGGCTGCGTGCCTGCGAGTGCAGGAACAAGGCGCGGATGTGTGCCTGTTGCTCTGCGGGGCGTGGCTGGAACAGCGGGGCGTGGCGCTGACGCGTGAACGCGCGCTGGCGCTGAGGCATATCGCCGAGCCCTGGCAATCGCAGGTGGTTGAACCGTTGCGACAGGTACGCCGGCAATGGCGGGCCGTGGCGCAGCAGGATGCGGCCTTGGCGGCGTTACGGGAGCGGGTCAAAGCCCTGGAGCTGGACGCGGAACGCGAGTTGCTGGCGCGCCTGGAAACGCTGGCAACGACATGGCTGACAGGCGAGGCGATGGGTCAACGATGGTTGGAAGGCCTGGCGGCTGAGGGAGCCGCCAACCTTGACCACGACGCGCTGCAGCAGCTGCGCGTCGCAGTCACCGGCACTTAGGAAGCGCTGGTTGGAGTGCTGTTGCTTGGCGCGACCGACGCAGGGGTGCTGGTCGATGCGCTTGGCGCTGCTGGGGTAGCAACCGATGCTGCCGGGGTGGCTGGCTTGGCCGGTGCTGGTTTTGCAGCAGCAGCTTTAGCCACTGGCTTGGCGGCTGGTTTTGCAGCAGCGGCTTTAACCACTGGCTTGGCAGCTGGTTTGGCAGCAGCGGCTTTAACCACTGGCTTGGCAGCTGGTTTGGCAGCAGCGGCTTTAGCCACTGGCTTGGCGGCCGGTTTTGCAGCAGCGGCTTTAGCAACTGGTTTGGCAGCGGGTTTTGCAGCAGCGGCTTTAGCCACTGGCTTGGCGGCTGGTTTGGCAGCGGCCGTTTTGGCAGCTGGCTTGGCAGCCGGTTTTACAGCAGCGGCTTTAGCGGCTGGCTTGGCGGCTGGTTTGGCAGCAACGGCTTTAGCCACTGGCTTGGCGGCTGGTTTTGCAGCAGCCGTTTTGGCAGCTGGCTTGGCGGCCGGTTTTGCAGCAGCGGTCTTGGCAACTGGCTTGGCAGCTGGTTTTGCAGCAACAGTCTTGGCAGCTGGCTTGGCGGCGGCCTTAGCCGGCGCTTTGGCGGCAACGGCTTTTGCCGGTGTACGAGCGCCCAGCACTTTCGATACAGCTTCCTTCACACGACCAACGCCCTGGGCCAGTTTCAGGCTTTCTTGAGCATCTTTTTTGAGTTGGGAAATGTAGGTGCGGGTTTCGGCTTGGCGATCCTTGAGGGCGTCCAGCAGGTCCTCAAGTTCTTTGACTGCGTCTTTGGCTTTGGCTTGAGCCTTGGCTTTGCCGGCAGTGGCGGCGTCTTGCAATTTGGTGCGGGACTTATGCAGTTTTTCTTGCGCTTTACCGCGTTGTTTTTCCAACTTGGCGAGCAGTTTTTCTGCATCAGCCAAGGCTTGGGAACACGCGCTTTCCAAATGTTCGAGCAGACTGCCCGAGAGTTGTTGGAGTAAGTGCAACGGGGTATTTACAGGCTTCTGTTTGGCCGACATGGTTTACCTCCTGGCTGACGTGGGTGCGGCTCATACTAGCCCTCTGCTCTTACCGCCGCTAGGGCATGTTGACAGTATCGTTTGCCTTGCGTTGCACCGTGCGAAAAATCTTATCGATATAACGAAAAACCACGCCACTTTTTACCCTCTCACACTGGCATAATCCGTCGCACTTTCGGCTGGAGAAGACCCATGTCGCGTTACCTTTTTCTTGCGCTTGGTTTGGCGATTTCCGTGGCCAATGCAAGCGAGCCAGCGTCATCCAAAACCACTGCCCCGGACGCGCACGACCTCGCGTACAGCCTGGGCGCCAGCCTCGGTGAGCGGCTGCGCCAGGAAGTCCCCGACCTGCAGATCCAGGCGTTGATCGAGGGTCTCAAGCAAGCCTATCAAGGTAAACCGCTGGCACTGGATAACGCGCGCATCGAACAACTCCTGGCGCAGCATGAAGCGCAGGACGAAGCCGATGCTCAGGTACCGCAAAGTGAAAAAGCACTGACGGCCGAACAGCAGTTTTTGACCCAGGAAAAAGCCGCGAGCGGCGTGCGCGAATTGGCCGATGGCGTTCTGCTCACGGAACTCACGCCCGGCAGCGGCAACAAGCCGTTGGCCAGTGATGAGGTTCAGGTGAAATACGTGGGGCGATTGCCCGATGGGACGGTGTTCGATCAAAGCACCCAGGCGCAATGGTTTCGTCTGGACAGTGTGATCAGCGGCTGGAGCAGTGCGCTGCAACAGATGCCGGTGGGCGCGAAGTGGCGCCTGGTGATTCCATCGGCACAGGCCTATGGCGCCGACGGTGCTGGCACGTTGATCCCGCCTTACACGCCTCTGGTATTCGAGATCGAATTGCTCGGCACCCGGCATTGATCCAATAAAAAACGGCGCGTCATACGCACCGTTTTTTTATCTCATCAGCAACGGTCAGGCCGGGGCGACAGCCACATCCCGGTGAGCATTGTGCAGCACTTCGATCAGGCAATCCTCCAACTCGAAACGCTCATGGAGCAGGCCGCCCAGCTCTTTGAATTTCTCGGCAACACACTTGCCGGCATCACACAGGTCATTGAACGCCAGCAGCTTCTCGGTGATCACATCGATGCGTGGGTAGAGGGTCTCGGCCAATTCAAGACCACGCTGATCGTCGAAGGCTTCCGCCTCCTTGGTCAACTGTTCGTAGACGCCGAAATGACCGGCAGACACGTAGTCCACCAAGACACCGCAAAACGCCTGCAGCGGCTTGCGATTCATCGCTAATGCTTCGGGCTTCTCGCCGAGAGCATCAAACGCCCGAACCAGTTCGTGGCGTGCCTTCAACCAGCTGTCGATCAGCTTGTGCACCCCACCCCAGCGTTCCTGAGCATTCTGACAACTTTCCAGCATGATGATCTCTCTTCCCTATAGGGGGCGCTGCCGCTGTGTGCCCGCGCAATACTTCAAAGATAAAGCGGCAGCCGGACAAAGCCGCATCTGACAACGGTTTCAATAACGCATGCGGGCCAGATTATGCCCGCATGACTATGGCTTCAAGGTACGCAGGAGAGAAAGTTCATACAAGTGTTTAATCCCGTCCTACAACTTGCGACCACTTTTCAGCGTGTCGACAGGCGCAAGCGTTGGCTGAATATCAGCCGTGAAAACTGCATGAAACCCAGGATCAACATCGCCACGAAAAACAACAGACTCCACTCCGGGAGGCTCAAATCGAACAGGGTCCAGGTGATTTCCACGCAGTCGACGGTACCGTTGAAGATCGAGCGCAGCGCCTGCGAGAACGACAGGTTTTCGAGCATGTACTGCAAACTGGGCCAACAATCGCCAGCCTGATCAGACGCAGTGTTCTGCAGCAACACCTGGCGCACTGCGGTAATTGCGCCTAGCGCGGCACAGCCCATGCTCACCAACCCGTACCCATAGATGCCGTAGCGCTTGGGGTTATGAACAGCCGCGACCAGGTTGATCAACGTAAAGGTGGCGAGGAATAGCCGCTGAACCTGGCACAGAAAGCAGGGCCGCAGCAGCGCGCCATATTCCAGGTAGAAAGACGCACCCAACGTCAGCGCACCGGCCATGAACGCCAGGAAAAACAAGGAGCGTGAGGGGGCCAAAGACATTGTTTATCCGTACCGCGAGAGATAGGCCGTTACGGTAGAGGAAAGGCCTGACCCCTTTCAATACGCGTTAGAGCAGACGATTCCGTTAAAACGTAGGGACATCCCGCCAGAGCTTGGAGGACATAACCTGACGCAACGTAGGAATGTATTACGAACCCAGTTAAATCGAGTCTTTACACAGAACCCAAGGGTTGGCTGTCGGATGCATCCGAGCCAACCCTCGTACCTGTTCCTGCTTCAACCCCGCACCGGCGCGGGCAACGGTGAGGCGAGCAGACGGTTGTCCAGCAGGCCCAGGCCTTCCTGGAACAGCTGGTTGCTGCGCTCGGTGTCACCCAACTGGGCCAGCAGGCGTGCCAGTTCGGCACACGCCTCGGGGTTACGCTGCACCTGCAGGCTGCTTTCCAGATAGTCCCGCGCCTTGCCCCACAGACTGTTTTGCAGGCACAGGCGCCCGAGGGTCAACAGCAAGCTGGCATCACCGGGATGATCCTTGAGCCAGCCTTCGGCAAACTTCAACTGACGGGCCGGGTCACTGCCGCGCAACAGGCCATACAGGCGGATCAGGTGGCTGTCATACGCACGCTTGAGCGCGCCGCGCAGCACCTCTTCGGCCTTGGCATCGGCGCCCAGCTGGCGCAGTTGCTCGGCGTAGGCCAGCACCAACGGCGGCTCCTGGCGCTGGGCGGACGTCAGTTGCTGCCAGGCGCGCTCAAGCGCCTGCAACCCCGCTTCGCCCTGCTCTTCACGCTGGGCGGCCAGGCTCAGGTTTTCACCCCAGGCGCGGCGCTCCAGCTCGGCCAATTCGCCGGCCGGCAATACTTTGTCCTTGCGCAGCTCAGGCAACAGACGAATCACCGACGACCAATCGCCCCGCTGCTGATGCAAGCGTTGCAACTGGCGCAGCACCTGGGCGTTATGCGGATGACGCTCGTGCATGGCCTGCAAGGTGGTCAGCGCGCCGTCGGTGTCGCCACGGTCCGTCTGCAATTGCGCATGGCTCAAGGCAATCGCCAGTTCGGCCTGGGGCTGTCGCTCGAGGGCGCGCTCCAGCAGTCCGTCGCACTCTTCATATCGCCCTTGCTCGTTTGCCGCCCGGGCCGCGCCAAGGTAATACAGCAGCGGCTGGCGTTCGGCTTCGGCGGCACGATGCAGGTGGCGTTCGGCACTGGCCCAGCGGCCTTCGGCGAGGTCCATCTGGCCGTGCTCGATCGCGATCTGCACGCGACGGCTGCGGTTACGCCGCGACCATGGGTTGACCACGCCGCCCGAGGTGCTCAACAGGCTCAACAGCACACGAATCAGGTAGATCGCCAGGCCGATGACAAATACCGCCACCAGGGTAGCCCACAGGCTCGACTCGTAATGCAGCAGATGGGGATAGGTAATCAACACGTAGCCGGTGTGTTTCGAAATGCCCACGGCCAGCGCCAGGGCGACCGCAATCGCCAGCACCAGGATCACATAGAAACGCTTCATCGGCTCTACTCCTGGCTCGCCGGCGTGCCGGCCGAAGCTTTGGCTTCTTCGGCAGGCAAGTGACGACGTTCAAGGTATGCCTGCACGGCGGCCAGGCTGGCGGCCAGGTCCGGAGTCACGACCGAGACGGCCTTGGGCTCAAGCTCGGCGATACGCGCGAGCATCGCTTTGCTCTGCGGGTTGTCCTGGTTGAAGTTGTCCTGCAACACGCTGCGCGCTTCACCCAGCGAACGGCTGTACACCGCCGCCTCGCCATTGAGCGCAGCCCATTGCGCCTGCTCGAGGGCCAGGCTCAGGGCCAGGCGAACCTGGTTCAGGCCTTGGCCGGCGAGCAGTGGGCGAATGTTGTCATCGGGGTTGAAGTCGATGCGGAAGTAACGCGAGAGCTGCTCCCACCATTGGCTCAAGCGGTTTTCCGTATCGGTGGTCGGACGCCCATGGGATGTCGGCTCCTGAAGCTGGTACTCCGGCGCAATCGCCGCCAGTTGCACGACTTGATCGCGCAAGGCCGCCAATTGCAGGTAGAGCCCGGTACGGTCCGGTTGTTCGGTACTGCGCAACGCGGCAAGGCTCTTGGCCAATTGCTCGCGCGCGGCGTAGGAACCCGGATCGCTCTGCTCGCGAAGAATCTCGTCGGCGCCCTGGACCAGCGACTGCGCGCTGTTGATGTCCTGCAGGGCAGACAAGCGCAGGCTCGCCAGACGAATCAAGTGTTCGGCTTCCGCCAGGCGCCAGTCCTTGCGGCTGGCCCCGAGCACGGTTTCCAGGCGTTGGCCCAAACGCTGCTGGTCGCCCTGCAACTGGGCCAGCAAGCGGCGGCGCTCCTCCAGCTCGTCCGCGCCCGGCAGTTGCGCCAGGCGTGCAGCCAACTGTTGCTGGCTTTGCTTGAGGGTCTGGGACTGGTCGTCGAGGCTCTTTACCTGGCTCAGCTGTTGCTGGTTGCTGGCTTGCAGGGTGCGGACCTGCCAGATCCCCCACCCGCCGGCGGCAACGCCCGCAGCACCCAGCAGCAAGGCGACGATTGCCAGGCCATTGCCACGGCGCGGCGCGGTGACCGGTGTCTGGCCCGGCGCATCGAGCGCGGGCTGAGCTTCATCTTTAGGCAAGGCTGTTTCGCTCACGTATCCATCCTTTGCGTATCAGAGAGTGGGAACGGAATGGCTCCGTAACGCCACTAACAAAGCCGCGGCACTCGCGCCGCGACAATCCACAACTTTTTCTGCGCCAGCCGCCCGCGCCATCTCATAGACTCGCGGGCTGGGCACGAACAACGGCAGCCGGGCCACCTGTGGCCAATCCGAACCGGCCAGGGCCTGCAGGTGCAAAAAACCCTGCCCACTGCTGACCACCAGGCCGTTCAAGCGTTCCAACTGGATGCGCTGCATCAGTACACCCGGGTCGTAGGCCGGAAGGAAACGGCGATACAACTCCAGATAGTCGACACTAGCACCTTGCTCGCGCAAACGCTCCGCCAGCAGCTCTCGCCCGCCCTCGCCGCGCAGGATCAGCACCCGCGCATCGGTGCGCGCAATGGCCTCGCGCAAGGCGGGCAAGGCCAGCAAGGCCTCGCTGTCGTCGCCGCTGGGCGGATAATGAACGTCCAGGCCCTGATCGGCCAGTACCTGGGCGGTGGCGGCACCCACGCTGAACCACGGCAACCGCGGCCAGTGTCGCTCCAGGCGTTGCACGCCAAGGCGCGCCGCCGGTTTGCTGACCACAATTACCGCGCAATAGCGGCCCAGGTCAGCCCAGACCGCCTGCTGCTCAGGCGTGACCGGCAAGGCTTCGATCTCCAGCAACGGCAGGCTGCTGCTGAAAATCCCGACATCCGACAACGACGCCGCCAACAGCGCAGACTCCTCGGCAGGCCGCGTCAGCAGCACACGCCAATCGGTCACTGCGGGCCGGCCTCGCCGTAGACTTTTTGCAGGATGGCACCGGCGCCCTGGTCCAGCAGCTCTTCGGCGACCTGGATCCCCAGCGCCGTCGCATCACGCTGCGGCCCGCGCACTTGCGCGGTGATCAAGTTGCCGCCTTCCGGGTCGCCCACCAGGCCACGCAACCACAGGTTTTCGCCTTCGAGCACCGCATAGCAGGCGATCGGCACCTGGCAGCCACCATTGAGGTGTTTGTTCAGGGCACGTTCGGCGGTGACACGGACGTCGGTGTCGTGGTGGTCGAGCGGTTTGAGCAAGGCGTGGATTTCACTGTCGGCGGTGCGACATTCGATGCCCACTGCGCCCTGCCCGCCGGCAGGCAAGCTGTCTTCGACGCTGATGACCGAGGTGATGCGGTCTTCGAAGCCGAGCCGGATCAAACCGGCCGCCGCGAGGATGATCGCGTCATATTCACCGGCATCGAGCTTGGCCAGACGCGTGTTGACGTTGCCGCGCAGGAAGCGGATCTGCAGATCCGGGCGACGCGTCAGCAACTGGGCCTGACGACGCAGGCTGGAAGTGCCGACGATGCTGCCCAACGGCAGCTCATCCAAGGACGCGTAGGTATTGGACACAAAGGCATCGCGCGGGTCTTCGCGCTCGCAGATGCAAAACAGGCCCAGGCCTTCGGGGAAGTCCATGGGCACGTCTTTCATCGAATGCACGGCGATGTCGGCTTCGTTTTCCAGCAGCGCGGTTTCCAGTTCCTTGACGAACAAACCCTTGCCGCCGATCTTCGACAGCGGCGAGTCGAGCAGCTTGTCGCCGCGACTGACCATGGGCACCAGGGATACCTGGAGCCCAGGGTGGGCCTGCTCGAGACGTGCTTTGACGTATTCGGCCTGCCACAAGGCCAGGGCGCTTTTACGGGTGGCGATGCGGATTTCGCGAGAGGACATGGATCAATCCGTACTGAATAGATACGGCAGATAATAACAGCTCAGGCAAATTCGCTTTGATTTGAATCAGCAAGTGCGGGGCCTCCCTGGCCACAGCGCACCGGGATCACGACGATAGAGCGCGCTGCAGCCCTTGGACTAAAGCTGCTGCATCATCTTGCGCACGCCGGCGACATGGCGGCGGCTGACGATCAAAGCATCGCCGTTAAGCCCTTTCAGGAACAACTGAAAGTGCCCCAGGGGCGTGCGTTGCAGGCGCTCGATGCGCTCGCGGGCCACCAGCGCGTTGCGGTGGATACGCACGAAACGGTCGCCGAATTCATCCTCAAGGGCCTTGAGCGGCTCATCGAGCAGCACTTCGCCAGACTCGTGACGCAGGGTCACGTACTTGTGATCGGCGATGAAGTAGATCACCTGGCTCAGCGGGATCAGTTCGATACCCTTACGGGTGCGCGCGCTGATATGGCTGCGCGGCCCGTTACCGCTCTGGGCGGCGGGCTGGGTCAGGGCGGCGAGCTGGACGCGATTGGGGCGCTCGGCTTTTTTCAACGCCTTGAGCAACACCTCGGCAGTCACCGGCTTGGCCAGGAAGCTGACACCGCTGGCTTCCAGGGTTTCGGCAGGGAATTCTTCCTCGGCGGCACACAACACCACGGCCGGCGGCGATTCGCGCTCGCTCAGGCGGGCGGCGACTTGCAGGCCATCCAGGCCCGGCATGCGGATGTCGAGCAGCACCACATCCGGCTTGAGGCTGTCGATCAACGTCAACGCCTCCTCACCCGTGCTGGCGCTCGGTTCAAGGACTGTATAACCCTCGAGTTCGCTGAGCAGACGGCTCAGTCGCTCGCGGGCTTGGGGTTCGTCATCAACGATCAGGACATTCATATTGCGCTGGATTCCTGCGTGAGTCTCGCACAAGGATAGCGTAGACAGGTGCGGTGACTTGCGTCACAGCGATCCACGCTAAGACTAGCGCGAGCGGCAAAAAGTGCCCTGAGAGTGGCACTCATATTTATCCGGACCTGTTCAATAGCGCCCAAAACCTGCCGCCCTTGGGCATCGTCGTAGGGTTTGCTGATACACAATCCGAATACCCCCCTTGTTTAATGGTAGTCAGGGTTATGACCGCATCACCTGACTTTGGTGCATTCACACACTACTCAGTCCAACTGTAGACGCTCGCCGAGACGACATTGCTCATTCGTCAAATATCGTTTCAATAAGCACCTCTGCCCAGTCTCTTCCCGGACGCGGTCGGCGGCAAGGCACTTAGCCATGCTTGGCACAAATAAAATGCCGACCACCCGCAGCACCGCCTCCACGGGCAACCCTGTTATTATCGTCGGCACACCTCCACGCCTCTTTTAAGCAGATCACGAGCGAATCCATGAGCACCGACAAGACCAACCAGTCCTGGGGCGGCCGCTTCAGTGAACCCGTCGACGCCTTCGTCGCCCGCTTCACCGCCTCCGTCACCTTCGACCAGCGCCTGTACCGCCACGACATCATGGGCTCGATCGCCCACGCCACGATGCTGGCCAAGGTCGGCGTGCTGACCGACGCCGAGCGCGACAGCATCATCGACGGCCTGACCACCATCCGCGGTGAGATCGAAGCCGGCACGTTCGACTGGCGCGTCGACCTGGAAGACGTGCACATGAACATCGAAGCCCGCCTCACCGATCGCATCGGCGTGACCGGCAAGAAACTGCACACCGGGCGCAGCCGTAACGACCAGGTGGCCACCGATATCCGCCTGTGGCTGCGTGACGAAATCGACCTGATCCTGGCCGAAATCACCCGCCTGCAAAAAGGTTTGCTGGAACAGGCCGAGCGTGAGTCGGACACCATCATGCCCGGCTTCACCCACCTGCAGACCGCACAGCCGGTAACCTTCGGCCACCACCTGCTGGCCTGGTTCGAAATGCTCAGCCGCGACTACGAGCGCCTGGTGGACTGCCGCAAGCGCGCCAACCGCATGCCGTTGGGCAGCGCCGCGCTGGCGGGCACCACCTACCCGATCGACCGCGAGTACACCGCACAACTGCTGGGTTTTGACGCCGTGGGCGGCAACTCCCTGGACGGCGTGTCGGACCGCGACTTCGCCATCGAATTCTGCGCCGCCGCCAGTATCGCGATGATGCACCTGTCGCGCTTCTCCGAAGAACTGGTGCTATGGACCAGCGCGCAATTCCAGTTCATCGACCTGCCCGACCGCTTCTGCACCGGCAGCTCGATCATGCCGCAAAAGAAAAACCCCGACGTGCCGGAGCTGGTACGTGGCAAGAGCGGCCGCGTATTCGGCGCGCTGATGGGCCTGCTGACCCTGATGAAAGGCCAACCCCTGGCCTACAACAAGGACAACCAGGAAGACAAGGAACCGCTGTTCGACGCCGCCGACACCCTGCGCGATTCGCTGCGTGCCTTTGCCGACATGATCCCGGCGATCAAGCCCAAGCACGCGATCATGCGTGAAGCGGCGCTACGTGGGTTCTCCACCGCGACCGACCTGGCGGACTACCTTGTGCGCCGTGGCCTGCCGTTCCGCGACTGCCACGAAATCGTCGGCCATGCCGTGAAGTACGGCGTGGAAAGCGGCAAGGACCTGGCGGAAATGAGCCTGGAAGAACTGCGCCAGTTCAGCGACCAGATCGAGCAGGACGTGTTTGCCGTGCTGACCCTGGAAGGTTCGGTGAATGCGCGCAACCACGTGGGCGGTACCGCGCCGGCCCAGGTCAAGGCCGCCGTCGTGCGCGGTCAGGTCCTGCTCGCCAGCCGCTAGGTCGAAAATGTGGGAGGGGGCTTGCTCCCTCCCACATTGATCACTTCTTCGCCGCCACCATCGCCATGAACGCCGGCATCGCCGCTTCCCTGTCCGCCGCCACCTTCAGGGCGTTAGGCATGGCGTGCAAACGCTCCAGCAATGCCTTGGCCGTCGGCAATTCAGCCAACAGGTCCAGGCCGAACAGCTTCTCGGCCACGCCGCAGGCGAGGTTCAGGCTGTACATGAAATACAGATCGGCAATCGTAAAGCTCTCCCCCGCAACGTAAGGCGCGAACTTGCCGTGCCGACCTAACGTCCCCACCCCCAGCAGCAACTCGACCCGGGCTTTGTCCTTGATCGCCTCCGGCACCGGCATGCCGAAATACGCTTCGGCGAAACACGCGCGGGCGGGCAGCTCGATGTACAGCTCGATTTCCCTGCACAATGTCAGCACCTGAGCGCGCTGAAACGGTTCGGCCGGCAACAGCGAGGGGCCCTCCTGGGTTTGCTCGATGTATTCGAGGATCACGCTGGTTTCGTTGATAAAGCCCTGTTTGACACCCAGCACCGGCACCTTGCCCCGCGGGCTGATCGCCAGGGCGGCGGGTGTTTGTCCGGCAAAAAAAGGCACCTCTTCGAATGCCAGGCCTTTCTCCAAGAGCGCCAGCTTGACCATGTTGTAGTAATTGCTGACCGAAAATCCGTAGAGCTTGAGCATCGCAAAGCCTCCAGGCCATGTGCGGGGTTGGCTGCATGAGTTATAGATCCGCCCGACCAACCTGGCTAGCAGCATCACCTGCCTGAATGGGGGTAGACTGGCGCCCTTTTCTTGAGGAGCCTGCCATGAGCGAGCCGACCGATATCGACAACGACGAAGAAGCGTTCACCGAAAGCACGCTGACCCAGGCCATCGAAAACCAGATCGAAAGCGACAATCCGCCCGCCGCCAAGGCCACGTTCAACAAGCTGACGCTGGTGGGTTACGAGCGCGAAGAGATTTTGAACATGATGGCCCATGTGCTGGCGGTGGAAATCGACAAGATGCTCGACGAAGACCGCGCCTTCGATACCCAATGGTATGAATCCGCCTTGCGCGCACTGCCCGAGCTGCCGCCTGAAAACGCCTGAAGCGAGCGCCCGTGTGGCCGGGAAGCCTGCTTCCTCGCCACAACACTGCGCCATATCAACAGCCGCGAGTTTCCCACTGGACAGCCCGCCAAAGTACGTTCACCTTAGGGCCTGCTAGCCTCTAACAAATTCTTAGAAAGTCTGGAGTCCCTATGTCGTATACCCCTGAGTTGGTTGCCGAACTGGAAATCCTTGCACTCTTCAACCTGGACAGCTCCCAGGAAGGTCTGAAAGTCCATCAGACTGCCGCACCGACTGCTATCGCCGCCGCCAAACGCCTGTTCGAGAAAAAACTGATCGACCAACCGGACGGCGGTTACCTGACCAGCCTTGGCCGGGACGCTGCAGAACAAGCCCAAACCCTGCTGACCATCCTGACCACCGCCGCAACCAAAGAAGCTGCCTGATTCCGGATACTGCCCATGGAGTCCGCCGCGGCGGATTCCGAGGGCATTGCCGCGAACCGGATAAAATTCTGACGCCAAAAACCGTTTCCCCTCTAAACCTCCTACGCTTCTGAATGTAAACTCCTACACGGCCGCCCATGTCGGGCCTTGCGCGCCGCCGAGTTCGACATGACCCGCACCCATGAGATCCGCCCCGACCTGGATGAAGGCATCGACCGCAAGGTGCTGGCCCAACTGCGCGCGCGGTTCATGGCGCTTAACGCAGGGCGCATGGCCCGGGCCGTCGAAGGGCTGACGCCACGCCAGCAAAGCGTATTGACCCTGCTGCCGCTGTTTTTCCACGTCAATCACCCGCTGTTGCCCGGTTACGTGTCGGGCAGCACCCCGGCCGGGCTGTCGAATTTCGAACCCGACGCGCAGGCCCTGAGCGAAGCCCAGCGCCTGACCCGTTCGTTCTCCTACAAACCACGCCACGGCAACCCGCCGCAGCCGATCCATGGGCTGTTCCTGATGGGCAGCCTCGGCACATTGGCCCAAGCCGACCAGAGCGACATGGACGTGTGGGTATGCCACGCCCCCGACCTGAGCGACAACGAACTGGTCGAGCTGCGCAAGAAATGCCAGTTACTGGAAGCCTGGGCCCAGAGCATGGGCGCCGAGGCGCACTTCTTCCTGATCGAGCCGAGCCGGTTTGTCTTGGGCGAACGCGACACGCAACTGAGCTCCGACGACTGCGGCACCACCCAGCATTATCTGTTGCTGGATGAGTTCTATCGCACCGCCATCTGGCTCGCCGGCCGCACACCGATCTGGTGGCTGGTGCCGGTGTATGAAGAAGTGCGCTACGCCGAGTTCACCCACACGCTGATTTCCAAACGCTTTATCCGTGCCGATGAAACCCTCGACCTCGGCCACCTGGCGCGCATCCCGCCCGGCGAATTCATTGGCGCCGGGCTGTGGCAATTGTTCAAGGGCATCGAATCGCCCTACAAGTCGCTGCTCAAGCTGCTGCTGACCGAGGTCTACGCCAGCGAGCACCCGAACGTGCAGTGCCTGAGCCTGCGCTTCAAACGGGCGGTGTTCGCCAACCGGATGGACCTGGACGAGCTGGACCCTTACGTCGTGGTCTACCGGCGCATCGAGGAATACCTCAACGCGCGCAACGAGCCGGAACGCCTGGAACTGGTACGGCGCGCGCTGTACTTGAAGGTCAACCGCAAGCTCAGCGCCGGCCAGCGCACCGTCGGTTGGCAGCGCCTGTTGCTGGAACGCCTGGCCCATGAATGGGGTTGGGACCAGCGTCAACTGGCGCTGCTCGACAGCCGCAGCCAATGGAAAGTACGCCAGGTCGCCTCCGAGCGCCGCGCCCTGGTCAATGAGCTGAACTACAGCTATCGCTTTCTGACCCAGTTCGCCCGCACCGAACAAACCGTCAGCCTGATCAACAAGCGCGACCTCAATGTGCTTGGCCGTCGCTTGTACGCGGCGTTTGAACGCAAGGCCGGCAAGGTCGAATTCATCAACCCCGGCATCGCCCCGGACCTGGCCGAAGACACCCTGACCCTGGTGCAATCGGCCAACCGCAAGGAACCGGGCCAGCATCATTGGGGCCTGTACAACGGCAACCTCACCGCCCTGGAATCGGAGCACTTCGCGCCGATCAAGCGCAGCCGCGACCTGCTGGAAATGCTCACCTGGTGCCACCGCAACGGCGTGATCGACAGCAGCACGCGCCTGGCGCTGCACCCAGGCGTCAGCGACATGACCGAATTCGAACTGTTCAACCTGCTGGGCAGCCTGCAACAGACCATCGCCCTGCCCCTGGCCAGCGTCGATGAAGAGCGCCTGCTGCGCTCGGCGGTGCCGGAAGAAGTGCTGTTGCTGATCAACGTCGGCGTCGACCCGCTCAAGCACCATCGCGACCTGAACATCCTGATGACCACCGAGCGCACCGACTCCCTGAGTTACGCCGGCGTGCGCGAAAACCTGGTGCTGACCCTCGACCAGGTCACGCTCAACAGCTGGAACGAGGTGATGGTCAGCCGCTACGACGGTCCCCATGCCCTGCTCGACTGTCTGCGCGACTACCTCAACCAGTTGCCGTCGGACCACCTGCCACGCCTGCGGGTGCGCTGCTTCTGCCACAACCGCGCACAGTTCATTGCCCAGCGCGTGGAAGAAATCTTCGACACCGCGCAGAACCTGCTGCTGGGCCAGGGCAACCATCGCTACTTGCTGCAGGTGCAGCAGCACTATCACGTGATGGAGCTGATGCCCGGCCAGGCCACCCACGTCTCACTGGCGACCCAGGACGCGCTGATCGCCTACCTCAGCGAAGAACTGGCCAGCTACAGCCCGTTGCACTTGGACGCCATGGCCCTGGAAGACCACGACCTGGCGCTGCTGCTGCCGATGGGCATGGCCGAATGCGTGCAGGTGTTTTACCGGGTCAACGAAGGCTTCGCCGAGCTGTATGTGCTGGATGAGTTCAACGCGCTCTGGCAGCAACGCTTGCCGTTCCATGATGAACAGAGCCTGCTGGCGCCGTTGCAGCGTTTTCTGCAGTCGATCATCTATCGCCGGGACGCGCTGTCGCCCCTGGACCCGCAAGAACCGCTGGGCGCGGTGCAAACCTTGTATTACCAACTGTTGCCGTCGGGCAGCAATCGCGCACGCGGTATCGAGCCTCGGCCGGCCCCGCAAAACCCGGCCAACAAGCCGTTTTATGACGTGCAGGCGATTATCGGCAAGGCGGCGCCGGGCCAGGTGGGGATCACCCTGTACTGCAATCAGCGGGAGTTTTCCGAACTGGAGTTTGGCGACCAGCTGTTTGCAGTGGTCGCCCGGGAGATCGTCGGGCAGCGCCGCGAAACCGAGCGCTACCGCTGCTATATCACTGATCTGGATCTCTCGGGCCTGCTCGGCGACGTACAAAGCCCGAGCAATCTGTACCTGCGTTACAAGGCCGAGCTGGAACAGGCGCTCAATGACGCGCTGAAGCAGATTTAAAGCGAAAAGGCGCCGCCGTCTTTGGGCTGGCCTTCAACACTGAGCAGTTCGAGCTTGAGGGTCTTGCCGCCGGGTGCTGGCCAGTCGATGTGCTGGCCCACTTTCAGGCCGAGCAACGCGCTGCCCACCGGCGCCAGGATCGAAATCTTGCCCGCGTCGGCATTCGCATCCTTGGGGTAAACCAGGGTCAGGTGATAGTCCTTGCCGCTGCCTTGCTCGCGGCAATGCACGCTGGAGTTCATGGTCACGACGCTTGCAGGCACTTCATCGTGGCCAACCACTTCTTCGGCGCGGTCGAGTTCGTGCTGCAGGGCTTCTACACCTGGCGAATTCTCGCCGACACGGTCGATCAGTTGCTCAAGACGCTGCACGTCGAGACGGGTAAGAATGATGGAAGGTGCGGTCATGATTCAGGCAGACTCCTTTTTTCTGCACAAAAAAGCAAAACCCCGCCAGGAAAAGGCGGGGTTCTCACGGACCTCGATGAGTTGAGGTGTACCCGGACACTACCACAGCACCGCAAATAAACAAGACGGGCTCAAGGCCCGACTTTGCGCCGCTCGGCCTGGGCCACGATCACGCGTCGCCGCTGATCATCGGCGGAGCGCCATTCACGGATGTCTTCCACATGGCGAAAGCAGCCAAGGCAGACTTTTGCCTCGTCCAGCCGACACAAACTGATACAAGGTGATGGCACCGCCGGGCTGACATTACTGAACAACGGCTTGGGCGGACGCACGATTGCAGGCTGGCTCACCATCAATTCTCGTCGGGGTTCAGCTCATCGAAGCCGAGCTCGACGCCGGCTTGTTCCTGAACCAGCCGCGCGAGCATTTCGCTGAGCAGCTCATCGCTGGTATCGCACTGCCAATTGCGGTCTTCTTCGTTGTAATCGAAGTGAAAACCACCGGAACGTGCCGCCAGCCACAGTTGGCGCAGCGGTTCCTGGCGACTGAAGATCAGTTGAGTGCCGTTCTCGAACTTGACGGTCAGCACCCCGGCCGAGCTTTCCAGGTCCACATCCAGGCCGCTGTCGTCGAAAATATCTTCCAGCGCGTTCTGGGTCGAATCCACCAGGTCGTGAAAACGGGCTTCGGTCAAACTCATTGCGGCAACCTCAAAAGTGTCTGGTTTTGCTCAAGCGCCGCACGATACGGACGCGCTCCGCCGATTGCAAAGGATACCGAGTTCATTACCGATGGCGGTAAGAAATATCCCTGACTAGCGTAGCCAGCTTCGCAGTTATGTCGGCAAACCCCCGCCGGACGGGTATTCCGGCGCATAGGCAAGCTGGCGGGTGGTCGGTATACTCGGGCGCAATTAATGCATATTCAAGGATTTCGCCATGAAGCGCCTGATCTCTTCCCTTGCTGCGCTCGTCGCGGTCGCTTGCCTCGTTAGTGCCTGTGGTCAAAAAGGCCCGCTGTATCTGCCCGATGACAGCAAAGACCCGAATGAACAGGCGCAATCGTCGCAAAAGCCTGCCAAAGCGCATAAGCACGACACTTACTAAGGGAACCCCATGGACGCTTTTAACTACCGGAACGGCGAGCTGTTCGCGGAAGGCGTGGCGCTGTCCGCAATTGCCGAGCGCTTTGGCACCCCGACCTATGTGTACTCGCGCGCGCATATCGAAGCCCAATATCGCTCTTTCACCGACCCGTTGAACGGCGTGCCGCACCTGGTGTGCTACGCGGTCAAGGCCAACTCCAACCTGGGCGTGCTCAATGTCCTGGCGCGTCTGGGCGCCGGTTTCGACATCGTCTCCCGCGGCGAGCTGGAACGTGTCCTGGCGGCTGGCGGCCAGGCTGACAAGATCGTCTTCTCCGGCGTCGGCAAGAGCCGCGAAGACATGCGCCGTGCCCTGGAAGTCGGCGTGCATTGCTTCAACGTCGAATCCACCGACGAGCTGGAGCGCCTGCAAGTGGTCGCCGCCGAGATGGGCGTTCGCGCGCCGATTTCCCTGCGCGTCAACCCGGACGTCGACGCTGGCACCCACCCGTACATTTCCACCGGTCTGAAAGAGAACAAGTTCGGCATCGCCATTGCCGACGCCGAGGACGTGTACATCCGCGCCGCCCAATTGCCGAACCTGGAAGTGCTGGGTGTCGACTGCCATATCGGCTCGCAACTGACCACCCTGCCGCCGTTCCTGGATGCCCTCGACCGTCTGCTGGCGCTGACCGACCGCCTCGGCGAGTGCGGCATCTACCTGCAGCACATCGACCTCGGTGGCGGCGTGGGCGTGCAGTATCGCGATGAAGAGCCGCCGCTGATCGGCGACTACATCAAGGCCGTGCGCGAACGCCTGGAAGGCCGCGACCTGACGCTGATGTTCGAGCCGGGCCGCTACATCGTCGCCAATGCCGGCGTGCTGCTGACCCAGGTCGAGTACCTCAAGCACACCGAATACAAGGATTTCGCCATCGTCGATGCGGCGATGAACGACCTGATCCGCCCGGCGCTGTACCAGGCCTGGATGAATGTCACCGCCGTAACGCCTCGCGACAGCGCAGCGCGCGCCTATGACGTCGTCGGCCCGATCTGCGAAACCGGCGACTTCCTGGCCAAGGATCGTCAGTTGGCCCTGGAAGAAGGCGACCTGCTGGCCATTCATTCGGCCGGTGCCTACGGGTTTGTCATGAGTTCCAACTACAACACCCGCGGGCGTGCCGCCGAGGTGCTGGTGGACGGTGATCAAGCGTTTGAAGTGCGTCGCCGCGAGACGGTAGCCGAGTTGTATGCTGGCGAAAGCCTGCTGCCGGAGTAAGCCATGCTGCTGCGTTTTACCAAGATGCACGGGCTGGGCAATGACTTCATGGTCCTTGACCTGGTCAGCCAGCACGCGCACATCCTGCCCAAGCACGCCAAACAGTGGGGCGACCGTCATACCGGCATCGGCTTCGACCAGTTGCTGATCGTTGAGGCGCCGAGCAACCCGGAGGTGGATTTCCGTTACCGGATCTTCAACTCCGACGGTTCCGAAGTGGAACAGTGCGGCAACGGTGCGCGCTGCTTCGCCCGCTTTGTGCTGGACAAGCGCCTGACCGCCAAGCGGCAGATTCGTGTCGAGACCAAGAGCGGCGTGATCGAGCTGGATGTCCGCAGCGACGGCCAGATCAGCGTCAACATGGGCGCGCCACGTCTGGTGCCGACGGATATTCCGTTCCAGGCCACCGAGCAGGCCACCCACTACACCGTCGATGTCGACGGCCAGGCTGTCGAACTGGCGGCGGTGTCCATGGGCAACCCCCATGCGGTGCTGCGGGTCGACGACATCAATAATGCGCCGGTGCACGAGCTGGGGCCGAAGATCGAACATCACCCGCGCTTTCCGGCACGGGTCAATGTGGGCTTCCTGCAGGTGATCGACCGCTCCCGCGCGCAATTGCGCGTATGGGAACGCGGCGCCGGCGAAACCCAGGCCTGCGGCACCGGTGCTTGCGCCGCTGCCGTGGCCGCGATCAGCCAGGGGTGGATGGATTCGCCGCTGCTGATCGACCTGCCCGGCGGACGTTTGTCCATCGAATGGGCAGGCCCCGGCCACCCGGTGATGATGACCGGGCCGGCCACGCGCGTATACGAAGGACAGGTCCGTCTATGAGTGAGCCAAGCAAATGACCGATAAGCCTCAAGTACCCGCACAAGCATCCCCGAGCGAAAGTCTGGAGGCCGCTGCCGTCGCGGCGTACCTTGAGGCTAACCCGGACTTCTTCGTCGAACACGAAGAACTGCTGCCGGCCCTGCGCATCCCCCACCAGCGTGGCGACACCGTGTCGCTGGTGGAGCGGCAGATGAAGATCCTGCGCGAGCGCAACATCGAAATGCGCCATCGGCTCTCGCACTTGATGGACGTCGCCCGCGATAACGACCGCCTGTTCGACAAGACCCGTCGCCTGATTCTGACGCTGATGGACGCCACCAGCCTGGAAGAAACGGTGATCGCCGTGGAAGACAGCCTGCGCCAGGACTTCCAGGTGCCCTTCGTCAGCCTGATCCTGTTCAGCGACAACCCGATGCCGGTCGGGCGCTGGGTCAGCGGCGGCGAAGCGCAAACGGCGATCGGCGGCCTGCTTTCCGAAGGCAAGACCATCAGCGGCACCTTGCGCGAGCATGAACTGGACTTTTTGTTTGGCGCCGAGCAGCGCAAGCAGATCGGTTCGACCGCCGTGGTCGCCCTCAGCCATCAAGGCCTGCATGGGGTACTGGCCATCGCCAGCCGTGATCCTGCGCACTACAAAAGTTCGGTGGGCACGTTGTTCCTGACCTACATCGCCGAAGTGCTGGGCCGCGTATTACCGCGCTTCACCACCGCCCTGCGCGCGGTGCGCTGACCATGGAACGGCAACTGGACGCTTACTGCGCACACCTGCGCAGCGAGCGTCAGGTGTCGCCCCACACCCTGGAAGCCTACCGGCGGGACTTGAACAAGGTTCTGGCCTACTGCGAAAAGCAGCAGATCCCCAGCTGGAAGGCCTTGGACATCCAGGGCCTGCGCAGCCTGATCGCGCGCCTGCACCAGCAGGGCCAATCTTCGCGCAGCCTGGCGCGCCTGCTGTCGGCGGTGCGCGGCCTGTATCACTACCTCAACCGCGAAGGCCTGTGCGACCACGACCCGGCCAATGGGCTGGCCCCGCCCAAGGGCGAGCGGCGGCTGCCCAAGACCCTCGACACCGACCGCGCCCTGCAATTGCTCGATGGCGCCGTCGAGGACGACTTCCTGGCCCATCGCGACCAGGCGATCCTGGAGCTGTTCTATTCTTCGGGCCTGCGCCTGTCGGAACTGACCGGGCTGAACCTCGATCAGCTCGACCTCGCCGACGGCCTGGTGCAAGTGCTCGGCAAAGGCAGCAAGACCCGCGTGCTGCCGGTGGGCAGGAAGGCCCGGGAAGCGCTGCAACTGTGGCTGCCCCTGCGCGCACTGACCAACCCGGCGGACGACGCCGTATTCGTCAGCCAGCAGGGCCGGCGCCTGGGGCCGCGGGCGATTCAACTGCGGGTCAAGGCGGCCGGCGAGCGCGAGCTGGGGCAGAACCTGCATCCGCACATGCTGCGGCACTCGTTTGCCAGCCATTTGCTGGAGTCGTCCCAAGACCTGCGCGCGGTGCAGGAACTGCTCGGCCACTCTGATATCAAGACGACACAGATCTACACCCACCTGGACTTCCAACACCTGGCAACGGTGTACGACAGCGCCCATCCACGGGCCAAACGCATCAAGGGCGGCGACTCATGAGTATCAAGCTGATCACCTTCGACCTCGACGACACCCTCTGGGACAACGTCCCCGTCATCATCAGCGCCGAAGCGTCGATGCGCGAATGGCTGGCCACCCATGCCGCCAAGGTCGGCGAACTGCCCCTGGAACATTTCGCCAGCCTTCGCCAGCAGGTGCTGGAACGCCATCCCGAACTCAAGCACCGCATCAGCATGCTGCGCCACCGCGTACTGATGCACGCGTTTGAAGAGGCCGGTTATCCACAACCTGAAGCGACGGAAATGGCCGATGTGTGCTTTGAAGCGTTCATTCATGCGCGCCACCAGCTCACCGTATTCCCCGAAGCCGAGCCGATGCTGCAAGCGCTGCGCAAACACTTCCTGCTGGGCGTGATCACCAACGGTAACGCTGACGTACAGCGCGTCGGGTTGGCGGACTACTTCCACTTCGCGTTGCGCGCCGAAGACATCGGCATCGCCAAGCCGGATGCACGGTTGTTTCAGGAAGCGCTGCAACGGGGCGGGGTGGACGCCAGCGCGGCGGTGCATATCGGCGATCATCCCGGTGACGACATCGCCGGAGCGCAACAGGCGGGGCTGCGTGCCGTGTGGTTCAACCCGACAGGCAAGGTCTGGGAAGGGGATAAACTCCCGGATGCGCAGATTCGCAGCCTGACGGAACTGCCTCCGCTGCTCAAAAGCTGGCAGTAAGTGGGAGGGGGCTTGCTTCCCCTATATTGGCAGGCGGTGAGCCGTAGGAATTTGTTTCAGGCATGAAAAAGCCCGCAGCGACGGCGGGCTTTTCCAGCAAGCCAGAAGCAGACCTCAGATAGGTCGGCTGCCGTACTTGTTATCCGGCTTCTTGGGTGGATCTGCCACCACGTTGGCCTCGACTTCCTGCACTTTGCCGCCTTTAGCGAGGAATTCCTCCATCGCACGGGCCAGCGCGTCGCGCTCTTTGTTCTTGGCTTCAACACTTGGCAGCTCATCGACCGAAACAGCGGCCTTGGCTTTGCCTTTGGCAGCCGGAACAGGAACGTCATCGCCACCGTCGTCGTCAGCAACGTCTTCCGCTGCCGCCTCAAGACCTTCTTCGGTGTCGTCTTCGTCGCCTACTTCCAGTTCGTCGTTTTCCAGATCATCGTCGCTCATGTTCTACCTCATGACTTGCGAAAAGCAGATTAGTTATAGCCCAGCTTCACCATCTGTCGAAGGTCGCCGGAAAAAAATCAACATCCACCGGATAACCAGTGGCTTATGCCCCATCACCGTGCAAAGTGGCGAGGACTTTACGAGCACCGCCATGATCACGGTGCTCGCCCAGATAAACACCTTGCCAGGTCCCCATCGCCAAGCGGCCGGCCTTGACCGGCAAACTCAGCTGGCAACCCAGGAGACTGGCCTTGAAGTGCGCCGGCAGATCGTCCGGGCCTTCGTCGTTGTGTTCGAACCCGGCTCGGCCTTGCGGCACCAGCGAGTTGAAAAAACGCTCGAAGTCACGACGAACCGCCGGATCGGCATTCTCGTTGATGGTCAACGAGGCCGAGGTATGCTGCAACCACAGATGCAACAGGCCCACGCGACACGCCTTCAATTCAGGCAAGCCGGCAAGCAACTCGTCGGTTACCAGGTGAAAGCCCCGGGGCTTGGCCCGCAGGGTAATCAGGGTCTGTTGCCACATACAGTTCTCCGCCCATCGGCGCGCATTCTAGCGCGCTCAGGGAAAAAACAAAGTGCCGAATACGCCTACATGCCTGTAAGACATTCGCACCCGGAAAAGCGCCGTGCGCGCGCCATCACACACGCGACGCAAAAAACCGGCCCCCCGTGTCATGACGGGCAAACACCAGACAAAAAAATGCCCGGCAAGCCGGGCATGTTTTTTTCGCCTACTTACAAGTTGTAGCCGCGTTCGTTGTGTTGTGCCAGGTCGAGGCCGACAGCCTCTTCTTCGTCGGTAACCCGCAGGCCCATGACCATATCCAGCACCTTGAGGATGATGAAGGTCACGATGGCGGTGTAGATCACAGTGAAGCCGACGCCTTTGCACTGAATCCAGACTTGGGCCGCCACGTCAGTCACGGTGCCGAAGCCACCCAGGGCCGGTGCTGCAAACACACCGGTCAGGATTGCGCCGAGGATACCGCCGATACCGTGGACACCGAAGGCGTCCAGGGAGTCGTCATAGCCCAGTTTGCGTTTCAGGGTCGTGGCGCAGAAGAAGCACACCACACCCGCCGCCAGGCCGATGATCAGCGCGCCCATCGGGCCCACGGTACCGGCAGCCGGCGTAATGGCCACAAGGCCCGCTACCACACCCGAGGCGATGCCCAGGGCACTTGGCTTGCCGTGGGTGAGCCACTCGGCGAACATCCAGCCCAGGGCGGCAGCGGCGGTAGCGACCTGGGTCACCAGCATCGCCATACCGGCAGTGCCGTTGGCCGCGGCAGCGGAACCGGCGTTGAAGCCGAACCAGCCGACCCACAGCATGGCTGCACCCACCAGGGTGTAACCCAGGTTGTGAGGCGCCATTGGCGTGGTCGGGAAGCCTTTACGCTTGCCGAGGACCAGGCACGCTACCAGGCCAGCCACACCGGCGTTGATATGCACCACGGTACCGCCGGCGAAGTCCAGCACGCCCCAGTCACCCAGCAACGAACCCGGACCGCCCCACACCATGTGGGCAATCGGCGCGTAGACCAGGGTGAACCAGACGCCCATGAAGATCAGCATCGCGGAGAATTTCATACGCTCGGCGAAAGCACCGACAATCAGCGCCGGGGTGATGATGGCGAAGGTCATCTGGTAGGTGACGAACACCGCCTCAGGGAACAGCGCCGCAGGGCCGGTAATGCTGGCCGGGGTCACACCCGACAGGAACAGCTTGGACAAGCCGCCCACGAAGGAGTTGAAGTTGACCACACCCGCTTCCATGCCGGTGGTATCGAACGCCATGCTGTAGCCGTAGACGAACCACAGGATGGTGATCAAGCCGGTGATGGCGAAGCACTGCATCATCACCGACAGAATGTTTTTGGAGCGAACCATACCGCCGTAGAACAGCGCCAGGCCGGGAATGGTCATAAACAGCACCAGCGCGGTGGATGTAAGCATCCACGCGGTGTCGCCGGAATTGAGGACTGGAGCAGCCACTTCGTCTGCCGCCATGGCCAGGCTTGGCATTACGATGGACAACAGGGCTCCGAGCCCTGCGAATTTACGCAGAGTCATATTGTTTTCTCCTGGGGCGTTGGGTTTGGCGGCTTAGATTGCGTCGGTATCGGTTTCGCCGGTACGGATGCGAATAGCCTGTTCCAGATTGACCACAAAGATCTTGCCGTCACCGATCTTGCCGGTGTTGGCGGCCTTGGTTATCGCCTCGATAACCCGATCAAGATCCTTGTCGTCAATGGCGACATCAATCTTCACCTTCGGCAGGAAATCAACCACGTATTCCGCGCCGCGATACAGCTCGGTGTGACCCTTCTGCCGCCCGAAGCCTTTGACCTCAGTAACGGTAATGCCCTGCACGCCGATTTCGGACAACGACTCGCGTACATCGTCCAACTTGAACGGCTTGATGATGGCAGTGACTAGCTTCATGAAAACTCTCTCCCGAATTGGTGGACTTGCCCCAGGAAAACAAACCCGTCTCAAGTCTAAGCGCAGCGCCTGGCTTTGTAACGCGTCGTCGCAAGAGCAGTTGCCATTGCGACGCCAGCGAACCACTGGTGACGAAACCTGTACCGCTGATCCGTCGGCGCACTGCATTCGTCACAGCGACTGCATCAGTGCATGGGTCATGTTCGTCTAAGCAGAAACCTTGCCAGCTCCGTAAAAACCACTGAAATCAGTCCCTTGCCCACTTATGCCCACCTGCGGGGCTTTTTGGCGGGGTGATTGCGCACGAAAACGGTGCGCTACCGCCCGACACCCTGCGCGAAAAGCGTGCGCCCGAGGTCGTGGAAATGACTATAGACGCTGCGTGATACACTGCCCGCCAACAGTTTTCCGGAATATTTCCCATGCTCGCGCCCAAAGACCTCCTCGACGCCCTGAGCGGCCATGCCTCCCGCCTGTTCAGCGGCGAGACCCCGCTGCCCCGCAATGAAATCGAAAGCCAGTTCAAGGCCTTGCTGCAAAGCGGCTTCAGCAAGCTCGACCTGGTCAGCCGGGAAGAGTTCGACAGCCAAATGGTGGTGCTGGCCCGCACCCGAGCACGCCTGGAAAGCCTGGAGGCGAAAGTGGCGGAGCTGGAAGCACGGTTGACCCCGGCAGCCTCCGAATAAACCCCGGCCAATGTAGGAGCTGGCTTGCCTGCGATGGGATCGACTCGGTCCCTCTGATACGCCTGACCACCCCTATCGCACGCAAGCCAGCGCCCTCACCTGTTCTGCGTCACTCTGCGGATACGTTCTGTAAAACCTCCCGCGTCCCGCTCCACCCCACCTCGTCTACCCTTGAAAAACCGCAGGAAGCGGCCCGCCCTTTCAAGGAATGAGCATGTCCCTCGCCATCGTCCACAGTCGCGCCCAGATCGGCGTCGAAGCCCCTGCCGTCAGCGTCGAAGTACACATGGCCAATGGTCTGCCATCGCTCACCCTGGTGGGCTTGCCGGAAACCGCCGTCAAGGAAAGCAAGGACCGCGTGCGCAGTGCCATCCTCAACTCCGCGCTGCAATACCCGTCCCGCCGCATCACCCTCAACCTCGCGCCCGCCGACCTGCCCAAGGACGGCGGGCACGGATTAGATAGCTGTATGGACATCGCATAGTAAAACGTTCACCTATGGACGTTGCTCTATCTCGGGCTACGCTTTGCAGACTGTGGTTATTTAACCAAAGGTTTCGTGGCACAGCAGATTAGGAGCGCGACCATGGCGAGACTTGAACCAGTTAGCTTCATCCCACATCGCTCAACGCTGGACCTTGGTCGAATTCTTTGGACCCCTGTTTCTCATGGTCGCGTTATCAATGCATTGCCACAAATTTTCTGGGCGGGTGGAAGCCCGTGGCGTGAAGCAAATCTTTGGCTCATGGAGCAAGCGGTTAGACGAGACGTCGATATCAAGACAGTAAATGCAAAGGCGACTTCCTTGCATGCTTACGCAAACTGGCTGGAGAAATCTGAAAGCAAATGGTGGGACTTCCCCGTACGGAAGGAAGATCGCTGCTTAGTGCGCTACCGTGGCGCACTGTTGGACGCTAGGGACAGCTCAGAGATCGCTCCCTCTACCGCTACCCAGCGCATGCGAGTAGTCGTTAATTTTTATCGATGGTTAAAAGCCACTAGGCTCCTTTCACCCGAGTGGCCATTGTGGGAGGAACGGACGGTCGGGATACATCTTACGAATCCGTTCGGATTTGAGCGCACCTTGACAGTCACAACTACGGATCTATCCATTCCGAATCGGGCTAGACCAGGTGAGCGGTTAGAGGATGGTTTGCTGCCTGTTTCAGCCGACGATCGAAACAGAATCCTTACGTTTGCCCGAGAGCACGCCTCAGAAGAACTCTTTCTGCTTTTAACAGCAGGATTCTTCACTGGCATGAGGCTCCAAACTTTAGCTGATTTGAGAATAGAAACTTTAACTAGTGCTGTACCAGACCCCGCAGATCCGAAGCTTTATCGTTTAGCGGTAGGGCCAGGCGCTAGTCCACCAGTAGCGACTAAATTTGGAGTGTCAGGCCAAATATGGATAACAGAAAGCTTGCTTGCAGAGCTACTAGATTATGCGTACGGCCAGCGCCGCCTTCTGCGAGAAGCGAAAGCATCCGGCAATAATAAAAACTTGTTGTTTTTGACACGCTTTGGAAATCCGTATGCTCAGCGTGGATCGGATAAATCAATAGCGATCAATGTGGAAATGCATAACTTCAAGAAAAGCGCAGTGCGCAATGGCATTGCAACGATGCGTTATTTTCGATTCCACCAAACTCGCTGTACATTTGCGACTGAGTTAGCAAGCTTGGCAATAAGTATTGCGGGAGGAATACATGCGGTTGCAGTGATCAAGGATGCACTATTGCATAAAAATGAGTCTACGGCGTTGAAATATATAAAATTTATAGAAAAAACACCGATTAAAAAGGAGCTGGCAAACTCTTTCACTAGAGCATTTTTAGGCATTACATCAGGGATCGAGGAAACGCTCGATGCCTGACCAACGGTTACCTGACCTAACATTTCGCAACGTGAAATATGGTCCAAGAGAGACGCCCCTAAATTTATCCTTATTACTCTATAATGGCGGAGCAGCTACTGATATACGAGAATTTTACAAATTAGTATCAAATGGACGCCTAGGCGCTCCCCTGATGAATCGACTTCCATTAATAGTCAAAATTCACTCGGTTATTCAAGGACAGCTTGCCGGGGGCAAGAGTCGGCTTACAGCAAAATCCACTATCCAATCTATTCGTGAGTTTTATACCTGGTTAGACCGTAACGGACAGTCCCCCGAAATAGACTCAGTTGCCAAACTGTACATCTCATGGACTGACCACCTGCTTTTAAGGCAGCGGACCCTGGGCAATCTAAAAACGGCTACCGTTGCAGCAAAAGCGACCACAGTGGGCTCCATTTTAGATCAAGCATTGGACTTAACGATCGGTCTATATCGCCGCACCTCACTACCTAAGCGATACAACAAAAAAAAGGTTTTAGGAACACAGGCAGACAAGACAAAGCTGAAGGACTCCTTTGAGTTTGGCCATGCACTTCTAGACATTTCTAACGCCCTCACTGTTGAGGCAATCCGGGGGGCCTTGCCGGTAAAAATTCAATTTCGTTCTGGCAAAGTTCTTGAGGAGTGGTCTGGCCTGAGGCCTGCGAGCACCGTAAAATATTTAATTCCTAACTACGGAAACTCTAATGGCAGAAGAAGGGTTAAAGAAAATCGAGAAAGATGGGAAAAAGATAAATCATGGCGCACAAGATTCCCGTTGATAAATCTTAGAATTCAAGCCGAAATGTTGATTTTTATTTCACAAACAGGAATGAATCTTGCTCAAGTAAACAGACTTAAATCGGGAAAGTGCACATACCAAAGTTACCTCGATGGATATCAAGTTCGACGCGTTTATAAAGGCAGAAGACAAGGAGAGGTTGAATTTGAAATTTTCAGTGATTACAGAATAATATTCGAACGGTATTTAAAGTGGCGAAAGGAGATATTTCAGGATGACGAGAATGGATTGCTTTTTCCGGAGTCCTCACCTCAACAGCGCTCCTTAGACCTTTCGCCTAAGTTTTACGCTACCCAAAAGAGATGCAAAGCACTTGGCGTTCGCTATATCCCAGCAAGTGAGCTTAGAAAAACACGAATCAATTGGCTTG
The DNA here is from genome assembly GCF_001439695.1 of Pseudomonas veronii. Classification (GTDB taxonomy): domain Bacteria; phylum Pseudomonadota; class Gammaproteobacteria; order Pseudomonadales; family Pseudomonadaceae; genus Aquipseudomonas; species Aquipseudomonas veronii. Next base: position 318,776 of record NZ_JYLL01000003.1, read on the forward strand.
TCAGAACCTCTCACGACCCCGTCTTAACCGCCGAGATAGCCCAGCATACGCAAGAAACTTTACTCCGCATATACGACCAACCTCATCATCAAAGTGCAACAGTAGAGATCAGCAAATTTCATAATTTACTGAGCGGGACGTATGAACCGCCAAGTCCAGGGGTATGCATCAACCCTATCGCAACCTTAGAGGAGAACGCACCGAAAAGAGCACCATCTCCAAACTGTGCTAATCCAGCTGGATGTCTGTTCTGTACCCACCACCGGGATATCGACACAGCAGATCACATATGGTCACTTGCAAGCTATAGGCATTACAAGACCTTAGAGCTCACATTTAACCATCTCACGAACAAGAGTGAAAAAGAACATCCAGCACACGTTACCATTGAGCGAATTACTGGAAAACTAAAACAATTTAAATCAAGCAGTTCATTGCGTGCCTCTTGGGTAAGCGAAGCATTGGATCTTATCGACGAAGGAAGTTTTCATCCCAAATGGGACGGGTTTATTCGTCTTATAGAGGCACGAGAATGACGCTAAAAATTGCTTTGAAGGGATTAGGCATAGATTCTCTTTTAGTATTGCCCACATCCGAAAATTACAGGCTGCCGAGCTGGCCTCCCCCTGACGACTTTCCCGTTGTCATCGACTCAACAGGCAGGGTTGTTAGCCGATACAGGGACACAGTGTGGGATCTCACACCTTGGGCCAAACAGGCGTTGCGATTGAACTTCGGGGACAACCCGACTCGTAAGGACGATCCAATCGCCACACCAGAAAACGCCGACATTGCTCGCCAAATTGCTGCGTGGTGGCTGTGGGGCCCACACTCGGTTAGGAGCGCAGTATCTCTTAAGGCTCGGTTCGTATGTTTATTTCCATTGTTTGCCCTATGCTCCACGGAGGGCATCTCTGCGGCCGAGTTGTGGAAATTCCCCAGAGTTGCAGACCAATTAGCTCAAGCATTCTCCCCCTCGAACGCGGTGGAGGCACTAACCCATTTACATGCTCTTTTCGAACAACGAGAACAGTTAGGATTTGTGATCCTTGACCGAGAAGGTTTACGTCGGCTAGAAGCGTCGCTTCCTAACCATCAGGTAAAACAAACTCCTTATATTCCACCTAGAATTTGGTCTTACCAAGTAGAACGTCTACGTACGTTTCTAGAAGACTTTCATTATTATCGTGAGAGGCTCGAAGCCTGCTTTCAATTCTGCGTTGATATATACACTAAATATTATGGGACATTGACTGGCGCCTTCGACAGAACTCATCACTCCAAAAAAAGACACTTCTCGCCATTCGACCCCCGCAGCCGAAATGCATTTGGTATTCAGTTTGAGTATGAGGGCAGATTTTCAGAAATCGCTCAACGATTTGGAATTAGTGACCTGCTGCGAAAGTGGGTATTGCCGAAAGGCCAATCACTTGACGGTGCTGGACGCAGCATAATTACACTCTCCAGTTACTTCACAATGGTAGGTAAAGTTGGTACAGCATACGTACTAAATTTTTCAATGATGCGAATTGAAGAGGCATGGGCACTCAGGGCAGACTGCCTGGACGTGGAGGAAGACGATGATTTCGGGAAAATATATTTGTTGCGAGGTGTCACTACTAAAACTATCGAGGACGATGATGCTCGCTGGATAACATCACAATTTACCGAAATAGCAATTGAAGCAATGGCCTGTGTGTCGCGGCTCAGAATGGTTTGCGCAGAGGCCAACTTAAAGGTCCCTATTACACCGACAGATGTGCACGCCCCTTACCTCGTTTTGAGGCCTTACGAGCCTTGGTCAAATGCAAAAAACACAGGCGAACCTCTTTCCGTACGGCCTGCATATCCTAGCTATCAATCGATAATCGAAATGTACCCTCAACTGTTTGATCTTGAGCAGCTAAAAATCACGAATGAGGACTTACAGATTGCCCGCCTAATTACTACGACGTTGGATAGGGACATCTTTAGCGTAGGAAAAATCTGGCCACTCGCCTGGCACCAACTGCGCAGGACCGGGGCAGTCAACATGCTTGCATCTGGTTTGGTATCAGACGCTTCTGTTCAGTATCAACTAAAACATACAACCAGAGCGATGTCGTTATACTACGGCCAAGGTTATTCAAAAGTACGCTTAAACGAAGATACGCTCAATCACTACGTTAGAACGCTGTACGAAATTTTAAGTAAAGAAATCGTTCTCCTATTCTCAGATCGTTTTGTTAGTCCGTATGGAGATAGTCGTAAAGCTGAAATTCTAAAAATTGTTGACCCTAAAGATGTGAAGAAGCTAACTAAATACGCTAAGACTGGTGAAATATCTTGGCGCCAGACGTTACTCGGTGGATGTGCTAAACGTGGATCTTGTGAGTTCGGGGGCATCGACAACGTGATTAGATGTGGTGGAGGGGACCGGCTAGGGCCGTGTGCTGACGCATTATTCGATCGACACAAAAAAAATAGTATTCAAAAGTTGGCTAGCCTTATTGATGAACGATTGAGTGAAGCGCCATTGGGCTCGCCATATCACGAGTCGCTTTGTGCTCAAAAAAATGCGGTGGAGAATGCCCTAAATGTCTTATCAACCAATTAATTCCTCCAAGGTAGGCAAAGCTGAGAATTCTTTCCGTGAAGCTTTTGAGCGGCTAAAAATGCGCAAACCGGAGATCTTGCCTAAAACAGCACAAGTCTCGCAGAACAATGTAGCCAGAGAAGCTGGAGCTGATCCATCGGCGCTAAAAAAAGCTAGATATCCCGAACTGGTTCGGGAGATTCAGCAATGGATTCTGGAAAACTCAAATAGCCCAGTCACATCGATCCGTCAGAAAACTCTCAATAAGCGTAAGAAAAACCGTTCTCTAAGAGACACCATATGCGATCTAAAAATACAACGCGACAGAGTAGCAACACTTTTGGTGGAGGCCGACTCTAAAATATTAGAGCTGACAATGGACAATTCACGCTTACAGGCGTTGCTAGGCCCCAACAATATCAATCCCTTGCGGGCCCCAAAAGACCAAAAATAATTCGCTTTAAAATTATTCAAGTTATCAGTAGCTATGCGCCGACAACTGGTAGGAGCCGATTATGATTGAAGAAACCAGAGAAGTAACCAGCACCGGAAGTGAAATTAATGCAAACATTTTATTAAGAGGTGGCTGGACTCTTTTGCTTGTTTCGAACCGAAAAAATAAAGACATGCAATGGACACATTTTGTGTTCGGTTGGCAAGTCGAAACTCCTCCCCCCGTACTACATTTTACAGGGGTTGAGCCAAACATTGAAATCTAACTTGCGCTCCCGAAATTGCAGCTTGAATCACTACTCGCTTGAGTCTGATCTAACTAGCAACACTGCAAAACTCGATATCTACCCCACTCGCTATAACGAGTGGAGTAGATTCTAAGCATAATCTCTACAAGAAGTAGTCAATAAACACAATCACAACGAGTCCGCCTTGGATTTTCGCGATTTGTGATCTATAGCACGTGATTGCTGAATACTGATCTGAGCAATCGACGACAACCGTTGCTTATCTTTATCGGTCGTATGAAACATATGCAAGTGATAATAGATAAGACTCTGAAGAATTGTGAAGGCAAATGTATTTGATTTTAGGTCTCTAGCCAGTTTGTCCAAGTAGTCAAATGGAATTTGCCCTGGCTGAGTTAAGCACGACGCCATTTCAATAAGCCGGTAAGCATTTCCTTGCTTCTCAGCCACGGAGCGTGAAACATCTTCTCGAATTTTATCCGAGCTGACCAGATTTCCAGTTCGAGCTATAAATGAAGTTGTAATTAGACCTACAAGCTGAAATGCAAATTTTTTAGCTTGAGCTGTCCGCTCTTCCGCCAACATTTTCGGAAACCTCTCAGCCAACTCCTTCTCTATCTCAGCAACGAACCTATCGGGCTGTTCAAGAATCTCCGAGAACAGCTTACTCAGCGTGCGCAGAGAACTATCAAAAATGCTTTGAATGTACTGTTGTTTTCGATCTTTCTTAATGGAACCATAGTAATTTTTTACGATGTGAGCCAAAATTTCAGAGGTTTTTATTGTTAAATTTATGTCTGAGCTTATTCCAAGAACCGTCTGCGTCTCTTCTCCATGCTCATTCTCGCGCACACGCACATTACGCTCGTCGTCTTCGGCCTGGTCAGACTCATACCGATCCTGATTTTTTTTATTGTTTTGTTGATTCTCGCCTACGTTAAGGTCCTTTATAACTAAGCGGGCTGCCGATTCAACTAGGCTATTTATGGCGGCCATATCTCCGTTTAGATGAAGCGGCTCATTATCGGAGAAGCAAGAATCAAGACTCGAAGATATTTTGTTTATTACTCTCGGGTCGCTGGAATAGTGCGTGAGAAACATAATTATGTTGGCATTCTCACGAATATACAATTGCTCACAATATTGCTCTACTATCTGCATGACTTCTTCTTCATGCAGGTTGTCGCTTAGGTATTTACCCACAAGCAAATAATATATGTATGCATAAGTAAATCTGTAGTAATCACCATTTTTCGCTATTATTTTAGCGCTGTATAGCAAATTAATTCTTTGGTCAAAGTCAACCGAAGTAAACTCATCTGAGAATTTTGTATTAAACTCTCTTAGTTCGGCAGTGCTCAGCTCTTTACGGCCATTTTCTTTGAAGTGCCACGCCATCTGAGAGAGATATGAAAACATCTCATCAAATTCATCTGATCTATACCCAGCATCTTTTAAGCTTTTGGTAATCAGGTACTGATAGTAGTAAGAAAAACTACTATTCTGAAGCTCGCCCTGCTCGTTTTGCTCGCTGCTTTGTAAAAAAATCAGCAAATATACAGGTTTTGCTGGAACAATGCTTTTTCCCAAGATCCCATTAACTAATGTTTCAGCACCGTAAACTTTTCTGTCAAAGTCGACGAGGGTCTTGACCTCCCCTAGCATGCACCATTTCTTAATTAAGGTGTTCCTGAGCAAATGACCAAAGGGTCTTATCTTATAGGAGGCATACTCAATAAGATATTTTGATGCCTCACCACCTAGAAGCTCATTTATTTTATATCTGGTGTGGCCAGTTAGTATCACTGAAATAAAACGATCTTGCAGGATCTCGATTAATCGCTCCTGAACTTTCAAGTCACCTTTAATTCGGTCAAGATCGTCAATTAATACTACCTTTGTACTTTTTTCTGCATATTTAAATTCATCAGGATTTACGTACTGCTGCGATGCTACCTGATCAATCAGCTTGTCTATATCACGTTCGGTTACTGATTTTATATCCTCACTTTTAATGTATAGGGGAAGGCCACCCTGTTCGTGGATATCACAAAAGTACTTGCGAAGAAGAAAGGTCTTCCCACCCTCGTCATCTGCCAGGATCAGAATCCTTTTGCCAATTTCCCATCCGGCACAGATCTCATCTCCAAAAACAGTTTTCTTAGCTACGTCAGAATCGTTCTCCTCAAGCTGAGGATAGACAAAAATCTCCTCAGCGCTCAACGGGCCACGAAGCGGGTGTGTAAAGTTACCGCCCGGATCCATCAATACTTTTAGAAAGGCAGGATGGATCTTATTCAACCTTGAGCACTTCGGGCTTGTGTCGAAACTATGTTCTAGCTCATCACCTAACTGCTCAGGCAAATGCTCAGTTGCCTTAAAGCGCGCCTCGTACACTACTTTGTTTTCGGTTTCGAATAATAAACATGTAAACTGGGGTTCGAGATTGCTTTCATGAGGCTGTAGTGCCGGAGCCTCAAGCATCAGAGTACTGCCATTCAAATCTGACACAACTTCAGAGCCGATTGAATGTTCATGCCCAGACAAGATAGCATTACAATGGGTTTTTAGCGCCCTACGCATTGGGTGATATGTATTTTGGCAGTACCAATTCAAAGGATGATGAATTAGCGCCAATCGCAGTGTACTCGGCTCTTCCAAATGCTCAATGTATTTCTGAATAGGAAAAACGAGTTGACCGGCACTTTCGTGAAGCTTCGACATCCATGCTGCGTTGATCGATGAAATTCGAAGAATACCATCGCCCACTGGCAACTCAAATTCTTTCCACAACCGGTCTTCAAAGACAGGCGCCAAGAGACGGGTATTCGCTTCAAACTTAAAATACTCAACTTGGGCTTCAGTGCATTTATCTATATAAGCTGGATTGACTTCCTCACCCTGCATTTCAATGACTTTATCAATAGTAAGTGTTCGTATCGCATCTTCAGGAATCAGGGCACAGTCGTGATTACCAGGCGCCAAGAACACGTTAATTGGTCTACCAATTTCTGCTTGCAGCTTTGTTGAAATTGTTGACAGCAATTCACTCGCATACTTATATTCAGTCGCCTGCCCACCGAAAGCAATATCGCCCGTCACGACAACCACAAACTCGTCACTTCGACGAGCTATTTGATAACATGCTTTGGCTACGCATTCACCATACTTTCTAGCTGGATCAGTGTCACGGCGGAAATGAATGTCGCTTAAATGCAATACACCCAACTTCATATATTGTCTCTCCCTGGCGCTAGCGACTGAACACTAAGTTATTATTTACCAACAATCAGCTTAACTAAATCTGTCACCCCAACAGTCACTCTAAAACTCATTTCCGTGCTGCATTCAACCTAAAATAAACCATTTTATACATTTCAGGTATTTGCTAGATCGCGAGCTGAAAAAATTCATCCCATAGGTTTCAGTTAAGGATCAACCATTGGTACTCCAGCAGCGCTTACCTGCTGCGCACGGAGAGCTGCTCGCACTTTATCATGCCTATGTGCGGCGCGAGGCGCGCCGAAGAGCGAGGCGGCTTCGCTAAGTTTTGTACACGTCATCTGTCGTTAGTAATTCATTTCAATGCTGATGGAGGGAAGTACACATAGCCGAAAGAAGGCGCCTGTCGTGGACATTTCATAGCTTTTCGGCCGATTTCTAGCCATCGACCATGGACCTGGAATCTTCCAGAAAGGCTCATAGCTGGCTGGTAAGACAGCTATGTCCATGGATAGGAACTAACCCGTGTGCCGTCGTTTTGACCTGGCGATAGCCCTCGGGATTCTCGCGGCGAGCGTGCAGGTGCCGACGCAGATGCTCGACGACGTGGAATGCCTGGGGGAATTGGCGCTATCGGGCGAGGTACGCGCAGTGAAAGGTGTGTTGCCGGCAGCGCTCGCGGCGCGCAAGGCCGGGCGCAGCGTGATCGTGCCCCGGGCGAATGCCGAAGAGGCCTGCCTGGCATCGGGGTTGAAGGTGATTGCGGTGGACCACCTGCTACAGGTGGTGGCGCACCTGAATGGGCATGTGCCGATCGAGCCCTTCAAGTCCGACGGTCTGCTGTACTTGAACAAACCTTACCCGGACCTCAGCGAAGTCCAGGGCCAACTCGCCGCCAAACGCGCACTGCTGATCGCTGCGGCAGGCGCGCATAACCTGTTGTTCAGCGGCCCGCCCGGCACCGGCAAGACCTTGCTCGCCAGCCGCCTGCCGGGTTTGCTGCCGCCGCTGAGTGAGCACGAAGCGCTGGAAGTGGCAGCGATTCAATCAGTGGTCAGCCTGGCGCCCCTGAGTCATTGGCCCCATCGGCCGTTTCGCCAGCCGCACCATTCGGCCTCCGGCCCGGCGCTGGTGGGTGGAGGGTCAAAGCCGCAACCGGGGGAAATCACCTTGGCCCACCATGGGGTGCTGTTCCTGGATGAGCTGCCGGAGTTTGATCGCAAGGTGCTCGAGGTTTTGCGCGAGCCACTGGAGTCGGGGCATATCGTGATCTCCCGCGCCCGCGACCGCGTGAGTTTCCCGGCGCGCTTTCAACTGGTCGCCGCAATGAACCCCTGCCCTTGCGGTTACATGGGCGACCCCAGCGCGCGCTGTCGCTGTACGCCGGAGCAGGTCCAGCGCTATCGCAACAAACTCTCCGGGCCGTTGCTGGACCGGATCGACCTGCACCTGACCGTCGCTCGCGAAATCACCGCGCTGAACCCGGCCCCGCAGCCCGGCGACAACACGTCCACCGCCTCGGCACTGGTAGCCCAGGCCCGGGACCGCCAGCAACAGCGCCAAGGCTGCGCCAATGCGTTCCTCGATCTACCGGGGTTACGCGAGCATTGCGCGCTGTCGAGGCCGGATGAAGCCTGGCTGGAAAGCGCCTGCGAGCGCCTGACCCTGTCCCTTCGCGCGGCCCACCGCCTGCTCAAGGTCGCCCGCACGCTGGCGGATCTGGAACACACAGACAGCATCCGCCGCAGCCACATCGCCGAAGCCCTGCAATACCGCCCCTCAGCCTCCAGTCAGGTCGACAGCGCCAACGTTTAGAAGGGAAAAGTCAGCGATAAACCGGGTGTCGGCGGCACAGCGCAATCACCTGTTCACGCACCTGCAGCGCAACGCTATCGCTTTCCCCACGTTGCAGGGCGTCCAGGACATCGCACAGCCAAGCGGCCAGTTGCTCGCACTCGAACACGCCGAAACCGCGGGTGGTGACGGCCGGCGTGCCGATGCGCAGCCCCGAGGTGACAAAGGGGGAGCGCGGATCGTTGGGCACCGAATTCTTGTTGGCGGTGATGCCGGCGTTGCTCAAGGCCGCATCGGCGTCTTTGCCGGTGTAAGGCCGGTCGGACAGGTCGATCAACATCATGTGGTTATCGGTGCCACCCGAGACAATCCTGTAACCGCGCCGCTGCAACACGGCCGCCATGGCCCGGGCATTGACCACGACCTGGGCCTGGTAGGTTTTGAACTCGGGCCTCAAGGCTTCCTTGAAGGCCACCGCCTTGGCGGCAATCTGATGCATCAACGGCCCACCCTGAACACCCGGGAACACCGCCGAATCGAGTTTTTTGTAAAACGCTGCGTCCTGGCCCTTGGACAAAATCAACCCGCCTCGCGGGCCACGCAAGGTCTTGTGCGTGGTGCTGGTGACCACATGGGCGTGCGGCAACGGGTCCGGGTACTCGCCAGCGGCGACCAAGCCGGCGACGTGAGCCATGTCGACCCAGAAAATCGCACCGACCTTGTCGGCAATCGCCCGCATGCGCGCCCAGTCTTTGTACCGCGAGTAGGCCGAAAACCCGCCGATCAGCATCTTCGGCCGCGTTTCCACAGCGATGCGCTCCATCTCGTCGTAGTCGAGCAAGCCCGTCTGCGGGTCGAGCCCGTAAGGCACGATGTGGTAATGCCGGCCCGAGAAGTTGGAGGGATTGCCGTGGGTCAGGTGCCCACCCTGGGCCAGGTTCATGCCCATCACCGTATCGCCGGGGTTGATCAAGGCCAGGAACACCGCGGCGTTTGCCTGGGCGCCCGCATGGGGCTGCACGTTGGCGTAATCGCAGTCGAACAGGGCCTTGACCCGTTCGATGGCCAGGCGCTCGGCCACATCGACGTATTCGCAGCCGCTGTAGTAGCGCTTGCCGGGGTAGCCCTCGGCGTATTTGTTGGTCAGTACCGTGCTCTGGAGGCTCATGACCAGCGGGCTGGCGTAGTTTTCGGAAGCGATCAGCTCGACATGGTCTTCCTGACGGCGCTCCTCGTTATGAATCGCCTCACACAGCTGCGGGTCGAAGCTTTCAAGTGTCAATGTTGAGTCGTACATGATGAACAGGTCCTTGCTGAAAAAGTCAGGTCGTTGACGGTTGATCGGCGCTCGGCCAGTAGTAGTCATCCGGCATGGCGCGGGCGCCGAAGATGGCCTGGCCGACGCGGACAACGGTCGCGCCTTCCTCGATGGCAATCTCGAAATCCCCGGACATGCCCATCGACAATTCCTCCAGGCTGACGCCCGCCGGGGCGTGATCGCGCAGGCGCTCGCGCAGTTCGCGCAGCCGCACAAAGCACGGGCGCACGCGGGCCACATCGGCCGAAAACAGCGCCAGCGTCATCAGCCCGCGAACGCGCAAGGCCGGGAACGCTGGCAGGGCCTGCAGAAAACCCGCGACGGCGTGCGGCTCCAGGCCGTATTTGCTGGCTTCCCCGGAGGTATTCACCTGCACGAACACATCCAGTTGGCGCCCTTCGATCTGCAGGCGACGATCCAGCGCCTCGGCCACTCGCAGGCTGTCCAGCGCCTGGAACTCACTGGCAAAGCGCGCGACCTGCTTGGCTTTGTTGGTTTGCAGGTGGCCAATCACCGACCACTGCAGATCGGCCAGATCGCTCATGGCCTGCCATTTGCGCTGGGCTTCCTGCACCTTGTTCTCACCCAGCAGCCGACAGCCCGCCGCATACGCCAGGCGCAGGTGCGCCTCGTCAAAGGTTTTGCTGACCGGCAACAAGCGCACGCTCGCCGGGTCGCGTCCGACCCGCCCACAGGCACTGGCGATACGTTGCTGTACGGCCGCCAGATTGCGCCGGAAGTCCTCCACGCTGGTGGCCTGCGGGTAACGCCCGTGACGCGCATGCAGGGTGGCGCTGGCTGGCGGTTCGGCGCGCATCATTGGGCCGCTCCCTTGGCCGCCGCCACCGCCTCGGAAGCCGGCGCACGGCGACGTGGCAAGCGGCCGTTGAGCAACGCATACGCCGCCAACCCGATCAACAACCCCCAAAACGCGCCGCCGATCCCGAGCAGGTTGATGTTGGCGGCGCACGCCAGAAAGGTGATCAGCGCGGCTTCACGCGACCTGACGTCCGCCATCGCGCTGGCCAGGCTGGCGCCGATGGTGCCCAGCAGGGCCAAGCCGGCCAGCGTGGTGATGAATGCCGGCGGGAACGCCATGAATACGGCGGCCAGCGTTACCCCGAACACCCCGACGAGGATGTAGAACACCCCAGCGGCAACCCCGGCGACCCAGCGCTTGGACGCGTCCTCCGAGGCTTCCTTGCCCGTGCAGATGGCCGCCGTGATGGCCGCGACGTTGAACGCGTGCGAGCCGAACGGCGCCATCAGCAGCGACCCCAACCCGGTCACCGTCAGGATCGGGTTGGCGCTGGTCTTGAAACCATCGTTGCGCAACACCAGCATGCCCGGCATGTACTGGCCCGTGAGGGTGATCAGAAACAGCGGCAGCGCCACACTGAGCAACGCATTGAGCGAAAACTCGGGCCGGGTGAATACCGGCGCCGCCAGTTGCAGGGACAGGCCCGACAAGTCCACCCGCCCCTGCACCAGCAGGAATCCCAAGCCCAGCAGCAGAATGCCGACGACCGCGTAGCGCGCAGTAAAGCGCTTGAGCCCGACGTAAGCGGCGATCAACACGCCGACCAGCACCGGGTCGAGGCTCATGCCACCAAACGCGCCGATGCCGAACTGCAGCAGAATCCCCGCCAGCATGGCCGCCGCGATGCCCGGCGGAATCAGCCGGATGACTTTTTCGAAACAGCCGGACAGCCCCAGCAGCACAAACGCCACGGCTGAAACCATGTACGCGCCGACCGCCTCGGCGTAAGGCGTGGCAGACAGCGCGACCACCAGAAACGCCGCAGCAGGGGTCGACCAGGCGGTGATGATCGGCTCACGGCTCACCCAGCTGAGAAACAGCCCGGTCACCCCCACGCCGATCGATACCGACCAGACCCACGAAGCCGTCAGCTCGGGGCTGAGCCCGGCCACCTTGGCCGCCTGGAACACCAGAATGAACGTACCGCCATAATTGACGATGACTGAAATCAGCCCGGCCACGATGGGGTGCAACAGGTCGCGCGGGCGCAGCGGCGACGGCGATATTGACGAAGACATAGGGACTTTGCTCCTTGCCAGACGAGGGGTTGAGCCTCGCGTGATGGGTCATTGGCCGGCGTGAAGGCAGTGGCACAGGTGAAAGTCTACGGATAGACTGGCCTGCTATTACCGGCCAATTCTTCAGGACGAGGCAGACCGCATGGCGAAATCCTTCGAGTTGGAAACCCTGCAGATGCGCCTCAACGACGCGCAATTCCAGCGGTTGGGCCTGCACCAGCGCATTCAACGCGCGCTGCGCGCCTTGATCCTCGACGGCGCACTCTCGCCGGGCCTGAAGCTGCCGGCGACGCGGGTGTTGGCCACGTCGTTGGGGGTCGCGCGCGACACGGTGGAGAACGCCTACGTGCAGTTGCACCGCGATGGTTTTATCGTGCGGCGCGAGGGCTCCGGCAGTTACGTGTGCGAGGCCATCGGCACCGAATTGCGCGGTGCCTCGCGCCGCCGCATCAAGGCACAGGCCGTCAAAACCAGCCAGGCCGCACCGGGCGCCGGCTTGAGCCTGCGCGGGCGGATGATCCTCGACAGCGGCGGCGTGAACGATCAACAGGTGATCAAGGCATTCGCCACGGGCCTGCCCGAAACCCGCTCGTTCCCGACCGATGTGTGGGAGCGCCTGCAGCGCCAGGTGATGAAGGACTATCGCAGCAGCGTGCTGTTGCACGGTGACCCGCAAGGGGCCGAGTCGTTACGCAAAGCCATCGCGACGTACTTGAACCTTGAGCGTGGGGCGAAGTGCTCGCCCGACCAGGTCCTGGTGCTGAGCAGTACGCGCCAAGCGCTGTTTCTGTGTGCGCAACTGCTGGTGGACGTCGGCAAACCGATCCTGCTGGAAAACCCGGGCTACTACGGCGCCAGGAAGGCCTTCGAAACCGCCGAGGCCAAGGTCGTGCCCATCGATGTCGATGCGGCGGGCATCCGCACCGACCTGCTGCACGCCGACCGCAGCGGCGCCCATTGCGTGTATGTCACGCCGTCTCATCAATACCCGACCGGCGCCACGCTGACCCTGGAGCGGCGTCTGGAGTTGATCAACTGGGCCGCGGAAAAAGGCAAATGGGTCATCGAAGATGACTACGACAGCGAGTTCCACTACGAAGGCAAACCCACGGCCTGCGTGCAGGGCCTGGACAAATACCAGCGCACGCTGTACCTCGGCACCTTCAGCAAGACCCTGTTCCCCGGCCTGCGCATGGGCTACATGGTGCTGCCCCCGGAACTGGTCAAGGCCTTCACCTATGCGCGCAGCATGATGGACGGCCACACCCCGCAAATCCTGCAACTGACGCTGGCGCGCTTCATGGAGGACGGGCATTACAACGCCCATGTCCGGGCGATGCGCAAACTCTACGCCGGGCGCCAAGCCATCATGCTCGACGCCATCGGCAAGTACCTCGGCGATGTGGTCACCGCATGCCGGCCCCAGGGCGGGCTGCAAATCCCTTGCGTGCTGCATGAGGGGCGGTCGGAAGAAAAAACCATCCGCCAGGCCGCCAGCGCGGGTGTGCAACTGTCCGGCCTCAGCCGGTTGTATGCCGGTGCGGCCACGCAACAGGGATGGTTATTGGGCTACTCGTCCCTGACCGCCCATGAAATCGAAACCGCCATGCAGCGCCTGGCTAACGCGCTCAAGGCACGCTAGCCGTTCCAGGCGCGCCTTCAACGAAACCGATCGACCTCTTGGCGCAAGCCTGCCGCCAGCGTCTCCAGCTCCTTGGCGGTAATCGCCAGGTTCGACACCACTTCGCGTTGCTCGCTGTTGGCCAGCGCAATGCTCTGCAGGTTGCTGCTCAGCAACGTCGCCGTGCTGCTCTGCTCCTGGGTGGCGGTGGTGATCGCGGCGAATTGCTGCCCGGCCGAGCGGCTCTGCTCATCGATGCGTGCCAGGGCCGACGCCACGTCGGCGTTGCGTGACAGGCCTTCCTGCATCAGCGCATTGCCCTGTTCCATGGTGCTGATGGCGTTACCGGTTTCCTGCTGGATGCTTTGGATCATCCCGGAAATCTCATCGGTGGCCTGGCGAGTGCGCGAGGCCAGGTTGCGCACTTCGTCGGCGACCACCGCAAACCCACGGCCCTGCTCACCAGCGCGGGCGGCTTCGATGGCGGCATTGAGCGCCAGCAGGTTGGTCTGTTCGGCGATCGAAGTGATCACGCCGACGATGCCGCCGATTTCCTGGGAACGCTGGCCCAAGGTGTTGATCACCGTGGCCGTGCTGTTCAGGGCGGTGGCGATGTGTTCCAGGGACGACGACGCCTCCTGCATCGAGTTGCGGCCGATGCGGGTCTGCTGGGCGTTTTCCTGGGCCAGGCGTTCGGTGTTGCCCATGTTGTCGGCGATGTTCAGCGAAGTGGCGCTGAATTCCTCCACCGCGCCGGCCATGCTGGTGATTTCGCCGGACTGCTGCTCCATGCCTTCATAGGCACCGCCGGACAAACCGGACAACGCCTGCGCCCGGCCGTTGACCTCTTCGGCGGCCCTGCGGATGTGCGACACCATGGTCGACAGCGCTTCCCCCATCTGGTTGAAGCTGCGCGCCAGTTGGCCGATCTCGTCATGGCTCGACACGTTCAGGCGCGCGCTCAAATCACCGCCGCCCAAGGCTTCGGCCTGGCGTACCAAGTCGCTCAACGGCGCCAGTTTGCTGCGCAACAACCACACTGTTGCGCCCACCGCCAGCAGCATCGCCAGCATGCTGCCGATCACCAGGCGAATGCCCACCGACCACGTGACCGCGCGGATCTCGGCTTTCGGCATGCTCGCCACCACCGACCAGGGGCCGCCGGCAAACGGCACCGAGACGCTGTAGAAATCTTCCTGCTTGTCGCTCCAGAAGCGGCCCTTGCCGGGCGCCTTGGCCAGGTCCAGCATCACCGGCACAGCCTGGTCCGGCGCCTGCACCCCGGCCGGTGGTACCAGCCAGTGTTTCTGTTCATCCAGCAGCGCCAGCGAACCGGTCTGGCCGATGCGGAAGCGCTTGAGGTTGTCGAACTGGGCATTCTGCTCATCGGTGTAGTCGAAGCCGATGAACAGCACCGCGATGACTTTGCCGCTGGCGTCGCGCACCGGGCTGTACTGGGTCATGTAGGAGCGATCGAACAGCACGGCGCGGCCGATGTACGTCTGCCCACCGACCACCCGCGAGTAGGCCGGCCCCTGGCGATCCAGCACTGTGCCGATGGCACGGCTGCCGTCCTGCTTGGTCAAGGACGTGCTGATGCGGATAAAGTCGTCGCCGCTGCGCACGAACACCGTGGCCACGCCGCCGGATATCTGCTTGAACTCGTCGACGTCACCGAAGTTGTTGTTCAGCAGCGCCTTGCCCAGGTACAGGCTCGGGGTCTGCACGCCGGCCACGGCGACCGGCTGATCCGCCTGCACGCTCAAGCCGGCGCCGAAGCGTTTTTCAAACAGCCCGCTCAAGCGCTGGGTGCTCTCGCGCAAGGTGCCGTGGAAGGTAC
Source organism: Pseudomonas veronii (assembly GCF_001439695.1). Classification (GTDB taxonomy): domain Bacteria; phylum Pseudomonadota; class Gammaproteobacteria; order Pseudomonadales; family Pseudomonadaceae; genus Aquipseudomonas; species Aquipseudomonas veronii. The sequence continues at coordinate 333,905 of NZ_JYLL01000003.1, forward strand.
TGAGTTGATCGGCAAGCAGCCGCGCCTCGCTGGCCAGATGTTCTTCCCGGGTATCGAGGTTGGCGGAGTCGAGGGAACGCAAGGCAAAAACCGTACTGCCGCTGATGACGACAGCCAGAATCACGGCTAACGCGAGGCCTAGCTGGGAGGCGATCCGAGCACGAGGTTGAGACATGACAGCTCCTGGCCGAGGCCTGGATCATCCTGATCTCATAGCGTTGCTCGGCAAATTATCTAGTGAGATTCGTTGGTGCACGATAGTTCCAACACCCCTACTTCGGCGGCGCCGGGCAATACTTGAGCGAAGTGCAGGGGTATCACGCAAACGATTGCTCTCTCACGCTGAAGCGATTCAATCGAGACGCTCGACGACAGGCAACACCATGGCCTGCACTTCGCCCTGCAGAAACTCCGCCAGCCGGCGCAGACGCTCGCCGCCCGGGCGGGTTTTCGGCCACACCAGGTAATAATTTTCCCCACTGGCGACGGCGGTCGGCCACGGCAGGCTCAAGCGCCCCTGGGCCACGTCTTCGGCGACCATCAGCAGATCGCCCATGGACACGCCGTAACCCCGGGCGGCGGCGATCATGCCCAGCTCCAGGGTATCGAACACCTGCCCGCCCTTGAGCGACACCTGGGCGGACAGCCCCATACGCTCCAACCAGTTACGCCAGTCGCGGCGGTCGGGGGTGGGGTGCAGCAACTCGGCGCTGGCCAGGCGATTGACGTCCCATGGGCCGTCGCTCAACAAATTGGGCGCGCCGACTGGAATCAACAGTTCCGGGAACAGGTAACTGGCTTCCCAATCCGCCGGAAAGTGCCCGTCGCTCAACAACACCGCGCAGTCAAAAGGCTCCTGGTTGAAGTCGACTTCATCCACGCTCATCCACGCGCTGGTGAGCTGCACTTCGTTGCCCGGCTGCAAATGCCGGAAACGACTGAGCCGCGCCAACAGCCAGCGCATGGTCAGGGTCGAGGGTGCCTTCATGCGCAAGATGTCATCTTCGGCGTTCAAGGTATGACAGGCCCGCTCCAGCGCGGCAAAGCCCTCGCGCACCCCGGGCAGCAACAGGCGTGCGGCCTCGGTGAGCTGCAGGTTGCGCCCGCTGCGCAGGAACAGGCGGCAGGCGAAATGCTCTTCGAGGGTGCGGATATGCCGGCTCACCGCACTTTGGGTGATGGACAGCTCCTGCGCCGCACGGGTGAACGAGTTGTGTCGGGAAGCGGCCTCAAAAGCCCGTAGCGCATAAAGCGGAGGAAGACGACGAGACATAAGGAAAGCTCCGACAGCAGGATGCTGAAACCCTACCAGAATCAATCAGGCATGAGTTTTAATCATGCGACCAATCGCTTTTATCCCTTTGTGCAATGAGCTGAGAGCGCCGAGAATCGACGTTCTCCCCCTCCTCCGAAAATTTGAGCGTGATGATCATGCAACATCCGGCACGTACCGAACTCTGGGCCATTCTGCGGCTGTCAGGGCCGTTGATTGCCTCACAGTTGGCGCACATGCTGATGGTGCTGACCGACACCCTGATGATGGCCCGCCTGAGCCCCGAGGCCCTGGCCGGCGGTGGCCTGGGCGCGGCGAGCTACTCGTTCGTGGCGATTTTCTGCATCGGCGTGATTGCTGCCGTGGGCACCCTTGTCGCCATCCGCCACGGCGCGGGCGATATCGACGGCGCCACCCGCCTGACCCAGGCCGGGCTGTGGCTCGCCTGGCTGATGGCCTTGGCGGCGGCGCTGCTGCTGTGGAACCTCAAGCCGGTGCTGCTGATGTTCGGCCAGACCGAGACCAACGTGGACGCGGCGGGGCAATTCCTTACGATCCTGCCGTTCGCCCTGCCCGGCTACCTGAGTTTCATGGCCCTGCGCGGCTTCACCAGCGCGATCGGCAAAGCCACACCGGTGATGGTGATCAGTCTCGGCGGCACAGTGGTCAACTACCTGCTCAACCACGCGTTGATCGAGGGCATGTTCGGCCTGCCGAAACTCGGCTTGATGGGCATCGGCCTGGTCACGGCCATCGTCGCCAATGGCATGGCGCTGGCACTGATGGCGTACATCCGCAGCAACCGCGCGTACTCAGCCTACCCGCTGAGCGCAGGCCTGTTGCGTCTGAACACCCACTACTTGCGCGAGCTGTGGCGGCTGGGCCTGCCGATTGGCGGCACCTACGCGGTGGAAGTCGGGTTGTTTGCCTTCGCCGCGCTGTGCATGGGCACCATGGGCAGTACGCAATTGGCGGCGCATCAGATCGCGCTGCAAATCGTCTCGGTGGCGTTCATGGTGCCGGCGGGAATGTCCTACGCGGTGACCATGCGTATCGGCCAGCACTATGGCGCCGGGCAACTGCTGCAGGCGCGCATGGCGGGGCGTGTCGGCATCGGCTTTGGCGCGGCGGTGATGTTGGGATTTGCCGCGGTGCTGTGGCTGTATTCCGATCCGCTGGTCGGGCTGTTCCTCGACCATAACGACCCGGCATTCCACGAGGTGATCGTGCTCGCCGTCAGCCTGCTGGCCGTGGCGGCCTGGTTCGAGCTGTTCGACGGCGTGCAGACCATCGCCATGGGCTGCATCCGTGGGCTCAAGGACGCCAAGACCACCTTCCTGGTGGGCCTGGGTTGCTATTGGCTGATCGGTGCGCCAGCGGCCTGGTGGATGGCCTTCACCCTGGGCTGGGGGCCGACCGGCGTGTGGTGGGGCCTGGCGCTGGGCCTGGCCTGTGCGGCGATCAGCCTGACCTGTGCGTTCGAGGCGAAGATGAAGCGCATGATTCGGCAGGAGCCAGACGCTCAACGCTCATTCCATGCCGCGCAGACCGACTAGAAGTCTTGCGCGGTTGAAATGTGGGGGCGGGTTGGCAAGAAAAGGATGAGCTAGCCCAACAAAGCCTGCTGGTCCTTGCCGAACGTCAGGTAGTCCACCAACTCCGGCAATGGCAGCGGTTTGCTGATCAGGTAACCCTGGGCCTGGTCGCAACCGAACAAACGTAACAGCGCCAGTTGTTCCGCGGTTTCCACGCCTTCGGCCACCACTTCCAGGTTGAGGTTGTGGGCCAGGTTGATCATGGCGTGGACCAGCTTGCGGTTTTCTTCACGCTCTTCCATGCCGCCGACGAAACTCTTGTCGATCTTCAACAAGGCAATCGGCAGGCTGTTGAGGTGGACGAACGATGAGAAGCCGGTGCCGAAGTCGTCGAGGGAAAAGCGCACACCGAGGCGACCGAGGGCGTCCATGGTCTGCTTGACCAGGTCACTGCGGCGCATCACGGCGGTTTCGGTCAGCTCGAATTCCAGCCATTGCGCATCCACCCCGCGCTCGACAATCAGCCGGCTGAGGGTTGAGAGCAGTTGGCTGTCCTGGAACTGGCGGAACGACAGGTTGACCGCCATATGCAGCGGCGGCAGGCCGCGTTCGCGCAGGTCCTGCATGTCGCGCAGGGCCCGGGAGATCACCCAGTAACCCAGCGGTACGATCAACCCACTCTGTTCGGCCAGCGGCACGAATTCGCTGGGCGGCAACAGGCCGCGCTCGCCATGGCGCCAGCGCACCAGGGCTTCGAGGCCGACGATATGGCCGTCGTCCAGGTCGAGGCGCGGCTGGTAGTGCAGTTCCAGTTCGTCGCGACGCAGCGCGCGGCGCAATTCGCTTTCCAGGTCGGCCAGGCTGCGGGCGTTGCGGTTGATACGTTCGTTGAAGATATGAAAGGTGCAGCCCTGGGTGCTTTTGGCTTGCTGCATGGCGATATGGGCATGCCACATCAACGGGTCGGCGCCGGCACGCGCGCGGGCATGCGCGACGCCCAGGCTGCAACCGATCAGCAGGCTCTCGCCATCCACCCAATACGGTTCGGCCATGGCTTCGGTGATGCGCTCGGCCATCCATTCGGCACGCTGGGGCGCGCGGCGGGTGTCGATCAGCAAGGCAAACTCATCGCTGCCCAGGCGCGCCAGTTGGTCGCCGGCTTCGAGCTGGCTCTTGAGCCGCGAAACCACTTGCAGGATCAGCCGGTCGCCGGCCTGGTGGCCGAGGGCATCGTTGGCGTGACGGAAGTTGTCGAGGTCCAGGTGGCCCAGGGCCAGGCCGCGCCCTTCGTTGTCTGCCAGGCGTGCGGCCAACAGGGTCTGGAAGCCCTGGCGGTTGGCGATACCGGTCAGCGGGTCTTGTTCGGCCAGGCGCTGCAAGGTGTTTTCCAGCACGCCACGTTCGCGCACATGGCGCAGGCAGCGGCGCAGGGTGTCGGCGTCCATGGCAAGACGGATCAGCCAGTCACTGACTCCCAGGGGCGCCACCAACGGCTCCTGTTCCAGCAACAACACGCACGGCAAGCTGCAACGGCCCGGGCCGGGTTGCAGGTTGGGCGTGGTCAACAGCACGGCGCTGTGGTCGTCATCGAACAGACGACTCACCGAGTCCCAGTTGGGCGCGCTGATCAGCACAGCCCCGTCGCCCATCGGCACCAGGCACTCGCGCAACAATGCTGCCCACTCAGGCGTATCGGCCAGTAGCAGCAAACGCAAGGGTTCGACAGGCGTGGACAAGCTAGCTCCCTAGACTCTGCAAGATTTCGTTGGCGGCAAGTATTATGACGTCAGGTCGAGCATTCACAAATGATAAAAGTTATCAAATACGAGCAGTACGCACAAAAGTCGCAAATACCCCCACATCCTGCGGCAAAGTAGCAAAAGCGGCAAATTTAGATCGAGTGGTACGTCACACCGTCGATCCAAGGCAGCAGAATCTCACCAGCCTGTTAAAATGCCCGCCCTTTTGAACAACGACTCCCTGAACTCTGTATGTCCCGACTCAATCCCCGGCAGCAAGAAGCCGTGAACTACGTCGGCGGCCCTCTATTGGTGCTCGCCGGTGCTGGCTCCGGCAAGACCAGCGTGATCACCCGCAAGATCGCGCACCTGATCCAGAACTGCGGCATCCGCGCCCAGTACATCGTCGCCATGACCTTTACCAACAAGGCGGCGCGGGAAATGAAAGAGCGGGTCGGCACCCTGCTCAAGGGTGGCGAAGGCCGCGGCCTCACGGTGTGTACGTTCCACAACCTGGGGCTGAACATCATCCGCAAGGAGCATGTGCGGCTGGGCTACAAGCCGGGTTTCTCGATCTTCGACGAGACCGACGTCAAAGCCCTGATGACCGACATCATGCAGAAGGAATACGCGGGCGACGACGGCGTCGACGAGATCAAGAACATGATCGGCGCCTGGAAAAACGACCTGGTCCTGCCGCCCGAAGCCCTGGAAAACGCGCGCAACCCCAAGGAACAGACCGCCGCCATCGTCTACACCCACTACCAGCGCACGCTCAAGGCGTTCAACGCGGTGGACTTCGACGACCTGATCCTGCTGCCGGTAAAGCTGTTCCAGGAACACGCCGACATCCTTGAGAAGTGGCAGAACAAGGTACGTTACCTGCTGGTGGACGAATACCAGGACACCAACGCCAGCCAGTACCTGCTGGTGAAGTTGCTGATCGGCAAGCGCAACCAGTTCACCGTGGTGGGCGACGACGACCAGTCGATCTACGCCTGGCGCGGCGCCCGCCCGGAAAACCTGATGCTGCTCAAGGACGACTATCCGTCCCTGAAAGTGGTGATGCTGGAACAGAACTACCGCTCCACCAGCCGCATCCTGCGCTGCGCCAACGTGCTGATCTCGAACAACCCCCACGAGTTTGAAAAACAACTGTGGAGCGAGATGGGCCATGGCGACGAGATCCGCGTGATCCGCTGCCGCAACGAAGACGCCGAAGCCGAGCGCGTGGCCGTGGAAATCCTCAGCCTGCACTTGCGCACCGACCGGCCCTACAGCGACTTCGCGATCCTCTATCGCGGCAACTACCAGGCCAAGCTGATCGAGCTGAAACTGCAGCACCATCAGGTGCCGTATCGTCTGTCCGGCGGCAACAGCTTTTTCGGACGCCAGGAAGTCAAAGACCTGATGGCCTACTTCCGCCTGATCGTCAACCCGGACGACGACAACGCCTTCCTGCGCGTGATCAACGTACCGCGTCGGGAAATCGGTTCGACCACCCTGGAAAAACTCGGCAACTACGCCACCGAACGCAAGATCTCGATGTACGCCGCCACCGACGAAATCGGCCTGGGCGAACACCTGGACACGCGCTTCACCGATCGCCTGTCGCGCTTCAAGCGCTTCATGGACAAAGTGCGCGAGCAATGCGCCGGTGAAGACCCGATCAGCGCCCTGCGCAGCATGGTCATGGACATCGACTATGAAAACTGGCTGCGCACCAACAGCTCCAGCGACAAGGCCGCGGACTACCGCATGGGTAACGTCTGGTTCCTGATCGAAGCGTTGAAGAACACCCTGGAAAAAGACGAAGACGGCGAAATGACCGTCGAAGACGCCATCGGCAAGCTGGTGCTGCGCGACATGCTCGAGCGCCAGCAAGAAGAGGAAGACGGCGCCGAAGGTGTACAGATGATGACCTTGCATGCGTCCAAGGGACTGGAATTTCCCTACGTGTTCATCATGGGCATGGAAGAGGAAATCCTCCCGCACCGCTCCAGCATCGAAGCCGACACCATCGAGGAAGAACGGCGCCTGGCCTACGTGGGCATTACCCGCGCACGCCAGACATTGGCCTTCACCTTTGCCGCCAAGCGCAAGCAATACGGCGAAATCATCGATTGCGCCCCCAGCCGATTCCTCGACGAACTGCCGCCGGACGACCTGGCCTGGGAAGGCAACGATGACACCCCGACCGAGGTCAAGGCCGTTCGCGGCAACACCGCCCTGGCGGATATTCGCGCGATGTTAAAGCGCTAGAATCGACTATTTTTTAATCTACTTTCGGCGCACCGTGCGCCATTAGAGGAAGCGTTCCGTGGAAGCACTGCACAAGAAAATTCGCGAAGAAGGCGTCGTGCTTTCCGATCAGGTACTCAAAGTCGACGCCTTTCTGAACCATCAGATCGACCCGGCACTGATGAAACTGATCGGCGACGAATTCGCCGCGCTGTTCAAGGATTCGGGGATCACCAAGATCGTCACCATCGAAGCCTCGGGGATCGCCCCGGCAATCATGACCGGCCTGAACCTCGGCGTGCCGGTGATCTTCGCGCGTAAGCAACAGTCCCTGACCCTGACCGAAAACCTGCTGTCGGCAACGGTGTATTCCTTCACCAAGAAAGTCGAAAGCACCGTAGCGATCTCGCCGCGCCACCTGACCAGCAGCGACCGCGTGCTGATCATCGATGACTTCCTGGCCAACGGGAAGGCGTCCCAGGCGCTGATCTCGATCATCAAGCAGGCCGGCGCCACCGTTGCCGGCCTGGGGATCGTGATCGAGAAGTCGTTCCAGGGCGGGCGTGCCGAGCTGGATGCGCAGGGTTATCGGGTTGAATCGCTGGCGCGCGTGAAGTCGCTGAGCGGTGGTGTCGTCACCTTCATCGAGTAATCGCTGACGGAACCCGGTTAAACATGTGGGAGGGGCGGTGCGACGATTCGACTTGCCCCCGATAGCGGTGTATCAGTCACCAAATGTGTTGGCTGATCCACTGCTATCGGGGGCAAGCCCCCTCCTACATTTAGTGCGCGGTGGCCTGGAGGCCGGCGAGCAACAGCCGCTGATACACGTCCTCTTTTAGCCCTTCCGGCTGGTCCAACCCCATCCGCTTCAGATGCTCGGGAAACGCCTCCGGCTCCGGTGCATCCAGCGCCGCCTTGCCCAGGTCGAAAATCTCGCTCAGCTTGAATTTGCTCTTGAGCCAGTTCAACCCCCGCAACAGGTCCCGTTCGACATCCGTGAAGTCGGTGCCCAGCGGATACTCCGGAAACAACCGGCGATGCCGGGCCTGAAGGCTCTGGAGCCGCTGCGGAGTGTTGTCGGTAAAGCGCGGGTCCAGCTGGAAATCCCGGGGTAGCTTGCCGGCCTCTTGCGCCTGCTCGATCAAGTCGCCCTGGAACCTGGAGTCGGTGATGTTGAGCAACGCCTCAATTACCTTGGCATCGGTCTGACCGCGCAAGTCGGCAATTCCGTATTCGGTGATGACAATGTCCCGCAGGTGCCGTGGGATCGTGCAATGGCCGTACTCCCACACGATATTGGAACTGACCTCCCCCGCCGCCTCGCGCCAGCTGCGCAACATCAGGATCGCGCGCGCGCCTTCCAGCGCGTGGGCCTGGGCAACAAAATTGTACTGCCCGCCCACGCCACTGAGCACGTGGCCACCTTCCAGTTGGTCGGCAACCCCGGCGCCGAGCAAGGTCACCACGATCGCGCTGTTGATGAACCGCGCATCCAGACGCTGCAAACGCTTGAGTTCTTCCTGCCCGTACAGCTCGTTGATGTAGCTGATGCGCGTCATGTTGAACGCCTGACGCTTGGCGAGGGTCATGTCCTGCAAGCGTTGGTAAAAACTACGCGGGCCAACGAAAAAACCGCCATGGATCGAAATGCCGTCGGGCTGGGCCGCATCATCGAGCAGGCCGGCATTTGCCTGTTCCTGCGTCGCCACATCCGGGTAGACCTTGCGCCGCACAATCCCCGCATCCGCCAGCACCAGCAGGCCGTTGACGAACATTTCGCTGCAACCATAAAGGCCTTTGGCAAACGGCTCGACGCCCCCTTCACGGCTGATCAGCGCCGCCCAGCGGTACACATCGAGGTCGGTCAGCAGCAGCCGATAGGCTTCGTTATCGGCCTGGCGCGCAAGCAAGGCGGCGGTCAGCGCATCGCCCATCGAACCGATACCGATCTGCAAGGTGCCGCCATCGCGCACCAGGGTGCTGGCATGCAGGCCGATAAAATGGTCCTGGAAACCCACCGGCATATTCGGTGTGGAGAACAGCGTGCTGCTGTCCTTTTCATCGAGCAGGTAGTCGAACGCATCCATGCCCAACTCCGAATCCCCGGGCATGTAGGGCAAATCGGTGTGGACCTGGCCGACCATCAGCACGGTTTCCCCAGCGGCGCGACGCTTGGCGATCATCGGCAGCAGGTCGAGGGTGACATCGGGGTTGCAGCTCAGGCTCAGCCGGTCGGGGTGCTCGGCGCTGCTGGCCACCAACTGCGCCACCAGGTTCAGGCCGGCGGCGTAGATATCGCGCGCGGCATGGCTGTAGTTGCTGCTGACGTAGTCCTGTTGCGCGGATTGGCTATGAAGCAGGCTGCCGGGCTGCATGAAAAATTGCTGGACGTGGATATTCGCCGGCAGGCTGTCCTTGTGCAGATCGGCGAGATAATCCAGCTCGGGATAATCGCCAAACACCCGCTCGGTAAACGGTTCCAGGAAGCGCTTCTGCAAGCCATCGCCCAACGCCGGGCGACCCAGGCTCAAGGCGGTGTAAATCGTCAGCGCCCGCTCCGGCAGCTTGGCGATACGTCGGTACAGCGCGTTGACGAACAGATTGGGCTTGCCCAGGCCCAGGGGCAGGCCCATGTGGATATGCGCTGGCAAGCGCGCGAGTACGTCGTCAACGGCTTGCTCGATTGAACATAACTGCACCATCCGACCCTCCTGAACATTTGATGATTAGGGGTTGGATAGAGAGTGGCCCGTCTTGGTTGCAAAGAACAGCCTCAACCCTCGATCGCAGGCACAAAAAAGCCGCTCGTAAGCGGCATTTTTGACGAAGATCGCTGGATTACAACCCGGACATCTTCTTGATCGCACCTTTCAGATCAGCATCCGTGCAATCAGCACAGGTGCCTTTTGGCGGCATGGCATTGATACCCGTGATCGCCTTGGCCAGGATGCCGTCGAGGCCGCCCTGGTGGTCGGCGCGGTCTTTCCAGGCGGCGGTGTCGCCGATTTTCGGAGCACCCAACAGGCCGGTTCCGTGGCATGCATTGCAGTGCTTGGCAATGATCTCATCCGGTGTTTTCGCACCGCCGCCGCCGCCCGCTGTTGCGGCGACTTCCATCCCCTTGCACTCCTGCCCCTGCACACACACTTGGCCAACAGGCTCCAAGCGCTTGGCAATGTCATCATTGGTCGCAGCTTGAGCGCTGACAGCCCATAGGGCCAGTACGGTTGCTGGTGCAGCCAGCATTTTCATAATTAGGTTCACGCGTTCACCCTCAATGGTGGCTATTCACGCCTGCGGCCACGGTTTCGCAGGCGGCGAAAGTATAACGGTTAGCCCGTCTGGCTGAAACAACCCTATTAAGCAAAGGGAGATTCAGTCTCACGGAATACGCTGCGGGAGTCTCTGCAATGCTGGCTGGACGCCTCTTCTGTCAAAAGTTCGCGGGCGTGGCTGCGCTGATTAGTCGCGCCGGCACATCGAACGGATTACGAAAACGATGGGGCTTGGTGCTTTCAAAGTAGTAGCTATCGCCAGCTTCGAGCACAAAAGTTTCAAGACCGACGACCAATTCCAGGCGACCTTCCACCAGAATCCCGGTTTCTTCGCCTTCGTGGGTGAGCATTTCTTCGCCGGTATCGGCGCCAGGCGGGTAAATTTCGTTGAGAAACGTGATCGCCCGGCTCGGATGTGCGCGACCCACCAGTTTCATGGTGACAGCGCCGTCGGAGATATCAATCAGCTCGTTGGCTTTATAGACGACCTGGGTCGGTATTTCCTGGAGGATTTCCTCGGAAAAGAACTCGACCATCGACATGGGAATGCCGCCCAGCACCTTGCGCAAGGAACTGATGGAAGGGCTGACACTGTTTTTTTCGATCATCGAAATGGTGCTGTTGGTGACACCCGCACGCTTGGCGAGCTCGCGCTGGGAAAGACCCTTCAGTTTACGGATGGATTGCAGTCGTTCGCCGACGTCCAATGCGGGAGCCTCCTAGGATTCAGGCTTTGTTGTAATTGAGCGTTATCATGGCGACAGCGTTCAGTATTTACAACACTTGGGCCTAAATCCTCCCCCGCACCGTTCGTAGAGGCCGATCAAGCCCCGGAATAGAGCCTTGGCACGCGGCGCAGGTTGCAGAAGATCTGGTAGGGGATGGTCTCGGCGGCGGCCGCGACGTCACTGGCGAGGATGTTCTTGCCCCACAGCTCCACGGTGGAACCGAGGCCGGCCTGGGGCACGTCGGTGAGGTCGACGCACAGCATGTCCATGGACACCCGGCCGAGCAATTGGCTGCGCTGCCCCGCCACCAGCACCGGCGTGCCGGTGGGGGCGTGACGTGGATAACCGTCGGCATAGCCCATGGCAACCACGCCGACCCGCATCGGTTTCGGCGTGATGAATTTGGCACCGTAGCCCACCGGCTCGCCGGCCGGCAGTTCGCGCACGCAGATGACTTTCGATTCCAGGGTCATTACCGGCTGCAAGCGCGCGGCGGTGGCCTGGTCTTCACCAAACGGCGTCGTGCCGTACAACATGATGCCGGGGCGTACCCAGTCGCTGGGCACCTTCGGCCAGCCCATCACCGCCGGCGAATTGCGCAGGCTGACCTCGGCCGACAGCCCCTGGCGCGCCGCTTCGAACACCGCCACTTGTTCATTGCTGCGCACGCAATCGAGCTCATCGGCGCGAGCGAAGTGGCTCATCAATACGATCTTCGCCACCTTACCGCTGGCGAGCAGGCGCTGGTACGCCTCGTGGTAGTCCTTGGGGTGCAGGCCGACGCGGTGCATGCCCGAGTCCAGTTTGAGCCACACGGTGAGGGGCTTGCGCAAGGCCGCCTGCTCGATGGCCTCCAGTTGCCACAGCGAATGCACCACGCACCAGAAATCATGCTCGACGATCAGCGGCAGCTCGTCGGCTTCGAAAAACCCTTCCAGCAGCAATACCGGCGCGCGGATACCGGCAGCCCGCAGCTCCAGTGCTTCCTCGATACAGGCCACGGCAAAACCATCGGCCTCGGCTTCCAGCGCCTGGGCCACGCGCACCGCGCCATGGCCGTAGGCATCGGCCTTGATCACAGCGAGGGCCTTGGCCCCCGTGACTTCACGGGCCAATTGGTAATTGTGGCGCAGGGCTTGGAGGTCGATCAGGGCACGGGCAGGACGCATGGCGGCAGGCTTCTAGGCGGCAGAGTGAAAAAAAACCGGCACCGACCAACCGCATCGGTACCGGGAGAGGGATCGTTGCTTAAGGCAGGGCGGCCACGACGGACAGCTCCACCAGGATTTGCGGCTCGCACAGTTTCGCTTCAACCGTGGCGCGGGCCGGGGCGACGCCTTTGGGCAGCCATGCGTCCCACACCGCGTTCATGCCGGCGAAGTCGGCGTCGATGTCTTTGAGGTAGATCGTCACCGACAGCAGCTTGCTTTTGTCGGTGCCGGCCAAGTCCAGCAAACGCTCGATATTGGCCAGGGTTTCACGGGTCTGTTGTTCAATCCCGGCACTCAGGTCGTCGCCGACTTGCCCTGCCAGGTACACGGTGCCGCCGTGGGCAACGATCTGGCTCATGCGCTCATTGGTGAGCTGGCGCTGGATTGACATGTTTTGCAGACTCCTGGTGGTTGCCATAACGGGAAATATCGAGGCCTTCGGCACTGATCTGCGGCGTTTTCTTGGCCATCAGGTCAGCCAGCAAACGACCGGAGCCGCACGCCATGGTCCAACCGAGGGTGCCGTGGCCGGTGTTCAGGAACAGATTCTTGAACGGGGTGGCACCGACAATCGGCGTACCGTCCGGTGTGGTCGGACGCAGGCCGGTCCAAAAGATCGCTTCGGTCAGATTGCCGCCCTGAGGATAAAGGTCGTTGACGATCATCTCCAGGGTTTCACGCCGACGTGGGTTCAGCGACAGGTCAAAACCGGCGATTTCAGCCATGCCGCCGACACGGATGCGGTTGTCGAAACGGGTGATCGCGACCTTGTAGGTCTCGTCGAGAATGGTCGACGTCGGCGCCATCGCCGGGTTGGTGATCGGCACGGTCAGCGAGTAGCCCTTGAGCGGGTACACCGGCGCCTTGATCCCCAGCGGCTTGAGCAACTGCGGCGAATAACTGCCGAGGGCCAGGACGTAGCGGTCGGCGGTTTCCAGCTTGCCGTCGATCCACACACCGTTGATGCGATCACCGGCGTGGTCGAGGCGCTGGATGTCCTGTTCGAAACGGAATTCCACGCCCAACTGCTTGCACATGTCTGCCAGGCGCGTGGTGAACATCTGGCAGTCGCCGGTCTGGTCGTTCGGCAGGCGCAGGGCACCGGCGAGGATGTCGGTGACACTGGCCAGGGCCGGTTCGACGCGGGCGATGCCGGCACGGTCAAGCAATTCGAACGGCACGCCGGACTCTTTCAACACGGCGATATCTTTGGCAGCGCCATCGAGCTGCGCCTGGGTGCGGAACAGTTGGGTCGTACCGAGGCTGCGGCCTTCGTAGGCAATGCCGGTTTCAGCGCGCAGTTCGTCGAGGCAATCGCGGCTGTACTCGGACAGGCGGACCATGCGCTCCTTGTTCACCGCATACCGGCTGGCGGTGCAGTTGCGCAGCATCTGCGCCATCCACAGGTATTGGTTGATATCGGCGGTGGCCTTGATCGCCAGCGGCGCGTGGCGTTGCAGCAGCCACTTGATGGCCTTGAGCGGCACACCCGGCGCGGCCCATGGCGAGGCGTAGCCTGGAGAGACCTGGCCGGCGTTGGCGAAACTGGTTTCCATGGCCGCGGCTGGCTGGCGGTCGACCACGACCACCTCAAAACCGGCTCGCGCCAAATAGTAGGCACTGGTCACACCAATGACGCCGCTACCCAAGACCAGAACGCGCATTTTTATATCCTCATCGCGGCTTGACCGCCGACGTGTGTTGTTCGAGCAATGATGTGAGCAGTATAAAAAGCAATCACCAGTGCATTTCACTATATAAATGCCTATATTTGGCGACAATTCTTGGCAACAACCCTTTTCACAGAGGCGTATCCCCTATGCGTACCAACACCCAGACCAAACGGGAGCTGGACAAGATCGACCGGAACATCTTGCGCATCCTACAAGCCGACGGGCGCATTTCGTTCACGGAGCTGGGGGAAAAGGTCGGACTGTCGACCACCCCCTGCACCGAGCGCGTGCGCCGCCTTGAGCGTGAAGGGATCATCATGGGCTACAACGCACGCCTCAACCCCCAGCATTTGAAGGCGAGTTTGCTGGTATTTGTCGAGATCAGCCTCGACTACAAATCCGGCGACACCTTTGAAGAATTCCGCCGCGCCGTGCTGAAATTGCCCCATGTGCTGGAGTGCCACTTGGTCTCGGGGGACTTCGACTACCTGGTGAAAGCGCGGATTTCCGAGATGGCCTCGTACCGCAAACTGCTCGGCGACATCCTGCTCAAACTGCCCCATGTGCGGGAGTCCAAGAGCTATATCGTGATGGAAGAGGTGAAAGAGAGCCTCAATCTGCCCATCCCCGACTGACTGACACAACCGGGCCAATGTGGGCGAGGGCTTGCTTGCTCCCACATTTAGACCAGCACCTGCCGGGTACTCGCCATGTATTCGTGGATCTGCTTCTCCACCCGCGGGTGAATCAGCTCCACCGGCCGCCGTCCATTGGGGCACGGCAAGGTCTTTGTGGTGCCGAAAAGCCTACAGATCAGCGGGCGCTCGTCATACACCGTGCAGCCATTGGGCCCCAGGTGTACGCAGTTCAACTCGTCCATGGCGGCTTCCTGTTCGGCAGCGGTCTTACGCGGCAGGCGCGACATTTCCTCGGGGGAAGTCGTCACCGGCCCACAGCAATCGTGGCAACCGGGGACGCACTCAAACGAGGGGATCTGTCGGCGCAATGCGCTGATTTTCTGACTGTTGCAACTCATCGAAACACGTACCGAACGGCGAATAGGCGTGGATTCTGCCGCAAAACCCCGCGGTGAGACAGCTTCGTCCGACCGCTGTATCCTGCGTCAAATTTTCCAAACGGGGATGTTCCCATGACTGCCTGCGCCCGGCACACCGCTTCCTACTACGCCGCCAGCAGCCTGCCGCAACCCGACTATCCGGCGTTGGCCGGCGAAACAGTGGCCGACGTGTGCGTGATCGGCGGCGGTTTTTCCGGGCTCAACACCGCGCTGGAACTGGCCGAACGCGGGTTCAGCGTGGTGCTGCTGGAAGCGCGCAAGATCGCCTGGGGCGCCAGCGGGCGCAATGGCGGCCAGTTGATCCGCGGCGTTGGCCATGGCCTGGAGCAATTCACCAACGTGATCGGCACCGACGGCGTGCGCCAGATGAAACTGATGGGCCTGGAGGCGGTAGAAATCGTGCGCGAACGCGTCGAGCGTTTCCAGATCGCCTGCGACCTGACCTGGGGCTACTGCGACCTGGCCAACAAACCCCGCGACCTGCTCGGCCTCGCCGAAGACGCCGAAGAATTGCGCAGCCTGGGCTATCGCCACGAAGTACGCCTGCTGCAAGCCAGCGAAATGGGCAGCGTGATCGGTTCCGAGCGCTACGTGGGCGGCATGATCGACATGGGCTCGGGCCATCTGCACCCGCTGAACCTGGCCCTCGGCGAGGCAGCTGCCGCCCAAAAACTCGGCGTGCAACTGTTCGAGCACTCCGAAGTGACGCGCATCGACTACGGCCCCGAGGTCAACGTACACACCGCCCGCGGCAATGTGCGCGCCAAGACCCTGGTGCTGGCCTGCAACGCCTATCTGAAGGGGCTCAACCCACTGTTGAGCGGCAAAGTGTTGCCGGCCGGCAGCTATATCATCGCCACCGAGCCATTAAGCGCCGCCCAGGCGGCCCAATTGCTGCCGCAAAACATGGCGGTGTGTGATCAGCGGGTGACGGTGGACTACTTCCGACTGTCTGCCGACCGTCGTCTGCTGTTCGGCGGCGCCTGCCACTATTCCGGACGCGACCCCAAGGACATCGGCGCCTACATGCGGCCGAAGATGGTGCAGGTGTTCCCCCAACTGGCCGACGTGAAGATCGACTATCAATGGGGCGGCATGATCGGCATCGGTGCCAACCGCTTGCCGCAGATCGGCCGATTGGCAGATCAACCCAACGTGTATTACGCCCAGGCCTACGCCGGTCATGGCCTCAACGCGACACACCTGGCGGGCAAGCTGCTGGGCGAAGCCGTCAGCGGCCAGCAGCAGGGACGTTTCGATCTGTTCGCCCAGGTGCCGCACATCACCTTCCCCGGCGGCAAGCACTTGCGCTCGCCGCTGTTGGCGCTGGGGATGCTCTGGCACCGGTTGAAAGAACTGGTGTGACTCAACTGCGCCAGAACGGCTTCAAGCCTTCCTGGCGCGCCTGCTCGGCGGTCAACCCGATATCCCGCAGTTGCTCGGCAGTCAGCTCCAGCAGCACCTTGCGCGTGTGGCGACGGTGCCAGAACAGGCTCCAGCGGTTGCGGGTCGGGGCCGACATCGCCCGCGCCTGCCCCGCTTCGAGTTCCTGGCCGTGTAACGTCAGCCGCACATCGCTCATGCCGTTCATTTTGTCGTCCTCATTTGCTGGTTGCCATGAGTGACTAGAATGAGCGAGTGGACAAAACCATTACAGATTCAACCAATTTTTATTAAATCCATACAGATACTGCCCACGAGTGGCTGAATCCTGTATTTTCCCAGAATCTGTACTGGTCCCCTGGGAGTGATCACCGTGACCCTTTACGTCAACCTCGCCGAATTGTTGGGCACCCGCATCGAACAGGGCTTCTACCGCCCCGGTGACCGGCTGCCTTCCGTAAGGGCCTTGAGTGTCGAGCACGGGGTCAGTTTGAGCACCGTGCAGCAAGCGTATCGCATGCTGGAAGACAACGGCCTGGCGATGCCGAAGCCCAAGTCCGGTTACTTCGTGCCCGTCGGCCGTGAGCTGCCGGCCTTGCCCGAAGTCGGCCGCCCGGCCCAGCGCCCGGTGGAAATTTCCCAGTGGGACCAAGTGCTCGAGTTGATCCGCGCGGTACCGCGTAAAGATGTCGTACAGCTGGGCCGCGGCATGCCGGATGTGTTGTCGCCCACCCTCAAGCCGCTGCTGCGCAGCCTGGCCCGCGTCAGCCGGCGCCAGGACCTGCCGGGGCTGTATTACGACAATATCCTCGGCTGTATGGAGTTGCGCGAACAAATCGCCCGACTGTCATTGGATTCCGGCTGCCAGTTGACCGCCGAAGACATCGTGATCACCACCGGCTGCCATGAGGCGCTGTCTGCCAGCATCCGCTCCATCTGCGAGCCGGGGGATATCGTTGCGGTGGACTCGCCGAGCTTCCACGGCGCCATGCAGACCCTCAAGGGCCTGGGCATGAAAGCGCTGGAAATCCCCACGGACCCGCTCACCGGCATCAGCCTCGAAGCCCTGGAACTGGCGCTGGAACAGTGGCCGATCAAAGTCATTCAACTGACCCCCAACTGCAACAATCCTTTGGGCTACATCATGCCGGAGGCACGCAAGCGGGCGCTGTTGACCCTGGCCCAGCGCTTTGACGTGGCGATCATCGAAGACGATGTGTATGGCGAACTGGCCTACAGCTACCCGCGCCCGCGCACCATCAAATCCTTCGACGAAGATGGCCGCGTGTTGCTCTGCAGCTCGTTCTCGAAAACCCTGGCGCCAGGCCTGCGGATTGGCTGGGTCGCGCCGGGCCGCTACCTGGAGCGGGTGTTGCACATGAAATACATCAGCACCGGCTCCACCGCGACCCAGCCGCAGATCGCCATCGCCGAATTTCTCAAGGGCGGCCATTTCGAACCGCATTTGCGGCGGATGCGTACTCAATACCAACGTAATCGCGACATGATGCTCGACTGGGTCAGCCGTTATTTCCCCGCCGGCACCCGCGCCAGCCGACCTCAAGGCAGCTTCATGCTGTGGATCGAGCTGCCGGAAGGTTTCGACACCCTCAAGCTCAACCGGGTGTTGGTGGAACAAGGCGTACAAATCGCCGTGGGCAGTATCTTTTCCGCGTCCGGCAAGTACAGGAATTGCCTGCGCATGAACTACGCTGCCAAACCTACGCCGCAGATTGAAGAGGCGGTGCGCAAAGTCGGCGCCGTCGCGAGCAAGATGCTGGCCGAGGCCGCCGACTGACCTTTCCGGGAAAATAGCCGTCCTATGTCGACAACCGCCCTGATCTGGAAACGGTGCCCTTGATGACTCGACGGCTTTTAGCGTTTTTCCTGTTGGGCGCCCTGGCCCTGGGCGGCTGCGCCACGGTGAATGTGCCGCGCATCCCCAGCGATGCCCTGCCGGCGACGCAGTCGTCGTTCGGCCGTTCGATCCAGGCCCAGGCCGCGCCGCATCAGGGCCGCTCCGGCTTTCGCCTGCTGCCCAACAGCAGCGAGGCGTTCATGGCCCGCGCCGAACTGATCCGCAACGCCCAGACCAGCCTCGACCTGCAGTACTACATCGTCCACGACGGCATCAGCACCCGCCTGCTCGTGGATGAACTGCTCAAGGCCGCCGACCGTGGCGTGCGTGTGCGTATCCTGCTGGACGACACCACCAGCGACGGCCTCGATCAGGTCATCGCCACCCTCGCCGCCCACCCCAACATCCAGATTCGCCTGTTCAACCCGCTGCACCTGGGGCGCAGCACCGGCGTGACGCGCGCCATGGGGCGCCTGCTCAACCTGTCGCTGCAACATCGACGCATGCACAACAAACTGTGGCTGGCGGACAACAGCGCGGCCATCGTCGGCGGGCGCAACCTGGGCGACGAGTATTTCGACGCCGAACCCAACCTTAATTTCACCGACATCGACATGCTCAGCGTGGGCCCGGTGGCCGAGCAACTCGGCCACAGTTTCGACCAGTATTGGAACAGCGCCCTGAGCAAGCCCATCAATGAATTCATCTCCAACCTGCCGTCCAAAGGCGACCTGGCCAGCGCACGCCTGCGCCTGGAAGAATCCCTGGCCCAGTCGCGCCAACAGAACCACGCCTTGTACAACCGCCTGCGCACCTACAAGACCGAACCGCGCCTGGACATCTGGCGGCGCGAGCTGATCTGGGCCTGGAACCAGGCGTTGTGGGACGCCCCGAGCAAGGTACTCGCCAAGAATGATCCGGACCCGCGCCTGCTGCTGACCACCCAACTGGAACCGGAACTCGAAGGCGTCAACCATGAGTTGATGATGATTTCGGCGTATTTCGTGCCGGGGCAGCCGGGCCTGGTGTACCTGACCGGTCGCGCGGATGCGGGCGTCTCGGTGAGCCTGCTGACCAACTCCCTCGAAGCCACCGACGTGCCGGCCGTACACGGCGGCTACGCGCCCTATCGCAAGGCGCTGCTGGAGCACGGCGTGAAACTCTATGAGTTGCGCCGCCAACCCGGCGCACCCCGCACAGGCAGCGGGCCCCACCTGTTTCGTCGCGGCCTGTTCCTCGGCTCGGACTCCAGCCTGCACAGCAAGGCGATGATTTTTGATCGGCAGAAATCGTTTATCGGCTCGTTCAACTTCGACCCGCGTTCGGTGCTGTGGAATACCGAAGTCGGCGTGCTGGTGGACAGCCCTGAGCTGGCCGAACACCTGCGCAATCTGGCGCTGCAAGGCATGGCGCCAGCATTGAGCTACGAGGCGAAATTACAGGATGGCCAGGTGGTGTGGACCACCGAGGATAACGGGCAACCGCACACCCTGACCCGCGAGCCGGGCAGCTGGTGGCGCCACTTCAATGCCTGGTTCGCCACCTCCGTCGGCCTGGAACGCATGCTGTAGGAGCGAGCTTGCTCGCGAAGAACGCAAGAACACCACACTTAACCAGACCGTACCCGTCATCGCTAACGCCTTCATCCCCTCGCGCCTAAGCGGGCTGCGCGGCGCCAAACGCCCCCTGGCGCAACAACAGCACCACCAACCCCAGCGCCCCGGCCGCCATCAGCCACGGCAATGCATGCCCGCTGATCCACTGGCTGCCCGCACCGGCCACCAGCGGCCCGATCAGGCAACCGATGCCCCAGAGCTGCGCCACGTGGGCATTGGCGCGCACCAGCGCATCGTCGCGGTAACGCTCGCCGATCAGGATCAACGACAAGGTGAACAAACCACCCGCACTCGCGCCGAACAGCACCCACACCGGCCAGATCAGCAGCGTGTGCATCAACAACGGGACTGCCAGGCTCGCCCCCAGCAACAGCAGCGCGCAGCTCAAGAACAGCGTGCGCCGCGGCAGGTAGTCGGCCAGTGCGCCGATGGGCAGCTGCAGCAACGCATCGCCCACCACCACCGTGCTGACCATCGCCAGGGCGATCTCGGCCGTGAAGCCTTGCTGCAGGCAATACACCGGCAGCAGCGTCAGGATCATCGCCTCGAACGCCGCGAATAACGCCACCGCCCAGGCAATCGCCGGCAGGCTCCGACAGAAGCGCCACAGCTCGGCAAACGTCACGCTGAAGGACTCGGCGGTCGGCGCCCCGGAACGCCCCAGCAACAGCAACGGCGCCAGCGTCAACAGGCCCACGCCCACCCAGAACCCATAGTCATGATCGGTGCCCAGCACGCCCAACAGCAGCGGCCCCGACAGCTGGCTCAGCGCATAGGTGCAGCCATACAGCGCCACCAGCCGGCCGCGCCATTGCTCCACCACCAACTGGTTGATCCAGCTTTCGCCAAGAATGAACACGATGGTCAGGATCACCCCGATCATCAGCCGCAGCACCAGCCACACCGGGTAGCTCGGCAGGATCGCCAACAGACCGATGGACACCGCCCCCGCCCACAGGCACAGGCGCATCAGATGCGCAGTGCCCAGCCAGGACGCCAGCCGACTGGAAACCTTCGCCCCCAACAGCACGCCGAAGGCCGGCATCGCAGCCATCACTCCAATGGCGAAGCTGCCGTAGCCCCAGCCTTCCAGACGCAGGGACACCAGCGGCATGCTGACGCCCAACGCCAGACCAACGCTGAGCACCGAGGCCAGCACGGCGAAATAAGTCGCCCAACGCATTTCCACGCTCCTGTGGATAGTTTTTTCAGGGCTGCAAACGAACTGTAGGAGCGCGCTTGCTCGCGAAAAACGCCAACGATAACGCGTGCTGTCTGGTTGAACGCGGCGTCTTTGAGTTCTTCGCGAGCAAGCTCGCTCCTACAGGGGACCTGCGGTGTTGCTTAGAGCTTGATCCAGGTCGCCTTCAGCTCGGTGTACTTGTCGAACGCATGCAGCGACTTGTCGCGACCGTTGCCCGACTGCTTGAAGCCACCAAACGGCGCGGTCATGTCACCGCCGTCGTACTGGTTGACCCACACGCTACCGGCGCGCAGTGCCTTGGCGGTGAGGTGCGCCTTGGAGATATCCGCCGTCCACACCGCCGCGGCCAGGCCGTATTGGGTGTCGTTGGCGATGGCGACGGCTTCTTCGGCGCTGTCAAAAGTGAGCACCGAGAGGACCGGGCCGAAGATTTCTTCGCGGGCGATCTTCATGGCGTTGGTCACTCCGTCGAAAATCGTCGGCTCGACGTAAGTGCCACCGGTCTCTTCCAGCGTGCGCTTGCCGCCCGCCACCAGTTTGGCACCGTCGGCATGACCGGCTTCGATGTAGGACAGCACGGTGTTCATCTGTTGAGTGTCTACCAGCGCGCCGACGTTCGTGGCCGGGTCCAGCGGGTTGCCTGGCTTCCAGCCCTTCAGCGCGGCGATCACCAGCGGTAGGAATTTATCCTTGATGGAGCGCTCCACCAGCAGACGCGAACCGGCGGTGCAGACTTCGCCCTGGTTGAAGGCAATCGCGCCGGCGGCGGATTCGGCGGCGGCTTGCAGGTCCGGGGCATCGGCGAACACGATGTTCGGGCTCTTGCCGCCCGCTTCCAGCCATACACGTTTCATGTTCGATTCGCCGGAGCGGATCAACAGCTGTTTGGCGATTTTGGTGGAGCCAGTGAACACCAGGGTGTCGACATCCATGTGCAGCGCGAGCGCGTTACCCACGGTGTGGCCGTAGCCCGGCAGCACGTTGAACACGCCTTTTGGAATACCGGCCTCAACGGCCAGGGCCGCGATGCGGATGGCGGTCAGCGGGGATTTTTCGGACGGTTTGAGGATCACGGAGTTACCGGTCGACAGCGCCGGCCCGAGTTTCCAGCAAGCCATCATCAGCGGGAAATTCCACGGCACGATGGCGGCAACCACACCGACCGGCTCACGGGTCACCAGACCCAGCTGATCGTGAGGGGTGGAAGCGACTTCATCGTAAATCTTGTCGATGGCCTCGCCGCTCCAGCTCAGGGCATTCGCCGCGCCGGGTACGTCGATATTCAGGGCGTCGCTGATCGGCTTGCCCATGTCCAGGGTTTCCAGCAGCGCCAGCTCTTCGGCATTGGCCTTGAGCAACGCGGCGAAACGGATCATGGTGGCCTTGCGCTTGGCCGGCGCCAGGCGCGACCAGACACCGGAATTGAACGTGGCGCGGGCATTTTCCACGGCGCGCTGGGCGTCGGCGACGTCACAGCTGGCAACGCTGGTCAGCAGGCGGCCATCGACGGGGCTGATGCATTCGAACGTGTCGCCGGAAACGGCGGCGGTGTACTCGCCATTGATATAGGCGCGGCCTTCGATCTTCAGATCCTTGGCGCGTTGCTCCCAGTCGGCACGGGTCAGGGTGGTCATGCGAGTGTCCTCCTCTTATTGAATACAAGGGCCAGGCGATGTGCCCCGGCAGCCTCAAAGAATGCTTGCCCCGCCAGCCAGTTGTTCGGCTCAAGGCAACTGCCACCCTAAACCAGCGGCTGGGGATGTATCAATATATTTGACATAACGCCGGTAAACGCCCTTGCGATGTTCATTTTAATAAACATAGACTTTGGGCTCTCCAACCGCAGGCCAGACGGGACACGCACATGAGCATCCAGGACATCGTCGACTTCAGCCAAGCCAACACCGCCCCCGATCGCTACCTCCCTGCCCCGGAAAAAATCCTCAAGGGCAATCCCGAGCAAACGATCTACAACCACTACAACAGCCCGTGCGGCCAGATGAGCGCCGGCGTCTGGGAAGGCGAAGTCGGGCAGTGGAAGGTCAACTACACCGAACATGAGTACTGCGAGATTGTGCAGGGGGTTTCCGTACTGCGCGATGCCGAGGGCAACGCCAAGACCTTGCGCGCCGGCGACCGCTTCGTTATCCCGGCCGGCTTCAGCGGCACCTGGGAAGTGCTCGAGCCCTGCCGCAAGATCTATGTGGTGTTCGAACAGAAGGCCTGATCAGCAAATCCTGCGCAAAAAAAAGCCCGAATCGTGAGAAACGGGCTTTTTTTCACAAGGAAGAAAATCAATTACTTGATTTTGCCTTCTTTGTAGATCACGTGCTTGCGAACGCGCGGGTCGAACATTTTCTTTTCGAGCTTGTCCGGGGTAGTACGCTTGTTCTTGTCGGTAGTGTAGAAGTGACCAGTACCGGCGCTAGAGATCATTCGAATCAATTCACGCATGATAGAGCTCCTTAGATCTTGCCAGCGGCGCGGATTTCGGCCAGCACGACAGTGATGCCACGCTTGTCGATAATGCGCATGCCTTTGGCAGATACGCGCAGACGCACAAAACGTTTCTCTTCTTCAACCCAGAAGCGGTGATGCTGCAGGTTCGGCAGGAAACGACGACGGGTTTTGTTATTTGCGTGGGAAATGTTATTCCCAGTCACCGGACCCTTACCGGTAACTTGACAGACTCTCGACATGCCTCAGCCCTCTAAAACCACATGCCCAACCCGGCATGGGTTGGCCGCTTAATCTCTCAGTCATTTGGCGCCAGGCGCCGCGTTTCTTTAGGGTCTTACCGGCTACACCTACAAGCGAAGGAACCGGGCCCCTAGAAAAGAGCGCTGCTTTATACCAGAAAGACCCAAGTGCAACAACAGCCCGTGTGTTTTTACCGGCGTAAATCTCGGCGACAGATGGCCGAACCGTTGCCAGGAGGGGCCGCTGCAATAGCCGACCGCTCGTCGCACAGAATGATTTACAACGCCCGCAAGTACCAAAAAGTACAAGGCGAAACGCGCTGAGGCGCCATCAAAACAGCATTTGAGCCAAAAGCACAGGCAAAAATGGACTAGTCATTTATCAATCAGACCACTACGGTAGGACTTTTCCAGACTGCACTCGCAGATGGGCCTTCGATCTGCACAGGAAACCGAACATGCGCCTCGCTGCCCTACCGCTTTTGCTAGCCCCTCTGTTTATCGCGCCGCAGGCCTTGGCGGCCACCAATCTGAGCGTGTGTACCGAAGCCAGTCCCGAAGGGTTTGACGTAGTGCAGTACAACTCGCTGACTACCACCAACGCCTCGGCCGACGTGCTGATGAACAGCCTGGTGAACTATGACGCAGCCAGCGGCAAGCTGGTGCCAAGCCTGGCGGACAGCTGGGAAGTGTCGCCGGACGGCCTGACCTACACCTTCCAGTTGCACCCCAACGTAAAATTCCACCGCACCGACTATTTCACCCCGAGCCGCACCCTGACCGCCGAAGATGTCCGCTTCAGCTTCGAGCGCATGCTCGATCCGGCCAACCCATGGCACAAGATCGCCCAGAGCGGCTTCCCCCATGCCCAGTCGCTGCAATTGCCCGCACTGATCAAGAAGATCGACGCCCTTGACCCGCTGACCGTGCGCTTCACCCTCGATCACCCCGACTCGACCTTCCTCGCCGCGTTGAGCATGGGTTTTGCCTCGATCTACCCGGCCGAGTACGCCGACAAGCTGCTCAAGGCCGGCACCCCGGAGAAGCTCAACAGCCAGCCCATCGGCACCGGCCCGTTCATCTTCACGCGATTCCAGAAAGATGCCGTGGTGCGCTACAAAGCCAACCCGGATTATTTCGCCGGCAAACCGGCTGTGGATAACTTGATCTTCGCCATCACCCCGGATGCGAACGTGCGCCTGCAGAAACTGCACCGCGACGAATGCCAGATCGCACTGTCGCCCAAACCCCTGGATGTGGGCGAAGCCGAGAAAGATCCCGCACTCAAAATAGAAAAAACCGCAGCATTCATGACTGCATTCGTCGCGATCAACAGCCAGCACCCGCCGCTGGACAAGCCCGAAGTGCGCCAGGCGATCAACCTGGCCTTCGACAAGGACAGCTACCTCAAAGCCGTGTTCGAAGGCACCGCCGAAGCCGCCAACGGCCCCTACCCGCCCAACACCTGGAGCTATGCCAAGGAGTTGCCGGGTTATCCACAGGACATCACCAAGGCCAAGCTGCTGCTGGAGCGCGCCGGGCTCAAGGACGGCTTCAAGACCACAATCTGGACACGCCCCACCGGCAGTCTGCTGAACCCCAACCCCAACCTCGGTGCGCAACTGCTGCAGGCGGACCTGGCCGAGGTCGGCATCCAGGCCGAGATCCGCGTGATCGAATGGGGCGAGCTGATCCGCCGCGCCAAGGCCGGCGAACACGACCTGTTGTTCATGGGTTGGGCCGGCGACAACGGCGACCCGGATAACTTCCTGACTCCGCAGTTCTCCTGCGCGGCAGTGAAATCCGGCACCAACTTCGCCCGCTATTGCGACCCGACCCTGGACAAGCTCATCAGCGCCGGCAAGACCACCAGCGAGCAAGGGGTGCGCAGCAAGCTGTATCAACAGGCCCAGGCGCAGATCCAACAGCAGGCCCTGTGGCTGCCGCTGGCGCACCCGATGGCGTTCGCCCTGACCCGCAAGAATGTCGAGGGGTACCAGGTGAGCCCGTTTGGGCGGCAGGACTTTTCGAAAGTCAGCGTCAAGCCCTGAGCTGCAAGCTGCAAGCCCCCTTGAGGCTTGCAGCTGCAACCTTGCAACTGCTGCCCCTCCTACATCCACCCGTATTCCGCCATCGACAATGGATCACCATCGCCTACGATGATGTGATCCAGCACCCGCACATCCACCACTTCCAAGGCTTTTTGCAGAATCTTGGTCAATTTCCGATCAGCCGCACTCGGTTCCACACTCCCCGAAGGATGGTTGTGGCACAGGATCAACGCCGCCGCGTTATACGCCAGGGCGCGCTTGACCACTTGCCGCGGGTAAACCACGGTGGCGTCGATGGTGCCCTGGAACAAAGCCTCGAACCCCAGCACCCGATGCTTTGAATCGAGAAACAGGCAGCCGAAGATCTCGTGAGGCTCATGGCGCAACAGCGCCTTGAGGTAGTCCCGCACAGCGACCGGGCTTTCCAGCACCGAGTCGCTGCGCAGCTGTTCGGCCAAGTGGCGCCGGGACATTTCCAGTACCGCCTGCAGTTGGGCAAACTTCGCCGGCCCCAGCCCCAACTGCTGGCTGAACAGCACCTGGCTGGCCTCCAGCAGCGGGCGCAAGCCACCGAACTGCGCCAACAGATGCCGCGCCAGGTCCACCGCGCTTCGTCCGGCCACGCCGGTGCGCAGGAAGATAGCCAACAGTTCGGCGTCGGACAGCGTTGCGGCCCCCCATTCCAAAAGCTTCTCCCGCGGCCGCTCGGCCACCGGCCAATCACGAATACTCATCCCGCCTCCCTGTGCATGTGCGCCGCTGTTGCCTGGCGGACGCTGTGTTATCGTAGGCCCTCTTTTTTGCATGCGATTTCACCTGGGGAGGGGGCATCGCAGGCGTCACTGAACTGGCTTCACTGAACTGGAAAGGCAAACCAATGCAGCGTCTGTATCGGAAACGCATCGTTCTCGGCGTCGGCGGCGGCATTGCCGCCTACAAGAGCGCAGAGCTGGTTCGCAGGCTTCTCGACCAGGGCGCCGAAGTGCGCGTGGTCATGACCCGCGGCGGCAGTGAGTTCATCACCCCGCTGACCATGCAGGCCTTGTCCGGCCACCCGGTTCACCTGGACCTGCTGGACCCGGCCGCCGAAGCCGCCATGGGCCATATCGAACTGGCCAAATGGGCCGACCTGGTGCTGATCGCCCCGGCCACCGCCGACCTGATCGCCCGCCTGGCGCAAGGCATCGCCGATGACTTGCTGACCACGCTGGTCCTGGCCACCGACGCCACTGTCGCCATCGCCCCGGCCATGAACCAGGCCATGTGGCGCGACCCGGCCACCCAAGCCAACACGCAGCTCCTGCAAAGCCGTGGCCTCAAGGTGTTCGGCCCGGCCTCCGGCAGCCAGGCCTGCGGCGACGTCGGCATGGGCCGCATGCTCGAAGCCACCGACCTGGCACTGTGCGCCGCCGAGTGCTTCCAGCACCTGGCCCTGACTGGCAAGCACGTGTTGATCACCGCCGGCCCGACCCAGGAAAACATCGACCCGGTGCGCTACATCACCAACCATAGCTCAGGAAAAATGGGCTTTGCCCTGGCTGAAGCGGCGGTCGAGGCAGGCGCGCGCGTGACCCTCATCACCGGCCCGGTGCATTTGCCGACGCCCGATCGCGTCACCCGGATCGACGTGGTCAGCGCCCGGGACATGTTGGCGGCCTGTGAGGCGGCCATTCCCTGCGACCTGTTTATCGCCTCGGCAGCGGTTGCGGATTACCGCCCGGAAGTCGTCGCCCCGCAAAAGCTCAAGAAAGACCCTACCAGCGGCGACGGCCTGCTCCTGCAAATGGTGCGTAACCCGGACATCCTGGCCACCATCGCCAGCCGCCCGGACCGTCCGTTCAGCGTCGGTTTCGCCGCCGAGACCGAGCACCTGCTGGACTACGCCGCACGCAAATTGAAAGACAAAAACCTCGACCTGATCGTTGCCAATGATGTCGCCAACCCAAGCATCGGCTTCAACAGTGAGGAAAACGCCTGCAGCGTGATCGATCGCGACCTGCACGCCACCCTTTTCGCCCAGACCAGCAAGGGCAAGATTGCCCGCCAACTGATCTCTTTTATCGCCCAACGGCTGAACCAGGTTTAATTTACATGCACGCTTTGCAAGCCAAGATCCTCGACCCCCGCATCGGCACCGACTTCCCCCTGCCGGCCTATGCCACACCGGGCTCCGCCGGCCTGGACCTGCGCGCCATGCTCAAGGAAGACACCGTCCTCGAGCCGGGCCAGACCCTGCTGATTCCGACCGGCCTGTCGATCTATGTCGGCGACCCGGGCCTGGCGGCGCTGATTCTGCCGCGCTCGGGCCTCGGCCATAAGCACGGCATCGTGCTGGGCAACCTGGTCGGCCTGATCGACTCGGACTACCAGGGCGAGCTGATGGTGTCGTGCTGGAACCGCGGCCAGACCGCCTTCAACATCGTCGTCGGCGAGCGCATCGCGCAGCTGGTGCTGGTGCCGGTGGTGCAGGCGCACTTCGAACTGGTACAGGAATTCGACGCAACCCAACGCGGCGCAGGCGGTTTTGGGCATTCCGGCAGTCACTGACCACACCAAACCGGGGCGGACGCTACCGTCCGGCCCGGTTAGATGCCACCGCATGGCCTTTCAGGATGAAGAATGCGCGGACCTGACGAGCGACATTTTCCAAGTAAAATCAATGCATTACGCAGACATAAGCGCGGAGCGGATGCTCCGATGGCCTTTTTGCACCACGAACTCTGCACCGAAAACGCCGTCATACCCTTCAGTTTAAGCCTGCCGGTCAGCCACATTAAGGCCAGCCTTGTCTCTTTCAGATGGAGTTTCCCCCCGCGATGAGTACCGCCGCCCGAGTAGCCCCGACCTTCCCCGACAGCATCTTCCGCGCCTATGACATCCGTGGCGTGGTGCCCAAGACCCTGACCGCCGAAACCGCCTACTGGATTGGCCGCGCCATCGGCGCCCAAAGCCTGGCCCAGGACGAACCGAACGTTTCGGTCGGCCGTGACGGTCGCCTGTCCGGTCCCGAGCTGGTGGAGCAATTGATCCAGGGCCTGGCCGACAGCGGTTGCCATGTCAGCGACGTCGGCCTGGTGCCGACCCCGGCGCTGTACTACGCCGCCAACGTGCTGGCCGGCAAATCCGGGGTGATGCTCACCGGCAGCCACAACCCGTCGGACTACAACGGCTTCAAGATCGTCATCGCCGGCGACACCCTGGCCAACGAACAGATCCAGGCCCTGCACACACGCTTGAAAACCAACGACCTGACCAGCGGCAAAGGCAGCATCACCAAGGTCGACATTCTTCAGCGCTACTCCGACGAAATCACCGGCGACGTCAAACTCGCGCGCCGCCTGAAAGTGGTGGTGGACTGCGGCAACGGCGCGGCCGGCGTGATCGCCCCGCAACTGCTCGAAGCCCTGAACTGCGAAGTGGTGCCGTTGTTCTGCGACGTCGACGGCAACTTCCCCAACCACCATCCAGACCCGGGCAAGCCTGAAAACCTGGTGGACCTGATCGCCAAGGTCAAGGAAACCGGGGCCGACGTCGGCCTGGCCTTTGACGGCGACGGTGACCGCGTGGGCGTGGTGACCAACACCGGCGAAAACGTGTTCGCCGACCGCCTGCTGATGCTGTTCGCCCGTGATGTGGTGGCGCGCAACCCGAATGCCGAAATCATCTTCGACGTAAAATGCACCCGTCGCCTGACGCCGCTGATCAAGGAATATGGCGGTCGCCCGCTGATGTGGAAGACCGGTCACTCGTTGATCAAAAAGAAAATGAAGGAAACCGGCGCGCTGCTGGCCGGCGAAATGAGCGGCCACGTGTTCTTCAAGGAGCGTTGGTTCGGGTTTGACGACGGCATTTACAGCGCCGCTCGTCTGCTGGAGATCCTCAGCAAGGAAAAATCCACGGCACAGGAGCTGTTTCAGACCTTCCCGAATGATATTTCTACGCCAGAGATCAATATCCATGTGACCGAAGAGAGCAAATTCAGCATCATTGACGCATTGCACGATGCGCAATGGGGCGAAGGCGCCAACCTGACCTCCATTGATGGTGTGCGAGTCGATTACGCCAAAGGCTGGGGCCTGGTTCGCGCGTCCAACACCACACCGGTGCTGGTGCTGCGTTTCGAGGCGGATACCGAGGCTGAGTTGCAGCGCATCAAAGACGTGTTCCACGTCCAGTTGAAACGTGTTGCCCCCGATCTCCAATTACCGTTCTGATTTTTTTGCACCGGAGCCCTGAATGACCCTCGAACGCGAAGCCGCTGCCAACACCGCCAAGGTCCTGTCCGAAGCGTTGCCCTACATTCGACGCTACGTCGGCAAGACGCTGGTGATCAAATACGGCGGCAATGCCATGGAAAGCGACGAGCTGAAAACCGGCTTTGCCCGCGATATCGTGTTGATGAAAGCCGTGGGGATCAACCCGGTGGTGGTCCACGGCGGCGGCCCGCAGATCGGCGACCTGCTCAAGCGCCTGTCGATCGAAAGCCACTTCATCGATGGCATGCGTGTCACTGACGCGCAGACCATGGACGTGGTGGAGATGGTCCTCGGCGGCCAGGTGAACAAAGACATCGTCAACCTGATCAACCGCCACGGCGGCAGCGCGATTGGCCTGACCGGCAAGGACGCGGAGCTGATCCGCGCGAAAAAACTGACCGTGACCCGTCAGACGCCGGAAATGACCCAGCCAGAAATCATCGACATCGGCCAGGTGGGCGAAGTGATCGGTATCAACACCGACTTGCTGAACCTGCTGGTCAAAGGTGATTTCATCCCGGTCATCGCGCCGATCGGCGTGGGCGCCAACGGCGAGTCCTACAACATCAACGCCGACCTGGTTGCAGGCAAAGTGGCCGAAGCGCTGAAGGCTGAAAAGCTGATGCTGCTGACCAACATCGCCGGCCTGATGGACAAGCAAGGCAAGGTGCTGACCGGCCTGACCACCCAACAAGTGGACGAGCTGATCGCCGACGGCACCATCTACGGCGGCATGCTGCCGAAGATCCGTTGTGCGCTGGAAGCGGTACAGGGCGGCGTCGGCAGCTCGCTGATCCTTGATGGCCGCGTGCCGAATGCGATCCTGCTGGAAATCTTCACCGACACCGGTGTGGGTACGCTGATCAGCAACCGCAAGCGTCCTTAAACACAAAAAGCCCCACCCTCTGTAGGAGCGAGCTTGCTCGCGAAAAACGTAAAGGCGCCGCGTTCATCCAGAATAAACGCGTCATCGTTGGCGTTCTTCGCGAGCAAGCTCGCTCCTACAGGGGGTGGGGCTTTTTGTTGTGCGGCGTTTACTGGACGCCGAATTGCTCGCGGTACGCCCGTACTGCCGGCAAGTGTTGCTTGAGCTGCGGATCATCTTCCAGGAACTGCAACACCTGGTTCAACGACACGATGCTCACCACCGGGATGCCGAAATCGCGTTCCACTTCCTGGATCGCCGACAACTCACCATTGCCACGCTCCTGGCGGTTCAAGGCGATCAACACGCCTGCGGCCTTGGCACCCTCCTGGGAGGCGATGATCTGCATCACTTCACGGATGGCGGTGCCGGCGGTGATCACGTCGTCGATGATCAGCACGTTGCCGGTGAGCGGTGCGCCCACCAGGCTACCGCCTTCGCCATGGGCCTTGGCTTCCTTGCGGTTGAAGCACCACGGCAGATCGCGCCCATGGTGTTCGGCCAACGCCACGGCCGTCGCGGCGGCCAGGGGGATGCCCTTGTAGGCCGGACCGAACAGAACGTCGAAGGAAATACCGCTTTCAACGATGGCTGCCGCGTAGAAACGCCCCAGTTGAGCCAGGGCCGAACCCGAGTTGAACAAGCCGGCATTGAAGAAATACGGGCTGGTGCGCCCGGACTTGAGGGTGAACTCACCGAAGCGCAAAACCCCGCGATCGATGGCAAAACGAATGAAATCGCGTTGATACGCCTGCATGAAAAAAGCCTCAGATACCACGGATTTAGCTAATTAGGTAGACGGCGTGTATCATACACGCACGCGATTTTTGGGGCCATTTATGCGGATCATCAGTGTGAACGTTAATGGTATTCAGGCTGCAGTCGAGCGTGGTTTGCTCAGTTGGCTGCAAGCCCAGAATGCCGACGTCATCTGCCTGCAGGACACCCGCGCCTCCGCCTTTGAACTGGACGATCCAGCCTTCCAACTGGATGGCTACTTCCTTTATGCCTGCGATGCCGAAGTGCCCACCCAAGGTGGCGTGGCTTTGTACTCGCGGTTGCAACCCAAGGCGGTCATCAGCGGCCTCGGCTTCGAGACAGCCGACCGCTACGGGCGCTACCTGCAAGCCGATTTCGACAAGGTCAGCATCGCGACCTTGCTGCTTCCTTCGGGGCAGAACGGCGATGAAGACTTGAACCAGAAGTTCAAGCTAATGGACGACTTCGCCCGTTATCTGGATAAACAGCGACGCAAACGTCGCGAGTACATTTATTGTGGCTCGCTGTACGTGGCGCAACAGAAGCTGGATATCAAGAACTGGCGCGACAGCCAGCAATCCCCGGGTTTCCTGGCGCCGGAACGGGCCTGGATGGACGAGATTGTCGGCAACATGGGCTATGTCGATGCCCTGCGCGAAGTCAGCCGCGAAGGCGATCAGTACAGCTGGTGGCCAGACAACGAACAGGCTGAGATGCTCAACCTGGGCTGGCGTTTCGACTACCAGCTGCTGACCCCAGGCCTGCGTCGCTTTGTGCGCAGCGCACGCCTGCCACGCCAGCCGCGCTTCTCGCAGCACGCGCCGCTGATCGTGGACTATGACTGGACACTGACCATCTGAGGTCTTTGCCCAGGCACAAAAAAAACCGACATCGCTGTCGGTTTTTTTGTGCGCGCCTGGTTACTTGATCAGCCGCCAGGTCCATGGGTAGCGGTAGGCCGTGCCGTTGTTGGCCTTGATCCCGCCAATGATCGTCAGCACCAGCGCCGCGACCACCAGGATCAACATCAACAGGAAGCCGATCACCACGAACCCCAGCACCATGCAGACCAGCCAGGCAATGGCCACGGTGATCTGAAAATTCAGGGCTTCCTTGCCCTGATCATCGATCAGCGGGTCCATGTCCTTCTTGATCTGCCACAGGATCAGCGGCCCCAACAGGCTGCCGAAAGGGAACACCAGGCCCAGAAACGCCGCGAAGTGACACAACATCGCCCATTGGCGGACTTCCTTGGACGGTGCCGGAACCGGCAATTGACTGTCACTCATGGCGTTTCTCCTTGAAGCCGGTTCAGTCGGCCAGCGCGGCGTTCTGCAGCTCGAAAATCTCGGTCATGCCTTTCTGCGCCAGCGCCAGCATGGCATTCAGCTCAGACGGCTGGAATGGCGCACCTTCGGCGGTGCCCTGCACTTCGATGAAACCACCGGTGCTGGTCATCACCACGTTCAGGTCGGTCTCGGCGGCCGAGTCTTCCAGGTAATCCAGGTCCAGCACCGGCTCGCCCTGGTACATGCCCACCGACACAGCGGCGATCATCTGCTTGAGCGGGTCGCCGGCTTTCAGGCCGCCACGCTTCTTGATCACTTTCAACGCGTCGACCAGCGCAACCATGGCACCGGTGATGGAGGCAGTGCGCGTGCCGCCGTCGGCCTGGATCACGTCGCAGTCGACGTACAGGGTCACGTCGCCCAGCTTGGACATGTCCAGGGCAGCACGCAGCGAACGGCCGATCAGGCGCTGGATTTCCAGGGTACGGCCGCCTTGCTTGCCACGGCTGGCTTCACGCTGGTTACGCTCGCCAGTGGCGCGCGGCAGCATGCCGTATTCGGCGGTCAACCAACCCTGGCCCTGGCCCTTGAGGAAACGCGGCACGCCGTTTTCGACGCTGACGGTGCAGATCACCTTGGTATCGCCAAACTCGACCAGTACAGATCCCTCGGCGTGTTTGGTGTAGTTGCGGGTGATGCGGATCGAGCGGAGCTGATCGGCAGCGCGACCACTTGGACGTTTCATAGGGGATACCTGTACGGAGGACGAAAAACTGCCGAGCATTATAGAGCCGCGAGCCGATTCGGGGCACGTCTAAAAAATTCGGTTACGAATCGTCGACTGGCGGTGCTTTGTCAGTGCCAGGGTTTGGGGCCAATCGCCCCACTGCGCTACACTCCTGCGCCTTCGCAGCCTGTCGGCTTCAATTTACCCATCAGCCCGCCATCGCGGGACTGCAACGCGAGGTACCTCCATGGTGCACAGCATGACCGCCTTCGCCCGCGTCGAAAAAGCCGGCGCGCAAGGCACCCTGAGCTGGGAACTGCGCTCGGTCAACAGCCGCTACCTGGAGCCGCACCTGCGCCTGCCGGAATCGTTCCGCGACCTCGAAGGCGCGGTACGTGAAGCGCTGCGCCAGGGCATTTCCCGCGGCAAGCTGGAATGCACCCTGCGCTTTACCGAGGAAACCACCGGCAAACCGCTGCAGGTCGACCGCGAGCGCGCCGCGCAACTGGTCGCCGCCGCCGAAACCATCGCCGGCCTGATCAAGCAGCCGGCCGCGCTGAACCCGCTGGAGGTGCTGGCCTGGCCCGGCGTGCTGGTGGCCGACGCCAGCGACCCGCAAGCCCTCAACGCCGAAGCCCTCGCCTTGTTCACCCAGGGTTTGAAGGAACTCAAGGCCGGCCGCGAGCGCGAAGGCGCCGAGCTGGCCCGCCTGATCAGCGAGCGCCTGAGCGCGATCGAAGCCGACGTGGTCACCTTGCGCGAGCTGGTGCCGCAGATGCTCGCGACCCAGCGCCAGAAGGTCCTCGACCGCTTCGCCGACATGAAGGCCGACCTCGATCCGGTACGCCTGGAGCAGGAAATGGTCCTGTTGGCGCAGAAGAGCGACGTCGCCGAAGAGCTCGATCGCCTGAGCACCCACATCCTTGAAGTACGCCGCGTGCTCAAGTCCGGCGGCGCCGCCGGTCGGCGCCTGGATTTCCTGATGCAGGAACTCAACCGCGAAGCCAATACACTGGGCTCCAAGGCGTTCGATCCGCGCAGCACCACGGCGGCGGTCAACCTCAAAGTGTTGATCGAGCAAATGCGCGAACAAGTACAGAATATTGAGTAAGGCAACTTCCATGACCCACAGCACCGGCACCCTTTACATCATTTCCGCCCCCTCGGGCGCGGGCAAGAGCAGCCTGGTCAAGGCCCTGACCGACGCTGACGAACAGATCCGCATCTCGGTGTCCCACACCACCCGCGCCATGCGCCCGGGCGAGGTGAACGGCGTTCACTACCACTTCGTCGAGCGCACCGAGTTCGTCAAGATGATCGAGCACGGCGCCTTCCTTGAGCGCGCCGAAGTGTTCGGCAACCTCTACGGCACCTCGCAAAGCCACCTGCAACAGACCCTGGACGAAGGCCACGACCTGATCCTGGAAATCGACTGGCAGGGCGCCGAGCAAGTGCGCCAGCTGATGCCCAAGGCGCGGTCGATCTTCATCCTGCCGCCGTCCCTGGAAGCCTTGCACCAGCGCCTGACCAACCGCGGCCAGGACAGCGACGCGATCATCGA
This sequence comes from Pseudomonas veronii, assembly GCF_001439695.1. GTDB lineage: Bacteria > Pseudomonadota > Gammaproteobacteria > Pseudomonadales > Pseudomonadaceae > Aquipseudomonas > Aquipseudomonas veronii. Next base: position 368,989 of record NZ_JYLL01000003.1, read on the forward strand.
AGGCCGCATGCGTGAAGCCGTCAGCGAAATGAGCCACTACGTCGACTACGATTACCTGATCATCAATGACGATTTTGCCCACGCCCTGGACGATTTGAAGGCGATTTTCCGCGCCAATCAGCTCCAGCAAAAACGCCAACAACAGCGTTTCGGCAAGTTATTGGCCGAACTGCTCGGTTGATCAGCTCTTCCCAAAACCGCTGCGAGGGCCTTACATTGGCACTTGCAGCGGTTTTGCGAGAGCCTGGGGAAAATCAGCGCTTCCCTAAACGCTGGTGATTTTTTAAACTGTTTAGTCCGCTCGCCCAACCGGGCAGCGCGCATCTTGCATTCGCTCCGAGGAATACCATGGCCCGCGTAACCGTTGAAGACTGCCTAGAACACGTGGATAACCGCTTTGAGCTGGTCATGCTCTCTACCAAGCGTGCCCGTCAACTGGCCACTGGCGGCAAAGAGCCCCTGGTCCAGTGGGAAAACGACAAGCCTACCGTTGTCGCTCTGCGCGAAATCGCTGAAGGCCTGATGAGCTACGAGTTCATCGCCAACGCCGAGATCGTTGAAGACGAACCGCTGTTTGCAGCGTTCGAGGACGAGTCCAACGAGGCCGTCTAAGCCTATGCCTGGTCGACGTAGCACGGCGCGGTGTCAACGCACGCGGCAGGAGTCCATCCTTTGCCGAGCATAGACGCCCTCGCCGATCGCTTATCGACCTACCTCGGCCCAGACCAGGTCAACCTGGTCCGCCGAGCGTATTTCTACGCCGAACAAGCCCACGACGGCCAACGCCGCCGCAGCGGCGAGGCGTATGTCACCCATCCTCTTGCGGTGGCCAATATTCTCGCCGACATGCACATGGACCATCAGAGCCTGATGGCCGCGATGCTGCATGACGTGATCGAAGACACCGGCATCGCCAAGGAAGCGCTCAGCGCGCAATTTGGCGAAACCGTGGCCGAACTGGTCGATGGGGTCAGCAAACTGACCCAGATGAACTTCGAGACCAAGGCCGAAGCCCAGGCGGAAAACTTCCAGAAGATGGCGATGGCCATGGCCCGGGATATCCGTGTGATCCTGGTCAAGCTGGCCGACCGGCTGCACAACATGCGGACACTGGAAGTGCTGTCCGGCGAAAAACGCCGGCGCATCGCCAAGGAAACCCTGGAAATCTACGCGCCCATCGCCAACCGGCTGGGCATGCACGCCATTCGTATCGAATTCGAAGACCTCGGCTTCAAGGCCATGCACCCGATGCGTTCGGCGCGCATCTACCAGGCAGTCAAGCGCGCCCGGGGCAACCGCAAGGAAATCGTCAACAAGATCGAAGAGTCGCTGAGCCATTGCCTGGCGATCGACGAGATCGAGGGCGAGGTCAGCGGGCGGCAGAAGCACATCTACGGCATCTACAAGAAGATGCGCGGCAAGCGCCGGGCCTTCAACGAGATCATGGACGTGTATGCGTTCCGGATCATCGTCGACAAGGTCGACACCTGCTACCGCGTATTGGGCGCTGTACATAATTTGTACAAACCCCTGCCGGGCCGCTTCAAGGACTACATCGCCATTCCCAAGGCCAACGGCTATCAGTCGCTGCATACCACGCTGTTCGGTATGCATGGGGTGCCGATCGAGATCCAGATCCGCACCCGGGAAATGGAAGAGATGGCCAACAACGGCATCGCCGCCCATTGGCTGTACAAATCCAGCGGCGACGAGCAGCCCAAAGGCACCCACGCCCGCGCGCGCCAGTGGGTCAAAGGCGTGCTGGAAATGCAGCAACGTGCGGGCAACTCCCTGGAATTCATCGAGAGCGTGAAGATCGACCTGTTCCCGGACGAGGTCTACGTGTTCACGCCCAAGGGCCGGATCATGGAGCTGCCCAAAGGCTCCACGGCCGTCGACTTTGCCTACGCCGTACACACCGATGTCGGCAACAGCTGCATCGCTTGCCGCATCAACCGGCGCCTGGCCCCGCTGTCGGAACCGCTGCAAAGCGGCTCCACCGTGGAGATCGTCAGCGCACCGGGCGCCCGGCCGAACCCGGCGTGGCTCAACTTCGTGGTCACCGGCAAGGCGCGCACCCATATTCGCCACGCCCTGAAACTGCAGCGCCGCTCCGAGTCCATCAGTCTGGGCGAACGTTTGCTGAACAAGGTGCTCAACGGCTTCGACAGCGCCCTCGAGAAAATCCCCGGCGAGCGCGTGCAAGCGATGCTCAGCGAGTATCGCCAGGAAACCATCGAAGACCTGCTGGAAGACATCGGCCTGGGCAACCGCATGGCCTATGTGGTCGCCCGTCGCCTGCTCGGCGAAGGCGAGCAATTGCCAAGCCCGGAAGGTCCGCTGGCGATTCGCGGCACCGAGGGCCTGGTGCTCAGCTACGCCAAGTGCTGCACGCCGATCCCGGGCGACCCGATTGTCGGGCACCTGTCGGCGGGCAAAGGCATGGTGGTCCACCTGGACAACTGCCGCAATATCAGCGAAATCCGCCACAACCCGGAAAAATGCATCCAGCTCTCGTGGGCCAAGGATGTCACCGGCGAATTCAACGTCGAGCTGCGGGTCGAGCTGGAGCACCAGCGCGGCCTGATCGCCCTGCTGGCCAGCAGCGTCAACGCGGCCGACGGCAATATCGAGAAAATCAGCATGGACGAGCGCGATGGTCGCATCAGCGTGGTCCAACTGGTGGTCAGCGTACACGACCGCGTACACCTGGCCCGCGTGATCAAGAAACTGCGCGCCTTGACCGGTGTGATCCGCATCACCCGCATGCGTGCATAGCCCACCTCTTACAAGGAGTCATTCATGACCAAGACTGTTATCACCAGCGACAAAGCCCCAGCCGCCATCGGCACCTACTCCCAGGCGATCAAGGCGGGCAACACCGTCTACATGTCCGGCCAGATCCCACTGGACCCAAAGACCATGGAACTGGTTGAAGGCTTCGAAGCACAAACCGTACAGGTCTTCGAAAACCTCAAGTCGGTCGCCGAAGCCGCCGGCGGTTCGTTCAAGGACATCGTCAAGCTGAACATCTTCCTCACCGACCTGAGCCACTTCGCCAAGGTCAACGAGATCATGGGCAAGTACTTCGAACAGCCTTACCCAGCCCGCGCCGCTATCGGCGTCGCTGCCCTGCCAAAGGGCGCACAGGTTGAGATGGACGCGATTCTGGTCATCGAGTAAAACACCCGGCGCAGCCTCCACAGGCTGCGCCGACTTCGTTTTAAAAGGATTTCATGATGCGCAAAGCGCTTGTAGCCTCTTCGTTGCTCGCCCTGTTGCTCGGCGGCTGTGCCAGCAACCCCGCCGACCTGGATGTGAGCGGCACCTGGATCAACCAGGTTGCCATCGACGCGGCAGCCAAGGGCGGCCCTTTGCGTGAAGCACTGCAGAGCTTTGGCCCGAACCTCGAGTGGGACGTCAACACCAAGGCCCTGCAGGCCCGCTACTACAACGGTTTTGAAGTAGCGGAAGGCAAGTTGCTCGGTGAGAAGCCCGGTGCCTGGAGCGTCGACTTCTACGGCAGCGCCGCCACCGATCTCAAGCGCAAAGGTCGGCAACTGCTGCAAGTGGCCAACGACAACGAGCCCGAACAGCTGTTTGCCCGCGCCAAGGAACCTGCACCGGAAGGCGCGCCATTGGGCGCCAACTTCGAGCGCGCGCTGTACGCCGCTTATATGGGCGGCGACTGGAAAATCGCCAACGGCAATGGCGAAGGCGCCACCGTGCAGTTCCAGGCCAACGGCCAAGTGGCCGGCTTGCCGGGCGCCGATCGATATTCGTTATGCCTGGCGGGTGATTGCGCCTCCATGAGCGGCGGCTACGACAGCATGTGGTTGCAGCGCAACGGCGTGGGCAATGCGTGGATCTTTGCCCGCAAGGGCAAGCAGCTGGAAATCTTCCAGGCGATCAATACCTCGCAGGCCGACGAAGTGCCCTCGTTTACACCGGGGCCACGCCAGTGGCTGCTTGAAAAACAATAACCGTCATCCCACAGACCTGAATGTGGGAGGGGCGCTGCGACGATTCGACTTGCTCCCGATCGCGGTGCATCAGCCACTACAACCGTGGCTGACAAAGCAAACCCCCTCCCACCTTTTCTGACCGCGGCTCAGCCCTTCAGGATGGCCGCGTAGCCTTCGCGATAACTCGGATACGTCGGCACCCAGCCCAACGCCTTGGCCCGGGCATTGCTGCATTGCTTGCTCCCGGCGCGGCGCACACTGGCGTCATCGGACCATTGCGTCACACCCAGGTACTCACGCAACCAGGCCACCACCTCGGCCAACGGCGCCGGTGCGTCATCGACACCGATATAGATCCGATCCAGCGAACCGCCCTGCTCCACATGCCGCAATAAAAACGCCAGCAGGCCAGCCGCATCATCGACGTGGATCCGGTTGCCATATAAAGGCGGATCGATCGCCACGCGATAACCCTGGCGCACCTGCGTCAGCAGCCACTCGCGGCCCGGCCCGTAAATCCCGGTCAAGCGCACGATGCTCGCCGCAATGCCGCTGTTCAGCGCGATTTGCTCGGCTTCCAGCATCACCTGCCCGGAATAGCCTTTTGCCTGGGTCTCGGACGTTTCGTCGACCCATTCGCCCTGCTGCTGCCCATACACACTGCTGCTGGACACAAACAGCAGATGCTTGGGCTCCTGGCCGTAATCCTTCAACCACTCCAACACATGCTGCAACCCCTGCACATAAGCGGCGCGATAACCGGCTTCGTCGTGATCCGTCGCCGCCGCGCAATACACCAGGTAATCCACCCCGCCGATCGGCCAGGTGTCAGGGCAATCCTTATTGAACAGGTCACCGGCAATGCCGATCACGCCATCGGGCAGGCGCGAAATATCGCGCCGCAGGCCATGAACCTCCCATTCCGAGGCGAGCAATTGGCTGGCCAGCCGACTCCCCACATCGCCACAACCGGCAATCACAACAGAAGGCGCAGACATCACAAAACTCCGTACTGAAAGGTCTAGATTAGCCGTCGCAAGAGACCAGCGGCCAGAAAAAGGACAAATAAAGTTACTGTATTACTTCTGTTAACAAGAATTACTTGCAATAATAACGACCCATTTGTCCTCGACCTCGCAGGGTCTGGAAGGACGATCACTCATTTTTTTCTCTCAGGTCCGGCCAGCATGACACGTAATACACACCCCGCTTCGCCAACCAAACTTCACAGTCCATCCCGCGCCTGGCGTGCGATTGCGGCGCTGCTGTTCAGCGTACTGCTGGCACCGACCGCCGCATTCGCTGATGCCACCGCGCCGGCGGCTCCTGCTGCCGCTGAACAAAATGCCACCGCCGCCCCTGCGGTGCCGGCCGCCACAGACCCAGCCCAGGCTGCAGCGCCGGCCACCGCCGACGAGCCCGGCGTAGTGCTGGAAGAAAACAACACCCTTGGCATGGCCCACGACCTGTCGCCATGGGGCATGTACCAAAACGCTGACGTGGTGGTGAAAGCCGTGATGATCGGCCTGGCCATCGCCTCGATCATCACTTGGACCATCTGGATCGCCAAAGGCTTCGAACTGCTGGGCGCCAAGCGCCGCCTGCGCAGCGAGATCGTCCACCTGAAAAAGGCCACCACCCTCAAGGAAGCCAGCGAAACGGCGACCAAGAAGGGCACCCTGGCCAATACGCTGGTACACGACGCGCTGGAAGAAATGCGCCTGTCGGCCAATACCCGCGAAAAAGAGGGCATCAAGGAGCGCGTGGCATTCCGTCTCGAGCGCCTGGTGGCAGCCTGCGGTCGTAACATGAGCAACGGCACCGGCGTGCTGGCGACCATCGGTTCCACCGCGCCGTTCGTCGGTCTGTTCGGCACCGTGTGGGGCATCATGAACAGCTTCATCGGCATCGCCAAAACCCAGACCACCAACCTCGCCGTCGTCGCTCCCGGCATCGCCGAAGCCTTGCTGGCGACCGCCCTGGGCCTGGTTGCCGCGATTCCCGCGGTGGTGATCTACAACGTCTTCGCCCGTTCGATTGCCGGCTACAAGGCCCAGGTATCGGACGCGTCGGCAGAAGTCCTGCTGCTGGTCAGCCGCGACCTCGATCACCTGCCTTCCGAGCGCAGCTCGCAACCGCACATGGTGAAAGTGGGGTAATCGGCCATGGGCCTGCATTTGAATCAAGGCGACGACGAACTCGTCGAGAACCACGAAATCAACGTCACGCCGTTTATCGACGTGATGCTGGTGCTGCTGATCATCTTCATGGTGGCGGCCCCCTTGGCCACCGTGGATATCAAGGTCGACCTGCCCGCCTCCAGCGCCAAACCCGCGCCGCGGCCGGAGAAGCCGATTTTCCTCAGCGTCAAGGCGGACCAGCGCCTGTTCCTGGGCGAAGAAGAAGTCAAAGCCGAAACCCTGGGGCCGGCGCTCGACGCCAAGACCCAAGGCAAGAAAGACACGACGATCTTCTTCCAGGCCGACAAAGGCGTGGACTACGGCGACCTGATGAGCGTGATGGATGCCCTGCGGGCAGCCGGCTACCTCAAGGTCGGCCTGGTCGGACTTGAGACGGCAGCCAAAAAATGATCACGACGCGCCACAAACTGACGCGTTATGGCACCAGCCTCGCCGTCGTGCTGGGCGTGCATGCCATCGCGATTGCCATCGCGCTCCACTGGTCGGCGCCGCGCACGGTCCAGCTGCCACCGGCGGCCATGGTCATCGACCTGGCGCCGATGCCCGCCCCGCCGCCGCCGGCACCGCCCAAGGTGGTCACGCCGCCGCAGCCGCCCGCCCCGGTGGAAGAGCTGCCGCTGCCGAAACTGGCCGAGGCGCCCAAGCCGACGATCCAGGTGCCCAAGCCGGTCAAGCCCAAGCCGAAACCCCAGCCGCCCAAACCGGAGGAGAAAAAGCCCGAGCCGCCCAAGGAGAAACCTTCCGAGACGCCACCAAGCGACACGCCGCCGACCAATACACCGGCGGAAAAATCGGCCCAGCCCGCACCGGGCCCGTCGCCGCAACAGGTCGCCGCCAAAGCCTCCTGGGAAGGCGCCCTGCTGGCGCACTTGCAGAAGTACAAAAAGTACCCGCAAAGCGCGCAGAACAGTGGCAAGGAAGGCATGAATCGCTTGCGCTTCGTGGTCGATGCCGAAGGCAATGTGCTGTCCTACGAGTTGGTGGGCCGCTCCGGCAACGCCGACCTGGACCGCGCCACCCTGGACATGATCCGTCGCGCCCAGCCATTGCCCAAGCCACCGGCCGACATGGTGAAAAGCGGCAGCATCGAGATCGTCGCGCCGTTCGTTTACAACATCGAGAAGCGTCGCCGCTAAAGGCACGCGCAGGGCTATGTGAGAGGGGGCTTGCTCCCGATGACGGTACATCAGTCGACACGTCCTCGACTGACCCATCGCTATCGGGAGCAAGCCCCTTCCCACATCGGGTTTTATCGCTTCAGCAAAATCTCGCACATTCCCCGCTCAATCCTTATCAAAGTTCTGATAACGTGTGTCTATCGATTGCAGCCGGTATGCTTGGCTCGCAACCTCATGGACGCCCGCTATGACTCTTACAGAATTACGCTACATCGTGACCCTCGCCCAAGAACAACACTTCGGCCACGCGGCCGAGCGTTGCCACGTCAGCCAGCCGACGCTGTCGGTGGGCGTGAAAAAGCTTGAAGACGAACTCGGTGTGCTGATTTTCGAGCGCAGCAAAAGCGCCGTGCGCCTGACCCCGGTCGGTGAAGGCATCGTTGCCCAGGCCCAAAAGGTCCTGGAGCAAGCCCAAAGTATTCGCGAACTGGCCCAGGCCGGCAAAAATCAGCTGACCGCGCCGCTGAAAGTCGGCGCCATCTACACCGTCGGCCCGTACCTGTTCCCGCACCTGATTCCGCAACTGCACCGCGTCGCGCCGCAGATGCCGCTGTATATCGAAGAGAACTTCACCCACGTGCTGCGCGACAAACTGCGCAACGGCGAGCTGGACGCGATCATCATCGCCCTGCCGTTCAACGAGGCTGACGTGCTGACCCTGCCGCTCTACGACGAGCCGTTCTACGTGCTGATGCCGGCCTCGCACCCGTGGACGCAGAAAGACAGCATCGACGCCGGCCTGCTCAACGACAAGAGCCTGCTGCTGCTCGGTGAAGGCCACTGCTTCCGCGACCAGGTGCTGGAAGCCTGCCCGACCCTGACCAAGGGCCACGACGGCGCCAAACACACCACCGTGGAATCCAGCTCCCTGGAAACCATTCGCCACATGGTCGCCTCCGGCCTGGGCATTTCGATCCTGCCGCTGTCGGCGGTGGACAGCCATCACTACGCCCCGGGCGTGATCGCCGTGCGCCCGCTCACGCCGCCGGTGCCGTTCCGCACCGTGGCGATCGCCTGGCGCGCCAGCTTCCCGCGGCCCAAAGCCATTGAGATCCTGGCCGACTCGATCCGCCTGTGTTCGGTGGCCAAACCGCCCGCTGCGAGCTGAGCCACTGTATGACTGAGCTGTCGCAGGTGTCGGTGACGGCACTCAAGGGTGTCGGCGAAGCCATGGCTGAGAAGTTGGCCAAGGTCGGCCTGGAGAACCTTCAGGACGTGCTGTTCCACCTGCCTCTGCGCTATCAGGACCGCACCCGCGTGGTGCCCATCGGTCATTTGCGCCCTGGGCAGGACGCAGTGATCGAAGGCACCGTCAGCGGCGCCGACGTGGTGATGGGCAAGCGCCGCAGCCTGGTGGTGCGCCTGCAGGATGGCACCGGCGGCCTGAGCCTGCGCTTCTACCATTTCAGCAACGCGCAGAAGGAAGGCCTCAAGCGCGGCACCCGCGTGCGCTGTTACGGCGAAGCACGCCCCGGCGCCTCGGGCCTGGAGATCTACCATCCGGAATACCGCGCCATTACGGGCGACGAGCCGCCGCCGGTCGACACCACCCTGACGCCGATCTACCCGCTGACCGAAGGCCTCACCCAACAACGCCTGCGCCAACTGTGCCAGCAGACCCTGACGATGCTCGGCCCGAAAAGCCTGCCCGACTGGCTGCCCGTGGAGCTGGCCCGCGACTATCAACTGGCGCCGCTGGACGATGCGATCCGCTACCTGCATCACCCACCGGCCGACGCGGACGTGGACGAACTGGCCCTCGGTCATCACTGGGCGCAGCACCGCCTGGCCTTCGAAGAACTGCTGACCCACCAACTGTCCCAGCAACGCCTGCGCGAGAGCATGCGCTCCCTGCGCGCCCCGGCGATGCCCAAGGCCACGCGCCTGCCCGCGCAGTACTTGGCGAACCTCGGCTTTGCGCCGACCGGTGCCCAACAGCGCGTGGGCAATGAAATCGCCTACGACCTCAGCCAGCCCGAACCCATGCTGCGCCTGATCCAGGGCGACGTCGGCGCGGGCAAGACCGTGGTCGCCGCCCTCGCCGCCCTGCAGGCACTCGAAGCCGGTTACCAGGTGGCGCTGATGGCGCCCACTGAGATTCTCGCCGAGCAGCACTTCATCACCTTCAAGCGCTGGCTCGAACCGCTGGGCCTGGAAGTGGCGTGGCTGGCGGGCAAACTCAAAGGCAAAAACCGCACAACCGCGCTGGAGCAGATCGCCAGCGGCGCACCGATGGTGGTGGGCACCCATGCGCTGTTCCAGGACGAAGTGCAGTTCAAGAACCTTGCGCTGGTGATCATCGACGAACAGCATCGCTTCGGCGTGCAACAGCGCCTGGCCCTACGCCAGAAAGGCGCGGGCGGGCGCATGAGCCCGCATCAATTGATCATGACCGCCACGCCGATCCCGCGCACCCTGGCCATGAGCGCCTACGCCGACCTCGACACCTCGATCCTCGACGAACTGCCGCCCGGCCGCACCCCGGTCAATACCGTGCTGGTCACCGACTCCCGGCGCGTGGAAGTCATCGAGCGCGTGCGCGGCGCCTGCGCCGAAGGCCGCCAGGCGTATTGGGTATGCACGCTGATCGAAGAGTCCGAAGAGCTGACCTGCCAGGCCGCCGAAACCACTTACGAAGACCTCACCAGCGCCTTGGGCGAACTCAAGGTCGGGCTGATCCACGGGCGCATGAAACCGGCGGAAAAAGCCGCGGTGATGGCGCAATTCAAGGCCGGCGACCTGCAACTGCTGGTGGCCACCACGGTGATCGAGGTCGGGGTGGACGTGCCCAACGCCAGCCTGATGATCATCGAAAACCCCGAGCGCCTGGGCCTGGCGCAACTGCACCAGCTACGTGGCCGCGTCGGCCGGGGCAGCGCGGCCAGCCACTGCGTGCTGCTGTATCATCCGCCGCTGTCGCAGATCGGCCGTCAACGCCTGGGCATCATGCGTGAAACCAACGACGGTTTTGTCATCGCCGAAAAAGACCTCGAACTGCGCGGCCCCGGCGAGATGCTCGGCACCCGCCAGACCGGCCTGCTGCAATTCAAGGTCGCCGACCTGATGCGCGACGCCGACCTGCTGCCGGCAGTGCGCGATGCGGCCCAGGCCCTGCTCGAGCGTTGGCCGGATCACGTCAGCCCGCTGCTGGATCGCTGGCTCAGGCATGGGCAGCAATACGGCCAAGTGTGACGCCTGTTTCACTTATCCGACCAACATTTGTATCAAGCTGGTTATACTCCAAAGACTGTACGAATTTGGATCAGGCCATGTCAGAAGTTGCCCACGCCGCCGCACCACTGACCGCCCCGCCGGTTATTCGGGCGCTGCTCGCGAAACTCTCCATCAGCTACACGGAAGTCGCCGAACATCCGGGCCTGAACCCTGCGCGAAAGATCCAGGCGGTGCTGCTGGAAGATGCGGTGGGCGCGCTCATGGTGCTGTTCCCGCAGAACCAGTTGCTCGACCTCAACCGCCTGACCGAACTCACCGGCCGCCGCCTGACATCGGTGTCGCCGGAACGTATCGAACGCATGCTGGGCAAGCATGACCTCAGCCTGCTGCCCGGCCTGCCGGCGCTGACCAGCTCACCTTGCCTGTATGAAGGCAGCCTGCTCGATGAGTCGAGCCTGCTGGTTCACTCGGGCGAAGCCGGTTTGCTGCTGGAGATCGCCAGCGTCGACTTCAAGACCATGCTGACCAAGGCCAGCGCCGCTCAATTCGGCGAACCGCTGAGCAACATCCGGCCCAACCTCGACCGGCCCCATGATGACCGCGAGGAAATCACCCAGGCCATGCAGGCGTTCACGGCCCGGCGCATCCAGCAACGCCTGGAAGCGACCATCGAGATTCCGCCGCTGGCCGACACTGCGCAGAAAATCATCAAACTGCGCGTCGACCCCAACGCCACCATCGACGACATCACCGGCGTGGTCGAAACCGACCCGGCGCTGGCCGCCCAGGTGGTCAGTTGGGCCGCCTCGCCCTATTACGCCTCGCCGGGCAAGATCCGCTCGGTGGAAGACGCCATCGTGCGGGTGCTGGGCTTCGACTTGGTGATCAACCTGGCGCTGGGCCTGGCCCTGGGCAAAACCCTGAGCCTGCCCAAGGACCACCCGCACCAGGCCACGCCGTACTGGCACCAGTCGATCTACACCGCCGCCGTCATCGAAGGCCTGACCCGCGCCATGCCGCGCGCGCAACGCCCGGAAGCCGGCCTGACCTACCTGGCCGGTCTGCTGCACAACTTCGGATACCTGCTGCTGGCCCACGTGTTTCCGCCGCACTTCTCGCTGATCTGCCGACACCTGGAGGTCAACCCGCACCTGTGCCACAGCTATGTGGAGCAGCATTTGCTGGGTATCAGCCGCGAACAGATCGGCGCCTGGCTGATGCGCTACTGGGACATGCCGGACGAACTGTCCACCGCCCTGCGCTTCCAGCACGACCCGTCCTACGACGGCCAATACGCCGAGTACCCCAACCTGGTGTGCCTGGCCGTGCGCCTGCTACGCAGCCGGGGCATCGGCTCCGGGCCGCACGAAACCATTCCCGACGAGCTGCTTGAACGTTTGGGCTTGAGCCGTGACAAGGCTGAAGAAGTCGTGGCCAAGGTGCTGGATGCCGAGGTGCTGTTGCGCGAATTGGCCTCGCAGTTCAGCCAGGGCTGAATCGGTAGCTTGTTAGATCGCTATCGGGGGCAAGCCCCCTCCCACATTTTGATCTGCGAACACGGTCAAGTGTGGGAGGGGGCTTGCCCCCGATGAATCCACCTCGGTCTACTGCTTTTTCTTCGGCTTCAAATACTTGGTCAAGCCCTGGAACCAGATCACCAGCGCCGGGTTGCCCTTGATCTGGATCGACTTGTCCTGAATCCCCGTCATGAACGCCAGGTCTTTGTCACCCAACCTACGACGGCCAATACGCCGAGTACCCCAACCTGGTATGCCTGGCCGTGCGCCTGCTGCGCAGCCGGGGCATTGGCTCCGGGCCGCACGAAACCATCCCCGACGAGCTGCTTGAGCGCCTGGGCTTGAGCCGTGACAAGGCTGAAGAAGTCGTGGCCAAGGTGCTGGATGCCGAGGTGCTGTTGCGCGAATTGGCCTCGCAGTTCAGCCAGGGCTGAATCGGTAGCTTGTTAGATCGCTATCGGGGGCAAGCCCCCTCCCACATTTTGATCTGCGAACACGGTCAAGTGTGGGAGGGGGCTTGCCCCCGATGAATCCACCTCGGTCTACTTCTTTTTCTTCGGCTTCAAATACTTGGTCAAGCCCTGGAACCAGATCACCAGCGCCGGGTTGCCCTTGATCTGGATCGACTTGTCCTGAATCCCCGTCATGAACGCCAGGTCTTTGTCACCCAACCTACGACGGCCAATACGCCGAGTACCCCAACCTGGTATGCCTGGCCGTGCGCCTGCTGCGCAGCCGGGGCATCGGCTCCGGGCCGCACGAAACCATCCCCGACGAGCTGCTTGAGCGCCTGGGCTTGAGCCGTGACAAGGCTGAAGAAGTCGTGGCCAAGGTGCTGGATGCCGAGGTGCTGTTGCGCGAATTGGCCTCGCAGTTCAGCCAGGGCTGAATCGGTAGCTTGTTAGATCGCTATCGGGGGCAAGCCCCCTCCCACATTTTGATCTGCGAACACGGTCAAGTGTGGGAGGGGGCTTGCCCCCGATGAATCCACCTCGGTCTACTGCTTTTTCTTCGGCTTCAAATACTTGGTCAAGCCCTGGAACCAGATCACCAGCGCCGGGTTGCCCTTGATCTGGATCGACTTGTCCTGAATCCCCGTCATGAACGCCAGTTGCTTGTTCTTCGCCTGCATCGTGGCGAAGCCATAGGCGGCGTCTTTAAAGGCAATGGCGAAGGCCGGCGCAGGGTGGACACCCGAGCGGCTGGTGATGCGCTGGTCTTTGACGATGAAGTGACGGGCAACCTTGCCGTCGAGGGTCTGCAACTGGAACGCCAGGTCTTTGTCACCCAACTGCTGCTGGAACGCAGGGTTGGTGCGGCTGGCTTTGCCCATCATCAGGCCCAGTACCCAGAGGAGAAGACGAAATTTCATGCACACGGCCTCGGTGTAATTATTGAGTGGCCGCAGCAGTGTAACGAATTGCCGAAAGAACGCCACCGATCTCGCGCTTTAGCCGGAGATCGGTTGGCGTTTACCGCTTATAGCAACAACTTGCTTATACGTTAGGGCACGGTACCGGCGCCCAGTCGGCCAGGTTCGGATCGCGGCAAGTGCCTTCGATCTGTGCTTTACCGGCGCTGGCGACCTTCTTGCTTTCATCTTGCTTGGTCTGGGCAGTCTGGAAGGTTCTTTCGGTGGCGACCGCTTCTTTCGGCACCACAGGCAGCGGCGGACGCTTGGTCACGACTTTGCTGGTCAACTTACCTTTCTTGGCCGGTACAACCGCCGGAGTGGCATCCGCTGTCGCCACGGTGACCACGTCGTTGCGCTGCACGCCTACCTGTTGCAGGTCTTTCTCGTAAGCCTGGGTGTAGTTGTTCAGGTCTTCGCTGGCCTTGCCGTTGACCGCGACGATCAGGTCATTGGATTCCTTCAGGCCGGAAACGATTTCCGCCAGGCGCTTGCGGCCTTCGGTGTCGTTGACGGTCTTGGCCTTACGGTCGGCCACCAGCTTGGTGAACGCGCTCTGGTAGCACTGCTGGGAGGCCTTGGCGTAGGCGGTGCTGCGGTCGATGTCGGAGGCGCTTTTATTGACGTCGGCTGCGTAGGAGCCAATACGCTGGTTGTCATCGGCGATCTGCTTCTGACGCTCGGTGTAGTAACCCGCCGCGCCGCCAGCCAGGGCACCGCCCGCGGCACCGATTGCGGCGTTACGGCCGCGCTTCTCGGAGTCGCCGGTCAAGGCGCCGAGCAATGCACCGCCGGCAGCGCCGATGGCCGCGCCGGTGACGACCGACTTGGTCATGTCCGAATCGGTCGCGCGCAGGTGCTGCACCGGCTCGTAGCAGTTCGGGTAATACTCGACCTTGGTGCTCGACGCGACTTTGGACGTCGGCGACGTGGCACAACCAGTCAACACGGTGCTGAAACCGGCTGCGATCAGCAGCAAGTGACGCTTGGAAACCGCCTTACGGGAAAAAAGCATAGGTGTGTTCTCTTTTAAGTTTGACTTGCCCAGCACGGCCCACCGCCGCCTGAGTCCCTTCCAAGCTCGCTCTATAGCCAGCGATCAAGACCGCTGACCACTGGCTGCGAGCAATTCCTTCAAGATCGTTGCCGGGTCGGCCCGCTGTTGCTTGCGGTAGTTGCCGACATGGCGAACGAACAGTGTCGCGCGCGTCACCAGGCTTTTGCCGAGCACTGGCTTGCGATCCAACTCTTCCTTGATCCGTTGAAACTGCGCCTGGATCACCGCATCGGTGTAACGCGTGCCGGTGGCCAGGTTGTCGATATAGATCGCCACTGCGCCGTCGAGGGCGCTGCGCCCGTTGGCAATGGCTGCGGCAAACAGCTGCGCGCTGGCCTCGTCCTTGGCGTCCACGGCCTGCTGGCGGCTCTTCTGCAGATTGGTCAGGCGGATGTTGTAGTTATTGATGGTCTCGGCCACCAACGCCGCCGACTGAATCAGGTTGCCCGCCGCTTCTTCGCGTTGCTGGGCGATCAGCGAGACGTTGCGCTTGAGCTCTTCGTTGACCAGCCCCAGCTCGGCTTGCAGGCGTGGGTCGACGCTGGCGGCGATGATGCTGTCCAGGCGCTTGGTCGGGTCCTGGGCGTCATCGATGGCATCGGTCAGCGAGGCCAGGCGGCCTTCTTTCTGCCACTGCGCGAACAGCTCCTTGTAGCGCGAACGCGGTGCCGACAGCGCGCCGATCGCCACGCGAAAACCGGTGGTCTCGTTGCTTTGCTCGGTGCCGTCGGTGGCGAACAACGGGTACTCGCGGCGCATGCCGGTGAACAGCGTGCCTTCGCCCTCCAGGTAATTGCCGCCCTTGACCACAAAGCCGCCATAGGCGCCCTGGCGACGCCCGGCGTGTACCAGCTGGAAGGATTCCTGGACCATTTCCGCCGCGTTGCCGATCACATCGAACAGGCCGATCGGGTTGGGCAATTTGGTGCCGATGGGCATCAGCCGCGCGGCCTGGCCGGTGCCGCCGGCGACTTGGTTGAACACCGCCCAATCGGCTAGCGGGCCGTCGCTTTCGCTGCCTTCGATGCGCCGCGGGAACAGGCGCCCTTCCAAGTCCTGGCGGCTCACGGCCTGGGCCCCGCGTGCGGCGAACTCCCATTCCACTTCGGTGGGCAGGCGCACAAAACCCAGGCCGCCGTCGTCCGCCGAAGCGCCACGCCCGCTCACCGGCAGCAACTCGCGGTGGTATTTCATCAACCAGGCGCTGTACACCGCCGAGAAGCGTTCGGCTTCAAAGCGCGACAGCTTGACCTTGGGCAAACGCCCGGCCATGCCGCTGGGCGCATCGCACGCGGGCGCCGGTTCGCCACTGGCCAGCGATTGCGCCTGGGACATCACCAGAGCGTATTGGCGCGCGGTCACTTCGTACTTGCCGATGAAGTAGAGCATCGGCTTGAGCGGGGTCTTGGCGTCGGTCTTCGGCATCAAGGGCGTGATGACGTTGTTCCAGTCTTTCGGCAGGTCCTTGAGGCTGAACTGGCCGTTGATGAAGTCGCGGCGATAGCCGGAAATGAACGACTGCTGATAGCCCGCCTCGCCTTCGGCAAAGGGGTAGCCGAGGCTGATCTCGCGGTCGTCCAACGTGCCTTGGGCCAGTACATAGACGTAGCGGAACACCATGTTGCCTTCGCACGGCAGCGGCAGGCTGACGTCGTCTGGCAACGGCTTGGGGTTGTCGAGCTTATCGCTTGCCTCATCGGCCCACGCCAGCGAGGCGAGGCTCAGCGCCAAGGCGGCGCCCAGTAACTTATACATCTCGGATTCCTTCAGAAGCCTGGATACGCGCCACGCGCCAACCGCCACACGCTGCCGCCACGGCGCTGACGCCGAGCACAGCCACCAGGGCCAGGCCGTAATGACGCGCCAGCAGGTGGCTGGCGTGTTCGCCCGGCACCTGCACGAATAATTGATTCAAGCCCGCCTCGGCCAGGCCATACAGACCCGCACTGAACACGGCGGCCAAGCCGGCGCTGTAGAGCGCCTGCAGCACCACAAACAGCAACAGCGCGGCGGTGGAAAAGCCCAACAGACGCAACACCGACAACTCCCTGCGCTTGCGCGCCACGGCGGCCAGCGCCCCGGCGAAGATCGCCGCGAACGCCCCCGCCAAGGCCAACCCGGCGATGATCCAGAACACGATCGACAGGTTGCGGCTCAACGACTGCACCTGGGCGATGCTCAATGCCTGGGTCGCCACCAACAGATTCTGCCCGGCGAAAAACACCCGCAGCGGCTCCACATCGGTGAGGTTGCGCGCATACAGGCGAAACGCCGGATACACCCGCTGCTCGCCCGCGCCGACCGCGTCGCCGTCCCAGCCCAGCGCTGGCACGGCACGGCCGTCGCGGTAGTCTTCCACCGCTTCCAGCAGGCTCAATTCAGCAAACAGGCCGTCGCGGGCGAAGGCTTCCAGCGGCAGTACCGCGAGCACCTGCAAACGCGTGCGCCGGGTTTCGACGCGCCCCGCGACCTGGCGCGCAAAGCCGGTCTCCAGCCAATCCCCGGGCCGCGCCGCGAGCTTCTCGGCGGCGGTGTGGCTCAGCACGATCTGCGCTAGGCCCTGGGGCACCGGCAAACCGTTGAGCAGTGGATCGCCCGGCGCGGTCGGCAGCATTTCCAGGGTCAATGTGCCCACCTGCGCGGTCGCCGCGATCTGCCGCGTGCGCGGGATGGCGAACGCCACATCGCCGCGCTGACCCAACTGCTCGACAAAGGCGCGGCTGAATCGACCACCGCCCAACGGAATAATTTCACGGGTGGCCGGGTCGTTCTCCAGGCGTTCGGTCAGACTGCTGACCAGCCCGAACTTCAGGCCGAACAACACCAGCAACGGCGCGACGACGGCAACGAGCGCAAGCACCGCGCAGGCCGACAGCCACGCATCGTTGCGGTAATCCTGCCAAGCCAGGGAAGCCACCAGACCGAGGCGCATCAGCACACCTCCCCGAGGGTGGCGGTGATGCCGCCATCAGTGTCGCGACGGCAAGCGATACGGCGCACCTGCAAGCCGCTGGCGCGAGCCAGGGGTTCGTCATGGGTGGCGATCACGCAAGCGGCGCGGTGTTCGCGAGCGCGGGCCAACAGCGCCTGCATCACCCGTTCGGCGTTAAGCGGGTCGAGGGACGCGGTCGGCTCATCGGCCAAGACCAATTGCGGCGCATGGGCCAGGGCGCGGGCGCAGCTCACGCGCTGGCGTTGGCCGACCGACAGCGCCGCCGGCTTCTTGGCCAGTTGATCGCTGATTTCCAATTGCTCGGCCAGGCGCGCCACGCTGCCATCGTCCTTCAACCCCAGCAGTTGCCGGGATAAGGCGATATTGCTGCGCACATCGAGAAAGCCCAGCAAGCCGCCGGTTTGCAGGACGTAACCGAGGTGCCGGCTGCGCAGCTCGGCCAGGGCGGTCTGCCGATCGGCGCGCCACAACCCGCCGATATCGGTCTGATTGAATTCGAAGCGGTCCACCTGATCCGGCGCGAGCACCAGGGCCAGCAGGTCGAGCAAGGTGCTTTTGCCGCACCCGCTCGGCCCGACAATCGCCACTTGCTCCCCCGCGCGCAGGTGCAACGCCGGAATCACCAGGCTATAGCGCTGGGCGCCGACGCCCCGGCTCTTGTGTACCGCGTTCAGGTTCAGCATTACGGCAGCGTCGACAACGGGACGCGGTACAACGCATCGCCCGGCTCGGCAGCGCCGAAACGGACCCAGTTGGCCAGGTCATTGTGGAAGGTTTCATAGAGGCGGATCTTCGAATCCAGCTCGTCGATAAAGTCTTCCTGCTCGGCCACGCTCAACGACAGCCATAGATCCTGGGTCATGTTCAGCGACTTGCTGCGGTACGGCAGGCCTTCCAGGTATTCGCCGAGGATGCCGCCATCGGCCAGGTTGCCGCCCTTGCGCAGGGCCTGCGGGTCGCGGCTCATATAGGCCGAGGCGCTGGCGATTTCCTGGAAGAAGTCTTTGGGCGAGGTCTGGGTTTTGCGGGCGGCGTCGACGATCAGTTTCAGCGACTGCTGCAGGTCGTTGAGCTGCAATTTGGTCAACATCACGCACACCTGGAACGCCGGCAGCGCCGGGTTGGTCAGGTCGCGGTCGGCGGTCCAGGCGCTGACCAGTTGCGGCGCCTGGCTCGCGGCTTTGCGCCCGAGGAAGTCCATGTGCATGGCGTAGCCGATGGCGGCGGATTTATCCGCCAGGCTTGGCGCGGCGCTCAGCAAGGGCAGCGGCTGCGGCGTGTCATTGCGTACCTGATGCACCAGGTTGGCGAACACCGTGCCGATCTCATCGACGCGCTCGCCCAGCTTGCGTACATCGCCACCCGGCACCTTCGTATACAGGTCGCCGATCTGCGGGTTGGCGTCGGCGGTGAGGATGCGGTACTGGCTTTCGGCGCCGGCGTGGGTTTTCTTGCCGGCGTCGGTGCGCAGGTGCAGGGCGTAGATCTTGATCTGCTTGCCCAGCGCCGCCTGGCGCACTTCGGCTTCGTTCATCTGGGTGGCGGCGAACGGGTCGTTCTTGCGCAGCGCGCCAGCGTCGGTGACCAGCAGGATGATACGGCCGCCGTAGCCGGACCAGTCCATGCCCTCCACGGCCTGCATCACCCCGGCAAACGCGTCCTCGTTGAAAGAGTGACTGGACACGGTCGACGCCTTGACCCCGCGCGCCAGGTCGAGGAAGCGCTGCGGGTCGCGGCCCTGGTCGAGGGTGATCAGGGTCTTGGCCACGTATTCCAGGCCCGGGGTTTTCTTGATGCTGTTGCGAAAACCCACCAGGCCGAAGCTGACGCTGTCCAACTCGCCGCGTTCGGCGATGCGGGTTTGCAGCTCGTGGACCACATCGCGGATCTGGTCGATATACGGCTGCATCGACACGGTGGTGTCGACCACCAGCACCACCGCCGTGCGGAAGGCATCGGCATTGGCGTTGATCAGCGCGGTCGCGGGCTTGGCGACCGCGCTGCTGCCAGGGTCGATGGACGCGACGTTGAGCAACTGCACCGGCTGGCCGTTGTCGTCGAAGCTCTCTTTGGAGTCGAAGATCGGCAGCAGGTAGAACTGGTTCTGCGGCACCGCGCTGGCGGCCGGCTCCAGGGCCAGCACCTGGCCGTTGTCGTCGCGGTTGTTCTGCGCCTTGGCCAGCACGCCTTTGGCAGCGGCGGGGTCGGCCAGCAGCTTTTCCACTTCGCCGGATTGGCGCAGGAACATCACCGGCGCCCGGCCGGAGCGTTCGGTGAACTTGAGCACCAGGCTTTGCTTCCAGTCGCTGACCTGGGCGGCCGGCAACCAACCGTCGCTGCGCCCATCGGTGGCGGCGCCGACGCGTAGCCATGGGCTGCCGTCGACGTCCTTGCGCTGATACACATAGAGCACGGAAAACGCCGGCAGGGCTTTGCCTGGCGCGCTGCCGGCAGCGCTGGCGAGTTTCGCGCCGGGTTTGCTGAGCACGCGCTGGAACAGGGTTTTCTTGCCCGCCATCAGCAAGGGCCGTTGACCGCCGTCCACTTCGGCGACCGCCACCGGTGACGTCACCGGTGGTGTCACCTTGGGCACTGTCGCAGCCGGTGGCTTGGCGGGCTGATCACTGCCGCTCAACCACCAGTAACCCGCGCCACCTATGGCCAAGGCAACCGCCACCGCCACGGCGGCCAACGCCAGTACCGGCCCACGGCGCTGCTCGGACACCGTGTGCCGTGGGGTTGGCGGCACCACCGGCTGGCGCGCCGGTTGCGGCTTGTCGGTCGGGATCTCGATGGATTGCGGAGTGATGCCGGCCAGATCAAAACTCAGCGGAATCGGCAACGGCCGCACCTGCGTGGCGTCCGGCGACTCGGTCGGCAGTTGATCCAGCGCCAGCAGCAACGCCGCCGCATCCGGGAAGCGCTCATTCGGGTCCTTGGCCAACAGCTTGCGCAGCACGTCCTGATAACGCCCGTGATGCAGCGGCAGTTCCGGCAGCGGCTCGGTCAGGTGGGCCAAGGCCGTGGAGAGCGCGTCGGTGCCGTTATAAGGCAGCTTGCCGACGAGGATTTCATAGAGCACCACGCCCAGCGCATACAGGTCTGCGCGGCCATCGATTTCCTGGCCACGCGCCTGTTCCGGGCTCATGTAGCTCGGCGTGCCCACGGCGAAACCGGCCTGGGTGAACTGGGTGCGGTCGTCCAGGGATTTGGCGATGCCGAAGTCCGACAGCACGGCGGTGCCGTCGGCGCGGAACAGAATGTTCGCCGGCTTGACGTCGCGGTGGACCAACCCCTGCGCATGGGCATAACCCAGCGCCGAAGCGATCTGGCGGATCAGCGTGAGGCCCTGCTCCGGAGTGAGGCCGGCGGCGATGCGCTCCTTGAGCGTGCCGTTGGGCAGGTACTCCATGGCCATGTAATACAGCTCGCCGACATTGCCGATGTCATGGATGGTCACCGTGTGCGGGTGCGACAGCCGCGCCAGGGTCTTGCCTTCGCGCAGGAAGCGCTCGCAGAAACTCGGGTCCGCCGCCAGCGCCGCCGCCATCACCTTGAGCGCGACCTTGCGCTCCAGCGAGCGCTGGGTCGCCAGGTACACGCTGGCCATGGCGCCTTCGCCGATCTCGCCTTCGATGTCGTAGCCCGGGATCACGATGTTCATGCCGATACCTTCACGACGATGGCGGTGATGTTGTCCGGTGCGCCGCGGTTCAGCCCCAGGTGGACCAGGCTGCGCACGATTTCATCCGGGGCGTCATGGCTGAGCACTTCACGGATCTCGTGGTCCTCGACGGTCTTGTTCAGGCCATCGCTGCACAGCAGGTAACTGTCGCCGGGAGCGATCAGCAGGTCGACCACCGCCAGTTCCAGTTGGGCTTCCACACCGATGGCGCGGGTGACGATGTTGGCGCGCGGATGCACGCGGGCATCGGCCTCGCTGAGCAGGCCGCTGTCTTGCAGGTCTTGCACGTAACTGTGGTCGCGCGAAATGCCGTCGAGAACGCCGTCGCGCAGGCGATACAGGCGACTGTCGCCGGCCCACAGGCACACGCCGCGCAAGCCGCGTGCGGCGAACACCACCACGGTGCTGCCCATCATGGTCACGCCACGGTTGGCGGTTTCTTCACGCACGGCCGCGTTGATGCGGATCAGGTCGTTGCGCAAGGCCGCCGAGTATTCCTCGAGGGAACGTCCCAGCGGCACACTGCGCAGGCTGTCGACGATCAGGCTGCTGACGTAATCCCCCGCGGCGTGCCCGCCCATGCCGTCGGCCACCACCCACAGGCGATTCTCGGGCAGGTCCAGGCACGCGTCTTCATTGACCTGGCGAACCATGCCCACATGGCTTTTGCTCGCGGATTTGTACGTCGACCCCATCTACATCACACCTTCTTGTCCGAGCAAAAACTGCGCAAAATCGCTGGTGGCGGGCAGACCCTGACACCGCAATAAACCAGGGGAAATCGTCTGCGAACCCCGCCCCCACCACAGGCTGGCGCCTTCGCAGGCCTGTTCGGCGAGTGCGGTCATGCGCGCATGGGGCTCCGTGGCGGCGACCCGCTGCAGCCCGGCGAAACGGCTGTCCACCGCGCGCGGTTCCGTCGCCGGCAAGCCCAGGCAGTCGAGGCCGGCGTTGAAATTCTCGAAGGTGGCACCGGCATCCAGGGTGCCGAGCAACAGCTCTTCGGCCTCTTCAAACCAGCGGTCCGGGCCGCCCACCAGGGACGCCGGATTGGTGTCGTGATCGAGCAAGGCGACCACGGCCAGCGGAAAATACCGCCCGACCCGGTCGATGCTCGGCATCACCACGCCCGCCGCCGCGTTCGGCCCGCACACGCCGGGCGCCAGCACAAAGCGCCACAGCGGGCTGACCAGATACACGTTGAGCCAACCGGCGCCGAGGCTGTGTTGACTGGCGAGCAGGCCCGCCGCCAGCCAGCTGTCCCACGGGCCGATAAAACTCTGCGGCAAGGCGCGGCTGACAAAATCGCCGCGACTGGCCAACTTGCCGTAGAAGCCCAACGTCGTCATAACCGCTCCGGCAGGCTGAAGCCACTGAGCACGCGGCTCTTGAACGGGTTGAAGGCGCTGTTGGCACGCAATTCGTAGGCGATGCTCGCACCGTCGACCCGCAGGCGCAGGTTGAAGCGGTCCGGCGCATTGCCGGGCGTGAGGTCCGATTGTTCCAGCAGGCGGAACCAGGCCCACGGGCCGTCCAGGGTCACGCCGGAACGACCGCTGGCCGACGGCGGCATGATCGAAATACGCACCACGCCAATGCTGCCGGGGTTCGGCCATTGCATCGCCACCGGGCGGCTCGGGCCGTGGTCGTAGCTCAATTGCTGGCCGTCGAGGTCGAGCAGGAACTGGGTGATGCTGGCGTCCATCGCCACCGGCTTGAGCTCGAAACGCACGATCGGCTGAGTACCGCCTGAGCGAAAGAACGCATCGCGGATCGTCGCCGCGCGCTGGAAGGTTTGCAGCACACCCGGCGCAATCCCGAGTTTCTGCGCCGCGCCCGGCTGCCAACGCCAGGTCTGTGCGGAGGTATCGACGTAGGGTTGCAGGTATTTGCGGAAGTAGTTATCCATCACCCCGCCCACGCCGAAGAACTGGCCGAAATCATCCAGGGTCGCGTCACGCGCGCTGCCCGGCGACATCGGATAACGCCCGGCCAGGGACTGGCGATACACGTTCACCACTTCGCTGACCCACGCCGCGTTCAGCTGGTTGCGCACCCCGCCCATCATGCTGTTGGTGGTCGAGTTGACCACCGACTTGACCATGCCCTGCACCAGCGGCGGCTGGCGCTCGGCGTTCAGGCTGACCCGCGTGGCCGCCGCTGCCGCCTGGTTCTTGGCCTCACCGAGCAAGGCATCGCCGCTGGCGCCGACCATGGCGCTGACTTGCACGTACAGCGCGTTCATATCCGCCAGCAGGCCGTCGATGGCCGCCGGCTCGCCTTCGTTCTTGCTGACGATGCTGTTGAGCTCGGCGAAGTGCGCGGTCACCGGGTCGTCCGCAGCGGCCGGCGCATCCGCGTTCGGTTGCGCCTGGCCGAGCAGGTTGCCCAGGCGTTCCTTGAGCTTGTCCACGCCGCCTTCGACCGGCACGCCCTTGGCCGCCAACTGGCGTTCCTCTGCCTGCAAGTCGGTTTCCCTGGCCACCGCCACCAGCAGTTTTTTCAGCGGCGAGGTCGGCCCGGAAATCACCCGCAACACGTCCGCCGCCTGGGCCACGCTGGTGATCGGCACAAAGTCGATGTCGGCAAGCAACGCATCCCACTGACGCTGGTAGTCCTGGAAGTACAGACGGCGCACGTCGGCGGCCAGGCTGACCACGTTCTGCTGGTCGGCCTGCTCATGGCCGAGCACCCATTGCTCTTCGGCCAGGGTGCCGGTCTGGTTCAGGCTGCTCAGCAGGAACGCCTGGCGATAGCCCTTGGCGGTGAAGAAACCACTCAGCGGCTCGCCCAACGGCTTGCCGCTTTTGCGGCTGAACACCAATGCGGCGTCGCGACCGGCGGCTTCGTTGAGGCGGAAGTCTGGAATGCCGTCGGGCAGTTTCTGGCGTTTGACCCGGTCATACACGCGCTGGGCCACCGGCAGTTGTTGCAACTGCCGACGCAGGTCGTCGATCAAGCGCGCATCGAGGCGTGCGCTCGGCGGGTGACGTTCGAACAACGCCTGCAAGTGTTCGGCCAGCGCCTGGCGCTGATCGGCGGGCAGGTCGCGCGGCAGGTTGCGGTCCCAGTCGAGGGCGATCCAGGCCTTGATGAAGTCCGCGTCGTAATGCTCGGTGTCGGCGAGCATCAGGTAAGCCTTGAGGCCTTCGTAGAGGAAGTCGGAGTTACCGCCGCCGTGAAGTTGCTCCTCGATGCGCGTCACCAGGCGCGGCGCGAAGACGGCGATCAACAGCTTGCGATAGACGCTGGCGGATTCGGCTTCGAGCATATCGCCCTGATACAGGCCCAGACCCTCGGACCAACTTGGCGAATCCCCGGCGAGGTGTTTCACCGCGTTGAGCAACGGCAACACGGCGAGCACTTCGCGCTGTGCCGGGCTGAGGTTCTGTACGGCCTGGCCCAGGGGCGCGACCTTCTGGTCGACCTGGGCGATATACGCCTGGTTGGCGCGATAACTGACCCACCACAGGCTGCTGACCACGATCACCAGCGCCACGGTGGCCGCGAGCACGCCGCGTGCGATCCATTTGCGCCGCCGCTCGACCTGCGGGTTGACGCCCACCAGCCCGCGCTCGGCAAAGGCTACTGCGCTGAACAGTTTCTCGATGAAGTAACTGCGCCCGCTGCCGCTCTGGCGTGCCAGGTGCTGGCGGTCCAGGTTCATGCTCTGGGCCATGGTGCCGATCAAGCGATCGATCGGGCTGCCTTCCTGGGTGCCGCTGGTGAAGTACACGCCGCGCAGCAAGACGCGCTCTTCAAAGGCGTTGGGTTTGAACACGCCTTCGAGGAAGCTTTGCAGGCAATCTTTCAATGCGCCGAACTGCTGCGGGAAGCCGTAGATCAAGTCGCGCCGCGCCGGGTCGCGTTCCTGTTGCAGGCGTTCGACCAGGCGTTCGTTGAGGCGCTGTTCGAGGCCGGCGAATTCGCTTTGCAGGTGCGCCAGGGGGCTGTCGCTGTGCTTGCCGTCGTCCAGGGCAAAGGTCATGCCCCACACCTGGGCGCGTTCTTCCTTGCTCAGGTTGTCGAAGAACTCCATGAAGCCCGGCACCAGGTCGAGCTTGGTCAGCATCAGGTAGATCGGGAAACGCACGCCCAGCTGGGTGTACAGCTCCTGGATACGCAGGCGAATCGCCGCCGCGTGGGCAGCGCGTTCGGCTTCGCTGCCCAGCAGCAGGTCCGACAGGCTGATGGCGATAAAGGCGCCATCGATCGGGCGGCGCGAGCGCTGCTTTTTCAACAGGTCGAGGAAGCCCAGCCAGGCGGCTTTGTCCACCGGGGAGTTGCTGTCCTGGGTGGTGTAGCGGCCGGCGGTATCGAGCAATACGGCCTGGTCGGTAAACCACCAGTCGCAGTTGCGCGTGCCGCCGACGCCCCGCACCGCCCCGGCGCCCAATTGGGCAGCCAGCGGGAAATGCAGCCCGGAATTGACCAGCGCGGTGGTCTTGCCCGAACCCGGCGGGCCGATGATCACGTACCACGGCAGCTCGTAGAGGTTGCGCCGCTCATCCCCGCCGAGCTTGGCTTTTTTCAGCAGGGCCAGGGCTTCGTCCATGCGCTGGCGCAGGCTGGTGAGTTCTTCGGCGGTGGCGACGCTGTTGGGGTCGGCCGGGGTTTGCGCGGCCAGGCTGCGCATCACTTCGGCGGCCTGGCGACGGGCCTGGAGGATGCGGAACACACGGTAGGCGAGCCAGGCCGCAAACAGCAGGACGATCAGCGCCCAGCGCCGCCCTTCGGGCACCAGCACGTCGAGCAGGGGCCCGACAAACCAGATGATCAAGCTCAGGGCGATCAGGCCCAGCAACGGGATCACCCAGCGAATCATGAAACTGAAAAACGCCTTCACTCGACGCCCTCCGCGAGTACGGTGATTTCAACCCGACGATTGCGGGCTCGGCCTTCGGCGGTGGCGTTGGTCGCCACCGGCTCGGTGTCGCTTCTGCCCTCGGCACTGAAGCGATCGCCCTGGCCGGTCTTGGCCGCGAGGATCTCCAGCACCGACTTGGCCCGCGCTTCGGACAAGGCCCAGTTGGACGGGAAGCGCAGCGTGGCAATCGGGCGGTTGTCGCTGTGCCCGGTGACGCGCACCTGGCCCTTGACTTTGCGGATCGCGTCGGCGATGCGCAGCATCAGCGGCTGGTAGTCGTCGACGATGCTGGAGCTGGCCGACGCAAAGAGCTCATCACCGCGGATCGTCACGACGGAACGGTCGACCTTGTCTTCCACCGCGACGCGACCGGCCTTGATGTCTTCCACCAGAAAACCGGCCAGGCGCGGGCGCTCGATCACTTTCGGCTGCGCCACGGGGCGGTCGATGGCCTGCACCGGGATCTCGCCCAAGGCATGGATATTCTTGAACACCGGCTCGGCGTCTGCGGCCAGCTTCAGGCGCAGGCCGAACAGCAACGCCAGCAGCAGCGCCAGGCCGATGGCCACGGCGATCCATGGCGGCATGAACTGCGCCAGGCGATCGCGCGCCACGGTGACGCCGCGCCAGTGCGGCGACAGCTCGCGTTCGTGGTCGCCCCGGGCGCTGCGAATCGCCGCGGCGGTACGTTCACGCAGGGCTTCCAACTGGCTGCGACCATCGTTCATCACGCGGTAGCGGCCTTCGAAACCCAGGCACATGCACAGGTACAACAGTTCCAGCAGGTACAAGCGCTCGCGTGGGCTTTGCAGGCAATGGTCGAGTAGCTGGAAGACCTTTTCGCCGCCCCAGGCTTCGTTGTGAACGGTGATCAGCAGGCTCTGCTTGCCCCAATCGCTGGTGCTGCCCCACGGCGTGCTCAACACCGCCTCATCCAGTGCGGTACACAGGGCGTAACGCGCCAGCAGCACTTCGTTGCGCGCCACGCCAGCAGCTTCGGCGCGCTCTTCGAACTGGCGCAGATAGGCCAGCAACTGCGCACGCAAACTGGCCGGCGCCGGGTGGGCGATGGTGTTGCGCAGGCGTGTCAGCAAGGCCAGCAGCGGGCCGGCGGCGCTTTCCAGCGGGTTCAGGCCGTGGCTTTTGCCGGTCAGGATCGGCGCGGCCGGCATCGACAGCGGCGCCGGTTCGGCACGCGCGGGTTCGGGCGCACGGCCACCCGGGCGCGGCATGAACTGGGTGCGGTCATCATCATTGGGGTGCATCGCGGATTATCCTCGGATCGCCCAGAAGGCCAGGTTCAAGCCCGGGAACTGCCCGGCGATATGGAAGGCGAAGCCGCCGGAATTGCTCAACTGCTGCCAGTGCTCGCTGCCCCGGTCCAGCTCGTAATAGGTCGAGCCTGCGTGGTACGGCAGTTGGCGCGGCGCCACCGGCAACGGCAGCAGGCCAATGCCGGGCAGTTGCAGGTTGACCAAGTCGCGAATGTGCTCCACCGAGCCGACTTTGCTCTGCTGGCCGAAGCGCGCGCGCAGGGTCTCGCCGGGCACATCGGCGCGTACCACGAGGATGAAACTGGCGCTGTCGATCAAGGTTTTGTCGGCGAGCATGGCCACGTGGATGCCGTAGGCTTTCTCGACGATCGGGATCGGCGTGGCCTTGCTGTCGATCAACATCGACAGCGCTTCACGCAGGGCCTGCATCACCGGGGCAAAACTCAAGGCCAGGTCGTCGTGCTGGTACTGCGGGTATTCCTGGGGGCGCCGGCCGGTGGTGGAGAAGGTAGCGAACTCACCGGCCAGGCTGACCAGTTCGCTGAACAACCGCTCCGGGTGCAGCGGGCTCAGTTGGCTGAGGTGCTGGATCAGCGGCTGGGCACGGTTGACCAGTTGCAACAGCATGAAGTCGGCAATCTCCGACGCGCCGCCCGCGCCCGAGGCGACCACACGCCCGGCCAGGGCTTCGCCGCGCTGGTGCAGCAGGCCGAGCAGTTCGCTGCGAAACGCGGTCAGCGGTTTGCTCGCGGCCACATCGAGGACTGGCGGGATGTAGCTGTCATCAAGGACCAGCGCACGGTCGGCGCGTTTTTCCTTGATACGCACCAGGCCGATGGCCGCGTAATCGCTGATGCCGTCCTGCGCGGTCAACAGGCGCAGCGCACGGGAGCCGACGGCCACCGGGGCGCGGTTCTCGAACGGTGCGTTGTCGTCACGCACTTCGCGCACCTGGCTCACGTAGCGGGCGGCGCCAAGCGCTTCGCCGTCGTCGACGGTGTCGCGGGCCCCTGCGCGCTTGAGCGGCAAGGCCAGGTAGACGAGGCCGTCACGCAGGCTGTCGTCGATATTCAGCGGGCTGGGCGCCAAGTCATCCTGGGGGATATTGAACGGCGTGCCGTCGGGCAGCAGGCCGCGTGCCGACACAATCGCCAGCTTGCCCTGGGCCAGCAGGCCCTGATCGATCAGCAGCTCGGAAAACCCCCAGGCCCCGGCCGACAACGGGCGACTGCGGGCGTCGATCAGGTTTTCCAGGTAACGGTCATGCTGCTGGAAGTGCTGCGTTCCGATGAACATGCCTTCCGACCAGACCACGCGATTGTTCCAGGACATGGGGGCTCCGATTGCTTGTTATTGGGCTGGGCTGGATGGGGAAACCACGACGTCCGCACGCACGGCGCGCACATCGAGGCTGATCTGGTATTCGGTGTATTGGCGCGGCGGCACGTTGAGCACCGTGCGCCATTGCGCGCGGTCCAGCTCGCGGTAGCCCACCAACAGGCCGATCTGGCGGGTGGACGGGTCGAGGTCGCGCTGGATGCTCAACTGCTGGCCGGGCTGCACCATCACTTCGTCCTGGTCCAGCAGGTCGAGACCGAGGGTGGATTGCGCACGGTCAGCCAGGGCGAAGTAATCCGAACGGCCGAAGGTGGCGGCGTTTTTCAGTTCGAAAATCCGCACCCGCACCGGGGCGGCCTGGCCGTTGGCGCCGGGGTTGAGCCCGGCAATCGCGTGAAAGTGCAACTCGACGGCAGCGGTGTTCGCTTCAACCTCGGCGGCGCTGGCCTGGGGTTTGGCGACATCCTTGGTACACGCCGCCAGCATCAGCAGGCTGGCCACTGCGAGTAAAAACCTGGGAATCATCCTTCGTCCTCAATGACGTACTTAGCTTTCCGTTTTATCCATGCGTTGCGGCTCAGCGACGCTGGCGTGCGCTGTGCTCTTCGTAGGCTCGGCTGAATTCGCGGCCGAACAGGTCCTGGAAATCTTCCTGGGCCTCGCGGGAAATATTGCTGTAGAGCTCGGTGAACTGCTGCCAGTACTGGGCCTGGCGCGAGCCGCTGAACAGGCTCGACAGCCCGCCGGGCTTGCCCATGCGTTCTTCCAGCTGCGCCGGTTCGAAGCGGCTGAGCAGGTGTTTGATCGCCGCTTCCACACCGGCCATCACCGCCAATTGGTGAGCGCGCAGGTCGTCGAAACTGTCGCGCACCGCGATGTCCGGTGCCATAAACGCTTGGTTGCCATGACGCAGCAGCAGCTGTAGCGCTTCGTCGGCATTCGGGGCGAATTTCAACGGATTGTTTTCCGCGGGCTGGATCATCGTCTGCTGCATGCGGAATTCGCCCTTGAGGCTGGCGCGGGCACGCAACACGTCGATCAGGCCTTCGACCATCAGCCGGTAGCTGCGGCCGATGCTTTCCATCTGGGCTTCGGCCTGGGCCTTGTCCAGGCGCAATGGGTCCAGGCCGGCGCCGCGCAGGAAGGCGTGCAAAAGATCGGGTTGCTGGGCGGCGGCCACCGGGAGCACAGGCTCGACCACAGGTGGCGGCGCGATCACCGGCGGTGGCGGTGCGCTGACCACCGGCGCCGGCGTGTCGCCAAACAGGTCCCAATCCTCAGGGATGACCGAGCCCGACGCGGCAGGCGGCTCGACCACCGGCACCGGCACGGCCACCGGGGTCGGCGGGCGGAAATCGTGTTGCTCGGACGGCACATGATCGGCCACGGTCGGCGGCGGCACGGCGGTCGGGCTGAGAAAATCGAAGAGGTCCGGCAAGGTGTCCATCGACGACGCGCCCTGGAACTGCGGCGCGATCACCGGCGTGGCTACCGGCTTGCTGGCGACGGCGCCCATCAGCGCTTCAAAACTGTTCGGGGAATCCCCGGCAAACGCCTGGTTATCCACAGCCTGTACGTTGAAATCGATGCGCGCCTGGATTTCGTAATCACCGATGCGGATCAGCTCGCCATCCTGCAACGGCTCGCTATTACCCCGACGCAGACGGATGCCGGCGTTAACCAACTCCACACCGTTTGTACTGTTATCGGTTAAATAATAACGACCATCTTTGTATTGAATTACGCAATGTTTCGAGGACACCAGACGCTCAGGATCAGGCAATACCCAGTCATTATCCGAGCTGCGGCCGATAGCCATCGAGCCCTGGTTCAAGGACTTTTCGGCACACTGCCCAGGGGTAATCTTGTGATAACTAGTGATAGTCAAACACAGCGACATCTTGCCTCCTTGCTGATACTTCGCGCGCAATCGATTCCCGGCGAGCGCCTTTCCCGAGAGATCGCGCCAGGCGACGCAAACCACGGTCATAATCTGCTTTTTGCCAGCATGATCGCAGATCTTAACTGGCCTCAATGACAAAAACCCTATCGTGGAACACCACTCGACTCACCAGTCGCGCAGGTTGTTAAGTACCGCACATCTGTCACAGAGGGCGAATAGCTTACCTTGACAAGCCATAACTACTACACCAAAAATGCACAACTTCTTGAATACCAGTGATGGCACATTAGTGGCGCCACACGTATATGACCAAGAAAACATGCAAAGTTCATCACGCAACTAATGCATGAATTGCCCGTCATCTAACGGGCCGATAGGGAGATCGATTTCAGTGGATGTGCCGTTGCTGCTCGCCGCCGTTTCCGCGACTTCGCCATGTGGCGAAGACATGGAATATGACGCGCAATTTCTACAACTGGAGCGTGATGCCAAGGGGCAGCCCGAGCGCAGCATGGGCGACGCCATCCTGCCTGCCGAACCGCCGGACTGGCGCAGCATCCAGCAGCAAAGCCTCGACCTGTTGCAACGCAGCAAAGACCTGCGCATCACCCATTTCCTGCTGCAAAGCGCCCTCGCCCTCCAGGGTGTGGTCGGGTTGGCCGACGCGCTCACGCTGATCAACGCGCTGCTGCGCGAATACTGGGCCGACCTGCACCCGCGCCTGGATGCCGACGACGATAACGACCCCACCGTGCGTATCAACGCGCTGTCCGGCTTGACCGGCGACGCGACGATCCGCCTGCTGCGCGAAAGCATCCTCACGCGCTCGCGCACCTTCGGCGCCGTGAGCCTGCGCGCCGCGCTGAACGCCAGCGGCCTGATGAGTTTTCCCGATGAACAACTCGGCGCCCAGCAGCTCAACGCCGCGTTCCTCGACAGCGACCCCGAGCAACTGCAAGCCACCCGCGACGCCTTGAGCTCCGCGCGTGCCGCCTGCGAAGCCATCGAACAACAGGTCAGCGACCAGGTCGGCTCGGCCCAGGGCGTCGACCTCAGCCTGTTGAAGCAACCGCTCAAGCAGGCGCTGCAGATCCTCAGCCAATTTGTACCGAACGGTGAGACCAGCAGCCGCGAACCCGAGGCCGTCAGTGACGACAATGCCCCCTCGGCCGACTTCGCCGCCGCCCCCACCGCACCGCGCCCCAGCGGCGACATCGCCAACCGCGATGACGTGCTGCGCAGCCTCGACAAGATCCTTGCGTACTACACCCGTCATGAGCCTTCGAGCCCGCTGCCGGTGCTGTTGAACCGCGCAAAGCATCTGGTGCACGCCGACTTCGCGGCCATCGTGCGCAATCTGATTCCCGACGGCATGTCCCAATTTGAAAACCTGCGTGGCCCGGACGGCGAGTAAGCCGCCCGACTGCGCAGTAACAACACCGTCGCTCAAGCGACCAGGAGCAGCAACGTGGCGAAGCAAAGTTCTCAGAAATTCATCGCGCGCAACCGCGCGCCTCGAGTGCAGATCGAGTACGACGTCGAGCTCTACGGCGCCGAGAAAAAGGTCCAGCTGCCCTTCGTGATGGGTGTGATGGCCGACCTCGCCGGCAAACCCGCCGAGCCCCTCGCGCCCGTGGCCGACCGCAAGTTCCTTGAAGTGGACGTCGACAACTTCGACTCGCGCCTCAAGGCCATGCAACCGCGCGTAGCGTTCCACGTACCCAACGAGCTGACCGGCGAAGGCAACCTGAGCCTGGACATCACTTTCGAAAGCATGGACGACTTCAGCCCGGCCGCCGTGGCCCGCAAGGTCGATGCGCTGAACAAGCTGCTCGAAGCCCGTACCCAGTTGGCCAACCTGCTGACCTACATGGACGGCAAGACCGGCGCTGAAGAAATCATCATGAAAGCGATCAAGGACCCGGCATTGCTGCAGGCCCTTGCGAGCGCGCCGAAGCCGGCAGGGGAGCAGTAATCATGACCGAGAATACCGTGCGCGAAAGCGCTCAGAACCTGGGCGCCACCGAAGAAACCAGCGAGTTCGCCTCGCTGTTGCTGCAAGAGTTCAAACCGAAGACCGAGCGTGCCCGCGAAGCCGTGGAAACCGCCGTGCGGACACTCGCCGAGCAGGCGCTGGCACAGACTGACCTGGTGTCCAACGACGCGATCAAGTCGATCGAATCGATCATCGCCGCCATCGACGCCAAGCTCACCGCCCAGGTCAACCAGATCATCCACCACCCGGATTTCCAGCAGCTGGAAAGCGCCTGGCGTGGCCTGCACTACCTGGTCAACAACACCGAGAGCGATGAGCAGCTGAAGATCCGCGTGCTCAACATCTCCAAGCCGGACCTGCACAAGACCCTGAAGAAATTCAAGGGCACCGCCTGGGACCAGAGCCCGATCTTCAAGAAGATGTACGAAGAAGAATACGGCCAGTTCGGCGGCGAACCTTACGGTTGCCTGGTCGGCGACTACTACTTCGACCAGTCGCCACCGGATGTCGAGCTGTTGGGCGAATTGTCCAAAGTCTGCGCCGCCATGCACGCCCCGTTCATCGCGGCCGCTTCGCCGACCGTGATGGGCATGGGCTCGTGGCAGGAACTGTCGAACCCGCGCGACCTGACCAAGATCTTCACCACCCCGGAATACGCCGGCTGGCGCTCGCTGCGTGAATCGGAAGACTCGCGCTACATCGGCCTGACCATGCCGCGCTTCCTCGCGCGCCTGCCGTATGGCGCCAAGACCGACCCGGTGGAAGCCTTCGCCTTCGAAGAAAACACCGACGGCGCCGACAGCTCCAAGTACACCTGGGCCAACGCCGCTTACGCGATGGCGGTGAACATCAACCGTTCGTTCAAACACTACGGCTGGTGCTCGCGCATCCGTGGCGTGGAGTCCGGCGGTGAAGTGGAAAACCTGCCGGCCCACACGTTCCCTACCGATGACGGTGGCGTGGACATGAAATGCCCGACCGAAATCGCCATCAGCGACCGTCGTGAAGCGGAGCTGGCGAAGAACGGTTTCATGCCGCTGCTGCACAAGAAGAACACCGACTTCGCCGCGTTCATCGGCGCGCAGTCGCTGCAGAAGCCGGCCGAGTACGACGACCCGGACGCCACCGCCAACGCCAACCTGGCGGCGCGCCTGCCGTACCTGTTCGCCACCTGCCGTTTCGCGCACTACTTGAAGTGCATCGTGCGCGACAAGATCGGTTCCTTCAAAGAGAAGGACGAAATGCAGCGCTGGTTGCAGGACTGGATCCTCAACTACGTCGACGGCGACCCGGCGCACTCCACCGAAACCACCAAGGCCCAGCACCCACTGGCGGCAGCCGAAGTGATCGTGGAAGACGTCGAGGGCAACCCGGGTTACTACAACTCCAAGTTCTACCTGCGCCCGCACTACCAGCTCGAAGGGCTGACCGTGTCGCTGCGCCTGGTATCGAAACTGCCGTCGGCGAAAAGCGCGTAAAAAATCGGGACTGGCTCGCTCCCTGTAGGAGCGAGCTTGCTCGCGAAAAACTTGAAGGCGCTGCGTTCATCCAGGATGCCCGCGTCACCGTTGACGACCTTCGCGAGCAAGCTCGCTCCTACAGGGGTCGGCGGCGTTAACAAATACAGTGGCTGAGTCCACACAGGGAGAAAACATGGCTGTTGATATTTTCATCAAGATCGGCGACATCAAGGGCGAGTCCATGGACAAAGCCCACAAGGACGAAATCGACGTACTGAACTGGAGCTGGGGCATGTCCCAGTCCGGCAACATGCACGTAGGCGGTGGCGGCGGCGCGGGCAAGGTGAACATCCAGGACCTGTCGCTGACCAAGTACGTCGACAAGGCCTCGCCGAACCTGATGATGCACTGCGCCAGCGGCAAGCACATCGACAAGGTCAAGCTGACCGTGCGCAAGGCCGGTGGTGAAAGCCAGGTCGAGTACATGGTGATCAACCTGGAAGAAGTGCTGGTCACGTCCCTGAGCACTGGCGGTTCGGGCTCCGATGATCGCCTGACCGAAAACGTCACCCTGAACTTCGCCCAGGTGATGGTCGACTACCAACCGCAGAAAGCCGACGGCACCAAAGACGGCGGCGCGATCAAGTTTGGCTGGAACATCCGTTCCAACACCAAGCGCTGATAGCCCTGGCGGCCGTGGCCCAGCGCCACGGCCCCAGGCACTTTGTCCCTCTCGCACCCCGTCCGTGGAGCTGCTTTGGTGGTAACTGAAATCGCTTCCCGCGACCGTCTGCAACCGTCCCTGTTGGACCGGTTGACCGACGACGACCCAACCAACCTGAAGGAAAGCGCCGACAAGCGCGTGCTGTCCCTCACCCAATTGAAGGCCTCGGTGCTGCGTGACCTGGCGTGGCTGCTCAACACCACGTCGCTGCTCGATGCCGATGCCACCCTGCACACCCCGGCCGGCACCTCGGTGGTCAATTACGGCCTGCCGGCGCTGGCGGGCAACAGTGTTTCCAGCGTCGACATCAAGGCCCTGGAAGCCCTGATCTACCAGGCGATCGCCACCTTTGAGCCACGTATTCTGCGCCACACCCTGCGCGTCAAAGCCCGTGTCGGCCATGGCGAGATGAACCACAACGCCCTGAGCTTCGAGATCGAAGGCGACCTGTGGGCGCAGCCGGTGCCGTTGCGCCTGCTGCTGCAAACCGACCTGGACCTGGAGTCGGGCCATGTACGCGTGGTCAACGCCGACCAGCGGAGACGCCCATGAACCCGCGCCTGCTGGAGCTGTACAACCAGGAACTGCACCACGTGCGCGAAAGCGCCGCCGAGTTCGCCAAGGAATACCCGAAGATCGCCAGTCGGCTGAGCCTGTCCGGCATGGACTGCGCCGACCCCTACGTCGAACGTCTGCTCGAAGGCTTTGCCTACCTCACGGCCCGCGTGCAGCTCAAGCTCGACGCCGAGTACCCGACCTTCACCCACAACCTGCTGGAGATCGCCTACCCGCACTACCTGGCGCCGACCCCGTCGATGACCGTGGTGCAACTGCAGACCGACCCGGATGAAGGCTCCCTGGCCAGCGGTTTCCCGTTGCCGCGCGACAGCGTCTTGCGCGCCGCGTTGGGCCGCGAAACCCAGACCTGCTGCGAGTACCGCACCGCTCACCCGGTGACGCTGTGGCCGTTGCAGGTCAGCCACGCCGAGTACTTCGGCAACCCCGCCGCCGTGCTCGGGCGCCTGGCGGCCAGCGAACCGAAAGCCAAGGCCGGTTTGCGCCTGACCCTGCGCACCGGCGCCGAGTTGCCGTTCAACAGCCTCGCGCTGGACAACCTGCCGCTGTACCTCAGCGGTGCGGATGAGCAACCGTTCCGCCTCTACGAACAATTACTGGGCAATGCCTGCGCGGTGTTTGCGCGCAAGCCGGGGGGCGATTGGGTCGAGCGTCTGCCGCAGGACGCGCTGCGCTCGCGCGGTTTCGACGACGCCGACGCGGCCATGCCCGTGGTGGCGCGGGCGTTCCAGGGCTATCGGTTGCTGCAGGAATACTTCGCCCTGCCCCACCGCTTCCTGTTCGTCGAGTTCGCCGAGCTGAGCCGTGCGGTCAAGCGTTGCGACGGCCAGGAACTGGAACTGATCGTGCTGTTCGACCGCCACGAACCGAGCCTGGAAGGCAGCGTCGGTGCCGCGCAGTTCCTGCCGTTCTGCACCCCGGCGATCAACCTGTTCCCGAAACGCGTGGACCGTATCCACTTGTCCGACCGGGTCAACGAACACCATGTGATCGCCGACCGCACGCGGCCGATGGATTTCGAGATTCACTCCCTCGACGGCATCACCGGCCACGGCACCGGGCCGGAGCAGCCGTTCCTGCCGTTCTATGCGGTGCGCGACCCCTCGCGTTATGGCCGCGACCAGGCGTACTACACCGTGCGCCGTGAGCCGCGGGTGCTGTCCAGCGACCAGCGGCGCAACGGCCCGCGCTCCACCTACGTGGGCAGCGAAACCTTCGTCAGCCTGGTGGACAGCCAGCAAGCGCCCTATCGCCACGACCTGCGCCAACTCGGCGTGAGCGCGCTGTGTACCAACCGCGACTTGCCGCTGTTCATGAGCGTGGGCAATGGCAAGACCGACTTCACTCTCGCCGACAGCGCCCCGGTGCTGGCCGTGCGCTGCGTCGCCGGGCCCAGCCGCCCGCGTGCCAGCCACGCCCATGACGCCAAGGCCTGGCGCCTGATCAGCCAGTTGTCGCTCAACTACTTGTCCCTGAGCGAACAGGGCCAGGGCGCAGGCGCCTTGCGCGAACTGCTGCGCCTGTATGGCGACAGCAACGACGCCGCCCTGCAATTGCAGATCGAAGGCCTGCGCGAAGTCAGCAGCAAAGCGGTGACCCGGCGCCTGCCGATGCCCGGCCCGATCGTGTTTGGGCGCGGCCTGGAAATCACCTTGGAATTCGATGAAAACGCGTTTCGCGGCACCGGCGTGTTCCTGCTCGGTGCGGTACTGGAACGCTTCCTGGCACGCTACGTGTCGATCAACAGTTTTACCGAGACGGTGATCCGTACCACCGAACGCGGCGAGATCATGCGATGGAAAGCCAAGCCCGGACGTCGTCCGACCCTGTGAGTACCCTGGATGCGATGCACCAGGAGCCCTGGGAATACGATTTCTTCCAGGCGCTGCGGCGTATCGAGTGCGAATCGCCGGACCTGCCGCGCCTGGGCCAGTCCCTACGCCTGGCGGACGACCCGCTGCGCCTCGGGCAACAGGCCGACTGCACCTTCGCCCCGGCCACCCTGGCCTCGGTCGACCCCGCTGGCGAGGGCAAGCCAGCGCGGCTGCAGCAGTACTTTTTCGGCCTCGGCGGCCCCAACGGCCCGCTGCCGCTGCACATCACCGAGTACGTGCGCGAACGCCAGCGCAACAATGCCGACAGCACCAGCAAACAGTTCCTGGATATCTTCCACCATCGCCTGTTGAGCCTGTTCTACCGGGCCTGGGCCGAGGCGCGGCCGACCGTCAGCCACGACCGCCCGGACGATGATTACTGGTCGGCGCGCCTCGCGGCCTTGAGCGGTCGGGGCATGCCGAGCCTGCTCAACCAGGGGCTGATCCCCGACACGGCAAAGCTGCATTACAGCGGCCACCTGTCGGCGCAGACCCGCTACCCGGATGGCTTGAAGGCGATCCTTGGCGAGTACTTCGGCCTGCCGGTAGAGATCGAAGAATACATCGGCCAATGGCTCGAACTGCCCGAGCGCAGTCGCGTCGGGGTCAGCGCCAACCGGCTCGGCGTGGACTTCTGCCTGGGCAGCCATGTGTGGGACCGCCAGCACAAATTCCGCATCCGCCTGGGCCCGCTCGCGCTGGACGACTACATGGGCATGCTGCCCGGCAGCCAGCCGTTCAACGAGCTGGTGGCCTGGGTGGCCGAGTACCTGGGCCATGAATTGGACTGGGACTTGAACCTGGTTCTGCAACAACCCGAAGTCCCGGCGCTGCAACTCAACGGCCGGTTCCGCCTGGGCTTCAACACCTGGCTCGGCCGCCCTGCGGTTGATGCCAACGACCTAATCCTGGCCCGGCATTACGCCGATCACGCCACCACCTCAAGGAATCCAGAGCATGGGTGAAATCAGTCGCGCCGCACTGTTCGGCAAACTCAACAGCGTGGCCTACAAAGCCATCGAAGCCGCCACGGTGTTCTGCAAGCTGCGGGGCAATCCGTATGTGGAACTGGCCCACTGGTTTCACCAGTTGCTGCAACTGCAGGACTCGGACCTGCACCGCATCATCCGTCAGTTCAACGTGGAACCGGCGCGCCTGGCCCGCGACCTGACTGAAGCCCTCGACCGCCTGCCGCGGGGCTCGACTTCGATCACCGACCTGTCCTCCCATGTGGAAGAAGCCGTGGAGCGCGGCTGGGTCTACGGCAGCCTGATGTTCGGCGAAAGCCAGGTGCGTACCGGTTATCTGCTGCTGGGCATTCTGAAGACGCCGAGCCTGCGCCATGCGCTGTTGGGTTTGTCGGCGGAGTTCGACAAGGTCAAGGCCGAAGCCCTGAGCGAACGCTTTGACGAGTACGTCGGCGACTCGCCGGAGAATGCGTTGACGGCCAGCGACGGTTTCAACGCCGGCGCCGTTCCGGGCGAAGCCAGCGGTGCGATGGCGCCGAGTGCGATGGGCAAGCAGGAAGCGCTCAAGCGTTTCACGGTCGACCTGACCGAACAGGCACGCAGCGGCAAGCTCGACCCGATCGTCGGCCGCGACGAAGAGATCCGCCAGTTGGTGGATATCCTCATGCGTCGACGCCAGAACAACCCGATCCTCACCGGTGAAGCCGGCGTGGGCAAGACTGCCGTGGTCGAAGGCTTCGCCCTGCGCATCGTCGCCGGCGACGTGCCGCCCGCGCTGAAAGACGTTGAACTGCGCAGCCTTGACGTCGGCCTGCTGCAAGCCGGCGCCAGCATGAAAGGCGAGTTCGAACAGCGCCTGCGCCAGGTCATCGAAGACGTCCAGGCCTCGCCGAAGCCGATCATCCTGTTCATCGACGAAGCCCACACCCTGGTGGGTGCCGGTGGTGCCGCCGGCACCGGTGACGCAGCCAACCTGCTCAAACCGGCTCTGGCCCGCGGCACCTTGCGTACCGTGGCCGCGACCACCTGGGCCGAGTACAAGAAACACATCGAAAAAGACCCGGCTCTGACCCGCCGTTTCCAGGTAGTGCAGGTGGCCGAACCGTCGGAAGACAAGGCGCTGCTGATGATGCGCGGCGTGGCCTCGACCATGGAGAAACACCATCAGGTGCAGATCCTCGACGAAGCACTGGAAGCCTCGGTGAAGCTGTCCCACCGCTACATCCCGGCGCGCCAGTTGCCGGATAAATCCGTCAGCCTGCTGGACACCGCCTGCGCCCGCGTCGCCATCAGCCTGCATGCGGTGCCGGCCGAAGTCGACGACAGCCGTCGCCGCATCGAAGCCCTGGAAACCGAGCTGCAGATCATCGCCCGCGAGCATGCGATCGGCATCGCCATCGGGGCACGCCAGAGCAACAGCGAAGCCCTGCTGAGTGCCGAGCGCGAGCGCCTGGCCAGCCTGGAAAGCCGCTGGGCCGAAGAGAAAACCCTGGTCGATGAGTTGCTCGCCACCCGCGCGACGTTGCGTGAAAAAGTCGGCGTGGTCGACAGCGGCAACGATGAGTTGCGTGCGCAATTGGTCGACCTGCAGCAGCGCCTCACCGCGCTGCAAGGCGAAACCCCGCTGATCCTGCCGACCGTGGATTACCAGGCGGTGGCCTCGGTGGTCGCCGACTGGACCGGCATCCCGGTCGGCCGCATGGCGCGCAACGAACTGGAAACCGTGCTCAACCTCGACCAGCACCTGAAGAAACGCATCATCGGCCAGGACCACGCCTTGCAGATGATCGCCAAGCGCATCCAGACCTCCCGCGCCGGCCTCGACAACCCGAGCAAGCCGATCGGCGTGTTCATGCTGGCCGGCACCTCCGGCGTGGGCAAGACCGAAACCGCCCTGGCCCTGGCCGAAGCCATGTACGGCGGCGAGCAGAACGTCATCACCATCAACATGAGCGAGTTCCAGGAAGCCCACACCGTGTCGACCCTCAAGGGCGCGCCACCGGGCTACATCGGCTACGGCGAAGGCGGCGTGCTGACCGAAGCGGTACGGCGCAAACCCTACAGCGTGGTGCTGCTGGACGAGGTGGAAAAAGCCCACCCGGACGTACACGAGATCTTCTTCCAGGTGTTCGACAAGGGCGTGATGGAAGACGGCGAAGGCCGGGTCATCGACTTCAAGAACACGCTGATCCTGCTGACCACCAACGCCGGCACCGAGTTGATTTCCCAGGTCTGCAAAGACCC
Organism: Pseudomonas veronii; assembly: GCF_001439695.1. GTDB lineage: Bacteria > Pseudomonadota > Gammaproteobacteria > Pseudomonadales > Pseudomonadaceae > Aquipseudomonas > Aquipseudomonas veronii. The sequence goes on from NZ_JYLL01000003.1 coordinate 409,354, forward strand.
GGCGAACATCCCCGCGCCGGAAGACATTGCCAAAGCCCTGCGCCAGCCGCTGCTGGAAATTTTCCCGCCCGCACTGCTCGGCCGACTGGTGACCATCCCGTATTACCCGCTGAGCGACGAGATGCTCAAGGCGATCACCCGCCTGCAACTCGAGCGCATCAAGAAGCGTGTGCAGAACACCCACAAAGTCGCCTTCGATTACGACGACGCGGTGGTCGATTTGATCGTCTCGCGCTGCACCGAGACCGAAAGCGGCGGGCGCATGATCGACACGATCCTCACCAACAGCCTGCTGCCGGACATGAGCCGTGAATTCCTCACGCGCATGCTCGAAGGCAAGGCGCTGGCGGGTGTGCGGATCAGTAGCCGGGATAATGAATTGCACTATCAGTTCAACGATTGACCTGAAGAAACACGATCAAAAATGTGGGAGGGGGCTTGCCCCCGATGGCGGTGAATCAGTCACCTGATACATCAACTGACACACTGCTATCGGGGGCAAGCCCCCTCCCACATTTGAACTCGGTTTCTTCAGTTATTTAGTCATTTTCGAGACGCCCGATGCTATTCAACCAAACCTCACGCCTGGCCAAGATCACCAGCCCCCTCGGGCCGGACGTGCTGCTGCTCAATCAAATGGGCGGCGGCGAAGAGTTGGGCCGGCTGTTCGCCTATGAGCTGCAACTGACCTCCCTGGACGCCAACATCGACCTCAACCAGTTGCTCGGCAAGCCGATGAGCGTTGGCGTGCAACTGGCGGACGGTGGCGAGCGGCATTTCCACGGCATCGTCGCGCAGTGCAGCCAGAGCATCGACCAGGGCCAGTTCGCCAGCTATCAGGTGACACTGCGCCCGTGGCTGTGGCTGCTGAGCCGCACGTCGGACTGCCGGATTTTCCAGAACCTGAGCATCCCGCAGATCATCAAGCAGGTGTTCCGCGACCTCGGCTTTTCCGACTTCGAAGACGCCCTGAGCCGGCCGTATCGCGAGTGGGAATACTGCGTGCAGTACCGCGAGACCAGCTTCGATTTCGTCAGCCGCTTGATGGAACAGGAAG
>NZ_JYLL01000040.1 GCF_001439695.1 Pseudomonas veronii
CAATCTGACTTTTTGGTCCATAGGGGACTCTCGATTCCATGACATGGCCAGTTACCTCCTGGCCATGATTAATACATGTAAACGATGTCTCCGGTTTCAAACGTAAAGGATGTCTCCGGTCTGTACCCCCCGATAGCAGTGTGTCAGTCAGTACATTTGATACTGATACACCGCAATCGGGGGCAAGCCCCCTCCCACATTTTGATTTGCGGTGCTATCGGTAGAACAACCGATACCCCACCTGCCCCACCGCCTCATTGAGCAACTGCCCGCTCTGCCACACCGACTTGAACTCCGGCATCCAACCGCCCAGCGGCCGCGCGTTATCCTCGCCGAGGAAGCCGACCGGCGCCGGCACCACGCTGAAACCGGCTTTTTCAAAGCTCCAGACCGCACGCGGCATATGCCAGGCCTGGGTCACCACCACGACGCGCTTGACCCCCTCGGGCAACAGAATCTCGGCACTCATCTGCGCATTTTCCCAGGTGGTGCGGCTGCGCTCTTCCTTCCAGCGCACCGCCACATCGAAGTCGTCCCGCATCGACACCGCCATCAACTCAGCTTCGCTGGGCGGTGTGCCGTAATGCAAACCGCCGCTGGTCAGCACCGGCAGCCCGGAGGCCTTGGCCAATCGCGCGGCGTAGCGCTGACGCTCCAGCCCGATGCCGGTTGGCTGGTCCGAACCCCAGGCCGGGTCGCCACGCTCGCGCCCCGAACCCAGCACCACAATGGCATCGGCGCGTCGGGCCAGGCTCGACCAGTCCTCCCGGGCCAACGGCGGCGCCGTCTCCAGGGCGCGCGCGCCCCACTCCACCATGATCGGCAGGCTCATCAGCCACATCCCGCCCAGGCCGAGGGCAAAGCAGCAGCCGGCCAGGCGCGGGCGGCTGCGGCGAAACCACCAGGCAAGGGCCAGCAACAGCAAGAGAATGCCGGGCGGCAACAGCAGTTGTTTGATGAAATAACGAATAGGCATCGAGCATCTCCATAGATGCCCGAAGCCTAAGGTGTAACGGGGTTTAGCGACAATCTTTACAAGAACGAAGCAGTGTCAGCGATGATCAGGAAACTAAGGGGCATGTATTACTTGAACCGCACGGACCGATGTTTTTCCGGGCCGCGAGCGGCTGACACATCCTTGAGCCACACCACCTTGGCCGACCGCACGGGCTCGTTGGGCGGCGTGCTCGCCACGCCGGTAAAGGCCGAACGTTCGTTCCTTGCCAGATAAGCCTTGATCAGTTCCAGCTCCGCGTGGCTCAAGCCTCGCAGTTCCAACTCGACGGGCTGCTCATCACGCAATCGACCCGCCGTACTTGCTGCATCCAATGCACGACCCAAACGGTCGATGAGTCCTTGGTACACATCCGGTTTAGATAACATTCGCTGCGATTCCACCATCCCCTCACCTCATTGAAGATAAGACTCACTCCCCAATAAACAGCGTAGCCCCCATGGCTGCGCCTGCCCGGCGCCGCGACAGACGGCCTCGACCGCGCAATCAGGGTTTCCCTCGATAGAGTGGGGTCATGTATGCTACGGCGCTTCCTGTAACTCCACTTCCCGCAGGGTTTGGGCACGGACGCGGCGCTTTATGGTGTCGGCCAGCTCGGACAATGCACCGAAGAGGATTAGGCCACCCCTATTCAGTTCAAAAGTAGCCATGCACGAACAATATCAGCCCCGTGAAATAGAAAATGCCGCCCAAACCTTCTGGGACGAGCAAAAGTCCTTTGAAGTCAGTGAACAGCCGGGCAAGGAGACGTTCTATTGCCTATCGATGTTCCCTTACCCCAGCGGCAAGCTACACATGGGGCACGTGCGTAACTACACCATCGGCGACGTGATTTCCCGTTACCAGCGCATGCAAGGCAAGAATGTCCTGCAACCCATGGGTTGGGACGCCTTCGGCATGCCGGCGGAAAACGCCGCGATGAAGAACAACGTAGCGCCCGCCAAGTGGACCTACGAAAACATCGCCTACATGAAGACCCAGCTGCGCAGCCTGGGCCTGGCGGTGGACTGGTCCCGCGAAGTGACCACCTGCAAGCCGGACTACTATCGCTGGGAACAATGGCTGTTCACCCGCCTGTTCGAAAAAGGCGTGATCTACCGCAAGAACGGTACCGTGAACTGGGACCCGGTCGACCAGACCGTGCTCGCCAACGAGCAGGTGATCGACGGTCGCGGCTGGCGTTCCGGCGCGCTGATCGAAAAGCGCGAAATCCCGATGTACTACTTCAAGATCACCGCCTACGCGGATGAACTCTTGTCGAGCCTCGACGACCTGCCGGGCTGGCCTGAACAGGTCAAGACCATGCAACGCAACTGGATCGGCAAGTCCAAGGGCATGGAAGTGCAGTTCCCGTACAACGTCGATTCGATCGGCGAAGCGGGCACCCTCAAAGTCTTCACCACCCGTCCGGACACCCTGATGGGCGCGACTTACGTCGCCGTGGCCGCGGAACACCCGCTGGCCAGCCAGGCCGCACAGAACAACCCTGAGCTGCAGGCGTTCATCGCCGAATGCAAAGGCGGCAGCGTGGCGGAAGCCGACGTCGCCACCCAGGAGAAAAAAGGCCTGCCGACCGGGCTGTTCGTCGAGCACCCGCTGACTGGCGAAAAATTGCCGGTATGGGTCGCCAACTACGTGCTGATGCACTACGGCGATGGCGCAGTAATGGCTGTGCCGGCCCACGACGAACGCGATTTCGAATTCGCCACCCAGTACAACCTGCCGATCAAATCCGTGGTACGCACCAGCTCGGGCGACACCAACCCGGCCCCGTGGCAAGACGCCTACGGCGAGCACGGTGAATTGATCAACTCCGGCGAGTTCGACGGCCTGGACTTCGCCGGCGCCTTCGACGCCATCGAAGTCGCGCTGATCAAGAAAAACCTCGGTGCCTCGCGCACCCAGTTCCGCCTGCGCGACTGGGGCATCAGCCGCCAGCGTTACTGGGGCTGCCCGATCCCGATCATCCACTGCGAAACCTGCGGTGACGTGCCGGTGCCGGAAGACCAGTTGCCGGTGGTCCTGCCGGAAGACGTGGTGCCGGACGGCGCCGGTTCGCCTTTGGCGCGCATGCCTGAGTTCTACGAGTGCAGCTGCCCGAAATGCGGCCAGCCAGCCAAGCGCGAAACCGACACCATGGACACTTTCGTCGAGTCCTCGTGGTACTACGCCCGTTATGCCTCGCCGCACTACGAGGGTGGCCTGGTCGAGAAATCGGCGGCCGACCACTGGTTGCCGGTGGATCAGTACATCGGCGGTATCGAACACGCCATTCTTCACCTGCTGTACGCGCGCTTCTTCCACAAGCTGATGCGCGACGAAGGCCTGGTCAGTTCCAACGAGCCGTTCAAGAACCTGCTGACCCAGGGCATGGTGATCGCCGAGACGTATTACCGTCGCGAAGCCAATGGCAGCTACACCTGGTTCAACCCGGCGGATGTCGAGCTCGAGCGCGACAGCAAAGCCAAGGTCATCAGCGCCAAGCTGATCGCCGACGGCCTGCCGGTGGAAATCGGTGGCACCGAGAAGATGGCCAAGTCGAAGAACAACGGCGTCGACCCACAGTCGATGATCGACCAGTTCGGCGCCGACACCTGCCGCCTGTTCATGATGTTCGCCTCGCCGCCGGACATGAGCGCCGAATGGTCCGACTCCGGCGTCGAAGGTTCGCACCGTTTCCTCAAGCGCGTCTGGCGCCTGGCCCATGCCCATGTCAGCCAGGGCCTGCCGGGCAAGCTGGATGTGGCCGCCTTGAGCGACGAGCAGAAAGCCATTCGCCGCAGCACCCACCTGGCCATCAAGCAAGCCAGCCAGGATGTGGGCCAGAACCACAAGTTCAACACCGCCATCGCCCAGGTGATGACACTGATGAACGTACTGGAAAAAGCCCCGCAAGCCACCGAACAGGAGCGTGCGCTGGTTCACGAAGGCCTCGAGACGGTCACCCTGCTGCTGGCCCCGATCACGCCGCACATCAGCCACGAACTGTGGCACCGCCTGGGCCACAGCGAAGCCGTCATTGACGCCCGCTGGCCGGTGCAGGATGACAGCGCGCTGGTTCAGGACACGCTGCAACTGGTAATTCAGGTCAACGGCAAACTGCGTGGCCAGATCGACATGCCGGCCAGCGCCAGCCGCGAAGACGTCGAAGCGGCCGCGCGCTGCAACGAGAACGTACTGCGCTTTACCGAAGGCCTGACGATCCGCAAAGTGATCGTCGTGCCGGGTAAACTGGTCAATATCGTCGCCAGCTAAATCGGATCGGGCGCAGGGCTTGAGCGCTGCGCCGAACTAAACCTTCAGGGCCTCGATAAGGCCCGCATGGTTTCAAGGGGAGCAATAAAATGATCAAACGCAATTTGCTGGTGATGGGCCTTGCTGTGCTGCTGAGCGCTTGCGGCTTCCAGCTGCGCGGTACCGGCACCAATGAACTGACCATCAAGGAATTGGACGTCAGCGCCCGCAACGCCTACGGCGAAACCGTTGTGCAACTGCGCGACACCCTGAAAAACAGTGGCGTACACGTCTACACCGGCGCGACCTACAAGCTGTTCCTGGCCGACGAGAAAGAAACCCAGCGTAACCTCAGCTACGCCAGCGCTGGCCGTGCGTCCGATATCGAGCTGATCACTTCGTTGACGTTTGAAATGCAGGGCCGCGACCATCTGCCGTTGATGGGTGACAAGATCGAAGTGCAAAAGGTCGTGAGCCACGATGGCAACAACCTGGTGGGCTCGGACTCGGAAATGACCCAGGTGCGCAAAGAAATGCGTCGTGAGCTGGTCCAACGTGTGATGCTGCGCCTGCAACAGCTGACGCCGGAAAAACTGGAACTGCTGCAACAGACCGCCGACAACAAGGCCAAGGCTGACGCCGACGCCCTGAAAGCCGCGCAAGAGTACGAAAACAACACGCCGAAACAATCGCCTGTTGAAGTCCCTGTAGACTAAGCCAGACGGGGCGCCCCAGGCGCCCCGTTCATCGCGCCTATGAAACTCGCCCCCGCCCAACTCGCCAAACACCTGCAAGGTGCTCTCGCGCCTGTCTATATCGTCAGCGGCGATGACCCGTTGCTGTGCCAGGAAGCGGCAGACGCCATTCGCACCGCCGCGCGCCAGCAAGGCTTCGACGAACGCCAGGTGTTCAGCGCCGACGCCAGTTTCGACTGGGGCACGCTGCTGCAAGCCGGCGCGAGCATGTCGCTGTTTGCCGAAAAACGCCTGCTGGAACTGCGCCTGCCGTCGGGCAAGCCCGGCGACAAGGGCGCGGCGGCCTTCATCGAGTACTGTTCGCGGCCTGCCGAAGACACGGTGTTGCTGATCAGCCTGCCCAAGCTCGACGGCAGCGCGCAGAAAACCAAGTGGGGCAAAGCGCTGGTGGAAGGGGCACAGACCCAGTTCATCCAGATCTGGCCGGTGGACAGCAATCAGTTGCCGCAGTGGATTCGTCAGCGCCTGTCCCAATCGGGGCTGTCGGCCACGCAGGACGCCGTGGAACTGATCGCCGCCCGGGTCGAAGGTAACCTGCTTGCCGCCGCCCAGGAGATCGAAAAGCTCAAGCTGATGGCCGAAGACGGGCAGATCACCGTCGAAACCGTGCAAGGCGCGGTGGCTGACAGCGCGCGTTTTGACGTGTTCGGGCTGGTGGACGCCATCCTCAACGGCGAGCCTGCACACGCCCTGCGCATGCTCGAAGGGTTGCGCGGTGAAGGCGTGGAACCGCCGGTGATTCTCTGGGCGCTGGCTCGCGAGTTGCGGGTACTGGCCAATATTGCGCTGCAATACAGCCAGGGCACGCCGTTGGACAAATGCTTCAGCCAAGCCAGACCGCCGGTCTGGGACAAGCGCAAACCGCTGATGAGCAAAGCCCTGCAGCGGCACTCGGCGCAACGCTGGGCGCAACTGTTGCTCGAAGCCCAGCGCATCGATGCGCAAATCAAGGGCCAGGCAGCGGGTTCGCCGTGGATGAGCCTGAGCCGTTTGTCACTGCTGATGTCTGGCCAGCGCCTGACATTACCTGCCGAATAACCCCCCGCTTAAAAACACCGCAAAACCAATGCGGGACGGGGCAAGCCCCCTCCCACATGTTGGCTGCATTTGTATTTCAAAAAACTTGTCGGGCTTTACAGCGGCCAGACTTCGGCAGATGATTTGCACCGCTGCATCCCACCTGAAGAGAGTAACGACCATGAGCAAAAAGCCATCTAAGCATGGCCCCAACAAGGCCAAATCCATCATCGCCCAGCCACTGTTCCGCAGCCGTCAGGAACGCGCCGGCAAGGGCAAAGGCAGCTACCGCCGCGAAGCCTTCCAGTCTAATAGCTGGGAGGCTTCTTACTTTCTGGCCGCCTGAAGGCAAGCGCCCCTCCGGCATGATAAGGTCAGCACTTGATTTGTAATCCCTGGACCTGTGCATGCCCTCTAGTCTTTCCCGTCGTTGGCACCTTCGCCAATTGATCGCTGCCTCCAGCCTCATTCTGCTTGTCGCCTGCGCGGAAAAACCTACCGCCGCAGATGCTCAACCCTTGCCGACACTGTCGACCGCACCGGTCGTAGCGCCCGCTGTCGTGGCCCCGCTGGCTGTGGATAACCTGGACATCCAGCCCACCCAGACCTTTGCCGAATGGCAGGCCGGTTTCCGTGCGCAAGCCTTGAAGGCCGGCATTACCCCAGCCGTGTTTGATATCGCCTTCGCCAACGTCACCCCGGACATGGCGGTGATCCGCGCCGACCGCAGCCAACCGGAATTTTCCCGCCCGGTGTGGGAATACCTCGACGGCGCCCTGTCGCCAGTACGTGTGCGTAATGGCCAGGCACTATTGGTCAAGTACGCCGACATCCTGCAAAGCATCGAGCAACGTTATGGCGTCGACCGCCAGGCGCTGGTCTCGGTGTGGGGCATGGAAAGTAACTTCGGTCAGTTCCAGGGCAATAACTCGGTGATCCGTTCCCTCGCGACCCTGGCCTACGAAGGCCGGCGCCCGGCCTTTGCCCAGGCGCAATTGCTTGCGGCGCTGCAAATCATCCAGCACGGCGATATCCAGGCCGACCAGATGCGCGGTTCGTGGGCCGGCGCCATGGGCCAGACCCAGTTCATCCCGACCACCTACAACACCCACGCCGTGGACTTCGACGGCGACGGTCGCCGCGACATCTGGAACAGCCCGGCCGACGCCCTCGCCTCCACTGCGCATTACCTGCAAAGCTCCGGCTGGCAGAAAGGCCAGCCGTGGGGTTTCGAAGTCAAACAACTGCCGGCCAACTTCGATTACACCCTGGCCGACGGTGGCGTGCGCAAGACCGTCGCCGACTGGCTGAAGCTGGGCATCCAGCTGCCACCGGGAGCGAGCATGCCGCCTAACGTCGACCAGCTCTCCGCCGCCCTGCTGCTGCCAGCGGGTTACCGTGGCCCGGCGTTCCTGGTGCTGGATAACTTCCGCGCAATCCTCAAGTACAACAACTCGTCGTCCTACGCACTGGCCGTGGGCCTGCTGTCGGAACGGTTCGGCGGAAGTGGTGTGATTCGTGGCGATTGGCCGAAAGATGAACTGCCGCTGAGTCGTTCCCAGCGCATTGACCTGCAGACCGTACTCAGCAGCAATGGCTATGACGCGGGCAACCCGGACGGGATTATCGGCGCCAACACGCGCAAGGCGATCCGTGCGGCGCAACAGTCACTGGGCTGGCCGGCGGATGGTTATCCGACGGTGAAATTGCTGGAGTCGTTGCAGAACCGTTAGATCGGCTTATGGCGACTACCGCTATCGGGGGCAAGCCCCCTCCCACATTTTGACCGCGTACATCCTTTGAAATGCGGTCAAAATGTGGGAGGGAGCTTGCTCCCGATAGCGGTTTAGCAGACGACAGATTCAGCGGTTGAACACCACATCCTGCTCCAACACCACCCGCTGCTCCCCCGCATCCAACCGCACCCGCGCGCCCATCGGCAGCGTCACGTTCGGATCGCAATGCCCACTGCGCCAGCCAGACAGCACCGGAATGCACAGCGGTTCGAAGGTCTGCTTCAGCAGCCGCTCCAGCGCGGTGCTATCCACCCCCGCCACGTCCCCCACCAACACACCCGCTACCTGAGCCAGCTTGCCGGTCAGGCGCAGATGCGTCAGCAAGCGGTCGATGCGGTAGATCGGCTCATTGACGTCTTCGATAAACAGGATGATGCCCTCGGCATCGATTTCGTAGGACGTCCCCATCATGGCCGCGATCATCGACAGGTTGCCGCCGAGCAAGCGCCCACAGGCGATACCGGGCTCGATCGTGGTCAATGGGTAGGCCACCGGGTGCGCCAGCACGCTGCCTGCACCTACCTGGCCACGCAGCATGTTGAACAACGACGACTCGGTGGGTGGCTGCTTGTCGCCGAGCAGGTCGGCATTCAGCATCGGGCCGTGGAAGGTCACAAAACCGGCATAGCGGTTGATTGCCAGGTGCAACGCAGTGATATCACTGTAACCCACGAAAGGCTTGGGGTTGGCGCGCAGCAGGTCGAAGTCCAGGCGGTCCAGCAGGCGGGGCGTGCCGTAGCCGCCGCGCAGGCAGAAGATCGCATCGATATCAGGGTTGGCGAAGGCGGCGTGCAGGTCGCGCAAGCGCACGTCATCGCTGCCGGCCAGGTAGCCGTCGCGTTCATATACTCCGGGGAAGATGCGTAGCTCATAGCCACGGGCGCGCATCCACTGCCCGGCTTTTTCCACGTCCAGCGCGGCAGGGCCGGCGGGTGCGATCAGGCCGATGGTGGCTTCAGAACGCAATGCAGGTACGGCGGCGGCTAGTCGACTGGTCATCCCTGATTCTCCCTATATGACGCGGAACGAAATGTGGGAGGGGGCTTGCCCCCGATAGCACTGAATCAGCCAGTACCTGTAGCGACTGACACACTGCCATCGGGGGCAAGCCCCCTCCCACATTGGATCTGCGGTGTTGCGCAGATCTGTATTACGAAATCAGGCTAGCCTTGACCAGCTTGGCCTGCTCATCGGCGTGGTACGAGGAACGTACCAGCGGGCCCGACGCGACGTTCTTGAAGCCCATCTTGTAACCTTCCTCGGCGAACCAGGCGAAGGTGTCCGGGTGAACGAAACGCTGTACCGGCAAGTGGCTGCGCGATGGTTGCAGGTATTGGCCGAGGGTCAGCATGTCGATGTCGTGCTCGCGCATGCGCTGCATGACTTCGATCACTTCCTCGTCGGTTTCGCCCAGGCCGAGCATCAGGCCGGACTTGGTCGGGATGTGCGGCATCATCTGCTTGAATTTCTGCAGCAGGGTCAGCGACCACTGGTAGTCCGAACCTGGACGCGCCGCCTTGTACAGGCGTGGCACGGTTTCCAGGTTGTGGTTGAACACATCCGGCGGCTCGGCGGCGGTGATTTCCAGCGCGACGTCCATGCGGCCACGGTAGTCCGGCACCAGGGTTTCGAGCATCACGTCCGGCGACAGCTTGCGGATTTCGCGGATGCAGTCGGCAAAGTGCTGGGCACCGCCGTCACGCAGGTCGTCGCGGTCGACAGAAGTAATCACCACGTACTTGAGTTTCAGGTCGGCGATGGCGATGGCCAGGCTTTCCGGCTCGTTGACGTCCAGTGGCTTCGGCCGGCCGTGGCCGACGTCGCAGAACGGGCAACGACGGGTGCAGATGTCACCCATGATCATGAACGTGGCAGTGCCGCCGGAGAAGCATTCGCCCAGGTTCGGGCAGGACGCTTCTTCGCACACGCTGTGCAGCTTGTGCTTGCGCAGCAACGCCTTGATACGGTCGACTTCCGGCGAGACCGGGATACGCACGCGAATCCAGTCAGGTTTTTTCGGCAGTTCGGTGGTCGGGATGATCTTGACCGGGATGCGTGCAACCTTCTCGGCGCCGCGCAGCTTGACGCCGGCTTCCACCTTGGCACGCGGGGCCTGGGCCGGACGTTCGTTGACGTCCAGCGTCGGGATCATGGTTTGCACTGCATCAGTAGTCATAATCAGTCGATTCCGCCCGTAAGGGTCGTCTGCTCAGCATAGTCGAGGTGTTTGACGAGCTGCGCACGCAGCCGGGCACTTACCTCGGCAAATTTAATCGGTGTGGCGTGGTCGCTCAACTGGGTCATCGCCAACCCGGCATAACCGCACGGGTTGATGCGCCGGAACGGCGCCAGGTCCATGTCCACGTTCAACGCCAGACCATGAAACGAACAACCGTGGCGAATGCGCAGCCCCAGGGAAGCGATTTTCGCACCATCCACATACACACCGGGTGCATCGGGCTTGGCCACGGCGCTCACGCCGTAACTGGCCAACAGCTCGATCAGGCAAGCCTCCATACGGTTCACCAGGTCGCGCACGCCAAACCCCAGCTTGCGCACATCCAGCAGCAGATACACCACCAGTTGACCGGGCCCATGGTAAGTCACTTGACCCCCTCGGTCGACCTGCACCACCGGAATATCACCCGGAAGTAGCAGATGCTCGGCCTTGCCGGCCTGGCCCTGGGTGAACACCGGCGGGTGTTCCACCAGCCAGATCTCATCGGGTGCCGAGGTGCCGCGCTCGTTGGTGAAGCGCTGCATCGCGTGCCAGACGGGCTCGTAGTCCATCCGGCCGAGCTCGCGAAAGCCCAGGACCTGTGGCATCACAGCACCATATGTACGAAGCCGGTGGCCCGCAGTTCGCTGTTGATGTCGTAAAGCTGGTCTTGACCGGTCGCAACGATGTGCAACTGGATCGTGGTGTACTTACCGTTGGTGCTCGAACGCTCATCCACACGGTTGTCGTTGATCGTCGCGTGTTTACGCACGATGTCGAGAATCTTGTCCTTGTTGCCCACACCGGTATCGCTGATCACCTTGACGGGATAATCCGTCACCGGGAATTCGATCTTTGGCGCCTTTACTTCTTTATCGGTCATGGCGTAACGGCCTCGTAAGCGTAAGCCGTGGCGACGGGCAAAGCCCCGCGTCGGATCAACACGGGGCTTTGCAGGTGCACACTTATCAGTTGAACAAGCTGTAGAAGAACAGGCGGATGCTATCCCACACGCGGCGGAAGATACCACCCTCGTCGACGGCATCCAGGGCGATCAGGTCGGCACTGTGTACCACTTTATCGTCCAGCTTCACTTCGACCTTGCCGATCACGTCGCCCTTGGCGATTGGCGCAACCAGGTGCGGGTTCATGGTCATGCTGGCCGCGAGCTTTTTCAGCTGGCCTTTAGGCATGGTCAGGGTCAGGTCTTCAGCCAGACCGGCCTTGACTTGCGAGGTTGCGCCTTTCCATACCGGCGCGGTCGCCAGTTCAGCACCCTTCTGATAGAAGGTCTGGGTTTCGAAGAAGCGGAAACCGTAGGTCAGCAGTTTTTGCGTCTCGGCCGCACGGGCCTGCTCGCTGTTGGTGCCGAAGACCACGGCGATCAGGCGCTGGCCATCACGCACGGCGGACGACACCATGCAGTAGCCGGCTTCTTCGGTGTGGCCGGTTTTCAGACCGTCGACGGTCTTGTCGCGCCACAGCAACAGGTTGCGGTTAGGCTGCTTGATGTTGTTCCAGAAGAATTCCTTCTGGGAGTAGATCGCGTAGTGGACCGGGTCGACACGAATGATCGCGCGCGCCAGGATCGCCATGTCGTGAGCCGACGAGTAGTGCTCTGGGTTCGGCAGACCGGTCGGGTTCATGAAGTGACTGTTGGTCATGCCCAGGTCGGCCACGGTTTTGTTCATCATGTCGGCGAACGCGTCTTCGCTGCCGGCGATGTGCTCGGACAGGGCGACGCTGGCGTCGTTACCGGACTGGATGATGATGCCGTGCAGCAGGTCGCTGACCGTCACCTGCGAGCCGACCTTGATGAACATCCGCGAACCACCGGTGCGCCAGGCGTTTTCGCTGACGGTCACCGGGTCGTTTTCGCCGATCTGGCCGCGACGGATTTCCAGGGTCGCGATATAGGCTGTCATCAGCTTGGTCAAGCTGGCGGGCGGCAGGCGCTGGTCACCGTTGTTTTCCACCAGCACGTTGCCACTGGCGGCATCCATGAGGACCCAGGCCTTGGCGGCCAGTTGCGGTGAAGCCGGCACCATTTCAACCGCCCAGGCGGCCGGGGTGATGATCAGCGAGATAAGCAGGCACGTGCGTTTGGCTAAGGTGATGATGTTCATCCGTCTCTCGAAATTACGTATGGAAACTTGCCCTCGCGGGCAAAACTTATTCAGACAGCCCGTTACCGGTCTGTCGCGTGTTCGGTTGCCTGCTCACCCCTTGCCCCTGGGTTTTATTGTTCAACGAGCCAACAACCAGGGCCCAGGCCCGCGCACGGACCTGAACCATCAATCCTTTACGGTTTATTCGGCGCTGACCACGCTGGGTTGCCCCAGGTTGGCCAGGCGCACGCTGTTCTGCACTTGCGCGACCTCGCTCGGCGAACCGATCGGGCCCATACGCACACGGTGCAGGGTCTGTTGATTACGCACGATGGAACTGATGAAGACCGGCGCATTGACCATACTGCTCAGCTTGGACCTTAACAGCTCTGCCGCATCCGGGTTGGCGAAAGCGCCCACCTGCAGGTATTGCCCACCGGCAGCCGAAGCACCCGGTGCGGCGCGAGGCACCACGACCGTGTCGGGCGCGTGCTGTTGCGCGGGTGGCGTCCACTGCTCGATCTTGCCGGTCGAGGCTGTGACTTGCGGTTGCGCGGCTTGCGGCTCGTTGAGCATCAACGGTGCCGGTTTGCCACGCTGGGCCCAGTATTGCGCGGGGTCGATCCCTTCGACCTTGACCCGCGCGGTGCCGGTTTCGGCATAACCGAGTTTCTTCGCGGCGGCGTAGGACAAGTCGATGATCCGGTCCGAATAGAACGGCCCGCGATCGTTGACCCGCAGGATCACCGTGCGGTTGTTGTCCAGGTTGGTCACGCGCACATAGCTGGGCAGCGGCAGGGTCTTGTGGGCCGCGCTCATGCCGTACAGGTCGTAGACCTCGCCATTGGCGGTGTTCTGGCCATGGAACTTGGTCCCGTACCACGACGCCGTGCCCGACTGCACGTAGGTCTTGGAGTCCTGCAGCGGAAAGTAGCTCTTGCCCAGCACGGTATAGGGGTTGGCCTTGTACGGGCCGGTGTGCAGGGTCGGCGTGGCATCCGGGATTTTCGACACGTCGACGTCCCACCACGGCGCACCGTCTTTATGCGCGCGGTTGATGTCCAGCCCCGGCTGGGAACGAATAGCGGTGCCGCCGGACTTTTGCGTCGGCGCGCGACTGGTGGAGCAACTGACAACCAGCAAGGACAACGCGGCAAACGCCACCAGCTTGAGCGGTTTTTTCAACGGCGATGCCCGCATTACTTGTTGCCCCGTGCTTGGACCAGCATGTCAGACAGTTGATGCACGGCCATGGCGTACATCACACTGCGGTTATAACGCGTGATTGCGTAGAAATTCTTCAGGCCCATCCAGTATTCAGGGCCGTTTTCGCCTTCCAGGCGGAAAGCCGTGACCGGCATATCATCGCGCAGCGCATCATGACTTGACCAGCCCAGCGCCCGCAACTCCCCGACCGTCTTGGCCGGCTCGATGCCCTGGGTCAGGCCTTCATCGGCGCGCTCGCCGCTCACGTCGGCACGGCTGACGACCGGTTCGCCGCTCACCCAGCCATGGCGCTTGAAGTAGCTGGCCACGCTGCCGATGGCATCGTCCGGGTTGCTCCAGATATTGATATGGCCGTCGCCGTCAAAATCCACCGCGTAGGCGCGAAAACTGCTCGGCATGAACTGCGGCAAGCCCATCGCACCGGCGTAGGAGCCTTTGAGGGTCAGCGGGTCGACCTGCTCTTCGCGGGCCAGCAGCAGGAATTCACGCAGTTCCTTACGGAAGAATTCAGCGCGGGGCGGGTAATCGAAGCTCAAGGTCGACAAGGCATCGATCACCCGGTAACTGCCGGTATTGCGCCCGTAGAAGGTTTCAATGCCAATGATCGCGACAATCACCTGGGCAGGCACGCCGTATTCCTGCTCGGCGCGGGCCAGCGCGGCTTCGTGCTGGCGCCAGAAGTCCACGCCCCGGGCCACGCGGGCGTCGGTCAGGAACATCGGGCGATAGTCCTTCCACTGCTTCACGCGCTCGGCCGGGCGGGAGATGGCATCGAGGATCGCCTGCTTGCGCTGGGCCTCGCGGAACACGCCCATCAGCTGTTCACCGGCGAAGCCATAGTCACGGGTCATCTCACCGACGAATTCGGCGACCTGAGGTGAGCCATCGTAGTCACCGGCCTGCGCTTCGTGCATGGCGCCCAGCAGCCCGATCAGGCTCATCCAGGACGCATGCCGAGTCGCCCAGCCGCGCAATACTTGCATTGACATCTTCACCTTATTCAAACCTGTGCGATCCATTTGCGATGCGTGTGAATCGACATCAAAACCCCAAACGCTGACATCAATGTCACCAGCGAAGTTCCGCCGTAGCTAATGAACGGCAACGGCACCCCAACCACCGGCAAGAGGCCACTGACCATACCGATGTTGACGAAAACGTAAACAAAAAAAGTCATGGTCAACGAGCCCGCCAGCAATTTGCCGAACAACGTCTGCGCCTGCGCGGTGATCACCAGGCCACGCCCAATCAACAGTAAATAGATCAGCAGCAACGCGCAAATGCCCACCAGGCCGAACTCTTCGCCCATCACCGCAATAATGAAGTCGGTGTGGCTCTCGGGCAAAAAGTCCAGGTGCGACTGGGTGCCCATCAACCAACCCTTGCCAAAGACACCGCCGGAACCGATGGCCGCCTTCGACTGGATGATGTTCCAGCCGGTGCCCAGCGGGTCGCTCTCCGGGTCGAGGAACGTGAGAATCCGCTGCTTCTGGTAGTCATGCATAAAGAAGAACCACATGGCCACGGCCACCGGCACGGCAGCGGCGAGCACGCTGAGAATCCAGCGCCAGCGCAAGCCGCCCATGAACAGCACGAACGCACCGCCCGCCAGGATCAGCAGCGATGTACCGAGGTCCGGCTGGCGCACGATGAGGATGAACGGCACGCCGATCAGGATCAGGCTGATCCCCACATGCTTGAGTTGCGGCGGCAAGGTGCGCTTGGACAGGTACCAGGCGATGGTCGCCGGCATCAGGATCTTCATGAATTCCGACGGCTGGAAGCGAATCACCCCCGGAATGTTGATCCAGCGGGTCGCGCCCATGGCGTTGTGGCCCATCACGTCCACCACCACCAGCAACAACACGCCAGCGACGTACCCCAGCGGCACCCACCGCGCCATGAAACGCGGCTCCAGCTGGGCAATCACCACCATCGACAACAGGCCCAGGCCGAACGACGACGCTTGCTTGATCAGCAGGTCCCAGTTCTTGCCGCTGGCCGAATACAGCACGAACAGACTGCCGGCGGCCAGGGTCAGCAGCAGAATCAACAACGGGCCATCAATGTGCATGCGCTGCAGCAATGTCGCGCGGCGACGCATCACATCCTCACTGGAGAGGATGCGGTCAAAATTACTCTTCACTGGCCGTAACCTCGGTGCTTGAAGGGGGGCCGCCATATTCGGGCTTGAGCTTGCCGTCATCGGTCAACAGCCAGGCATCCATCACTTGACGGACCACCGGCGCGGCGACGCCCGAACCGGACTCGCCGTTCTCGACCATCACGGCGACCACGATCTTCGGGTCGTCCGCCGGAGCGAAGCCGACAAACAGGGCGTGGTCGCGGTGGCGCTCCTGGACTTTGGAACGGTCATATTTTTCGCCTTGCTTGATCGCGACCACCTGGGCCGTACCGCTCTTGCCGGCAATGCGATATTGCGCGCCGGTCGCCGCCTTGCGCGCCGTGCCCCGGGCGCCGTGCATCACCTGCTGCATGCCGTGGTTGACCTTGGTCCAGTCCGACGGGTCACGCAGCACAATGTCCGGGATCGGGTTTTCATCCACCGGCTTTTCGCCTTCGATGGTGCGGGCCAGGTGCGGACGGTTCCAGATGCCTTTGTTGGCCACCAACGCCGTGGCCTGGGCCAGTTGCAGCGGTGTCGCCTGCATATAGCCCTGGCCGATGCCCAGGATCAGAGTCTCGCCGGGGAACCACGCCTGGCGGCGGGTGGCACGCTTCCATTCGCGCGACGGCATCAGGCCTGGGGATTCTTCGAACATGTCCAGGGAGACTTTCTGACCCAACCCGAACTTGCCCATGTAGGCCGACAGGCGATCGATCCCCAGCTTGTGGGCCAGGTCGTAAAAATAGGTGTCGTTGGACCGCATGATCGCGGTGTCCAGGTCGACATAGCCGTCACCGGTGCGGTTCCAGTTACGGTATTTGTGATCGTAATTAGGCAGCATGTAGTAGCCGGGGTCGAACACGCGACTCGACGCCGTGACCACGCCCGCGTCCAGGCCGGCAATCGCTACCGCCGGCTTGATCGTCGAACCCGGCGGATACAGGCCGCGCAACACCCGGTTGAACAGCGGCCGGTCGATGGAATCGCGCAGCTCGGCGTAGGCCTTGAAGCTGATCCCGGTCACGAACAGGTTGGGGTCGAAACTGGGCTGGCTGACCATGGCCAGGACTTCGCCGGTACTCGGGTCCAGCGCCACCACCGCGCCACGGCGCCCGCCCAGGGCCATCTCGGCCGCTTCCTGCAACTTGATGTCCAGGCTCAGCACAATGTCCTTGCCCGGCACCGGATCGGTACGCTTGAGCACCCGCAACACACGGCCGCGGGCGTTGGTCTCGACCTCTTCGTAACCCACCTGGCCGTGCAGCTCGGGCTCGTAGAAACGCTCGATGCCGGTCTTGCCGATATGGTGGGTGCCGCTGTAATTGACCGGATCGAGGCTTTTCAGCTCTTTCTCGTTGATCCGCCCCATATAACCGACGGAGTGCGCGAAGTGCGGCCCCTGCGGGTAATGCCGCACCAACTGCGCCACCACTTCCACGCCCGGCAGGCGGAACTGGTTCACCGCGATCCGGGCGATCTGCTCTTCGGTCAGCTCGAACAGGATCGGCACCGGCTCGAACGGCCGACGCCCCTGTTTCATGCGCTTTTCGAAGATCGCCCGGTCTTCCGGGGTCAGTTGCAGCACGTCGACGATCACATCGAGGACCTGCTGCCAGTCGCCGGAGCGTTCGCGGGTCATGCTCAGGCTGAAGCTGGGCCGGTTATCCGCGACCACCACGCCGTTGCGGTCGAAAATCAGGCCACGGGTCGGCGGAATCGGCTGCACATGCACCCGGTTGTTTTCCGACAGAGTGGAGTGATAGTCGTACTGGATCACCTGCAGGAAATACAGGCGCGCGATCAACACCCCGATCAACGTCACCACCATGATCGCGCCAAAAACCACGCGCGAGCGCACCAGACGTGCGTCTTTCTCGTGGTCCTTGATGCGGATCGGCTGAGTCATCGGGAGGGGCGCAGACTATTTGTGGTAAGGGTGCCCGGACAGAACTGTCCAGGCGCGATACAGCTGTTCACCGATCAGGATCCTTACCAGCGGGTGCGGCAACGTCAGCGCCGACAGCGACCAGCGTTGGTCCGCCCGCGCGCAGACTTCCGGCGCCAGCCCCTCGGGGCCGCCGACCATGAAGTTGACGGTGCGCGAGTCCAGGCGCCAGCGATCCAGTTCCACCGCCAATTGCTCGGTGCTCCAGGGTTTGCCGTGGACTTCGAGGGTGACGATGCGCTCGTTGGGACCGACCTTGGCCAGCATGGCTTCGCCTTCCTGACGGATAAAGCGCGCCACGTCGGCGTTCTTGCCCCGGGTATTGAGCGGAATTTCCACCAGCTCAAGCGACAGCTCGGCGGGCAGACGCTTGGCATATTCATGCCAGCCTTCTTCCACCCACTTGGGCATGCGTGAACCGACAGCGATCAGACGCAGGCGCACAGCCGTTCCTTATTCCTGGTCTTTGTTGAGCTTGTCGAAGTGCGCGTGGCCCACTTCCGGGCTGTGGTGCTTGCCATCAGCCGCACGGCTCTGTTCGGCGCCTTTCCACAGACGCTCCAGGTCGTAGAACTGACGGGCGTTGGAGGTCATCATGTGAACGATCACGTCGTCCATGTCCAGCAGCACCCAGTCGCTGTCGCCCTTGCCTTCTTCACCCAGCGGCTTCACGCCCTGGGCTTTGACGGCTTCGCGCACTTTGTCGAGCATCGCGCCGATCTGGCGGTTGGAGGTACCGGTGGCGATGATCATGAAGTCGGTGATGCTCTGCTTGTCGCGCACGTCCAGCACCTGGATGTCCTGGGCCTTGACGTCTTCCAGGGCCGCCACGGCGACTTTCACCAGTTCTTCGCCAGCCAGTTCCGGGCCAACGTGGGCTTCAACCGGCAGTGGCGCGCTCTTGAAGGTGCCTTTGCGCTTAACTTTGCTTACGTCTTTGTTCGTCATATAAAACTCGTTTTGCTCGTATGTTCGGGCGCTCGCTGCACGACTGTTCGTGCGTTCAAGCGCGCCTTTTCAGTTCGACGCACGGTAAAGCCCGTGCGCATCGATGTAGGCCAGGACCGCGTCAGGCACCAGGAAACGTACCGACTTCCCGCTGGCCAGCAGTTGACGGATCTGGGTGGCGGACACCGCAAGCGGGGTCTGCCAGACGAATGCAATATTCCCGTTCGGCCCGGTCAGGGCCAAGGGGTCACTTACCGACCGCGCGGCCAGCAGGTTGCGCAAGGCATCCGGCGGTTCGCTGTCGGCATCCGGGCGTTGCAAAACCAGGATGTGGCAATGCTGGAGGAGTTCCTCCCAGCGATGCCAAGAGGGCAGGCCGCAAAATGCGTCCCAGCCCAAAAGCAGAAACAACTGGTCGTCCGCGGCCAACTCGGCACGCATCAGTTCCAGGGTGTCGACAGTGTAGGACGGTTTATCGCGCTTGAGCTCGCGGTCGTCCACCACCAGCGGCGGTATGCCAGCTACGGCAAGGCGCACCATTTCCAGGCGCTGCTGCGCTGACACCTGCGGCGTATCGCGGTGCGGCGGCCGGGCATTGGGGGTCAGGCGCAATTCATCCAGCGCGAGGGCATCCGCGACTTCCAGGGCACTGCGCAAATGGCCGATATGCACGGGGTCAAAGGTGCCGCCGAGCAACCCGATGCGTTTACCCATCAAGCGCGCACATGCCCGTCGCCGAACACTACGTACTTCTCGCTGGTCAGGCCTTCCAGGCCAACCGGGCCACGTGCGTGGAGCTTGTCGGTGGAGATACCGATCTCCGCGCCCAGGCCATACTCGAAGCCGTCGGCAAAACGCGTCGAGGCGTTGACCATCACCGAAGCGGAGTCCACTTCGGTGAGGAAACGCCGGGCATCGCTGAAATGCTCGGTAACAATGGCATCGGTGTGCTTGGAGCCGTATTTGTTGATGTGCTCGATGGCCTGATCCAGGTCGTCGACGATGCGGATCGACAGGATCGGCGCCGTGTACTCGGTGTACCAGTCTTGCTCGGTGGCTTCGATCACGTCCGCGCCGAGCAGCGCACGGGTGCGCTCGCAACCGCGCAGTTCCACACCCTTGTCGCGGTAGATGGCAGCCAGCGGCGGCAGCACGCGATCGGCAATGCCGGCGTGCACCAGCAGGGTTTCCATGGTGTTGCACGGGGCGTAACGGTGGGTCTTGGCGTTGTCGGCGATGCGGATCGCCTTGTCGATGTCGGCGGCGATGTCGATGTAAACGTGGCAGACGCCGTCCAGGTGCTTGATCACTGGCACCTTGGCATCACGGCTGACGCGTTCGATCAGGCTCTTGCCACCGCGCGGCACGATCACGTCGACGAATTCCGGCATGGTGATCAGCGCGCCGACGGCGGCGCGGTCGGTGGTTTCCACCACTTGCACCACTTCGGCCGGCAATTCGGCCACGGCCAGGCCCTGCTGGATGCAGGCGGCAATCGCACGGTTGGAGTGGATCGCCTCGGAACCGCCGCGCAGGATGGTGGCGTTGCCAGACTTGAGGCACAGGCTCGCGGCGTCGATGGTCACGTTCGGGCGCGACTCATAGATGATGCCGATCACGCCCAGGGGCACGCGCATCTTGCCGACCTGAATGCCGGACGGCAGGTAACGCATATCGCGGATTTCACCGATGGGGTCAGGCAGCTTGGCTACCTGACGCAGGCCTTCGATCATGTCGTCGATACGCGCCGGGGTCAGCGCCAGGCGGTCGAGCAACGCCGGTTCCAGGCCATTGGCGCGGCCGTTGGCCAGGTCCAGTTCGTTGGCGGCGGTCAACTCGGAGCGCGAAGCATCCAGAGCATCGGCGGCGGCCAGCAAGGCACGGTTTTTCTGCGCGGTGCTCGCACGGGCGATCAACCGCGAGGCCTGACGGGCAGCGCGACCCAGGCGGGTCATGTAGTCAAGAACGGACTCAGTCATGGTCAGGGAGTCTTGGCAAAGAGGAAAGCGGCAGATTATAGCTGTGACGCCGCCCGACTGACAGCGGTGAGGGGCGGATGGTCGAAATGAACTGTAAAAACCTGGGGTTCAGCCGTAATTAAGGTGGGAGTTGTTATTATTCCGTCACATTTAGCCGTATTAACCCTGAAGGCCATGTCGAGTTTCACCCCCCAACTCCCTGCCAGCGCCCTGCCCGACCGCTTCTTCGACCGCGATGCGCAACTGCTTGCGCGGGAATTGCTCGGCAAAATCATCCGTCATCGGGTCGGCGATCTCTGGCTTTCGGCGCGGATTATTGAAACCGAAGCGTATTACGTGGCCGAAAAAGGCAGTCATGCCTCACTGGGCTACACAGAAAAGCGTAAGGCTTTGTTTCTGGATGGCGGTCATATCTATATGTACTACGCCCGTGGCGGCGATTCGCTGAACTTCAGCGCCCAGGGCCCGGGCAATGCAGTATTGATCAAATCCGCCTATCCCTGGGTCGATGAGACCTCCGGCCCGGCCAGTTTGGCGCAGATGCTGCTGAACAACCCGGACGCCAATGGCAGGCCACGCGCCTCGCAGAAGCTCTGCGCCGGCCAGACCTTATTGTGCAAGGCGCTGGGCCTGAAAGTGCCGATGTGGGATGCCAAGCGCTTCGACCAGGAGCGGCTCTATGTAGAAGACGTCGGCCAGGTGCCGACGCACATTATCCAGACCACCCGCCTGGGCATTCCCGGCGGCCGGGACGAACACTTGATGTACCGCTTCGTCGATGCAGGCTATGCGCCTTATTGCACGCGGAACCCGCTGCGCCGGGGCCAGGTCGAAGGCCGCGACTATTTTTTGATTTGAAACGGTGACGAGGGAGTGAAGAATCATGGGCCAATGGCTCGATAGCATCACCGGCTGGCTGACCCTGAACCCCCAATGGCTGGCGGCGGCGGTGTTTATCGTGGCGTGCGTGGAATGCCTGGCCATTGCCGGTTTGATCGTGCCCGGCACCGTGCTGCTGTTCGCCATTGCCGTGCTGGCCGGCAACGGTGCGCTGTCGCTGAGTGAAACCCTGCTGCTGGGTTTTCTCGGCGGCCTGGTGGGCGATGGGGTGTCCTACTTCCTGGGACGCCATTTCCACCAGAACATCCGGCGCCTGCCCGGCCTGCGGCATCACCCTGAATGGATGAACGGCGCCGAGACCTACTTCCACAAGTACGGCATCGCCAGCCTGCTGGTCGGACGTTTCATCGGCCCGTTGCGCCCCATGCTGCCGATGGTGGCTGGCATGTGCGACATGCCGTTCCCACGCTTTGCCCTGGTCAGCATTCTCGCGGCGGCCGGCTGGACAGTCGCGTACCTGCTGCCGGGCTGGGCGACCGGCGCGGCTTTCCGCCTGCCATTGCCGGCGGGGTTCTGGCCCGAGGCGGGAATTGTCGCGGCATGCCTGGCGGTGTTGCTGGGGCTGAGCTTGAACAGCAGCCTGCGCGGCCATCGCCGTGCCACAGGGTGGATAGGTTGCGCCAGCCTGACCCTGTTGATCGCCCTGTTTATCGGCTACCCGCACCTCAACGACTTCGACCAGGGGCTGAGCGCCCTGGTGCAGGAGCATCGCAGCGCCTGGCTGGACGAGACCATGGTGAGGCTCACCCAACTGGGCGAGTTCAAGAAGATGTTTGTCGCCAGCGCCCTGTTCACCGGCCTGCTGTTACTCGCACGCCAATGGCGCCACGCGCTGTTTGTCGGCATCACGCTGGGCGTGGCCGCGGTGATCAATACCGCCACCAAGCTGTTTTTTGCCCGCGGTCGCCCGGAAATCCTCACCGACCCGCTGACCAGCTTCAGCATGCCCAGCGGCCACGCCTCCGGCGCATTCGCGTTTTTCCTGGCGCTGGCGGTATTGGCCGGGCGCGGACAGCCCACGCGCCTGCGCCTGACCTGGCTGCTGCTGGGCTGCATCCCCGCGGCATTCATCGCGTTGTCGCGGGTTTACTTGGGTGCCCACTGGCCCACCGACATCCTCGCCGGAATGCTGCTGGCGATGAGCGTGTGTGCATTGAGCCTGAGCGCAATCCAATACCGCAGCCCGCTGCCGCCGATGTCGCAGAAAGCCTGGTGGCTGGTATTGCCTGCCGTGGTGGCGGTGCTCGGCTTCATCGCCTTCAGCGGCACCTCGCACGCCCTGCTCAGGTATGCCTACTGACCCTTGGCCGGGCCGATCCAATCGATTGGCGCGGTTCGGCGCTCAACGCAACGTTCGCGCCGCTCCAGCAGCATTTCATCGGCAATTTCTGCGGCACGCTCGGCGATGTATTCCGGGCCGCGCTGTGCATCCTGCGCGAGCAGTTGTGAGGTAATGCTGACAAAAAAAGCGTCCCAGGCCGCCTGCTCCGATTGCGCTAGCCGAATCATGTTCATCCCCTGATCAGTGGTTGTGTGATCGGAAACTATTTCAGCCCGCGCAATGGGAGCAACGCAGAAATGTCTGAAAGCAGCACCAGACAATTCTGAAGATCAGGTGAACAGCTCACCTTGCAGTTCATCCAGCAGCCTCTGGATCGCATCCAGCCGTTGTTGCGGATCGTCGAGTTGCAGCAGGTCGATCTTGTCGGCCTCGGTGAACGGCAGCAAATACGCCAATTGATTGCCCAGGGCCTGCTGGCCGTCGGCATCGGCGCCCATGTCCAGCGAGGCCACCATCGGGTGTTCGGCCAGGGCCTGGAGCAAGGCCTGCAGGTCGGCGTCCGCCTCTTCCAGCGCGTGGTCCGGCCGCTCTTCTAGCCATTGCACCTCGGCCACCAGCAACTGGTCCTTCTGCACCTCGGCATCGCGGACACGGAAGCGCCGCCCGCCCTCGACGCGAATGCCCAGCAGGCCGTTATCCTGCTGTTTGAAGTCTCGAATCAGCGCTTCACAGCCGATCAGCGCGTAGCCATCCGGGGCCGCGCCCACCTCTTTGCCGTCGAAAATGCACACCACGCCGAAACTTTCGCCCTTTTTCATGCAGCGGCTGATCATGTCCAGGTAGCGCGCCTCGAACAATTGCAGGTCGAGGGTGCAGCCAGGGAACAGCACGGTGTTGAGCGGGAACAGCGCCAGACTCATAAAGGTTTCCTTAACCCTGGTTCAAACAATCACCGACACGGCCAGCGGCAGGAACACTGCCGTCGCCACGCCCATCAGACTCATGGCCAGCGCCGCAAAGGCGCCGCACTCTTCGCTTTCCTGCAGGGCCACCGACGTGCCGACGGCGTGAGCGGTCATGCCCAGCGCCATACCGCGCGCCTCGGGGCTGTGGACGCCCAGGCGCGACAAGTACGCCGGGCCGATCATTGCCCCGATCACGCCGGTGATCAGCACGAACACCGCGGCCAACGCGGCCACGCCGCCGATCTGCTCGGCCACCAGCATGGCAATCGGCGAGGTCACCGACTTGGGTGCCATGGTCATCAACATCCTGTGTTCGGCACCGAACCACCAGCCCAGCAACACACACAGGCCGGTGGCCAACACACCACCTATCACCAGCGTAGTAAAAATCGGCCAGAACAATTGACGAATCCGGCGCAGGTTCAGATAGAGCGGCACCGCCAGGGCCACAGTCGCCGGGCCCAGCAGGATGCTCATGATCTCGGTGCTCTTGCGGTACTCGGCGTAACTCAGGCCACAGGTGAGCAGCACGCCGATCACCAGCAGCATGGACACCAGCACCGGCTGCAGGAAGATCCAGCGGGTTTTCTCGAAGCCCGCGAGCACCAGTTGATAGGCGCCGAGGGTGATGCCGATGCCGAACAGCGGATGATGAATCACCGCCGCCCATGCGCCTTGCCAGTCGAAGGTCATGATTGCTCCTCCTGCTGCGCCTGGCGCTTGACCAGTTTTTGCATCAGCACGCCGACGAACCCCATGGCGATCACCAGCGACAACACCAAGGCGCCGACGATGGCCCAGAAGTCTGCGGCGATGTCCTTGGCATACACCATCACCCCGACCGCCGGCGGCACCAGCAGCAAGGGCAAGTAACGCAGCAGGCTGCTGGCCGCCAGGCTCAGCGGCTCGCCGACTTCGCCGCGCCACACCAGGTAACCCAGCATCAGCAGCAGACCAATGATCGGCCCCGGCAACACCGG
This sequence comes from Pseudomonas veronii, assembly GCF_001439695.1. Classification (GTDB taxonomy): domain Bacteria; phylum Pseudomonadota; class Gammaproteobacteria; order Pseudomonadales; family Pseudomonadaceae; genus Aquipseudomonas; species Aquipseudomonas veronii. Next base: position 24,498 of record NZ_JYLL01000040.1, read on the forward strand.
CAGCAGCAAATGGTTGATCGCCGTGCCGATCAATTGAAACAGCACCAGCCATGTCAGACCGCGTAACAGCATCCGTCCTTCCCCCCTCAAGACCCACCCGCATTATAAGCATGCCCGCGCTATGCTCCGGCATTCGCCATAAGCATGGTGGGTTGACCGGGCTGGTTGCCCATGATGATCTAACATGGTTCTCGCACATCAATAAAAACCGATGAACCAAGGAGAGACGCAATGCCCTATGTACCCGTAGCGCAGCTCAAAGATTATGTCGGCAAGGAACTGGGACGTTCCGACTGGCTCACCATCGACCAGGCCCGCATCAACCTGTTCGCAGAAGCCACTGGCGACCATCAGTTCATCCACGTCGACCCGGTCAAGGCCGCGCAAACCCCGTTCGGCAGCACCATCGCCCACGGTTTCCTGTCGCTGTCGCTGATGCCCAAGTTGATGGAAGACATCCTGATCATGCCCGAAGGCCTGAAAATGGCGGTCAACTACGGCTTGGACAGCGTGCGCTTTATCCAGCCGGTGAAGGTCAATTCCAAGGTCCGCCTGAACGTGACCCTCACCGACGTCACCGAGAAAAAACCCGGCCAATGGCTGTTCAAGGCCACCGCCACCCTGGAAATCGAAGGCCAGGAGAAACCCGCTTACATTGCCGAGTCGTTGTCGCTCTGCTTCGTGTAACCGCCTCCTTGTTCCCTGTAGGAGCTGGCTTGCCAGCGAAAAGCCCCCAGACGCCACATTCCCCCTGAATGCTCGCGTTTTCGTTGACCACCTTCGCCGGCAAGCCGGCTCCTACAGGTCATCATTCCCCAACAGACCACTAGGTATGGCTCCTTCGCTGCGGCATACTCGGCGCTCAATTATCCGGATCCCGCTATGCGCCCACTCGCTCCCCTTGCCCTTGTCCTGTTGCTCACCGCTTGCGGAGACGGCGAATCGCTGTTGCCGCCCGATGCGCGCCTGCCCGACGGCGGCCGTTACCGGGGTGATGTGGTCAATGGCTTGCTGCAAGGCCAGGGCCGCGTGGACTACCCCAACGGCAGTTGGTACGCCGGCCAGTTCGACAAAGGCCAGTGGCACGGCCAGGGCGAATGGCATGGCAGCAACGGCGAAGTCTATAAAGGCCAGTTCCAGCAAGGCCTGTTTGACGGCCAGGGCAGCCTGACCACTGCGGGCAGCCACTATGTCGGTGGCTTCAAGCAAGGCCGGCGCAACGGCGAAGGCACCCTCAAAGAGGGGCAAATGACCTATCGCGGCGAATTCAAGGACGACCAGTATTCCGGCCTCGGGCGCCTGGAGCTGGCCGACGGCAGCCAATACCAGGGCCAGTTCGCCCACGGCAAGCCCAACGGCGAAGGCCAGCGCAACGACGACAGCGGCAACCAGTTCAGCGGCCACTTCGTCGATGGCCAGCTGGAAGGCAACGGCACCTTCAACAGCGCTGACGGCGACATCTACGTCGGCCAGTTCAAACAGAACCAATTGAACGGCAAGGGTCGCTACGAAAACGCCGACGGCGACGTGTGGATCGGCCAGTTCAAGGAAGGCGCCCTCGGCGGCAAGGGCGAGTTGATCGGCGTCGATGGCAGCCACTACATTGGCCAGTTCAGCGATTGGCGCTTCAGCGGCGAAGGCCGCCTGAACCTCACCGACGGCAGCTTCTATATCGGCGGTTTCGACAGCGACAACTACCAGGGCCGCGGCACCCTGGTGCTCGCCGACGGCACCGTGCAAGCCGGCACCTGGGTCAACGGCATGCGCGTGCGCGACGCCGACGGCAAGCTGTTGCCCGACCCGTTGGAAATCGGCGTGCTGGCCCAAGGCCGCCTGCTCGATGCTGCCCTCGCCGCCGTGCCTCCTTCGACCCCCGCCGTGGAACTGTACACCCTGGTACTCGCCGGCGACGGCAAACAGAGCGTGTTCCTGCGCGAAGCCGATTACGTCAGCAACATGCTCGCCAGCCGCTTCGGTGCGCGCGGGCAGATTCGCCTGGTCAACCACCGCGACCATATCGCCGACCGCCCGCTGGCTACCCGCGAAAGCCTGCGCCGTGCGGTGCAGACCCTGGCCGAACGCAGCGGGCCGGAGGACCTGGTGTTTATCTACCTGACCAGCCACGGCACCCACGAAAGCGAACTGGTGCTCGATCAGCCGCGCATGGAGCTGGCCGACCTGCCGGCCGATGAGCTCGCCGCAGTACTCACGCCGTTGAAGAACCGCGACAAGGTCGTGGTGATTTCCGCGTGCTACTCCGGCGGTTTCATTCCCGCGCTGAAAGACGAGCACACCTTGATCATGACCGCTTCCCGCGCCGACCGCGTGTCGTTTGGCTGCTCCGAGGAAGCCGACTTCACCTACTTCGGCGATGCCCTTTTCGCCCAAGCCTTCAACCAGACCGACGACTTGCAGCAAGCCTTCAAGCTGGCGCAACTGCACGTGACCGAACGCGAACAGGCGGACAACTTCGAAGCCTCCGAACCGCAGATCTGGGCCCCCAAAGGCGTGATCGCCCATTGGCAACTATTACGCAAGCAGCAAGCACGAAAGGCGCTCGAAAGCGTCTCAATGAATAGCAAGGAAGCTAAAGGCAACTAAGCTGTAACGTGTAACAAAGGGGGAAACACCATGTACCTGACGCCTCAGCATATTTTGCTCGCAGGAGCCTCTGGCCTGACCGGCGAACACCTGCTCGATCGCCTGCTCAACGAACCCACCGTGACCCGTGTGCTGGCGCCCAGCCGCAAGCCGTTGGCCGAACATCCACGCCTGGAAAACCCAGTGGGCGACCCGGCGGTGGTCCTGCCGCAACTGCGTGGCCAGGTCGATATCGCCTTCTGCTGCCTGGGCACCACGATCAAGCAAGCCGGCTCCGAGGAAGCCTTTCGCGCGATCGACCTGGACCTGGTCGTGGCCTTTGCCAAGCGCGCACGGGAAATGGGCGCGCGGCACCTGATTGTCATCAGCGCGATTGGCGCCGACCCGAAATCCTCGATCTTCTACAACCGGATCAAAGGGCAAATGGAAGACGCCTTGAAAGCCCAGGGTTGGCCGCAACTGACCATCGTGCGGCCGTCGCTGTTGCTGGGGGAGCGCCTCGAACCGCGCCTGGCCGAGCAATTGGCCGGGCCGTTGTCACGGCTGATTCCAGGCAAGTACCACGGCATCGAAGTGTGCGAACTGGCACGCGCCATGTGGCGCCTGGCGCTGGAAGAGCAAGATGGTGTGCGCGTGGTCGAATCGGATGAGTTGCGCAAGCTGGGTAAATAAACCCTGCCAACCGAGCTGCCAGCTCAACATGTGGGTTCAGATGGGGCCTGAGCGCGGAGTCACAGCCCACCCGTGGCGTTGAACCCTACCCCCAACACCGTCAACACCGACAGCGGCAACAGCAGGGTATCGAGCAACGCGCTGGCTGGCAGGTCGACGCCGGGATAGCTCGGCGCCTCGGCGCCAAAACGGTCCATCGCGCAACAGCCGCCGTTCATCGCATACAGGTCCAGCCGCGTGCCGGCATACACCACCGGCGCGCCAGGCTTCGCCGCATCCAGCGTGCGCGCGGTGGCGCAGCCCGCCAGTTGCAACGCCAGCAACACCAACAGCGCCTTATTCATCGCTGCTCAAATGGTGCTCACCCCAACGCGGGAGCATGTCCTGGGGAATGTTCAGCAGGTTGAGAATCCGCGCCACCACAAAATCCACCAGGTCATCGATGGTCTGCGGCTGGTGATAGAAACCGGGCGACGCCGGCAAGATGGTCACTCCCATGTTCGACAACTTGAGCATGTGCTCCAGGTGAATGCTCGAATACGGCGCCTCACGCGGCACCAAAATCAGCTGGCGCCGCTCTTTCAACGTCACATCGGCGGCCCGTTCGATCAAATTGTTGCAGGCGCCCGTGGCAATCGCCGACAACGTACCGGTGGAACACGGCACCACCACCATCGCCGCCGGCGCGCCGGAGCCGGAGGCCACCGGCGACATCCAATCCTCTTTACCGTAAACCTTGATCTGCCCCGCCGCCGCACCGGTGTACTCGGTGAGGAACGCCTGCATCATCTGCACCTTGGGCGGCAGCGCGACATCGGTCTCGGTGGCCATCACCAGTTGCGCGGCCTTGGAGATCAAGAAATGAACTTCACGCTCCTCGCGCACCAGGCAGTCGAGCAGGCGCAAGCCATAGGGCGCGCCGGATGCGCCGGTCATCGCCAGCGTCACGCGCTCGGGCCCGCTCATTTCAGGGCCTCGGCCAATTTGCCGTGCAGGCCGCCGAAGCCGCCGTTGCTCATGACCACCACGTGGGTGCCGGGCGTGGCCTGTTGCTTGACGTGTTCAATGATGCCTTCGATCGAATCGCAGACCGTCGACGGCACGTGACACAGCGCCGCAATGGCGGGCAGGTCCCAGCCGAGGTTGGCCGGTGCGTACCAGACCACTTGGTCCGCATCATTGACGCTCTCCGGCAAGCCATCACGGTGCGCGCCGAGCTTCATGGAGTTGGAGCGCGGTTCGATAATCGCAATGATCGGCGCATCACCGACCCGCTTGCGCAGGCCATCAAGGGTGGTGGCAATCGCCGTCGGGTGGTGGGCAAAGTCGTCGTAGATGGTAATCCCATTCACATCGGCAACCTTTTCCATGCGTCGTTTCACACTTTTGAACGCACTCAGGGCCGCGATGCCCATGGAAGGCACCACGCCAACATGCCGTGCCGCCGCCAAGGTGACCAGGGCGTTGGCAACGTTGTGCTGGCCGGTCATGTCCCAGTCGACCACACCCTGGGCCTCGCCTTCGAACAGCACTTCAAATGTCGAACCGTCTTCACTGAGCAACCTGACCTGCCACTGCCCGCCCGCGCCGGTGGTTTGCACCGGCGTCCAGCAGCCCATGTCGATGACGCGCTGCAAGGCCGGCTCGGTGGTCGGGTGGATCACCAGGCCCTCACTCGGGATGGTGCGTACCAAATGGTGGAACTGCCGCTCGATGGCCGCCAGATCGGGGAAGATATCCGCGTGATCGAACTCCAGGTTATTCAGGATCGCCGTGCGCGGGCGGTAGTGGACAAACTTGGAGCGTTTGTCGAAGAACGCGCTGTCGTATTCATCGGCTTCGATCACGAAGAACGGCGTATCGCCCAGGCGCGCCGACACCGAGAAGTTCTGCGGTACGCCGCCGATCAGGAAACCCGGGCTCATGCCCGCGTGCTCCAGCACCCAGGCTAGCATGCTGCTGGTGGTGGTCTTGCCGTGCGTACCAGCGACCGCCAGCACCCAGCGCCCTTGCAGCACATGGTCGGCCAACCATTGAGGGCCGGACACATACGGCAAACCTTTGTTCAGTACGTACTCGACCGCCGCGTTGCCCCGAGACATGGCGTTGCCGATCACCACCAGGTCGGGGACCGGATCGAATTGGGATGGATCATAGCCCTGGGTCAACTCGATGCCCTGGGCTTGCAGTTGCGTACTCATGGGCGGATAGACGTTGGCATCGGAACCCGTCACATGGTGGCCCAACTCCTTGGCCAGAACCGCCATCGAGCCCATGAAAGTACCGCAAATACCGAGAATATGAATGTGCATGGTCGACCTCGTAAAACATCGAGGCAGGTTAGCGCAGGGAGGGGGAAATCGCACTCTTTTAGCGGTACACGCCAGCTCAATCGTCTGAATTCGGCCGGCAGTGCGGTCGTTGAGCCCGGTGCCGTCACCCGCCGTGACTGCACCGGACTCAGCGTATACGAGGGGTCATTATGGGGTGTCAATTAATAACCCGCATCAGACAAACTGCATCGAGGATGGCGGCCCCTTCGGCTCCAACACCGTATTGATACGGGAGATCTGGTTTAAAACAGCCTGATTGCGTCGATCCAATGTTTCAAGGCGGCGCACAGGGTCTTTCTCGGTGGCGGCGGTATCACTTTTAAAAGGCCTGAATATAAAATCATTTTCCTTAGAGATTAATTCCAAGTTCGACTCGACGGTGTCGTATTGCTTTTCCAACATATCAAGTCGGGCAGTTGTCTCGGTTGGCCAATCGGGGCTTTTATCCAAGGCTTGACCCTCGCTCCCTTCGGTATAGGCCTGGATCGTATTACTGACCAAGAGCAGTTTTAATTCTGCATTGTCCAAGTGCAACGCCAGGTCTTGCGGCGATGAAGGACTCGGCGCCGATCCCGCCACACCGTTCTGTTGACTCGGCGCGGGCTGGTGCGCGGGAGGAAGTAAGGGGGTATTGGCGCTGAACGCCCCCTTGATCTGCTCGCCACTCCATACGGAGCCTGCGTAAGTACCAATACTCAATGGCGTACTGACCAAGCCGTTGACTGCGGCATTCACGAAAGCGTCCCGTGTCACGGTTTTCAGATCTGGCCCGGTCTTGAACACGCCAGCCTTGACCAGGCGATCGGCAGTGACGAGGTTTTGCGCCACCTCGCCAAACGTCTTGGGAACGGGGTGAGACCTGGAAGGAAGGGTAGAGCCCCCGAACCGGTTGTTATTAATCAGATCTCGAAAGGGCTTATTAGATGCATGAGTGGAAGGTGGGTTTGAGAAAAACGGTCCCTTATTAACCTGAGTATATTGACCGGGCGTCCCAGACGGCACGCGGGAAGTGCTATGCGTCGGCCTGCGGAAAAAACGTCCGAAATCAATTCCCCTTTTGCTACGAACCTGCGTGTCCGAGTTCAAACGTTCAGCATCATAAGTAAGCTCGGAGCGATCATTTTGCCAAGTAGCCGAAGCGGCGTTGCGCGGGTTACCGGTCGATCCAGTATTATTGGCAGCTTGAGTAACATCAGCTGAAACGTCACTGGACGGTACTGTAGTATAAGTTGGAACACCTGTAACATTCATAATCATCACCTTAGTCAGTCAATAAAAACTTGCATTCACTGGGTGACAAAAATATCTATCTCAGTTCCACCGAAACAACATTACATGCATTTACTTCCGCGCCAGCCAGGACATACTTTTTCAACAATTAACCCACAAAAGCAAAAACAGTAAATCCCCCTACAACCAACAATTAAAAACCGCCCCCACACATTCGACAACAACTTACGAATTACAACGCCGAACGCAGTTCAATGCCATGTTTGCGTAACTTTCGATATAACGTGTTGCGGCTCACCCCCAACCGTTCAGCCACAAGGGTCATATGCCAGCGCTGCTGCGTCAGGACCTTCAACAATGCCAGGCGCTCGGCATCCTCAAGCAGCGACAGCGGGGGGACATCCGCAGCAGGCGTAGTCAAGGACGCCGGGCGGATCATCGGCGGCAAATCATCGACACCGATCAACGCGCCGTCACACAGTGCAACCAGGGTACGCAACACCGTGCGCAACTGCCGCACATTGCCCGGCCAGGCGAACGCCAGCAATGCCTGACGCGCGCCGGCATCGAGCGTTATCGTCTGCTCCCCGGCTTCCTGGGCCAGCAGAAAATCCAGCAATTGCGGCTTATCACTGCGCTCGCGCAACGGCGGCAAGCCGATTTCGAGGCCATTGAGTCGGTAGTACAAATCTTCACGAAAGCTGCCGGCCTGCACACGCTGCAACAAATCACGGTGGGTGGCGCTGATGACTCTCACGTTTACCGCCTGGGGCTCGCCGCCGATGGGCACTACCAGGCGATCCTCCAGCACCCTCAAGAGCCGGGTTTGCAAAGCCAGGGGCATGTCGCCGATTTCATCCAGGAACAACGTGCCCCCATCTGCCTGTTGCAGCTTGCCGCGCATGCCTTCCTTGCGGGCACCGGTGAAACTGCCGCCGCGATAGCCGAACAGTTCGCTTTCGATCAGGCTTTCCGGGATGGCGGCGCAGTTGAGCGCAACAAAAGCCTTGTCCGCACGCTGGCTGGCCTGGTGTACGGCCTTGGCGAAGGCCTCTTTGCCGGAACCGGTTTCACCGTTGACCAGCAGCGGCACATCACGTTCGAACACGCGCAACGCCTTGCGAAAATCGCTTTGCAACGCGGAATCGCCCAGGCAGATACCGAGCAGACGCTCGGGCTTGGCGGCAACCACCGGCTGCGGCGGTACGGGCACCGGCACACTGCGCGGCTGGCCGCGCAACGCGGCAAACAGATGTCGACCGTCCCGCGTCCGCAGCGGCCAACTCGCTGTGGCATTGGCGCTGGCGCGGCCCAGCAGTTGATCCAGGGTGCATTCGAAAAGCGCTTCCACAGGCTGCCCCAGCAAGCCACCACGCATCTGCCCCAACAGGTTCAGGGCACTTTGGTTGACTGCGCAAATGCGCCCTTCACCGTCGAACGCCAGCAGCCCTTCACTGAACAAGCCCACGGACTCCGCCTGCAAGTGAAAACGCAGCAGCCAGTGGTGTTCAAAGTGACGCAGGAAGTAACAACTCTCGATCATCTTCGCCGACAGGTTGACCAGCGCCATGGTGTGGAACTGGCTCTGACGCGACACCGCTTCCCGCGCCGACGACACGTCCAGCACCGCCAGCAACTCACCATGGGGATCGAACACCGGGCTCGCCGAACAGGTCAGCCCGGTGTGGCGCCCGCGAAAATGCTCATCGCGGTGAATGGTCAACGACTGGCGCTCCACCAGGCAGGTGCCGATGCCATTGGTGCCTTCGCAGGCCTCGCTCCAGTCGGCGCCGAGCCACAACCCGGCGCGCTCGAAAATCTTGCGCTCGGACGGCGCGGTGACGCAGTTGAGGATCACCCCGCGCGCGTCGGTGAGCAGCACGGCGTGACCGGCGCCCGAAAGTTGCTGATGCAGGCTGTTCATCTCGCCGCCAGCGATGTGCAGCACCTGCTGCAGGCGCTCGCGGCTTTCCAGCAGACGGCCATGTTCGAGCACGGTGGGGGCGATGCTCAGCGCAGGGTCGAGGTGATAATCCTCCAGGCAACGCAGCCAGGAGCGGGCGATGGACGGGTCGCTGCCGGGGCCCTGGGAAAGGTCTTGCCCACGGGTCACGGTCAAGACTTGCTGGGCATGGCGACTGAAATGATCGTGATGCATGTTCTTATTATTCTCCCTGCGTGAGAACGTCCAGCATCCCCCAGCCACCCGGCCATTGCAATCCCGCGCCGACCCACCGGTCACAGGTTGTACCGTGCATGGCACAAACTGTCACACAGACTGTACCAAGGCTGGCACAGCCGCACTTTTTGGCTCTCGCCAACCCCCTGATTTAACTGGCTTGCAAGGCAGTGGCCCGACCTTTGCTCTACGCTTTATCAAGCGCTTGCCGCGCTGCACTCCAATAAACATAAAAAGCCAGGAGATACCCACCATGCGTTACGCACACCCCGGTACTGAAGGCGCCATCGTTTCGTTCAAGGCCAAGTACGGCAACTACATCGGCGGCGAATTCGTGGCGCCGATCGATGGCAACTACTTCACCAACACTTCCCCGGTCAACGGCAAGCCCATCGCCGAATTCCCACGTTCCACCGCCAAAGACATCGACAAGGCGCTGGACGCCGCGCATGCCGCCGCCGACGCCTGGGGCAAAACCTCTGCCCAGGACCGCTCGCTGGTGCTGCTGAAGATCGCCGACCGTATCGAACAGAACCTCGAACTGCTGGCCATCACCGAAACCTGGGACAACGGCAAGGCCGTGCGTGAAACCCTCAACGCCGACATCCCGCTGGCCGCCGACCACTTCCGCTACTTCGCCGGTTGCATCCGCGCCCAGGAAGGCAGCAGCGCCGAAATCAACGAACACACCGCCGCCTATCACTTCCATGAGCCCCTGGGCGTGGTCGGCCAGATCATCCCGTGGAACTTCCCGCTGCTGATGGCCGCCTGGAAACTCGCCCCGGCCCTGGCCGCCGGCAACTGCGTGGTGCTCAAGCCGGCCGAGCAAACCCCGCTGGGCATCAACGTGCTGATGGAAGTCATCGGCGACCTGCTGCCGCCGGGCGTGCTGAACGTGGTCCACGGTTTCGGCAAAGAAGCCGGCGAAGCCCTGGCCACCAGCAAGCGCATCGCCAAGATCGCCTTCACCGGCTCTACCCCGGTGGGCGCGCACATCATGCATTGCGCGGCCGAGAACATTATTCCGTCCACCGTTGAACTGGGTGGCAAGTCGCCGAACATCTTCTTCGCCGACATCATGAAAGCCGAACCGCAATTCATCGAGAAAGCCGCCGAAGGCTTGGTGCTGGCGTTCTTCAACCAGGGCGAAGTGTGTACCTGCCCATCCCGCGCGCTGGTGGAAGAGTCGATCTACGACGACTTCATGAAAGTGGTGATGAAGAAGGTCGCGTCGATCAAGCGTGGCGACCCGCTGGACACCGACACCATGGTCGGCGCCCAGGCGTCCGAGCAGCAGTTCGACAAGATCCTGTCGTACCTGGAAATCGCCAAGGGCGAAGGCGCCGAGTTGCTGGCCGGCGGCAAGGTCGAGAAGCTGACAGGTGATCTGGCCACCGGCTATTACATCCAGCCGACCCTGCTCAAGGGCACCAACAAGATGCGGGTGTTCCAGGAAGAAATCTTCGGCCCGGTGGTGAGCATCACCACCTTCAAGGATGAAGCCGAAGCCCTGGCGATCGCCAACGACACCGAGTTCGGCCTCGGCGCCGGCCTGTGGACCCGCGACATCAACCGCGCCTACCGCATGGGCCGGGCGATCAAGGCGGGCCGCGTGTGGACCAACTGCTACCACCTGTACCCGGCGCATGCCGCGTTTGGCGGTTACAAGAAGTCCGGCGTCGGTCGTGAAACCCACAAGATGATGTTGGATCACTACCAGCAGACCAAGAACCTGCTGGTGAGCTACGACATCAATCCATTGGGCTTCTTCTAACCCAACACCGCCGGGGCGATAACCGCCCCCGTAGGAGCGAGCTTGCTCGCGAAGAACCTCAACGATTACGCGGATAGCCTGGCTCTGCGCGGTGCTCTGAAGTTTTTCGCGAGCAAACTCGCTCCTACATTACCCGGCGACAACTTGTCGGGACCAAAACAATAAGAATGAAAGGTACTTTCCCATGCCTAGCGAACCCACTGGATCCTCCGTCGACTTCGAAAAAGTCGATTCCCAATACTTCCAACAACGCGAACTGAAAAAAGGCGCCGCCGGCTGGGTGCTGCTGGTCGGCCTTGGCGTTGCCTACGTGATCTCCGGCGACTACGCCGGCTGGAACTTCGGCCTGGCCCAGGGTGGCTGGGGCGGCATGTTCCTCGCCACATTACTGATGGCCACCATGTACCTGTGCATGTGCTTTTCCCTGGCCGAACTGTCTTCCATGATTCCTACTGCCGGCGGTGGCTACGGTTTTGCCCGCAGCGCCTTTGGCCCTTGGGGCGGGTTCCTGACGGGCACCGCGATCCTGATCGAATACGCCATCGCCCCCGCCGCCATCGCGGTGTTCATCGGCGCCTATTGCGAGTCGTTGTTCGGCATCGGCGGCTGGATGATTTACCTGGCGTTCTACATCATCTTCATCGGCATCCATATCTTTGGCGTGGGTGAAGCCTTGAAGCTGATGTTTGTCATCACCGCCGTCGCCGCCATTGCACTGGGCGTGTTCCTGGTCTCGATGGTGCCGCACTTCAACGTCGCCAACCTGCTCGACATCCCGGTGACCGACGCCAAGGGCGCCAGCACCTTCCTGCCATTCGGCTACGTCGGCGTGTGGGCGGCGATTCCGTATGCGATCTGGTTCTTCCTGGCAGTCGAAGGCGTGCCGCTGGCGGCCGAAGAAACCAAGAACCCGAAGCGCGACCTGCCCCGCGGCCTGATCGGCGCCATTGTGGTGCTGACCAGTTTTGCCCTGCTGATCCTGGTGATTGCACCGGGCGGCGCTGGCACCTACGCGCTGATCAAGTCCGGCAACCCGCTGGTTGAAGCGTTGGCGCTGTCGTATGGCGGCTCGACCTGGATGGGCAGCTTCGTCAACCTGGTCGGCCTGGCGGGCTTGATCGCCAGCTTTTTCTCGATTATTTACGCCTATTCGCGGCAGATCTTCGCGTTGTCCCGCGCCGGCTACCTGCCGCGCAAACTGTCCCAGACCAACAAAAGCAAGGCGCCGGTCCTGGCGCTGGTGATCCCCGGCATTATCGGTTTCGGCCTGTCGCTGACCGGCCAGGGCGACCTGCTGATTCTGGTGGCGGTGTTTGGCGCGACCATTTCCTACGTGCTGATGATGGCCGCGCACATCACCCTGCGCATCCGTCGCCCCAAAATGGATCGTCCGTACCGCACGCCAGGCGGCATCTTTACCTCCGGCGTGGCCCTGGTATTGGCCTGCGTGGCCGTGGTGGCGGGCTTTCTGGTCGACCCGCGAGTGGTGATTGGCGCTGCAATCATCTATGGAGTATTAATTGCTTACTTTGCTTTCTACAGCCGGCATCACTTGGTAGCAGGCACGCCGGAAGAAGAGTTCGCGGCGATCCAGGCCGCAGAGGCCGCCTTGCACTGACTGCCGTAAACCTCGACGCGGGCGCCTTACCCATATTTGCCCGCGTCATCAAGGAGACACTGTATGGCAAGTTTTTCCCACGCGGTGGGTGCATCGACCTACCGCTTCGACAGCCTCAAGGACGTGATGGCCAAGGCCAGCCCCGCCCGTTCAGGCGACTTCCTCGCTGGCGTCGCCGCACAGAACGATGGCGAGCGGGTGGCGGCGCAAATGGCCTTGGCGAATATCCCGCTGAAGCACTTCCTGCAAGAGGCGCTGATTCCCTATGAAAGCGACGAAGTCACCCGGCTGATCATCGACACCCACGATAAACAGGCGTTTACCGCCGTCAGCCACCTGACCGTCGGCGGCCTGCGCGACTGGCTGCTCAGTGACGCAGCCGATGAACAATCCCTACGCGCCTTGGCGCCAGGGCTGACACCAGAAATGGCCGCCGCCGTGTCGAAGATCATGCGCGTGCAAGACCTGGTACTGGTCGCGCAGAAGATCCGCGTGGTCACCCGGTTTCGCGGCACCATGGGCCTGCGCGGCCGCTTGTCGACCCGCCTGCAACCCAACCACCCCACCGACGAACCGGCGGGCATCGCGGCGAGCATTCTCGACGGACTGCTGTACGGCAACGGCGACGCCATGATCGGCATCAACCCGGCCACCGACAGCATCGCCTCGATCTGCGCCATGCTGGAGATGCTCGACGCGATCATCCAGCGTTACGAAATCCCCACCCAGGCCTGCGTGCTGACCCACGTCACCACCTCCATCGAAGCCATCAACCGTGGCGTGCCGCTGGACCTGGTGTTCCAGTCGATCGCCGGCACCGAGGCGGCCAACGCCAGTTTCGGCATCAGCCTGAGCGTGCTGCAGGAGGGCTACGAAGCAGGCCTGAGCCTGAACCGTGGCACCCTCGGGCAGAACCTGATGTATTTCGAAACCGGCCAGGGCAGCGCCTTGTCGGCCAACGCGCACTTCGGCGTCGACCAGCAAACCTGTGAAACCCGCGCCTACGCCGTGGCCCGGCACTTCAAGCCGTTCCTGGTGAACACCGTGGTCGGTTTTATCGGCCCCGAGTACCTGTACAACGGCAAACAGATCATCCGCGCCGGCCTCGAAGACCACTTCTGCGGCAAGCTGCTGGGGGTGCCGATGGGTTGCGACATCTGCTACACCAACCACGCCGAAGCCGACCAGGACGACATGGACACCCTGCTGACCCTGCTGGGCGTGGCCGGGATCAACTTCATCATGGGCATTCCCGGTTCCGACGACATCATGCTCAACTACCAGACCACCTCGTTCCACGACGCCCTGTACGCCCGCCAGACATTGGGTTTAAAGCCGGCGCCGGAGTTTGAACAGTGGCTGGCGAACATGGGCATTTTCACGCAAGCCGACGGCAAAGTGCGCTTCGGCAACAGCCTGCCACCGGCGTTTCGCCACGCCTTGGCGCAATTGGGATGAAGGAGCCGCCCGTGCAACCAGACTTACCCGAAAACCCGTGGCTGGAACTGCGTCGCCTGACCCCGGCGCGCATCGCCCTGGGCCGTACTGGCACCAGCATCCCCACCAGCGCACAGTTGGACTTCCAATTCGCCCACGCCCAGGCGCGGGACGCGGTCCACCTGCCCTTCGACCACGTCGGCCTCAGCACTCAGCTCGCCGAACGCGGGCGTGACAGCCTGTTGCTGCACAGCGCCGCCGTCGACCGCCACAGCTACCTGCAACGCCCGGACCTGGGGCGGCGTCTGAGCGATGAGTCAGCCCAGGCGCTGCGCGACCATGCGGCGGCCAACCCCGGCGGTATCGACCTGGCCGTGGTGGTGGCCGATGGTTTGTCGGCGTTGGCGGTGCATAAACACACGTTGCCGTTTCTCACGCGCATGGAGGAACAGACCCACGCCGAAGGCTGGTCCTTGTCACCGGTGATCCTGGTGGAACAGGGCCGCGTCGCGGTGGCCGATGAGATTGGCCAGTTACTCGGCGCCAAGATGGTGGTGATCCTCATCGGTGAACGACCGGGGCTCAGTTCGCCGGACAGCCTGGGCCTGTATTTCACCTACAACCCCAAGGTTGGCCTCACCGACGCGTACCGCAACTGCATCTCCAACGTGCGCCTGGAGGGTTTGAGTTATGGCATGGCGGCCCATCGCCTGTTGTACTTGATGCGGGAGGCCTGCCGTCGGCAGTTGTCGGGGGTCAACCTCAAGGATGAGGCGCAGGTTCAGACCATCGAGTCAGATGACCCGGACTTGGTGAAAGGCAATTTCCTGCTCAGCCCGCCCACCGACTGATCCCCGCACGATTGCGCTTTTTCGCGTCTTTAGGCAGCATCGAGTCACGGCCGCTCGCGTGGTCATATACCATCTGGAAGTTGAGGCCTGGCATGCGGATCACTCAAGCGACCCTGGAACACCTGGACCTGTTGACCCCGTTATTCGTCAAATACCGCGAGTTCTACGGGGCGCTGCCGTTCCCGGACTCTTCGCGGGCCTTCCTGGAAAAACGCCTGCGCCGCAAGGAATCGGTGATCTACCTGGCCCTGGCCGATGACGACGACAAACGCTTGCTCGGGTTCTGTCAGCTGTACCCGAGCTTTTCTTCGTTGTCGCTCAAACGGGTGTGGATCCTCAACGACATCTATGTCGCCGAAGACGCGCGCCGGCAATTGGTAGCCGACAACCTGATGCGCGCGGCGAAGAAGATGGCCAAGGAAACCCATGCGGTGCGGCTGCGGGTGTCGACCAGCAGCAACAATAACGTGGCGCAGAAGACGTATGAGTCGATGGGTTTTCGCGAAGACAGCGAGTTCAAGAACTACGTGTTGCCGATCAGCGAAGACTGACCCCATCCCCCAAGCCCCCCAAAATTCCTGTGGGAGGAGCTTGCTCCCGATAGCCGTGGACCCGTCAGACTATTTATAACTGACACGCGCCCATCGGGGGCAAGCCCCCTCCCACATTTGGTTCGGTGGTGCTCTGGGAGCAGAGTGCCATGACATCCCCCGCTACAAAACCCACACACTCTTTTCACTTCTCAATCCGTATAATGCCGACCTTTCAGGGTTGTAAGAAGCGCGACAAATACTTGTAGCCTTATTACCCGAGCCTCCGCACAGGCCTGCTGAGTCGGGCCATTCACACAGGTGCCATCCATGGATTTCAACCCGCTTGACCTTATCCTGCATCTCGACGTCTACCTCGACCTGCTGGTAAAAAATTACGGTCTGTGGATCTACGCCATTCTGTTCCTTGTAATCTTTTGCGAAACCGGCCTGGTGGTCATGCCGTTCCTGCCGGGTGATTCATTACTGTTCATTGCCGGCGCGGTGGCGGCGGGTGGCGGCATGGACCCGGTCTTGCTCGCCGGTCTATTGATGTTGGCGGCGATCCTCGGCGACAGCACCAACTACGTGATCGGGCGAACAGCCGGCGAACGCCTGTTCAGCAACCCGAACTCGAAAATCTTCCGCCGCGACTACCTGCAAAAAACCCACGACTTCTACGACAAGCACGGCGGCAAAACCGTGACCCTGGCGCGTTTCCTGCCGATCCTGCGCACCTTTGCGCCGTTCGTCGCCGGTATCGCGAAAATGCCCTACCCGCGCTTCTTCGGCTTCAGCGTGCTGGGCACCGTCTTCTGGGTCGGCGGCCTGGTAACCCTGGGCTACTTCTTCGGCAACGTGCCGTTCATCAAGAAAAACCTCTCGCTGCTGGTGGTGTTCATCATCCTGCTGTCGCTGGTGCCGATGATCATCAGCGTGTTCCGCAGCCGCTTTGGTCGCGCGTCTTCCGAAGCCAAGCCGCAGTAACCTGCGATGTGGTCCCTCAGCGCCTGGCGTCGCCGGCGCCTGTTGGCCAAGCACCCGATTGCCGATGACACCTGGCAGCGGGTGCGCGAGCACCTGACCTTCCTCGACGGCATCAGCGCCGAGCAAGACCAGTGGCTGCGCGAAGCCTGCGTGGTGTTTCTCGCCGAAAAACACCTCACCGCCCTGCCCGGCGTCGAGCTGCACCAGGAACAACGCCTGCTGCTCGCCGCCCAGGCGCAACTGCCACTGATGAACCTCGGCGACCTCGACTGGTATCAGGGCTTCCACGAGATCGTGCTGTACCCCGACGACTTCCTCAGCCCGCAACGTCATCGCGATGCCAGTGGCGTCGAGCACGAGTGGGACGGCGAGCACAGCGGCGAAGCCTGGCAACAAGGCCCGGTGATCCTCGCCTGGCCCGGCGTGCTGGCCAGCGGCAACTGGGAAGGCTACAACCTGGTGATCCACGAACTGGCGCACAAGCTCGACATGCTCAACGGCGACGCCAACGGCCTGCCGCCCCTGCACCACGACATGCGCGTGCAAGACTGGGCCCGCGTGATGCAAGGCGCCTACGATGAGCTTAACCGTCAACTGGACGCCAACCCCGACGCCGAAACCGCCATCGACCCCTACGCCGCCGAAAACCCGGCGGAATTTTTCGCGGTCACCAGCGAATATTTTTTCAGCGCGCCAGATTTATTGGTGGAAAGTTATCCACAGGTGTACGCCCAACTCAGTCATTTTTACCGCCAGGACCCTCTGGCCCGCCTCGCGCAGCTGCAAGCGCACGACCCGCGTTATCAGCCACAAGGCGAATGACTGTACGACGTCTGGTGCATGGCATCGGCGTCAGAATATGCCTATAATCGCCGCCACTTTTAGGCCAATCCGGCCATGTACATGGCCAACTACGGGGGCAACGCCCAATGAGCTACAGCAAGATTCCGGCTGGCAAAGACCTGCCGAACGACATCTACGTCGCCATCGAGATTCCGGCCAACCACGCGCCGATCAAATACGAAATCGACAAAGACAGCGACTGCCTGTTCGTTGACCGGTTCATGGCCACCCCGATGTTCTACCCGGCCAACTACGGTTTCATCCCCAACACCCTGGCTGACGACGGCGACCCCCTCGACGTGCTGGTCGTAACCCCTTACCCGGTTACCCCGGGCTCGGTTATCCGCGCGCGTCCAGTCGGCATCCTGAACATGACCGACGACGGCGGCGGCGATGCCAAAGTCATCGCAGTACCCCACGACAAGCTGTCCCAGCTGTACGTGGACGTGAAGGAATACACCGATCTGCCGCCACTGCTGCTGGAACAGATCAAGCACTTCTTCGAGAACTACAAAGACCTCGAAAAAGGCAAATGGGTGAAGATCGACGGTTGGGGCAACGCAGACGCCGCCCGCGCCGAGATCATGAAGTCGGTCGCTGCCTACAAAGGCTGATACCGGCTCCTCATTGCCCCGGCAATCAAAAAAGCCCCGATCATTCGGGGCTTTTTTTGTGGAAAAAATTAAACGCCAAGTTCAATTATTAACACTCTATGTTGAACTAAGCAGCGCCAACGAAAGATCAGGCTACAACTAAGTAAAAACCTACACCGGCAATTGAACGCATAGTTTATTTGATCTATTTTCCCGGCCAGTAAACTCAGCGTTTATGAATACATCAGGTGATCGCTTAAAAGCGCTATTACGGGAAGTTCATCTTTCCGCTTCCGACTTCGCCAAGAACCGCGGCGTCACGCCTCAGCACGTGAACAACTGGTTCAAACGCGGTGTTCCCATGGGCCGACTCAACGAAATCGCAGAACTGTTGTGCGTCTCCAGCCGCTGGCTGCACGCCGGTGTAGGCCCTAAACACCCACCGGCCAACTTCCTGTTGGACGCTCAAGATGCAAGGAAAGCATTGCCCACCCGCGAAGAAAGCGGCAAATACCTCACAGGCCCGGCCCGTTCCCCGGAAACAATCGATGTGGAGATCACCCTCCATCCGTCCTTCACCTCAACCGAACGTATCCGCCTCTCCCGTCACACCCTCGAGACCTTAAACGTAAACCCCGACCGCGCCCTCGGCGCCTACATGGTCGATAACAGCATGGTCGACATCATCCAACAAGGCGCCACGCTCGCCATCGACCGCGGCCGCACCCAAATCATCGACGGCGAAATCTACGCCGTCGAACACGACGACATGCTGCGCATCAAATACCTCTACAACCGCCCCGGCGGCGGCCTGCGCATGCGCAGCCACAACGCCGGCGAACACCCCGACGAATACCTGACCTTCGATCAACGCTTCGAACAGAACTTCCAGATCGTCGGCTGGGTGTTCTGGTGGTCCACCCTCAACAACCGCCGCCCACCCGTGCCGCTGGATGAACACCTGCTGGGCTGGGAAGGCTCTAAATCGGATACGGAGGTGGGCAACTGAGGTGAATGTGGGTATCATGCGCCGCACATTTGGCAGGGGCTGGTTTTAGGCCATTCACCCTGCCAGGCGATGCGGAAAAACTCCCGCGGATGCCCTGACTATTCAGCCAGACGCGATGTTGGCTGAGCGATTTGAAGGCTGGTGAGGTTTGTCAAAAACAAGCTGAGGCGGTCCCCGAGAAGCCGGCCACAAGCCGGCTTTTTAATGTCTTTTTGAAAGCAACCCTCATCTACTGAAAACCGCATACTGACATCGCAGTACCGTTACTTGCAGTTAGCAGAAAAATTTAGTGGCCGCCCAGAAGAGTTTCAGGATCAGACAAGATCACTATACTTCATCAGTGTCTTTGGCTGACCAGGCGAGCCGAGTGGAGATCATAGACCACATCGGTAATCGACCCATCTCGAATGCGCTCAACCGCTTCATTGATCACATGCAGCGGCACCAGGAACCACTCCCTAGGTTTAACTGGATGGCCGAAGCGATCTTCGATGGTCAAGTCTAGCTGTGCTGCGCCGAACAGGCGGTGGAAGATGTTTTCCAGCCGGGTGCGGTTCAGGTTGTGAAGCTTGTAAGTTGCGACCACCTCCACATCGGCCAACAGGTAGGTGGCATCTTTCGCCGCCGCCGCGATACGCGTTTCCACTCGGCCACCGGTTACGCCGATCTTGTGGATCAGCTCGCGGTGCTCGGCCACGTAGGGATGGTTGGACAGGCTGCGTAACACATAAATGGTGCCAGTCTCGATGTCGTCCGGCTCGGTTATGTCGCTAAACAGTGGGCCAGAGTCTACTTTGATGATCCGAGACCCTGCACGTCCGTCACCGTCTTTATATAGCGCCCGCTGCAAGGATCGTAATAGCAGATCACTTTCTGTCTCATTGGAGTAGATGACCCGCAAACGCCCATTCGTCTCCGCATTTGGCGTCTTGTAGGTGTCTCCCACCTCAGCGACATAGGCAATGAGCCCGCTCAGAATGAAAAAGTCCCCGACCTCGATGCTGGCGTTCTTGCCAAAGGGCTTGGTTACCCACAGTTTTTGCTTGAGGCCTGCTTCCACCTCGTCAAACAGTGGCTTAAAGCTCTCGAAGTCTTTACATGGGTTCCGGGCGGCAATTTCTTCTGCCGCCTTTATTGCCGCGCTGGAACGCACATGCCGCAGCACGGTGATGTCGTCCTGGTCGACAGACTCACTGCCGATGCCCAGCTCGGCGAGCAAGGCGTCCTCATCTAGGTCATTCACATTTACCGTGGCTACCGCAGCACCTGACAGTAGCCCGTGACTATCCAAGCCTGCCAATAGGGCTTGTGCTTCCGGTAGCTTGCGAAGCTGATCCAATCGAACAGCGTACAGGCGCTCGAAGATGTCGCGGTCTTCACCATGTAGTGGGGCGCGGCCATGGGTCTGATAGAAGCGCTGAATGTCCTCGAAACCAGCGATGATGCGTTCTTCGCGAGGGGTTCGAGTGGCTGTCTTTAGTGAGGGAACTTCTACCCCTAGCGCATTCAGTAGGTCGTCATCGTTCATCTTAGCCATTAGCGGATTCTCCCTGTGCCGCTTTGGCTTGGGCGCGGTACCGGGCGAACGCAACCACGCCTTCAGCCATTCGTTTCTCCCAGACATCGGCAGAGTTGATGTCTGGTAACCGACCACGCTCGTTTTTGAACTGCAGGGCGCGCATTGCTAAGTCTCGTGCTTCGCTTTCAGGAATGCTCACCTTCTTGGCTGCAATGCTGGCCTGCACCTGACGCAGGGATTTTTCATCCATCGCCTTAGCCAGCACCGCATAGGCGGCTTCAAAAGGGTTGATGCGGTCGATCAGATCAATGTCTAGCTCGCGCACGTTGACGAATTTGCGCACGCCTTCCAGCAGAGACGTACTGCCTTGTAAGGCGCCACTCTCGCTGGAGTCGGTCTGAGCCAACATCAATTTGGCCTGTTGGGTAATGTTCATGGCCGCGATGGCATGCTGACGGATTGCTTCTTGGTCGACGTCGCTCAAGTCGGGGTAACGCTCGCGCACGATCTTGCCCATGCGCAGTTGGGTCAGCTCTTCGGGTAGGGTGTTTTCCTTGTCGAATAGGCCGCGTTCCAGCACGGTTTTGTCCTGCAGGAAGCTGGTTACCACCTCGTTCAAGTCTTCTTTGCAGATGCGCGTGGCTTCTGTGCTTTGCGGCGTGGTCAGACCGTTGATTTCGACATGGTACTGACCTGTGGTTTCATTCACACCCAGATTGGTGCCACCTGATTGATAGCCCTCACCACCGTTGTAAATGAAGCCTTCTTTCGGCCCAGTATCTTTCGGGGTGAACTCATAGCGCGGGGCAAGCACCTGTTCCATCAGTAGGCTGGCGGAAATGGCCTTAAGCATATCATTCACTGCTTCGGCTACAGCCGCTTGGTCGGCCATAGGCTCAGCGATCAAGTTGGTGAAGCGCGAGCGCTCCTTGCCCTCAGCATCACGCGTGGCGCGGCCGATGATTTGCACTATTTCGGTCAGGCTCGAACGGTAGCCGATGGTCAGCGCATGCTCGCACCAGATCCAGTCGAAGCCTTCCTTCGCCATGCCCAGTGCGATGATCACATCCACGTTGTCTCGGTTGTTCTTCTGCATAGGGTCCTTCAGTGCATTGAGCACTTTGGAGCGCCTGGACGCATCGCTGTCATCCACCAAGTCTGCCACTTTCAGCGTGCGACCGTCCTTGGCTTTGATGAGGTGGAAGCCGGTGGCAGGGTCGACACCCTGCCAATCACCCAGCGCACTCATAATTTCGTTGACCTCGCGCTCCTTGTCTTTGAGGCTTTCACGCGCAGCGGGATGAGGAATATGTACGATAGTTTTCAGCACTGGGTCCAGCACCTTGGCGACAGCATCCACATACTTGCCTGTGTAGAAGAAGTAGCCGATGTCCAGCGACTTGAGCCAGCGGTAGCCGTTGAGCTGTTCGTAGTAGGTGTAAGTCACCGTCTCAAACCTGCTTTCTTCCGCCGGCGCCAGCACAGCTTCGCTATCGCCACGAAAATAAGAGCCTGTCATGGCGACCAAATGCACTTTATCGCGACTGATAAACGCACTTAGCTGTCCACCCAACTTGTTGTCCGGGTTAGCGGAAACGTGGTGGAACTCATCGATGGCGATCAGGCGGTTGTCGAAAGCTTCGATACCCAACTCTTCCACGGCAAAACGGAAGGTGGCATGGGTGCAGACCAATATTTTGTCGGGGCTATTCAGGAAAGCGCGTACGGCCTCGACCTTGGTCTTGGCCACTCGCGGCTCGTCAATGCCTGGTGCATTGCATAGGTTCCACTGCGGAGCTACTTGCCAGTCCCAGTAAAAACCAAACTTGCTCAGCGGCTCATCGGCGAAACTACCGCCAATGGAGCGCTCCGGCACCACGACAATTGCCTGTTGCAAGTCCTGGTTATGTAGCTTATCCAGCGCTATAAACATCAGGGCACGGGACTTACCTGATGCTGGGGGCGACTTGATCAGCAAGTACTGTTCGCCGCGCTTGGCATAGGCACGTTCCTGCATGGTACGCATGCCCAACTCATTGGCCTTGCTGGAGGCGCCAGTGTGCGCTGTAGCAATGGATACCGACGGCACCGTGTAGCTGTTGGTCGGGTTGGTACTGTTAGTCACTGTGATTCATCCTCCATGAGGGTGCCGTCGCCTGCAAGTTCACGTTCAATCTGTTCAATGCTGGGCAGGCTGGTTTGCAATTCGGCAGGTAGCGATTCGAGCAATTTGTACTCGGCAATGCCCATGGGCTGAGTCTTATCGCCCAGCGCATATTCGGCCACGATCTTGTTTTTGCTCTTGCAGAGTAAAAGGCCGATGGTGGGGGTGTCGTGTTCACCTTTGACCTGGCGATCCACAGCCGTCATATAAAACCCAAGCTGGCCTAGGTGCTCGGGCTTGAACTTGCCGGCCTTGAGTTCGATCACCACATAGCAGCGCAGCTTGAGGTGGTAGAACAGCAAGTCGATGAAGAACTCGTCACCACCTACATCCAGCAGTACCTGCCGCCCGACAAATGCAAAGCCTGCGCCCAGTTCCAATAGAAACTCGGTGACGTGCTTGACTAGGGCATGTTCGATCTCGCGCTCTTGCGCTTCATCGCGCAGACCTAGGAAGTCAAAACGATAAGGATCTTTCAGCGACTCGCGGGCCAGGTCGGACTGCGCCTTGGGCAAGCTGATATCGAAGTTAGTGACCGCTGCACCACTGCGCTCCAGCAGGCGGGTTTCGATATGGATGTTCAGCACATTACGCGACCAACCATGCACAACCGCGCTCTGGGCATAGGCCAGACGCTGCTGTGGGTCTTTCAGCTTGGTCAGCAACACCAGGTTATGCCCCCAGGGCAATTGTCCAACAGCCTGTTGGACAATTGCGGCATCCGGCCAAGCCTCCGCAAAGGCTCGCATATACATTAGGTTGGCACGGGAAAATCCCTTCATCTCAGGAAAGGCGGTACGCAAGTCGTGTGCCAGTCTCTCGATCACCTTGGCACCCCAGCCCTGCTGTGCCTGCCGGGTCAAAATATCTTTGCCGATCCGCCAGTACAGGTACACCAGTTCGCGGTTTACAGCCAGCGTGGCACGCTGTTGGGCTTTGTGGATGCGGCTTTTGAGGTCGGCCAGCCACTCGCCGTAGCCCTCGGGTGGGGTTGTCAGGCTAGCAGAGGTGTCGCTCATGCCATCTTTCCTCGTGGTTTTTTCGGCGTGGCCTTCGCTGTATCAGCTGTCATCTTGGTGTAGAGGTCAAACAGCTTTTCCAGCCGTTCGGTGTCGTTTCTAAAGCGACGGCCGATGTAGATACGCTCCAGCACTTCATCGTTGCGTTCATGGGCGTGCCGCAGGTTGTCCGGCATGGACTCTGGATCGTATAGGTCGGCAATGGTGGCAGGAAAATGCGCTTCGCGAGCCAGAAGAATGTCCTCGGCACTGCGGGTCAGATCGGCCTTGTTCTGCTCGGTAAGCAGTGGGGCGGGAAAGGTGTTCCAGCAGAGTGTATTTGTAAATCTGTAATCTGTTCTCATCCGTGCACAAACGGCGGATACCCAAGAAAGCATCATGCGAGAAACCACGATACTTAGTACCCAGATTTCCGCACAGGGCATTCCGAAGGCAAGATTCGAGATTGCGACCTCTGCAGGCAGTAAATCTGCAGGTAGATATGCTCGATTCTCAGAGCTTGTTACAGGAACACAGATCGAAGGTACGCTTGGTAGTGGCTTACGCTCATCGAATCTATAAGCCCAATTTGCCGCTTTTCTAGTTGCCAATTTGGTACTGAGCAACCGAAACGAACGGACTTTAGCAACTCGATCAGCGACCGAGTTGATTGACATCGCGTTGTCAACATCTTCATCTTCAATCCAGATGCAAAACCTACTTGCCCCCCGAATCAGCTCCAATGACCCAATAAAGGGTCGAATGAATTGCTTGGCTTGACTTTCATTAAGCCCCATTTCTTTCAAATCGGCTCTGTCCAGAAGTAGATGACCGCCGTCAGTAGGGGAGTTCCCGCGCTCAAACTCAGGCAGTCCTGCAATCTGCTTTCGGGTTGCCTCGATTATTATATTGGAGCCTGGAATTAGGTAGGCATTGATGGTCGGCACCTCTCGTAAAACAGAGTTTTCTTGTGCGTCAGAGTGGTAGAGTTTTTTTACGCCAGTTTTGCACAATGCAATCCCAACGATAACAACGGTAACTCCAGCATTATGACTAGCCAGGTTTCTCCAGTTAAATGAGGTGTGAGCAAAATTGATCTCATACCCAACGCCAAATACAAGAGGCCATAGGATGGACGCCTGTTGCCCCTGACAAATAGAATTGGTTGCCACAAATCCCGCCGAGGAACTTGCCTGAGATCGGAAGTCGGATGCTTTTAAAAACCATCCCGCAACATAATCTAAAGATCTCCAGTTTGGAGTGAGGTGTCCGAAGACGGCCTCAAGATCTGATTTCTGTTCTTCGGTTTGCCGCTTGCTTCCTAGATATGGTGGATTTCCACAAATGTAAGTCTCGCCGCCTTCATTCACGAAGTCTATTTCTGTTTGATTGAGCGGCGTTCCGAATAGGTCATCGGCAAGCACTTTGACCCCTGTCCCTGTTGGGGGACAGATGCTCAACCAGTCCAAGCGCAGCGCATTTCCGCAGACAATCCAGTTCTGCGCATTCAAGGGTAGGAACTCGGCTAGGGCATCCTGCTGACCGCGATACAACACATCGCACTGAAACTCGGCGATGATCAGCGCTAGCCGGGCAATCTCTGCCGGAAAGTCGCGTAATTCAATACCGCGAAAGTTGGTCAACGGAATTTCCGATTTATTGTTGGCCTCGCCGCGACAGCGATTGATCTCTGCCTCGATCTCGCGCATCTGTTTGTAAGCAATGACCAAGAAGTTTCCAGAGCCACAGGCGGGGTCAAATACCCGGATACGCGCCATACGTTTGCGGAGGTTCAGCAGTTTGGCCTTATTGTCACCGGCAGCTTCCAGCTGTGCACGCAGGCCATCCAGAAATAGAGGGTTCAGCACCTTCAGGATGTTGGGCACACTGGTGTAGTGCATACCCAGTGCACCGCGCTCTTCATCATCGGCTACGGCCTGGATCATGCTGCCGAAGATATCGGGATTAATTTTTTGCCAGTTCAGTTTACCAGCGTGCAGCAGGTAAGTACGCGCCATGCGCGTAAAGCGAGGCGCTTCAGTACTGCCGGAGAATAGGCCGCCGTTGACATACGGGAACTTGTCTGCCCAGCTAGGTAAGCGTGATTGCGCACTGGCGCGATCTTCACGCTTGACGTTCATAGCGCGAAAAATTTCCGAAAGCACCTGATCAGTGTTGGATCCGTCACGCTCGCTGAACTGCTCTACCGTTTTGGTAAACAGCCCATCACCATTGAAGATGTCGGTGTCTTCGGCAAAAAAGCAGAACACCAGCCGCGCCATAAAGTGGTTCATATCAGCGCGGCGCTCGGCTTTGGCCCAGTCCGGATTCTCATTCAGCAGTTCGACGTACAGCTTGTTCAGGCGGCTGGTGGCGCGCACGTCGATGGGGTTGTCCTTGATCTCCTTAATGGTGGAGATACCGGCCAAGGGCAACAAGAAGCCGAAGTGATTGGGGAGGTCCTGGTAATCGCAGGTGATGGTTTCACCTGTAATTAGCTCTTCGGCCTCCAGTATTTGCCCGTCGGTAGCAAGGATGAACTTGGCTTTGGCTTTTGTGGTGGCCGGGCTGGCGCGCAATGACTTGAGCGTTTCGCCCACGCTACCAGACTCGCATGAGGCGATATGAATGTTGCTGCGCAGTAGCACGCCGCCAGGCACGTCGGAAGCGTTGTTGTTGCCGGCACGCAAGCGTTTGAGGGCTGTTTCCTTATTGCCAAAAGCAGCCAGGAAGACAAACGGAAACTCCGCCGCGTCAAAAGGCTCAAGGGCTAGGTCCGAAATAGCGGACTCAATTTCTACTGCATTCATGATTTACCACTGTCCAGATCGCGTATGCACGAGTACGGCGAATTAAGCCGTTAATTTTGCGGATGATGGCTAGACCACTTGAGGGCTTCAACCTTCGTGCCGGCCACGGTCTGACATGATAACCCCGATAGCCTCGAACAAGGTCGTATCGCGTACAGCGACAGCGGAGCTACTGGGTTGGCGCGGGCTGCATTTACATTTTGGCTGGGCGCAGAGCGAATCAAGGGTTTGTTACGACTCCCAGCTCTCTAGGGCAAGGACTCAGCTCCCTTCAACCGTTTGAAGCGGACTGAATTTCGCCAAAAAGGTAGGGACGCTTCTATCCCTACCTCCCGACGCCACACGGAGTGACAGCTTGCGGATCATCGTTGAAAATTCGGTTGAGCGGGTAGACCGTATCCACCCAAACCATGACTTGGAAAGGGATTAGATTGATGTGAATCAAGGACCGGACACTAATGACCCTCGGATCGGATGTCATTATTGAGGGTTCTGCCCGACGAAAAAGCGGTTAGCCCAACCACAAAAAAGCCGGTCAAATGCCGTGCAAAAATCACTAAAAGTGGGGGGGGGGATCTGAGCGCTTTCTTAAACACATAACTTATTGTTTTTCAAACACCCACATCAATAAAAAGCTAACCACAAGCCTAATGCCAGTCAGTTAAGCTGACTGGCATTTTTATTTCTGATCGGATACTTCGGTGATTTCAGCCGAATCGCCCGAGGATAAACGCGCTCCTCACGTCGATGCGGCAGCACGTAGTGCGGCGCT
>NZ_JYLL01000041.1 GCF_001439695.1 Pseudomonas veronii
CGTATTGCCGTGAAAACCAGCGATACGCGTTGGTGCTCGGACGGCTTTGAGTTCCGCTGCGAGGACGGCGCCAAACTGAGCGTGACCTTCGCCTCGATTGCTGTGATCGCGAAGCAATCGGCTGGGTGGCAAGCCCGACTGGGTACAGCGGCGATGATATCCGCGACTTGATGCTGGAAAGCGTGGAGAAGCGCTTCGGTGATCAATTGCCCACCACGCCGGTGCAATGGCTAAGCGACAACGGCTCGGCGTACACCGCCGAACAGACACGCCTGTTTGCTCGACAGATCGGCTTGCAGCCGGTGACCACGCCAGTTCGCAGCCCGCAGAGCAACGGGATGGCGGAGAGCTTCGTGAAGACGATCAAGCGTGACTACGTGGCGCACATGCCCAAACCGGATCGGGAAACGGCGTTGCGTAACCTGGCAATTGCCTTCGAACATTACAACGAGCAGCATCCGCACAGCGCTTTGAACTATCGCTCGCCGAGGGAGTTCAGGCGCTTGGCGGCAGCATCAATTTAACAGGGAGTTGGTGTCCGGTTTTGTAGGGGCAAGTCCAGGGACACGAAATGCCAAATTAGTGGCGCAATTTACTGATGGAAATGTTTCGAAGATTAAAACGAGTACCTTGTTTCCCGCATCGTGGACTGATGCGCAAACTATGAGTGCTGTTCGGGCTACCGGAAATGGCCCGGCGCTCGCGACTAGATCCGATGGTGCCTCGTTGCATAAAACGACAGTTAACGGTGTTAAAGTTGAGGTGATCAAGGTGGGGGATCGCGTTACTGCTGGCTATCCTTGTGGCAGAGGATGCACGGATCCAACGAAATTTTGATAGGTGAAATATGTTTAAAGAGTATGAATTTTTGCTGGATTCGATAGGGTCAGAAGATTATTGGTCGGATGTAGGTATTGATATCGCAGCCTCCAAAATCTCTCAGTTTGATAGTTTGAGTTGGGGTGAACTTGAGTATGCGCTTTCAGTGAAGTCTGAAATGTGGCGAGGTCGGTGCGCGGAGTCCCTTGGGGACTCGAATGATGAGCGGGCTCTGCGTATTCTGTTAGCGCTTCTAAAGGCTGAGGAGGAATCGGTTGTCATTCATGCAATTGAATCAATTGAATCAATTTTTTTAGCTGGCTATATTTTCGATAGGTCGCAGGCCATACTCGCTCTAAATGAGGGTTTTAAGGAAGGGAATCGAACGTTAAAGCTAATGAAGACTACATTGGCTAAGAAGTTAAGTGAGTAGTAATTGTGGAGAAAGGAAGAACGAGGTAGATGACGCGCAAATCCTAGTGCCGGTGCTCTATCTAGCCCGGGCCGACAATCGCCTCGCGCCGAGGGGCGGGTTGATCGCCGGTAACAATCCGAACCTGATAGCCGGTGAAGATCTGCTTAACGCCGGCGCGCCGTGTGCTACCAATAACCTGTCGGCGAATTCCAGCAACGACCTTTCCAACAGCGGCCTGATCGGAATTTAAATAAAACTGTCGCCTTTATTCGGTCCCCAGTCCTCTTTATTCCGAACTGCTGCGGCCTTGAAGTCCGCCATGTGGAACTCGACCCGTTCATACACGCACTCGAGGCTGCACGACAACTGACAGCGGGCGCCTCCTTTTCCTACAGATCATTGCTTTGCCACGCTTTGACAACCCAATTCAACCCGACTAACTTTCGTGGCGTGCTGCGCTCATGCGGCTCACGCTATGCAGCAACCCTATATCTCCACCACGTTCTTCCGTGGCACCGTTGCGACTAACAGCTAGCAAATGACTGTTAATCATTGGGTCCCTGGTTCGAGTCCAGGTCGTGGAGCCAGACAAGGTTTCAGAGAAAGCTTTTAAAATCTCTGAGCACCCCGAAAAACCCGCCTTCTGGCGGGTTTTTTCGTTTTGGCGTTCTGTCGGACCCCGGTGGGTGCCAGCCATTTCAAGGGTAGAACCCTTATCGCGCTTGCCTGAATTGCAGGAACGGATCGACACCTATAAAGGCCGCGCGCTTACCCGGCTGACGGTCTTGCTGTCGCTGCACGTGTTTGTACGCTCCAGCGAGCTGCGCTTCTGATTTTCATCGGTGGATAATTTCATCCGCAGCCGCAGAGCGCCCAACAATTCGAGCCTTGAGCCGAATTCTCCCCCAGGCGTAGAAAAGGTCGGGCAGAGCGCTGTCGTTGACAGCAACCCCGGTAGCCAGAACCTTTAAGGCTACGCCACGCCATGGTGGTTCTCCCAAAGTTTGATTAGCGTCCGGCGGCTCGCACGGTCACAGCGATGCAGATGATGGTGCCGCAGCCCAGGCCCGCAGGTATCAAGCAACATGAGTGTTCGCTGCAAGCTCATGCGCGGGCTCAGGCTTGATCTTGAACCAGAGGGTGTACATCGCTGGCAGGAACACCAAGGTCAGTACTGTGCCGGCAAACGTACCGCCAATCAGGGTGTACGCCAGCGTTCCCCAGAACACCGAATGGGTCAGCGGAATGAACGCCAGCATCGCCGCCAACGCCGTGAGAATTACTGGCCGTGCACGCTGCACAGTGGCTTCGACCACTGCGTCATAAGGCGACAGACCGGCTTGCTTATTAGAGTGGATCTGGCCAATGAGGATCAGCGTGTTGCGCATCAGAATCCCTGACAAGGCAATCAATCCCACCAAGGCGTTGATCCCGAACGGCTGCTGGAACAACAGCAGAATTGGCACCACACCAATCAGGCCCAAAGGCGCGGTGGCGAACACCATCATCATTGCCGACATCGAGCGCACCTGAATGATGATGGTCAGCAACATCAGCGCAATCATGATCGGGAACAACGGCAGCAATGCCTTGTTCGCTTTACCCGACTCTTCGATCGAGCCGGCAAACTCAATGCGGTAGCCCGCCGGCAGTTTTTCGATGATGGGCTGCAGCTGCGTTATCAAGGCGTTGGAGACATCGGGAGGCTGAAGACCTTCAGCCACGTCACCGCGCACGGTGATGGTCGGCGTCCGATCGCGCCGCCGCAGGATGGGCTCCTCCATGTGCACATCTACCGCTCCTACCTGGGACAGCGACACGCGCTGGCCTTGGGCGCCGGTCAGCGTGAAGGCGGCAATTTTCGATGGATCAAGACGCGTCTCACCAGCGGAGCGAGCGACCACCTGAACCGAACGAATGTCCTCACGCACCTCGGTGACAGGCACCCCCGTGAGCAGAAATTGCAGCTGTTGCGCGACATCGGTCGAGGTCAAGCCGAATGCTTGCAGGCGATCCTGATCCAGCGTGAGATGAAGTGCCGGCACGCGCTCGCCCAAGTCGGTGTTGACGGTCCTCATCATGGGGCTGGCGGTCATGACCTCACGCACCTGCGCGGCGATATCCCGCAACACTGCGGGGTCGGCGCCCATCACCCGAAAGGCCACCGGATACGGTGAGTAAGGACCGAATACCAACTGCGTCACCCGCACGCGGGCTTCGGGCGCCAAACCATCGGTCGTGGCTTGCCTGAGCCGAATCTTGAGCGCCTCACGCTCTTGCTGATTCGCCGTCAGGACGACGATTTTTGCGAAGGATGGATCGGGTAGCTCAGGGGCCATCGCCAAATAGAAGCGCGGCGCGCCCTGGCCAATGTAAGCGGTGACGATCTTGGCTTCCGGCTGCTGAGTCAACCACGCCTCGACCTTGGCCGCCGCCATATCAGTCTGTTCGATAGAGGTGCCGTAAGGCATCTGCACCTCAACCAGCACCTCAGGTCGGTCGGATGTTGGAAAGAACTGCTTCTTGACCACGCCCATGCCCATAATCGCAACAACAAACAAGCCCACGACGGATGTCGCCACCAGGCCATTGCGGCGGATCACACTGCCCAGCAGGCGCCTGAAACGCTGGTAGTTCGGTGTACCGTAAATCGCCGTATGCCCACCTTCAGGCACCTTGATCTGCGGCAGCAGTTTGACGCCCAGGTAAGGGGTAAACACCACGGCCACCACCCAGGAAGTGATCAGCGCAATGCCAACGATCCAGAACATGTTCGCGGTGTACTCACCAGCGGTCGACTTGGCAAAACCGTTGGGCATAAAGCCGATCGCCGTCACCAACGTCCCCGACAACATCGGCGCGGCCGTGTGGCTCCAGGCATAAGCGGAGGCCTTGATTCGGTCGTAGCCTTCCTCCATCTTTACCACCATCATTTCAATGGCAATGATGGCATCGTCCACCAGCAGTCCCAGCGCCAGAATCAACGAGCCCAGGGTAATTCGATCGAAGTCTTTGCCCGTGGCCGCCATGACAATGAACACGGCCGCCAGGGTCAGCGGCACCGCTGCGGCAACCACAACGCCGACACGCCAGCCCATGCTGAGAAAACACACCAGCAGCACCACGCCCAAGGCAGCAAAAAACTTCACCATGAACTCGTTGACGGATGCGTCAATATTCACCGCCTGATCCGTGACCTTGGTCAGGCTCATGCCCAAAGGCATCTGCTCATTGATCGCTGTTGCCTCAGTGTCCAGCGACTTCCCCAAATCCAGGCCGTTCCAGCCATCGCGCATGACCACGCCGAGCAACAGTGCTGGCTCGCCGTTGTTGCGTACCAGGAATGTCGCGGGGTCCTCATAACCGCGCTTGACCTCAGCCACGTCGGACAACTTGAGGGTTCTGCCCTGCACTGTCAGCGGGGTATTGCGAATCTTCTGCAGGTCATCAAACGCGCCATCCAGGCGGATGAAAACCTGGGGCCCCTTCGCTTCTACCGAACCGGCCGGCGTTATCATGTTTTGCGTGTTCAACGCACTGAAGATGTCTCGTGCAGAAATGCCCAGCGTCGCCAGGCGCTCGTAGGACAGCTCGACAAAAACGCGCTCGGCCTGTTCACCGATGATGTTGACCTTCTTCACACCCGCTACATGCAGCAAACGCTGACGCAAGCTCTCGGCTTCGCGCACCAACAGACGTTGCGGCTCGCCCTTGGCCTTGAGCGCATAGAGCGCGAAGGTGACATCGGAATACTCATCATTGACCATCGGGCCGATCACCCCAGACGGCAACCCCTTCTGCTCATCCAGGACTTTCTTGCGCGCCTGGTAAAACTCCTCCTGGACGGCTGAGGGTGGCGTGCTATCGAGCAGATAAACCGTGGTGAATGCCAAGCCGGGCCGGGTAAAGG
The DNA here is from genome assembly GCF_001439695.1 of Pseudomonas veronii. Lineage (GTDB taxonomy): Bacteria > Pseudomonadota > Gammaproteobacteria > Pseudomonadales > Pseudomonadaceae > Aquipseudomonas > Aquipseudomonas veronii. Next base: position 5,145 of record NZ_JYLL01000041.1, read on the forward strand.
TCTCGGTCCTATCGTACCAACGCAGTTCCTGCATGCGTTTTTCCAGCTTTTCTACCACCTGGTCCTGCATCTCCTGGGCCGTCGCTCCAGGCCAGGCTGTGACCACCGTCATTTGTTTAATGGTGAATGCGGGGTCTTCCGCACGCCCCAGTTTGAAGAAGGCGTACAACCCACCCACAGAAATCAGCAGGATCAAAAACAGGGTGATTGAGCGCTCGCGTACTGCCAGCGCCGAAAGATTGAAGCCGCTCATCGACTCACCTCAACCACCGTTTTTTGCGTGGCACCGGCAAGTTCAGTCCTGACTTTCTCTCCCTCATTCAATAGGTGTGCACCCAATGCGACGACACGATCACCCACCTGGAGATCACCCGTCACGCGCACACTGGCCTCGTTATTCAAGCTGCGAACCTTGATCGGGCGCCACACCACATGCTCCGGTTCTCCCTCAACCACCCAGACACCCGGGCCTTTACCCGCGTCGTAGAGGGCCCCTATGGGCACCTGTAATTCCTTGGCATCAGCAACATCCGTGTCAGCGATAGACACTGAGATAGTCGAACCCAGGGTGGCGTTGGAGAGCGCCCCCTCCAGCACATAACGCGCTTCATACGTTCGGGTCTGTTGGTCCGCAGAGTCGGACAGCTGACGTAAACGGGCGCTGCCTGCACGCTGGTTCTGCCCGTAGAGCTCAACCGTCGCCGCCGAGCCCAGCGCAGGACGTAGCGTCTCGGGTAACTGGATCACGGCCTCGCGCTGCCCTGAATGGGCAACGCGTACCACCCTCTGTCCTGCGCCAACTACCTGTCCCGGCTCCGCCAAGGTATCCACTACCACCCCGTCAGCATCCGCCACCAACGTCGAATAACCGGTCGCGTTTTTCGCCACATCAGCCTGAGCCTGGGCAGCGTTTAGCTGAGCTTTCGCCGAGTCGGCAGCCGCTTTGATCCCTGCGTAAGCTGAGGCAGATACCGCACCGACGGACACCAAATCACGGTAGCGAAGCTCATCATCGGAGGCCTGCCGGGCTCGAGCCATAGCGGCCAGCACCGCTTCCTGCTGCGCCCTCGCGGTCAGCGTCAGGTCGTTGGCATCGATACGCATGAGTGGCTGCCCACGTTTGACACTCTGCCCAGAGTCCACCAAGCGCTCCAAGACTTTCCCTGGCACCCGAAAACCGAGATCGCTCTGAACTCGAGCCGCGACGATACCGGTGAATACCCGTGCTGCAGGCGCGGAGGGTTGAACCACGCCGATGCGTACCAAGGGCACTTGAAGGCGAGGATCGGCGGGCGTGGCCTCGTTGCAGGCCGCTAGGGCAAACGGCAACAAGACAATGAAAATGAGTGACATGCGGTGGCGCTGGATCATAAAGACCTCTCGGTAGCGGATGCACCATGCTTATTCAAGTGACCATTTCTGTCAATAGTCACTGCCGAGATGAATGAACGTCGCCCACTTGATCAGAGCAAAGCAAAGAGGCTCGATAGCTAGTTTTTTCAGGCGCACACGCTGATACGGATGCGCAGCGCATCCGTCAGCAGAGGTTTAAGGCATCAGGCTGCGCAGAACCAGATTGGAGATGAGAGAAGGGGCTTCTTCAACAAAATCGAGGTTGTACTGCAGTAGCAGAGGATTGATGAAGGGCCGCAGAGCGAGATGAATCGCCTCTACCGTCTCGTCCAGCGGAGTCTTGCGTTCAAACTCGCCGAGCTCTCGCCCCTCACGCACGATTTGCAACACGAAGCTCTTGATCCGAGCGTCATAGACTTGTGAGCTGGGCCATCGCTCCGACGCGGAGAACGCTGCGATATCGTAGAGTTTACGGTCGTTAAAGAACAGGCTCACACCTGTAGCGATTAAGGTTTTGACCAGGCGCCGAAAACGTTCGGTCGGCGAGATGCCGTCTACATTGATGGCTTGCTCCACTGCCGTAACGATTTCAGTCAGGCAATTTGTACAGATTGCTTCACCAATCGCCTGCTTGGATTCAAAGAATTTGTAGATGTAAGCCTTGGAAAAGCCGATGGCCTTGGCTAGGTCAGAAACCGTTGTTTTGCCATAACCGTATTGACTGAAATGTTCGTTGGCCGCCGCAACAATCTGGTCTCGAATGTCGTGATCGGCTGGGCCACGGGCGCTGGGCGAAGAAACTGATGGCTGATTCATGCGAGCAGCTTACTCATCCCAACGGTGGTTGACAACTTGTGACCAAATTGTAATATCGTCACAAATCGACCCTTTCGCAGGTACCCCATGCATCCTCCTCTTCGTTTCGCCGTCTTACTGTGTTTGGGTATGGTTGCAGGTTGCGCAGTGGGCCCCGACTACTCAAAACCCAGTGTGGAATTGCCCGAGCATTTCTCGGCGCAAACGTCCAAGGCACGACAAGTGGATGCGGCAAATGCCGATCTCGCTGCTTGGTGGAATGCATTTAATGACCCGATACTCAGTCAACTGATAAATCGAGCACTTGAACAGAACCTCGATTTAGCCCAGGCAAGCGCAAGGATCGAGCAGGCTCGCGCCGGTTTGGGCGCAGCTAACGCAGCCCTCCTGCCGTCGGCTACCGTCAACGGTCAAGCGGCCCGAGCCCGTCAGTCATTGGAGACGCCGTTGGGCCAAGTGCTGAATTCAGACCCTTCCTATAATCGCTACGGCAGTGCTTATGAGGCGAACTTGAATGCCGGCTGGGAGCTGGATGTGTTTGGCGGGCTGCGCCGAGGTAAAGAAGCGGCCTTCGCCGATTATCAGGCCTCGCAAGCCGGAGCGATTGCCACACGCCTGGCAGTGGTCGCGCAAACAGCCGACCTTTACATCAGCATCCGTGGCCTGCAAGCACGCCTGGAAATTGCCCGGCGGCAAGTCGACACACGACAACAACTGCTCACCACCATCGAACATCTTTACGCAAAAGGCCTGGCGGCTGAACTGCAGTTGAACCAGGCCCAAGGCGCGCTGAACCAAGCGCAGGCCACCGTGCCGGTACTGCAAGCAGGCATTGACACGGCAATGAATGCGCTGGATGTCATGTTGGGCAAGGCGCCCGGCACTTACAGCGCGCAGTTGACTAAGCTGGCGCCCATCCCTGAGGTGCCAGGCCTCTCGGACATGGGCGCTCCTGCCGACCTGCTGCGTCGGCGTCCAGACTTGATCGTCGCGGAGCGCCGTCTTGCGGCATCCAGTGCGCGTATCGGCGAAGCCATGTCCGAGTACTACCCCAAACTGTCTGTGGCTGCGCTGCTCGGCAGTGCTACATCGGTATCCAGCGCGAACCTGTTCAGCAACGGCGCCAGTCAGGCTTCGGCGGCACTGGGATTACGCTGGCGGCTGTTCGATTTTGGCCGCATCAACGCCCAGATTGATTTGGCAAAGGGCCAGGAAGCCGAGGCCTTGGCCGCTTACCGCCAGTCCGTTCTGCGGGCCTGCGAAGATGTGGAAAGCGCTGTTTCGGCACGGATCAACCGCGAGCAACAATCGACCCAGCTCGCCCAGGGCGAGTCGGCGTATGCGAAAGCCAGAGCGACATCGTTTGCCGCCTATGAAAAAGGCGTGGTCAGCTTGATCGAAGTGCTGGATGCCGATGAGCATCTCCTAGCGGCATCTGATGGCAGAGCCCAGGCACAAACTGAATCGGCTCGCGCTGCAGTGGCCACGTTCAAAGCATTGGGCGGCGGTTGGCAGCGAGATGACTCAGATGCTCGCGTTGTCTCAAAAAGAGCGGAAACTCGAATGTTTTTTCCTGATCCAGGGATATCGAAAGAACTCCAATAAAATACGGGCTGGATCAGGATGATCGTAGGGATGTATAGACTAAAAAACAGAATAATTTCATTGTAGAACAAATGTTTATTTTTCTGTTCGAGTCCAGGTCGTGGAGCCAGATAGAGAAAAGCCTGCAGCGATGCAGGCTTTTTTTGCCTTGGATTTCGCCAGAGCGATCAAAGCGCACAGCGTGAACAGCATGAATGCGTCTCTGATCCTTCGATTCAGAGGTAAGCCCCATGAAAGTCACTGCAGTCGTTTCACCTGGCCACGGCCTAGGTAAGGCTGCACTCACGGGCGACTATCGGAAAGTGAGCAGGGTATTGGCGGTGTCGCGCGGTATCCATAAGACTCCTTCATGGGTAGTGGCGCGTTATAGCAACGCTTGGAGCGCTTGGCCCGGCATAAATCCCTGCCCTGGTGCCAGCCACCTGCATGCCCGGGCTACAGGTTGCGGGCGATGTTCAGCGCAGCGTAACTCTGGGCTACCGGCATGATTTCCACCGAGTTGATGTTCACGTGCGGCGGCTGGCCTGCGATCCACACTACTGTGTTGGCCAGATCCTCAGGGCGGATTGCCTCCACGTCGCGGTACAGCGCGTTCACCGCGTCCTGGTCACCGGCCAGGCGTACCAGTGAAAATTCCGTGCCCGAGCACAGCCCCGGCTCGATGTTGCTGACCCGTACCCTGGTGCCTGCGAGGTCTGCGCGCAGGTTCAGGCTGAACTGTTTAACGAAGGCCTTGCTGGCGCCATATACGTTGCCGCCCGGGTAGGGATACGTGCCGGCAATGGAGCCGATGTTGATGATCAGCCCGTTGTTAGCTTCCACCATGGCCGGCAGCAGCTTGTGGGTGACCATGGCCAGGCCGGTGACGTTCGTGGCGATCATGCGTTCCCAGTTCTTGGCATCGGCGCTCTGGGCGCGGTCGATACCCAGTGCCAGGCCGGCGTTGTTCACCAGCAGGTCGATGTGCAGCGACGAGTCGCGAATCGATTCGCAAGCCGCGTCCAGCGAGGCGGCGTCTGTCACGTCCAGGGGCAGGGCAATGAAGTGCTCGCCCAGTTCGCGCTTCAGTTCCGCCAATTTATCTGCGCGGCGGGCGCCGCCGATCACGCGGTAATTGTCAGCGATCAATGCGCGGCAGATGGCCTTGCCGAAGCCAGCCGAAGCGCCGGTCACAAATGCAGTTTTCATCAGGTTCTCCTTGAGGGTTGAATCAAGCCAGGTACTTCACGCCAAGGCTGGCGAACAGGCAAAGCATCGAAAGCACCAACACCTTGCGCACAACATCGTTGCCTTTACGGATGGCCAGGGCACTGCCTATGTGGTTGCCCAGGATGTTGCAGGCCACTAGTGGCAGGGCCAGCAGGTACACCACCTTGCCGGCCACAATGAACGCGACCAGCGCGCCAATGTTGGAGGCGAAGTTGAAGCTTTTCGAGTTGGCCGAGCTGGACACCAGGTCCATCTTCAGCAGGTAGTGGAAGGCGATGATGAACATGCTGCCAGTGCCCGGCCCGAAAAAACCGTCGTAGAAACCGATGACCAAGCAGGTCAGGGGCACTACGGTGAAGAGCATGCGGTTGCTGAGTGTGTGCTCTTGTACCGGCCGATCCTTGGGCGTGAGAAAGATCAAGATGCCAAGAGGGATAAGCGCCAGGATGATCTTGCCCACGGTTTCCGGGGAAATCGACACGATCAGGTGGGCGCCCATGTAAGCGCCCAGCAGCGCGAACGGCACGCCCACCAGCGCCACTTTCCACACCATCTTGCTGTTGGCGAAGAAGTTGCGGATGGCGGCCAGAGTGCCTAGGGTGCTGACCAGCTTTTCCTGGCCCAGCGCTACCTGCGGCGGCAGCCCCACCAGCAGGAAACCAGGCACTAGGAACAGCCCGCCCCCTCCGGCAATGCTGTCTACGAAGCCGGCGACAAAAGCGATTGTGCCCAGCAGCATGATGGCCAGTATCCAGTGCTGGGCCCAGAACGATCCGAGTAATTCCATGGTGGTACCTGTTTAGTCAATGTGGCGATCAGGAAAGGACTTCGTAAAGGTGGTCGGCGCGGCTGTGGCAGCGTCGACTGCGGTCTTGAGGTTTGCGCTTTCCATTTCAGGTGAAGTTCCATATTTTGATGTGGATGGGTAAAGAATATTGAGTCGATGTAATCATTCTAATTCCTTGAAATAAATCGACTCAATATGTTTTTGATACCTAAATTGACATTGTTTCGCTTGACTGATCATAACCTAATGATTTTATTGATTTTAATTGGCAATAAAATCTGCAGAAGCTGCTGCCGAACTGCACTTTCCCTCCGCTATGGCGCAGATGCTCCGTGCAAAATTCGGTCGCGTTGCCTTGCGGTGACGGCTGAAGTCTTGTGTTTCGGTAGAAAATCAATGACATGTATTTGATCGGTGTAATGTTTTGAATCGACTAATATTGAGTCGATTGTTGTGCGATTACGCTTATGAAAAATTTCATGGTAGGATTTCGCGCTTCAGTTGTTTCTGGTGTCGTTCCTATGTGGGTTCCTGAATACAGCGGCCATGGCCAGCCGGTTTACTTGATGATCGCCGACGCACTGGCGCGTGACATCGCTTCCGGGCACTTGGCCGCGGGCGAGCGCCTGCCCACCCTCAAGGAGCTGGCTGAGGCGTTGAAAGTGACGCCGGGCACCATCGGCCGCTCCTACGACGAGGCGGCCAAGCGCGGCCTGGTGATCGGGGAAGTGGGGCGAGGCACATTCGTGCTGCCGACCCGCGGTGTCTTGGCGCCGGTGGCCAGACTCGGCGTTGCCTCCAAGGTAGATACCGGGCAGATAGACCTGTCGATCATCAAGCCCTGCGACGCCGGCATGAGCGACTGGCTGCGAGGAGCAATCGAGGAGTTGGCGCAGGCGCCCGAGTTGGGATCGATCCTGGATTACGTCACCGACGGCGGCCATTCCGTGCATAAGGAGGCCGGCGCGTTGTGGGTGCAGCGCTGCCTGCCGGACGCCAATGCCCAACAGATCGTGTTGACGGCTGGTGCCCAACACGGCTTGCTGGTGGCCATCGGCGGCCTGTCCAGCGTCGGCGATATGATTCTGTGTGAGGAATATTGCTATCCGGGGATCATCTCCCTGGCCCACAGTCTGGGTCGTCGCCTGCACGGGGTGCAGGTCGATGAGTACGGCCTGGTGCCGGCGGCGCTGCGGGCTGCGTGCATTGAGCACCGGCCCACGCTGCTGGTGACGGTGGCCACGCACCAGAACCCCACCAACTCGATCATGCCCGAATCGCGTCGCCTGGAAATCGCCGAGATCGCCCGCGAGTTTGATCTGTACATCATCGATGATGATATCTACGGCTTTCTTGAGACACGCCCCGCGCACAAGCCGTTGTCGGCCTATGCCCCGGAGCGCTCGGTATACCTGACCAGCCTGTCCAAGAGCTTGCTACCGGCCCTGCGCATCGGTTACCTGTACGCGCCGCCGCAAACCCTATCGCGGCTGTCGTCCATGGTGCGCAGCAGTGTGTGGATGCCGTCGCCGTTGATGGCTCAATTGGCCAGCAACCTGATCACCAGTGGCCGTGGGGCGCAATTGGTGCGGGTGCAACAGGAGGAAGCTGCGGAGCGCCAGCGCCTGGCGCGGCAGCTACTGGGCTCGTACGACATTCGCACCCAACCCAACAGCTTCCATGTATGGCTCGAATTGCCCGAGCCCTGGACCAGCGACGAGTTCGCCAACCTCGCGCGCGCCAACGGCGTGATCGTGGTCAGTGGCAGCCAGTTCCTGGCCCAGCGCAGCGCCAGCACCCGTGGGGTACGCATCGCCCTGATGGGCCCTAGCCGTGCGGAGTTGGGGTTTGCGTTGACCAAGTTGGTCAGCCTGCTGGCTGCGCCGGAGCCGCGGTTGTTTTATTGATTGTTGTGGGGAGGGCGGTGGGAGGCATGAAGGCGATTGTCTTGAGGTCTTTTGCGCTCTCAAGATTGAGCGCCGCTCGTGCGAGGTTCCTCGGCTCACCTTCTCTGCCGCGAGAGTTGGCAAGCCGGATGTCAGCCTAGTCCTTTCATGATGCGACTCGCCCAAAACCTTGCGCAGCCTGTCACCCATTCGGCCTCGCGGTTTTTTAGGGTTCGTGTGATCTGGCTGCCCATCGTCGGATGGCTTTCTTTGCTGTTGGCGTTTTTTTTAGCCATATGGCGGAGGAGGGAGGGCATGATTCCGGCGAGCAAAACCCTACAAGCAACAGCATACGATCCGGCCAGGCCTTTACCGCTGCTGTTTGGTGAAGGCACGAAACTCAAGATCACCAGCGCATTTGAGCTTCATTCGATGATGGAGAAAGGATTTCCGTCGGAGTTGGTAATCGCCCCCGCTACGTGACCACCATGTATTTTCGAAGGTGCTCGGGCTTTCGGATCGAACAGTGCAGCGGCGAACCTAAGCGGTGACAAATGAATGCCCTGCTATTATAATTTGATTATCATTGATCGATTTAGGCGACAGGCAATTCCATGGAAAACAAGACTGCACGACTGACTGTGCTCATTGATCCCGTCAAGAAAAAAGCCCTTGAGGAGCTTTGCGCGTCTCAGGACCTGACACCTTCTCAGGTCGTTCGTCAGCTGATTCGGGACTACCTCGAGACGCATGGCGTGTCCTACGCGACCAAAAGCAAAATTGCGGCCAATGCCAAGTAATTCATCCCTGTATGAGCGGGCACGACAAGTGCCTGCTCATCGCGCGTCATTCACTGTCTCCTACGTCTCGCCCTGACTCTCGTTGATCTGGGTATGACTGACCAGTGCGCCATTGAAGTCGGCATGATAATGCTGTGAACCGAGCACCTGAAGAATCCCGGCCCGGTCGAGCTTGCCAAGCACTTTCTCATTGGCTTCACACAGCTTTACGACAATGCCGCGCTTGTGCAGTTGCTCAATGACTTCGAGCAGCGTTTGCAACCCCGTGATGTCCATAAACGGCACGCGCTTCAGGCGAATAATCAACGTTCTGGGATCGGTGTGCGTTTGCGCCAAAACACGTTCAAAGGTTTCTGCGGCGCCAAAGAACAGAGGCCCCTCGATGGTGTAGACCAAAACACCGGGAGGAAGATGTGCATGTCCATTTGTACGCAACTCTGCCTCCAGCTCATCTTCGACCATTAGCTGTACCTCGACAGAGGACGCCATGCGACGCATGAATTGCAGCATGGCAAGAATCACCCCAATGTTCACGGCGATCGTCAGGTCACTGAATACGGTCAGGCCGAAGGTGATTAGCAGGATGGCAACGTCGGCTTTGGGCGCGCGTTTGACCATGCGTTTGAAGTGCTTCAGTTCGCTCATGTTGTAAGCGACCACGAACAAGATCGCCGCCAATGCGCAAAGCGGGATATCCGAAGCCAGCGGCGCCAGAAAGAAGATCAGCAAAATCAACGTGAGGGAGTGGGCAATGCCCGCGATTGGGCTATTGCCGCCATTGCGGATGTTGGTGGCCGTTCGAGCGATCGCCCCTGTCGCAGCGAAGCCACCGAACAGAGGGGTGACCAGGTTGGCAATGCCTTGTCCGATCAACTCCTGATTGGAGTCATGTTTGGTGCCGGCCATCCCGTCGGCGACAATCGCCGACAACAGTGACTCGATAGCCCCAAGCATCGCGATTGCAAACGCAGGGCCAATCAACTCAATGACCTGGGGCAGCGTTATTGCTGGAAGGCCGATTTGGGGAAGGCCTTGAGGAATGCCCCCAAATGCACTGCCGATCGTGGCCACGCCGTCGAACTGAAAATAGGCATGCAACGCCGTGACCACGACCATCGCGATCAGCGGGCCGGGAACACGCTTTAAACCCGGCAGTTTAGGCGCGAGGATCACCAGCGCCAGGCTCAGCAGGGCTAACAGTGTCGTGGGTACATGAAGGTTGGGGAATGCCTGGATGAGGTGCCACAGCCGCTGGTGGAAGTGCTCGCCACTGATTTTCGGCAAGCCCAGAAAGTCTTTCCATTGCCCGACCCAAATGATCACCCCGATGCCGGCGGTGAATCCCACAATCACCGGGTCAGGGATGAACTTGATGAGTGCGCCAAGTTTGGTGATGCCGAGCAGCAATAAAATTGCCCCGGCCATCATTGTCGCGACCTGCAAGCCATCAACGCCGTACTTGGCTGTCACGCTGGCCAGAATGACGATGAATGCGCCTGTGGGGCCCGCAATCTGCAGCCGGCTTCCGCCGAACAGCGAAACCAGCAAACCACCCACAATGGCTGTGTAGATCCCTTGTTCCGGCTTGACGCCGGAGGCGATGGCAAATGCCATGGCCAAGGGCAGCGCCACGACGCCGACGATGATCCCTGAGACGATATTTCCAAGCCAATGCTCGCGCCCTAACAAGCCCGCTTTCCAAGCTTCTCGTATCGCAATCATGACTAGCCTCGTTCTGGTGGCATGTGCATACTATTCACACGTTATGATAATAGCAAAGCAATTGGCCTAGCCTCGGTACAACACCGGCGACGCTCTAGATTCAGTGCTCAGAGAGCTGAGCCCTATGCTCGGAGACCGCGCATGAAACGCGAAGATGTCAAAACCAAACACGGGGAAGGCATGCACTTCGACACGCATGTGATAGCCAACCCGGCCAACACGCACGAGTGGATCATTCTTTTCAAAAAGGATGCCGGGAGAAGCTATTTTCTGGTCAATGACAACGAGGAAGTGGAGTCATTTGGACGCCTCGATGATCTGATCCATGAGCTTCGCGAGCTGGGTATCAAATCTGCCGAAGTACATTTCTGACAGCCACCCTCAGAAAGGTTGAGCAGGTCAGTAAAGATTGAGTTCTGTTAAAGAAAGAATCGACGCCCCCCCATCCTTTTCCGCGATCGCCTGACACGGATCAACGCTGATCCGGCCCCATGAGCCGCGTCGACGCCCTTACGCGATTGTCGAAGTGCGTAGGGCGGCTCCAAGACGCGATAAGCAAACCCCCGAGTCCTAGTGTGTCGTGCTTGGTGCGTAGCGCGCCGGGCTTTCGAGCGCGCAAAAAAAAGGCCACACAAGGTGGCCTAAACGGGTTCAAGCATAGGAGGGCTCTATTGGCCAAAAAATACAGGCCCGCCCTGAAGTCTTAGGGCCAATAGCGTTGGTCTGCTGGCTGACAAACCCCTTCGTCAGCAGCATTCAAGCCGGCAACTCGATCCTGGTCTGTGGCTCAGGACCTCGTTGCCTTGTATTATAATAGTGTTAACATAATATTGTAATCAACGTCTAATTAGGGGCTCGCATGACTACCGACTTCAAGAAGGCTGCACTGGATTACCATGAATTCCCGACCCCAGGAAAAATCGGCATTGCGCTGACCAAGCCTGCCGATACCGCCGCCCAACTCGCACTGGCGTACAGCCCTGGCGTAGCCGAGCCCGTTCGCGAAATCGCGAAGGACCCGGAGAACGTCTATCGCTTTACCGGAAAAGGCAATCTGGTGGCCGTGATCACAAACGGTACGGCCATTTTGGGCCTCGGCGATCTGGGCCCCTTGGCCAGTAAGCCGGTGATGGAAGGCAAAGCGTTGCTGTTCAAGCGTTTTGCCGGTATCGACTCGATCGATATCGAAGTCAATGCCGAGAGTTCCCAGGCTTTTATCGATACCGTCGTGCGTATCGCCGACACCTTTGGTGGGATCAATCTGGAAGACATCAAAGCCCCTGAGTGCTTTGAAATCGAGGACGCACTGATCGAACAGTGCAACATCCCGGTCTTCCATGACGACCAGCACGGCACCGCCATCGTCACCGCGGCCGGCATGCTCAATGCGCTGGAGATTCAGGGCAAAACGCTGGAGAACGCGAGAATCGTCTGCCTCGGCGCCGGTGCCGCAGCCACGGCGTGCATGCGCCTGCTGCTCAGCCTTGGCGCGCAAAAAGGCAATCTGTACATGGTCGATCGTACCGGTGTCATCCACTCGGCGCGCAAAGACCTCAACCAATACAAAGCACAATTCGTTAACGACGGTGGCCCGCGCACGTTGATGGAAGCCATGAACGGTGCCGATGTGTTCGTGGGGTTGTCTGGCGCCAATCTGCTTCCGGCTGAAGCGTTGGCGGCGATGGCTCCCAAGCCGATCGTGTTTGCCTGCTCGAACCCCGATCCTGAAATCAGCTACGAGTTGGCCATGGCCACGCGTGATGACTTGATCATGGCGACCGGTCGCTCCGACTACCCGAACCAGGTCAATAACGTTCTGGGCTTTCCGTTCATCTTCCGCGGAACCCTGGATGTTCGGGCAACCCGGATCAACGAAGCGATGAAAATTGCGGCAGTGGAAGCACTGCGCCAATTGGCCAAAGAGCCAACCCCTGTGGAAGTGCTGCGAGCGTTCAACGTCGACAAGCTTGAGTTTGGGCGCGATTACATTCTCCCCAAAGCGCTCGATGCTCGCCTGCTCGGGGCAATCGCCGGCGCAGTGGCCAAGGCCGCTATCGACACCGGTGTTGCGAAGCTGCATTACCCGGCGCACTACCCGCTGTAAGCGGAGGTCAATCAGGCTGATGTGCGGCAGTTGCACGACCTTTTGCACGGTTGGCAGCTGTCGCACTCGGCGAACATCCGGCCGCCGCAGCTCCTGAACATCGACAGCCCGCCATTTGCAAGATCATCCGTTCTTGAATGATCCGAGCCACAACCCGTCTTCCTTTTATGCCTGCCTAAAAGCGATCTCACCCTGTCACGCACAGGCGTTCTAAGACCTTGGTATCATCCGGAAAACGCTGCTTTCTACCACGTGGAATTAGCATTGTATGTTAATGTTATGCGCGTCATCGATGGAGCAAATGACTGCACGCTTGATCCGGGCGCTCACCTGTAACCGCCGCATCCATAGCGAGAGCTGACACCCGTTCAGGTCGCTCGTCAATTGATCCGCAATGACCTGCGCGGTCACGGCGCGGAGGATGAAACATAGCACTCTGCCGCGGTGAAAGCCGTCAGACAGTCAATGCCTATCAGCAGACTCGTGACACCAGTCTCAGTGACCCCATCAATACAGCAGGCTGACACAGCGCTGTTAAGGAAGAGACCATGAGCAAAACCATCGCAATCATCAAGGGTGACGGCATCGGCCCTGAGATCATGCAAGCGACGCTACGCGTACTCGATGCCCTTGACTGCAATCTTCAGTACGACTTCGTTGAGGCCGGCTTGGAGGCCTTGCAGCAGCATGGGCAACTGATGCCGCCCGCGTCCATCGATACGATCGCCAAACACGGCGTCGCACTCAAAGGCCCTCTGACCACGCCGATTGGCCGCGGCTTCTCCTCGATCAACGTCCACCTTCGCCGCCACTTCGATCTCTACGCCAACGTCCGACCGGCGATCAGTTTCCCCGGCACTCGTTCGCGCTTTGAAGGTATCGATATCATCACGGTGCGTGAAAATACCGAAGGGGCGTACCTGCCAGAAGGGCAAAGTATTTCGGAAGACGGCGAAGTCGCTCTGGCAAGCATTCGCGTAACACGCACAGCCTCCGAACGCATCGTGCGCTACGCGTTCGAGCTGGCTCGTAGCAAAGGCCGCAAAAAAGTGACCGCGGTACACAAGGCCAACATCATCAAGTCGTGCTCCGGGCTGTTCCTTGACGTGGCGCGTGAGGTCGCCGAGGATTATCCGGAAATCGAATTCCACGAGATGATCGTCGACAATGCCTGTATGCAGTTGGTGATGAATCCCCATCAATTCGATGTCATCGTCACCACCAACCTGTTTGGCGACATCCTTTCAGACCTGTGCGCAGGCCTGGTCGGTGGGTTGGGCTTGGCGCCGGGGTCCAACATCGGTGCCGATGCAGCCATCTTCGAAGCGGTCCACGGTTCGGCACCGGACATCGCCGGCAAGAACATCGCGAACCCGTGTGCATTGTTATTGGCCGCCGCAGACATGCTTGATTACCTGGGCATGGTGGACAAGGGCACGCGCATTCGTACTGCTATCCGCGTTGTTCTGGAAAACTCCCGTGACCAAGTGACACCCGATATGGGCGGGGCCGGTACCACTGAGTCCTTCGCCGATTCCTTGGTGGCCTACTTGCGTGCCTGAGTAGAGCGTCAGGAAACGCGCGCCAGCTCACTGCGAGCTGGCGACTTTCTACGTGTGCTCCACGCGGACCTGCCCGTAGGGCCGCTGGCTGGAAAACCTTCCGATACTCGAGTCCTCCAGCAGTCTTTTGTTGCCGTAACGTTGGCGTTAATAGACGTTAATCCAACATCATTATTTGCTGCGATCGCACTTGTAGATGCGCGAGGTGCCAAGGAAACAATTCAGAAATGAATTTCAGCTACCTTGATACCGATTTCGCGCAGCTCATGAATCAAATCATCAAGGTACCGAAAAGGTTCGATTTCTTCGTTGTCATTGACTAGGAAGAAGCTTCTTCCGGCATCCTTTTTAAAGAAGACGATCCACTCCTGGGTGTTGGCCGGGTTGGCAATCAAATGGGTATCAAACTGAATGCCTTCAGCGTATTTGGTTTTTACGTCTTCACGTTTCATACGGGTCTCCAAGCGCTCACGTAGTGCTGCTTTCATGCATGTCTCTGCCTCCTGGCAATCAATCAAAAGACCTCGTCCGGGCCTCAGGCCAGGGCGACGTCGATTGCCTTTCTATTATCACTGCATGATAATATTATGCACATATGATCCAGTGGAGGATAGTCGTGTGCAGAGCTGTCGAAGCGCCTGAGCCACGCGGGTCCGCCCGATGCCCTGGCGTTCAAGGCACACCGCCATGCGGCTGGCTTTGCTTTTGATTCAATGCATAAGGTTTCTGAATTTTAAGGACGACAGTCATCATGCGCAAAACAGCAATTGAGAAACGCCTTGCGCTGAATGCTCCGCCCCTGGAGCCAGGGCAGCGACTGTTGGTTGGCCTTGAGCAATGTGTCGTCGTTCGGCAGCGAGAAACAGGAATCTATCAAGTTGTATTCGACTGCAAAGCCCCCAAGACTGCTCGGGTTTTTTGGGCGGAATATGAGTGGATGTTCATCGGCCGGATTAAGCGGCACGCTGAGCAAGATCCTTCATTGGAACGCTTTGTCTCGGTGCTGAGAGCAGGGTCTGAAGACTGACAGGCAGTCACGGCTCTGATCGACAGTACGCTTGGCTGAGCGCAGCCAGGTCGTGCCAGATAGAGAAAAGCCTGCAGCCATGCAGGCTTTTTTGCTGGTGTCGTTCCAGTCATCCAGGCGCACGGTGTGAGCAAGCCGAGCGACACTTCAATCCAGCAAGCGCTTCAACCCGGCGACGCCAACCGGCGGCTCCACTGTCCACGGCACTACGATGACAGCATGGTTGGTTTCTTCGGCCACTCTCGCCATTTGTTTGCGCTCGCTATCCAGGCGCGCTCGTAGCAGCGGGTCTGTCGTATCGGTGGCCAGCAACGACTTATTGACCACCCAGGCAAACGGTTCGATGTCGGCCCTGCGCAAGTCATCCTGCAGCGCCGCCGCCTGCGACACCGGGGTGGCTTCGGGCAGCGTGACGAGGATGATCTTGGTGTAGTCCGCATCTTGCAGGCGCATCAACGGCGTGACGATGTGGTCCGAGGCTTTGCCTTTGAATTCGCGAACCATCTGGCGGTGATAGGCGCCTGTGGCGTCCATCAGGAGCAGGGAGTGACCTGTGGGGGCCGTGTCGAGTACCACGAATGCACTTCTGGCTTGCGCAACCACACGGGAGAATGCGTGGAACACCGCGACCTCTTCGGTACACGGGGATTGCAGATCCTCGATGAGCAAGGCGGTTTCGTCTTCCGTCAGGCTTGGCGCGCGGGAGGCGACGATCTTGTCCACGTACTTTTGGGTCTCGACCTTAGGGTCGATGCGGCCGACGCTGAGTCCCTGCACATCGGCATTGAGGGTTACCGCCAGATGCGCCGCAGGATCTGTCGTACTCAGGTGTACGGACTTGCCATGCTGTACCAGTCCCAGGGCGATGGCGGCGGCAATGGTGGTTTTGCCCACGCCGCCTTTGCCCATGACCATGATCAGGCCGCGCTGGTCGTGGGCTAACTCGGCGATCAATTCCGCGAGTGCGTGATATTCCAGGCGCGACGGTACTGGGCTTGCGATGCTGGCTGGGACAGCAAGCTCGGGTGTCAGCAGTGCGCGAAGCGCGGGCAAGCCAACCGAATCCACGGCCTTGAGTGGGATGTAGTCGGCTGAAAGCTGGCGCAGTGACGCGGGCATCTCGTCGAGCGCCTGCTGGCCCATAGCTTCGATCGCGGCGGCGATCGGGTCATTCAAGTCGCTGCGTTTAAATACAGCATTGACCACCAGGCGCTGGTGGTTCAAGCCCAGTTCACGGAGTTCGTCGCTGGAGCGTGCAGCCTCGCTGAGCGCGCCTTTATCAGGGCGCGTCACCAGAACAACGGTAGTCAGGGCTGGATCATTGAGCGCCACTAATGCCTGATTGAACAACTGCTCCTGCATTTTCAAGCCCGAATGCGGCCCCAGGCATGATGCGCCACGATCGTTGCCTTTTAGAAAACCGCTCCACGCTTTTGGCAGGCTCAACAATCTGAGCGTGTGCCCCGTGGGCGCGGTATCGAACACGATGTGGTCATACGCCGCGCTGCCCTGCGACAGCAGGTGGGAGAACTCATCGAAGGTTGCGATTTCGGTCGTGCATGCCCCGGAGAGTTGCTCACGCACCAAGGCGATGTCTTCATCGCGGGCCTGGTCGCCCATTTGCTCGATCACCCGGGCCCGATAGTCAATTGCTGCGGTCCCTGGGTCGATATTGAGCACGAACATTCCAGGCACGTGCGGCACCGCGACAGGCTGATTGCTCAGCTCGACGCCGAGCATCTCGTCAAGGTTCGAGGCGGCGTCCGTGCTGACCAGCAGTACCTTCTTGCCTGCCTCGGCCAGGGCGAGTGATACCGCGGTTGAGACCGACGTTTTGCCGACACCGCCCTTGCCGGTGAAGAACATATATCGGGTGGGTTGATCGAGCAATTTGAGGGTGGGCTGCATGACACGCTGACTCCCTTGCGGAGCATGACTGGGTTTTGCAGTTTAGACCGATGTTCAGAATCGCCAATGGGGTCATATCAATCAAACGGTAATTTTTACCGTCCTGATAGAGGAGTGTTCTGTCGGAAGAGGGCGGTAATCCACAGCCCAAGTGAACAGCCTGTTTGGCTGGTTTTTGCCCTGCGGATCACATCGTCGAGCGTGCTGCAATTCAAATAATTGGAAAACAGAGAAAAGCCCCACAGCACACGCCGATTTTTCGACGTAGGTATTTCTTTAAAAAGCCTTGATCATCGACGCCGCTCTCTCACAACAAGAGGGCAAATCTGAAAAGCAAAGACGAGCTGGCTGACAGTCATCCGCCTGTGGAGTTGTTTGCTCTAGAAAAAGGTTGGCATTGAGACTTGCTCCCCAGTAGTTAGTTGAATGCCTGCATAACTTGACGTGATAAGGAATAGTCGTGTGAATAAAAAATTAATCGTATGC
Organism: Pseudomonas veronii; assembly: GCF_001439695.1. GTDB lineage: Bacteria > Pseudomonadota > Gammaproteobacteria > Pseudomonadales > Pseudomonadaceae > Aquipseudomonas > Aquipseudomonas veronii. The sequence goes on from NZ_JYLL01000041.1 coordinate 22,410, forward strand.
ACATTGTTGGCGAGCTCTGCATTTTCGGCGCTCAGCCATGCGGCGGACGGCACTATTAACTTCACCGGTACGATCACCGATGCCGCGTGTACTGTTACACCCGGTACTGCCAATCAGACGGTGACAATGGGGACGGTCAGTTCAACGGCATTGGCCAATGTCGGCGATACCGCGGCCCCGACCCGGTTCGATATCGTCCTGACTAACTGCCCGGCCACGGCCACCAGCGCGGTCGTAAAGTTTGATGGCCCGACCGACGGGAATAACAGCAGTTTGATTGCCCTGACGAGTGGGGCTGGAACCGCCGAGGGTGTGGCGATCGGTGTGTATGAGGGGGATGCCGCTACGTTGATTCCCGTGGGCTCCCCGTCCGTCAGCAAGCCTCTTTCTCCGGTAGCCGACACCACCTTCAACTTCTTCGCCAAATATGTGGCAACCGCTCCAGTGGTGGCCGGTTCCGGCAACGCCGTCAGTGATTTCACAGTTATTTATAACTGATCACTAAGACAGGCCGGGCACGCTGCTCGGCCTTCTCAACAAGTGGGTTTGCTCACGTGCAGGCTTGAGCAAAGCGTCGGTAGGAGATACGTCGATGGGGTGGCTGAAATACATGTTAACCGCCGGCCTGCTGGTCGGTACGGTGCATACAGCTATTGCGGGTGTGGTGGTGGGGGGCACGCGGGTGGTGTACGACGGCTCAAGGAAAGAAGCCTCGATTTCGGTGAAAAACACCGAGAAGACCAAGCCGTATCTGATTCAGTCATGGGTCGATGACGGGGCGCAGACTGCACTTGGCAAGGCGCCGTTTATCATGACGCCGCCGCTGTTTCGGCTGGATGCCGAGCAGGAGAATGTGCTGCGCATCATTCGCACCGGAGGGGATTTTCCGCAGGACAGAGAGTCGGTGTTCTGGGTGAATATCAAGTCGATTCCCGCCTCGGAAAAAACCGAAGAAAACCAACTGCTGATTTCTGTGAAGAGTCGGATAAAACTCTTCTATCGCCCGCCGGGAATGCCAGGAGAGTCGCTGAATGCTTATAAGGCACTGGTCTTTACGCGGGTAGGTAAAGCGTTGCAGGTCAACAACCCTACGGCGTATCACGTGTCTTTTTTTCGCGTGAGCGTGGGTGACCAGGTTATTAACGATGCCGGTATGGTTGCTCCCAAAAGTACATTGGCCTGGCCGATGCCGGAAGGTGCAAGTGGAGCCGTCAGTTGGCAAGCCATCAATGATTATGGCGGTATTACGCCGCAGGCCAGTGCGCCACTCTAATTCATAAGGGCTGTTAGTTTTAACGGCTACCTGTTTCGTTAATGCGTTGGATCAACCGCCCTTTGGTGTTGGGGTGGCGGGCACTGTGTTGCCCGGATTGCGGGGCTTCTTATATGAACGCTATAAATAATGGAATGCTACGCCTGAAACTAAAGGTGCTGGCCGCGCATGCACTCAAATGCATGATAGGCATTACGCTGTGTGCGTCCAATGCGCTGGCGCGCGAGTATTTCAATGCCAGTGCCTTGGAGATCGACAATGCAGAACAAACGTGGGTCGACCTCGACGCATTCTCCAATCAGGGCGGGCAGTTGCCTGGAAGTTATTCAGTGGACCTCTACTTGAACGACCGACGAATAGCCAGTCGCGATATTAACTTCGTTGCGCTGGACGGTCTGTTGCAACCTGAACTTACCCCACGACAATTACAGGAGATGGGCGTCAAGTTGCAGGCGTTTCCTGCGTTGCGCGAACTGCCCCAGGAAACCCCCATCAGCAACCTGCAGGCATACATTCCAGATGCGGGCAGCGTGTTCAACTTTCATCAGCGCCGTCTGGACATCAGCATTCCCCAAGCGGCGCTCACCCGTGAAGCACGCGGGCAGATTGATCCTGAACAGTGGGACCAAGGCCTGCCGGCCGCGCTGCTCAATTACAGTTTCAGCGGCGCGAACACTCGGCGCGAAGGGCGTTCCGGCAGCGATGACAATTACTACCTGAACCTGCGCAGCGGGTTGAACCTGGGCGCCTGGCGGCTACGTAACTACTCGACTTACACCCAAGGTGACAGCCGAGCCCAATGGGCCAGCCTCAATACGTACCTTCAGCGTGATGTGCATTCGTTGAAGAGCCAGTTGGTCGTGGGGGACAGCTTCACGCCGGGGGAGTTGTTCAACAGCGTGCAGTATCAGGGCATTCAATTGGCCTCGGACGACAACATGTACCCCGACAGCCTGCGTGGGTTCGCCCCGGTGGTGAGAGGCATCGCCCGCAGCAACGCCCAGGTGACGGTGCGCCAGAACGGTTACATCATCTATCAGACTTATGTGCCCGCCGGCGCATTCGAAATCACGGATTTGTACCCCACGTCTTCCAGCGGCGATATGGAAGTCACCATCACTGAGGCCGATGGCAGCGTGCGCAGCTCGATTCAGCCTTTTTCGGCGGTGCCGGTGATGGTCCGGGAAGGGCGCTTCAAGTATTCGTTGGTCGCGGGCGAATACCGTTCGACGGCGAGCAAGAGCAGCACCCCCGCATTTGCCCAGGGTACGCTGATTTACGGGTTGCCCGGTGACACCACCGTGTACGCGGGTGTCCTTGCCTCGGCGAAGTATTCGGCGACGTCCTTGGGTGTCGGCCACGGGTTTGGCGAATGGGGCTCGCTTTCCATGGATGTGAGCCAGGCCCGCACCGAGTTGCGCCAGGGTTCCCGGCACGATGGCCAGTCGGTACGCTTTCAATATGCGAAGGATGTCGCGGCCACCAACACCACGTTCACCCTGGCCGGTTACCGTTATTCCACCAGCGGTTATTACGATTTCCAGGAAGCCAATGAGATCGACCCCGGCAACTTCAATGACTGGCGACGCCTGTATAACCGGCGCAGCCGTGCGCAACTCAATATCAATCAGTCCCTGGGCGAATACGGCAACTTTTATATCAATGGTTATCAGCAGGACTTCTGGCGACAAACCGGTTACGAACGGAGCCTGAGTGCCGGTTATAACCTGAGCCGGGGCGGCGTGACCTACGGTTTGAGTTATGCCTACACGCAGACCCCCGCGTATAACGGGCGCAAGCGCAATGACCAGCAACTGGCATTCAATATCCAGTTGCCGTTGGGGAGTGCTCTGCGTAATAGCTGGGTGAATTACAACCTGAATACCGATGCACAGGGAAAGACCGCCCACGAACTGGGGCTCAGTGGCGCGACGCTGCCGGACGATAATCTGATCTACAGCGTCAGCCAGGGCTATGCCAGCCCAGGGCAAGGCAACAGCGGCAATGCTCACGCGACGTATAAAGGCTCTTACGCGGAAACCAAGCTCGGTTACAACTACGAGCGACACTCCCGACAACTCAACTATGGCGCACAGGGTGGCATCGTTGCGCACCCGTTCGGCATTACCTTCTCCCAACCCCAGGGCGAAACCATGGCGCTGGTGCGCGCGCCTGGCGCTGCCGGGGTCAAAGTGCAAAACAACACCGGGGTCAATACCGATTGGCGCGGTTATGCGCTGGTTCCTCATGTCAGCACCTATCGTCGCAACCGCATTGCGTTGAGCACCGAAACACTGGCCGATGACATCGACATCGAGGCCAATACCCAATCGGTCATCCCGACCCGTGGCGCCTTGGTGCTCGCGGATTTCCAGACCCGCGTCGGCAGCCGGGTACTGATGGCCCTCACATATCAGGGAAAACCCGTCCCGTTCGGCGCCAGCGCAACGCTGGTGCAAGAGTCGACGACGTTTGCCAGCAGCGGCATTGTCGGCCTGGAAGGGGAGGTTTATCTAAGCGGCATGCCGGAACAGGGTGAAGTGAAGGTTCAGTGGGGCGAGCAAGCGGACCAACAATGCACGGCAGCTTTTGTTTTACCGATATCCATTGAAGGGTCGCAGCCGTTTTCAATCATCAGGACGTTATCGGTGTCATGCAATTAATCGAGGGCTTTTTATGCTGGGTGTACAACGGACGCTGATTAGGTTGTTCTGTTTTGGCAGTGCGGCATGGGTTTTAACGGTGTTATCGAATAACGCATTGGCATCGTGCCGTTTTTACAATGGCGTGTCGTCGGCGTTGACGCGAACGGTAAATTTTGGAACGTTGATTGTCCAGCGTGATACTCCCATCGGCACGGTTTTGGCAACCGCCAATACCGGCGCCTACAATGGTGGCCGGTATTTTTACGGCTGCAGTGTGAATTATGTGCATCGCTTTGCAATGGAACAGTTCAGAGTCATCAGTGCATATGGGAATAATGTATACAACACCAATATAGCGGGTGTGGGGATTCGTGTATTATTCTTCGGCGGCGCTATGCCTTACGATGTCAACTTTAACGGGCCCAGCACTGTTGCGCTGCCTGAACCCGGAATTACCGTGCAGTTGGTAAAAACCACTTCGGGGGCAGTTGGGGCCGGTGTTCTGACGAATGGAAGACTCGCCTCAGGCAGTATCGTTAATTATTTTTATGCTGCTTACGCCAGCCTGTCCGGCAGCAATACCATCATTCCCGTCGCTTGTTCGGTCTCCAATACGTCCATCCCTGTGCCCATGGGCAATGTGCCGCGAAGCCAGTTCACCGGCCCGGGAAGCGCGGGAGATGAAATCAACTTTTCCATCCCGCTCGACTGCGATGCCAATACACGGGTCAAAGTTGCCCTGGATGGCAACGCCCACAGCTCCGGGATTGCTGGGGTGCTGGCACTGAATGCGTCTCCTACCGCCGCAACCGGAGTTGGCGTAAGGCTCTACTACAACAATGCCCCCGTCACGCTTAGAACGCCGATTGCCGCGGGCACTACGGTCAGCGACGGCCCCTATGCAATCCCGTTGGTGGCACGTTACTACCAGACCGATGCCAACGTTACCGCCGGCCAGGCCAACAGCACCGCGACGTTTACCATGACCTACAACTGACCAAACCCGGAGGTCGGACGTAGCGCTGCGGGGTGTGGGAATTTTCTGCTGTAATGCCGGGGCTAGAGCAGGCGCGGCCCTGCGGCACTAACCTGGTTTTTCACGGTCAACAGCCCCCGCACCATCGTTGATGGTTGTCGGTTTATCCTCAGCCAAAAGATCTAGAACATGTACCTACGCAACATTGCAGTCGGGCTGTCGGCCCTTGTTTTACTCTCGACCGCGGCCCATGCCCGCAGTCTGCCTGACCTCTACACGGCCACCGAACAACGTGCCTCCTTTGATGGCTGTGCCGATCTTTTCCCCGCCGCCAAACCCATCAACACTGCCACCGTGCCCGCCAGCTTGCGGCCCCTGGCCCTGTGTTCGGACAATTTTGCGGTGCTCTATTCGCAGACCAGCAAGACGCCGCTGGTGGTGGTCGAGCGCCTGAACGCCGAGCAATTGCAGGATGCCAAAGGCGAGGAGCGCACCAACCTGTTCTACCCCGACCCGCGCATCCCCAAGGATGGCCGTGCAGAGTTGAGTGACTACCACAGCCAGCATCCGGCCGTCGACCGTGGCCACCAGTCGCCGGCCGCCGACGCACCGAACGCCCATGCCATGGCGCAGTCGTTTGCACTGTCGAACATGGTGCCGCAAGACCCTACCAACAACCGTAAGATCTGGAGCAAGGTCGAGGCGGATGTGCGCAAGTTCGCCAAGCGCGCTGGCGGTGATGTGTTTGTGTTCACCGGCCCGTTGTTTGACCCCGGCTACGGCACCATCGGCGACAACCAGGTCTGGGTGCCGACGCGCCTGTTCAAGCTGGTGTACGACGCTTCGTCGAAACGCGCCTGGGCTTACGTGCTGCCCAACGCGCAGACGCGCATCCAGCGGCCAATGGACTATGACGCGTTCGTGAAGAGTACCGGGCTGAAGTTGCTCGGTAATCTTCCGGTCTCCGGGTCAGTAGGGCGCACGTAAGAGGGGGAGTCACCCAGCGTCGTGCTACGCCACATCGAGCGTGCGAAACTCGACGGTGAGGTGACTCACTTCATGCACCGGTTTGAGGCGCTCGCGAATGCTGTCGGCATCCGCTGTGGAGCGGCCGACAACGCTCACGATTGCCGCATGCACACCGGGCCCTACCTGCCAGACGTGCAAGTCGGTAATCGTCGCGTCGCCCGGTTGTTCCACCAGCTCCCGGATCTCCGCAGCAACATGCTCATGGGTCTGATCGAGTAGTACGCCGGCAGTCACGCCCATCAAGCTCCAGGCCCAGCGTCCGATCACGATGGCGCCGACGATACCCATCAACGGGTCGAGCCAGACCCAACCCAGGTACCGCCCCGCGAGCAGCGCAGCGATTGCCAGCACCGAGGTCAGTGCATCGGCGAGCACATGCACATAGGCGGATCTCAGGTTGTTATCGTGGCCATGGTGGCCGTGGGCATGTTCGTGTTCGTGGTCATGCCCGTGGCTATGACCGTGGCCGAGCAACAGCGCACTGACGATATTGACCACCAGCCCCACCACGGCAATCAACGTCGCGGTGCCGAACTGCACGTCGGTCGGTTGCAACAGGCGCATGACCGACTCGATGCCAATGCCCAGGGACACCAGCGCCAGGATCAGCGCCGAGGCAAAGCCGCCCAGATCACCGACCTTGCCGGTGCCGAAGCTGAACCGCGGGCTCGACGCATGGCGTCGGGCATAGGCGTAGGCCGCGGCGGCGATGCCCAACGCACCCGCGTGGGTGGCCATATGAAAACCGTCGGCCAGCAGGGCCATCGAACCGGTGAGGGCGCCGGCGGCGATTTCCGCGACCATCATCACCACCGTCAACATCACCACCCATAAGGTGCGCTTGGCGTTTTCTTCGTGGGCCGAGCCGAGGAAGACATGCTCGTGGGTATGATCAAGGCTCATTTGGAGTACCGCCGAATGGCTTCAAGCAACTCTTCGACGCCCTGGTTGCGTTCTTCCTCGCTGAGGGATGGGTCCGCCACATGCGCCCGGGCATGTTCTTCGATGATTTCTTCCATCAAGCCGTTGATGGCGCCGCGTGTGGCGGCGACCAGGTGCAGGGTCTTGGCGCAATCGCTGTCCGATTCCAACGCTCTTTCCACCGCTTGAATCTGACCGGCAATGCGCTTGACGCGCTTGATCAGACTGTCTTTGTTGGCCGCTATATGGCTCAAAATATACCCCCCCTACCTATGAGGCGCGGAGCATGGCATACCCCGCCCCCCTATGCAATCTTCCGCCGAGAGACAGACCCTCTCGGTTTATACTCGACGGTCTGGTCATCAACCCCCTTCAAATGAATTGAGATACCTCATGAGCACCTCTCTTTCCACAACCTCTGCGCGCAAGCCTGTCGCGCCCCTAGTGGCCTTTGTGCTCCTGGTGCTGGGCGCCGTGTTCCTGCACAACCTTGTCGGCATGCGCCAGGTGCTGTTGCTGGTCGTCGGCGCGGCGCTGGGCTTGACCCTGTACCACGCCGCCTTCGGTTTCACCTCGGCCTGGCGCGTGTTTATCAATGACCGGCGCGGCGCCGGTTTGCGTGCGCAAATGGTGATGCTGGCGATAGCGGTATTGCTGTTCTTCCCGGCGCTGGGGGCGGGCACGTTGTTCGGCCAGCCGGTGGTCGGGCTGGTAGCGCCGGCCGGGGTATCGGTGGTGTTCGGCGCATTTATTTTCGGCATCGGCATGCAGCTGGGCGGCGGCTGTGCGTCGGGCACCCTGTTCACCGTGGGCGGCGGTAATGCGCGCATGTTGGTGACGCTGTTCTTCTTTATCTGTGGTTCGTTGATCGCCACGCACCATGTGGGCTGGTGGTTTGCACTGCCGGCGTTTCCGGCGACGTCGATCGTCAAAAGTGTCGGCGTCATGCCGGCGCTGCTTCTGAACCTGGCGGTGTTCGGCCTTATCGCAGCCGTCAGCGTGCGCCTGGAAAAGGCCCGTCATGGTCAACTGGAAGCCGGCGTGACCAGCGAGCATCAAGGCTTGCGCCGCTTCCTGCGTGGCCCCTGGCCCTTGGTGTGGGGCGCGATTGGCCTGGCCCTGCTCAATTACGCAACCCTGGCCCTGGCCGGGCGACCGTGGGGCATCACCTCGGCGTTCGCGCTGTGGGGCGCCAAGGTGGCGAGTGGCCTGGGTGTGGAGGTGGGCAGTTGGGCGTTCTGGCAAATGCCGGGCAACGCCAAGGCCCTGGCCGCGCCGGTGTGGGAAGACATCACCAGCGTGATGGACATTGGCATCGTCCTCGGTGCGCTCCTGGCCGCCGGCCTGGCCGGGCGTTTCGCCCCCAACCTGAACATTCCTGCGCGCTCGCTGATGGCGGCGGTGATCGGTGGCCTGCTGCTCGGTTACGGCTCGCGCCTGGCCTACGGTTGCAACATCGGCGCGTACTTCAGCGGCATCGCCTCCGGCAGCCTGCATGGCTGGGTGTGGCTGGTGGCGGCGTTCATCGGCAACAGCGTCGGCGTGCGGTTGCGCCCGTTCTTCTTTGCCGGCGAGCGGCCGCAGGTGGCGTTGAGCGGGTGCTGAGAATGCCCGCACACATGCTGCCCCGATGCGCTTTGTCTTGAGCCGCCCTTTGTTTTAATTGTGGGGTGTCGGCTGCAGAAACTGTGTGATCAGCGCAACGACCTGCTGCTGGATCACCTGCCGTGGCCGCGCGCCGTCGCCGTCCCGGCAGATCACGCCATCGCCTGGCGAATCTTCCTCAATCAACGCCACCGCGCCGGGCTTGCAGATCGACATAAAGCTGAAGTGGGTGGCGTCGCTGATCGCTACGTAGCGCGTCGAGGCTGTTGGCAGGCGCCTGGCCAAGTCGGCGGACTCCAACTCGGCGGGCATATCCTCCGAGGGCACCGCTCCCGCGATCACCAGCGTCGGCACTGACAATGCGGCCAGGCTGGCGTCGGTCATACCGCGTGACAGGCCCAGGTCCAATGACACCACGGCGCTGACGCGCTTGTCGCGCAGGTCCGCGGCCAGTTGGGCCTTTGCGGCTGGCGTGTTGGCGGGGTTGATCTGGTGGTAGACGATGCAACCGCCCAACTTCGGGTGTGCGTCGCAGTCCTGGGCGAAAAGGTCGGGGTCGAACCGCGCCCCGGCGAGTTCCATCACGGTCCAGCCACCGAGGGAATGACCTGCCGCAGCGATCCGGTTTTTGGCGACCGCGCCAAATTGCTTCGGCTGCGCCAGCACCGCATCGATGGCCCGGCTCACGTCTTTGGGCCGTTGCCATAACTGCGCGGCGGCTTGCGGGCTGCGATCCCTGGTGGTGGTGCCCGGGTGATTGACCGCTGCGACGATGTAACCCCGGTGCGCCAATGCACTGGCCAGCCACGCCTGATTGCCCCAATTACCGCCGTAACCGTGGGAGAGCACAACCAGCGGATGCTCGCCGCTCGCCGGCGGTGCGTTGGGCACCGCGAGGGCGCCGATAAAAGCCACGCTGTCGGCGATCGGTTCGGCGGTTGCGGTGGTGGCGGCGGGGTACCAGACGACCATCTCTAGCGGACGCTCATGGTGAGCATCGGCCAGCGTAGCGGTTTGGAAGCCGATGGCGTTGTCGACCGCGAGCGCGGGCGTGGTCAGGCAGATCAGGAGCAGAGCGGTGAGGGCGGTTTTCACGGTTTCTATCGTCCTTGATGTGAGCGCCGCATCATAGCCTGAAAGGCGGCCCAGCCAGATACTCGCGAGCGGCCCAACACGCGCGCCCTCTGGCTGAACACGCTGTTCCCGCTACTCGAACATCCGACATCGACCCCGTGGGGACCTACGCATGCGTAAGCCCAGTCAGCGTATCCGCAATCGTCTTGGTCCGTTGCGCGGTCCCCTCGGTGGCGCGGCTTGACGCCTCCAGCGCATCGAGCATTTCGCGCAAGGCGCCGACGCCGCTGGACTGGTCTTCAATCTGCTGGGCAACACGCTGGATTTCGCCGGACAGCAGGTCGATATCCACACCGATTTCCGCCGCATTCTTGCGGGTGATTTCCGCCAGCTTGCGCACCTCATCCGCCACTACCGCAAAACCGCGGCCCAGGTCGCCTGCGCGCGCGGCTTCGATGGCGGCGTTGAGCGCCAGCAGGTTGGTCTGGCCGGCGATTTGCTGAATCACCTGCACAATCGACTGGATACGCAAACTCGAACCGGCCAGGGTCCGCGCGCCGACTACGGCATCGTCCGCCTGGCTGGACAAGCCCTCGACCGTCGCCCCGGCCTTTGCAGACACGCTGTTCTGCTGGTCGATGGTGCCCACCAGTTCGTCCATCGAGGCGTGCAATTCGCCGGAGTAATGCTTGATCTGCGAGGCGATTTCCGCCTGTTGACGTTCGGCCTGGGCCAGCACTTGGCCGAGGTCTGCCAGGCCCTCGAACACCGGCAGGATATTGCTGTCCAGCCCGCGGGTATTCAGGGCGCCGCTGAAGTCATTGTTTTTGAACGCGGCAATCTGCTTGACCACCACATGGTTCAATCCGGCCAGCTTATTTACCTGGCGGCGTAGGAAGAAGGCTTTGAACTCGCCGTAGTGCGCGATGAAGTTGTCCAGGTATTCGTCGCTGTAGCTGGCGCCCTTGGCCACTCGAAAGAAGAAAATCGCGGTCAGGGTCTGGTTCAGGTTCAGGCCAAGGATTTCACCGAAGGTCGACAGCCCCGCCAGCGGCACATCGCCAAACGTCCCGGCCATGCTGCCCAATTCGCTGGGGTTGTTCAGCCTGCGCAAAATGCAGTCATTGAGAATGCCCGCCACCGGCTGGCCGCCCTTGCCGCGCAGGAACTGCGCGTAGTCCGTGCGGGTGGCCTCACGCAACGGCGTGCGCCGCACCATCACCAGCTCCTCGCCGGGGGCCACGTCGCAATACAGCTGGACGATCTGCTGTTCATAGTCGATCCGTGCGATGGAGCGCACGAACAATTCATTGCCCACGCGGATGGCAAACGAGAAATCCGCCAACTTCGCTTCCAGCGCCTGGGGCGCGCAACTGAACGCGTCACACAGCGCCTGCACCATGCTCTTGATATTGCCCGCGCTGTCGATCACCTGGTCAATCGTGCGGTCTTCTTCGGAGGCGGTCAGCACGCTGAAGGTCAAGTCAGCCGGTTTGAAATTCTGGCTTTTAAATACGCCAAAACGCACATTCGCGGCGGTTTTCAGGAACACGATCTGTGCGTGGTTCTGATAACTGCGCTGGCCGTCATGGATCAGGGTTTTCTGGAAATCCAACTTACCCCCGGCCGAACCGCCGACAAACAGGCAGGGGAAGCGCCCCGACTCATACAGCGCCTCCATGAAAAACGACTCCGACGCGGACAGCCCATCGAACACCACATAGGCCAGGGTGTCGCGATGGTCGATCGGCGTGTGTGCCTGTACCCGCTTGATATTGCTCGTCAGCTTGGCAATCCGCTCCTTCATCCCCATGCGCTTGCCGCCGCTGCGGATGTCCTCACACTCCAGCGGCACCATCACCACCTCGGCCGAAGCGATCAGGCTGTCGTCGAACAACTGCAGGACAATCCGGTCCCAGCGCTCGCCGGTGGTGCAATACAGCGAATTCGCCGCGTTGCACAACTCGCCAGCGGTGGTACACAGGCTGATGCTGGTGTGGGGAAAGCGACGCTTGAGCTTGGCGGCAATCTGGTCGATGTCCAGGTGCGGAGAGATGAAACCGGTGATCAGCACGGGCGTGATGCGCAGGTTGGCCAATGAGGATTCCAGTTCATTGGCGGTGCAGGTGAGGGTGGCGGTGCCTTGTCGATCGGCCCGGGCTTTTTTTAGAAGGTTGAGTGGGTTCATGGCGGCGGGCTCGATCCAGTGAGGGGCGCATGCGTTGGGCTTGCGGTTAATCAAGTTATCGGCCGATATGGCGGGGGCTGGAGCCGTAACAGAGGGGGTGCGACAAAGTGAACAGGACAATTTATTGCCGCCATTTAACTGGCGAATAAGTGTGCCCCCTTTATCGCGGATCAGTGTAGGCGTTGACTGACAACTTCACCGGTCTTGACACCTTCCAGCCAGATTTCCCATTGATTGAGGCCAATATACTTTGCGCGCGCAATTGTCTTTTGGTCGCGGGCGCCATTGAACTCAAGGTCGGCAAACATAAAGTGTCGAAGCCGCTGGTATTCCAACTGGATCTACGGTTGCGCGGTCCACACGGCCAGTTCATAGCCGTCGGGATCAATGAAGTGGAACCTGCTTCCACCGGGGAACGCAAAGGTTTCGCGGGAGATCACCGCGCCCAGAGCCTTGAGCCGCTGTTGCGCGTCTGCGAGATTATCCGAATACAAGATGATTAAAGGGCCGCCCGGTCGAACCGGCTCCCCGGTGGTGAAACCACCGGTCAGCCGGCCATCGCTGAACTCGGTATAGGTCGGGCCGTAGTCGACGAACGTCCAGCCGAAGGCGTTGCCGTAGAAGGCTTTGCTGCGGGCAATGTCGCTGACATTGAACTCGATATTGTCGATCTGTCGATCTTGACCACGAACGCTCATGGTTGCCTCCTTGGCGAATGTCCAAAGCGGCGATTGTAACGGTTCGAGCGTTGAAATGTCGCTGGGAACAAGGCGCTAAGCCTTGCCATACGCCATGTACTCGTTCTGCAACACGATGTGATCCGCCACGTACTTCGCATCATGCCAAACCCCATAGATAAACGACGACGCCCGGTTCACCAGGTTTGGCAGGCCCAGGAAATAGATCCCGCTCTGCGCCGAAATCCCGCGTTTGTGGAACGGTTCGCCGTTCTCGTCGAACGCATCCACCTTCAACCAACTGAAGTCGAACTTGAAGCCGGTGGCCCATAGGATCGTGGTCACGCCGGCTTCGGCCAGGTCCAGGCTGAGGGTCGGGTTCAGCAGGCATTGCGGGTCGGGCAGCAGTTCCCAGGCTTGCGGTTCTTCGGGGAACGGCAAGCCGTTTGCCTCGATGTACGCATCGGCGTCGCGCAGTACGTCGAAGTACGCCCGATCGCCCTGCGCCACGTTGGCGGCCAGGCCGGGGGCGAAGGTCATGACGCCAGCGTTCCACTGTTCGGTGACGCCCACCAGGTTGATCCCTTGATGCGCGAGGCGGCGGAAGTCGACGGTCTTGCCGCCTTCGTAGCCGCTGACGGCAAAGGCCACGTGTTTTTTCTTCGGCTGGATTTTGACTTCGTCCCACAGGCCCAGGGCGCCGAGCCACCAGCAGTAGTCGCGGCCGCGGTAGGCGCGGGGAGGGCGGTAGTGTTCGCCGACCGAGAGGTACACGGTTTTGCCGGCCTTTTGCAGTTCTTCGGCGATTTGCGCGCCGGAGGCCCCGGCGCCGACCACCAGCACGGCGCCTTCGGGCAGTTGGCCGGGGTTCTTGTAGGCGCAGGAATGCAACTGATGCAGCGGCGCGGTGGCGGGGACGATGTCCGGGATCGAGGGGCGTTGGAACGGGCCGGTGGCGGCCACCACGTTAGCGGCCTCGATCACGCCCGCCGAGGTGGTCACCTTGAAGCCGGGGCGCCCGACATGGCGCTCCACTTGCTGCACTTCGACGCCGGTACGCACCGGGGCGTTGAGCATTTCGACATAGGCTTGGAAGTAGTCGGCCATGCGCTCCTTGGGCGGGAAGGCTTCGGGGGAGATGCCGTCGAATTTCAGGCCGGGGAAGCGGTCGTGCCAGGCCGGGCCGTTGGCGACCAGCGAGTCCCAGCGCTCCGAACGCCAGCGCTCGGCGATGCGGCTGCGCTCCAGCACGATATGCGGCACGCCCATCAGGGACAGGTGTTCGCTCATGGCGACGCCGGCCTGGCCAGCGCCGACTACCAGGGTGTTGATGGTTTCTACTGACATAGGAAGGGCCTGAATAGTAAGAAGTCTGTCTGAAAAGAACGGGCGCGGTCGCGGTGGACCGCCAATGTGGACGCGTGGGTGATACCGTTCACTGCGGCGGCTCTGCGAGCAGTTCGGCCACCGCCGTGAGTGCCAGTTGGTAACCCAGCGCGCCCAACCCGGCGACCACGCCGGTGGCGGCTTTGGACACGTAGGAGTGATGCCGGAAGCTTTCGCGCTTCCAGATATTGCTCATGTGCGCTTCGATGATCGGGCCGTCGAACGCCAGCAGTGCATCGAGGATCGGCACCGAGCTGTAGCTCAGCCCGGCGGCGTTGATCACGATGGCGTCGGCGTTCAGGCGGGCCTCTTGAATCCAGTCCACCAGCACGCCTTCATGGTTGCTCTGGCGAAAGTCCAGGGTCAGGCCCAACTCCGCGGCGTGGCCCTGGCAACGCGCTTCGATGCTGGTGAAGCTGGCACTGCCGTAGGTGCCGTCCTTGCCCAGCCCATAGAGGTTGGCGTTGGGGCCATTGAGGAAGTACACGGTGTGGGGCATGAGGTTCTCCGGCTTATTCGGCGAGGTGCAGCACGAGGTGGGCGTCGGCCGCCTTCATACGCTCCAGTCGTCCGGCACCACGGCGATCACATCGATCTCCATCAACCACTCCGGTTGACCGAGGCCGGAAATCACCAGCCCGGTGGAAATCGGGAACACGCCCTTGAGCCATTTGCCGACCTCCTGGTACACCGGCTCGCGGTAGCGCGGGTCGATCAGATAGGTGGTGGTCTTGACGATATGGGACAGGTCGGAACCCGCCTCCTCAAGCAGTTGCTTGACGTTTTTCATGGCCTGTTCGGCCTGGGCACGCGGGTCGCCGAGGCCGACCAGGTTGCCGTCGAAATCGGTGCCGATCTGGCCGCGCACATAGATGGTGTTGCCGGCGCGCACGGCCTGGCACAGGTCGTTGTCCAACGCCTGGTTGGGATAGGTCTGTTTGGTATTGAACATGCGGATACGGGTATGAGTGGGCATGGCGAGCGACTCGTCGGCAGCGGGATGCAATCAGCTTCACATCGCCGGTCGCCGGACGAAACCAGCATTTGTGCGGGGTAGTGCTTAGGAAAAACCGAAGCCCGTGCAGGTCATCGCCCTGCGCAGGGCCCGCGCCTATCCCGGCATGAACCCTGCAACGCGCTGGGCATACAGTCATTACCGAGGTACAGGCCTGATGCTCAGTCGTATCACTCAGCGCCAACTGGAATATTTCGTCGCGTCGGGCGAGGCCGGCAGCATCAGTGCCGCGGCTGAACGCATCCATGTTTCGTCGCCGTCGATCTCGGCGGCGATCACTCACATGGAGGCCGAGCTGGGCATCCAGCTGTTTATCCGGCATCACGCCCAAGGCATTTCGCTGACGGCCGTGGGGCGCCTGGTGATGCAAGAAGCCAAACAGATCCTGGAGCAGGTGAGCAACCTCTACACCATCGCCTCGGAGTCGTTGAACACCGTGCGCGGGCCGCTGCGCGTGGGTTGCCTGGAGTCGCTGGCGCCGATGATCACCCCCGAGCTGGTGTTTGGTTTCGGTCGTGCGTTTCCCGGCGTGCGCCTGACCCAGGCCGAAGGCAACCACGAGGAACTGCTGGAAAAACTGCGCAGCGGCGAGCTGGACATCGCCCTGACCTACGACCTGGTGACCAGCCCCGACATCGATTTCCAACCCCTGGCGCACCTGCCGCCGTATGTGATGGTCGGCGAGTACCACCCGCTGGCGAGTCTGTCGGCGGTCAGCATGCAGGACCTGGAGGCGTACCCGGTGGTGCTGCTCGACACGCCCTGGAGCCGCGACTATTTCCTCAGCCTGTTTATGCAGGCAGGCACCACGCCGAACATCATCATGCGCTCCACCAACCTCGAAACGGTGCGCGCCATGGTCGGCAACGGGATCGGTTATTCCTTCGCGAATGCGCGGCCCAAATCGAACCTGTCCCAGGACGGCAAACGCGTGATCCGCCTGCGCCTGGCGGGCGCGCACCGGCCGATGAAGCTGGGCTACGCCACGGCGAGCAACACCCAGCTGTCGCGTGTGGTGTCGGCGTTTGCCGAGCGCTGCCGCATGTTTGTGTCCGACCAGTACATCCCCGGCATGGCCCCGCCGAGCTTTTTTGACCCGCATGCGGTGCGCTCGCTCAGCAGTGTGAGCTGAATTTGCACCAAAAGGTGGCGTGTTCGGCGCGGTGAGTTCAGGCGCGCACCCTTTCGGTCAGGGCCTACAGCCTATCCAATGTGGGAGGGGGCTTGCCCCCGATTGCAGTGGGTCAGCTTGCTGATGTGTTGCTGATGCGCCGCTATCGGGGGCAAGCCCCCTCCCACATTGATTTTTGGTGGTTTCGAGGGTGGCGGCGGGCTGCGTAGGTTCTGCCTACCCAGTGGACCGGGTTTTACGAATTGACCCCAAGGGCCCGTCCCCACGACTCTGAATTCATTGACGCAGATCAACTTCTTTTTTGGGGCAGGGCAGCGCGACGATGACATTCGACTGGAATTATATGTTGGGGCTGCTGGGTGACGCCGAGTTCTGGCGCGCAACGTGGACGGTGATCAAGCTCAGCACCCTGACCTGGGTCTTGAGTATCGGTCTGGGCTTTCTGCTGGCGCTGGCCAAGCAATCCAGACATGGGCTGCTCAGCGTTCCTGCGCGTGGCTATATCTGGCTGTTCCGCAGCCTGCCGTTGTTGGTGCTGTTGATCTTTATCTACAACCTGCCGCAAGCGCTGCCCGGCACGTCGGCGATTCTGGCCGACCCGTTCTGGTCCGGCCTGTTGGCCCTGGTGATCTGCGAAACGGCGTATGTGGCCGAGATCCATCGCGGCGGTCTGCTCTCGATCCCCAAAGGCCAGGGCGAGGCAGCGCGGGCGTTGGGCTTGAAGTTTTTCGGCACCCAATGGCGCGTGGTGATCCCCCAGGCGGTGCGGGTGGCGCTGCCGTCTCTGGCCAACGAATACATCTCCATCGTCAAGCTCACCTCGCTGGTGTCGGTGATCTCGCTGACGGAAATCCTGATGGTCGGCCAGCGCCTGTATTCGCAGAACTTCCTGGTGATCGAAACCATGGCGGCGGTGGCGTTTTTCTACGTGTTTATCGTCACCGTGTTCGACTTCCTGCTCAAACGCCTGGAGCGCTTTCTCGACGTCAACCAACGCAATGTGTCGCGGGTTCCCGATGCGGCGGTGCTGGCGCTGGCCACGCAACAACGGGTTGCGCTGCAACGTCCGGCAACCACCGGGGCCCCGGCGCTGCAAGCCACGCGGCTGCACAAGGCCTACAACGACATCGAGGTGCTGGGCTCGGTCAACCTGCAGGTCCAGCCCGGTGAGGTGGTGTCGGTGATCGGGCCGTCGGGGTCGGGCAAAACCACCTTGATTCGCCTGCTCAACGGCCTGGAGCAACTGGACAACGGCGAGATCAGGATCAACGGCCAGCCGTTCATCCACCTGAACAAAACCGGCGCGCAGAAACCGCAGTACGTCGAACACGCCGAGCATCGCCTGAACATCGGCATGGTGTTCCAGAGCTTCAATCTGTTCCCGCACTTGAGCGTGCTCGACAACCTGCTGATGGCGCCGAAATACCACGGCCTGGGGCGTACCGACGCGCTCAAGCAACAGGCCTACGCGCTGCTGCACAAGGTTGGCATGCTCGACCATGCCTGGAAGTACCCGCACCAACTCTCCGGCGGCCAGCAGCAACGCGTGGCCATCGCCCGCGCGTTGATGATGCGCCCGCAGATCATGCTGTTCGACGAGCCCACCTCGGCGCTCGACCCGGAGAAAGTCAACGAAGTGCTGCAAGTCATCGAAGCCTTGGCCGAGGAGGGCATCACCATGGTGATCGTCACCCACGAGATGAATTTCGCGTTCAAGGTCTCCGATCGGATCGTGTTCATGGAGAAGGGGCGTGTGGTCTGCGACGACACGCCTGCGGTATTGCGCAGCGGCCAGAACCCACGCGTGGAGGCGTTCCTCAAGGACGTCTCGCTGGCGTGACCCTCTAACGTTCAGGAAAAACAAAATGATCGAGCAACATCAAATCGAGCAGTTCCAGCGCGACGGCTACCTGGTGGTGGAAGGCGTGTTGTCGATGGACGAAGTGGCCGCGTTGCAGCACGACTTCGACCAATGGGTAGAAGAAAGTCGCCGCCATGACCAGGGCTGGGGCACCACCGTGGATGGCCGCGCACGCTTCGATCTGGAGGGCGACCATCGCGCCGATCACCCGTCGCTGCGGCGGGTCAGTTCGCCCACCGAGATTTCCCCAGTGTATGAGCGCGTGGCGTTGCATTCACGCATGGCGGCGATTTCCGCGCAGTTGATTGGCGCCAGTGGCACGCGCTTTCACCACAGCAAGATCAACTCGAAGCTGCCCCGCACCGCGACCCAGGTGAAGTGGCACCAGGACTTTTTATTCACGCCCCACAGCAACGACGACATCATCACCGCCTTGCTGATGGTCAGCGAAGTGACCCCGCAAAACGGCCCGCTGAATGTGATCCCCGGCAGCCATAAAGGCCCGCTGTGGTCGCACTGGCAGAACCAGCGTTTCACCGGCGCGGTGGACGATGCCGTGGTCGCGCAACACTGTCGGCAACCGGTCGCCTGCTACGGCCCGGCCGGTTCCGTGTGCTTCATGCACACCCGGCTTTTGCATGCCTCCAGCCCTAACGAGACCGAACTGCCGCGCACCCTGTTCATCAGCGTCTACGCCGCTGAAGACGCGCTGCCATTCGGCGAAAACCCTCTGCCCAGCGCACATGCCGGCCTGCTGGTGGCCGGTGAAGAAAGTGGCTTGATACGTTCCACGGACAACCAACTGCGCTTGCCGCAGAAACCCCGTGGCGCGTCTTTCTTCGTGCAACAGGCCGGACAAGACTCTGCCACTGCCTAACCTCCCAACCCCCTTGCAGGTATTGACCATGACAGCGTTTCGTAAAAGTGTTCGTCCCCTTGCCGTGTGCCTGCTGGGCGCAGCGGTTGCGATGACCTCGTTGGCGGCTTCGGCGTTCCAGCAGGACGGCAAGATCATCGCCGGTTCCGATGTGACGTTCTTCCCCTATGAGTACATGGATAACAACAAGCCAGCGGGCTTCGATATCGAGTTCATGGACGGCCTGGGCAAGGTCATGGGGCGCAAGGTCGAGACCCTCGACACGCGTTTCCCCAACCTGATCACCGGCCTGCAGGCCGGGCGTTTCGATGTGACCAACTCGTCGATGTACATCACCGCCGAGCGGGTCAAGGTCATCGACATGATCCCCTACCTGAAAAGCGGTGAGTCGATCCTGACCCTCAAGGATAGTGCTTTCCAACCCAAGACCCCGGAAGAATTCTGCGGCCACAAGATCGGTTCCATGGGCGCTACGTCCTGGCTCGCGCAGATGAACAAACTGTCGGCCGAGTACTGCGTGGCCAAGGGCTTGAAGCCGATCCAGATCAGCGAGTACAGCACCGACCCGCAAACCACCCAGGCGTTGCTGGCCCATGCGGTCGAAGCGCAGATCACCGACGCGGCCGTGGCCCGTGGCGTGATCGACAAGCTGGGCAGCCGCGTGGTGATTTCCTCCGACGCCTTGATCTACCCGGTGCTGAACGGCTTCGGCGTGAAGAAGGGCAATGACACGGTGAAAAAAGCCTTGCTCGACGGCCTGGAGAAGTACCGCGCCACGCCGGAATACGCGGCCTTGCTCAAGAAGTACAACTTCGAGGCCCCCACCGATGCCGACCTTGCGGCGCTGATGCCCAAGTAAGCCTATTGCGCGGCCGCCGTCTTGCGGTCGCGCCCTGCGGAGACCGATCCATGGCGTTATCCCTCGAAGAACAGACGCGCATCGACCTGGCAGCGACCTTTCGCATCGTCGCCCACCTGGGTATGCACGAAGCGGTGGCCAACCACTTCAGCGCTGCCGTGTCGGCCGATGGCAAACAGTTTTTGCTCAACCCGAGGTGGAAGCACTTCTCGCGCATTCGCGCCAGCGACCTGCTGCTATTGAACGCCGATGACCCCAGCTGTGCCGACCACCCGAACGTGGACGCCACCGCCTGGTCGATCCACGGGCAGATCCACCGACTGCTGCCGCACACCCGCGCCGTGCTGCACCTGCACCCGGTCTACACCACGGCGGTGGCGTGCCTGGCCAAGCCGCACATCCCGGCGATCGACCAGAACACCGCGCGCTATTTCAACCGCGTGGCGGTGGACGAGCTCTACGGCGGCATGGCCGATACCGAAGCCGAAGGCGCGCGCCTGGTCGGCCTGCTCGACGGCAAGAGCCGCCTATTGATGGGCAACCACGGCGTGATGGTGACCGCTTCGTCCATCGGTGAAGCGTTCGACGATATCTGGACCCTGGAGCGCGCCTGCCAGATCCTCGTCACGGCGTGGTCCACCGGGCAGCCGTTGCGGGTGTTGTCCGATGAAGTGGCGGAAAAAACCGCGCGGGGCTGGGAAGGCATTACCGATTTCTCGCGCCAGCATTTTGAAGAAATGAAGCAAATGATGATCGATGCCGATGCGTCGGTGCTCGACTGAGGAAGCGCTATGACCTTTTCCGTTGTTGCCCGCTGTGCCGAGACGGGCCAGTTGGGGATCGCCATCAGTTCGTCGAGCATCGCCGTGGGCGCGCGTTGCCCGTGGCTGCGCCCCGGTGTGGGCGCGGTGGCGTCGCAGAACATCACTTTGCCGAGCCTGGGTCCGCAGATTCTCGACCTGCTGGAGCAGGGCATGACGCCGAGTGAAGCCGTGGCGGCAGTGTTCGCCGGGCAGGACCACCGCGACTATCGGCAGGTGACGGTGATCGATCGGCTGGGCCGCACCGCGCACTTCAGCGGCGCGCAGACTCTCGGCCTGCATGCCGCGCAGAGCGGCGAGCAATGTGTTGCGGCCGGGAACATGCTGGCTAATCCCGGTGTGATCGCCGCGATGGTCGGCGCGTTCGAAAACGCCTCGGGGCATCTGGCTGACCGGCTGCTCGCCGCGATGCACGCAGGCCAGGCCCTCGGCGGCGAAGCGGGGCCGGTGCATTCGGCGGCCCTGATGGTGGTCGACGATCTGCTCTGGCCCATCGTCAATCTGCGCGTGGACTGGGCCGATGCCGAGCCGATCGGCGCCCTCGATCAGTTGTGGCAGGCCTATCGCGGGCAACTGCAAGACTACCTCGACCGCGCCCTCCACCCGCATATCGCGCCGGGCTATGCGGTGCCGGGAGATGACCGATGAGCCACAGCCGTGACCTGCTGGCGCAACTGGTGCGCTTTGACACCACCAGCCGCGAATCCAACCTCGCGTTGATCGACTTCGTGCGTACTTATTTGCAGGGCCACGGCGTCGCCTGTGAACTGGTGTTCAACGAACACAAGAACAAGGCCAACCTGCTGGCGACCATCGGCCCGGCGGATGTGCCCGGCATCGTGTTGTCCGGGCATACCGATGGGGTGCCGGTGGACGGCCAGCGCTGGAGCGTGGCGCCGTTCGACCTCACCGAACAAGACGGCAAGTTGTACGGGCGTGGCACCGCCGACATGAAGGGCTATATCGCCTGTGTGTTGGCCTGTGTGCCGGCGCTGGTGCGGGCGTCGTTGCGCATGCCGGTGCATATCGCGCTGTCCTATGACGAGGAGGTGGGGTGCCTGGGCGTGCGTTCATTGATCGAACGGTTTCGCGTGCAGCCGGTCAAGCCGCTGTTGTGCGTGATCGGCGAGCCCACCGAGCTCAAGCCGGTGCTGGGGCACAAAGGCAAATTGGCCATGCGTTGCGATGTGCATGGCGCGGCGTGTCATTCGGCCTATGCGCCGTCGGGCGTCAACGCCATCGAATACGCGGCCTGCTTGATCCGGGAGCTGGTGCGGCTCGGTGAAGAACTCAAGGCGCCGCAACACCTGAACGCGGCGTTCGATCCGCCGTTTTCCACAGTGCAAACCGGGGTGATGAGCGGCGGCAAGGCGCTGAATATCGTGCCGCAGCAGTGCAGCTTCGATTTCGAAGTGCGCTCGCTGCCGGCCCAGGATCCGTGGCAGGTGGCGCACCAGTTACGGTTGTATGCCGAGCACACCCTGCTGCCGGCGATGCAGGCGGTGAGTGCGCAGTGCGCGATCGGTTTCAGTGAGTTGTCCAGCTATCCGGGGTTGGCGACTTCGTCGCAAAGCCAGGCCGCTGAGTGGGTCGCGCAGTTTTGCGGTTCGCGGGACTTCGGTACCGTCGCCTTCGGCAGCGAAGGCGGGTTGTTCGATCAGGCAGGGATTCCCACCGTGGTGTGCGGGCCGGGCAGCATGGAGCAGGGGCACAAGGCGGATGAATTCATCAGCCTGCAACAACTGGATGCCTGTGATCGAATGCTGGAGCGGGTGGTGGAGTTTGTGCGTCAATAGCCCTCGCACTGACACTCGTGGTGAAGAAGGGGCCCCAGTTGAACGAACACACATTGTCCATGCGCCTGGAACGCGTGGCGGCGCATGTGCCGGCCGGGGCGCGGTTGGCGGATATCGGCTCCGACCATGGCTACCTGCCGGTGGCGTTGCTGCGCCGCGGCCTGATCGCGGCGGCGGTGGCGGGGGAGGTGGCCGCGACGCCATTCCAGGCCGCCGAACGCACCGTGCGTGAAAATGGCCTGGAGCGACATGTCAGCGTGCGCCTGGCCGATGGCCTGGCAGCCATCGAACCCGGCGACGCGATCAGTGCGATCAGCGTCTGCGGCATGGGCGGCGAGACCATCCGCGACATCCTCGACAGCGGCAAGGCCTGCCTCACCGGCCAGGAGCGCCTGATCCTGCAACCCAACGGCGGTGAACAACCGTTGCGCCAATGGCTGATGGACAACGGTTACCGCATCCTGGTCGAAGAGTTGTTGCGGGAAAACCGCTTCTACTACGAGATCATCGTCGCCGAGCGCGCCGAACCGCGGGTGTACAGTGCCGAGGAGTTGTACTTCGGCCCGCTGCACCTGCAGGCCCGCAGCCCGGACTTCCTGGCCAAGTGGCAACGCCTGCTGCGGCAAAAGCAGAAAACCCTGGCCGGTTTCGAACAGGCCCGCCAGACGTTACCGCCGGCCAAGGTGCAAGAGGTCGCCCGGCAAGTGCAGTGGATCACCGCGTTGCTGGCGTGACCGCAGCGGGTTGATCGAACCCACTCGCTACGCGGTCGTTCCCGACGCTGAGTGCTTTCGCCCCATCTTCGCGCACGGCACACGATTTTTCGGGTGTCGCACCGCCTGTTCAGGGGGGCGCTCTCTGCGGCCCGTATCTTGCTTGAGCCTTCCCAATCAATGACATGGCACTTTGCCGTTAGTCATTTCAAGGCGTCACCCATCGTTGCCGCGTGTGGGTGGTTTTAGGGAGTAGTCGGCCATGCACAGTCTTTTGTCACCCGGTATCCGCCTGCTCGGACGTTTCGGCTTCGCACGCAAATTCCAGATTCTGTTCATTCTGTTCATTCTGCCCTTGGCCGGGAGCCTCTGGATGATCGGGCTGGACTATCGCGACAAACTCGCGGTGATTTCCAGCGAAAAGTCCGGCGTTTCTCAACTGCTGACCCTGGACGCGCTAGATGGCCAATTAACGGCCCAACGCAACCTGGCGTCGCGCTGGAAAGCGCTGGACCTGCTGCGTGAACCGACTCCCGCAGCCAAGGCGGCGATGGACCAGGTGGATGCGAACAACCCGCTCATCCTGCAAAGCCTGCAAGCCCTGGGCGACGCGCTCAAGAAACAGGGCGCGAGCGGCGATACCCTGGCCCGCTTCGATGCGTTGCAGGCAGCGGTCAAGGGGATGGATGTGCAATCCCTGCGCACCGTCGGCTGGTGGCCAGACGGCTACGACCGCTTCACCTCGGCGCTGAGCGCCATGCAAACCCTGCGTGAACAGATCACCCTCGACGCCGGCCTGATCCTCGACCCCTGGCTGGAGACTTACCTGCTGATGCAGATTTCCAGCCAGCACACGCCGGACCTGATCGAGCGTATCGGGCGCATGGCCAGTATTGGTCAGTCGTCCATTGCCTCGGGCCAGTTCACCTTGCAAAGCCGCTTGCAGATGCGCGACCTGCGCGGCCGTATCGGCGATGCGCGGGACCAGTTGATCAAGGCTGCGGCATCGCTCAAGGCCAAGCCATACGCCGGCCTGGAACCCTGGACCGCGCAGTACGACAACAGCCTGCAACAACTGGACAGCGAGCTCAAAGTGCTCGACGACGGCGTGTTTGGCGGCACCATCAAGCTTGACCCTGCCAGTTTCGAGCGCAGTGTCGACACCATGCTCGGCAGCCTGGGCGCGTTGCGCAAGCAATCGCTCGGCTCGCTGGATGCGCGCCTGACCCATTACCACGACCGCTCCTTGCAGCAATTCATCCCCGTAGCGGCCATTTTCAGCCTGCTGGCCCTGGCGGCGCTGTACCTGTTCATGTGCCTGCAAGCGTCGATCCGCCGCAGTGCCAGCGGTATCACCACGCTGGCTGAGTCGTTGCGCGACGGCAACCTGTGTGTGGAAGTGGCGGTGGACGGTCGCGATGAGCTGGCGGCGATCAGCGCGGCGCTCAACGTGGCGGTGGTGCAACTGCGTACCAGCCTGCTGGGGGTCAATCACGAGACTCAGCAACTCGGGTCGGCGGTGCTTACGCTCAATTCGCAGTCGGGCAGTACCCTCAGCGACGTCGAAGACCAGCAACACCAGATCAGCCAGATCGCTGCGGCGGCGACGCAATTGGCCGCCACCTCCATGGGCGTCGCCAAAAGTTGTGAGCAAGCCTCCGGCAGCGCCCAACACACCCGCCGCATCGCTGAAGACAGCAGCCGCGACAGCCAGCGTACTACGGCGAGCATCCAGCAACTCAACCAGCGCCTGACCGACACCGCCAACGCCCTGGAGCAAGTGAGTCAACAGGGCCAGCAGATTCAGTCGGTGGTCGACACCATTCGAGGCATCGCCGAGCAAACCAACCTGTTGGCACTCAACGCCGCCATCGAAGCCGCGCGAGCTGGCGAACAGGGCAGGGGGTTTGCCGTGGTCGCCGATGAAGTGCGCAGCCTGTCGCAACGCACCCAGGCCTCCACCGCGCAAATCGCCGGCACCGTCGACAGCCTGCGCGCCACGGTCAGTCAGGCCGTCACACTGATGAGCGTCGCCTGTGCCCAGGCGCTGACCGACGCCGAATCCGTTACCGGGCTGGGCGCGCGGCTGGGCGAGATCGCCGGAGCCGTGCAGAACGTCACCGACACTCTGGCGCATATCGCGGCGGCGGTGGAAGAACAAGCGACGACGGCGGACGAGGTGAGCGGCAATATCCAGCAAGTGGATCAGGCGGCAGGGCGCTTGCTCGATGGCGCGCGGGCGGTGAATCAGGCAGCGGATACGTTGAGCAAGGGCAGTCGTGCGCTGAGTGACAACACCGCACGTTTCCGCCTGAGCTGAATAGGCCGCCGGGTGTAAGCCGGTCTAGTTTGTGTCCTGACTGGACTCTACCTCGAGTTTCAATCGGTCAGCCTTGCTGATGTACTTGTCCTTGGTTTTCGGCGCCAATTTGGCACTGGCCTTTTTCGCGTTGGCCTTTAATAGCTGATTGATCTTTTTACGACGGTTCATGTTGGTCTCACCCACCTGGTCAATTCTCGAATGATATCAGCTAAAAACAATGGGCCCGATTTTGACGGTGCGGTGTCATAAAATAGTGGCACAATGCCTCATTCTCAGGCATCGCAAGCACAAGGAGATGAGCCTTGCACCTATTGATCACTCGCGCCGCCTCACTCAGGGCCACGCTTCATCGCCCTGAACCCTTCAACCTGTTCACGCTGTTGCGCAGTGCTTCGGACGAGGTCCGCCTGCACTCTCGCTACCTGGCTTTTTTGCTCAACCCCAAGGGCGCCCACGCCGCGGGCGGGAAACTGCTGGAGCTGTGGCTCGCGGCGTTGAATATAGAAGGCTTCGATTGTCGCGCTGTCACGGTGGATGTCGAGTACCGCAATGTCGACATCCTGATCCGCAACGGCAAGCGCCAGGCGATCATCATTGAGAACAAGCTCAGCGCCGAGGACCAGGACGCCCAGTTGCACCGTTACCTGGAAGCGCTCCAGGGCGAGGGCTACCAGACGTTCCCGCCGTTGTACCTCACCCTGGACGGGCGCGATGCCGACACGCGCAGTTGCCTGGGCATCGACTACCAACGCATCAGCTACGCCGCCGACATCCTGCCTTGGCTTGCGCAATGCCAACCTTGGGTGATCCGCGAAGCGGGCGTGCGAGAAAGCCTGCTGCAGTACATCGACCTCATCGCAAAACTGACTTTCCAGAACCAAGGACACGCCTACATGGACGCGCTCAAGCAGACGTTACGCCAGGACAACAACCTGCTCGTGGTCAAGGACCTGCAGAGAGCCTTCACCGAGACGCTCAAAGACCTGCAACTGGAACTCTGGCAAGCCGTTGCCAAGTGCGTCGAAGATAAATACCCCACGCTGCCCAAGCCCTCTGAAGCGCCCACTGCGGCGGTTATCGACCGTTACTACAGCGCGGCCAGGGATAACCGTTATTACGGCCTTCACTACGAGCTGGGCTTTATGGCGGGCTCGGTCTACATCGAGCTCAATCATCGCTTCTATTGTGGCTATTGCTGCGATGCCGAATCCCATCCTCGCGATTTCGGGCAACTGGAAATGTTGACGCTGTTGTTGGAGAACGATGGCGTCAGCGAAAATGGCTTGCTCTGGCGCTTCACCACCGAACTCAATATGAAACACCCCAGCGACGAGCACCTGATGACACTGCTTGCATCGGGGACGCGAGCGCAAGCGGCAGAGCGCATGGCAGACGACCTTTATGACCTCTGGTACAAGGCGCATGAACTCTACGGCGCAGCAGCGTCGGGCGCGGGCCGCATGGCGGTCGATCAGCCAGGCTAGGCTTGGGGCCGCGCCGCTGGACAGCTACTTGCCCTACTCAGACTCCTGAGCCTGGGTAGGGAAAAGAATTTTCAGGCGGGGGTTGACCACGTAATTTAATCCTGTATTATTTGCCTCCCGCTAACGAGCAGTTCGCTGCTGGTCTGGCTTAAGTAATTGATTTTGTTGATAAAATTAAAAACTTTTAGGGTTGCTACTTCGAAGGGTGTGCTGTAGAGTGCGCTCCTCGGTTGAGACGAAAGATCTTAGCCAACCGCTCTTTAACAACTGAATCAAGCAATTCGTGTGGGTGCTTGTGGAGTCAGACTGATAGTCAACAAGATTATCAGCATCACAAGTTACTCCGCGAGA
>NZ_JYLL01000042.1 GCF_001439695.1 Pseudomonas veronii
AAAGTATGTTTGCCGAGATCGATACCGATCAGTGCTGACTCGCTCATGATGATGGCCTCCGAAAACAAAACACCCCGTGAAAGCGTAGCCCTCACAGGGTGTTGGGGGTGACCATCTCATTAACCGGATCGCCAGCACAAACACCGCCGGCACCGCCAGCACCAGGAAGATGTCGCGCCAGCCGATCAGCGGCAGCAAAAAGTACGACAGCACCCCCGCCGCCACAAAACCCAACGGCCAGAAGCCATCCATCAACGCGATATAGCGCCCGCGCCCCTTGGCCGGAATCAGCTCCGAGAGCATCGACTGCGCGATCGGAAACTCCATGCCCATGCCAATGCCGAGCAGGATGCGAAACAACGTCAGCGTCTCCACCGTCTGCGCCGTGGAACATAAGTAGCTGGCGATCCCCCACAACACGATGCTCCACTGGAACACCGGCTTGCGCCCGAAGCGATCGGCGAGCATCCCGGACAACGACGCGCCCACCACCATGCCGAAAAAACTCGAACTGGCCAGCAAGCCAGCCTGGGCCGTGCTCAGGCCGAACTCGGCTTTGATCGAGCCGAGCAGGAAAGTCATCATCGCCAGATCCATGGAGTCGAAGAAAAACGCCAGGGCGATGATGATAAAAATGACTCGGTGGTAACCGCTGATGGGCAACCGTTCCAGCCGTTCTGCCGCGCTATAGCCGTGCGTACCCATGCCCCATCCCCTGTGTGAATAATCCCCTCTGGGAGTGTGGGCCATGGTTTTTCCGGGTTATTGCTGGGTGCGACCTGATCGCAACTCTGAACGACGTCATCCAGGTCAGAGCGCGTCGGGCACGGCCAACCGGGTGATTTCCGCCAACCCGGTGTCGCTGACGAGCAAGGCGCGGGACTCGTTGACCGCACGGATCCAGTTCGACTGCAAAAACAGTTGCAATAGCCCGGCTCCCAGCGCGCCGCCCAGGTGCGGTTGCTGCTGGCTCCAATCGAAACAGTCGCACACCAGCGGCAAGGCCAGCGCCTGGGTGAAAATGCCCAGGCCGGCCAGGTGCTGCGCGCCTTTGACCGTGACTTGGGTGCGGAGCTCGTGGCGCTCGATCCAGCCGGCCGCGATCATCCGCTGATACAGTTGCGCCGCCAGCTCGCCGCCGAGGTGCCCATGGCATAACCGCGCATGGCGCAGCGGGGCCGGCGCCGCCAGGGTCAGCGGTGAAGCCTGCGGAGAGCTGCGCGCCGCACTGGCCATGGTGGTGCTGGCCAAGGCATCGATGGCGGTGCTGACATCCGCCGCCGCCACACGAAACAACCGCTTGCCGCGACGCGCTTCGACACGCAGCAAACCGCCGCCGGTAAGCCGCGCCAGATGGGCATTCGCCGAGGCCGGCGACAACCCCGTGAGCGTCGCCAGTTCCTGGGAAGACTTGGCCGAGCCGTCCATCAAGGCCCAGAGCATGGCGGTGCGTTTTGGCTCGGCGAGCAAGCTGGCAATCTGACTGATGCAAGGTGCCTGTTCCATGTGTTCACTCCTTGTTAAATCATTTCTCTGCTGTGGTTGGCGCCAAAGTATAGGTGCGCAAGCAGCCAGTTCCCCGGCGTCTGACAGCGCGGATAGGGACAGGATCTGAGTGAAATTTCCGGCTTTAGTGGAGGCTATTACGCACTGGTGAATTGTTCCGACCACTGCGCGGTCAATGTCGCACAACGGGACACGAGCATTTCCCGCAGCAGGTTGATGGGCTTACTCAACTGCGCGCGATGCGCGCATAACAGGTTGAGCGGCGTCCGCTCGCCGCGCAGCTCAGGCAGAATCACGCGCAAGCGTCCGGCGCGGACGTCGCTGCTCACATCCAACCAGGACTTGTAGGCGATGCCCACCCCGGCGACAGCCCATCGCCGTACCACGTCAGCATCGTCACTGAAGCGGTCGCCGCCGACAGTCAGGCTGACTTCGCGTTTGCCGTCATGAAACGTCCAGTGGTCATGCACGCGGGTGCCGAGCATATACAGCAGGCAATTGTGCTGGGCCAGTTGCTCCAGATGCCGCGGTTCGCCGTGGCGCTCGAGATAACTGGGGGCCGCGCACAGCACGCGCACGTTATCCGGCGCGACGGGCAGCGCGACCAGGCTGGAATCCTCCGGTTCGCCATAGCGCAGGGCGATATCCACCGGCTGGCGGAACAGGTCGGCAATGCGGTCGCCCAGCAACAGGCGCACCGTCAGTTGCGGATAGTCACGCTGGAACTCGTCGAGCCAGGGCAACAGCTGGTTGCGACCAAAATCCGAGGGTGCCGACAGTTGCAGCACACCGCTGACATGGTCCTGGCCACTGGCCAATAACCGCCGCCCTTCGTCCAGCGAGCTCAGCGCGGCGCGCGCATATCCGAGAAAACCGTCCCCTTCAGCGGTGAGGCGCAGGCTGCGAGTGGAGCGCGCCAGCAAGCGCGTGCCCAGTTGCTGTTCGATACGCTTCAACGCCGCGCTGGCCACCGCCGGCGACAGGTCCATGACCCGCGCCGCGGCCGACAGACTGCCCAGGTCCGCTGCGCGCACGAACAACTGCAAATCATCAAAGCGCAGCATCCAATTCCACCCATTATCAAAATATTGTTGAAACAGACTGCTGTTTTAGCCGCTTTTATCTGCATCGGAAATAGCCAATCATCTGCCCATCCCATACAGCCCGTGTCAGGAGTCGAATATGTCCGCTGCCTTTAACGTCATCGCCACGCTGATCGCCAAACCTGGCCAACAACACACCCTCGAGTCGCTGCTGCGCGGCCTGCTGGAACCGACCCGCCAGGAAGCCGGTTGCGAACAGTACGACCTGCACCAGGACCTGCAACATCCCGAGACGTTCTACATGCTCGAACGCTGGCGCGACGACGCGGCCCTGGGCGACCACGACCAGAGCGCACACATCCAGAGTTTCCGCGCCAAGGCCGCCGACGTACTCGCGCACTTCGAACTCAAGCGCCTGAAATTTCTTGCCTGATCACCGCGTTTTTTTGTAGGAGCGAGCTTGCTCGCGAAAATCGTAAACGATGACGCCGCGCTTTTGATTCAGCGCGGCCCCTGTGAGTTTTTCGCGAGCAAGCTCGCTCCTACAGTCAACTCCCTACTTCTGGAGCCCCCATGAAAGCCATTGCCTACTACGCCTCACTGCCGATCAACGATCCGAAATCCCTGCAAGACATCGAGCTGCCGGAACCAGTCGCCGGCCCGCGCGACCTGCTGGTGGAAGTCAAAGCCATCTCGGTCAACCCGGTGGACACCAAGGTCCGCCAGAACGTCGCCCCGGAAAACGGCGCCGCCAAGGTGCTCGGCTGGGACGTGGCCGGTGTGGTCAAGGCCGTCGGCAGTGAAGTGACGCTGTTCAAGGCCGGTGACAACGTGTTCTACGCCGGCTCCCTGGTACGCCCGGGCGGCAACAGCGAACTGCACACCGTGGACGAGCGCATCGTCGGCCATATGCCCAAGAGCCTGGGTTTTGCCGACGCAGCCGCCTTGCCGCTGACCGCCATCACCGCCTGGGAACTGTTGTTCGAACGCCTGCAAGTGCGCGAGGGTAAAAAGGACGAAGGCCAGAGCCTGCTGATCGTCGGCGCTGCCGGCGGCGTGGGGTCGATCCTGACCCAATTGGCCAGCCAGCTCACCGCACTGAAGGTCATCGGCACCGCGTCGCGCCCGGAAACCCAGGCCTGGGCCAAGGCCCTTGGCGCTGACCTGGTGATCGACCATAGCCAGCCGCTGAGCGAAGCTCTGAAACACGCGGGTGTGGCCCAGGTGACCCACGTCGCCAGCCTGACCCAGACCGACCACCATTTGGATCAACTGGTCGAAGCCTTGCAGCCCCAGGGCAAGCTGGCGCTGATCGACGATCCGAAGGCCCTGGACGTGAGCAAACTCAAGCGCAAGAGCCTGTCGCTGCATTGGGAGTTCATGTACACCCGCTCGATGTTCCAGACGCCGGACATGATCGAGCAACACAACCTGCTCAATCGCGTCGCCGAGCTGATCGATGCCGGCACCCTGAAAACTACCGTGGGCGAGCACTTCGGCGTGATCAACGCCGAGAACCTACGCCGCGCCCACGCGCTGCTCGAAAGCGGCAAGGCCAAGGGTAAGATCGTGCTGGAAGGGTTCTGAAAGAGGTCTGTCAGTGTCGTCCGTCATTCGTGTAAGTGATGGACGACACCACTAGTCAGGGAATTGACCTTTGTCATCATTGTGAACGTATTCGGGTTTATATTGGCGGCCTTTGCCACGATTCTTTTACGTGAGGAAGTCAGCAATGAAGATCCTGATAAAAGCGTTAGCAAAATCCCCGGGCAATAAATGGCAGGTCCGTCTCGACGGCGAACCCATCACCTTCCGCAGTGAGGCCGAAGCCCGCGCCTTCGCCGAGACCCTGCAAGCGCGCATCCAGGCGCCCCACCGTTTCCCACTCGACCAGCAACGCTCCGCCGCCGCTGGCTGACGTCTTTCAGACCTGCGCCTGTAGGGCACGTGCCCGTTGCAGGCGCTGGGTCGACAGTGCAATCGTCACCGCCAAGACCCCGCACAAGCTGATGACCATCGCCATCGGCATCGCCGTGCCGTCGTGCAACACGCCCACCAACGAAGCCGCCCCCGCTGCCACGCCGAACTGAATGCAACCGAGCATTGCCGAGGCGCTACCGGCTCGCGCGCCCTGCCCGCTCATGGCGCAGGCCGAGGTGTTGGGCAAAATGCAGCCCAGGCTGGCAATGCAGATAAACAGCGGCAGCAGCAACGGCCACAACGCATCGGTGCGCAAGGCCGCGACGCCGAGCAGCGCCAACGCCGCCAGCATGTAGAGCCACACCGTGCGCGACAGCAAGAACGCCGGCCCGCGCTTGGCGAGCAAGCGCGCATTGACTTGGGCCATCAGGATAAAGCCGGCGGCGTTGGAGCCGAATACCCAGCCGAAATGCTCGGCGGGCACGCCATAGAGTTTGATGAATACGAACGGTGAACCGGCAATGTAGGCAAACATCCCGGCAATCGAAATGCCCCCGGTCAGGGCGTAACCGAGGTAGACCCGGTCCGACAACAGGTCGATATAGCGGCGCAGCGACCCGGACAACGGTTGCCGAGGCTGATGGGCCGGAAAGGTTTCCGGCAAACCGACCGCCACCGCGATCGCGGCCATCACGCTGAACACCGTCAGCGCCAGGAAGATCGACTGCCAGCCCCACACCCCGACCATCAGCCCGCCCGCCAATGGCGCAAGGATCGGCGCCAGGCCGGTCACCAGCATCAGTTGCGAATACACCTTGGCCGAAGTCACCACATCACACTTGTCGCTGACCACCGCGCGGGAAATCACCATGCCCGCGCAACCGCCGAGGGCCTGCACGAAGCGTGCGCCGATCAGCCATTCCAAAGACGGCGCGTAGGCGCAGGCGAAGGAGGCCAG
The DNA here is from genome assembly GCF_001439695.1 of Pseudomonas veronii. Lineage (GTDB taxonomy): Bacteria > Pseudomonadota > Gammaproteobacteria > Pseudomonadales > Pseudomonadaceae > Aquipseudomonas > Aquipseudomonas veronii. The sequence goes on from NZ_JYLL01000042.1 coordinate 5,428, forward strand.
CGTAAACAACGTGACCCCGCTGAGCAGCGGCACACGACGACCAAAGCGGTCCGCCAGCGGACCGTAGATCAATTGGCCGATGGCCAGGCCGCCGAAATACACCGCCAAGGTCAGCTGGATATGTTTTTCATCGGTGGCGAACGCCGTCGCCATCGCCGGGAAACCCGGCAGGTAAAAGTCGATCGCCAGCGGCGCGAAGGCGCTCAAGGCGCCCAAAATCAGGAGTATGCGCAGGTTCATCAGGCACCCAAGTATGTCGGCAGCCCGACAGTCTAGCCGCGCTTGGGTGCGTTGAACATTACGATAGCTCGCTAACTATTAAATCAGGCGACGCTGTAGCCTTCTTCACGGATCAAGCCGGCGATCACGTCGCGGCTCAACTGGCTTTGCACGCTGACTTGCTTGGCCGCCAGGTCGACTTTCACTTCGGCTGCCGGGTCCTGATTCTGCACCGCCTGGGTCACTGCCCGGACGCAATGGCCGCAGGTCATTCCTTCAACGTTGAATACTTGCATGACATGACTCCTTTAATGAGGGTGGACGCAGTGTCGACCTTGCCACGATGGCAAGGTCAAGCGGCAAAAATAGCCGCCGGGCTGGTATTCGGTGACGCAGTCGGCCAAGCTTCACCCATCTTTGATGTGAACCACGGAGCATTCGCCATGCGCTGGTCGTTTTTTGGCCTTGTCGGCCTGATGAGTTTGTCTGCCGCTGCGCCCATGGCCAGCGCCGCCGAAGACTACGCGGTGTTGATCATTTCCCGCGAACGCCTGGAAGTACCGACCAACTGCGAGATCGGCCTGTACATCCAGGACCAGTTGGCCGGGCGCCTGTTCCAGGAACAGTCCACCTCGTTCAACCTGCCGGCCGGCAATGTGTCGCTGCGCCTGAAGCTGCTGCCGGGCCAATCGTCGGGTTGCCTGCCGGGCCTGTTGGCGCCACCCGCGCAGAACATCACGCTGAAGGCCGGTGATGTGCGCAAGTTGCGCATCGCCCAAGGCCCGGAAGGCATGTACCTCAAACCTGCGGCATTGGAATACTAAAGACGCTTGACCTTCCCCACAGGTCAAGGTTGATCCTAGGGGCAACTTCTTCAGGAGGACTGCCCCATGAATGGAACCACCACGTTTGACCTGCCCATCGGCGGCATGACCTGCGCCAGCTGCGCCGGGCGTGTCGAGCGCGCGCTGGGCAAGGTGCCGGGGGTGCAACGTGTCAGCGTGAACCTGGCCAACGAGCGCGCCCATATCGAGGTGCTCGGCCAGATGGACCCCGCCGTGCTGATCGCCGCCGTCGACAAGGCCGGCTACAGCGCGTCGCTGCCCCAAAGCGAAACCAAGACCGATGCCGATCAAGCCGAGCGCCTGCACCACGAGCGTTGGGCGCTGTTGCTGGCGATTGTGCTCGCATTGCCGCTGGTGCTGCCGATGCTGGCACAGCCCTTCGGCCTGCACTGGATGCTGCCGGCCTGGGTCCAGTTCGCCCTGGCCACGCCGGTGCAGTTCATCTTCGGTGCGCGCTTTTACATCGCCGCGTGGAAAGCCGTGCGCGCCGGCGCCGGCAATATGGACTTGCTGGTCGCGATCGGCACCAGCGCCGGTTACGGTCTGAGCCTGTATGAATGGCTCACCGCGCCCGCCGGCAGCATGCCGCACCTGTATTTCGAAGCCTCGGCGGTGGTGATCGCCCTGGTGCTGCTCGGCAAATACCTGGAAAGCCGCGCCAAACGCCAGACCGCCAGCGCCATCCGGGCCCTGGAAGCCTTGCGCCCGGAGCGCGCGATTCGGGTGGTTGACGGCCGCGAAGAAGACGTCGCGATCAACGCGCTCAAGCTCGGCGACCACGTGCTGGTCAAACCCGGCGAGCGCTTCCCGGTGGACGGGGAAGTGGTGGACGGCCAAAGCCATGCCGACGAAGCGCTGATCAGCGGCGAAAGCCTGCCAGTGCCGAAACAACCAGGCGACAAGGTCACCGGTGGCGCGATCAACGGCGAAGGGCGCTTGCTGGTCCGCACCGTGGCCCTCGGCGCGGAAAGCGTGCTGGCGCGCATCATCCGCCTGGTGGAAGACGCCCAGGCGGCCAAGGCACCGATCCAGAAACTGGTGGATAAAGTCAGCCAGGTGTTCGTGCCGACGGTGCTGGTGCTGGCGTTGCTCACGCTGCTCGGCTGGTGGCTGTACGGCGCTTCGCTGGAGACTGCGATCATCAATGCGGTCGCCGTGCTGGTGATCGCCTGCCCGTGCGCCCTCGGCCTGGCCACACCAACTGCGATCATGGCCGGCACCGGCGTGGCGGCGCGTCACGGTATCCTGATCAAGGATGCCGAAGCGCTGGAGCGCGCCCACGCCGTCAGCGCGGTGGTATTCGACAAAACCGGCACGCTCACTTCCGGCACGCCGAAGATCGCCCACTTGGCGGCAGTCGACGGCAACGAACCGCTGCTGCTGCAACAGGCCGGCGCCTTGCAACGCGGCAGCGAACACCCGCTGGCCAAGGCGGTGCTGGATGCCTGCCACGAACAAGGGCTAAACGTGGCCGATGTGAGCGCCAGCCAGTCCCTGACCGGGCGCGGCATTGCCGGCACCCTCGACGGTCGGCCGCTGGCCCTGGGCAACCGCCGTCTGCTGGAAGACAACGGGCTGGACGCGGGCGCACTGAACGCTTCGGCCAAGGCCTGGGAAGCCGAGGGCCGCACCTTGTCCTGGCTGATCGAGCAAGGCGCGCAACCGCGGGTACTCGGGCTGTTCGCTTTCGGCGACACTCTCAAGCCCGGCGCGCTGGAAGCCGTGGCCCAACTCAAGGCGCGGCACATCAGCAGCCATTTGCTCACCGGCGATAATCGCGGCAGTGCGCGGGTAGTCGCCCAGGCGCTGGGCATCGACGATGTCCACGCCGAAGTGCTCCCGGCCGACAAAGCCGCCACCGTCGCCGAACTGAAAAAAACCGGCGTGGTGGCGATGGTCGGCGACGGCATCAACGACGCCCCGGCCCTGGCCGCCGCCGACATCGGCATCGCCATGGGCGGCGGCACCGACGTGGCCATGCACGCTGCCGGCATCACCCTGATGCGTGGCGATCCACGCCTGGTGCCGGCCGCGCTGGAGATCAGCCGCAAGACCTACGCGAAGATCCGCCAGAACCTGTTCTGGGCCTTTGTGTATAACTTGATCGGTATTCCCCTGGCGGCGTTCGGCCTGCTCAACCCGGTGTTGGCCGGCGCGGCGATGGCCTTGTCCAGCGTCAGCGTGGTGAGCAATGCGCTGTTGTTGAAAACCTGGAAACCCAAGGATCTGGAGGACCCACATCCATGAGCATGAACATCGGCCAGGCGGCGCGTTCAAGCGGTTTGAGCGCCAAGATGATTCGCTACTACGAATCCATCGGCCTGCTCAAAGCCGCCCATCGCACCGAGAGCGGCTATCGCGTGTACGGTGCCGACGATTTGCACACCCTGGCGTTCATCAAGCGCTCGCGGGATCTGGGGTTTTCATTGGAAGAAGTCGGCAAGCTGCTGACGTTGTGGCAGGACCGGCAACGGGCCAGCGCCGATGTGAAGGCCTTGGCGCGCCAGCATATCGAGGAGCTGAACCAAAAGATTCTGGAGCTGGGGCAGTTGCGCGATACGTTGCAGGACCTGGTGGAACACTGCCACGGCGATCATCGGCCGGACTGTCCGATTCTCAAGGAATTGGCGTCGGGTGGTTGCTGCGCCTGAAGGGGTAAGGGGGTGTACACAAAACCAATGTGGGAGGGGGCTTGCCCCCGATAGCGGTGGATCAGTCAATATACGTATCGACTGACACGGCGCTATCGGGGGCAAGCCCCCTCCCACATTTTTAGATCTTCTATTGCCTGAAGATCACTTCCACGCGTCGGGTGGTGGTTGCGCCTGAAGGGGGTAAGGGGTGTACACAAAACCAATGTGGAGGGGGCAAGCCCCCTCCCACATTTTTAGATCTTCTATTGCCTGAAGATCACTTCCACGCGTCGGGAGGTTGCTGCGCCTGAAGGGGGTAAGGGGTGTACACAAAACCAATGTGGGAGGGGGCTTGCCCCCGATAGCGGTGGACCAGTCAATATACGTATCGACTGACACGGCGCTATCGGGGGCAAGCCCCCTCCCACATTTAGATCTCCAATTACCTGAAGATCACTTCTACACTTTTTAGATCTCCAATTGCCTGAAGATCACTTCCACACTGTTTATATCGACAACAGCTTGGGGGGTCACTGCATCCAAGGCGGTGGCGGTGGTTCGTCAGGCGTTTTGCTCGGTGGCGCATCATCCGCCGCGCGAGCCGCCTGGCGCCGCTCTTCGTCCAGTCGCGCCGCTTCGATCTCGCGGATCACGCCGCCCACGTCGGCCAGTTCTTCCGGTTCGTCGAACTCGCCGGTCAAGATGCTGGCCGGGTGCAAGGTGCCGGCTTCGTACAGCGCCCACATTTCCTTGGCGTACTTGGTCTTCTTCAGCTCCGGGGCAAAGCGCCCGAAGTAGGAAGCCATGTTGCCCACATCCCGCTCCAGCATGTTGAACGCGTGGTTGTTGCCCGCCGCATCCACCGCCTGGGGCAGGTCGATGATCACCGGGCCGGTCGGCGTGAGCAGTACGTTGAACTCCGACAGGTCACCATGCACCAGGCCGGTACACAGCATCAGCACGATCTGGGAGATCAGGAACGCGTGGTACTCGCGTGCCTGGTCCGGCTCCAGCACCACGTCGTTCAGGCGCGGCGCCGCATCGCCGTACTCGTCGGCCACCAGCTCCATCAACAGCACGCCTTCAAGGAAGTCATACGGTTTGGGCACGCGAACGCCCGCGCCGGCCAGGCGGAACAACGCCGCGACTTCGGCGTTCTGCCAAGCATCTTCGGTTTCTTTCTTACCGAATTTTGAACCCTTGGCCATCGCCCGGGCCTGCCGGCTGTTACGGACCTTTCGGCCTTCCTGGTATTCGGACGCTTGACGAAAACTTCGTTTGTTCGCCTCCTTGTAAACCTTGGCGCAACGCAATTCGTTGCCGCAGCGCACCACATAAACAGCTGCTTCTTTACCACTCATGAGTGGGCGCAGCACTTCGTCGACCAGACCGTCTTCGATCAGGGGTTCAATGCGTTTAGGAGTCTTCATCAGCTTTTATTGTGGGTCCTTTATTACCAAACACGCGTATGGCACTCGTTATACGGCAATCGGCTCGCCTCGGGGAGGGGCTACCGAGCTTTGACCACCGAAGAATGCATCCAATATGCCAGTTTTCCACGCAATTCAGCGTTCAATGATCGCTGTCACGCCCTGCCCTCCGGCGGCACAGATTGAAATCAGCCCGCGCCCCTTGCCCGCGACGTCCAACAGCTTGGCCAGGTTGGCGACGATACGCCCGCCCGTCGCGGCAAACGGATGGCCGGCGGCCAGGGAACTGCCCTTGACGTTGAGGCGGCTGCGGTCGATCGAACCCAGCGGCGCGTCCAGCCCCAGGTGCGTCTTGCAGTAGTCCGCATCTTCCCAGGCCTTGAGCGTGCACAACACTTGGGCAGCGAATGCTTCGTGGATCTCGTAGTAATCGAAGTCCTGCAGTGTCAGGCCATTCCTCGCCAGCAAACGCGGCACGGCGTACACCGGCGCCATCAACAGGCCTTCGGCGCCGTTGACGAAATCCACCGCCGCCGCTTCGCCGTCGCGCAGGTAAGCCAGGATCGGCAAGCCGCGCTCCCTGGCCCAGGCTTCGCTGCCGAGCAACACCAGGGAGGCGCCGTCCGTCAGCGGCGTGGAGTTGCCAGCGGTGAGCGTGCCTTTGGCGCTGCGCTCGAAGGCGGGCTTGAGGCCGGCGAGTTTTTCCAGGGTCAGGTCGGGGCGCAGGTTGTGGTCGCGGGTCAGGCCCAGAAACGGGGTGAGCAAATCGTTGTGCCAGCCTTCGGCGTAGGCCGCGGCCATTTTCTGGTGGCTCTCCAGGGCGAGCTGGTCTTGCTCGGCGCGCGGAATCTGCCAGGTCTGCGCCATCAGCTCACAGTGCTGACCCATAGATAAACCGGTGCGGGGTTCGCCATTGCGCGGCAGCTCGGGTTTGAGGTGATGGGGACGGAGTTGTAACAAAAGTTTTAGTTTGTCCGCCAAGGATTGGCTGCGGTTGGCCTGCAGCAGAATCTTGCGCAGCCCTTCGTTCACCCCGATCGGTGCGTCGGACGTGGTGTCCACCCCACCGGCAATCCCGCATTCGATCTGGCCCAGGGCAATCTTGTTGGCCACCAGCAACGCCGCCTCCAGCCCGGTGCCGCAGGCCTGCTGAATGTCATAGGCCGGGGTTTGCGGCGACAGGCGCGAACCCAGCACGCATTCGCGGGTCAGGTTGAAGTCGCGCGAATGCTTGAGCACCGCGCCGGCGACCACCTCGCCCAGGCGCAGGCCGTGCAGGTTGTAGCGCTCGATCAGGCCTTCGAGGGTCGCCGTCAGCATCGCCTGGTTGCTCGCCGTGGCATACGGGCCATTGGAGCGGGCGAAAGGAATGCGATTACCGCCAATGATCGCTACACGGCGCAATTGAGTCATGGAAAGCTCCCTGTCGGTTGTGGGGTAAGTCGTTCAGACTAGCCTAGGCTCAATCGAACGACTGCCGCCGCGAGGTGGTCAACCCTTTGAACCCCAGCCTTTGGAGAGCGTTCCATGTCTGACCGTTATATCGACTTCGCCAACTCAAGCCTCGGCCATCGCCTGGTCGCCGCCATTGGCCTGCCGTCACCGGCACGCCTGGAGCGCTGGCAAGCCGGGCGTCTGCGCCCGGTCGACGGCGCGCTGCTGCTCGGCGGCGGGGCGCTGGCGGCCAAGGTGCTGGCGTTTGCGCACAAACTCACCGAGGCCATTTATAACTACGGCGCCGGGCCGCTGGATGCCCCGGCCTGGATTCCCGGGCATGGCCCCAAGCTCAAGGCGCTGGTGTTCGACGCCAGCGACTTGCAACACACCGACCAGCTCAAGCAATTGCGCGAGTTCTTTCAGCCCCTGCTGAAAAACCTCGATCACAGCGCGCACCTGGTGATCCTCGGCCGCGCGCCGGAAAGTCTCAGCGACCCGTTCGCCGCCAGCGCCCAGCGCGCCCTCGAAGGGTTCAGCCGCTCCCTGGCCAAAGAACTGCGCAACGGCGGCGTATTGCAATTGCTGTCGGTCGGCCAAGGTGCCGAGGACCAGCTGGAAGGGGCGTTGCGGTTTTTCCTGTCGCCCAAAAGTGCCTACATCTCGGGCCAGGTGATTCGCCTGGAAGCCTGCGCCACCCCCGTCGAAGACTGGACCCGCCCGCTTGCCGCGCGCAAGGCGCTGGTCACCGGCGCGGCGCGCGGCATTGGCGCCGCCATCGCCGAAACCCTCGCCCGCGATGGCGCCGAGGTGATTCTGCTGGACGTGCCCCAGGCCAAGGCTGACCTCGAAGCCCTGGCGGCGCGCCTGGGAGGGCGCAGCATCGTGCTGGACATCTGTGCCGAAGACGCCGCCCGCCAGTTGATCGAACAACTGCCGGACGGCCTCGACATCCTCGTCCATAACGCCGGCATCACCCGCGACAAAACCCTCGCCAACATGACCCCGGAATACTGGGACGCCGTGCTGGCGGTCAACCTCAATGCGCCGCAAGTGCTGACCAAGGCCCTGCTCGACAGCGGCACCCTGCACGACAACGCACGCGTGGTGCTGCTGGCCTCCATCAGCGGGATTGCCGGCAACCGCGGGCAAACCAACTATGCCGCGAGCAAGGCCGGGCTGATCGGCTTGGCCCAGGCCTGGGCGCCGCTGTTGAAAGCGCGAGGGATCAGCATCAACGCCGTGGCTCCCGGTTTTATCGAAACCCAGATGACCGCGCATATCCCCTTCGCCCTGCGTGAGGCCGGGCGCCGCATGAGTTCCCTGGGCCAAGGCGGCTTGCCGCAGGACGTCGCCGAAGCGGTCGCCTGGCTCGGTCAGCCGGGTTCCGGCGCGGTCAGCGGCCAGGCACTGCGGGTGTGTGGGCAAAGTGTACTGGGAGCGTAAGCATGGACTGGACCACCCTGGACCACCCGCCGCAGCTTATGCCGTTGTACTGGCGCGCGGCGCTCAAGCGCAGGATCACCGGCAGCCATTTGCCCGAGCAGGGGTTTCGCTGCCGCGTGAGCGTCAACCCCGAGCAGGTGGCAGCGTATCGCCAGGTGTGTGGCTTTGCCGACAGCCCGATGCTGCCGGCGACGTATCCGCACGTGCTGGCGTTCGGCCTGCAGTTAAAACTGCTGACGGCGCCATCGTTTCCGTTCCCGTTGTTGGGGCTGGTCCACCTGCGCAATCGCATCCGTGTGTATCGGCCCTTGGGGGCGGTGAGTGAGCTGACCATCGCCGTCCACGCACACCATCTCAAACCCCACGCCAAAGGCGCGACGTTTGAGCTGGTGACCACCGCCGAAGATGCCCTCGGCCTGCTGTGGGAAGCGCAGAGCCGCATGCTCTGCCGTGGCGTGAAGCTCGACGGCGCAGCGGCGGACGACGCCTTGCCCACGCCCACCCAGGTCAGCGAACTGACCCGCTGGAAAGCCCCGGCCGATATCGGCCGTCGTTACGCCCGGGTGTCCGGCGACTACAACCCGATCCACTTGAGCGCCCTGACCGCCAGACTATTCGGTTTCCCCCAAGCCATCGCCCACGGCCTGTGGAACAAGGCGCGCACCCTCGCCGCCCTCGGCGAGCACCTGCCCACGGCGAATATCGAAATAGAGGTCGAATTCAAGAAACCGGTGCGCCTGCCCAGCGAGGTCACCCTGCACGCCAGCGTCGCCGGTTCCAGTGGCCAGTTGTGGTTGAAAGGCGCGGGGGAGATTGAGCACATGGTCGGCCGGTGGCAGCCGATTGGCTGAAACCGGCCGCTCATCTCTCTCGGGGCAACAGCGTGTCAGCGCGGCGGGTAGCTGGAAAGGATTCGCGCGATCGTCTTGCGGATGGCGTTGCTGCGATCCTGCGGCTCGGGCGAGCTGGCCATGATCTGCTCGTCGCTGCCGCGCCAGACGAGTTTGCCGTCCTTGCCGTCGAGCAGGTCGATCTGGATGGTCGCCACCTTGTAGGTGATGTTGCGCGTTTCGTTGTACATCGGCGCGCCCCAGTAGCCATTCCACGGCCCGCCCCAGGCGCCGCCGTAGTTGGTGCTGACTTGTTGCTGGCGGTCTTCGACGATCAGGTAGGCCTGCGCATTCAGGTCCGCCCGGGTGCCCGCCGCCGCAGGGCGCAGGCCGCGTTGGTCGAGTTGTTCACCGACGGCCTGGCGGATACGTTGTTCGGTGAGGTCGCTCTTGATCCGCGGATCATCGGGACGGTATTGCAGCGCCGGGTCTTTCCAGGCCCAACTGCGGTAGGCGCCGAAGTCCCGGCTGGCATCGAAATCGTGGTTGACCTGGCTGGTCTGGCAACCGCCCAGCAGCACGACCAAAGCGAGCGTTGCGATACGTCCAAACATGATGGTTCTCCAACGAGCGACCCGGGCATTAAATGAGAATAGCTGTTAACTGGGAGGATACGCCGTCATTGCCTTTTGCACAGCCTTGCGCAACGCATCGGCTCGCTCACTGAGGCTGCCCTGACTGCCGGTTTCGGCGCTGGCGCTCCACACCGGCTGACCGCTGCGTGCATCGAACAGATTGACCCGCACCACCACGACCTGAACTTCATAGGTACGCACGATCGGCGCCGAGTTGTACATGCCGTAGCCATTGCCATAACGATTGTAGCCACCGTACCCATAGCCGTAGTCATCCTGGACCTGCTTGAGGCGCTTCTCCAGATGCACGTCGGCGCTCACCAGCAGGTCGGGCGCGCGGTTGTCGTGCAGGGGGCGCAAGCCTCGCTGGTCGAGGGCGCCGCTGACCGCTTCGGCAATCTGCGCCGAGTCCGCCCAGGCCGTGCCCGCTGGCAACTGGCCGTTGCGCCAGGCCCAAATGCGGTAGGCGCCGTAGTCACGCACCGGCGCGGGGTAGGCGCTGGCATCAAAGGTCCTGGCCGCCTGGGCCGGAGCCGGCGGCATCGGCGCCGAGGTGGCCACGTAGGGATTGGGGCTGGAGCAGGCGCCCAGCCCAAGGGACAACAGGATTAACCCGAAACGACGCATTTCGACCTCCACTGACTGGGCCGCTTAAACCGGACGGCAGATCCAGTGCAAATAACGCCCAAGTCCGGCAAAGCTTGGGTGACGACGATGGGCGAGCTCCATCTCCAGCACATCCTGCAACGCCACGCGGGCCTGGAATTCCACCGGCATATAATCGTGGAACACCCGCACGCCGCTCTGGCTTTCGACCTGCCAAAGCCCCTCGAGTTGCGCCGCCAGCTCTCGCGGGTCGAGCGGCTGCTGCGGGGTCAGGCTCTGTTTTTCGCCGGCCATGTCGTTCTTGCGCATTTTGCGGAAGTGGCCTTTGAGCAGGTTGCGGTAAATCAGCGCATCGCGATTGTAGAACGCCAGGGACAGCCAGCCGCCAGGCACCGTCAACTGGTGCAGCACGGGCAGGATAGCGTGGGGTTCGGCCAGCCATTCGAGGACCGCGTGGCACAGCACCACATCGTAGGGTTCGGTGAGTTGGCCGAGCAGGTCTTGCCAGGGCGCATGGATGAAGGTCGCGCTCTGCCCCGCCTCGGCGAAGCGTTGGCGCGCACCGCTCAGCATCGGCTCGGCGGGTTCGGCCAGGGTCACCTGATGCCCGCGCTCGGCCAGCCACAGCGACATGTGCCCCAGGCCCGCGCCGATATCCAGCACACGCAACGGCCGTTGCGGCAGGGCTTCGGTGAGGTCGGCCTGCAATACCGCCAGGCGAATCGCGCCCTTGGCACCGCCGTAGATCTTCTCGGCAAAACGCGTGGCCAGTTGGTCGAAGTGACGATCACTCATGGATAAACCGCCGTTCGCTGTCGGCCAGCTTGGCGCGCACCACCTCGTTCATGTCCAGGCCCAACTCGCTGCACAGCAACAGCAGGTACAGCACGATATCGCCGACTTCCTGGCCGGCATGGGCGAGTGTGTCGCCGGGCAACTGGCGCGACTGGTCTTCGGTGAGCCATTGGAAGATTTCCACCAACTCGGCCATTTCCACGCTGGCGGCCATGGCCAGGTTTTTCGGGCTGTGGAATTGTTTCCAATCGTTGGTATCGCGGATGCGATGCAGGCGTTCGGTGAGGTGTTCGAGGTTCATGAGGGGCTCCTGAAGGGGTATAGCTTCGGGGGGATCAGGGATGAAGGCAAGTGAATCCGGGGGGATGGACTTTAGGGCGCTATCGCAGGCAAGCCTGCTCCCACATTTGAATGGATTCACACATCGGAATGTGGGGGTTGGTTTGGCAGTGATGGCGATTCAGTCGACGACGCTGAATTCGATTCGGGCGGTTTGGCCGGCCTCGTCGAGAACGCTGAGCTGGTAGCGGCCCAATTGCTCGAAACTGGCGTTGATGCTGTCCTGGTTGGCGCTGTCGCCCAACGGCGCACCGTTGAGGAACCACCAGCGCCGGCCGCTGCCGCCCAGCGCCGAGATCTTCAGGCGCAGCGCCTGTTGGCTGGCGGCGGGCAGGCGCAGTTGATCGCCTTCGCGCACGCCGACAATCGACAATGGCGAGGACGCCGCCAGGGCCGGCGGCGGGCAATCGGGGTCCGCGGCCGGCAAGCGTGCGTCGCGGCGTTCGGCCCGCGGTAGCCAGGGTTCCAACGGCGCGGGCCACAGGGCAATGTTCTTCAACTGCGCGCCCGGGCAATGGGCGTCCACCCTCAAACCCTTGGGGTTGACCCAGACGCTTTCCATCAAGCCCACACCCAGCGGTTGATCCAGTGCCAGCAAGGTCGGCGGTGTGGTGTTGTCCAGCGTCCAGGCGAAGCGCTGGCGCCGGCAATTCGGATCGCTGCGGCTCATGGGCTGGCCCAGCGGCCAGCAGATCGCCGCCACGCCGACGTTTGCCGGCACCGGTTTGACCGGCGCGCTGATGCCGCGTTGGCGGTCGCGGTTGGTCAACACATCGTGTACCTGCAACATCAAGGGTGCGGCCGAGGCCAAGCCGAACTGCCCCGGCACTGGCGTGCCGTCGGGGCGGCCGATCCACACGCCGATCAAATAGCGCGGCCCCACGCCGATCGCCCAGGCATCGCGGAACCCGTAGCTGGTGCCGGTTTTCCAGGCCAGCACCGGGCGCTGCACCAGTTCGGCGCGCGGGTCGCGGTCGGGCCGCGCCTGGCCGCTGAGGATACGCCGTACAATCCAGGCGGACCCTGGCGACAGTAAAGGCCGTTCTCTAAGCGTATCGTCCGGCTGTAATCGAATCGTGGCGCTCCTGCCGTCGCGAGCGAAAGCGCTGTAGCCGCTCACCAGATCTTCCAGGCGACTGCCCGCGCCGCCCAGGATCAGCGCCAGGTTCGGCTCGGCCAACGCCGGCAGCGCCAGCGGCACCCCGCCGATACGCATCTGCGCGGCGAAGCGCTTCGGCCCGTAGGCTTCCAGCAACTGCACCGCCGGCAGGTTGAGCGAACTGGACAACGCCGTGCTCGCCGGCACCGCGCCGGTAAAGCCCATGGAGAAGTTGCCCGGCCGGTAATCGCCATAGCGCCTGGGCACATCCTGCAACAGCGATTCGGAGTGAATCAGCCCGTCGTCCAGGGCCATGCCATACAGGAAGGGCTTGAGGGTCGAGCCCGGCGAACGCAGGGCGCTGATCATGTCCACATGGCCGAAGCGCTTGGCATCATTGATGTCCACCGAGCCGAGGTAGGCGCGCACGGCCATGCTGTCTTCCTCCACCACCAGGATCGCCGCCGAGGTGTATTCCGGCAAACGCGCGCGCCAGCCCAGCAGCAGGTCTTCGAGACGGCGTTGCAGGGTGGCATCCAGGGTGGTGCGGATCAGCGGCGGGCTGTCGGGGCGGTTCAGGCGACGGGCGAGCAAGGGCGCCAGGCTGGGCTCCAGGCGCGGCGCGAGCAGCAACGGTTCTTCCAGCGCTTCGGCCACTGCCGATGACGGCCATACCTGGAACTCGCCGAGGCGGCGCAGCACCTTGTCCCGCGCTTCCTGGGCGCGCTGGGGGTGGCGGTCGGGGCGCAGGCGACTCGGCGCCTGGGGCAACACCGCGAGCAAGGCGGCTTCGGCGTGGGTCAGTTGCGCCGGCGACTTGCCCAGATACGCCCAACTGGCCGCCGCCACGCCTTGCAAGGTGCCGCCAAACGGCGCGCGGTTCAGGTACAGGTTGAGAATCTCGGCCTTGGACAAGTGCCATTCCAACTGCGCGGTGCGCCACAGCTGGCGCAGCTTGCCGTGGAACGTGCGCGAATGGGGATCGAGCAAACGGGCGACCTGCATCGACAAGGTGCTACCGCCCGACACCACCCGCGCACCGGTCAGGTTCTGCCACGTCGCCCGCGCCAGCGCGAACGGGTTTACGCCGGGGTGCTGGTAGAACCAACGGTCCTCGTAGGTGAGCAACGCATCGAGGTAATACGGCGACACCTCAGCGGTTTGCACCGGGTAACGCCACACGCCATTGGCATCGGCAAACCGCCACAACGGCGTGCCATCCTCGGCCAGCACCACCCGCGCCAGGTCGTCCTTGGGCAGCGGCAGGGGCCAGATGCGGTCGGCCAACCACAGCAGGGCAATCATCAGGAGCAGGCTCGCGAGGGTCCAGCGAGCAACTAAACGCAAACTCAAACGGGCAAACCTCTATGCTTGTAGGGAACTAGCCTGTCGCAATAACAACCAAAGGCACAGACACGCCCACCTTCTCATCAGGACACACACATGCAGGTAGAAAGCTTCTTCGAATGGTTGGGCCAGGCGCTCGGTTCCGTCATCCGTTTTATCGTCGACGGCCTCAGCGGCATCTTCGGTGCCTTGACCCACGCCGGTGGCAACTTTATCGATGGCCTGTCGCGCACCTTGGGCATGGACACTTCCATCATCAGCATCATTACCCTGATCCTCGGCCTGATGCTGTTGTACTCGGCGGTACGCGCCTTCATGCGCGCATCGATCATCATGGGCATCATCTGGCTGATGCTCGGCCTGTGGCTACTCAGCTGGGTAGTCCACTAACCCCAAAAAAACACCACCAATCCCTGTAGGAGGGGGCTTGCCCCCGATAGCTGTATTTCAGTCAATGCATCAGGTGACTGACCCACCGCCATCGAGGGCAAGCCCCCTCCCACATTTAGCCCTCATTCCACATTTAGCCCCATTCCCAGATTTAGCCTCCACTGCACATTTAGCCCCCATTCCACATCGAGCTTTCAACGCCCCTTGATCACCAGATCCACCGGCGTCTCCCCCACCGCCTGCCAGTTCGGCCGATACATCGACTCCACCTGCGGCGGCGGCACCCGATACGTCCCCGGCGTCACCGCCCGCGCCAGATACAACAAGTGCGTGGTGCCATAGCCATCCAGGTTCATCGCCGCCACGTAGCGGTCATCACGAAACTCCTGATGCTTGAGCGAGGCGTTCTGCATCGACTCGCGCCATTCCTTCACCTGGCTGCTGGCGTTTTCCAGGCTTGCGGCGCTTTGCGCGAGGTTCTGGTTTTCCAGCTCCAGGCCTGCCGGCAGCAGGTCCACCACCAGGGCATCCGGTACACGCTGCTTGGCGCTGACCGCCAGATGCACCAGCACCAGGTCGCCGCTGTTGAGGCTACGCAGGTTCAGCGGCTGGCCGTTCATGCCCAGGTATTCGCGGCGGATGCTCAGGTTGTCGCCGCCAGCGGCCGGTGGCACTTGTGGATAACCCGAGATCGTCAACTGCTGGTACACCGGCGTCTCGCCCTGATTGCGCAGGCTCAGGTCGCTGGACAGCAGCGCGCCCGTCAACGCCAGCGTCGACTGTTGATTATTCAATTCGCGCACGCCGCCGCTGCCGGTGAGCGACACCTGCCAATTCGACTCGGGCTGGGCGAACCCGAGGCGCCCGGCCAGGAACAGCGAGTTGCGTTCCTGGGTCGACAGGTACGGGCTGGCTGCCAACTGATCCGACAAGGTGAACAAGCGCTCTTCACGCTTGCCCTTGGCCAGGTCGTTTTCTTCGAGCAACGCCAGGATCATCGCCTGGTCGCGCAGCGGGCTGCCGTAGTCGGCCAGCCATTCCTTGGCATTGCGCTGCGCCGCCAGCCCTGCGAGCAAGGCTTGATCGGCACGCGGCTGGTCGCCCATTTTCTGCAAGGCGATGGCCAGTTGCACCAGTGGCAACCCGGAGCGCGCATCGCTGCGCCGCTCGAACAGACTGCGCAACGCGCCCAACGGCGCCTGCTGACTGCGCGCCAGTACCAGGCCGGCGTAGGCCTGCACAGCGAAGCGGGTGTGCTCGGCGTTGTCGCTGTAATCAACTTCGATCAGGTTGCGCTCCTGCACATACCGCAGCAGACGCTCACTGGCTTTCTTCAAGGCTTGCGGCGGCACGGCGAAGCCCTGGTCGCGGGCGCGCAGCAGGAAGTCGGTGACATAGGCAGTCAGCCAGTATTCCTCTTCGCCATCGGCGCCCCACAAGCCAAAGCTGCCGTTGTAGCGCTGCATGCCCAGCAGGCGTTCGATGCCCAGCTCGATCTTGCGTTTGCGCTCGGCGTCCGGCTCACCCTTGATGCCCAGGCGCTTGAGCAAGGCATCGTCGGCATACAGCGACGGGTACAGGCCGCTGGCGGTCTGCTCCAGGCAACCGTAGGGGTAAGCCTTGAGCGCACTGATTTGCGCGCCGAGGTTCAACGGCGGCCGGCTCGACAGGCTCAACAACGCCTCGCGCCCCGCGCTGTCGAATTGATCGAGCGCCCCCGCCGGCAAGCTCCACGGCTGCTCCTTGAGCACCGCACGATAGTGCTTGAGCAAGGCCGGATAGGCCGGGCGCACGCCCAAGGTCCATTCGCGGCTGAACGGCGGCAGGTTTTCACCGGGCAGGTCCAGGCCATTCACCGTGACCTTGAGCTTGCCCTGCCCCAGACCGCCCCAGGCTTTCACCGGGATGCGCAGCGTGGTGCGCTGGCCCTGTTTCAGTTCAAGCGATTGCGCGGCGTTGTCGACCAGTTCCAGTTGCCCTTCGGCGCTCAGTTGCACGTCGAGCTTTTGCGCCTTGCCCGACAGGTTGGACAGGTCCAGCGCCAAGCTGGTCTGGTCGCCGCCCGCGAGGAAGCGCGGCGCCGACAGTTCGGCAATCAGCGGTGCGGCGATCACGGTTTTGGCTTCAGCCATGCCGTAGCGGTCATCGCTCCAGGCCTGGGCCATCAGGCGCAACTCGCCGTTGAAGTCGGGGATATTGACGCTGACTTCACCCTCGCCCTGCGCGTTCAACGTCACCGGTGCGCTTTGCAGGGCGACGATGGTCACGCTGGTGTCCGGGCGTTTGCCGCCCTTGGCCAATGCGGCGTCACCGCCGAAGGCCAGGCTCGCCAGGCGGCCCTGGCCGGCTTCGATCAGTTGACCATAGATGTCGAACTGGTCCACGCCATACGACTTGCGGCCGAACAGGCTGGAGTACGGATCGGGCGTCGGGTATTCGGTGATATTGAGGATGCCCACGTCCACCGCCGCCACCAGCACATGCACCTGCTTGGGCACGCTGCCGTCGGCATTTTTCGCGGTAACTTTCACCGTCAGCGCTTGTTTGGGGCGCATTTTTTCCGGCGCGGTGAGGGTCAGCCCCAGTTTGCGCTGGGTGCGATCCAGCGGCAGGTGCAGCAGGCCCACCGCCCGTTTGGGGGTGATGTTGGCTTTGCGCTCGCCGGGGCGGATCACCAGGGCACTGACGTAGAGGTCATGGCGCGCCCATTTCGGGTCGAGTTTCACGGCGAAGCTTTTGCCCTCGGCCGGCACGTCGATCGCCTGCCACCACAGCGGCCCCTCGGCGGACTCGACCAGCAGGTAGCCTTTACCGGCCGCCGGCGGCGTCACCGTGACGTTGGCGGTATCGCCGTCGCCATAGGCGGGTTTGTCCAGCGCCAGCTTGACCTGATCGGGGCGCACGGCGCCGCCTTCGGTGTTGTCCTGGGCCTGGTAGCCGGCCCAGAAGCGCAGGCTGCTGACCAGCCCGGTCTGCGGGTCTTCGACCTCGACGCGGTACGGGCCCCACTCCACCTGGAAGCTGACTTTGGCGGTGTCGCCGGCCTTGATGTCCAGGCTCTGTTCGTCGAGGTTGAGGAATTTCTCGTTGTAGTGGTAGCTCCAGCCGTCGCTGTCCGAGTAATTCCAGTAGTAGTCACGGCGCTCGCGCACCAGGCGGACCTTGAGGTTTTTCGCGGCGAGTTTCTGCCCGTCCTGGTTGGCCAGCAGCACTTCGAATTCCGCCGGGCCGTCGCCGTTGGTTTCCTTGCCGTCAAACAGCCCGCGCAGGCCCGGCAACTGCTCGGCCGGCCAGATCGGCTGCACCAGGCGCCGGGTGATCGGCCGCCCGCCCGACTCATGCAGGCTGGCTTGCACGATCAGTTGCAGCGGCGACTTGGCGTCGGCCCATTTGCTTTCCAGGGTCAGGGCTTCCTGGCCCTTGGCGTCGAGCACGCTTTCATCCAGTTCGAAATCCTGGCTCAGCTCTTCTTCGGTGACGGAGCCGAACTGGTAACCCGGCAGCGATTTCACCGCCTCGCGCAGCGGACGCACATACACCTGCCCGCTGACCCGGTTGCCCGACGCCGGCGCGCCGTAGAGGTAGCGGCCGTTGACCTGAATGACCGGGTTATCCGCCGGGCTCAATGCCGTGTCGCTGCCCTTGAGTTCGAGCGCCAGGCGCTCGGGCAGGAAGTCTTCGACGAGGAACTCGTACAACTGCGGCTTGCCGTCGCCCAGGTCGAACACCAACTGCCAGCGCCCGGTCGGCGCTTCGCCGGCCAATTGCAGTTGATATTGATAGAGGCCGGAGGCGTCGGCGTCCCAGACGAATTTGCGGCTGACCTGCTCATCCGGGCGGCGCACTTCGACGCTCACTGGCTGCGGCTTGACCGCGTTGCCGTCCTTGTCGCGCAGCAAGGCGTTAAGCAGCACGGTTTCGCCAGGGCGATACAGATCGCGTGGGCCGAACACAAAGAACTGCAGCGGGTGCGACGGTTGGCCGCCGATATCGAACTCCGCCAGATCGAGCGCGGCGCTGTCCAGGCGCAACAGGCTGGTTTGTTCGCCCTGCTTGGCCAGCAGCACCTGGGCCTTTTTCGGCAACGGCAATTCGGCGTGACCGCCCTGCTCGGTCTTGCCTTGGCCCACCACCCGGCCCTCGGCGTCGAGCACTTCGAGGTCGACGCCATCCAGCGCCTTGCCACCGTCCAACGCCTGGGTAAACACATCCAGGCGATTGGCGTAGCGGTGAACCGACAGGCCGATATCACTCAAGGTGAACAGCGTGGCCGGTTGCGAATAGTTGTAGGTGCCCGACGCCCGCATCACCGCCAGGTATACGCCCGGCTGCTGCAGTTGCTTGAGGCCGGCGATCGGCAGCAACAGGGTTTCGCGGGTATTGCGCGCCGGGTTCAGGTCGAAGCGGCCGCCGTAGACCAGATCGGCCAGCGGCAGCAGTTCGCGGGACTCATAGCTTTGCAGGCTGGTATTGCGCCCCCACTGGGCGAGGAACGATGGCAGGGATTCGGGCTTGATCCGGAAGAATTCGACATCGATCTTGTCGACATTCAGCGCAATCACCGGCAACCCCTCGGCCAGCCGCGTGGGCAACAGCGTGCCACGGCTGGCGAAACCGACGGTGGCTTGCAGGTCACGGGTTTCCAGGCGGGCGACGTACTCGGCGGGCAACAGGTTGTCATTCACCGCGCGCACGCCCGGGTCGACCGTCAGCACCAACTTGCGCTGCGGCTCCAGGTGGCGCAGGCGCAACTCCATCAGGTTATCCGACAGCTCCCAGGCGCCGTCGACCTTGCCCGACTTGCTGTCCACCAGATGCAGCTTGTCGGCGAACTTCTGCTCCGGGTCCAACGGCACGGAAAAACTCACCGACAAGGTGCTGGCGCCGTCCAACTGCACCTCGGACACGTCCACCACACTCAACTCACGCCCGGCGTAGCGCTGCTTCAGCGCCGCCACATCCACCGCCGCCTTGGCCGGCTTCGGCGCCACGCTGCTCGCGGCTGCCGGCGCGCTCGGCGCAGTCGGTTTATCGGAAGAATCGCAGGCGCTCAGCAGGGCCAGCGCGCAAGCCAGGAACAGTCCTTTGTTAAGCATGGGGCACTCGTCGTCAGAGGGAACCGAGGGATGAACTATATATCAGCGCCAGCCAAGCCGATGTGGCGCTGGTCACATTGACCGACGGAGGGCAGTTTGGTTCTTCGCGTCACGCGATCCAAGCCAAATCCCACAAACACAAAAGATCAAAATCACAAAAAATCAAAATGTGGAATGAGGGCTAAATGTGGAATGAGGCCAAATGTGGAATGAGGCCAAATGTGGGAGGGGGCTTGCCCCCGATGGCGGTGAGTCAGTCAGCTTATTTGTAGCTGATCCACTGCAATCGGGGGCAAGCCCCCTCCCACATTTGGCCCTCCTCACATTTGCCCCCCTCCCACATTTAACCCCCCATTCCACATTGGTTCTGCGGCGTGCTGGGGGGACAGTTACAATGCCGCTCCCCCAAGGAGCCTGCATGTCCACCTTACTGACCGACTGGCGCCACCGCCCCACCCACCGCCGCGTCTGGGCCCTGGCCGCGCCAATGATCCTGTCGAACATCTCGGTACCGCTGGTTGCCTTGGTCGACAGCATGGTCATCGGCCACCTGCCCCACGCCCACCAACTGGGCGCCGTGGCGGTCGGGGCCAGCCTGTATACCTTCCTGGCCTGGGCCATGGGTTTTCTGCGCATGGGCTCCACCGGTTTCGCCGCCCAGGCCGCCGGGCGCAACGATGGCGCGGCGCTGCGGCAAATCCTGCTGCAAGGTCTGTTGCTGGCGCTGGGCCTGGCGATGTTGCTCGGTACAGTGGGCATCCCGCTGAGCCACCTGGCCCTGGAATGGATGCAGCCCTCCCCCGAACTCAATCAACTGACCCGCGAGTTCTTCCACACCCGCCTGTTCGGCCTGCCCGCCGCGTTGGCCAGCTATGCCTTGGTCGGCTGGTTCCTCGGCACGCAAAACGCCCGCGCGCCGCTGGCGATCCTGCTGACCACCAACCTGGTCAACATCGCCCTCAACCTGTGGTTCGTCCTCGGCCTGGATTGGGGCGTCGTCGGCTCCGCACGCGCCTCGGTGATCGCCGAATGGACCGGCGCCCTGCTCGGCCTGGCCCTGACGCAAAAAGCCCTGCGCGCCTACCCCGGGCATATCGCCTGGGCCGCCTTGCAACGCTGGCACAGCTGGCGCCCGCTGCTGGCGGTGAACCGCGACATCTTTATCCGCAGCCTGGCGTTGCAGTCGGTGTTTTTCATGATCACGGTGCAAGGCGCACGCCTGGGCGACGCCACCGTGGCCGCCAACGCGTTGTTGCTCAACGGCCTGCTGCTGACGGCCCACGCCCTGGACGGCCTGGCCCATGCGGTCGAAGCCCTGTGCGGCCATGCCATTGGCGCGCACGACCGTCAGGCGTTGCGCCGCTCATTAGTGGTCGCCTGCGGTTGGTCGCTGATCGCCAGCGTCGGTTTCGCCCTGCTCTTCACCTTCGCCGGCCACCTGTTCATCGCCATGCAGACCGACATTCCCAGCGTGCGCGAAACCGCCGACATCTACCTGCCATACCTGGCGGTGCTGCCGTTGATTGCGGTGTGGAGTTATCTGCTGGACGGGCTGTTCATCGGCGCCACGCGCGCGCGGGAGATGCGTAACGGCATGCTGCTGACGGTGCTGATCCTGCTGCCATTCGCCTGGCTGTTGCAGGGCTACGGCAACCACGGCCTGTGGATCAGCTTCCTGCTGTTCATGGCCCTGCGCAGTCTTACGCTTTGGACGATTGCCTGGCGTTTGAACCGACAGAATCAGTGGCTGGGATAAGCGCCCCTCACTGTCACTGTCACTGTCACCGTCACCGTCACCGTCACTGTCACTGTCATTGTCATTGTCATTGTAGGAGCGAGCTTGCTCGCGAAAAACGTTCAGACAACACGGGCATCCAGACAGCCCATGTCATCGTTGACGATCTTCGCGAGCAAGCTCGCTCCTACAAGGATGGGTGCTTAGGAGGACAGGTAAGACGAACGCGTCAGACCCAAGCGCAACGCATCCAGAAACTGCGTGCGCTCGCTGGCACTGATCTTCGCGCTCGCGCACTTGTCACGGTAATGCGTCATCAACTCCTCCGGCGACAAGTGCACATAACGCAGCATGTCTTCAATGGTGTCGTGGGTCTCGATCCCGGCGCTGTACACCGAACCGTCTTCACGCTGATAGATGTTCACCGAGTCGGTGTCACCGAACAGGTTGTGCATGTCACCGAGGATTTCCTGGTAGGCGCCGACCAGGAAGATACCCAGCAGGTAGTCTTCGCCCTCTTTCAGCGCGTGTACCGGCAGGCTGGTCTCGATGCTCTGCTCGTCGACGTATTGCTTGATCTTGCCGTCGGAGTCGCAGGTCAAGTCCTGCAATACCGCGCGGCGCATCGGTTCTTCGTCGAGGCGGTGCAGCGGCAGGATCGGCAATACCTGGCCGATGGCCCAGGTGTCCGGCAGGCTCTGGAACACCGAGAAGTTGCAGATGTATTTATCCGCCAGCTTGTCGTTGAGTTCGTCGAGCACCTGGCGGTGCGAACGCTGGCGTGCTTTCAGCGAGTTATGCAGGCGGCGGCACACGGCGAAGTAGCACTGTTCAGCCAGGGCTTTTTCCGCCAGGGTCAGTTTGCCGTCGGCGTACTGGGTGGCCACGTCGCTCATGTAGTGAGTGGCGCGCCAGTAGGTTTCGGTGACCATCTCGATGTCGGTCGGGCCGAGCAGGTCCACCAGCCATTGCACGGTTTCCGGCAGGTTTTCCTTGTTCTCGATCTGCGGCATTTCGTCGTTGTGTTTCTCGACGTCGGTGACTTGCACCACCAGCATGGCATGGTGGGCGGTCAGGGAACGGCCGCTCTCGGAGAAGATGTTCGGGTGCGGCAGGCTCTGCGCGTCGCAGAACTCCTTGAGCATGCCCACGACGACACCGGCGTAGTCGTCCATGTCGTAGTTGATCGAGCTGGCGTTGCGCGAGTGAGTACCGTCGTAGTCCACGCCCAGGCCGCCGCCGACGTCGATGTGGTCCACCGGCAGGCCGAGGTTGCGCAGTTCGCCGTAGTAACGAATGGCTTCCTTGAACCCGTGCTGGTAGTCGGCCAGGTTGGCGATCTGCGAGCCCATGTGGAAGTGCAGCAGGCGGATGCCCTGGTCCAGGCTGGCGGCGCGGAAGCGCTCGACCACCGACAGCAGTTGCGCCGCCGACAGCCCGAACTTGGATTTCTCACCGCCGGTGTCGGCCCACTTGCTCGACGCCAGGGACGACAGGCGCACGCGCAGGCCGACCTGTGGCTTGACCTTGAGGTTGGCGGCTTCTTCGATCACCAGCTCAACTTCGGACTCTTTCTCGATCACGATGAACACGTTGTGACCCAGCTTCTGGCCCATCAGCGCCAGGCGGATGAATTCGCGGTCCTTGTAACCGTTGCAGACGATGGTCCCGCCTTTCGGCGCCAGGGCCAGCACGGCCAGCAGTTCCGGCTTGGAGCCGGCTTCCAGGCCGATGGACACGTCCTGGGTGGCGATGATGTTTTCGATCACCGCCTCCTGCTGGTTCACCTTGATCGGGTACAGCGCGGTGTATTTGCTCTGGTATTCCAGACGCTCGATGTTCGAATCGAACGCACCGGTCAACTGGCGCACGCGGTCTTGCAGGATGTCAGGGAAACGCACCAGCAGCGGCAAGGACAAGCCGCTTTTGCGCAACTCGTCGACTTGCTCGTACAGGTCGACAGGCGTGCTTTTCGGGCCGTTCGGACGAACTTCAACGCGACCGGCATCATTGATCGCGAAATACCCGGCCCCCCAATGACGAATCCCGTAAACACTGCGGCTGTCCGCAACTGTCCATTGGCTGCCATCGTCTTTGCGTGTGCGTCGTACGGACATTGAAGTCCCCTATAAATGAAGTCGAAGGCGCCGCCCCTCGTTGGAGGCTGGCGCAGTCTAAAGAATGAAAATGACGATTTGCCTGTGAGTAAGGTCAGACCCCACTCGCAGGACAGAGTTTAGACACTGGTTGGAAAGAGGCTGTCAGCCGCCGGACTTCTTGGCCTTGTACCCGAGCTTGATCAGCTCGGCCAACAGCAACTCGACGTGATCGCCCTGGATCTCGATGACCCCGTCTTTCAACGCGCCACCGGTGCCACAGCGCTTTTTCAGCGTGGTGGCGAGTTCCTTCAGCGCGTCTTCGGCCAGCGGTACGCCGGTGATGGTGGTCACCGTCTTGCCGCCACGGCCTTTGCTCTCGCGTCGCACGCGGGCAATGCCGTCGCCTTCGGGGATCAGGGTTTGTTTGCAGGTACAGGCGTCCACGGGCTGACGACAGTCCGGGCAGTGTCGACCTGCGTCGGTGGAAAATACCAGGCCACCGAGGGCGGCGAAGGATGCGGCTTTTTTGGCCACCGGCAATCCTCTTGTGAGGACAAAGACTGATCGGCAAACGCTCAGGCGGTTGCCGACCGCGAAGCCCCACTCAGGCAGGGGCAGCGCTACCGAACCCCCCATGTCATTGCCCCCGATTCCTGTAGGAGCGAGCTCGCTCGCGAAGATCGCCAACGATGACGCGGGCATTCAGGATACCCACAGCGCGCTTGAGGTTTTCGCGAGCGAGCTCGCTCCTACAGGAATCAGGGGGTGGAACAAGGGTGGTTCGGGTGAAAAGTCGCGCAGTGTAACCACAAAAAGCTCACTTGCTAAGAGCCAAATCGCGCCAATTTATACAACTTTAGCGACGTGAGGCCAGATAGCGCCGCAAGCCCTCTTGCGCGTCCGGGCAGTAGGGCTTTTGTTGCGCTTCCTGCAGGACAATTTCAAGGGGTAAAAAGCGCGCTTCCATGACTTCTTCAGGCTGCAGGCACAGCGCACCGTCCCACACGGCGGAGTAGGATCTGCACCAAAGTCGGCTGTCGCCGTCCTCGAAGTAGAAATGGTCATGCTCGACCAACTCCACCCCGCCCACGCCGAGCTCTTCTTCAAGCTCGCGGGCGGCCGACTCGGCATAACTCTCGCCGTCCGCCACCATCCCGCCTGCCGCCGTGTCCCAGAAACCGGGGTACAGGGCTTTGCTCAGGGTGCGTCGGTGTACGCACAGTTCACCTGCCGAGTTGAACAGGAAGATAAAGGTGCAACGGCCGATCAGGCCGCGCTGGCGCAGGTCGGAGCGCACCAGGGCGCCGAGCGGGTTGTCGTGCTCGTCGACCCAGCAGATCAGTTCCGCATCGGAGGCTGCGCGGTGCGCGGCCTCCTTTTGAGTCACGTCCATCATCACCCTTGGTTAAGCAACTGACGCAAGTCGATCACCGCCGCGTTGGCCCGGGAAATGTAGTTGGCCATCACCAGCGAGTGGTTGGCCAATATGCCAAAGCCGCTGCCGTTGAGGATCATCGGGCTCCAGACCGGCTCTTGCGAAGCCTCCAGTTCACGAATGATCTGGCGCACGCTGACCGTCGCATTCTTCTTGGCCAGCACGTCGGCAAAGTCGACTTCGATGGCGCGCAACAGATGGGACAAGGCCCAGGCCTGGCCGCGGGCTTCGTAGAACACGTTGTCGATCTGCATCCATGGGGTTTCCACCACTTCTTCATCGAGCTGCGGCACTTCACCCGGCGCCAGCGCTTCGGTTTTCAGTGAGGTGTTCAGCTTGACCCGGCCGACACTGGCCGACAGACGTTGCGACAACGAACCCAGGCGTGTGGCGACATCGCCCAGCCAGTTGTTGAGGTTGTCGGCGCGCGCGTAGAACAGGGCGCCGCGCTGGTTCGGGTCGGACAGGCGCACTTCATAGCGATTCAGGGAGTTGATGCCTTCCTGGTACTCCGACTCGCTGGAAGGCAGCACCCAGCTCTTGTTGTCGAAGTTGAAACGCGGCTCGGCCTTGGCCAGGTCGGCGTCTTCCGCCGACTGCGACTGAGAACGGGCGAAATCCTTACGCAAGGCGCGGGTCAGGTCACGCACCTGCACCAGTACGCCGTATTCCCAGCTTGGCATGTTGTCCATCCACAGGCCCGGCGGGAAACGGTCGTTGGAAATATAGCCCCCGGGCTTGTTGAGCAAGGTGCCGGCCACGGTCTTGAGGGTTTCCACAGTGGTGTAACCCAACACCATCTGCTTGCCTTCCTTTTCAGCGGCAAGCTGGGCGTTCTGCTGGACCGGGAACAGCGCCGGCTCTTCGCTCCAGTACCAACCCAAAGCACCGGTGACCAACAGATACAAGCCGAGTACGCTAAGCACCGCTCGGCTCATCAGCACGCTACGCAAATAGCTGCGGTTGGCCGACTTGGGTTCAGGGGCGGGGCCTTTGGCACTGCCTGCACGGTTTTTCCAGTCCAGCATGGCGATATCCTTTCAATCACTTGAGTTCATGCACTTCAATCGACGGCGTGCGTTCAAACACTCCGACAGCAACCCTACCCCATCGTGCCCGTCAATGCGGGGCTTTTCGCCCTACAACTATGATCCAACGGACGCCCAGGGGGCATTCGACTATAAAGGATGCGCGCGTTTTCCGCTGCACGACCAATTAGTCACTAAATGAATGCCAGGGACTCGCAGTTAATTGACGTATGACACTCATGTAACCGAAAAGAGGTGCTAGCATAGAGCCACCAGTCGACCTCAGCACGCACCTTCACTAGTAGTCAGGATATGACCGAGCCAGAAGACCCCAGCCGTGAGCGTCTCAAGCAGCACTTTGCCCAGCGGGTAATTCATCAGGCACGTCAAATTCTTGAGATCTGGCAGCGCCTGCAACGCAGCGAATGGTCCGACGCCGACTTCTCCGAACTCAGCGAAGCCAACCTGCGCCTGCTGCGCTTCGCCGAACGCTTCGAACAGCCCGAACACGGCCAACTGGCGCAGCACATCGGCGAGTCGCTCAAAGCGGTGGACGCCAATCGCGGCCGCCTGAGCAGTCAACTGATCACCGAAATCAACCGCTTGATGCAACGCCTGTCCCGCACCGGCCTGCGCCAGGGCGATCAGCTTGAGCAAACCTTCCTGCCGCCGATGCGCAAGCCGATCTACGTGATGCTGGCCGATCATGATCGCGCCGAGCGTCTGGCCAAGCAGCTGGAATTCTTTGGCCTGAGCGCCCAGTCCCTGGACAACGTGGCGGCGTATCGCGTGGCGATGGCCGAGCGCCTGCCGTCGGCGATTGTGATGGACGTGGATTTCTGCGGCCCGGGCCTCGGCCTCCAACTGGCCGCCGAGGCCCAGCAAGGCCTGGAGCAAAAGCTGCCGTTGCTGTTTTTCAGCCTGCATGAAACCGACACCCCGACCCGCCTCGCCGCCGTGCGCGCCGGCGGCGAGGAGTTCCTGACCGGCACGTTGGAAGCCTCGAGCCTGCTGGAAAAGATCGAAGTGCTGACCTGCGTCGCCCAATACGACCCCTATAAAGTGCTGATCATCGACGACTCACGGGCCCAGGCGCTGCACACCGAGCGCCTGCTCAACAGCGCCGGCATCATCACCCGCACGCTGATCGAGCCGATCCAGGCCATGGCCGAGCTGGCGGATTTCCAGCCCGACCTGATCATCCTCGACATGTACATGCCCGCCTGCACCGGCACCGAACTGGCCAAGGTGATTCGTCATAACGACCGGTACGTCAGCGTGCCGATCATCTACCTGTCGGCCGAAGACGACCTGGATAAACAGCTGGACGCCATGAGCGAAGGCGGCGACGACTTCCTCACCAAGCCGATCAAGCCGCGCCACCTGATCACCACCGTGCGCAACCGCGCGGCCCGTGCGCGCAACCTCAAGGCGCGGATGGTGCGCGACAGCCTGACCGGCCTGTACAACCACACCCATATCCTGCAATTGCTCGAAGACTGCACCTTCCGCGCTCGTCGCGAGAACAAGCCGTTGAGCTTTGCCATGCTCGACATCGACCACTTCAAGCGCGTCAACGACAGCCACGGCCACCCCATGGGCGACCGCGTGATCAAGAGCCTGGCGCTGTTCCTCAAACAGCGCTTGCGCAAGACCGACTACATCGGCCGCTACGGCGGTGAAGAGTTTGCGATTGTGATGCCCGATACCGACTTGGAATCGGCCTGCAAGGTGCTGGATGAAATCCGTGGGCGCTTTGCCGAAATTCACTACCCGGCCCAGCCGCATGACTTGTGGTGTACCTTCAGCGCCGGGCTGGTGGAGCTGTGCGACGATTCCGACAGCCTGATGATGGCCGCCCAAGCCGACGAGGCGCTGTACCGCGCCAAGGATGCCGGACGCAATCGGGTTCAAGCCGCGCACACGTCAAGTCAAAGTGCCATCTTTTCACCGGAATCCAGCGATTCCGTCATAACTTTGTAATAGAAACGCAATAACTTCAGGCACTTAACTTTTGCTGTCGGTTGAAACCACGCATGCGCCTGAAGCTGCTGACCAATCTCAATACCCTCCTTCTGGTGGCCGTGTGCCTGGCACTCGGGGCGACGCTCTGGTGGTCGCAACGCGCGCTGGAACGGCCTTATTTGCTGATGGAACGCTACCTGGGGTTGTCGCAGACCTTCCAGAGCCAGGCCGCACGCAACATCGACGACTACCTGGCCAGCGGCGACGCCCTGCGCTTGAGCAGCGCCAGCCAGAGCCTGGAAAGCCTGCTGCAGCACCTGGACGAATTGCCCGCCGACCTCGCACAAAGCCTGCGCCCCAGCCTGAAGGAGCTGGACACCTTCAGCAAAACCGACCTGCTCGCCGCCGGCAAACTGGCCGGCGACCCGCAAGCGCTGCTGTTGCAGGCCGAGCGCGAACTGGGCGCGAACCTCGAGCAACTGAGCCAGTACGCCATCGGCGTCGATTCGCCCGCCGCAGCGCGCTACCTGCCGCCGCTGCTGGCGGCGTCCCAACACCTGGGCAAGCTGTCCCTGGCCCGCGACAAGCTGGTGAGCAGCGGGCGCGCCGAACTGGCGGATGATGTGGAGCGCGAAGTCAGCAATATCCGCGGCCAGGCCGACCTGCTGGAGCAATTGCCCTTACTTGGAGTCAAGGCCAACGCCGGTTCGAACACCGATGACTTTTCGGCGCTGATGGGCCTGGAAAACAGCGAAAAAACCGAAACACAAGACACCGGCGTCGACCTCAAGCGCGAACTCAACAGCCTGCTGACCCGCTACCCGGCCGAACTCAAGCGTACCCGCGAGCAGATCCAGCGGCGCGCCGACCTCGCCGCCGGCACCCACCTGAAAATCGCCGGTGTGCAACAGGCCATCGCCGGCCTGGAGCCCGTCGTGCGGGCGCAACACGCAAAGATCCAGGGCGAAGTGCGCCTGATGCAAGGGGTGATGATCGGCCTGATCCTGCTGATCGCCCTGCTGATCGATACCCTGCAACGGCGCCTGGCACGGGTGCTGACCAACCTGGCACCGGCCCTGTCGACCTGGGCCGAAGGCGACTTCAGCCAACCGATTGCCTTGGGCAAGACCAACCGCGAACTGCGCGACATCGAAGCCTCCCTCAACCGCTTGCGCGCCTACCTGGTGGACCTGGTGGGCACCATTCGCGGCAATGCCGAGGAAGTCGCCGGCAGCAGCCGTGCCCTGGCCGAGCTGAGCAGCGGCCTGCATGATGGCGCCGAACGGCAGGCCGGGGACACCGCGCAGATCCGCGATTCGTTGGGCGAATTGGAAGCGACCATTCAACAAGTCGCCGGGGACGCCAGCCAGGCCGCCGGCGCCAGCCGCAGCGCGGGCCAGGCGGTGAAGCACGGCCAGCGGGTGATCGGCCTGAGCCTGACCGGGCTGCACGCGCTGGTGGGCGAAGTGCAGCAAAACGCGCAGATGATCGAGAAACTCGCCGAAGAGTCCGCGACCATCGGCGGCGTGTTGACGGTGATTCGCTCGATCGCCGACCAGACCAACCTGCTGGCGCTCAATGCCGCCATTGAAGCCGCCCGCGCCGGAGACGCCGGGCGGGGGTTTGCCGTGGTCGCCGACGAAGTGCGCTCCCTGGCCCAGCGCACCGCTGGCGCCACCGCCGAAATCCAGGGCCTCATCGCCGGCCTGCAAACCGCCGCCCGCCAGTCGGTGGAAGGCATGCGCGCGCAGGTCGAACACGCCGAAGCCACCGCCCAGCAAGCACAAGCCGCCGACGGCGCGCTGGATGAAATCGTCGGGGCGATCCAGACCATTTCCGACACCTCCGTGCGTATCGCCGATGTGACCGCGCAGCAGAGCGGTGCGGTGAGTGAGATTCGCGATAACAGCGAACGGATTCATCAGTTGGGTGAGGACAACCTGCTGCGCATCGGCCAGGGCCGCAGCCAGGGTGAGCACCTGCTGGTGCTGGGCGGCCAACTCAACACCGCCGTCCAAGCCTTCCGCGTCTGACCCGATCTAGCGCCATGCGAAGAACCAATGTGGGAGGGGGCTTGCCCCCGATAGCGGTGGATCAGTTGCAGATATTGAGACTGGCACACCGCTATCGGGGGCAAGCCCCCTCCCACATTTGATCGCCACAGGTTTCAAGACGGTATTACCAATGACCGGATCCTGGGCCGCAGTCACAAATTTCGCGCAATCCTCGCTAATCGTGCTGCCTACTGCATAGAACTGGACAGTCATAAACGCTTTGCGGCATAGTCGCCGGGTTCTGCCGTACCCACATCAATAACAAGGAACAGCCGATGGCGACCTTACTGGTTCTTCACGGACCCAACCTGAACCTGCTCGGCACCCGCGAACCGGGCGTCTACGGGGCAGTGACCCTGGAACAGATCAACCTCGATCTGGAGCGACGGGCCCGTGAAGCCGGCCACCATTTGCTGTACCTGCAAAGCAATGCCGAGTACGAATTGATTGATCGCATCCATGCCGCGCGCGGCGAAGGCGTGGACTTTATTCTGATCAATCCCGCCGCTTTTACGCACACAAGTGTTGCATTACGTGACGCGCTGCTGGCGGTGAGCATCCCATTCATCGAAGTGCATTTGTCGAACGTGTACAAACGCGAACCTTTCCGCCATCACTCCTACTTCTCCGACGTAGCGGTAGGTGTGATCTGCGGCCTTGGCGCCAGCGGTTATCGACTGGCCCTGGAGGCCGCCCTGGAACAACTTGAACAACCGGCCAAGCGCCCCTGACCGACCCTTGGGAGTTGACGATTCATGGATATCCGTAAAGTTAAGAAACTGATCGAACTGCTGGAAGAATCCGGCATCGACGAGCTGGAAATCAAGGAAGGCGAAGAGTCTGTACGCATCAGCCGTCACAGCAAGACCCCGGCCCAGCAATTCTACGCGCCGCAGATGCAAGCACCGGCACCTGCCGCTGCCGCTCCGGTCGCCGCTGCGCCTGTCGCCGCCGCCGAGCCTGCTGCGCCCAAGCTGAACGGCTTCGTGGCCAAGTCGCCAATGGTCGGTACGTTCTACCGCACCCCGGCACCGGGTTCGCCAGCCTTCGTTGAAGTCGGCAAAACCGTGAAAGAAGGCGACACCATCTGCATCGTGGAAGCGATGAAAATGATGAACCACATCACGGCCGAAAAAGCCGGTGTCATCGAATCCATTCTGGTAGAAAACGGTCAGCCGGTTGAGTACGACCAGCCGCTGTTCACCATCGTTTGAACCGCGGAGCGCCTTCGATGTTGAAACCTGCGAAGAAACTGCAAAAAGTCCTGATCGCCAACCGCGGCGAGATCGCGCTGCGTATCCTGCGCGCCTGTAAGGAAGAGGGCATCAAGACCGTCGCTGTTTACTCGACGGCCGATACCGAACTGATGCACGTGAAACTGGCGGACGAAAGCATCTGCATCGGCCCGCCACTGGCTGCGAACTCGTACCTGAAAGTCTCGAACATCATCGCCGCTGCGGAAGTGACCGGCGCTGATGGCATCCACCCGGGCTACGGCTTCCTCGCGGAAAACGCCGATTTCGCCGAACAGGTGGAAAAATCCGGGTTTGCCTTCATCGGCCCGAAAGCCGAGACCATTCGCCTGATGGGTGACAAGGTTTCGGCCAAGGACGCCATGATCGCGGCCGGCGTGCCGACCGTTCCAGGTTCCGACGGCCCGCTGCCCGAGGACGAGACCACTGCGCTGCGCATCGGTCGCGAAGTCGGTTACCCGGTGATCATCAAGGCCGCAGGCGGCGGCGGTGGTCGCGGCATGCGCGTGGTACACAAGGAAGAAGACCTGATCGAAGCGGCCAAGCAGACGCGCTCCGAAGCGGCTGCCTGGTTCGGCAACCCGATGGTCTACCTGGAGAAGTACCTGACCAACCCACGTCACGTGGAAGTGCAGGTGCTGTCCGACGGCCAGGGCCACGCCATCCACCTGGGCGACCGCGATTGCTCGCTGCAACGTCGTCACCAGAAGGTATTGGAAGAAGCACCGGCACCGGGCCTCGACGAGAAAGCCCGTGCGGAAGTCCTGGCGCGTTGCGTCAAGGCGTGCATCGACATCAACTACCGTGGCGCCGGCACTTTCGAGTTCCTCTACGAGAACGGCCGTTTCTACTTCATCGAGATGAACACTCGCGTGCAGGTAGAACACCCGGTTTCGGAGATGGTCACCGGTATCGATATCGTCAAGGAGATGCTGAGCATCGCCGCCGGTAACGAGCTGTCCTTCACCCAGGACGACGTGAAGATCCACGGCCACTCCCTGGAGTGCCGGATCAACGCCGAAGACCCGAAAACCTTTATCCCGAGTCCAGGCCTGGTCAAGCATTTCCATGCGCCAGGCGGCAACGGCGTTCGCGTCGATTCGCACCTGTACAGCGGCTACAAGGTTCCGTCCAACTACGACTCGTTGATCGGCAAGCTGATCACCTGGGGCGCCACCCGCGACGAGGCCATGGCCCGCATGCGTAACGCCCTGGACGAAATCGTGGTCGACGGCATCAAGACCAACATCCCGCTGCATCGGGATCTGGTCCGCGATGAAGGCTTCTGCGAAGGTGGTGTGAACATTCACTACCTGGAACACAAACTGGCCAACCAGTAAGTGCTCCACCCAACAAAGCCGCCTTCGGGCGGCTTTGTTGTTTGTGGCCCCTCCATTTTGAAGATGTACACAGTCCAAATGTGGGAGGGGGCTTGCCCCCGATAGCGGTGGGTCAGTCACCTAATCTATGACTGAGCTGCCGCCATCGGGGGCAAGCCCCCTCCCACATTTGGTCGGCGTACTGTCAGTACAGTCGTCTTCTTCTCCACGCTCGCGTAAACTTGCGCGCTTTCGCAGCCCCTCCCCGCTGCACACTCATTTTTTCAAAGGTGCCCGCCATGCCTTGGCTGCAAGTCCGTCTCGCCATCAGCCCAGAACAAGCCGAAACCTACGAAGACGCGTTCCTTGAAGTGGGCGCCGTCTCGGTGACCTTCATGGACGCCGAAGACCAGCCGATCTTCGAGCCGGAACTCAACACCACCCCGCTGTGGTCCCACACCCACTTGCTGGCCCTGTTCGAAGACGGCACCGATGCCGCCAGCGTCCTGGCCCATATGGAACTGCTCACCGGCGGCCCGCTGCCCGAGCACCACAGCGAAATCATCGAAGACCAGGACTGGGAACGCAGCTGGATGGACAACTTCCAGCCGATGCGTTTCGGCCAGCGCCTGTGGATCGTGCCGAGCTGGCACGCCGCCCCCGAGCCTGACGCGGTGAACCTGCTGCTGGACCCGGGCCTGGCGTTCGGCACCGGCACGCACCCGACCACCGCGCTGTGCCTGGAATGGCTGGACGGCCAGGACCTGAACGATTGCCACGTGTTGGACTTCGGCTGCGGCTCGGGGATTCTGGCGATTGCCGCCCTGTTGTTGGGCGCCAAGGAAGCCGTCGGCACCGATATCGACGTACAGGCCCTGGAAGCCTCCCGCGATAACGCCGGGCGCAACCACATTGCTGAAGGCAAATTCCCATTGTACCTGCCGGAGCAATTGCCCCAGGTGCAGGCCGATGTGCTGGTCGCCAATATCCTCGCCGGCCCGCTGGTGGCCCTGGCGCCGCAGCTGTCGAGCCTGGTCAAGCCGGGTGGCCGCCTGGCGCTGTCGGGCATCCTCGCCGAACAGGGTGAAGACGTAGCCGCAGCCTACGCCCAGGATTTCGAGCTCGACCCGATCGCCAATCGTGATGGCTGGGTACGCATCAGCGGGCGTCGGCGCTAGAATGAGCGCTTGCCTGAATCGGATGGCCGCATGACCGACAGTTTCGTCACCCAGTGTCCCCATTGCCAAACGCGCTTTCGCGTCAGCCACGCTCAGTTGAACGTGGCGCGCGGCGTGGTGCGCTGCGGCTCGTGCCTGCAAGTGTTCAACGCCGCGCGCCAGTTGCTGGAGCAGCGCGCCCACGCGCAAGCGCCGAAGCCTGAACAGCCGGCCGCAGCGGAGCACGCCGCCGAGGCGCCGCGGGCGATCAGCCAGAAACAGTGGACGGCGCAAGAGCTGGACCTGGACAACCTGGACCTGGACAAAGAACTGGCCAAGCTGGAACGCCGCGAGATTCAACACACCCAGCCGCTGGGCGCGGAACGCCGGCAAGGCAGCGCCGACCGACGCAAAAAGGAAGATGCCCTCAGCGCCAGCCGCGACACGATCAAGGCCGAGGAAGAAAAATGGGCCGCCAGCCTCTTCAGCGAACCGCCTGAAGAACGCGCCAAAGCGCCCGAAGACGAACCTGAACCGGCAAATGTCCCTGCGACTAAACAGCGCACCGAACCGTCGATGTCCCTCGCTACCGACGACATCGACGATGAACCGCCGCTGCGCTCCACGCCTGCCGATGAAGACGACGAACTCGATCCACCCGTGAGCGCGGTCAGCGACGACGTGGACGCGCCGGAACCCGACGAGCCCCCCCAAGGCCGCAAGCGCTCGCGCAGCGCCGCCAGCGCCCACGACGAGCTGCTGCAGGACCTCGAAGATGACCCGCTGCACTTGTACGCCGGCAAACGCCCGTCAAGCTGGGGCCGTCGCCTGCTCTGGCTGTTGCTGGTGCTGATCGCCGCCGCCGGCCTCGCCGGCCAGTACATTGCCTACCAGTTCGACGACCTGGCGCGCCAGGACGCCTATCGCCCGTGGTTCCAGCAACTGTGCCCGACATTGGGCTGCACGGTGCCGTCACGGGTCGATATCGCGCACATCAAGAGCAGCAACCTGGTGGTGCGCAGCCATCCTGAATTCGCCGGCGCGCTGGTGGTGGATGCAATCATCTATAACCGCGCGACGTTCTCCCAGCCGTTTCCGTTGCTGGAACTGCGCTTTGCCGACCTGAACGGCAACCTGATCGCCAGTCGGCGCTTCAAGCCCGCCGAATACCTGAGCGGTGAGCTGGCTGGGGTCAGTGAAATGCCGTCGCAGACGCCGATCCATATCTCCCTGGACATCCTCGACCCCGGCAACAAAGCGGTGAATTACAGCCTGAGCTTTCATTCGCCCGAGTGAATCGGCGCGGTCATCGAGGTTTGACGACGGATTATTGACTGGACCGCCGGCAACCAAACCGGTGGCGATAAAGAAATAACTGTTCAGATTTTATCCAATTCAGCCTTTATCCAGTCATCGAGAGCGGGTATCATGCCAACCCTTTTTCGAACTCTAATGATCCGGCCCCACAACAGGGAAGTCCTATGTCGGCGGTACGCATCGGCCCATACACATTGCACAATGGTTTGATTCTCGCGCCAATGGCGGGGGTCACCGACCAGCCCTTTCGTCAGCTGTGCAAGCGTTTGGGCGCGGGTCTAGTAGTCTCGGAAATGGTCACCAGCGACATGAGCTTGTGGAACACCCGCAAATCGCGGCTGCGCATGATCCACGAAGGTGATCCCGAGCCCCGCTCGGTACAGATCGCCGGTGGCGACGCACAGATGCTGGCGGAGGCGGCCCGGGCCAACGTGGAGCTGGGCGCGCAGATCATTGACATCAACATGGGCTGTCCGGCCAAGAAGGTCTGCAACAAGGCCGCCGGTTCCGCGCTGTTGAAGGATGAGCAGTTGGTCGCCGAGATCCTGCAGGCCGTTGTCGCCGCAGTGGATGTACCGGTCACCCTGAAGATTCGTACCGGCTGGGACCGGGACAACAAGAATGGCCTGACGGTGGCGAAGATCGCCGAACAGGCGGGTATTTCAGCGCTGGCGGTGCATGGCCGCACCCGCGCCGATCTTTACACCGGCGAAGCCGAGTACGACACCATTGCCGCGATCAAGCAGGCCGTGTCGATGCCGGTATTTGCCAATGGCGATATCGACTCAGCCGAGAAAGCCCGGCGCGTGCTGCATGCGACCGGTGCCGATGGCCTGTTGATTGGCCGGGCCGCCCAGGGGCGGCCATGGATTTTTCGTGAAGTCGAACACTTTCTGCGTACCGGCGAGCTGTTGCCGGCACCGGGGTTGATCGAGGTGGAACGTATTCTGCTAGAGCATCTGGCCGCCCTGCACGCCTTCTACGGAGACGTGATGGGAGTACGCATTGCTCGCAAGCATGTCGGCTGGTATCTCGCAACCCTGCCGGGCGCCAGGGAGTTTCGCGCCCACTTCAATCGTTTGGATGATACGGAAGCACAGTGCGCCAACGTTCGTGAGTTCTTCAGCGAACGTGACAAGAGCCTGGTGACAGGGGACGGAGAGGGGGTGGCCGCATGACGATGATGACCGAGACTTTAGTGAGTGGAACAACACCCGTGAGCGACAACGTCAATTTGAAACAGCACCTCAACACGCCGAGCGAAGAAGGCCAGACCCTTCGCGGGAGTGTCGAGAAGGCGCTGCACAATTATTTCGCCCACCTTGAGGGCGCTTCCGTCACGGACGTGTACAACCTCGTGCTCTCCGAAGTCGAGGCGCCCTTGCTCGAAAGCGTGATGAACTACGTCAAGGGCAACCAGACCAAAGCCAGTGAGCTGCTGGGCCTCAACCGTGGCACCTTGCGCAAAAAGCTCAAACAATACGATTTGCTGTAAGCATTCAATCCGACCAGAAAGGCGCCCGCGTAAAACCGGTCGCCTTTTTTGCTGACTCCTTTGCTTTTGATGGAAATTGAAATGACCGACCAGACTACCCGCCTGCCGATCCGCCGCGCCTTGATCAGTGTCTCCGACAAGACCGGGGTTCTCGAATTTGCCCGGGGGCTGGAAGCCCTGGGCGTGGAAATCCTCTCCACGGGCGGGACCTTCAAACTGCTGCGAGACAACGGCGTGGCCGCAGTAGAAGTCGCGGACTACACCGGTTTCGCAGAGATGATGGACGGTCGGGTCAAGACCCTGCACCCGAAAATCCATGGTGGCATCCTCGGCCGTCGCGGTATCGACGATGCCATCATGAACGAGCACGGCATCAAGCCGATCGATCTGGTGGCCGTCAACCTCTACCCGTTCGAAGCCACCATCAACAAGCCGGGCTGCGACCTGCCGACCGCCATCGAAAACATCGATATCGGCGGCCCGACCATGGTTCGCTCGGCCGCCAAGAACCACAAAGACGTGGCCATCGTGGTCAACGCCAGCGACTACGCCCAGGTGCTTGAAAACCTCAAAGCCGGTGGCCTGACCTACGCCCAGCGTTTCGACCTGATGCTCAAGGCATTCGAACACACCGCCGCCTACGACGGCATGATCGCCAACTACATGGGCACCGTGAACCAGGCCGCCGAGACCCTCAGCACAGAAGGTCGCAGCCAGTTCCCGCGGACCTTCAACAGCCAGTTCATCAAGGCCCAGGAAATGCGCTACGGCGAGAACCCGCACCAGAGCGCGGCGTTCTACGTGGAAGCCAAGCCGGCCGAAGTGGGCATCGCCACCGCGACCCAGCTGCAAGGCAAAGAACTGTCCTACAACAACGTGGCCGACACCGACGCCGCGCTGGAATGCGTGAAGAGCTTCGTCAAGCCGGCCTGCGTGATCGTCAAGCACGCCAACCCGTGCGGCGTGGCCGTGAGCCCGGACGCTGAAGGCGGCATCCGCCAGGCCTACGAACTGGCCTACGCCACCGACACCGAATCGGCCTTCGGCGGCATCATCGCTTTCAACCGCGAACTCGACGCCGCGACCGCCAAGGCCATCGTCGAGCGTCAGTTCGTCGAAGTGATCATCGCCCCGTCCGTCAGCGAGGAAGCCCGCGCCATCGTGGCCGCCAAAGCCAACGTGCGCCTGCTGGCCTGCGGCGAATGGTCGGCCGAACGTGCCCCTGCCTGGGACTACAAGCGCGTCAACGGCGGCCTGCTGGTGCAAAGCCGCGACATCGGCATGATCAGCAGCGCCGACCTGAAAGTGGTGACCAAGCGCGCACCGACCGAGCAGGAAATCAACGACCTGATCTTCGCCTGGAAAGTGGCCAAGTACGTCAAGTCCAACGCCATCGTCTACGCCAAGAACCGCCAGACCATCGGTGTCGGCGCCGGCCAGATGAGCCGTGTGAACTCGGCGCGCATCGCCGCGATCAAGGCTGAACACGCCGGTTTGCAGGTAGCGGGCTCGGTGATGGCGTCCGACGCGTTCTTCCCGTTCCGCGACGGTCTGGACAACGCCGCCAAGGCCGGCGTCACCGCAGTGATCCAGCCAGGCGGCTCGATGCGTGATGCCGAAGTGATTGCTGCGGCTGACGAAGCCGGCATCGCCATGGTCTTCACCGGCATGCGCCACTTCCGTCACTAAACAGCACCGCTTCCCGACTGTAGGAGCGAGCTTGCTCGCGAAAAACTCAAAAACGCCACGAGGTGTCAGGTTTCCCTCGTTATCGTTGACGACCTTCGCGAGCAAGCTCGCTCCTACAGGGAAGCACAGCGTTTCTCAGAGGTTTTTGAAATGAATGTTTTGATTATTGGCAGCGGTGGCCGTGAACACGCCCTGGCCTGGAAAGTTGCCCAGGACCCACGCGTCCAGAAAGTATTCGTAGCCCCCGGCAACGCCGGCACCGCCATTGAAGCCAAGTGCGAAAACGTCGCCATCGACGTGCTGGCCCTGGAACAACTGGCGGATTTCGCCGAGAAAAACGTTTCCCTGACCATCGTCGGTCCGGAAGTGCCGCTGGTTGCCGGTGTCGTCGACCTGTTCCGCAGCCGCGGCCTGGACTGCTTCGGCCCGACCGCCGGCGCGGCCCAGCTGGAAGGTTCCAAGGCATTCACCAAGGATTTCCTGGCGCGCCACAAGATCCCGACCGCCGACTACCAGAACTTCACCGAGATCGAGCCAGCCCTGGCTTACCTGCGTGAAAAAGGCGCGCCGATCGTGATCAAGGCCGACGGCCTGGCCGCGGGCAAAGGCGTGATCGTCGCCATGACCCTGCAGGAAGCCGAAGACGCCGTGCGCGACATGCTCGCCGGCAACGCCTTCGGTGAAGCCGGTTCGCGCGTGGTCATCGAAGAATTCCTCGACGGCGAAGAAGCCAGCTTCATCGTGATGGTCGACGGCAAGAACGTCCTGCCGATGGCCACCAGCCAGGACCACAAGCGCGTCGGCGACGGCGACAGCGGCCCGAACACCGGAGGCATGGGGGCTTACTCCCCGGCCCCGGTCGTGACCAGCGAAGTGCATCAGCGTGTGATGGACCTGGTGATCTGGCCGACCGTGCGCGGCATGGCCGATGAAGGCAACGTCTACACCGGTTTCCTCTACGCCGGTCTGATGATCGACAAGGCCGGTAACCCGAAGGTCATCGAGTTCAACTGCCGCTTCGGCGACCCGGAAACCCAACCGGTGATGCTGCGCCTGCAATCGAGCCTGGTGCTGCTGGTGGAAGCCGCGCTGGCCCAGGCCCTGGACAAGGTTGAAGCCCAGTGGGACCCACGCCCGAGCGTCGGCATTGTGCTGGCAGCCGGCGGTTACCCGGCCGACTACGCCAAGGGCGATGTGATTGAAGGCCTGGACGCGGCGGCGACGCTGGAAGGCAAAGTGTTCCATGCGGGCACTGCGCTGCAGGACGGCAAGGTGGTGACCGCAGGTGGCCGTGTGCTATGTGCCACCGCGATGGGCGCCAGTGTCGACGCTGCACAGCAACAGGCCTACAAACTGGCGGCGAAAATCAGCTGGAACGGCTGCTTCTACCGTAAAGATATCGGCTATCGCGCGATTGCCCGTGAACGTGGCGAGACTCATTAAGTCGCTATCCGTTCGGTTAGGTAAGGGCCTCTGGCCCTTGCCGTACTCGTATGACCCCGCGCATAGTTAACCCGTGCTTCAACCTACGAAGGGATTTCGCCGTGCGCTGGCTCAGGATCGCCATAGGTTTCACTGTCAGTCTGCTGACACTGCTCTGTTTGCTCCCGGCCCAGGCCGCTGCGCAAGGCAGTGGCTGGGCAGTATTGCTTGATGAACAGGCCGACCTGCAACTGAGCGATATCCGTTCGCCCCGCTACACCAATCAATTCAGCCCCATCGAACTGGACCGGATCACTGCCGCCGAGCCGGACGGTGCGTTGTGGGTACGCTTCAAGCTGCAACCCGGCCAGCACGAGC
This sequence comes from Pseudomonas veronii, assembly GCF_001439695.1. GTDB lineage: Bacteria > Pseudomonadota > Gammaproteobacteria > Pseudomonadales > Pseudomonadaceae > Aquipseudomonas > Aquipseudomonas veronii. The sequence goes on from NZ_JYLL01000042.1 coordinate 44,918, forward strand.
AAGTGCTGCGGGTGTTTGCCCCGGACGTTTCCCTCCTGAGTCTGTATGTGCTGGATGGCGACACCCTGGTGGAACAGCAAACCACCGGCACGCGCCAGCCCCAGGCCGAGCGCCCGCTGCCCAGCAGCGACTTCATGCTGCCGATGCCCCAGAGCCCGAAGCCCCTTGAGGTGTACCTGCGCCTGGTCTCGGAACACGAACTGCGCCCCTATATCACCCTGGAGCCGGCCGTACTCGCCGCCGCCGACCAAAGCCAGACGCTGATCTACGGCCTGCTGTTCGGCTGTCTGCTGATGCTGATCCTGCACAACCTCTCCCGCTTCGCCTACCACCGCTCACGCAGCAGCCTGTGGCTGGCGGCCTGCGAAGTGCTGCTGCTGCTCAGCCTGGCGTTGCTGCTCAACCTGCTGGGGCCATGGCTGCAGAACTGGCACGCGATCCAGACGCCGGGCGCCTACCTCGCCCTGCTGCTGACCGCACCGTGCGGGCTGATGTTTGCCTATCGCTTCTTCATGCCGCTGGGCCCGCACCCGCTGAACAAACTGTTGATGGCCGACATTCTGTTGATCGTGCTGTGCGGCCTGCTGCTGTTGTTCGTCAACACGTTGCCGCTGAACATCATCACTTACGTCCTGGTGGCCCTGGCCGGCCTGAGCATGTTGTTTGTCTCGGCCTATCACTGGCAAAAAGGCTACCGGCCGGCGCGGTTGTTCGTGGCGGGGATGGTGGTGTTCAACATCGGCACACTGATCATCCTGCCTGCCTTGCTTGGCCTCACGTTGCTGGCGCCGCAAGGCTTGATCATTACCCTGCTCAGCTTTATCTGCCTCAGTGGCCTGCTGATGAGCCTGGCCCTCGGCGAACGCCAGCGCGCCATCGTCGAAGCACGCTTCAGCCTCAGCCGCGAGCTGGCGGCCAGCAACGCCGAAATCGCCGCCAAGGCCGAGTTCCTGGCGAAGATCAGCCACGAAATCCGTACCCCCATGAACGGCGTGCTGGGCATGACCGAACTGCTGCTGGGCACGCCGTTGTCGGTCAAACAGCGCGACTATGTGCAGACGATCCACAGCGCCGGTAACGAACTGCTCACACTGATCAACGAAATCCTCGATATCTCCAAGCTGGAATCCGGGCAGATCGAATTGGACGACGTGCAGTTCGACCTCAATGCGCTGATCGACGACTGCCTGAGCATCTTCCGCGCCAAGGCCGAGCAGCAGAACGTCGAGCTGATCAGCTTTATCCAGCCCCAGGTGCCGCGGGTGATCAGCGGCGACCCGACGCGCCTGCGCCAGGCGATGTTGAGCCTGCTGGAAAACGCCCTGCAGAAAACCGATGAAGGCGAAGTGTTGATCGTCGTCGCCCTCGACGAGCGCAGCCCCAAGCCGCGCCTGCGCATTGCTGTGCAGGACAGCGGCCTGCCAATGGAAGCCGCCGAACGCGATGCGTTGCTGCACAGCGAACTGCACAGCAAGAACTTCCTCTCGGCCACCCGTTTGAGCGGCCACCTGGGCCTGGTCATCGCGCGCCAGTTGATCCTGTTGATGAACGGCGAATTCGGCATCAAGAGCGGCGCACAACAAGGCAGCACCCTGTGGCTGACCCTGCCGCTGGACCCTGAACGCCTGGAACACCCGACCTCCGACCTCGACGGCCCGCTCAAGGGTGCGCGGGTACTGGTGGTGGACGACAACGACACCTGCCGCAAAGTGCTGGTGCAGCAATGCACCGCCTGGGGCCTGAATGTCAGCGCCGTGCCGTCGGGCAAGGAAGCCCTGGCGTTGTTGCGCACCAAGGCGCACCTGCGTGATTACTTCGACGTGGTGCTGCTGGACCAGAACATGCCCGGCATGACCGGCATGCAACTGGCAGCCAAGATCAAGGAAGACCCGAGCCTCAACCACGACATCCTGCTGATCATGCTCACCGGCATCAGTAACGCGCCGAGCAAGATCATTGCGCGCAATTGCGGGATCAAGCGCATCCTCGCCAAGCCGGTGGCCGGCTACACCCTCAAGACCACCCTGGCCGACGAACTGACCCAGCGCAGCAAAGGCGGCGGGCAGCCACGCGCGCCCCTCAACGCGCCGGCGGCCATCATCGTGCCCAGCGACTTCCGCATCCTGGTGGCCGAAGACAACAGCATCTCCACCAAAGTCATCCGCGGCATGCTCGGCAAGCTCAACCTCAACCCGGACACCGCGAGCAACGGCGAAGAAGCCCTGCAGGCGATGAAGGCCCAGCGCTATGATCTGGTGTTGATGGACTGTGAAATGCCGATCCTCGATGGCTTCTCCGCGACCCAACAGTTGCGAGCCTGGGAAGTCAGCCACCAGCGCATTCGCACGCCGGTGGTGGCGCTCACCGCACACATCCTCTCGGAACACAAAGAGCGCGCACGCCAGGCCGGGATGGACGGGCACATGGCCAAGCCGGTGGAATTGTCACAATTGCGCGAGCTGGTGGAGTACTGGGTGGCGCAGCGTCAGCCACGGCCGGAGCATGCGCCCTCTTAACGTCAAATGCGATCGAGTGTGGGAGGGGGCTTGCCCCCGATGGCGGCGGACCAGTCACCTATGCATCGACTGAAAGACGGCGATGGCAAGCTTGCTCTCGATAGCGCTGGAACAGTTACAAATAAGCTGACGGTCACACCGCTATCGGGGGCAAGCCCCCTCCCACACTGAGCCTGCGTCTGCCACACAATGGATGAACACCACAGATTCCTATGTGGGAGGGGGCTTGCCCCCTCCCACACTGAGCCTGCGTCTGCCACACAATGGACGAACACCACAGATCCTATGTGGGAGGGGGCTTGCCCCGGTACAGACCGGAGACATCCTTTACGTTTGAAACCGGAGACATCGTTTACATGTATTAATCATGGCCAGGAGGTAACTGGCCATGTCATGGAATCGAGAGTCCCCT
>NZ_JYLL01000043.1 GCF_001439695.1 Pseudomonas veronii
GGACATGCCTGGCCCAGGACTCGCGCCGCGCGTGCATCGTTTCCATGTGAATCCCCTGCTGAAAAATACAGAGGATGCGGGCAGGGGTGCTCGAGGAGAAGGTGGGCGGGCTGGACGCTTACCAAACTTCGATTGTGGTATTACATCGAAAAGTCCACCAAGAGCCAGTCGTTTTGTAGGGGTAAAACGACCAAACATAAAAAAGGGTCGCGAGATAAAATCTCGCAACCCTTTGAAAAATATGGTCGGGACGGAGTGATTCGAACACTCGACCCCTAGCACCCCATCTCCTTTTTCATACTTCTTGAAAGATTCCAAAATTTTACTCTGGATTTTTTCAAGCTAGTATTTACTTGAGCTCCAGCGGTGTTCTGCTCTACGAGAGTCCAGGAACGTCCATCAAGAGCCGACGTTTTTGTGGGGGTAAAAGTAGGGGGAACCCATTTTATGGCCAAAATCACCATCAAGGAACTCGAGTCGCTGACCGCCAATGATGCCGGCCGGATCCTCAGGGAGGATGGCAATCTCGCCGGTCGAATCTCCGTCCGTAAAGACGGTGTGTCGGTCAGCTTTTTTTATCGCTATCGGTGGGGCGACCAGAACAAAGAATACTCCTGCGGCTCCTGGCCGCGCAAATCCCTGACGGACATCCGTAAGGAGCGTAACCAGGCCAGGGCACTCATTGATGAGCAGATCAATCCCAACGATCACAAGAAAACCGCCAAGGCACAGGCATACGCCGCTGCTAACGTAGAGGCTGAACAAGTAAAAACGACGAAGGTCCAAACGCTGACCGTCCAGGATCTGGCCAAGGCTTGGCTGCTGGATGGCGTCGCGCGCAAAGACGGCAATGCCGAGTTGCAAAGACGCTTTAATAAGGACCTTTACCCAGCACTCGGCAAGACAGCGGTCAGCAGTGTGTCCGAGCATGATGTTCGGGCGCTGATCCGGGCCGTGGTCAACCGCGGCGCTCACCGGCAAGCCATCAGCTTCTTCGCCGACCTCACCCAGATGTTCAGCTGGGCTAGAAAGCGCCAACCTTGGCGGGCGCTACTGGTTGAGGGGGATCCGACTGAACTGGTCGACATCTCCCCGTTGATCCCTGCCGACTACGAAGCGGAAAGAAGCCGCATCCTTTCCCCGGCTGAGCTGTTGGAACTGCACAACCGCTTCCAGCAAATGACCGCCGGTTACAAAGCCCTCCCCGCTGGTCAAAAGTACGACGGCATTCGGCCGTTAAAAAAAGAAACTCAACTCGCGCTTTGGATCAGCCTGGGCACCCTGTGCCGGATTGGCGAGTTGCTGCAGGCCGAATGGAAAAATGTCGATCTGGACCAGCAGACCTGGTTCCTCCCCAGCGAGAACGTCAAAGGCACCCGGGGCAAGAAACAGGACCACCATGTCTTCCTCTCCCCCTTCGCCCTGCATTTCTTTCAGGAACTCAAGACCCTGACGGGAGACTCCCAGTGGTGCTTTCCGAACAAGCAGGATGATGGGCATGTGGACGTAAAGGTGGTGAGTAAACAGGTCGGCGATCGCCAAGCCCGGTTCAAAAACCGCAAGGCCCTCTCCAGACGGCGTCATGACGATACGCTGGTCCTTTCCGACGGCCAGAACGGCGACTGGACGCCGCATGACCTGCGCCGTACGGGAGCGACCATGATGCAGGCCTTGGGGATCAGCCTGGACGTCATCGACCGCTGCCAAAACCATGTACTGGCCGGCTCCCGGGTGAGGCGACACTATCTGCATCACGATTATGCCGAAGAGAAGAAACGCGCCTGGAATCTGTTGGGCGATCGACTCAGTGCCGTGCTGTCCTCAACTTACGAGCACACGCCAAACGAGTCGATGATGTCTTTTCCAGGATGTACCGCGATCGGATCCCTACCGCCTTCATAAGTCGGTGTCTTTAGTGCTGAGTCCTTATAGTTTCGTGGACATCGCCGAGCGTTTTCTTCAGATCGATCCCGGCCTGTTGACGCCAATGCCGAATTGCCCCACGTGCCTATGTGAGACTAACCCACCTCAAAATCAGCATTGATCTGGAAAAGGTAACGGTGCGAGGAATCAATCTCGGCAACCAAGCCAATTTGGCGTCGGAACCCACAATCTACCCACTGAAAGTCAATCCAAGCGACACATTTTGACGCTCCCACTCGGCAACCTAGCGCTATTGGTCACCAGCAGGATAACGCTATGCCAGTCTCTCCGCGTCCGTTCACCCTCGTCTGTGCTTGCTGCTCCTGGAAGGAAACCATCCTGCCTCATAGCCATTTGGCAGCGCTCAGCCCAGACACATGTTTTTGTTGCCCCGAATGCCGCTCCCCTTCGCTTGAGCGTCGAGAGGCGAGTCGTCAGGAAATTCTCAGAACCCGCCTCGATGAATTTTTCATCCTCAACAAGTGACGCTTGAGTGTCGCGACACAGGTTGTCGCCCCATCCTGGAAAATATGCAAAAACCCTTGGGGAACCCGGCTATGAAAAACCTGTTTGCTGTCATCGGACTGTGTGTGGTGCTGAAGAAAGGCTACGAATTTTACCGCGAGTACAGCGAACTCAAGCGCGACAGACAACGCCCCCCGCCTTCAGCCTCTTGAGTCAAGGCACCGAGCCACGATCCTTCTCAAGTTCCATATTCCGCTGCCGAAAGACTTTGGTCGTATGCAATCCACATATAGATGGCACATAGCTATCCAAGTGAGTAGGATCGACGCCAACTTGACGCCAACTTGACGCCAGCTTGATGTTCGTCAGTTGAGATGCAGAACAAGGAAGTCATCATGTCCCAAGCGAAAGATACGCTACTCAGGCTATTCGCATTATTGCGCCTGATCCCCACCGAGCCGCAGCGTATTGCAACACCTACCCTGCTCGAAAAGCTTCGAGAACGGGGCTTTTCCGTGACCCTGCGTTCAATTCAGCGCGACTTGAACCGGTTGTCGATCCCCTTCTCGTTACAGTGCAACGACAGCGAGGTTCCTTTCCGCTGGAGCTTCACCCGTGATGCGCCATTGAAGCTGGAAGACATGGATGCCTCCACGGCATTGGCGCTGTATCTCTCGGAAAGTCATTTGAACAGCCTGCTGCCCCAGACTGTTTTGGACCAGCTAGGTCCACAGTTCAGACGAGCGCGCAATTTCCTTGGTGATCTCGGCCACAATGGATTGGCCGATTGGGCGCGACGGGTTCGAGCGATCCCCAACGGAAAAACCTTACTGCCTGCTGCGATTGCTCCCGAGGTGTGGGCGCAGGTGTCTGCTGCCTTACTGGAGCGAAGGCAACTGGAGGTTTCCTATCGGAGCCGAAGCAAAAGCGAACTCAAGCAGTTTCGCTTGCATCCCGCCGGTTTGGTATCGCGGCACGCCATCAGCTACTTGCTGGCATCCGTGGATGGCTATGACGACCTGCGTCAATTCGCGCTGCATCGTATCCAGCATGTGCACGTGCTCGACGAACCCGCGGTGCGGCACGCTGGCTTCGATGTCGACGATTACATCGCGACTGGCATATTCAGCCATCGCCAGACCGACACCCAGGTGGAGTTGGTTGCGGATGTTCATCCGCAGATTGCCTTCCTCCTCGACGAGACACCACTGAGTCACAGACAGACGCTCAGCGATATTCCTTCCCACACCTGGAAACGCCTGCACGCGTGGGTGCCACTGGATCGCGAAACGCTGTGGTGGATCTTCGGCTTGAACGACAACATTCGTGTCCATGCCCCGCAGGTCTGGGCCGAGGAAATCCGTCAACGAGTGAGCGCGATGCTGACGCTCTATCGGGAGGCCTAGTTGACCCATATTGGACACCATCGTTGCTCATCCGATAACGCTTCAAGGATTACACCTGAGCAATCCCCATGGATAAGCCTCGGGAAATCCTGCCGTCACTTGTTTCTCTGGGTGCCTGGCAATGAACAACGTGGCGGCATGGCGACCAGCCAACCCATTTCATTAATTCTCAAGGAGTCTTGTCTATGAGCAACACCCCATTCGATCCGTCGAAATTCACGGTACCGAAAGCCAAACCGGTGCCGGTAATTCTGTTGCTCGATATCAGCGGCAGCATGGAGAGCGAAGGAAAAATCCGCAATTTGAATGATGCTGTACGCGATATGCTCAATGTGTTCCAAGACACGGAGAGCGGTGAGACTGAAATCTGGGTTTCGATCATCACTTTCGGTGCACAAGTCAAGCTGCATCAGCCGCTGATCAGTGCCGGCGACATCCGCTGGCAGGACCTTTCAGCGGGTGGGATGACGCCGCTCGGTGTCGCCCTCAAGATGGCGAAAGCGATGATTGAGGATAAGGATGTCGTGCCATCACGCGCCTATCGCCCCACGGTTGTGTTGGTCTCCGATGGGCAGCCGAGCGACGATTGGGAAGGCCCGTTGAATGCGTTCGTCAACGATGGACGCTCCGCAAAATGCGATCGCATGGCGATGGCCATCGGTGCCGGTGCAGACGAGGCTGTACTCGGAAAATTCATTGCGGGTACTGCGAACGGTCTCTTCTACGCCGAGAACGCTAAACAGCTACGGGATTTCTTCAAGTTCGTCACCATGTCGGTGACCATTCGCACAAAGTCACAGACGCCAAATATCCTGCCTGATGCGAGCGCCATTGATATCCAACCAGCCACGATCGACGCTCGGCAGGAGCATGTGAAATCGGTGACACCGAAATCCTCGGATGAAGATGGAGGATATTGGTAATGGCACAGGCAATCGGAGACCCGGACGAACTGGAGCGCTTTGCGTATTCGTTGCAACAGTTCACTGATTCACTCAACGATGCCGTCAGCAGCCTTAACGGTGCATTCGCTTCGCTCGGTGACACTTGGCAGGACGATAAACGAGCGCAGTTTGAAGAAGAGTACAACGCGCTCCTCCAGCAGCTGCATCAGTTCGATGCCAACGCGACAGAGCAGGTTCCGTATTTGAACGCACTTGCCTCACGCCTGCGCGATTACTTGCAAAGCTAGGGGCGCGGGAGTCGCAATGGCACAGGTTTCAATTGGACAAGTGGAGAATCTGGAAGACCTCGTGCACGGATTGCAGTCTGTACTCGAGGTACTGGAATCCTCATGCCGCGAACAGATTGCTTTTGCGGAACAGAAATCCGAAGAAGCTCGCGACGAATCACAGAACAGCGAGAGCTTGTTGGACAGTGCCACCCGGCAAGAGCAGGCGGCGCAGCAAGAAGTTGATGACGCTCAGGAGGCTTTGGCCAGCAGTCAAAGTGCGCTCGATTCCGCCCAATATTCGCTGTCGGCCTGCCTTTCTCAACCGAGTGATGATGATGATGATGAAACTCATCCCGACTGCTCCGATGAGTACGCTTGCGTTGCTGAATTTGAAGCCGATGCCGAGCAGGCTCAAAGCATGCTGGAACAAGCAAAAGCGGATTTCGAGCTAGCCACGGAAAATCGTCAAGCGATGGAGCAGCGCCTGGATCTCGCGAGACAGGCTCAAGCGATGGCGGAACAAATGCTGGTACAGGTTCAACAGGAATGCAATGCACGGCTGGCATCTGTCGGCCGGGCTGTTGAAGTTGGCACTGCTCGGTTGACTGCCGCACAACAGGCACTGAATGCATACCTGGCGACGAATCCGTCCGCTGGACAGTTTCATGCCTGGCTGAAATGGGACCCCACTCAACAGGGCGGCCCCATCACACCGGACATATTGCGAGACCGGATGAACCTGTCGTCAGAACATCAACGGATGCTTCAGGACTATCTATACGAGCGCAACCCTGGGTATCGGAAACTGGTTGACCGCTATCGCAGCCAATGGGCAGACGCGAAGGGCGACGCCGAGCGCAACATCGTCGCACGCAAGGCTCGTATACATCTGAGTGGTGAATTTGGGGAGCAAATAGCGCGGCACGCACTTGCACCTCTAGGCGGACGAATCGAAACACAAGGTCGCACGTTCGTTGGCGACGATGGACGCTACACAAAAACAGATCTACTGATAACCAACTTACGAGTCCCAGTCATTTTGGGACGTGGCGAGGGCATGGGAGCTCCTGTGGGAGGCTCGATGGCGTTCGAGGTGAAATGCGGGAAGGCGCAGTACCTCTATTCGCAAATGGAGCACATGGTTTTCCAGTCCGAAGGACACAAGCAGGCGGATGCGCAATGCACGCTTTGCTCGCGAGATATCCAGGACCTTTCACCAGAGAAGCAGAAAGAATTGCGCGATACCTTGCGCGAAGCAGGTTCGCCAATGGTGGGAATGTTGCCCAGGAAGAACGAAATAGATAAGTCCTGCCTTGATTTCATCCGCCCAAACGAGGAGGAGCAGCCATGAAAGTGCGATTCGCAATTATCAGCCCAGACACTCTCGCCCAAGTCCGGACGGAGATTGAAAGACTTCAACAAGCGGTCAACTCCGGGGATATGGACGGCGTGGATGCGGCCACGGCGCAATTATTGGAATTGACGGCGGACTGTCAGTCGATCGATTTGTCCGAGGAAGATTGGCGAGCGTTTCTGACTCGAGTCAGGTGCATGAATCCTGAGTTCACATCCAACTATCTATTGCCAGGCGAAGTTTGCGCCTCGATTTTTCCGACCATCACCGCTGACAGCTATGTACTCGAGCTTCCCATTGATGGTGATACGGCGGAGGAAGAGATCGATGTTTGACGATGTTTTTGGAATGGCGATTTTGTGTGCCGAAAACTTTCGCGAAACAGCACACGATTCATTTGGTCTTTCCATTTCCACCGAGGTGCTCGAGCCGATTCTCAAGGAAATCGATTCACTGCGCATTTTCAATGAGGAATTCCAGCGCCAGGCACTCAATCTTGATAAGACTCTGGAGAGCGCGCGACTCATCCAGAGCACAAATCCTGGGAATGAAAAATGAATGGAACTCAGCGATTTTCCAAAACTACGATGAACGCGATTGATAAAGCTGTCGCTGATTATCGAGAGGGTCTGGCGCGCATTGACCGCGAGTTCGATGCCCTCTCCAACCGGATAGAACAATCGATTCTGGACCTGTCTGGCAATGCGGCGAACAATCGAAGTAAATTGAACGAAGAGGCGATGCAGCGCCTCGCATACGAAAGCAAGCAAGCGAACGGCAACCGGGAAAAGAGGACGTTGAATTGGCAATCGACCTTCGCTCGAGAATGGGAGAAGATCGCCGCTGAAACCGGACGTTGGGGTTTTCAGCTTCGCCGACAACAGCCCGCGTTTGTGGATTTCGGGCCAAATTGCCCTTTGATGGCATCTGATATTCCGACACACATATCGTTTGGTTCGCATCGAGTTGCCTTTGAGGAACTCTCCTGTGTTGTCCCGCACACCCCTACATTCCCGCTCGCACGCGCCCTTGTCCTATCGGAGGACAACGCAGCGCACAAGCACTTGATACATCAACTCCTGTTGCGGCTACTGTCAGCCCTGCCGCCGGGCCGGTTGGAATTGACGCTCATTGACCCTCTGCAATTGGGACAATCGATCGGACCGTTTCTGCCGCTTCTGAAAGTGCCGCAATTGGTGCCGCAACAACGCGTGCTGACTCGCGCAGACGAAATCGAAGCAGCCCTTGGCAAAATGACAGACGAGGTCGAGGAGCTGATTCAACATCGGTTCACCGACCAGTCACCCAACTGGTCAGAGTACAACGCGCACAACGTCGACAATCCGCTGCGTTACAAGGCCGTATTGCTTTTTGACGCTCCAGAACAACTTTCGGACAAGAGCCTCTGGTTCCTTGAGCGGCTTTGCGTGAACGGTCCACGCTGCGGTGTACTGCCCATTCTCGCGATTGACGGGCACCGCATGGAAGACCGGCGATATGAAAAATTTCGCACCACACTGGAAACTTCGACCATGGGCACTGACGCACTGTTGCGTGGTGCGGACTACGGATGCGACGGGCTGTCGTTGACCTACCAGCCAGAGCAATGGCTCGAGCAAGACTTTTTGGCCGGGTTCATCTCCACGGTTGCCGAGCATTACGCCGCCACGGCACGCTTGCGCAAATCAATGCCTGATCTCTGGACGAATTTCAGCAAAGGCGCGACCACCCGCACCGGCTTCAGTATTCCAATCGGATGGACGTCCGTCGGTGAGCAGGTGCCACTGATCCTGGGTGCAACGACCTCCGAGCATCACGCACTGCTTGCAGGTAAAACGGGCTCTGGCAAGTCCAACCTGCTCCATGTGCTGATTCAAACGCTGTGCGAGAAATACTCGCCGGCAGAAGTTGATCTCTACCTGCTGGATTACAAGGAATCTACGGAATTCAATATCTATGCAGACCCACCACTTCCTCACGCCCGTTTGGTCGCCACGGAAAGCGATCCCGAATACGGCGTAACGGTGCTGAGGCATCTCGTGGATGAGCTGGAAGAACGAGCGCGTATTTTCAAGAAAGCGGACGTTCGTGATTTTGCTGAATACCGCACGGCGAGCAGCGAGCGACTACCACGGATTCTTTTGGTCGTAGATGAGTTCCAGGTTCTCTTTGCAGGGCAGCGCCAGGTCGCAGAGGCGGCAGAGCAACTGCTCTCACAGTTGTTAAAACAGGGCCGCTCATTCGGTATCCACATCCTGCTTGCAACGCAAACCCTGAAAGGCATTAATGCACTGTCAATCGCAAGCATAATTACCCAACTGGGATGCCGTATCGCGTTGGCCTGTGGTCAGGAAGATTCCGCGATGATCCTCGGTGCAAACAACTGGGCGGCGGCTGAACTCAAGAGCCCTCCCGAGGGCATTATCAACAATGCCAACGGTGCGAAATCCGGCAATATAAAGCTGCTAATTCCACTGGCAGAAAACACACTCTGCCGCGAACACATTGCAACGTTGGCGGGATATGCGACACAGCATGGCATGGCCGGCAAGACGCGAATTTTCAGCGGAGCCAATCTGCCGGAGCTGCCTTCATCCAGTGAATATCAAACGATTTGCGGACAAGACGACACCCTGCTTTTAGGTGAGCGGCTGACATTCGATGCCCAAAGGCTGACGATCCCGCTTACCCGACGCTCAGCGTTCAATGTCCTGTTCAGCGGCTACAACGACCAAATTCACGACGGGCTGTTGGCCGCTGCGCTTTCCAGCATTACCTTCACAAACAGCTTCGATGAGATTGTCTATTTCAATGGACGTGGCGTTGCACCAGGCGGTGGATTCTCCGCCGCAGCGCAGGTGCTCGGCGCACGTTTAAAGATGTTCGACGACATTGCCACGCTACCACTGCAAGCGATAGCGGACGGTATCGGGACGCGCCGCGTCGCGTTGATCATCGATGGTCTCGACGCCGAGAAAGCACTGCATCCGTCACCCGCATTCAAGGCCCCCAAACCTGGTGACCCCCCCTCACCCGCTGACCTGCTGAAGCGCCTGGCTGAAGAAGGCCCACGCAAGGGGATATTCGTGTTTGCATTCGTTGACCGTTGGCAACGCTGTGCTGGTGCTTGTAAGGATCTCTTCGCATCTTTCGAGTTACGCGTGGCGTACTGCATGAACGAAGACGATGGGGGATCACTCGTGAGTGGTGGTATTGGTAAGTTCAAAGGCATCGAAAAGCCAAATCGCGCCGTTTTCGTCAACAGAATGACAAACGAAATCGCATGGTTCCGGCCCTACATTCAAAAGAACTCTCAATGAAAAAGTTTCTGCTCACTTGGTATGGCATCACGGATTTTCGCGCATCGTTAGGCTTTGAAAGCACAGACGGCCCAATCGCCGCGGCACTCGCTGCGCAAGACTATTCTGATGTCGTTGTTCTCTGCTACACACGGTCGGACGAGACAGACAGACAGAGTCTGAAGACCCAGGACGCCTTCAATGTAGCGCTAGCATCAATCCATGACTCGAATCAGCAAAAAGACTGGAAGTCGACCAGCGATTTCGTTTCCAGATTCGCCAATACTGCAGCAGCGCACGAACATTTCGTCCGCTGGTTAAACGGCAAGTTTCATACTGCCGGCAGCAGTCCGAAAATCAGCTTCAAGAGCGAAAAACTACGCGAACTCAACGACAGTGAGGGGATCTACGCTTGCGCTATGCGAGCTCTGGATTCTGTTGCAAAAGCGACCGGCGAGAAGCTTGTTACGCTCTATTTGAGCCCTGGTACCCCGGTGATGGCCTTTGTCTGGGCCTTAGCGGCACTCGGACATCCGAATCTCAAAAAGAGACTCCTCGTATCACCTGTTATTGGAAAACCACCCGAAGCCATCACCTTACCCGTGGAATGGCTTGAACGGCATGGTGCAAGCCAGAGAGCGACACGCAACGCGGTAGACGGATTTGATGTGACATACCATCTGTTCGGCGAGCAGCGCATGCCGGCGTTGCTGGGCATCAGGCAGTTTTCATCAACCCGGCATATTTTCGTGAACTCGAATGATTTCCCCGCGGCCTGCATGCAGGCATTCATTCACGATGGAAACCTGGAGGAACTCGCCGTTGATCCCTGGGATGCCCACGACGTTCATGAAAAAATCATCGGTCATGCCAGGAGCCTGCCGGCAAACGCGCGAATTGGCGTCAACCTGACTGGCGGAACAAAATTGATGTTTGCCGGTGCGCTCTCGGCAGCCCGGGCGCTGGGCGCTGTTCCCTTTTACTTTGACAGTCGCAATCAGCGCGTGACTTTTGTGGACAATCTTCGCCGCGAATCCATTCGACCCATTGATTCGGTCGAAGCATTTTTGCTCCTCAATGGGGATGGGCTGAAGTTATCGACGACTGGCGCGATGGAAGGGATGTCGTCAAATCGCCGCCGTCTGACCGAAACGCTCTGGAAGTATCGAAGCAAGATCGCAAGTTGCTACAAAAAACTATGCGAACTCAATAACAACCACGAAAAGCTGCGCAAAAGAGGCGCAGAACTCACGCCTTTCTCCGTTGAATGCAACGGCTTCCTTTTCGAATTTGGACAAGACAATGTCGCATCGGTCGTTGGCTACGGACTGGATCTGCGTTTCAAGGACTGGGCTGATTTCGCAAAATACCTTTCCGGCGGATGGTTTGAGGAATACGTATATCTGCAATGCAAACCATACGAAGACAGAGGAATCATCAGAGATTTGCGTATCAATCTCACGCTGCAACTTGATGGTGAAAGCCAGGCAGGATCATCCACTGGGGACGCCCAGCATAACGAACTCGATGTCACGTTCACGGACGGCCACTCTCTCTACATCGTGGAATGCAAGGCAGGAAATGTAACGCAGGAGCAAGTCATGAAGTTGCAGAACCTGGTTCGTTTCTACGGTGGCGTCGAGGGCCGTGGCATTGTCGCTTGCTGCTTCTCACCAAATTCGGAGTCGGTTCGAAAAAAAATCAAGGATGCACGATTGACGCTCTGTTGCGCGGGAGCATTTTCCGAACAGTTGCGTGCGTTGATGAATGGCATCGAAGCACGCGCCAAATCAATCGGGGAGTCCCTATGAGGCTCTACCTGGTTTGTGATACCTCCGGCAGCATGAGGGACGGGGGCAAGCCGTTCATCATGAGAACAACCGTCATGGCTATCGCCCAATGGGTGCGCTTGGGATATGGAAACGCACAAATCAGCTTGTGCGCGTGGGCATCCGAAGCATGCCTCGTCCCTGATTGGAGCGAAAAGCAAGAGTACCCGGCACAACTGCTCGATTGCCAAGGAACTTCAAATTGGAAGGCCTTGATTCAGTTGCTTGGGGAACAGCCCGACGGCAAGGTTTTGCTGTTTTCTGATGGGTTTTGGTCGCGGGCCGATGCGAGGTTATTCAAGCAATGGAAGGAGTGCCTGCCGCCGGATTCACTGCGCATTGTCAAAACGGGCGCCGACGCCAATCCACAACTCAGAGGGCCGGATATTTTTGCGGCTGAAGATTTATTCGCCGTACTGGACGGTTGGCTGGAAGCCAATTCAGCATGACTCTTTGGAAGAGTTTTGGCGCAAGTGTCCGAGGCCCAGGGCATATAACTACAGGTACCACCAACCAGGACGCATGGGGATCGTTCCACCATGCATGGGGGGACGGCATTGTTGTTTCCGACGGTCTCGGCTCAAAGCCGTTTTCCAACTTCGGAAGCGATGCCGCCTGTCTGGCAGTGAAGTATGCAGCTCGCGCCTGTCGTGACAAATCTGAAATGGACCACGACCTCCTATTCCAGCGCATCACATCCAATTGGTTAACCCTTGTCAGGCCGCTTACACCCCGCGATTGCGCAGCCACTTGCCTGTTCGCGTTCCGGCTTGGAAATGGCGTAATCCACCTGGGAATGCTCGGCGATGGCCTGGTTGCCGCAGTCAGATCCAATGGCTCTGTCGTGTCTCTGTCCGAGGATAAATCACAGGGTTTTTCAAACATCACTGCTGCACTCTCGCCGAATGTTTGCGCGAAGGACTGGCGGCATGCATTGCTGCCGGAGGAAGACTGCGCGGCCATCCTGCTCTGCACCGATGGCGTGGCGGACGATCTGGAGGATGTCGATGGGTTCGTGAGGGGCGTTATCGAAGCACACCGGCCCCTTGCCACCTTAAGCGCCAACCGACGTATCCACGAGATGCTCGAAAACTGGCCGACGCCAAAGCACAGCGACGACAAGACTATCGCCTGCCTTTGCCGCGAGGAGATCACGAATGGATAAATCCGAAGAACTGATGCATTCAAAGCCGCTTTGCGATGAATACGGCAATCAGCACTATCTGGCCGAAGAGCTCGCCAGAGGGGGACAGGGCGTAGTGTTTCGCACCAGAGATGCTGATCTGGCGATCAAACAGCCAATCGATAAATCGGGCGGCCTGGACAAAGATGCCAACCTGCTTGAACGCTTCAAGAACATCCGCCTGCTGCCCATGCCTTCCCGCATTCCTGTTTCCCTGCCGCTTGCCATTCTGCGCGACGAGCCGGGTTATGTGATGCGCCTTTTGAACGGGATGCAACCGTTCGGCGTTTTCGAACACGATGGCAGGACGAAGAAGCAGCAGGAAGATTGCAATCCTGCACTCCCCGAGTGGCTCGCAAAAATTACGGACAAAGATATGGCGTTGCGGCTCCTGCAATATGCCAAAACGGGTTCAACCCGCCGCCGCTTGTTCGCTCTCTCCAAATGCGCATCCATCCTCGCCCGCCTGCACAGCGCAGGGTTAGTGTATGGCGACATTTCGACGAACAATGCGTTTATCGCAGACGGCTTAAGCGATGTCTGGCTCATTGACGCCGACAATATGCGCTTTGAAATGCCCGGCGGCGGCACTTCTGTCTATACGCCAGGCTACGGCGCGCCAGAAGTGGTGCGTGAAACCGACTCCTCGCGCCCGCGCTCGGATTGCTGGGCCTTTGCAGTGATGGCATTCAAGACACTAGCTCTGTGCCACCCATTCATCGGCAAGAAAGTGCTGGAGCCAGACGAAGACGAAGGTGGCTGGGACACCGAGCCGGTTGCAGACGCCTCCCCTGCCGATTTGGACGAGAAGGCCTACGCCGGCTATTTGCCTTTTATTGATGACGACAATGACGATTCAAACCAGGGCGTTGGTGGCCTGCCACGCGTGTTGATAACGACGCCGGGGCTGCGCCGGCTTTTCCAGGAAACGTTCTGCGGCGGAAAAGAACAGCCGCACCGCCGTCCGGCGATGGCGTTCTGGGCGCTGGAATTGAAGAAGGCATTCGACCTATCGCTGCAATGCCATGCGTGCAGCATGAGCTACTTTGTCGATGACCATACTCAATGCCCTTACTGCCATGTCGCACGCGCTTCCTTCATCCGCGCCATAACTCCGCGCGGGAATATGGTGATTCCCGGCAGTGCCGCAGAGCTCGCACTCCCGCACCGGCTTTTTCACCCGTTTTCATTCGAGCATGACGACGCGCAAGAATACGAAGCAGTTCTGGACTTTAAAGCGAAAACCGCATTCCCCGCACGAGGCACGAAGACGTTCCCCGACACGCTGGCTTTCGAGTTTGTGGGAGGAGCGAAATGAAGTTTCAAGAAATCCCGGCCGATATCTTCACCGTCCGCATCAAGCGAACTGACAACACAACGGATACCTTGCCAGAGCAACCTGTCTTTTCGATTGAGAGCAGTCCGTTGCGACCCGAGGAATTTGAACTTCGCCTCAAGCAGGCGCTTATCTGCGTTCGAACCGTGCATGCCATTGACACTCGTCGCCTCAACGCAGAACTCGCCAGTGGTCGCGCCATGCTTGCTCAACTGGTCAATTTCGCAGCCGACGGCAGCATGGAACTGCAAATCGCCTTCTTCACGGGCGAGTGCCTTGAGATGGGTGAAGTCGAAATCGGCGTGGACGAACATGTGGGAATCAAGATTTCGAAGATCGAACCTCGCAGGGGTGAACTAAAGGGAACGCGTCTTTACGAGCGGCTTGTTGAACATTGCTGTTTCCGACAAGACGAGAGCGAATTCTTCTTTCTGACCGCCGGCCCGGCAATTGATGAAGCATTGGAGCCAGAAAAAGCCCGAGAGCAGGCTGAAGACAATGACGACGGAACCGAAACCCAGGAAACGGCAATTGATGCCGAGTCGAATGCGGTTCCTGACAATGTAGCGCACACAGCAAACACACGGCCGACCCGCAACAACTCCTTCTGCATCACCGGCGACGGCATTCGCTTTGTCGCCACTGAGACCTCGTTGTCAGAAGGCAAATCCATCTTCATGACCTCGCGCCTGACCGAAATCAGACGTCGAACCGATCGCGCATTGCGCTTGGTGAAGGGCACGCTCCGCTTTACTGACTGGACACAGGCCGGCCAGATTCGAATACTCGCAAAAGCACAACTGACCGCGCTGACGCAGGACGATGTCAGTTATCTAAAAAAATGGGACGAGTTTGGTGATCTGGAAGGCGAGTTACTGCTCAAAAGAGCCCGGGTCGTCGGTGCCTTGCAGTTTACCAATATGGCTCCAAAAAGAGACGGAACAGTCTCTGTTCGTATTTCCCAAGCCAGTGATGCTGCCTTGAGTGCATTGGCAGGGGGGTTGGTGCCTGAAGTGAAGATGATCGACGAACTGCCCGATTACCTGAGACACGAATCCCTGCGTTTCAAGGATTTCGCGAGCGGAATCGAGCGAGCCATGGAGAACGAAAAACCTGCTCAACGCAATGAGCGACGAGACGCGAAGGCGAAGACGAATTTCGAGGTGTCTGATTTTGACAAGGAATCAAGGACGCTCACGCTCAAGGCCGAAACATTGCCGGGGGAATCAGGCACGCTCATTCTTTCGTTGGCGGGCGAGATTGCTCAGATCAAGCGCCGGTTATCCGCTCGCCGCTCGATCCTGGAAGGCCGCGCAGCCAACCCCCAGCTTGGACTGCTGATTGAAGAAAAAGCGACAATCGCACCAACACGCAAGCCACCGGAAATCGCGCCACTGACAGCGTTTGTTCGTAATAAAGTGTTCAAAAATCAGCCGACGGAGAAACAGCTGGACGCGATCAAGTACGCATTGGAAACACCCGATATTGCACTTATCCAGGGCCCACCCGGCACCGGCAAGACCACAGTCATCGCGGCGATTCTCGAACGGCTGAACGAGATGGCAGACAAGCGTGGCGCGAACGTCAAAGGCCAGGTGCTGCTGACAGGTTTTCAGCATGATGCGGTCGAAAACATGATTGAGCGATTGTCGCTCAACAGTATTCCCGTTCCGAAGTTTGGCAAGCGCTCCAACGCGCAAATAGACGGCTCCAGTCTCTTTGAGAAGCGGCTGGACGAATGGTGCGCAACACTCGCGACTGAACTTCGCGAGCGAAATCCGCGGATTGCCGACATTGAGCAGGAAATGGAAATCAAGCATCTGTGCCTGCAATACGTTCAGACCCCGACGCGCGCGCTGGGCGCACGTCTCGCCGAGAAAATTGCATCACTTGGCATCGCGATTATCGGTGAAGAGTACGCGCGACGAGCCGTAAATCTCAAAAACAAGATGTGCCTTGAAGAAAAGCTCAATGACGACACCAACCAGTTGCTCGGTGCTGTGCGCCGTCTGCGCTGTCATGCGGAAAGCTTCGCAGATGACGGGGCTGAGCGAGCGGCTGATGCACTGAATGATCTGCATGAGCTACTTGAAAAGAAGGACCGCGATTTACTGGACAACGCCAGCCTGTGGCGCAACGAAGATGGGCCCCCGTCATTCCTGAAAGAGTTGACGGTATTGAAGAAGACACTTCTTGCCCGTTTCACCGCTCCTCCGGTGTTTCGTGTAGAGAAGCAAAACGATGAAGTCGTAACGCTGGCAATGCGCGCGATCGAACGCATCAAGGCTGCAGGTCACACTGCCTGGGACAAGAAGTCTGTCGCGCTTGCCGAGTTTCTGGCCGAACTTGAAAGCAACCCTTTCGCTATGTTGAACGCGGTGTCTGAGTACAGTTTCGCGTTCGCTGCCACCTGTCAGCAAAGCGTGAATCGAGGGATGCAGATCCAGAAAGGCATCAAAGGGGGTGATGCCAATGAGAACCAGCAAAGGATGGAATACGAGTATGTGATTGTCGATGAGGCCGCGCGTGTCTCGCCGCGCGACCTCATGGTACCGATGGCCCAAGGCAAGCGCATTATCCTCGTCGGCGACCACCGTCAATTACCTCACATTATTGACGACGAAGTTGCTCATCAGATGGAGGCAGGCGAAACAGAGCTGCAAGAGTCGGACTGGCTCAAAAAGTCGATGTTCCAGTATCTGTTCTCAGAGCGTTTGAAAACGCTTGAGGACAACGACGGCATTACCCGCCGCGTTACGCTGGACAAGCAATACCGCATGCATGAACTGCTGGGCGACTTCATCAGCCGTAACTTCTATGAACGTTTCGATCCATCGGAGAGATTTGACTCTGGTCGGCCCGCAAGCGATTTTGTCCATAATCTCCCTGACACGGATGGCAAACACGCTGCCTGGCTGGAGGTACCCGTCGACAAAGGCAAGCATCAACGTAGCGGAACCAGTTGGATACGCCCTGCGGAGGCGACCGTCATCGTTCGCCAGTTAAAGAAGTGGATGGATTGCGAAGCCGGCAAGGATCTGACGTTCGGCGTCATTTCATTTTACAAGGCGCAGTCCGAGCTCATCAGCAAGCAACTCGGCGCGATCGCGGAAAACGACAAGAAAATTCGTATCGGCACGGTGGACTCCTTCCAGGGCATGGAATTCGATGTCGTCTTTCTGTCAACGGTGAGGACATTGCCACAGCACTGGAAGCCCGAAGACGATGACCGCGAGAAACAGGCACGAACGCTGTTTGGTCACCTCTGCCTCTACAACCGCCTGAATGTTTCGATGAGCCGCCAGAAAAAACTGCTGGTGGTGGTGGGCGATTCAGGTTTGCTGAATGGAGAACTTGCCGCGGATTTTGTTCCGGGTTTGGTTGATTTCCACAAACTCTGCCAGGAACACGGAGTCATGCTGAAATGTTGAATCTCCTGGATTACGGTAAACCAAACCCCTTCGGTGCAACCATTGGCAGGCCACGCAATCTTTCCTGGCCCGTCAGCACCTATCGCGTAACCCTGCCCAGACCATCCGAGGACGGCGAGAGCCTGAACCCGTTCGAGCATGTCATCCTCAAACTGCTCGATGCATCAGGCGCGATGGAAGCTCAGGCGCTGGCAGATGAAACCTGCATTCCGATCGACTTGGTCGAAAGTATTCTCATGCGTTTGCAGGACAAGGCTCTCATTGACGAGTCCAAAGCCATCATCGAGCAAGAACGCAACACTGGCGGCAGCGATGTTGAAAAAACGCCTGTGTTTGTCACCGCGCTTTTGTTTCGTGAACTCGTCACCGGCAAAATCCTCCCGTTCATGCATTGGCTGGACGACGCGAATCCATTGCAAAAAAAGCAGGGTAAGGAGGGGCAATTTCGAATGATTCGTTGGAACAATGCCCACAAAAGCAATCCACCCACTCAGCGAGATGTCATCAGTATATTGCGGGTAATGCATAGAAGGTCGGCGGCCTTCGGGAGGGAAGAACCAACGCTCAGCGTCCAAAAGGTCATGATTGTTGAGCAACCTGAGATGCATTACCTTGACTGCCCGATTGCAATCCAGAAAAGCGATGGTGAGTTCCGCATCGCGGATCCGTTTGGCACTGGATTTTCGTTGATCCTCGAAGGAGCATTCGAGCACTTGCTTGAACAGGACGAAAAGCTGTGCGAATGGCTGGAACAGTGGAAAGTCTCACTGAGCAATCCGCGCGCAAAAAACCTGGAAGCAAAGCCCAAAGAGCCGTTCGACACCGACATCAATTGGGGTCACTACCCGAAACTCATCTCCAGTCTGCGCCTGCAGTCGAATGCTGCCTTTCACTCCATCGCTCAGGTTTACGCCTCAGTTGAATGGGCACTGTTTTACGCTTGCCGCAGACGCCCCTTTGAGGATGCAATTACAAGACTGAGATTCACCCCGCAAGCGGAACATTCCGCGCTGCTTGCGGATGCCTCGAATGATGTAGGGCTAACCTTGCCGCACTTTGGATTCCGGCCAATTCGAGAAGGAAAGCTCCTGGATTTCCAGAACGGAAAAGCGGAGCTGGAGACGCTCCTGTCCATTGCCATTTTGCAAGCACAAAGCGACGCGTCCCATCCCTTACACCGCATCGCGGTCTTGCACCCGACACTCATCAGCCATTTACTTCGTATCAAGAAAACACGCGATGAGAAGGGACATGGAAAAGGCAGCGTTGACGCGCCGGAAGTGGAGTTGTCGGATGCCCCATTCATGCGCGAATTGGTCCACACACTGCTTCCGGAAATCTTGTTTTCCGACATACCCGTCTCCACGCCTGACAGCGATGCCCATGCCGACTCCCTGCTGGATGGCCGCACAAGTATTCAAAGCGAATTTGGCTTCAAGACCTTCAACCGCCTCGGCACGAATTTGAAAGAGCGCCTTATTCATGCAGAACGCTTCTTTCTGTTCTGCAAGGACGGGGATGACGCACTCGCTTTCGTTCGCGATCTGTATGCGGCGCTGCAATCGGTGTTTGAGATGTCACTGGCCAGCAAATTACCGCCGGATATCAACGATGCGCAGCTTGTCGAGTCCGCTGGAAGTAGAGCCATCTGCGCCGGTTTCTGCAATGAACTGCCTGAGGGCCTGCGCACCGTCAAAGCTTCCGCGGTCCGGCAAACGCTGCAGGGCGCTGGACAATCGCTCGGGGCCTGTGTGCTGGCATTTCTGCTGATGTCCGATGCCGATACCCTCGACTCAATCTCGGGCTCGCAGCCATCGTTTGTGGACGATGTGACGGATGTCATTACTCGGCGAGGGCACGGTAATGAGCCGCTGCCGCTGCCAAAGGCGGAAATCGCAAGGCTCCGTAAAGAATCCTACAAAACTATCAAAACACTCATTGAGGTATAGGGAATGGAACACGCTGGCGAATTGGAAGATGCCATGAAGCAGGATGCAACTAACCATGCGGTGCGCGAAACCGACATAGCACTTCGGGAGCAGGTTCTCGCTGAGCTGGAACGATCCATGTCTGAACGCGAACAGCGCATTGTCGAAGAAAGTCGTGCGGTTGAAGAAAAAAAGACCCAGCTCACCCAGCGTGAACAAGCGCTTATCGGCGACGAACAGAAGCGCGAAGCGGGCTTCGCCGACGAGCGTGCCATCCTGAATGCCGAACTGCGCGATAAACGCTTCGATACCGAGCGCGAGATTGCAAACAGCCGCGAGCAGAAGCTTGCCGCCCTTGACGATGAAGTTGCCAGGCTAAGAGCCAAGCGCCTGGCAGATATTTCCAGCGCTGAAAACATCGAGCGCGATCGCATCCGTGCCGATATATCCAGAGAGCGCGAAGCATGGGACAAGCGCAAGGACGACGCACGACAACTGCTGGACGCTGAACACACCGAACTTGCAAGGCAAAAAGGAGCGCTGTCGGCCCTGCAAAGCGAAATCGAGGGGCGAAAACTGGAGCTTGAAAACTCCGAGCGGGCTTTGGAGCGCAAGGATCAGCGGCTGGAGCAGCAATCGCAGAGGCGTATTGAGCAACTTGATGAAGAACTCGGTTTCCGCCTGGAAGAAGCACGTAAATCACTGGATGCGCAAAAACAGTCGTATGTGGAGGAAAACAACCGCCTGCGGCAAAGCCTTGCAGCACAAACCGGCCTGCTAGGCGCATTTGAGCAGTTGAAGCGGCAACTCGGGGGCAAAGAACCGGTCGAGATCCTGCGCGACCTGAACAGTCAAACCGATGAGCTGAAGCGCCTGCGTGAAGAACTGGCGATGCGGCCCACCGAAGAGATGCGCGAACGACATCAGGCACTTGAGCTGGAAACCAAACATCAGAAGGCCCGTGCAGACGAGTTTTCACGGCAATTAGAAAACAATAGAGTCGCTGTCGCGGAAGTTGGCGATTTACGCTACAAAAATTCCGAACTTGGCGCGGCAATTAAGTCTCTGACGCAGAAGGCTTCTATCTTTGAGGGAGCGGCCAACGAGGCACAAGCCGAACTCAACCGCCTGCGTGCTGCTTATGAACGTCCCGCTGAAGTCGAGGCACGGCACAGGGAAATCGAGATTCCGCACTTCAGCGCGGAAAAAGCCAAGCCGCCAGTCAAAGCCGAAATCGACGAAACGACATGGCTCACGGGTATTGCCGGCGCCTGCAGTACATACGGCTTGCACTTCAGTCCCCGTATCCTGAAAGCGTTCCATACAGCGCTCAAAACGGCCGAATGGTCCCCACTTACCGTTCTCTCGGGCGTTTCTGGCACAGGTAAATCCGAACTTCCTCGCCTCTACTCACACTTCGGCGGTATTTTTTTCGAGCCGCTTTCAGTCCAGCCGAACTGGGACTCACAGGAGTCCATGCTTGGCTTCTTCAATTCGATCGACAACAAATTCGACGCCCAGGCGGTGTTGCATTTTCTAGCGCAAAGCCAGAAACACTGGAGTGATGATTATCCGGGCTTGTCCGATGCAGTCTGCCTCGTTCTTCTTGACGAGATGAACCTTGCCCACCCTGAACTGTATTTTGCCGAATTCCTGAGCAAGCTTGAGTTGCGGCGAGGCAGGAAAGGCGAAGATGTACCATTTCTGCCCGTAAAAGTTGGTGCTGGAATGCAACCCTACAAGCTCCCACTCGGCCGTAATGTCCTGTGGGCAGGAACGATGAACCAAGATGAAACAACCAAGTCACTCTCCGACAAGGTCATCGATCGCTCCATCATTATTAATTTCCCGCGCCCTACCGAACTTAAACGTCGCCTGAAACTCATGCCACTTGATGACACCAACCGTGGCCCTGCATTACATAAAGCATCCTGGCAAAGCTGGTTGGTTCAGGGCAGCAGCTTCTCGGAGGAAGAAATCAAGCCATTCAAAGAGTTCATTGAAACAATGAATGGCGCGCTGTCGGTTTCTGGCCGGGCGCTTGGCCACCGAGTCTGGCAGTCCATTGAATATTACATGGCAAACTACCCGGATGTTCGGGCTGCTCAGAGGGCAAAGGACAAGAACCTGTTGGCGAAAGCAATGCATATCGCTTTTGAAGATCAACTGGTGCAAAAGGTCATGCCCAAGCTTCGCGGCATCGATACACGAGGCAAAAGTCAGACTGAATGCCTCGACAAAATCAGAGGCCAGATTGTTACAGGCATTGGCGGCCATAGTTTCAATCTTTCCGAAGACTTCGATCTTGCCTGCGAACTGGGCTACGGCCAGTTCATCTGGCAGTCAGCAAACTATTTGAACAGTGCCGACACAAAAATGGCAGTTCTCAGTACCGAGGCGCTTGTAAACACGACCTCTGACAATGACGAAGAACCCCATCCGTTATTTCAAATAAACGAGCAGGACCAGAATAAACGCCAAAAAGCATGGAACATGAAGCCCGCTAATAAACGGAATGAACTACGCAAGCAACTGGAACAAAATGCGAGGGCTGGAAAAATTGTCGACCATGATATCTGACCCTTCCCAATGGGTGAAAATCAAGCTGCCTGATCTCTATGCCAACTACCGAGGCGTTGGAGAATATAGTGACGTAGCGCGGATATTGTTCGAGCAATCAGACTGGTTTTGCTGTGCCGTCGACTTTGATCCCAAAAGCGGACAGGCGTTGCCTCAATCGCTATCCTCAGTGCTTTCGAAGATTGCCAGGTACGCGTCACCAGAATCAGGCGCACTGGTACGCGACCGACTCTGGCGCATCACTGAACATAGTCGCGCTTCAGTAGAGCGGCTTTTCCGTGCACTTAACGAAACGCCACGCCGCGAACAGGCGTTGCTGCCTGTTCACGCAGTGCGCGAACTCGATGCCACCAGTTTCATCAAGCTTAGCAATCGCCCGGGACGCAATATCCGGGAAAAGCTCGCAGGGAACCCTTATCTGCAGGCCGTCCGCAGGTTCCAGTCCGTCGACCTGCCGGAGAACCGCCTTCTAAAAGCGTTTGTTGTTCGCCTTGCGCAACTGCTCGAGTTACGCAGAGATTGCCTCGGTCACGAGGACAACTTGCTCCCAACGATCCAAATGTGGCTGCGCTGCGGCGAAGCGCGGAATATTGCGCGATGGGACAACCTGCCGCCTAACAACACACTCCTTTCGCATCGTGATTACAGACGCGTATGGGATGCTTGGCGCTGGCTGTCTACTCTGGATGACGACACCGCTGGTGACCTGTCAAAACTGAAGGAGCGCAACCAGACGCTTCGCACCTGGACCACATACGCGAAAATGTGGACCGAAGGAGCGCACCGCTTCGCGGACATGCCCATTTTTTTCGATTTCGAAACATTCAAAATTCGTCCGTGGCTGCCAAATGTTGCGGTTCAGCAAACGCCAGAAAAAATCCATCGAAACGTTGGCGTCCAAGTAATCTCCACCCCGGTTTGCGTGGATCTCACCCTGTTGCGTCCACGCTATGCCGCTGCGACAACCGCCAAATCCCTGCCCGATACTTTCCTTTGGCAACAGTGGAAAAACGATGACGATGCAGTGGCTATCGAACTCTTCAACGCCGATGCCGCCTACCATCATCCCCATGCGTCAACGCTGTCCGTTCCAGACCTTTTTTTCTCCAAAACCACCTCCGAGCACCTGGACCGTGCCGCACGCGCATTTGCCTCCAGGCTACACGCCGTGTTCAGGAGCAATACGCTTGTCTGGTTGGTTCCCGACGCACTCAACGACTTCGAACTCGATGTCGTGCGCCGCAATCTCAACGCTCGCTTCCCGGACGCTGAACCCCTCCCCCGCAGCGTTGCTGCCGCCTTTGAACGAGTTGATTACTCAAAAGTAAAAGATGGTTTCCCCATCGTGGTCATTGATACCGTAGGCGGCATAACGTGTGTCACCAAACTTCTTGCCAAGTTCGACCCGGACATTAAAAGAAGCCTGCCCGAAACGGGTGGCTTTTATTGGGAACGGCACCCCCCGATAGTCATCGCAAGCGCAGAATCGGAGATACCTGAACAAAAAAATTCAGATATTGCTTCCGTTGACACGCAAGGGAAGTGGTGCGATGCGACTCGAGCAGTGAGACCACCTGTCATTGACGCATCGACCCTGAAACGTGATTCACGCATAGGGCCATTTGCATTCGCGATCAACTTGACGGAAAGCCCGGTGATCGGAGGCATTCGCCTCCATAATCTGCAACAACGCGCCGGAGCAATTGCACTCTGGCGCGACCAGGTTCCCGAGCTATCGATCAAAGTACTGAAAGATGGACGCCACCAGCGCTTCTATCTAGTGTCGCGGGGTACAACCGTCAAACCGATTCGTGGCCGGCCGGTCATCATCCACGTTGGCGAAGATTTCACGCTTCCGGCCGGAAAACCGTTCTATCAGTTTCCGCTTTTCCTGGGTGAGAGTTCCGAAGATCTCGGTTACTCGGCCCGCCTCGACTCCACCGCATTTCCATTGAGAGAAAACACCGTTTGCAAACTTCACCTAACCTTTGAATACGGTGCAGACGACCCCTACAAACTACTCTTCATCCCCCACGACGACACTTTCCAACCGGTTCGTGCCACATGGCAGCGTACGGAAGAGGTCAGCATCACTGATGACGCTCCTGCTCCGGAGTACCCTGCTCCCATAACATGGGCGGACTTGCGCCGCGTGCCAAAACCCGACAGCAATGAGACATCTGATTTACCTAAATGGGTAACAAGCGTAATCGGCCGACTAGACCAGGATTTTTACATCCGCCCCAAAGCCAGGACGATCGGCGTAATAAAAATGGATTGGTGTCTTGATAAAAAAGGAGGGCATTTCACCTTTGCCGATAGGGACACCACCGAGGGTCAGGTCTTTATTCATCAGAATAATTTCATTTACGGACTGAATCATGCTGACTTTACCCAAGGAGATAGCATTTCATTTGAACTTCAAGAAAAAGATGGAAAACACTACGGTCGTAAAGTGGCCGCGCGAAACCATACAGAAACAGAGCGCCTGAAGGATTTCGACGAAGCGTCAACCAGAAGCGTGGTCAAAAAAATACGCAGCGGACTCTATTATCCTGTCATACAAATCTGGCGCGACGGACGTTCGATCGACGACCCGGAATGTCCGAAAGAGTTTTCCGAGCCAACCCGAGACGATATCCGGTATCTCGTTGCGTTACTGAATGAAAGCGCAATTCCAGAGCCGATAAAAAACGAAATATTTTTTTTAATGTGTAGCATGGGCAAGGACGCACCCGACGAGTGTGTTCAGTGGATAAACGAACAGGTCGCCAAGGAAAATGTTATCAACCCACGAGCACTTGGTTTTACGCTGGGCAGTGTCTCCGAACCGTGGCAGAAACAATTATTGTCGAAGCTTATGGAGCGCCCCACGGAAAGCGCTCTCCGGGCTTTTGCTTATGCGGTCTGGCGAGACCAGCACTTCATTGAGAAGTTTGATTTGGCACAGCTCAGGTCAATTCTTGATTTGCTGAGCGCGAAGCTGAGTCAGATCAGATCGTGCCCAGCAAGGAAAGGCGAAAATGACAAACGGGTTACCGTCAACTGGACTCGCGCTACAGCAGAATTACTCGAACTTCTACTGGGTTTGCTTCGTGCTCGTGATTCCTCAGACGCTGAAATCAAGATGCTCCTTCAGCCGCATCAGAGGATTACCAAGGAACTGGCTAATAAGGTCGAACGGGTGACGGAGTTAGTCGCGCAGTCAAAGGTCTGTCTCTTTTCCCGGGTGCAGATCAACATCGAGAAGCCCGACGGCGACCATACCCCTGACCTGCTTTTCGCCCTGCGGCTCTATCTCACTGGCGACGATGGCGCAAACGCGATCCACATCACCAGCATTTCCGATAACCTTGAGGAATGAGCAACAGGAACCCGACATCAAGTGCCTCCGCCTCACCCGCCCCGGCAAGACTTAACTTCATACACGGAGTGGCGTCTACCGTAGGTTCATTTGAGTCATGCACATGAAAAGAGTTGTGCCTGAGTTACCCCGCAGGCACCACTCCCCCTACGCGGGAAGATGCTTGCGGGTTCCAAAATAACCGGCAACGTCCGGAATGAGCTCCGCCGCTTCGCTGTCCGCTGGAATCCCCTGCTGAATCTCACCTCTCGCCGCCTTCCTCAGGTCAACGGCAAACACTGGATCAACAACGGCATCAACCTCGCGTTTACGCGCCATGAGTATTTCGATCTGCTGGCGCTCCAACGTGTCGCTTAATATGGATAGTGGACTTCCAGCCGCAGTGGCGCTTCCGCGCCGTTGCCCGCCTGTATCAGACGGCGTTCTATCTGCTGAAATAGCGGTTGATCCGGCCAATGCGCTGTTCCAGATCGCCAGGCGTCCACGCCATAGTACATGGCCCGATCACAGAAGAGGTGCAGATTAACGACTTCGCGAATGGTATCGGTGCCAATCATGACGTAAGGCAATCCGGGAGTATTGAATTGCTGGATCGGACGTTTATGACCTTGGCTGTTACCGGTAATACCCACGACCGGATCCAGCTGATGCAGGAAATCGAAGTCTTCACTGGGTCAGTTTTCGGTCAGCGGCAACACCCCGAGGATAGATTCGAAATAAGGCTCATAGTTTTTGGACAGATCGCCCTGCGCAAAACTGGCGCCGTAGGGGTCATTGATTAACGTCTGCCCTCGACCAACCGGCGTCTGCAAGAACTCCTTCCACTCCTGCGTATTGTCCAAACGCATCTGCTTGTCAAAATTGGCCTGAACGCAGGCATCCATTTGTTTTTCAACTTGGTGTTTGCGCGCGATGAACGAAGCGACCTGATCCTCATCAACCGACCCCTGCAGGAAGGGATAATGAATGCTCAGATCGGTATTGCCGGCGTGTTTCAAACGCTGGTTGACGCAACCGAACAAACGATCAAGGCGCCCGACCCGCTGCTCATTGTCACCGGGTGACCCAGCCAGCCCGTAGTGATGAATCTGATGACACTGCATGTGCAGATTGACTCCCTCCTGGAGCACAGAAGTAGACACCAGCACATTGGGATAGAACGGACTGTTGAAGCCAAGGATCAACCGCTGCCGACTATTACTATTCTCTCCACTGGCATACAAGCCCGGACTGGTCAGACCTTTAAGGCTTCGCCACTCCTGATCCCAGCGATTGAGACCGTGATCAATGATTTTGCCGCACAGCTGATCGAAGGTTTCAAGCGCAGCAATGAAGTAGCGCAGCATCAACGACCCCTCAATTCTGCCGCTCACCCACTGATAAAAACTCCGGTAACTGCTATGCACATTCCTGTCGCGCCTACCGCGTCGGAACTCAACAAACCACCCATAAAGTTCGACAATCACCGGACTCGCATGCAGGAAGCCAGCTTTGAGATAATTTCCAAAGTTTTCCGCAACAGCCTTATCCGACTCTGCCCAACACCTGAGCTTTTGTCGAAGCAAATCGGGTAACCTGGGTACCAGCAGCGACCAAACGCTAAACATGGGTTGATCAAACTTGCCGTCCGGCTGCACACGATCACCGATAGCTAACTTGAGCTGTGCCTGATTGCCCCAGTGTTGAAAACGAGCAAATTTAGCTGCATTTGCATAGTCAGCCCTCTTCGCATCTATCTGGGTGTAATAGCCTCCATAACCAGCCTCCTGGTAGTCAGATGCTGGCTCCAGAAACAGTGAAAATACACTCTCCGACTTGCTGAAGCGCAAACGTGAATTTACACAATCGGTTTGGCCACCCAGCTCCCTCTTAACCACAAACAGTTCAGCAATGCGAGATGCCAGCTGGCCGCTATCCTCCTCACTGTCCTCGTCGTCGCCAACGACTTCTGCAGCCTCGTCCATGACAAACGCATGATCAAGTCCGGAGATGAGCTGGTCATAAGACGCCCGCGACCAGCCCGTCTTCCGCCAAACATCCACCCGAGGGTCATTTAAGGGTATGCCCCATGCCTGAATAATTATGCCTGCCAGTAGCTCGTCATAACGCTCATTGACCCGCTGAGTCAGTTCGCGGACCGAGGGAATACGTCGCACAAAAATCAGATGCTTATGGTCATGCAGCATCTTATCCTGGCCATACAGGCCCTCGGGCACACACTGATCAATCAGCGCGCCGTATTTGGGGTGGTCGGGAAAAGTACCAAACTGTTTGCGGTAATCACCCGTAAGCTCGCGTAAAAGCTCTGTATCGCTGGCCGTGGAAAAGTCCTCAGCGGCTTTGTCCACAATCTCTGTAACCTCGCCGCCATCGCTGCTCTGAGCCAAAGCTGGGAGATGGCCCATCGACTCAAAGCCCTCAAGGTAGCCATACATAAGGCTCTTGTTTTCTTTCTGCTTGCGCAGATCCGCCACCAGCCTTTTCTGATACAGCGCGAAGAACATCTCCGCATTCGGCCGTCCCTCAAAGCCAGCAGGTATGGCTTTCTCATGCCGATAGTGGCGTTTACTGTACAATCCCCCAGCCCCTTCCATCAGCCGCAGTCGTCGAAGAGCAAACTTCTCCAACAATGCTTTGGTTCTAGCCGAACCACTGAGCACTGCCAGCTCGCCTTCTGGATCAATCTCAGTGAAGTAGCTGAGAATACTCTGCACATCGATCAACCGAGAGTGGCTCGGAGTTGCCGTCAGCAGCAAATTCTTCGCACCCAGTCGGCTACCTTCGGCACCAAAAAGTGCGCGCGCAGCACTGACCCGCTGGGAGCCACCATTCAGGTTTCGCAGGTAATGCGCCTCATCTACGATGATCAGATCGAAGCCGGACTCACCCAGCGCGCTTTTGAGCCGCTGATGAATAATCCCAGCCGCAACTCTGGCCGCACCAGCTCCGTCAGACTTGTCCTTTTTCTCCACCAGTCCACTGAGGGAATGAATGGTCGTCAGGTACAAATGCCCGAGTCCCCGCTCAACTGCATTCACCAGCTTGTCCAGTCGATAACATTCTTGCACCGAGGGCACCGGTCCACCGTCCACACTGCTTTTCACACTGTGGTCGGCCTCGCGGTAATGCTCGCGCACAAAAGTTTCGAATTCCCGTCGCCAATGCCGACAAATATCCCGGCCTGGGGCCATGACCAGCACACGCGCATCGGGCTTCAACTTCCACAACAAAGCCGCCACACCAAGCGCCTGAAAAGTCTTACCCATGCCGACCTCATCGGCCAGCAGTGCAACGCCATTGGCAGCAAGCAAGTTCCACAGGTAAGCCACGCCTTCGGTTTGTTTGGCCGCCATCGATTCACGATTATCCGGCGCGTAATGCCAAGCGGTGTTATTGCGCTCAAAGTTGATCCAGTGCGAGACACGCTGCGGGTCTAGCCCGCCCCAGGTTGGCGAACTCATTGTGTGCCCCACTTGCCACTGATTACCTGATATGCCTGCTGCAAGCGCTGACGATAGGCATCGTTGGCGCCGGCCGGTAATGCAGGCTCCGCAACAAACAATGCCCGCCATCGCGACAGAGGCACGGACTGCTCATTTTTGGGTAAGCGTTGACGAATACGAGCAGCCAACTCACATAGGCCATTAACTTCCTGAGCCAGAAACCAGCTGAACACATTGGCACCGTTTTTTTCGATACGTTCAGCGGCTTTCCCTACCAACTCCTCCAGGCAGCCCGGCCGACTAAAAACCCAGCGTTCGAGCGTACGAATTTGCTCAATCTCATGAAGTCGCGCGGCATACTGGTAGCTGGCAGAAAACAGCCGGAAGTAGCTGATCTCGCCTGGATCTCCCACGGCTTGCATCGTATTGCTCCCATCCCAGGTCGCCCCGTCCAAAAGCAGCTCGCCGCTCTCGGTTTCTCGCACCCGGTAGCTTGCATCTTCCAGCGAAGGTTCGTTACCGGCATACGTCATGGCATCAAACAGACTTTTCAAATCATCGTACTGTTGGGCGCGTCGATGCTGCGTGTGGGTTTCGATCAGCATGCCAACGTGGCAAAGCTTGTCCCCCCTAAACACTCTGAAGCAGTGGTCGGTGAGTAGCGCGCGCACTGTACCTATGGGCAGATCAGAGATCTGGAGGGCTTTTTTCTGCGGCATCCAGTGCAGAGGAAGTGGCTTTTCATGGTCAGGCAAGCGCAGGGTAAAATCCTGCTCCGGCGAGCAAGCTGCATGCCACTGGCCTTTAAAACAGTAGGTCTGGCTGGCCCAGTCAAACGTTACGGCAATATCAAACGGCAGGGGTTCAGGCACCACAAGCGCCTCGGCTGCCAATTGTTCATCCGTAGCAAACAGGCCGTCATGTGCATCCAGCACCTTACCCAACAGCGGATCAATCGGACTGTTGTCAGCAATAATAAAGCCCGCTTCGATGTTGTTGTGGCGCCCGTCAGCCTGCCCGCCGACTCGTGCATTGGCCCCCGCATGGGTAAAGTTCCAGGAACCGATCGCCAGGTGCCTGGAAGTCTTCCAGAGTTTGGCGTGGCACATGGACATCCGCTCATCCAGCGCGCGCGGGTTCTGGCACAGAATCAGTTCTTTATCCTTGAACAGTTGCCCCAGCGCGTCACTCCACTGGGTCCGCAGGTACTGCCCATCCACTCGGTCTGCCACCAAGCAGACCTTCAGCTGGGGCTGGTTGAAGTTCTGTTTCAGATCACGAATAAACCCTGCAAGGTCTTTGGGAAAATACGGCGACCACACCGCCAGACGCTGCAACGATTTACCACCGAATAGTTGGCTGATGAATGCCTCACTCTGGAAGCTGTGGCAGAAATGCACGGGAGACTCGCTTCGAGCAAAAGCTCTACGTATTTCCAAGGGGCACTCCTCGCCCACATTGGCAAAAACGACCTGAAAAAACGCTTTCAACGACTGGTAAAGCGCCAGGGTTTCCACCGATACAAAATGAAAGACTTCCTGATTGCGCCCCCAGCCACTGAGCGTCAGGTTGGCACTGCCCGCCCCCAACACGCGGCCATATTCCCCCTCCAGATAAATCACTTTGGCATGGAAAAGGCTGTCTTCGTTGATCCCCAGGCGAGTCAGCTCAACCTTGTTGCCCGGCGATACTCCATATACCGGTATCGAAGTGCGCTTGTTCTGATCGGCACCAATAAAGCGCCGATCGCAAAACACCCGAAAGTCAATGCCGCTATCATTCAGCACCAACTGCAAGGCCTCATAATCCATACGCGTGCGTGGGATCTCTGCCCCCAGTACTGTGGGCAGCACGTAGGTTTCAATAAATTCGATATCAATATTGAAGCTTGTCAGCCACACCCGCTTCAGCTTGCCGCAGACTTTGATCTGTTCGGCAAAGGCATTCAGCAGCTTCATGGTTGCCCCCCCCGATAACCCGCTACCAGATTTCGGAACTGCGGGATGTAATAATTATTCACCCAACGCCCGACTGGCCATTTTTCAGCGGTCGGTAAAGTCGTAGTGCGGGCATTAACTTTAATCCGCTCAAAATCCTGCGCTTGCACCCAAGGCAGCTGCCCACGACCACGCATCACCCCTGCGTGATAATCGAGCAACCCGCGCAATTGCTCGGCAAAACTTCCTGTACGGGACAGCTTCAGTAAATATCCCAGGCGTTTTTGGCCGGTGCCGGTCAACACGGAAGTCAGCGACGGCAGTTCTTCTATCTGGCAAGCAGCGGTTGCCAGGGTATTGGCATTACGACCAAGCGCCTGCCAGTGGGCCTCGATCTGCGAAATACTCTGATTCTTGGCATGACGCGCCAAGGTAAACATCAAATCGGCTTCCGCCAGCAGAGGCTCCAGAGTTTGTACGTGAAGCAGTTTTCGCTGCTCCACTGGATCGCAACAGTGCTGACGACTCAAAGAAAACAATTGTTGTATGGGCAAAGGTAACTCGGGCGACTGCTGCGCCTGTTTATCGAGCACACTCAACAGAGCACCCGCAGCGCCGTTAGCCAAGCCGGTAATATCCAGCCAGAAATCACGGGTATCCGCACCCACTTGGCTTGGGCTTGGTAGCGCCTTGCGGTAGGCATCCAGCAGGCTGGCCGGCAAGTCATCGAAGGCGAACGTAGACTTGCGCCGATAGCCTTGCAGCAACTCCATCAGATGCGCCTTGGCTTCCTTGTACAAATCTGCCAGTCGTTCACAGCCTTGGATCAGCAGGTGGCTTTTGTCCCACAGCTTGGCCGCTTCGGGCTGATGGTGGTAGTTGTAGGTCGCGTTGAAAAAGCCCATTTCCATAAAGGGGGTCTTGTAACGCCCACTCACGCCTAGCCCCAACTGGCGGACGAGCAGGTAGCCTGCTTTTTTGTGGGTAAATTGAAGCTTTGGATTGCCTTGTGCCTCTAGCCGGGCACGGGCCTTACTGGCCCCCAGAATACCCAGGCTTTCCACCCCTGCATTGGCAGGTGCAGCGACCATTGCATAGGTAAAAAGGTTTTCCAGGTAGACCAAACAAGCTTGACGTAACGCCAGACTGTGTTTATCGCCTACCTCTTCGACCAGCGCCTTGCTGGGTTGCACGGCATCGTCGTCGCACAAGTCGCGAATCAACGTATGGTGCAGCAGGTTGAGGGTGTAATTGCGCACGTCGTTGGAAATGGAATTGACCCGGTTGCGGAAGATCTGCTGGCCAAAGGCCGACCAGATCACCAGCACACCTAGAGGGTCGATATAGCTGTCGCCGCTCAGCTCGTCATCGTATTCAGTCAGAAACCGGTTTAACTGCATTGCATTCCCTTGTTTGAAGCTGGCCCGTTATATCCCCCTAATCCCGTCAAGAAAATTTTCCAGCGCATCTCAAGCGGAGCCACTTGAGTGATGTGGGGTAAGCGACTTGAGCCTTCGGCTCAACACGAACGATGGGATGAAATATCTTCGATATACCAAAGGCGTAAAGCTGCCACGGCCACCATGACTATACGCGGAGCCATTAGCTGAGCAGTCCTGGCGTCATCCAAAAATTTTAATAATGTCGAAAAATCCACATTTCAGCCTTCAAGTTAGCTTTTATGAGCTATCAACGCTTACGCAGGAAGAAACGCAGGACATCCCGGCAAGCTTGTTCCAACGATGTTTTTTAGGAATGTCTGGATGCCTGATCCTTAAGCAGGATGCTAAGGATATGCAGCGTAGAGATGGGCGCTCAGAGAAGAAACGTCATCCTTGCGAGGCAAATATCCATTCATGCCCTTTTGCCAGCACGATACGCTTCATCCCTCCGTACGGCAAAGCCATATGCGAACGTCAGCCGACCAAACGTGTTGCTTAGTTAAGCACATGAAAACGACAATCCGACTCTGAGGATCCTCATGCCCAGGGCGCGAATCACGCGAAGTCGAGCTCAGCCCCCATTCGACATCTCTCGAACACTTCTGTCTGCGCACTCAGCCCTATCAGTCCAAGCGAGAGTATTGTTCGCGATTATCAGAGCAACGATTAACTGATCAAGAACGGACAGCTCTGCGTAAACGTGCGTTCGGCCTGAAGGTCTGACTGGACGCATTGACGTGCTGCTTGTGCCTTCCGGGACAAACTCTGGCCTTTGTATCAGCCAAAGATTCCACCCAGAGCCAGTCGTTTTGTAGGGGTAAAAACGACCAAACATAAAAAAGGGTCGCGAGATATAATCTCGCAACCCTTTGAATTATATGGTCGGGACGGAGTGATTCGAACACTCGACCCCTAGCACCCCATCTCCTTTTTCATACTTCTTGAAAGACTCCGAAATTTCACTCTGGATTTTTATAAGCTAGTATTTACTTGAGCTCCAGCGGTGTTCTGCTCTACGAGAGTCCAGCAACGTCCATCAAGAGCCGACGTTTTTGTGGGGGTAAAAGTAGGGGGAGTCCATTTCATGGCCAAAATCACCATCAAAGAACTCGAGTCGCTGACCGCCAATGATGCCGGCCGGATCCTCCGGGAGGATGGCAATCTCGCGGGTCGAATTTCCCTGCGTAAGGACGGCGTGTCGGTCAGCTTTTTCTATCGCTATCGGTGGGGCGACCAGAACAAAGAATACGCCTGCGGGTCCTGGCCACGCAAATCCCTGACGGACATCCGCAAGGCCCGCAACCAGGCTAGGGCGCTCATCGATGAGCAGATCAATCCCAACGAGCAGAAGAAAACCGTCAAGGCACAGGCATACGCCGCAGCTAACGTAGAGGCCGAACAAGTAAAAACGTCGAAGGCGCTAACGCTGACCGTCCAGGATCTGGCCAAGGCGTGGCTGGTGGATGGCGTCGCGCGCAAAGACGGCAACGCCGAGTTACAGCGTCGTTTTAACAAGGACTTATTACCGGCACTTGGCAAGACAGCGGTGAGCAGTGTGTCCGAACACGATGTTCGGGCGCTGATCCGCACCGTGGTCAACCGCGGCGCTCACCGGCAAGCCATCAGCTTCTTCGCCGACCTCACTCAGATGTTCAGCTGGGCCAGAAAGCGTCAGCCCTGGCGGGCCTTATTGATCGAGGGCGATCCAACTGAGCTGGTCGACATCTCCCCATTGATCCCTGCCAACTACGAAGCGGAAAGAAGCCGCATCCTTTCCCCGGCTGAGCTGTTGGAATTGCACAACCGCTTCCAGCAAATGACCGCCGATTACGACGCCCTCCCCGCGGGCCAAAAATACGACGGCATTCGACCGCTAAAGAAGGAAACACAGCTTGCGCTCTGGATCAGCCTGGGCACGCTATGCCGAATTGGCGAGTTGCTGCAGGCCGAATGGAAAAATGTCGATCTAGACCAGCAGACCTGGTTCCTCCCCAGCGAAAATGTCAAAGGCACCCGTGGCAAAAAACAAGACCACCATGTCTTCCTCTCCCCCTTCGCCCTGCATTTCTTTGAGGAACTCAAAATCCTGACGGGAGACTCGCAATGGTGCTTTCCGAACAAGCTGGATGATGGGCATGTAGACGTGAAAGTGGTAAGCAAACAGGTGGGTGATCGCCAGGCTCGGTTCAAAAACCGTAAAGCTCTCTCCAGACGGTGCCATGACGATACCCTGGTCCTTGCCGACGGCCAAAACGGCGACTGGACTCCGCATGACCTGCGCCGTACCGGGGCGACCATGATGCAAGCCTTAGGCGTTAGCCTGGATGTCATTGATCGCTGCCAAAATCATGTACTGGCCGGCTCTCGGGTGAGACGCCACTACTTGCATCACGACTACGCCAACGAGAAGAAAAACGCCTGGAACCTGCTGGGCGATCGACTCAGTGCGGTGCTGTCCTCGACCTACGAGCACACGCCAAACGAGTCGAAGTTGTCTTTTCCAGCGTACACGACGAAAGAGCCCCGGACATCCTCATAGGGCTGTTTCACCCTGCGTTCACCGGAATTTAACGTCCCCATGCTGTGATCCATAATTCGCGATGAGCAAAGGTGGCAGATTGCGTGTACACATTCGTGAGCTTTACCGTAGAGGAACTGTTCGAAAAAGTGTGGCAAACACCCATGGTCAAACTGGCCCACGAAATTGGTGTTTCCGACGTCGCCGTCGCCAAAGCTTGTCGCAAAGCCGGCATCCCTCTCCCTGGGCGTGGCCATTGGGCCAAATCGGAAAAGCAGCGACAACGCAAACCCAAACCTCCTCAGGTCGAAGGCAATGTCCGATTCCAAGTGCTCGACCGTGACAACTCGCTCGTCGCGACTGGCACTGATTTGAACTCACCTATAGTCCGGCGAACGATTGAAGCCCCCTATCAATTATCCGAGCCTCACGCGCTAGTGAGTCAGTGGCTAAAGAGTGCAAAAACGTCGAAGGTCAAGGACGGCTACCTCGATTACGCAGGAAAGCGCGTCTTGAATGTGATGATTTCATCGACATTGATAGAACGCTGCGCAATCCTTTTTGATGCATTGATCAAAGAGGGTGAGGCTGAAGGTTGTTCATGGAAGATCAACGCTGAAGGAAAAACAGTCATCACGGTCAACGATGAGCCCATATCTGTGCGACTCGTGGAGCGATTAGACAAACATCCGATCCCACCGCCACCGCCCCCAAAACGCCGCCCAGGTGCTCCATGGGAGCCTAATTTCATGTCCCTGCGAAGCCCACAGTTTGAATGGGCCTCAACGGGCGAACTGACGTTTCAGATCGAAGCGCGGATGGATTACGGAGAACGGAAAAACTGGAAGGACACCAAGACCGCGCCGCTCGAGAAAAAACTTTCTAGCATCCTGGCGGGCTTAAATTCCGCATCAGTTTCTATCAAGGTCCTCAGAGAGAAAGAGGAGGCAAGAAATCGTGAATGGGCTGAAGATGAAAGACGACGTCTTGAACGAGCCCGTACAACAGAGACTCAACGTCGCCTCAGACTGAGCGTCGTTAAACATACAGAGCGATGGGAACGAGCCGAGCGCTTACGAGCCTTCATAAAAGCGGTGGAAGATCGGCTGAAAATTGCCCCGATCGCAGATCAAGAAATGGCAAATCCTTGGATCGACTGGGCTCGCAAGCAGGCTGATCTCTTGGATCCTTTGAAGGGGAACCTGGCATTAATTACCACTTTGGACGTAGAGTTAGAAAGCTGGTTCAGTGGCTCACACTACGGACAGGCAGAAAAAGGTTGGTGGTCTGAGTAGTCGGCGACGATGTAGGCCTCAGGAAACACGACTTTGAATTGGCTCTAATCGCAACGTTTAGACAATTGGTCATCGCAAATTTTCCTACTGCTACGCTTTCCTCACACGGAGAATAACCAATGACCAATTCAGACCTGCTCCCTTCCCTGCTTTTCAAGATCAATCAAAACCAACTCGCCCTCGAAGCTGCCATCATGGAGCTAACACTTTGGGTCGAGCATCGCGGATCTGCTGACGTCGCCGAGAATGTTCGCGGTGCGCTAGACACAATCAGCAAAAACGAAGAGTTCATTAAAATGACACTCGCGGTGCTGATGGCGCCGGAGTGATGTCGTCTGGGGGACACATGCCGCGCGGCGCCTAATTCCTCCGTGGGCGAAAGTATCCAAACAATCCCGTTGGGTAACTGCCTGAAAAATGCTTCTGCAACTCGACCGCTGACACCCTCCTCAGACTGCCATTATCTGTTGACAAAAGGCAACAATCGGCCAACAGCGGACTGCCCAGTAGCCTAAGGTTTCTCCATTGTCATGAACCCGGATCCGGGGAAAGATATTCCGGACTACAGCTACTTACTAACACGGACTTCGTGGCTGCTCAGCTTTCCCTATCGCACAGTCAGCAACGAGTGTGGCGAACGAGGTCATGGTCAACTGTCTGATCATGAGGTCGCTGTGGTGATAGATGGCAGCAGCAGTAAATGCGGAGCCCATCGATTTCGACTTTTATTGGGCTTAAGTGAGCCTGGATTGCCTCGGGATGACGCCAGGTGAGGGCTGAGGGCATAATGCCTCCTCACAACAATAGGAGTGTTTATGAACAAGGATACGGTCGAAGGTGCGATGAGCCGCTTGGCTAATACAATGCGGATCTACGTAGAAGCCTTTCTGCGATACAAGGGGCTGGTAGCTATCGATAGAGAAGAGGCTATCAATAATATAGACAGAGCCTGGGAGTCAAAGCTTGAAGCCTTCCATACGCTATATGATGTCACGCAGGAAGAACTCGATTATTTTGATCGTCCCGACTCGGCTCTGCTGATATTTCTGCGCAATGCGCTGCATCACCGTAATCACTCCCTTTTCCAAAGCTTAAATTCAACATTATGGTTATGTGATGAGCCAGAGCGATTGGCCGGAGCTGCATATCTGCTCGCAAATCATCCACCTAAAGGAGGTGGTCCTTCACGCATGCATCACTTCATCAAACTCGAAGACATCTACTCTCGGCTTGATCCACGCCGGAGTGCTTCGGAGCTTGATAGAAGTAAAAAAGTTCAAAGTAAATTCCGCTTTATCGAGGAGGGTCTATCATTTGAGAAAGTCTGGGCACAAGCAGGCGCTGAGCGCTATCCAAATCACCAAGTCTACTTGGATCTGATGCCAATTTTTATTTCCGCAGTAAGTAACACACTAATACGACTGAAAGCCCTCGATTATTCTTTTAAGGGATATGACGCAGGAACGTATGAAAGCTGCTTCACAGAGGAGCTTGGGACAGATCTGTCTAATCCAAAATTTAGGGGACTAAGAATGAATGGCTTGCAATACTTAATGGGGCCGTCGCATACAATTAATGAAGCAGCAGTCCCCTACAATGATAAGGGCGAAATGACCTATGCTGGGTTTTGAGCGATAGGAGGTCGGTAACATCGACCTTAGTCTACGTTCCAGTTAATGATGACTGATGCATGCATAGCCTTAAGCAGTCATGCCGAAGGGCAAATATGGCCAAAAGCGGACTTTCCGAAACAGCCCCATTCCGGCACCCCCCGAGTCACAATCCCGGCTGCTTGTCACTGTATTGTACTTACCTTTGTTCAAAGCGCTGAGCTATTATGGAAACCGTCCGATCTCGTACCTGTGGCCTCTTTATCTTGGGCTGCTAGATATCACTAGGTGACAGTTACAAGAATTTTCGACATTAGCGCAAAACAATGTAACATCGCTTTACAGCCCCTAACCAATGGATATCAATGTTAATGATTAACAACTTAAGCATTTGTTATGTTATTCGGGAAAGCGCCAATACACCCTCACATTTTTTGAGGGGATCAATATTCAGCAATGAAACAATTGAGGCATTCAAGCTCATCAGCCGACTGCCCATTAGCATCCCCGAACTGCTCTGCACCAGAGAAGAGACCATAAGAACAAGATTAGACAGCATATACCACGGACGAGTTATAGAGTTAATTAGCAACCATGATCAAATCCCATCCCTCCCCTACATTTTCAAAGTTGTCTTTTTAGACACCGCCCCCCCAGAAAATCATTACATGTCAAATGATATTCTGTATATTTCACTTAATAAAGACTTGGCTAATCAAGCTGCTCCTCACATTGAAACGCTCACCACTGAAGTCCTCCGAGACTTCTTCTTTTCAAAAATACAAAACAAAGACCCTATACTAAGAAAACTTCCCGACACATATCAAATTAGAAAACCGATTAAAGTAGATTTCAAAATCACTAACAATATCTACACCTACGCGAACATTCAAACGCTTAACAGCGTAGGTATAATTACTGAAGATACCGGAAAAGTAACTCTCGCCGAAAATGATAAAACCCAAAACACAGAGAACCTTATAGATATAATAAATCATTATAGGAGAGCCATAAATAGCAACCTCCCCTCTTGCGCTCACTTCCCTAGCATGGATTATTTGATCACAGATTTCAGTATAGATTTTGAGTACTCCATCAACTCTAACAAATACAGTAAACACACCCTTCTAAGGAGTGGAGTACCTGACCACGCTTTGATTGCTGAGTCCGTAACACATGCGAGAGCAACGACCGAAATAGATACCATACCTGAAAACAAGCTCATTCTGGACTACCAGTCCGAGCAGTACTTTAGCAGCCTTATAAACTCCCTCTATGCAGCCTCCACGCTTACACCAGAAATAAAAATTGACATATGCAATAATGACTTGATGAAAATCATCTCATCGATGAGGGATCATGTTGGCAATAAATCATCAGCAAAAATACACAAGCTAGCGTCTGACTTTTCAGAAACAGTGCTCAGCAAGTCCAATGCTCTACTAGATTATATTTCGTACTCTTTAAACAAACAAATCAAGATTATATCAAACTTCCCCCTAGAATGGACCAATCTAAACGGCTTGCCGCTTATGATTAGACACAACACAAGCCGAGTTTTTACTTCCCCCGGCATCATCAGAGAAAAATTAACTCTCAACAATCACGAATGTAAACTTACAATTGATGACTTTAATAAAATTCTAGTCATTAGTTCTTTCCCCGCTGACGAC
This sequence comes from Pseudomonas veronii, assembly GCF_001439695.1. Classification (GTDB taxonomy): domain Bacteria; phylum Pseudomonadota; class Gammaproteobacteria; order Pseudomonadales; family Pseudomonadaceae; genus Aquipseudomonas; species Aquipseudomonas veronii. The sequence continues at coordinate 39,191 of NZ_JYLL01000043.1, forward strand.
GACATAAGCGCAGACATGTCTCAGGAGCTAGAAAAGACAGTCAATTTATTTAACGACCCAAGATACAAAGCCTTGACTGAACATCTCGCAAAAAACGAGATCTATACTACAAATTTTGAATCAGAGATTATCTTTGAAGTTGTTAAAAACAAAAACGAGCTAATTCAGTCGCTAAACAAGCACCGCTACGCAATTGTTGTATTTGATATGCATGGAGGTCATGGCAAAGATGGCCACGGTTTTCTTCAATTATCGGAAGGGATCATTTACCCACAGGATCTTATAAATAACGCACAAATCCCACCTATCGTCATCTTAAGTAGTTGCGACACAAGTCCTGCCGACAGAAATCACTTTAATGTCGCGAATGCATTCTTATGCGCAGGCGCTAAAACAGTTCTCGCTTCTACGTACACGATTTTGAGCAGCGAAGCAGCCAACTACATCGCAAAACTTTATAAAAGAATAAAGCTTTATCTTCCTGAGAGAATCCTATCGGAAAAACGAAGCCTCAGGTGGTCAGATTTCATGACCGGGCTAAATCGACGTGTATACTTTGAGAATTTTCTAATTCATATTTCAAAAAAATACAAAGTCGTGAGCAAAAAACAAATTAACGAAATCGGAAGCCACATTTCATCAGTACTGGAAGCTCACCCGGATAATTTTTATGAAGGAGTACTATTCTTCTTCAACGAGATCGCAGGTCTTTCAAACGAATTGATACTAGACGAGCTTACTAACCACTTCACATTTACAGAGTGCATGAACTACGTACAAATCGGATTCCCAGAAAAAATACTTATCCATGCAGAGGACATGTCTTTTACTGAACACGCATAACGAAGCAATTTTATACTGCAACTCACACGGCATTATGCACTGCCATATAAAAAGCCTGCAAAGGGTCGTTTTCTGCGCCTCATGACGGGCAAGAATCGGCCAAGAGCGGCCCTTGGCGACAGGTAGCAGACGGCTAGCAAGCATGAGCAAATATGCTCGAAGCGAAGTTGCGAGAACAACGGAATCTGTCTCCCCATTTGAGAAGGTCTCGCGCAACCTTAGAGAACAAGCCCAAGCGCACAAGCCTGTCACCACATGATGTCCGTAGTGTTACGCAATCCAATTACCTACTGGATTGCCACTAGCTCATCGGCATCAAATTAGCACATGACAGAAAATTGCTGAGTCACAAAAGCTATCAGAGAATTTCTTTCCTCTAGAACGGTATTTGAGGTAGTAGCAATGGTATTGAACGCAAAAATTGTCGGCGACTAGGGTTGCTATTAGTCCCTAGCCTTTTGCGAAAAATACACAAAACGCTTGACGACACCACAAAAATAATATGCGAAGCCACCATTGACGGCACCAGTCAACTCCGTTACGTCGCGACTGATGATGTTCAGGCTACGTTCGAGCGCAGCGTGAAATGGAGGAAGACTCATGCAGGGCGTTCATGCATCGTGAATTCGTACTGTTCGACATAAACAAGCGGCGCCTGGCTCCTACTCTGCCCGGTCATAGCAACAAAGCGTGATGGTGAAATCCGATGTGAAAGATTGGTCAGGACGAATGCCATAGGCAAGTCTGTGCAATTACCCAACAGACAGGTCAACCCCTTAGGGTTGACCATTATTGTCGCTAGAATCTGGGGAGGGTAATGCCAATACGACATCGTGCCCGATAGCCAAAGCCCTGCCGCCTCCTGAAGGAAGTGGAACCCATTTTGAGTCAAGCCATTTATTCTCAACATCAGCGAGCGAGCCTACTGAAAAATTAAAAGGATCCGTGCTGTCTATAGCTTTCGCGATCATCGGGAGGGAAGCTTTGCTACCTTGCTCCTCAAGCACTAGTTTTAGTATCTCCTGTGCTAGTGCAGGCTGATTTTGTATCTGCGCTTTTAGCGCATCAAGCATCAATTGCTGACTAGGTGAAAGCGGTGCAACTCCCTGGGCATCATTTATACTATTGACTTCAAGATCATTCAGCTTGAAAAATTTGAACATAAAGTTGGTTTTATCACCAGGCGTCTCAATGATGAATTTTACCAGCTTTGCCTTCCCATGTTGCTCTTGTCTTCTTATTATAAAGTCTTCATACACCTCAAAATTTGGATGAATTACGCGATATGTGCTTTTATCTAGATATGTGCTCTCAATCGAACCAGGATCAACAAATAGGCTGGTTTTGTCTTTTTTAATTTCCATGTTGCATCTCTTGCAAGAGACTGAAAGATTTGCCATAACATAAGTTAATTTTTTGCAGTGGCTTTTGGGGATAATATGCTCTCTATCCACCATAAAAACTCCACCCCCGAATAGGTTTGTTCTACAATAGCAGCACGTGTAGCCCTGCCTTAATAGATGGTATTCTTTTATTCGTTCTCTTAGGTTCTTCAGCACCTGGCGAACCGGAGCCATATCTTTTTGGTCAATGTTCCATGAATCATGCAGCCTAAGAGCATGATCAATGGCCAGTTGCTCCTCCGCTGTAATTACAAAGTCGGAGAGCGCAGGCATTAACGGGTCACTAAGCATAACTCACCCTCTCGCGATGCTGTCAGCAAGTTGTCTTGCTGCAATAAAAATGTCTTGCTGGCCGTCATCGAAAGAGGCCTTGCTTGCGCTATCGATAAATTCAATTGCTTGATTAAGGGAAACTTTGTGTGCGGATAGCTCTTCGAGCTTCTCGGCTAGTTTTTCGCTTAAAAAGCGACTTTTTGGCGAAATAATCTCAAACTGCCCCCATAACAATTCTTCAATGTTTGTTGAGGAAGAAAATTCAAGATTTCCGGTTGCCGGATGATATATTGATGACGATACTCGCTCGTCTAACTGTGCGCCTGTAACTATTAATGGGGAGTGCGTCGCTATAATTACTTTTACTTCATGGTATTCAATTAGACTGCATAGCATGGAGGTGTATTCTCGCTGCCACCTAGGATGCAAACTGTTCTCTGGCTCATCAATAAGAATCATGTTGGTTCCCGAAATTTCGCCTAGAACGAAAATCAGAGAAGTCATCAGGCTCAATTCGCCAGAACTTGCATTTAGTAGGGGGACAGGCTCTCCATTATTCTTGTAAAGCGATATTTCAATTGCCTTTACCATGCCGTAATGTCGTAGTGGTTTTTCCTGATGCAACAGATTCTCTAGCTTTGACAGACTTGAAATATCAGAGGTTTCACCGAAGTTTACATTGAAGGATATTTCATCCTCTCCATTAAAATAATTATCTATCATTTCGGTTAGTTTTTTAATGGAGGAGGTGTCAGAAAAGTCGTCCAGCCTGCTATCGATCTTACCGGCTCTCATGGTCACAGTTATGTGCGGAGCGTAACCGCAATAAAGCAGTATTTTTTCGATTTGATGCAGACGATGCGTTCCTTCTCTCATCATCTTCTTGATCACCGATTTCATGACATTGTTCGGGTGTGATCCAGTATTTTTAACGGAGAATCTCTTTGAAGTCTTGAGCTCCTGTGACCGATCATGAACAGTATTGCATAAGTATAGTGAGTCTTGATTATTGCCTTTGGCTTGATCAATTAAATATTGGCTTTTTCCGGCACCATTACGCCCGACCACGAAGCAAACTTCCATTTTATGCCTTCCACATCAGTGCTTATTAAAAAGCGAACGAGAGAATGAGGTATTGTTTTGTGCCGCTAGTAGTTGAGTAGAACATCGCTCATGAGGCTGAGCCCTTCAGAGAAACACTTATTCTGAATAACTCCGCGTGAACGCGCTAGAGCATTCATCCTGATGGAGAGCGATTGGGCCGAATTTTGCCCATTATTTCTGGCAGAAATCGGCCAGGAGCAACAGTCAGCGATCGGCTGGTCCGGCGTTGCAGACCCGTTCGAGTTTTTTTGCCGGGGCACCATGGCCCACACGTCTGGCCAAACTAGGCCATCGCCCCGCAAGATCGACGGTTCAGCTACACCAGCCAAGCAGTTATCGCGACCCTGGTCCAGGACTAGCAGAGCCAGACCTCAAGCCCCCGCCCGCGCAGCAACTCAAGTCGACATGTCACTTACCGTCATCACTGCCGCCACGCCCCTAGACTCAGAAGTAGCGGCTGCTTAGCAGGCTCCGCCCAGTAGCTCAGGCCGTACCGAACCCTAGCCCGCATTCCAATGAGCATATTCTGCCACCACTTGATGTTCAAAGTGCTACGCCTAGGGCTGCGGTTAGCTTGCTAGGTGACGCGGCGACCTGTGTACCGAAGCGCTGTGCAAGCGGTTGTTCGACAAAGGCTTCTGGGGCGCGGATCTACTGCTAAGGGTGGTTGGCGGCGGCGCGAACCGACACTGGATGACGCCTGCTCGCAAGAATTTGGTCATGGAGGAAGTGGAGCGCTACGGCGAGCACGATCGTCTTGTGCGGATGAAGGTTTCTCCTCAGGCACGCAAACGAAATCCTGACTGCCCTTGAGTTGGGAAGTGCGTGAAGTTAGCTATGAAAGCCATGGAAAAGTCAGGTCGCTGCTTACCTCTCTGCCTGTCGAGAGCTATGACACAGCAGTTGTAGCTGAGCTGTACCTGGACCGGTGGGAAATTGAGCTGGGCTTCAGGGATATCAAAAGCTCAATGCAACAGAACGCGGTGACGCTGTGCAGCAAGGAAGTCGAGCTGATTTATCAGGAGGTCTGGGGGCTTTTGCTGGCTTATAACATTATTCGTCGAGAGGCCAGCCAGGCCGCTGTAGCGTTCGGCCGCGCGCCTTCGGATATACGGTTCAAGCCTGCCTGCCAGTACATAGCGGTGCAGTTGATAGTGATGGCAGCAGCTAACCCGGTATCGGCAACAGGAAGGAGGCTAAGCGAGCTGAGGGGAGGAGTAGGTGGAATGTTTTTGGATCACCGCCCAAGGCCGGGAAGGCCAAGAACGGTGAAGATTTCTAAAACCCGGTACCCAGTGGACCGTAAGGCTGCTCCGCTTAAGTGAACAGCATTACGGCTATTCTGCCGGGTTTATGATTAAGCAATTTCTTCTTTTTTCTCAAGCCAGTCATCATTCGCACGAGCGAATACAATACCGTCATCCTCAATAATTCGATGCTGGACATACAGGGTATCTAGCCCATGCCTGCTAGCCGTCTTATATACGTAACGCATGGCAAGGCTTGAGGTCCTAGGGATAGCCTCCTCCTGCCTCTTCTCCCAGTTCGCTATCGTCTGGACGTCGACGCCAAACAATGGAGTCAAATGTTCCTGGGTCAACCCCAATTGCTTGCGCAAGAAGCGGAACTGTTGCCCCGTCATCTCGTGCTCTTGCTCGACGAGCTCATCTGCGATTGCTGCATGCAGCCTGTCGATATCGGTGATTGTCACGCCACTTCCGTAGGGAGTGTCCACGATGGTGTACCCATCAGTCAGGAAAACACCCCTGAAGCCACAACCCTTGTATTCATACATGTTCAAATCTCCCAAGCTGTCAAAGCTATGGTGCCGGAGGGATTAGCCAGCGGAGCGATCGCCAAGGCGACGCACACAATGTCATTGGGCTTTTTCTCTTCCATTCGGAATTCAAATGTGCCGTAGGTCGGGTTAAATGTTGGCCCCCTGACAATGACACCCCTCTGCATACACCTGAACGCCTCATCCAGTGTGATGCCTCTCTGCAAAAGCCTGTCCATGAAATGGTCAGTTAGCGCCACGTTTGCAGAGGTCATTGAGAGCTGATTCACCATCTTTCCTAGCTGCGCTTTCGTCCATGGTGCAGATGGTATGCTCATATTTACCTATAATAGTTATAGGTGGCGCCATACTAATGCGCAACCTGCCATTGTCAATATATGTGTAATTCGTGCCTGAACTGAATGCCCTGAAGGCTGCGCGCTACGTGAATCGAGTCGCCTGATGATTCGACGGGCGGTACGTGCGCTCATCCATATGCCGAAGATACGGCTATCATGGCAAAAATAGAAACTGAATGTCAGCCAAGGATGATTTATGAAACGGAATTTATTGGCTGGACTCGCTCTCATGCTCGCTGCAGGGCAAGCGTCTGCGGATAGCTGCTGGATCATTACTGATTTTAAGGGTGCCTCAGCTTCCGCCTCCGACGGCTATGAGTTCACCAAGGACGGCTTCAGCACGAGCATATTTGTGCTGAGAATCAGCGAAACCCATTCCGTCCAGGTGACCGGGTCTGCATCCTCCTACAGCGAGGGGAAGATGATCCGCATACCCACCGATACATCCGAAAGGTTCTGCCGGATACGTGCCTGTTGGCGCTGATGGAATTTTGAACCAGGCTACCGGAATTCATTGACCCACCCGAGTATTCAAAAAATGATGACCTTGCGGGTGATCTCGGAGGCAGCATGTGGTTCAGTCAAAATCAGCAGCCTGGGTCAAAATCGTATCAGCGCCAAAAGGAACGCAGCGCTAGGCTGCGTTGGAAGGCTAATACTTTGAGACGGCCACTCGTATAACGCTGCGTTCGCTCGCCTCGACCATCTTGCGCGAGCAGCATGCGCCCGGTGACAAGAGTACGCCCTAGGATCAATATCCCTCACGAACCAATTTACTGTATTCGTGAACGAACTCAGGACGCAGGTAGAACCGTCGATATGCCGTTTCGATAATACTGAAGTACTCGCTCGGTTCACCCCATGTAACATTCGATAAGATTGAACTGGAAGAATCGCTGTCGGCATGATGGTCGTTGTACTTAACTATATCGCTGAACCGGAAGCCCAGCTTCGCAAGCTGCGCATAGCTTTCAATCTCTATTTGAGTGGCCGGAGATGACAAGCCTTTCATAGAGGGGTCACTTAGGTAAGCGGAGTAGGTGGCATCCCACACGACGGCCATCTGGCTATATTCGGCAAAGGCATCATGTCGTGAGGATGGCCCGCGCTCTTCACTTAGCACGTGCACTGCCTTCACGAACTCTTTGTAGAGGGCGAAATAGGCGAGCGTTGCACCGCAGTCTAGCGCGAAACGGATAGTATCCAGTGCCGATTCGGCCGTCTCCCATTGTCCACCGATCATAAAATATGCTTTTGTCTGAATACCTGCGTCCCTAAGTCGCTTAAATAAGCTCACGATTTCGGCGTTCTTGTAGTCTGCCCCCGCCTTTAGGCGCTTCCTTCGATTTTCGTCGCCATGTTCCAAACCAAATGCCAGCATGCGGCATCCGGAAGAGACCAACTTTGCAACAAATTCATGCGTTCCAAAACTTTCCTCGTAGGAGAAAAAGTCCTCGACCCGGAAGATTCCTCGCCAGCCGAACGAACCTTGGCGCCCCTCTCGGACTTCCCGAAGGCCGTTCAGGAACGCGCTGGTCCAAACTTTGGCTTGCGCCTGTCCCGTAAGATCGTGCGTCGCCAGCGCCGAGATCTGGGGCAGCAAGTTGTCATCAATGAACTGAATTCGCAGGTCACGGTAGGAGGATGAAAGGCGCTCAAGCTCAGCTAGGACTTGCTCAACCGACCTTCTCCGTTCGCCACCGCTGAGGTCTTTCCGTTCAGTACAGAAGGCACAGTTCCAATCACACCCTTGCGACATCACAACGTGCGCCTCATGGACTGAACCGCTTAGGTCACGGGTATGTGCCGGTTCATAAACACCATCAGGTCCTTGGTAGATACGCCTGTCAACGTCAATCTCCATCCAGGATAGGTCTAGTTGCTTAGGAAGACTCCCTAGCGATTCACGGATACCTCGAAATGAAAGTATCTGACTCAGCGGATTCGCTACAAGGTGCTGTGTTGAGGGCCATGGATCAGTAGAGCCTAACGCCTGGAGGAGATCGTCCAGCGCATTAACTGCCGCCGAAGGAATCGCAAAATCCCATGCTTCACTTTCCTCATCAGACTTCGCAGAGAAGCGCCATACGTCGAGGTTCGCTGCAGGACCACCGACGATCAGTAGCGGATGGGCTGTCTTACGTCGTATCGCTTGGAAGAGCTCCATCGTGGAACGTAACGTGCTAATCACTACGTTGCAGCCGATTATGTCGTAGCTGTCAGCGAGCTCAATTATGTCATCCAGTAACTCGGGGAAGCGATGACAGTCAACCAGATGGATATCGTGCCCCTTGACCGCAAGATGAGTCCCTAACAAGCCAAGACCGAGCGGAGGCGTACTAGTAGCAGAGGCACCCCGAGATTCACCCGAAGTGACGGAAAGCGGAGGCAGCACAAGCAGAACACGCCGAACGGAACTGCGGACCTCCTTTCGTGCGGCCACGACTTCCGGATGCTCCGAGCCAGTCAGCGACTCAAAACGTACACCCGGCATTGGGCCAATTAATATACGCGATTGCGGAAAGTCCAAGACGGAAAACCGTCTCGACGCGGTCCCCTGGGAAGGATCAATGAACTCCGCACCAAAGTGAGTTAAAAACTCACGAGCAAGCCAAGGATGCCCTCCATCGGCGGTTACCGCCAAGTCGATAATACGACCTAGTGTAGTGGTCAACTAATCCCGGACACGACGTTAAGTTTTTCCTCGGCCCGCGCTGGAGCCAACCCATCGTTGAATTGATGAGGCCTAATCCAGTTGTAGCGATGCATCAAAAAGTGGCTGATGTCG
>NZ_JYLL01000044.1 GCF_001439695.1 Pseudomonas veronii
GATAACGCGGGCATCCTGGATGACCGCGTTGCCTGGGCGTTTTTCGCGAGCAAGCTCGCTCCTACAGGTGCGGCGCCAGCGCTCGGGGCAGGGCTTTGCGTTGCAACTGGCTCGCCACCAGGGTGTTCTTCAGCCTGCGTGCCCATGAGTCGGGACCTGGCCGCCTACAACCCCTGAGAACCCTGTAGGAGCGAGCTTGCTCGCGAAGGTCGTTAACGATAACGCGGGCATCCTGGATGACCGCGTTGCCTGGGCGTTTTTCGCGAGCAAGCTCGCTCCTACAGGTGCAGCGCCAGCGCTCGGGGCAGGGCTTTGCGTTGCAACTGGCTCGCCACCAGGGTGTTTTTCAGCAGGTAGGCAATCGTCATCGGCCCCACACCACCCGGCACCGGCGTAATCGCGCTGGCCACGGTGCGTGCGCTGGCGTAGTCCACATCGCCCACCAACCGCGTACCGGTCTCGGTGCTGATGCGGTTGATCCCCACATCGATCACCACCGCGCCAGGCTTGAGCCAGCTGGCATCGATCAACTGCGGCCGACCGACCGCAGCGACGACGATATCGGCCAAGCGGCACAATGCCTGAGCATCGACGCTGCGCGAATGCACCACGGTGACCGAGCAGTTGGCCTGCAACAGCAGGGTCGCCATCGGTTTGCCGACGATGTTCGAGCGGCCAATCACCACCGCGTGCAAGCCACTCAAATCGCCGCAGGTTTCATGCAGCAGGCGCATGCAGCCGCTGGGCGTGCAAGGCGTGAGCACCTCGATGCCTTGCACCAGGCCGCCGACGTTCTCACGGTGGAAACCGTCCACGTCCTTGATCGGGTCAATCGCATGGATCACGGCCGCCTCGTCGATATGCGCCGGCAACGGCAACTGCACCAGCACGCCATTGACCGAAACGTCGGCGTTCAACTGGGCCAGCAGATCGAGCACTTGCGCCTGGCTGGCGTCATCCGGCAGCCGGTATTCAAGGGAGCGAATCCCGACTTCCTTGGCCCGCAGCAGTTTGTTGCGCACATACACTTCGCTGGCCGGATCGTCGCCCACCAGCACGACAGCCAGGGCCGGGAAGATTTTTTGCGCGGCAAGCAGCAGGACCTCTTCGCGAACCTCGTCGAGAACCTGGGCAGAAATGGCCTTGCCGTCGATATCGCGGGCAAGGGAAGGGAGAGTGCTGGTCAAAAGCGTCACCGTTGTCTGGAGAAATAGGGGCGCTGAGGGATAAATCCCTCAGCAATAGGCAGCCCAGGGCATTCAGGCTACCAGTTGATGGCAGGCATACACCACCAGCACACCGGCGATCAGTGTGGCGTAGGGCAGCCAGCCGGCGCGGCGTTGGCCGTCATCGGCCTGGATATACAAGTCACTGAGCATGGCCGCGGGGAAGCGGCCTTTGTCCTGCACATAGTGGCGGTAGCAGAACACCGGCAGGATCAACAGCGCCAGCAGCAAGCCGGTGACCAGCGTGCCTGCGCCCCAGATATCCGCACCCAGGCCCATGCACGCCAGGTTGACGAAGCTCAGCACGCCGCCGGCCGCCAGCAGCACGGTGGGGGCTTTGTACGGGCGCACCCAGTCGGGGCGGTCGAGGCGGTGGATCCAGCCGGCGTTGAGGTTGAGGAAGTTGAAAATGATGTAGCTGACGTTGGACGCCGCCAGCACGAACACATAGTCCGACATCAGCAACAACAGCAGGTTGAACGACAGGTCGGTCCACATCGCCGCCGTGGGCGCGCCGTGTTCGTTGGTGCGCCCCAGGTATTTGGGCAGCCAGCCGTCCACCGACGCCTGATACAAGGTGCGCGACGAGCCGGACATCGAGGTCATGATCGCCAGCAACGTGGCGAGCACCAGCATGATCAGCACGATATTGGCGACCACCTTGCCGCCGCCGATGCTGTCGGCCATCACCTGGCCAACGCCCATGCCGCTGTAGATCGCCGGCGACAGCAGGCCGCTGTACACCGCCGGAGTCACCACCGCGCCGCTGGCGTCGAGCACCGCCGGGGTCACCAGTTGGCCCAGCCCCAGGCTGCCTTGAAACGCCAGCGGCACCAGGGTGAACACCAGGATGCACAGCAGGCCGGCGTAGAAGATCGCCTTGAAGGTGTCACGCTTGGGGTCCTTGAACTCGCGGGTGTAGCACACCGCCGTTTCGAACCCGTAGGTGGACCACGCGGCCATGAACAGCCCGCCGGCCATCAGCGACCAGCCGGACATATCCCACGGGCCGTCGATGACTTGCCCGGCTGCGTCATGGGCCAGCGGGTACAGCGGCAGGAAGTTGGCCTGGGTCGCGTCCCCGGTGAACAACGGCACCACGCCCACCAGCAACAGCGGGATCAGCGAGGTGACCCCGAGCACCAGCGTCAGGCGCGCCGAGCGCAGGATGCCGCCATGCTGCACGGCAAACACCGTGAGCAGAATCAACAGGCCAATGGCGAACGTCGCGTTGATGCGCAACGACAGACCGCTCTTGACCCAACCCAGGTCAAGCAGGGTCAGTTGCCAGGTGTTGATCAGCGCATCGGCGGGAAACAGCGCGGTGAGGATATACCCCGCCGCCAGCCCCGAGCCGATGGACAGCACCGGCGACCAGGCCAGCCAGTTGCACCACACCGACACCGGTGCGATCAACTTGCTGTAGCGCACCCAGGCCACCGCGCCGTACACGGACGCGCCGCCGGACTTGTGCGGGAACAGCCCGGCGATCTCGGCATAGGTGAAGGCCTGGATAAACCCGAACAGGATCGACACGATCCACACGATCCAGGCCGGTTTGCCCACCGTGGCGGCAATCGCGCCGATGGAGAACAGCACCAGCGCGGGCACGCCACTGGCGACCCAGAATGCACCGCGCCAATCGATCTTGCGGTGCAGGCTGCCCACTGAGCTGGCAGCCTGCGGTACAGCCTCGAACGTCGTCGCTTCCATCTTCGTATTCCCATGTCTGAGTAGCGGTTAAGAAGGGCAATCAAAGTGGGCAGTCAAAGTGGGGTGGCACACATCGGTATCGGGACGATCAGCTACGCACGCGGCTCTTGTCCGGGTCATAGAAAATCGCTGCGCTGACCGTGGCGCTGATGCGCTTCTGTAGGCCATCGACTTTGCCAATCTCAAGCAGGGTGCCGGGCTCGGCGCAGCTCACGTCGACCCGGCACAGCGCGATATTGCTGGCCAGCAACGGTGAGCGGCAGGCGCTGGTGATGACGCCGACCTGGGCGCGGCCGTGGTACACCGGGTCGCCGTGGTGGGCCGCCTCGTTGCCGCCGAGGTGCAGACCGACCAGCTTGTGGCTGGGATGGGCGCTGCGCCGCAACAGGGCGTCGCGGCCGATAAAGTCATCGGTCTTGCTCTTGAGTGGCACGCTGAAGCCGATGCCGGCCTCGAACGGGTCGGTCTGGTCGCTGAACTCGTAGCCGGCAAAAATCAGCCCGGCTTCGATGCGCAACAGGTCCAGCGCTTCCAGGCCGAGGGGCACCAGGCCCAAGGGTTGGCCGAGTTGCCAGATGCGGTCCCACACCCGTTCGGCGTCTTCGGGCTGGCACCACACCTCAAAGCCCAGTTCGCCGGTGTAGCCGGTGCGCGAAATCATCAACGGGCAGCCCTCGAAACCGTCCAGCCGGCCGACCAGGAAGCGGAACCAGCCGAGGCTGTCCACGCTCGGTTGGGTGGGCGGCGTCCAGACCATCTGCTTGAGCAGCTCGCGGCTGAGCGGCCCTTGCACCGCCAGGTTGTGAATCTGCTCGCTGGCGGACTTGACCCACACCTTCATCCCCAGTTTGTGGGCCTGCTCGCGCAGCCACACACCGGCGTAGTCTTCGCCGCAGATCCAGCGGAAGTTGTCCGGGCCCAGGCGCAGCAGGGTGCCGTCGTCGAGCATGCCGCCGTGTTCGTGGCACATCGCCGAATAGACCACTTGGCCCACCGCCAGGCGCCGCACGTCGCGGGTCAGGCAGTATTGCAACAGGGCTTCGGCGTCGGGGCCGATGATCTCGAATTTGCGCAGGGCGGTCAGGTCCATCACGGCCACGCGTTCGCGGCAGCCGAGGTATTCCTCGGTGGCGCCATAACCGTCGTAGCGCAACGGCAGCCACCAGTTGCGGTAGTCGATGAAGCTGCCGGTGAGGGCGCTGGTGCGTGAGTGGAACGCGGTCTCACGGGTCAGTATCGGGTCGGCATCGGCCGTGGTTCGAGTGCTCATGGCGATGGAAAAACGCTCCTTCTCGCGGTAGATACGGACATGGATATCGGTCGGGTTCCAGCCATTGGCCGGGTCGATGTCATCCGGGCACGAGGTACTGCCGCACACCAGCTCGGTCATGGCCCGCAGTAGTACGTAGTCGCCGGGCCGCGACCACGGCTCATCCAGGGTCATCTGCTGGTGTGCATCAATGCCGGTGTTGAAGAAGAAATTGATCGCCGGCCAGCCGTTGCGCGCTTGCACGCCGTAGGGCGCGAGTACGCGGCTGAGGTTGTCGCTGCAGTTGTCGTGCCCGAAATAGCCATGGGATTCGTAGTAGCGCGCCGCGCAGGCCAGGGCGAAGGCGTCGTGGCGCCCGACGGTGTCCTGCACCACCTCCAGCATCGGCTGCATCCGGCGGTCGAAAAACTTCGAGAACAGCCCCGGCGCCGGGTAGGCGCTGCCGTTCAGCGTGCGCGTCACGGTCTGGTCGAGGTCCAGCTCCACGCCGCGATCCAGGGCGCGGCGGTCGAGGGCGACGAAGTCCGAACACTGGCGGCCGGCGACGTCCAGCACCTGCACGTACTGGCCCTTGGCGACGCTGTAGCCGTGGGCCGTGCCCGCACGCACGGTGAACTCGTCCAGCACCTCGCCCAATGGCTCGGGCAGGGCAGGCACCAGCAGGGGCGACGGGTTGGCCCGTGTCACCAGCAGGCGCAGTTCGCTGGGCCGGTATTGCCGGTCGACGGAGGTGGGCCCGGCAGGAGCGGCGACGATCACCAGCAGGCGGTCATGGGCGACAAACTGCCGAGTGTGACCGGGCGGGCTGGCGTCGTCCCACAGCGCGGCGGCCAGGGGCAGTGCCTGCGCGTCGATGCCGCGCCGCTTGAGCGCCTGGCCGACACGCGGTGGCACGCGGCAGGCGCTCGAGCCGCTCAGCCCCCAGCTCGCCAGGGCGCTGCGGCCGCTGGCGTCGAGGGCCAGCAGTTCGCAGATTTGCCGGCCTTCGAGGTCGATCACCTGCAGGCCGTCGCCGGGCTGCAGGTCGACCAGGGTCACACCGCCGACGGCCACGCGGTAGCGTTCGAGGTTTGGCGCCCGGGCAAACAGCCCGGGTTCTCGCGGGTGGGAAACACGCGGAGCATTCATCATGGGCACCCGCTCAGCCGACTGATTTGATGGGCGTCACGGGCTCGCCCAGGTACGCCGCCATCGAGTCGTCCAGGGCCAGCAGCCACGGGGTGTGGTGCGGCGGCGACTGGGTGCCGGTCATCAGCGAGCGGTAGGACTTGTCGCGATAGCCCATGATGTTTTCGGCCTTGTCGTGCTTCCAGTGCAGAAAGGTCTCGTTGACGGCGGCGATGTCGAAATCCGGGTAGTCGGTGGCGTCCACCAGGTGCTGGATGTAGGCGCCCTGGAACTCGAACATCTGCTGATTGGTTTCCAGGGTCAGTTCCCGTGCCTGCCATTGTTGGCTGTCGGCGATCATCGCGGCCTGGCTGGGCAATGGGATACGCCCCAGGATCACATCGCGGGCATACCAGGCCTGGGCGTCGAACATGTTGAACGAGTACCACTGGTCCTGCATGCCGAGGTAGATCAGCCGCGGGTTGGGTTCCCAGAACACGCCCTTGTAGAGGTTCATCGGCCACAGGCGGTTGTCGGTCCTGAGGCTCAGCTCATCCGGCAGGAACGGGAAGTGGTGCTTGTAGCCGGTACACAGGATCACCGCGTCGATGTGCTTGCTGCTGCCATCGGCAAAGAACGCACGGTTGTTTTCCAGGCGTTGCAGCAGCGGCTTTTCTTCCCAGTTGTCCGGCCACGCATAGCCCATGGGCGTGGTGCGGTAACAGCTGGTGATGCTGCGCGCGCCATATTTGTAGCATTGCGAGCCGATGTCCTCGGCCGAATAGCTGCTGCCGATGATCAGCAGGTCCTTGTCCTTGAATTCCAGCGCCTCGCGAAAGTCATGGGCATGCAGGATGCGCCCGGCGAACTGCTCGAAGCCTTCGAAGTACGGCACCTTGGGCGTGGAGAAGTGGCCGCAGGCGTTGATCACGTAGTCGAATTCTTCACAGGTCAAGGTGTCGTGGGTGTAGTCGTGGGCGTACACGGTGAAGCGCTGGGTCTGTTCGTCGAAGGTGACCTGGCGCACCACATTGTTGAAGCGGATGTAGTCGCGCACGCCGGCCTTTTCCACCCGGCCCTTGATGTAGTCCCACAACACTTCGCGGGGCGGATAGGAGGCGATGGGCCGGCCGAAATGTTCTTCAAAGGTGTAATCGGCGAACTCCAGGCATTCCTTGGGGCCGTTGGACCACAGGTAGCGGTACATGCTGCCATGCACCGGCTCGCCGTTTTCGTCCAGGCCGGTGCGCCAGGTGTAGTTCCACATGCCGCCCCAGTCCTGCTGTTTCTCGAAGCACACCAGTTCGGGAATGGCGGCGCCCTTGTCGCGGGCCGACTGGAAGGCGCGAAGTTGTGCCAGGCCGCATGGGCCGGCGCCGATGATTGCTACACGTAGAGTCATGAGCGTGCCTCCTGAAGGGTTTCAGCGAAAGATCACTGTCTTGTCGTGGTTGATGAACACCCGGTGTTCCAGGTGGTATTTCAGGGCTTTGGAAAGGGCGACGGTTTCGGTGTCGCGGCCGATGGCGACCAGTGAATCGGGCAAGTGGGTATGGTCGACGCGCTGGATTTCCTGCTCGATGATCGGGCCCTCGTCGAGGTCGCTGGTGACGTAGTGGGCGGTGGCGCCGATCAGCTTCACCCCCCGGTCATAGGCCTGGTGATACGGCTTGGCGCCCTTGAAACCGGGCAGGAACGAGTGGTGGATGTTGATCGCCCGCCCCGACAGTTGCTGGCACAGGCCGTCGGACAGGATCTGCATGTAGCGCGCGAGCACTACCAGATCGGTCTGGGTGTCTTCGACGATACGCATCAGTTCGGCTTCCTGGCCGGCCTTGGTGTCCTTGGTGATGGGCAGGTAGATGAAGCGGATGCCCTCACGCTCGGCCATCGCCCGCAGGTCCAGGTGGTTGGAGACCACGGCGGTGATGGTCATGTCCATTTCGCCTTTGCGGTGGCGGTAGAGCAGGTCGGTGAGGCAATGGTCGAACTTGCTGACCATCAGCAGCACGCGGGTCGGCTGGCGTGAGCTGAACAACTGCCACTGCATGTCGAAGCCGCCGGCGAGCTCGCCCAGGCCTTTGCGCAGGTCGCCGATATCACCGCTGACGCCCTTGTTGAAACGGAACACCGCGCGCATGAAAAACTGCCCGGTGAACTCGTCGTCGAATTGCGCCAACTCGCTGATGTAGCACTGCTGCCGGGCCAGGCAGGCGCTGATCGCGGCGACGATCCCGGACGCCGCCGGGCAGGTGATCTTGAGAATGTAATGTTCGCTTGAGGCGTCCATCGAAGGCTCCTGAATGCGGTGAAGGAAGGCTCAGCCCTTGGCCGTGCGCTTGGTTTTTTGCGGGTCGTCGAAGGGCAGGGCGTGGGTGGTGGCGGTACCTTCGAAGCTGCCGCGCACCTGCAGCGCGATGCCGGGTGCGGCGCAGGCGACGCTCATGCGCGCGATGGCCATCGAGCGTTTGCTCAGGCGCGAATACATGCCGCAGGTGATCACGCCGACTTGCTGGTTGCCCTGCCACAAGGTGTCGCCAGCCTCGGCCGGACGCACGCCGTCGAGCAGCACGCCGGTGATCTTGAAGCGCTCCTGGCCGCGCAGGCGCAGGTGTTCCTCGGCGCCTCGGAACGCTTGTTTGCCGGGCGAAACCGTGAAGTCCAGGCCCATCTCCCACAGGGTGTCGCCGGCCTTCTGGTCGGCGAAGGGGTACATCTGCGAGTTGTCGTAGGGGAAAAACATCAGCGAGCTTTCCACTCGCAGCCAGTCCAGGGCGGTGAAGGCGCAGGGAATGATTCCCAGGCTCGCGCCCTGTTCGAGGATGCTGTCCCACAGGAACGGGGCGTCCGCGGCCTTGCAGAAAATCTCGTAGCCGCGCTCGCCGGTGTAGCCGGTGCGGGAGATCATCACCGGGCGCTCGAACAGGCGCGTTTGCAGGTGATGGAAGTACGGCAGCTGGCGGATGCCAGGCACGTGCTCGGCGAGAAAATCCACCGCCAGCGGGCCTTGCAGCGACAGGTCGTGCAGATCGTCGTCGAACAGCACCGCCACTTGCCGGCCCTGGGCCGAGCGCACCAGCATTTCATGCCCGGTGCCGGCGCCATGCACGACCATGAACGCATTGGGCCCGGTGCGGTAGACGATGCAGTCATCGACGAATTTGCCGTCCTCGTCGAGCATCGACGCATACACCGATTTGCCGGGATAGAGCTTGGCGATGTCGCGGGTGGTGGCCCACTGCAACAGGCTTTCGGCGTGCGGGCCGACGTAGTGGACTTTTTTCAGGCCCGATACATCCATCAGGCCGGCGCGGGTGCGGATCGCTTCGTGGTGGTCGGCCAGCGCGCTGCTGTAGGTCCAGGCGGTGCCCATGCCGTTCCAGTCTTCGAGGTTCGAGCCGAGCGCGCGGTGCCGCTCGGCCAATGCAGAAATACGCCAGGAGTGGGTCATGTGAGATTCCTTGCTGTGAAAAAGAGCACCGGGAAATGGTTCAGGCGAGTGGATCGAACTGGCTCAGCCACTCGACCAGGGTCTGTCGATAGCGGGTCATGCCCTTGTAGTCGGCGATGGCATCGGGCAGGTCGCGCAGCACGCGGTGCAGGCGGCAGCCCCAGCCGGGGTGGCTGACCAGTTCGTCCAGGCTGATCAGGTAGGTGCGAATGCTGAACATCACTGCGTTGCTGCGCGGCAGGCGTGCCATCACTTGCAGTTCGACCCGCAGATGCACCTGTTGCCCGACGTTCTGCGCGGTGATCCGGCCGCGGTCGGCGCCCCATTGATGGAAGGTTTCCGGCGACGAATCCAGGCGCGGGTTGATGGTCAGGGTCCAGTTCAGGCGCCGGACCGGCTGGCCGGCCTGCAGGTTGAGCAGGTACTTCAGCGCGCGCTCGAACACGCCCATCTGGTGGGCCATGGGCACCGGTGCATGCCACTGCTTGAAACTCATCCCGGCATCGAACGCCAGTGACCAGTCGGCCGGGCTGGTGACCAGGCCGGCGTCCATGTACAGGTCGCCGTCGCGCTGGTCGAGCAGGGCGAAATCCCCTTGCACCTGGCGGCCGATGTATTCCAGCGGTGCGCAGGGCAGGCTGGCGGCATCGCCGAAGATGAACGGTTGATCGATCCGCAGCAGGTGGTTGCGCCAGTGCCAGCGGTCGCCGTCACGCACCAGGCTGAACCACTGCGGGTAGTCGACGGCGAGGTTTTCCATGAGCATTTGCAGCGCATCCCAGGCCGCCGCTTGCATGTGCGGCATCACAAGGTAGCGGCGCGGGTCGTTGTCCAGGATCAGGGCACGTTCGGCCATTTCCGAGCGGTAGTGCTCGTCGATGTCGAAGGCGTGCTCGTAGACGGAACCCGGGTCGCGGGAGGTGGCCGGTTCGATGTTCACCGAGTACAAGTAGCTGTCCTCGATAAACGGGAACGGGAAGCGACGGATCGCCGCCGGGCTGTTGCGAAAGCTGAAATCGTCGCGATAGCTCAGCACAGGGCTCGATTGCAGGGGCATGGCACTCACTCCTATAGGTCCAGCGAAACGCAGGGGCCGCTGCCGCGTGAGACGCAGGGCATCAGAAATTCGGCCTGCTCGGCCGGGCTGAGGAAACTGTCGCGGTGTTCGATGGCACCGCCTTGATGGCGCGTGATGCACTGGCCGCAGACCCCGCCACGGCACAGGTTGGGCACCTGCAAGCCCGCGTGCTCCAAGGCTTCGAGCAGGCTCTGCTCGGCCTCCACGCGCAGGGTGCGGCCACTGCGCAGCAGTTGCAGGTCGAACGGCTGGCCCGGTTGCGCGCCTTTGAACGCCTCGGCATGCAGCCGATTGCGCGGCCAACCGAGGCGATCGGCGTGTTGCTCGACCGCCTCGATCAAGGGTTGCGGGCCACAGGTGTAGACGTGGCTGCCCAGCGGCCGGTTGGCGAGGATGCGGCTCAGGTCCGGGCGGCGGTCGTAGGCGTGCAGGCGCGGGCCGAGGCGCTGTTGCAATTCATCGAGGTAGGCATCGCTGAGGCCTGGCCGGAACAGGTAATGCAGTTCGAAGTCGGCCTGCTGTTGTTCCATCGTGGCGATATAGGCCATGAACGGCGTGATACCGATGCCGGCGGCGATCAGGATGTGCCGGCGTGCGGTGCCATGGGGCGCGAACAGATTGGCCGGCGGCGAAATCCGCAAGGTGTCGCCGACCTGCACCTGGCGATGCAAGTACTGCGAACCGCCGCGAGACGCGTCCTGCAGGCGCACGGCGATGCGGTAGTGGCGCGTGTGCGCCGGGTCGCTGGTCAACGAGTAGGCGTTACGCACCGTGCCCTCGGCCAGCGGCAGATGCACCTGGACGTGGCTGCCGGGCGAGAAAGCGGGCAGGGCGCCGTCGCAGGCAGTCAGGGTGAACTCGCGCACCACGGGGGTGAGCATTCTGGCCGCACTGACCTGAACCTTGAGGGCGGCGCTCATGGCTGGAACCCCGCGTAGGGCTGGTCGGGGTTGATGCACACGCCGAGGTAAGCCCCCAGGCGCCGGGAAAAGTGTGCGCGCACTTCCAGCCCGACGTTGCAGCCGATGCAGTTCAACACCGGCTCTGGGCCTGCGGTCTGGGTCAGCCCGCAATGGGCGCAATACACCTGGCGCAGGCCGGGCATCGTGCAGGTCACGCTGATCTCGTCGTCTTCCAGGCCGGCGGCGCGGGCCTCGGCGTGAATGCGCCAGACAAAGGCCTCATCGCCCAACAGGTAGAGCCGACAACCCACGGTTGCGCTGGCCAATGCCTGTTGTAAACGTCGGCTGAAGTCGGGTTGTTCGCCGCTCAGCAGCAAAGGCTTGTGCAGGTCGGCGGCAACCGCCATGCCGGCGGTTGCCGATTGCATCACCACGATGGGGCGGTTGTGGGTGTGCGTCATGCGGGCTCTCCAAGGTGCGTTTTGTTTCCTGTTGAGAGAGATACTTTCCTATGAGGAAAATCTTCTCAATCTGGAAAAAGGGCTATGCCTTTGGAGATAAGCCTTGCCGCACTGGCGTTCGGGGCATGGAAGTTGCTGGTCTTGCACTAATGCTCAGCAACCGGACGGGGAGTTATCGAAGAGTGCGAACGCGACCGAAGAGCTGGCCGCTCTGGTTGGGGCCTGTGCGCCCCGAACAGGCGCGCAGCGTGCGCAGGCTGTTGGCCGGGTTGCCCCTGCACGCTGACGGTGCCTTGTCGGGTTTTCTGGACCGTTTCGACGCACTGCTGCCCGCCGCCAGGCTCAACCTGATCCTGGGCGGCGAAGACCTGGGCCCGACGCGGCGTGGCTTGATCGAGGGCTGCCAGAACGTGGCGCGCTGCCCCTGGCGCGACGCGAGTGCGATGGACACGCCCCAGGCCTGCGGCCCTTGCCGGCAGCGCGGGGTACACCGATTGGTGTGCGCCTTGCCCGAGGGTGAAAAAGGCGCGTTACTGCTCGACACCCCCAGACGGGCCGGTGCCAGTTGGCGCCAGTTGCTGGAGGAAGCGGCGCAAGCCGTGGCGGTCAGCGTGCGTCTGCGCAGTGACAACCGTGAGCAGCAGCGCAGACAGGCAACGTCGCGCCACGGCGCGCTGGCCCGTGAGCTGCACGATTCGGTGGCGCAACAGTTGGGTTACCTGGCGTTCCAGGCCCACGGCTTGCAGTCACAGCTGGGCGCGCCTGCCCTGCAGGACCTGTGCGCAGGCCTCAGCCAGTTGCAACGCCAGGTGCGCGAGCTGATCACCAGCGCACGCCTGACCATGGACGGACGCTCGCTGCGCCAGGCCCTGGCCGACTCCGTCGCGGAGTTTTCGCGGCGTTGCATCATCGTGTTCGAGTTGGATAACCGCCTGGCCGACGATGCCCTGAGCCCGGAAACCGAATTGCAGATCCTGCAGATCGTTCGCGAGGCCCTGGCCAATGCGGTGCGCCATTCCCACGCGCGGCATGTGCGTATTGAACTGCGCCAGACCCAGGACGGCGATGCCTCGGTGTCGGTGGAGGACGATGGCATCGGCTTGAGCCCGGCTTGCGATGAGCATAACCATTTCGGCCTGGCGATTATCCGCGAGCGCGCCGCCAGCATCGGCGCGCGACTGAGCATTGAAGCGATCCGCCCGCACGGCGTGCGCGTGCATCTTGGCCTGCGCCGCCACCACGACCTGCCACACGGGAGTCTCGATGGACTGCACGACCTTATTACTGATCGATGATCACCCACTGTTTCGCAAAGGCCTGGCGCAACTGTTCGATGCCAGCGACGACTTTGAAGTGGTGGGGCAGGCGGCCAGTGGCCGGGAGGGCATCAACCTGGCCGTGAGCCTGACGCCGCAGCAGGTGTTGCTGGATCTGCACATGCCTGGCCTCAGCGGCCTGCAGGTGCTGGACGAACTGCGCCAATTGCGCCTGGACTGCCAGGTGGTGGTGCTCACCGCTTCGATGGACCGCGCCGAACTGCTCAGCGCCCTGCGCCTGGGCGCCAGCGGTTATGTGCTCAAGGAAACCGAGCCCGAGGCGTTGCTGGCGTATATGCGCAACTGCCACAAGGGCGCGATCATGCTCGACTCAACCCTGATCGCCTTGCTCGCCGACCCGGCCGAGCCCAGGCCACACGGTGAGACGCCGGGCGGTGAAAACCTCACCGAACGCGAAGGCCAGACCCTGGCGCTGATCGCCGCCGGCATGAGCAATAAACAGATCGGCAGGGAGCTGGGGATCAGCGACGGCACGGTGAAAATCTATGTGCGCAGCCTGTTGCAGAAACTCAACCTGCATTCGCGCCTGGAGCTGGCGGCCCGGGTACACAGCGGCGCCTTGCTCAAACACGAGGAGCGTCACTAGATGAGGGAAAGCTCTGACGCTTGGGTGCAGACATCGCCCGCGCACCTGATGGATTGTTTTCCCGCCGCCTTGCTGCACCTGCGCGACAACGGCCAGATCGCCCACTTCAACCTGGCCTGGGCCGAGTTGATGGGCGCGCCGGGCGCGGAACGCAACGTCGTCGACTACGTCCACCAGGAAGACCGCCCGCTGTGGCGCCAGGCCTTGCATGAGCTGCGCCGGCGTCCCGAGACCTCGTTCAACCAACGCCTGCGCTTCGTGCATCCGTGCGGCGAGCTGCGCTGGTTCGAGGTCAGCCTCAAGCGCGGCCCGCAGGGCTTCTACTTGGTAGCCGGAGATATCACCGCGCACAAGCGCCGCGAAATCGCCCTGCAGGCCAGCCAACGCAGCAGCATGAGCTTGCTCGACAGCATGCCTGGGCTGATCTATCGCGGCCGTAACAACCGCGACTGGACTATGGAATTCGTCAGTGCCGGCTGCCTGCAATTGACCGGCTACCCCGCCGAGCGGTTGGTGGACAACCATGAGTTCACCTACAACAGCCTGATCCTCGCCGAGGATGCCGACTACGTATGGCGCGAGGTGCAATATGCGTTGTCGCGCCAGGAACCGTTCGAACTCAATTACCAGATTCGTTGCGCCGACCAGTCGATCAAACACGTATGGGAGAAGGGCGTGGGGATCTATGCCGATACCTGCGAGGTGCTGGGCATCGAGGGCGCGATTTTCGAGCGCAGAGTTCTGTAGGAGCCGGCTTGCCGGCGATGGTCGTCAACGATGACGCGAGAAGCCTGGATGCCCGCGGTGGCTGTGGTTTTTTCGCTGGCAAGCCAGCTCCTACAGTGGGGGCATAACCCTGTAGGAGCCGGCTTGCCGGCGATGGTCGTCAACGATGACGCGGGAAGCCTGGATGCCCGCGGTGGCTGTGGGTTTTTCGCTGGCAAGCCAGCTCCTACAGTGGGGGCATAACCCTGTAGGAGCCGGCTTGCCGGCGAGGGTCGTCAACGATGACGGGGGAAGCCTGGATGCCCGCGGTGGCTGTGGGTTTTTCGCTGGCAAGCCAGCTCCTACCATGGGGCATAACCCTGTAGGAGCCGGCTCGCCGGCGAGGGTCGTCAACGATGACGCGGGAAGCCTGGATGCCCGCGGTGGCTGTGGTTTTTTCGCTGGCAAGCCAGCTCCTACAGTGGGGGCATAACCCTGTAGGAGCCGGCTTGCCGGCGATGGTCGTTAACGATGGCGCGGGAAGCCTGGATGCCCGCGGTGGCTGTGGGTTTTTCGCTGGCAAGCCAGCTCCTACCATGGGGGCATAACCCTGTAGGAGCCGGCTCGCCGGCGAGGGTCGTCAACGATGACGCGGGAAGCCTGGATGCCCGCGGTGGCTGTGGGTTTTTCGCTGGCAAGCCAGCTCCTACCGTGGGGGCATAACCCTGTAGGAGCCGGCTTGCCGGCGAGGGTCGTCAACGATGACGCGGGAAGCCTGGATGCCCGCGGTGGCTGTGGGTTTTTCGCTGGCAAGCCAGCTCCTACCGTGGGGGCATAACCCTGTAGGAGCCGGCTTGCCGGCGATGGTCGTTAACGATGACGCGGGAAGCCTGGACGCCCGCGGTGGCTGTGGGTTTTTCGCTGGCAAGCCAGCTCCTACAGTGGGGGCATAACCCTGTAGGAGCCGGCTCGCCGGCGAGGGTCGTCAACGATGACGCGGGAAGCCTGGATGCCCGCGGTGGCTGTGGTTTTTTCGCTGGCAAGCCAGCTCCTACCATGGGGCATAACCCTGTAGGAGGCGGCTTGCCGGCGATGGTCGTTAACGATGACGCGGGAAGCCTGGATGCCCGCGGTGGCTGTGGGTTTTTCGCTGGCAAGCCAGCTCCTACCGTGGGGGCATAACCCTGTAGGAGCCGGCTTGCCGGCGATGGTCGTTAACGATGACGGGGGAAGCCTGGATGCCCGCGGTGGCTGTGGTTTTTTCGCTGGCAAGCCAGCTCCTACAGTGGGGTATAACCCTGTAGGAGCCGGCTTGCCGGCGATGGTCGTCAACGATGACGCGGGAAGCCTGGATGCCCGCGGTGGCTGTGGGTTTTTCGCTGGCAAGCCAGCTCCTACCGTGGGGGCATAACCCTGTAGGAGCCGGCTTGCCGGCGATGGTTGTTAACGATGACGCGGGAAGCCTGGATGCCCGCGGCGGATGTGGGTTTTTCGCTGGCAAGCCAGCTCCTACCATGGGGCATAACCCTGTAGGAGCCGGCTTGCCGGCGATGGTTGTTAACGATGACGCGGGACGCCTGGATGCCCGCGGCGGCTGTGGGTTTTTCGCTGGCAAGCCAGCTCCTACAGTGGGGGCATAACCCTGTAGGAGCCGGCTTGCCGGCGATGGTCGTTAACGATGACGGGGGAAGCCTGGATGCCCGCGGTGGTTGTGGGTTTTTCGCTGGCAAGCCAGCTCCTACAGGGGATGGTTCAGTTTTTTGTTTGGCTTAATGGGCGCCGGCGGCCTTGTTCAGATCGCTTTCGGCCCATTCGGTGTACACACAGGCATCCGCCGTGGCCCAGCGCACGCGCACCGGGTCGCCGGCCTTGAGCGGCATGCCGGCGGCGGACAATGCCTTGACCGTCATCGAGGTGCCGCCCAGGGTTTTCACGCTGCAGGTCTGGCTTTCACCGAGAAACAGCACTTCGCCGACGATGGCCGACACTTCGTTCCAGCCTGCGGTCAATGGTTGCCCGGCGGCCTGTTCGACGCTCAGCGCGAGGGCTTTTTCCGGGCGCACCATCAGCAGCACGTCCTGCTCGCTGCGCAGGCCGCCGGTCAGGCGGATCGACAGGGATTGGCCTTCGAACGACGCCGCCGCGTTGCCCTGGGCCTTGAGCTTGAGGAAGTTGGAGTTGCCCAGGAATGAGGCGACAAACGCATTCGGCGGGTTCTGGTACAGGTCGAAACCGCTGCCCAGGCCGACGATCTTGCCGTGGCTGAAAATCGCGATGCGCTGGGACAGGCGCATGGCTTCTTCCTGGTCGTGGGTCACGTAGACAATGGTGATGCCCAGGCGCCGATGCAACTGGCGCAGCTCGTCCTGCAAGTCTTCACGCAGCTTCTTGTCGAGGGCGCCGAGCGGTTCGTCCATCAGCAGGATGCGCGGCTCGTACACCAGCGCCCGGGCGATGGCGACGCGCTGTTGCTGGCCGCCAGACAGTTGCGACGGGCGGCGATGGGCGAACTGTTCCAGTTGCACCAGCTTGAGCATGGCGTCGACGCGCTTCTCGCGCTCGGCACTGGCCAGTTTGCGGATCGCCAGGGGGAAGGCGATGTTGTCGCGTACCGACAGGTGCGGGAACAGCGAGTAGCGTTGGAACACCATGCCGATGTCGCGCTTGTGCGGCGGTACGTTGACCAGCGATTGGCCGCTCACCAGGATCTCGCCGCTGCTCGGCGTTTCAAAGCCGGCGAGCATCGACAGGGTGGTGCTTTTGCCCGAGCCGCTGGAGCCGAGGAAGGTGAGGAACTCGCCGTCCTTGATGTCCAGCGAGATGTTGTCCACGGCGGCGAATTCGCCATAGAACTTGTTCAGGTTGCGCAGGCTGACCAGGGGTTGGCCAGGGTTCTGCGCGGCATCTTGGATCACTGCACTCATGTTCTGCTCCTGGGCGCTCAAGCGCGGGTTTCTGTGCGCCGGCGAACGGCGGCGGCGATGACCATGACCAGCACCGAGAGGCCGATCAGCAGCGTCGAGGCGACGGCGATCACGGGTGTCAGGTCCTGACGCAGGGTGGTCCACATTTTCACGGGAAGGGTTTGCAGGGTCGGGCTGGCCATCATCACGCTGAGCACCACTTCGTCCCATGACACGAGAAAGGCGAACAGCGCACCGGCCACCATCCCCGGGCGAATCGCCGGGAAGGTCACCTTGAACACCGCCTGCAGGCGCGACGCGCCGCAGATCACCGCGGCGTCTTCAATCGACTGATCGAACAGTTTCAGCGAGTTGATGATCGAGATGATGGTGAACGGCAACGCGACAATCACGTGGCTGACCACAAAGGCGAACATCGTGCCGGTGTAGCCGAGCTTGAGGAACAGCGCGTACACCGCCACGGCGATGATCACCAGTGGCACGATCATCGGCAGTGTGAACAGGCCATAGAGCAGTTCGCGGCCGGGGAAGCGCCCGCGCACCAGGGCAAATGCGCTGGGCAGGCCCAGCGCCACGGCGAACACGGTGGTCAGCACGGCGACCTTGAGGCTGGCCAGCGCCGCGTTCATCCAGTCGGTGTTGGAGAAGAACTGGCCGTACCATTTCAGCGTCCAGCCCGGTGGCGGGAACACCAGCCATTGCGACGAGCCGAACGACAGCAGCACGATAAACACGATCGGCAGCAGCAGGAACAGCCCAATCAAACCGGTGGTGGCGTAGAGGCCCAGACGCATCCTGCGGCTCATGGCATTCGGAGTCAGCAGCATGACGGCTTACCTCGCATGGCTGGCGCCAACCGGGGATTCCGGCTGAAGCTTCAGGTAGAAGTAGAACAGCACCAGCGTGATGAAGATCAGCAACGCGGCGCCGGCACTGGCCAGGCCCCAATTGAGGAACGACTGCACCTGCTGGATGATGAACTCGGGCAGCATCATGTTCTGCGCACCGCCGAGCAGCGCCGGGGTGACGTAGTAACCGAGGGACATCACGAACACCATCAACCCGCCGGAAAACAACCCCGGCCGGCACAGCGGCAGGAACACCCGGAAGAAGTTGGTCCACGGGCTCGCGCCACAGATGGAGCCAGCCTGCAGGATCATCGGGTCGATGGCCTGCATGGTCGCCTGCAACGGCAGCACGATGAACGGGATCATGATGTAGCTCATGCCGATCACCACGCCCGTCAGGTTGTGCACCATCTCCAGGGGCACATCGATGATGCCCATGGCCAGCAGCGCCTTGTTGATCACCCCCGAGGCTTGCAGCAGCACCAGCCAGGAATAGGTGCGGGCCAGCAGGCTGGTCCACATCGACAGCAGCACGATATTCAGCATCCAGCGGCCCCAGCCGCGTGGCACCAGGGTAATCGCCCAGGCCAGCGGGAAGCCCAGCAACAGGCTGAACAGGGTCACCAGGCCCGCCACCGAAAAGGTGTTGAGCAGCACGCGGGCGTAGGCCGAGTTGGCGAACAGCTGTTCATAGTTGCCCAGGCCCGGCACGGGCTCCAGCACGCCGCGCAGCAACAGCCCGATCAGCGGTGCGAGGAAGAACAGGCCGAGGAACAGCAGGGCCGGGATCAGGTTGCCCGCCCCGCGCCAGCGCTGGGCCAGGGGCGGCGATACGGCTTTGCTGCAAACCGCGCCGGCAGCGCCGAGGGCGCTCCCGGTCGGTGTGGTTGCCGTCATTTTCATTTGACTAGCCATTCATTCCACCGTGTCGCAATGGCCGGACCGTTCTTGGCCCAGTAGGCGAAATCGAGGGTGATCTGGTCCTTGGCATACGCCGTCGGCAGGTTGGGCGCCAGGACTGAATCCAGGCGCTGCACGCTGTCGATGTTCACCGGTGCATAGGCGGTCAGGTTGGAGAAATCGGCCTGGCCCTTGGCGCTGCTGGCACTGGCCAGGAACTTCATCGCGGCGGCTTTGTTTTTGGTGCCCTTAGGCACGACGAGGATGTCGGCCATGACCAGGTTCTGCTTCCAGCTGACGCCCACCGGTGCGCCATCTTCCTGCAGGGCGTGGATGCGACCGTTCCAGAACTGGCCCATGCTGACTTCGCCGGAGGCCAGCAGTTGCTGCGATTGCGCGCCGCCGCCCCACCAGACGATGTCTTTTTTGATGGTGTCGAGTTTCTTGAAGGCGCGGTCCAGGTCCAGGGGGTAGAGCTTGTCGGCCGCGACGCCGTCGGCCAGCAGGGCCAGTTCGAGCACGCCAGGGCTGGGCCATTTGTAGAGGGCGCGTTTGCCGGGGTAGGTCTTGGTGTCGAACAGCGCGGTCCAATCCTGGGGCTTGGCGGCGCCGAGTTTGCTTTCGTTGTAGCCGAGCACGAAGGAGAAGAAGAACGAACCGACGCCATGGTCGGAGACGAAGCGCGGGTCGATCTTGTCGCGCTGGATCACCGAGAAGTCCAGCGGTTCGAGCAGGCCTTCGGCGGCGGCACGCAAGGCGAAGTCGGCCTCGACGTCTACCACGTCCCACTGCACGTTGCCGCTTTCGACCATGGCCTTGAGCTTGCCGTAGTCGGTCGGGCCGTCCTGCACCACGGTGATGCCGCTGGCCTTGCTGAAAGGGTCGGCCCACGCCTGCTTCTGCGCATCCTGGGTGCTACCGCCCCAGCTCACGAAATTCACGCTTTCGGCCGCCAGGGCCGCGTGAGTGACCGTAGCCAATAAACCCGCGAACAGCACTGCGGTTGCACGTTTGTTCAACACCATTTTCACGCCCTCATTTGTTGTGTTTTTGAGCGGGCTTGGTAATGCCCGCCTATCGGGAGCAGTAGGTCCATCGGAGCCTCTAATCGAGGCCCAAAAGGCGACCGTGCCAAGGGCTTTTATTGGTGCTGTCCCTGGCGGGCGCACTTGGCGAAAGCGTTCGGTCTATGGAATATCATATTATGGTATTCCAAACTTTGTGCAAGCATTTTGCCTTACCGGTTATCCGTCACTCGGTGAAGGGAATGCTCTCGACCACCTCCAGGTCGTAGCCAGTCAGCCCGGCGTATTTCAGGGGCGGGCCGAGGTGACGCAGCTTGCCGACGCCCAGGTCCTGCAATATCTGCGCCCCGGTGCCGACTTCCGAATAAATCCGCGATTGCGAACGGTTGAACTGGCGCGGCGCCTGGGTCAGTTGCGGTACGCGCTCCAGCAGCGCCTGGGACGATTCATGATTGGCCAGCACCACCACCACGCCACAACCTTCGGCCGCGACGCGTTGCAGGGCGGCCCACAGCGTCCAGTTGGACGGACCGCTGTAGTCGGCGCCGACCAGGTCGCGCAGCGGGTCGATCACGTGCACGCGCACCAGCGTAGGTTCATCGCGGCGCAACGGGCCCATCACCATGGCCATGTGTACACCACCGTCGATGCGGTCTTCAAAGGTGATCAGGCGGAACGTGCCATGCACCGTGGGCAGGTCGCGTTCGCCAATGCGCGCCACGGTGCGTTCGGTGCTGAGGCGGTAGTGAATCAAGTCGGCGATAGTGCCGATCTTGATCCCGTGCTTGCGCGCGAAGATCTCCAGCTCAGGTCGGCGGGCCATGGTGCCATCGTCGTTCATCACTTCGACGATCACCGAGGCTGGCGTATGCCCGGCCAGGCGTGCCAGGTCACAGCCGGCTTCGGTGTGGCCGGCGCGGGTCAGCACGCCGCCGTCTTTGGCGCGCAACGGAAAGATGTGCCCGGGCTGCACGATATCGGCCGGCCCGGCATTCACGTCCACGGCTGCCGCCACCGTGCGTGCGCGGTCGGCGGCAGAGATACCGGTGGTCACACCGCTGGCCGCTTCGATGGACACGGTAAACGCGGTGCTGAACGCGCTGCCATTGCTCGGTACCATCTGCTCAAGGCCCAGGCGCTGGCAGTGTTCGTCGGTGAGGGTCAGGCAGATCAGACCACGGGCTTCACGGGCCATGAAACTGATAGCCTCGGCGCTGCAGCACGCCGCAGGCAGCAGCAGGTCGCCTTCGTTTTCCCGGTCTTCGTCGTCTACCAGGAGCACCATCTTGCCTTGGCGGTAGTCTTCGATGATGTCTGCGATGCTGTTGAAGGACATGTTGGGTGCTCGATTTGTTGGTTGTATGTATTATGGTATACCACAAAAACCAAGCAAGAGGATGTCGCGATGAAGGCCTACTGGATTGCCCATGTAGATGTGTCCGATGCAGAGCAGTACACGCAGTACACCCAACGCGCGCCGGCGGCGTTTGCGCAGTTTGGCGGGCGGTTTCTGGCCAGGGGCGGGCGCAGCGAAGCGATGGAAGGCGGGCCGGCGCGGCAGCGTAATGTGGTGATTGAGTTCGATAGCTATGAGCAGGCGGTGGCGTGTTACGAATCCGCCGAGTATCAGGCGGCGAAGGCCCACCGCGAGGGGGTAGGGCAGGCGCAGATCATCATCGTGGAAGGCCTGGCGCCTTAGGTATATCAGTCCAAGTATTGTTCCCAATGTGGGAGGGGGCTTGCCCCCGATGGCAGTGGTTCAGTCACCTCATTCAGTGGCTGACACACCGCTATCGGGGGCAAGCCCCCTCCCACATTGGGTTCGGTGGTGTGGAATAGGATGCGTTACAGCGCCCTGGTTTCGACGATGAGCAGGGCTGATTCACGCGCTTCAAACTGTGGGAGGGGGCTTGCCCCCGATAACGGTGTGTCAGCCAACGACGATGTTGAATATGCCACTGCCATCGGGAGCAAGCCCCCTCCCACATTTGAACCGAGTTCAGCTTGAAGATCAGCGGATGAAGTGGATCTTGCCGCTGTCGTCGTTCCCGATGTAGATGCCATACACCCCGGCCTGGCGTTCCTCGATGTAGCGTTCGAGGATCTGCCGGATCGCCGGGTAGTAGATGCTGTCCCAGGGAATGTCCTCGGGCGCGAAGAATTGATAGTCGAGGGTCTCCGGCCCGAACTGGCCGGTGATCTCCAGCGCGATGGCGCGGAAGATGATGTACACCTCGCTGATCTTCGGCACGCTGAAGATCGAGTAGGGCGAGACGATCTCGGCGCGCACGCCGCTTTCTTCCCAGACTTCGCGCAACGCGGCCTGCTCGGTGGTCTCGCCGCCTTCCATGAAACCGGCCGGCAGGGTCCAGGTGCCGGGGCGCGGTGGGATCGCCCGTTGGCACAGCAGGTACTTGCCGTCCTGCTCGATGATGCAGCCGGCGATGATCTTGGGATTGATGTAGTGGATATAGCCGCAACCGCGGCACATCAGGCGCTCATGCGTATCGCCCGGAGGCAGCTGGTGACCGAGGTCACTGCCGCCGCATTTGGGGCAAAAGCTTGGCCTGAACACGGTCAGTGACCTATACGCGGTTCTTTGAGGGCGATGGGCAGGGTGATCTCGGGGATCTTGCCGGTCTCTTCCTGTTTGCGCTTGAGGTAATCCAGGGCCACGGCCGCCGCAGCGCGCACGTGATCGACGCAGGCCTGGTGGGCGGCGAGTGGATCGCCGCTCTTGATCGCCTGGACCATGCGTTCCATTTCCTGATTGCTGGTGCCGCGACGGTTTTCCTGGGACACCGACGTCGCACGCAGGTAGCTGATACGCGCCTGCAACTGACGCAACTGGGTGGCGGCCACGTGGTTGCCGGAGCCTTCGAGCAACACGTCGTAGAACCCCTGTACCGAATCGATGACCTGTTGCAGTTCGCCGTCCTTGAGGGCCTTGCGGTTTTCCTCCAGGGCTTTTTCCAGGGCCTTGATGTCCTTGGCCTTGGCGCGCAGGGTGAACAACTGCACGATCAAACCTTCGAGCACGCAGCGCAGTTCATAGATGTCGACGGCATCGGCCAGGGTGATGATCGCCACCTGGGGGCCCTTGGCATCGGCGAATTCCACCAGGCCTTCGGACTCCAGGTGACGCAAGGCTTCGCGCACCGAGGTACGGCTGACGCCGAGGCGG
This sequence comes from Pseudomonas veronii, assembly GCF_001439695.1. Taxonomy (GTDB): domain Bacteria; phylum Pseudomonadota; class Gammaproteobacteria; order Pseudomonadales; family Pseudomonadaceae; genus Aquipseudomonas; species Aquipseudomonas veronii. Next base: position 22,718 of record NZ_JYLL01000044.1, read on the forward strand.
TCGCACAGGTCGCGTTCCACCAGGCGATCACCCGGCAGCAGCTGGAAGTTCATGATGGCGCTGCGCAGTTTCTCCAGCACGATTTCGCGCAGGGTGACCGGGTTGTGATTGACCTTGAAGCTGTCGTCGAGGGGCAGGCGTTTCATGGGGGCTGCTCTGAATGGGGCGGTTAACGGGAGGCCTCGGCATCGGCTTCGGCGAAGGCTTCCCGGGCCAGCCGGAAGCTGTCCACGGCGGCGGGAACCCCGCAATAGATGCCGACCTGAAGCAGAATTTCGCGTATTTGTTCACGACTCAGGCCGTTACGCAAGGCGCCGCGCACATGCAGCTTGAGCTCGTGAGGCCGATTGAGGGCCGAAATCATTGCCAAGTTTATCATGCTGCGTTCTTTAAGCGACAAACCCTCCCGGCCCCACACATGGCCCCAGCAGTATTCGGTGACCATCTCTTGCAAGGGGCGGGTGAAGTCGTCGGCGTTCTCGATCGAGCGCTGCACATAGGCTTCGCCCAGCACCTGGGTGCGGATCTTCAGGCCCTGCTCATACTTTTCGTTGCTCATTGCACACAGCTCCTCAAGCCAGGGTGGGCAGCGGGCCCAGCTTGCCTTTGTGATAGATCATCGGCGTGACCGGTTGCTCGGGCAGGATCAGGTTCTTCACGGCGCCGACGATGATCGCGTGATCGCCGCCGTCATACTCGCGCCACAGCTCGCACTCGATGATCGCCGTGGCCTTGGCCAGCAGCGGGTTGCCCAATTCGCTCAGGTGCCACTCGATGCCCTTGGCTTTTTCCTTGCCTTTGCTGGCGAAGGCATAGGCTTCGGCGGTCTGGTCGGCGGACAGCAAGTGGATCGCAAAGCGCTTGCTGTCACGCAGGATCGGGTAGGTGTCCGACGCATAGTTGGGGCAGAACAGCACCAGGGCCGGGTCGATCGACAGCGCGCTGAACGCGCTGGCGGTGATGCCGACGATGCCGCCGTCCGGGTCGAGGGTGGTGACCACCGTGACCCCGGACGGGAACGAGCTCATGACGTCTTTGTAAATGCCGGGTTCGATCATGGTTGTGGACTCTTAACGCATCACAAAAGGATCAGGCATGGGCGCCTGGGAGAGGTTGATCCACACCGTCTTCAGCTCGGTGTAGGCCAGCACCGAATCGATGCCGCTTTCGCGTCCGTAGCCGCTGTTCTTGAAGCCGCCGATGGGCGCCATGGCCGACACCGCGCGGTAGGTGTTGACCCAGATGATCCCCGAGCGCACATCGCGCGCCAGGCGGTGGGCGCGCCCGAGGTCGCGGGTCCAGATACCGGCAGCGAGGCCGAACTGCGAGTCGTTGGCGATGGCCAGTGCTTCGGCTTCGTCCTTGAAACGGATGACCGAGGCCACCGGCCCGAATACTTCCTCTTGCATGATCTTCATCGAGTTGCGGTCGCACTCGAACAGCGTCGGCTCATAGAACCAGCCTTCGCCGAGGTTCTGCGGGCGCTTGCCGCCGGTGCGCAGGCGTGCCCCTTCGGCGATGGCGTCCGCCACCAGGCCTTCGACCACGGCCAGTTGCTGCGCGGTGGCCATGGGGCCCATTTCGCTGGCGTCGTCTTGCGGGTTGCCGATGCGGATGCGTTGGGCGCGCGCTACCAGGCGCTCGACGAATTCGTCGTAGATAGCGTCCTGCACCAGCAGGCGCGAACCGGAGACGCAACTCTGCCCGGACGCCGCGTAGATGCCGGCGATTGCACCATTGATGGCGCTGTCGAGGTCGGCGTCGGCAAAAATGATATTCGGCGACTTGCCGCCCAGTTCCAGGGAGAGTTTGGCGAAGTTCTCCGCGCTGCTGCGCACCACATGCCTTGCCGTGGCCGCGCCGCCGGTGAAGGCGATCTTGCGCACCAGCGGGTGGCGGGTGAGGGCGGCGCCGGTGCTGGGGCCAAAGCCTGTGACCACGTTGACCACGCCCGCTGGAATGCCGGCTTCGAGGGCCAGGCGCGCCAGTTCCAGGACGGTCGCCGAGGCATGTTCCGACGGCTTGATCACGATGGTATTGCCCGCCGCCAGGGCCGGCGCGAGTTTGATCGCGGTCAGGTACAGCGGGCTGTTCCACGGAATGATCGCAGCGACTACGCCCATGGCTTCATGCACGGTGTAGGCGAACAGGTCGGGCTTGTCCAACGGCAGGGTGCCGCCTTCGAGCTTGTCGGCCAGGCCGGCGGTATAGTGGAAAAACTCCGGCAGGTAGCTGACCTGGCCACGGGTTTCGCGGATCAGCTTGCCGTTGTCGCGGCTTTCCAGCTGGGCCAGGTGTTCCTTGTTCGCGGCGATCAGGTCACCCAGGCGGCGCAGCAGTTTGCCCCGCGCGGTGGCGGTGAGGCCGCGCCAGGCCGGGCTGTCGAAGGCACTTTGCGCGGCCTGCACGGCGCGCTCCACGTCGGCTTCGTCGGCGTCGGGCAATTGCGCCCAGGGTTCGGCCAGGGCCGGGTTGAGGCTGTCGAAGGTCTTGCCGGAGAGGGCATCGACCCATTCACCGCCGATGCACATCTGGAAGCGTGCGAGTGTCATGCAACGATCCCCTTGATTGGAGTGTTTTGGGCGTACACCGTGTCGAGGAACCCCAGCAGCAACTGGTTGACCAGGCGCGGCGATTCTACCGGCATCATATGCCGTTGCTCGGCCAGCACCGCAACGCTGGCGCCGGGAATGCGATCGGCCAGTTGCCGGGCCATTTCCGGGGTCGAGCCAGGGTCGAGTTCGCCGGTGGCGACCAGGGTCGGTGCGCGCAACCCCGGGAGGTCGTCGGCACGGTACATGTCCTGGGTCGCAAACAGTTCATAGGTGGTCAGGTAACCCTGGGGGTCGTTGCCCGCCAGGGTTTCACGCAGCGCGGCGATCTGCGCCGGGTTGGCCGCCTGGTATTCACGGCTGAACCAGCGCGACAGTGCGGCTTCGGCATTCGCGTCGGGGCCGTGTTCGGCGGCCTGGGCGGTACGTGCGATGACCCCGGCACGCTGTTCAGGGCTGCGGTTGAACACACTGTTGAGCACCACCAGGCCCTTCAGACGCTCGGGGTAATGCAAGGCAAACGCCCGCGCGACCAGGCCGCCCATGGAAAACCCGATCACCGTGGCCTGGGGCAGTTGCAGGTGGTCGAGCAGTTCCAGCAACTGATCGGCATAGCCGAGCAGCGGGGTGTCGGCGGCCGGGCGCGGGCTGGCGCCATGGCCGAGCATGTCATAGGTGATCACGCGGTAGTTCGTGGCCAGGCCAACGACTTGCCCGCCCCACATTTCTTTATTCAGGCCCACGCCGTGGATCAAAACCACAGGCTGGCCTTGGCCGGTCGCCAGATAACTGGTGCCAGCCGGGGTGCGTTCAGCGGTGAGCCGAATCATGGAGCGCTCCTGCATGCTTTTTGTTGGGGTGGCCGGTCTTGCTTACTGGGCTTTTTCAGCCGCCAGCTCTTCCAGGTCGATATAACGGTTGCCGATGCGCGGATGCAGGCGGCCGCCATCGGCGCAACCCAGGACCACGACGATTTCGTCGGCACGCGGCGCATCTTCGATCTGCATCTCCAGGGTGATGTAGTGCGAACGCAGGCCTTCGTCGTCCTTGTGCATCATCGGGATCTGGATCGACGTGCCCGGGCCGCCGCGCTTGTTGGTAAAACTCAGGTAGCTCTTGGCCTTGACCGCCTCACGGTAGTGGTTGCCGAAGCGCAGGGTGTGGATGATCGCGCTGGCATGTTCGATCTCGCCGTCGGCACCGACCACTGCCGCCTTGCCGTAGGCCTCGATTTTTTCCGCGCCGCCGATGATGCCCACCAGGCGCTCGACCATCAGCGCGCCGAGGTCGGAGCAATTGGCACGGATCTCAGGCTTGAGGTCTTCGACGAAACCGCGACCCAGCCAAGGGTTTTTCAGCACCACGGCCAGGCCGACCATGGTCACGGGAGTGTCCGCGGCTTTACCGCCTTCGATAAAGGTTTCTTCTACGTAGCTGACGATCTTGCGGATTTCGAAACTCATGGGCTGCTCCGTCTGATGTGAGAGGTCTGCGTATGATGGTATACCATAATACGAGAATCGCAATAGACGTCAGCACGTTCGAATGATCGGCGGTTGCACGCCAGCCTTATCCGCGGATGCGGACAGTGACGCCGAGGTCGGCGGGAGGTATTGGCGTGTTGATGCACCTCAAGGCGACCGGTTGCGCGGTCGGGCTCAAGGTAGAGGCTGGCGTGGGGTAAGCAGCAGAGGCGGTGAGTGGCTCACCGCCTTGCATTGGCGGGGGTTAGAACTTGAAGCGGCCTACCAGGCCTTTGAGCTGCCCGGAGATATCCGTCAAACGGCCAGAGCCGGTCTGCGCCGAGTGGGCAAAGTCTTCCACCAGTTGGGCATCGGCGTGGATTTGCGCGATGTGCTGGTTGATCTGTTCGGCGACCTGGTGCTGTTCCTCGGCGGCGGTGGCGATCTGGGTGTTCTGGTCGCGGATCGAGTCCACCGAGCCTTGGATCTTGTCGAAGCTGTCGCGGGCCTGCTGGATGCGTTCCACACTGGTTTGCGACACCTGCAGGCTGCCTTGCATCTGCAGGGTGACTTCCTGGGTGCGGCGCGCGAGGTTGCCGAGCAGGCTGTCGATCTCGCCGGTGGAGTCGGCGGTGCGGCGGGCCAGGGCGCGCACTTCGTCGGCGACCACCGCGAAGCCGCGGCCCTGGTCACCGGCGCGCGCGGCTTCAATCGCCGCGTTGAGCGCCAGCAGGTTGGTCTGCTCGGCAATCGAGCGGATCGTGTCGAGGATGGTGTTGATGTTTTTGCTGTCCTGCTCCAACTGCTGCATGGTCTGGGTCGACTTTTGCAGGTCTTCGCTCAGTTTGAGCACGCTGCCGGTGGCTTCGCCGATATGCTGCTGGCCGTCGTGTACATCGCGGTAGCCTGCGTCGGCGCTGGACGCGGCGGCGCTGCAGGAGCGGGCGACTTCGTTGGCGGTGGCCACCATTTCGTTGAATGCGGTACTCACCAGCTCCACGGCTTCACGTTGGCGACCGGCGGCCTGGTTCAGGTTGTTGGCCACTTCGCGGGTGTCGGCGGCGGCGCTTTGCAGGTCGGAGGATGCGCTGCCGATGCGCTGTACCAACTGGGCGATCATGCCCAGGAACTGGTTGAACCAGCCGGCCAGGCTAGCGGTTTCGTCCTTGCCTTGCACCTTGAGTTGGCGGGTGAGGTCGCCTTCACCTTCGGCGATTTCTTGCAGACCGTCGGCGACCCCGCGAATCGGGCGCACGATCATGCTGGCGAAGCTCGCGCCGACAATCGCGAAGACCACGGCGAGTACCGCTGCGATGGCTGCGATCAGCCAGGTCAGGCGGGTGGCGTCGGCCATCACTTCGTCGCGCTTGATCAAGCCGATAAAGCGCCAGCCCAGGTCTTTGGAGCTGACCACGTTGGCCATGTAAGCCACACCATCAATATCCACTCGGGTCACGCCGTCGCCGCGCTTGGCCAGTTCGGCGTAGTTGGCGCCGAGTTCGGCCATCGGCTTGAAGTTGTGCTTGGCGTCGCTGGGGTCCACCAGCACGTTGCCGTTGGCTTCCACCAGCATCAGGTAGCCGCTGTCGCCCAGCTTGATGTTGCGCACCAGTTCGGTGAGCTGCTTGAGCGAGACGTCCAGGCCGACCACGCCGAGCAGGGTGCCGCTGGCGTCGACCACGGTGTGGACCGTGCCGATCAGCACCACATCGTCCGGCGCCCAGTAATAGGCCCCGGTCCGCACGGTGGTGCCCGGAGCGGCCACGGCGGCTTTGTACCAGGGGCGTACACGCGGGTCGTAGTTGTTCAGTTTGGTGTCGTCAGGCCAGCTCGCATAACCGCCGTCGCTCAGGCCCAGGGACAGGTAGGCGGTGCTTGGATGGCTTTTGGCGAACTGCTCGAATATCGCCAGCAGCTCTTTATTCGTTGGCGTCAGCGGGATTTGTGCGGCGTCGGCACCGGCGTAGTTCTTCAGCTCCTTGGCCGCGACAACGCGAGGGTCTTTGGCCACGTACTCGACGTTCTGGCTGATGCCGTCGAAGAACTGCTTCATGCCGTTATCGATCTGGCGGATCTCGCGGCCGCTGCTGTCGAGGAAATTGGCCACAGCCGCCTCGCGCAGGTTCAGCACCACCAGCACCGCCACCAGGATAACCGGCACGCACGCGATGGCCGCAAACGCCCAGGTCAGCTTTTGCTTGATATTCATGACTTCTCCCGCGGGTATTTATAGTTTTGGCAAGGGGAAAACAGTAGCGTCGCATGTATTGTTATGAGGGGTGCGCCCATGCGTACCCCTTATATCGACCGTCGGGGCACGCACTTGAGGCCGTGGAGGCGTTCAGCCGATACGGTTGCCGCCCAGCGCATCGCGCTGCATCGACTGCAGGTTGTTCTCGATGGTTTCGCAGATGGTTTCCATCTGGATCTGATGTTCGCTGGAGTGAAACGGGCTTTGCAGGTCGGTGCCGATGCGCTCGATGGCCAGCAGCATGAAGCCCACCACCGTGGAGGCCAGCGGGGTGAACCAGCCCAGGGATTCGACCAGGCCCACCGGCACGATCAGGCAGAACAACGAAATGAACAGGCGCGGGAAGTACACGTAAGGGTAGGGCAGCGGGGTATTGGCGATGCGTTCCATGCCGCCCTGGGCGTTGGACAAATCCACCAGCGTCGACTCCAGCCGCGCCAGGCGGATGCTGTCCAGGTGCCCGGCCTTGTATTCCCTGGCCAACAGCGCCGCCGAGCCGGTGAGGATGTCATTGGCGAAATTGTTGGTGGCGCCGTTGCGCGCAAATTCCTCGGCCGGGATAAATGCCCGCACCTCGTCCGGGCACGGCCGGCCCTTGAGATGGGCGGCCAGGCAGTTCACATAGGCCACATGGCGGCGCAACAGGGTGGCCTTTACCGGGTTCACGTCGTTGCCGAGGTCATCCAATAGCGTCAGCACCTGCCGTGCGAAACTGCGCGAATTGTTGACCATCGCGCCCCATAAGGTGCGCGCTTCCCACCAGCGGTTGTAGGCGCTGCTGTTACGAAAACTGATCAGCACCACCAGCGCTGAGCCGAGCAAGGTCAGGGGCATCAGCGGCAGGTTGATCTTGGTGGTGAGAAACAGCATGAAGTCCACGGTGACGGCGACGTCCCACAGCAACAGCCAGAACAGGGCCCAACCGACATAACCCATGGTTTTGATGATCAGGCGGTATTTTTTGACGATGGCGGCTTTCAAACGGAGACCTCGCGGCGAGCGGTAAGCAACAGTGCCTAAGCTCGGACGTTGGTTTGCCGTGAAAGGTTCGGTGAAGGAGGGCGGTACACCGGATCAAATCAATGATTGCGCCCGTCGAGCTGGGTAGAGAGCAAGGACCACCACCATGCTATGCTCGAAAAGCTAACAGAGGGATTCCAAATGACGAGTACAACCGATGTCAGTATTGCCAGCAAAGTGCGCAGGCTGGCTAAAGCGCATCATGTCACCGCTGAACGTGACAGCATCAGCCGAATGGCGGTTGCCATCACCGGACTGGCTGGTGATGCGGTCGAATTGGATGGTGTGGAACAGTTATTGGTCAACCTTAAGCGCAAGGGTATTTTGAGCAAGTCGGAAACCCTTGCACTTCAAGGCAGTTATCTTCAGGAGAAGCGCCGCGCCAAGAAGAAACTCAGCGCATGAGTTTTGATCCTTTCGGAGATTTTGATACCGCTGGATATCTTCAAAACGCGTTACAGCTTAAAGATCCTATGGAGGTCAAGGAGTCTGAGCATCTGTCCTTTGAGTTGAGCATGGAAGATGCACTGGGTTATTTGGCCAAGAAAAAACCGATTGATTACAAGTCGGTCCTCAAAGTACACGAAATCTTGTTTTCTGATTTCTATCACTGGGCGGGTAAAGATCGAAATGATCTGGTGCCGCATCTTGCCGTATTCAAGGGTTCCCACGACGATCCTTGGCATACTGTCTTTGAACATCCTGGCTCGATCAAGCGCTCCATTGACTATGCGCTTGAACTGGCGTCGAACAAGAAGCGCTTCAGAGAGCGTCCTGGCGATGTGATGGGGCAACTAGCATTTGCGCACCCTTTTCTTGATGGTAATGGGCGCACGATTCTGCTTGTTTTCATGGAGCTTTGTTATCGCGCCAAGTTCGCCATTGAGTGGTCGAAAACGAACAAGGACGATTATCTTCGGGCACTTAGCGAAGAGCTCAGGGCACCGTTCAAGGGGCATCTGAATAATTACTTGAAACCCTTTGTCGTCGATATTGCCCACCGTGATGAATGGCCGGGGATGATAGGTGGCATCAAGGGATTGGATGGCCTGGATAAAGAAGGGATAACTTACGAAAAACTGGACGATCCTGAGGTTCAACAGATCTACAAAACCTATCGAGCACAACTGATCGAGCACAACTGATCGATACGCCCCCGTCCGCAAAAATAGAGCAGTGACGTAATACGCTCGGATCGCTGTCCTGATCCTATCGTTTACCGCTGAGCCAGAACACTCGCCAGCAACCCGGGAAAACGCGCCTCAAGCACATCCGCGCGCAACGAATTCAGATGCGTGGTGCCGACGCTGCGGGTGTGGACCAGCCCGGCATCGCGCAGCACGCGGAAGTGGTGGGACATGCTGGATTTCGGCCGTCCGCCGTCCAGTTCGCCGCAGGTGGCCTCGGGCACGTCGGCCAGGTAGCGGATGATTTCCAGGCGCACCGGGTCGCTCAAGGCGTAGAGCACGCGTTCGAGTGTCAGGTCTTGCAGGGCGGGGTGTTTGAAGGCTCGCATAAAACAAATGATAACAGGGCTGGTGTTGAATACCATAGTTCGAATACCATCGAACTATCGAATCAATCACTCGCTCCTGGAGGTGCCTGATGGCTGCCTTGTTTGAACCCTACAAACTCAAAGACGTGACCTTGCGCAATCGCATCGCGATCCCGCCGATGTGCCAGTACATGGCCAACGATGGCATCGTCAACGACTGGCACCACGTTCACCTGGCCAGCATGGCCCGTGGCGGCGCCGGTTTGCTGGTGGTCGAAGCCACCGCGGTGTCTCCTGAAGGCCGTATCACTCCCGGTTGTGCAGGTATCTGGAGCGATGCCCACGCCCAGGCGTTCGTGCCGATGGTCAAGACCATCAAGGCTGCTGGCGCGGTGCCAGGCATTCAGATCGCCCACGCCGGCCGCAAGGCCAGTGCCAACCGCCCATGGGAAGGCGACGACCATATCCCCGCTTCCGATGCGCGCAGCTGGGAGACCATTGCGCCTTCGGCCATTGCGTTCGGCGCCAACCTGCCTAACGTGCCGCGCGCCATGACCCTGGACGACATCGCCCGCGTGCGCCAGGACTTCGTCGACGCCGCCCGCCGTGCCCGCGACGCCGGTTTTGAATGGATCGAACTGCACTTCGCCCACGGCTACCTGGGCCAGAGCTTTTTCTCCGAACATTCCAACCAGCGCACCGACGCCTACGGCGGCAGCTTCGACAATCGCAGCCGTTTCCTCCTGGAAACCCTGGCCGCCGTGCGCGAAGTCTGGCCGGAAAACCTGCCGTTGACCGCGCGTTTCGGCGTGATCGAATACGACGGCCGTGACGAGCAGACGCTGACCGAATCCATCGAACTGGCCCGTCGCTTCAAGGCCGGTGGCCTCGACCTGCTGAGCGTCAGCGTCGGCTTCACCATTGCTGACACCCAGATCCCGTGGGGCCCGGCGTTCCTGGGGCCGATCGCTGAGCGCGTGCGTCGCGAAGCCGGTATCCCGGTCACTTCGGCCTGGGGGTTTGGCACGCCGCAATTGGCGGAAGGTGCGTTGCAGGCCGGGCAGGTGGATTTGGTCTCGGTGGGGCGCGCGCATCTGGCTGATCCGCATTGGGCGTACTTTGCCGCCAAGGAACTGGGGGTAGAGAACGCCTCCTGGACCTTGCCTGCGCCGTATGCCCATTGGTTGGAACGCTATCGCTGAGGCGGCCGCTCAGCCCGACCTGTGGGAGATGTCACACCGATGCCAGCAGGCCCGCCGCCATCGAAGCCTCGCTAAAGCTCGACATCTCCCACATTTGATCTCCAGGGCTGACAGAAAGTGTTCTTGCGCCCCGTCTTGCGGGTGCCGTTGAGCCCCACATTTGGATCTTCACGGTTGTCGAACGAGGGTGGGGCTTATAACGGCGTCAGCACATTCATCACCGTATCCAGCGCCACCCGCGTGTCGTCCAGTTGCACCAGCGAGGCATGCCGGGCGCCGAGGGCGTCGCGGTTCTGGATCGCGGTGAGGATCGCCTTGTGCCGGGGCAGGCTCAGGCCCTGGATATCCGGGCGGCGGTTGGTGATGTTGATCGACTCGCGCAGCGGCAGCGACAGCATGTTGCACATATACGCCAGCAGGTCGTTGCGCGTGGCGTCGGCAATCGCACGGTGGAAGTCCAGGTCGGCCTGTAGCAGCGCGTCGTGGGTCTGCGCGGTTTCCATGCCGAGGTAGGCTTTTTCGATGGTGGCGATGTCTTCAGCGGTCGCGGTGGTCGCGGCCATGGCGGCGATTTCCGGTTCGAGGATGCGCCGCACGCCAGCCAGGGTGTTGAAGAACTCGCTATGGGGGGTGGACTGCATCAACCAGGACAGTACGTCCGGGTCGAGCAGGTGCCACTTCACCCGCGGCCGCACCACCGCGCCTACCCGTGGCTTGGAATACACCAGGCCCTTGGCGCTGAGCACCCGGGTCGCCTCGCGCAATACCGAGCGGCTGACCTTGTACTCCTCACACAGCGTGGCCTCCATGGGCAGTCGTTCTTCTGGCTTGAAGCGACCGGAAACGATGTGCATGCCCAAGTCCTGGACGATCTGGGCATGCATGCTCTTGCGCGGCTTGGACGGCTGGTGATCCATAACGACAGGGATGCTCTGGCTAAATAGGCGGCATCATAGCATCCCAATTAGTGGGAATGACGTGGGACTTCGGCCCCGCGGCAACCCACCAGGAAATCGAAGTCGCAGCCCTGGTCCGCTTGCAGCACATGGTCGATGTACAGCTGGCGATAGCCGCCGACGATCAGCTTCTGCGGTGGTTTCAGGTCAGCCATGCGCGCCGCCAGCTCGGCGTCGGGGATGTCCAGGTGCAAGCGCCCGTTGGCGCAGTCGAGTTCGATCCAGTCGCCTTCGCGCACCGCAGCCAACGGCCCGCCGGCAGCGGCTTCCGGTGCGACGTGCAAGACCACCGTGCCATACGCCGTGCCGCTCATGCGCGCATCGGAAATCCGCACCATGTCGGTCACGCCCTGGGCCAGCAGCTTGGCGGGCAGGCCCATGTTGCCGACTTCGGCCATGCCCGGATAACCCTTGGGTCCACAGTTTTTCATGACCAGGATCGAGTGGGCGTCCACCTCCAGTTCCGGATCGTTGATGCGCGCCTTGTACATGTCGAAATCCTCGAACACCACGGCCCTGCCACGGTGCTGCATCAGCTCCGCGCTGGCGGCCGACGGCTTGAGCACCGCGCCCAGCGGGGCCAGGTTGCCGCGCAGCACACAGATGCCGCCGTCGGCGCGGATCGGGTTGTCGAGGGTGCGGATCACTTCGTCCTGGCCGTAGATCGGCGAGTCCTTGGTGTTCTCGCCCAGCGACTTGCCGTTGACGGTCAAGGCGTTCGGGTGCGGGATCAGGTTGGCTTCACCGAGCCGGCGCAGCACTGCCGGCAGGCCACCGGCGTAGTAGAACTCTTCCATCAAGAAACGCCCGGACGGTTGCAGGTCGACGATGGTCGGCATGCCGCGCCCGATGCGCGTCCAGTCGTCCAGGTCCAGTTCCACGCCGATGCGCCCGGCGATGGCTTTGAGGTGGATCACCGCATTGGTCGAACCGCCGATGGCCGCGTTCACGCGGATCGCGTTTTCGAAGGCTTCCTTGGTGAGGATCTTCGACAGCTTCAAGTCTTCGCGCACCATCTCCACCGCACGCATGCCGGACATATGCGCCAGCACATAACGCCGTGCATCCACCGCCGGGATCGCCGCGTTGTGGGGCAGGGAGGTGCCGAGTGCCTCGGCCATGCAGGCCATGGTCGACGCGGTGCCCATGGTGTTGCAGGTGCCCGCCGAACGCGACATGCCGCCCTCGGCCGCGAGGAAGTCATCCAGGCTGATGGTGCCGGCCTTGACCTGTTCGCTGAGCTGCCACACCACCGTGCCCGAGCCGATGTCCTGGCCCTTGTGCTTGCCGTTGAGCATCGGCCCGCCGGTGACCACGATGGCCGGCACGTCGCAACTGGCCGCGCCCATCAGCAGCGCCGGGGTGGTTTTGTCGCAGCCGGTCAGCAACACCACGCCGTCGATGGGGTTGCCGCGAATCGCTTCTTCCACGTCCATGCTCGCCAGGTTGCGCGTGAGCATGGCGGTAGGGCGCAGGTTCGATTCGCCATTGGAGAACACCGGGAATTCCACGGGGAAGCCGCCGGCCTCGATCACGCCGCGTTTGACATGCTCGGCGATCTGGCGGAAATGCGCGTTGCACGGCGTCAATTCCGACCAGGTATTGCAGATACCGATGATCGGTTTGCCATGGAACTGATGGTCGGCGATGCCCTGGTTCTTCATCCAGCTGCGGTACATGAAGCCGTTCTTGTCGGCGGTACCGAACCACTGGGCGGAGCGTAGGCCGGGCTTTTTATCAGGCATGATGGTTTCTCTTATTGTATGACTATATGTTCTATGCGTGCTTAAACATAAGCGCAAAATCGAAGCTTTGGAAGAGTTGTTTTGCAAATAGTCCTACTATATAGTCTGGCTTAACTGAGGTATGGCCCTGGCGGATTTTCGCGAGAGGCGTCCCCCGAGCTTCTATAAAAACAACAATCGGAGATCGACCCCCATGAGCCAGGAACTGCGGCTTATACGGCGCATCACGCTGAAACTGATTCCCTTCCTCATCCTGCTGTACCTGATCGCCTACGTGGACCGCTCCGCCGTGGGTTTCGCCAAGCTGCACATGGGCGCCGACGTCGGCATCGGTGATGCGGCCTACGGTTTGGGCGCGGGTCTGTTCTTCATTGGCTATTTCCTGTTCGAGATCCCCAGCAACCTGATGCTCGATCGCTTCGGCGCGCGGCGCTGGTTCGCGCGCATCATGCTCACCTGGGGCGCCATCACCATCGGCATGGCGTTCGTGCAGGGGCCACACAGCTTCTATGTGATGCGCTTTCTGCTCGGCGCGGCGGAGGCCGGGTTCTTTCCTGGCGTTCTGTACTACATCACCCAGTGGTTCCCGGTGCGCCATCGCGGCAAGATCCTCGGGCTGTTCATCCTCTCCCAGCCGATCGCGATGATGATCACCGGCCCCGTGTCCGGCGGCCTGCTGGGCATGGACGGCGTCCTCGGCCTGCACGGCTGGCAATGGCTGTTCATCGTCATCGGCACCCCGGCGCTCCTGCTCACCTGGCCGGTGCTGCGCTACCTGCCGGACGGCCCCAAGCAGGTCAACTGGATGAGCGAGGACGAAAAAACCTGGCTCACCGGCGAACTGGCCAAGGACCTGCAAGCCTACGGCCAGACCCGCCACGGCAACCCGCTGCACGCCCTCAAGGACAAGCGCGTGTTGCTGCTGGCGCTGTTCTACCTGCCGGTGACCCTGAGCATCTACGGCCTGGGCCTGTGGTTGCCGACCCTGATCAAGCAGTTCGGCGGCACGGACCTGGTTACCGGCTTTGTGTCGGCGGTGCCGTATATCTTCGGCATCGTCGGGCTGTTGATCATCCCGCGCAGTTCCGACCGTTTGAACGACCGCTATGGCCACCTGGCGGTGCTCTATGTACTGGGTGCCATCGGCCTGTTCTGCAGTGCCTGGCTGAGTGTGCCGGTGCTGCAAATGGCCGCGCTGTGCCTGGCGGCGTTCGCGCTGTTTTCCTGCACGGCGGTGTTCTGGACCCTGCCGGGGCGGTTTTTCGCCGGCGCCAGTGCGGCAGCGGGCATTGCGTTGATCAACTCGGTGGGCAACCTCGGCGGCTATATCGGCCCGTTCGTGATCGGCGCGCTCAAGGAATACACCGGCAACCTGGCTTCGGGCTTGTACTTTTTGTCCCTGGTGATGGTGTTCGGGCTGGTCTTGACCGGCGTGGTCTACCGCGTGCTGGAGCGCAAGCATGTGCTGCCTGCCGAGCAATTTGCCGCCAGTGCCCGTGGCGCCACACGTACTTAATCGAGGAGAAGTTTCATGCGTTTAGTTCAGTTCGAGGTGTCCAACGGCGAGCGCCGGGTCGGCGTGGTGGAGGGCAGCCAGGTGCGCGAAGTGCTCAGCGCCCACAGTGTGCGCGAGTTGGCGCTGGCCGCGATCGAAGCCGGCGTGGGCCTGGTGCAGCAGGTGCAGAGCCTCGGCCTGGGCGACAGTCATCATTACGCCGAGCTGCTGGCCGACCTGAAGATCCTGCCACCGCTGGACCACCCGGACCCGGCCCATATGCTGATCAGCGGCACCGGCCTGACCCACCTGGGCAGCGCGTCGGCGCGGGACAAGATGCACCAGCAGGCCGGTGACGACAGCGCGTTGACCGACACCATGCGTATCTTCAAGTGGGGCGTGGAAGGCGGCAAACCGGCGGCCGGCCAGGCGGGCGTGCAGCCGGAGTGGTTCTACAAGGGCGACGGCAGCATCGTGGTGCGCCCCGGCGCGGCGTTCCCGGTGCCGCCCTTTGCCGAAGACGCCGGCGAAGAGCCGGAGATCGGCGGGCTGTATGTGATCGGCCACGACCGCAAGCCCTATCGCCTGGGTTTCGCGGTGGGCAACGAGTTCTCCGACCACGTGATGGAACGCAAGAACTACCTGTACCTGGCCCATTCCAAACTGCGCAGTTGCAGCTACGGCCCGGAGTTGCGCGTGGGCGAGTTGCCCCGGCATCTTGCGGGCACCAGCCGCATCCTGCGCAACGGCGAGGCGATCTGGCAGAACGAGTTCCTCAGTGGCGAGGCCAATATGTGCCACAGTCTGGAAAACCTTGAGTACCACCACTTCAAGTACAGCCAGTTCCTCAAACCCGGCGATGTACACATTCATTTCTTCGGCACCGCCACCCTGTCATTCGCCGACGGTATACGTACCCAACCGGGCGATGTGTTCGAGATCAGCCAGGCCGAGTTCGGCGCGCCGCTTGTCAATCGTGTCGGCAGTGCCGACGCCGTCTTCGAACCCGGCGACGTCATCACCCTTTAAAGGAGAGCCACATGCCCCAGTTCCTTGGTCACAACTACATCGGCGGCCAGCGCAGCGCCAACGGCAGCCTCAAGCTGCAGAGCGTCGATGCGGCGACCGGCGAAGCCTTGCCCCAGGATTTCTACCAGGCGACCCCGCAGGAAGTCGACGCCGCCGCCAAGGCCGCGGCAGCGGCTTACCCGGCGTACCGCGCCTTGAGTGCGTCGCGCCGCGCGCAGTTCCTTGACGCGATCGCCGATGAGCTGGACGCGCTGGGCGATGCCTTCGTCGAACTGGTCTGCCGGGAAACCGCGCTGCCCGCTGCGCGTATCAAAGGCGAGCGCGGCCGCACCAGCGGGCAGATGCGGCTGTTCGCCACGGTGTTGCGTCGCGGCGATTTCTACGGCGCGCGCATCGACAAGGCACTGCCGGATCGCCAGCCGCTGCCACGCCCGGACCTGCGCCAATACCGCATCGGTCTGGGCCCGGTTGCGGTGTTTGGCGCGAGCAACTTCCCCCTGGCGTTTTCCACGGCGGGCGGGGATACCGCCGCCGCGCTGGCGGCCGGCTGCCCGGTGGTGTTCAAGGCCCACAGTGGGCATATGGCCACGGCCGAGCGCGTCGCCGATGCGATCATTCGCGCGGCCGAGACCACCGAGATGCCGGCGGGCGTGTTCAACATGATCTTTGGTGGCGGCGTCGGTGAAGCGCTGGTCAAGCACCCGGCGATCCAGGCGGTCGGCTTTACCGGCTCGCTCAAGGGCGGGCGCGCCCTGTGCGACATGGCGGCGGCGCGTCCGCAGCCGATCCCGGTATTCGCCGAGATGTCGAGCATCAACCCGGTCATCGTGTTGCCCCAGGCCCTGCAGGCGCGGGCCGAAACCGTGGCACGCGAGCTGACTGCCTCGGTGGTGCAAGGCTGCGGCCAGTTCTGTACCAACCCCGGTCTGGTGATCGGCCTCGCGTCGCCGGCCTTCAGCGCGTTCACCCAGCAGGTGGCGCAACTGATCGGCGATCAGCCGGCGCAGACCATGCTCAATGCCGGCACCTTGAGCAGCTATGACAAGGGCCTGCAAAAACTGCTGGCGCACCCCGGCATCCAACACCTGGCCGGTCAGGCTCAAGCCGGGCATCAGGCACGGCCGCAGTTGTTCAAGGCCGATGTCAGCCTGCTGATCGACGGCGATGAAGTGCTGCAAGAGGAAGTGTTCGGCCCCACCACGGTGTTCGTCGAAGTCGCCGACCAGGCCCAGCTCAGCGCCGCCTTGCATGGCCTGCACGGCCAGCTCACGGCGACGATCATCGGCGAGCCGGCCGACCTGCAACAGTTCGCCGAACTCACGCCGCTGCTGGAGCAGAAAGTCGGGCGTATCCTGCTCAATGGTTACCCGACCGGCGTGGAAGTCTGCGATGCGATGGTGCATGGCGGGCCGTACCCGGCGACGTCGGATGCGCGTGGCACCTCGGTCGGCAGCCTGGCCATCGACCGCTTCCTGCGCCCGGTGTGTTTCCAGAACTACCCGGACAGCCTGCTGCCCGACGCGTTGAAAAACGCCAACCCGTTGCGTATCCAACGCCTGGTGGATGGCACACCGTCACGCGACTCGCTGTAACGCGCACCTGAGAACAATAACAATCCAGGAGGCAACATGTCGTTTCACGCCGTCAGCGCACACCGTGCGCAACTGGGGGAGGGCCCGTTCTGGGACGTGCCCACCCAGGCCCTGTATTGGGTCGACATCGCTGGCAAACAGGCGCTGCGCCTGCTGGACGGGCAGTTGCAGGCCTGGCGGTTGCCGGAGCATGTGTCCGCGTTTATCCCGTGTGAACGCGGCGATGCGCTGGTGACCTTGAGCAGCGGCGTCTACCGATTGGACCTGGCGAGCGCCGCGTTGAGCCTGTTCTGCGTGGCCGACCCGCACGCGGGCAACCGTGGCAATGAAGCGCGCTGCGACGCCCAGGGCCGCCTGTGGCTGGGCACCATGCAGAACAACATCGGCGAGCACGGCGAAGACCTGCCCGTTACGCGACGTTCCGGCGGGCTGTTTCGTGTGGATGCCGATGCGCGGGTCACGCCGTTGCTGCACGGCCTGGGTATTCCCAACACCTTGCTGTGGAGCGACGACGGCCGCCAGGTGCATTTCGGCGACAGCCTCGACGGCACGCTGTATCGGCATGCGATCCAAGCGAACGGCCAACTCGACCCCGCCCAGCCCTGGTTCGGCCCGCATGGGCGCGGCGGGCCGGACGGGTCGGCGATGGACAGTCAGGGCTACATCTGGAACGCGCGCTGGAACGGCAGTTGCCTGCTGCGCCTGACGCCGGACGGTGAAGTCGATCGCATCGTCGAACTGCCCGTCAGCCGCCCCACCAGTTGCGTGTTCGGCGGGCCCGACCTCACCACCCTGTACATCACCAGCGCCGCCAGCCCCTTGGATCACCCCTTGGACGGTGCGGTGTTGGCCATGGAGGTCGATGTGCCCGGCAAACCGTGTCACCGCTTTGCTGGCTGAACGCTATACCGCTTCACCGCTTTACCCCTGTAGGAGCGAGCTTGCTCGCGAAAAACGTTAACGATGACGCGTGCATCCTGAATGCACGCGGCGCTCTCTGGCTTTTCGCGAGCAAGCTCGCTCCTACAAAAAAAAGAAAACAACAATAAGGAGTCAACCGTATGAATCGTCGTCGTGCTATCCGTTCCTTGTGCTGCGCCGCTGTGGCGGTCTCGGCCATCAGCTTGAGTGGGCTGTCGCTGGCCGCTGAAGCAGTAAAAATCGGCTTCCTGGTCAAACAAGCCGAAGAACCCTGGTTCCAGACCGAATGGGCCTTCGCCGAAAAGGCCGGCAAGGAACATGGTTTCACTGTGATCAAGATCGCCGTGCCCGACGGCGAGAAGACCCTCTCAGCCATCGACAGCCTGGCCGCCAACGGCGCCAAGGGCTTTGTGATCTGCCCGCCGGACGTGTCCCTCGGCCCGGCCATTGTCGCCAAGGCCAAGGTCAACGGCTTGAAAGTCATGGCCGTGGATGATC